>NZ_JYOO01000072.1 GCF_000956595.1 Priestia aryabhattai B8W22 | reverse complement strand
TAAGCTAGTAAGATCCCTGAAAGATGATCAGGTTGATAGGTCAGAGGTGGAAGCGTGGCGACATGTGTAGCTGACTGATACTAATCGATCGAGGACTTAACCAAACTTTTAAAAGCGTAAGCTTTACTCAGCAAACTGTTATCTAGTTTTGAAAGAATAAATCTTTCAAAATAAGTATTGCTTTCTTTATAGAATAGTGTATAATGTAATATGTCTGGTGGCGATAGCGAAGAGGTCACACCCGTTCCCATACCGAACACGGAAGTTAAGCTCTTTAGCGCCAATGGTAGTTGGGACTTTGTCCCTGTGAGAGTAGGACGTTGCCAGGCTGTTATATCGGAGGATTAGCTCAGCTGGGAGAGCACCTGCCTTACAAGCAGGGGGTCGGCGGTTCGATCCCGTCATCCTCCACCATCGACTATTTAAGTCAGAGATTGCACGCCGGTGTAGCTCAATTGGTAGAGCAACTGACTTGTAATCAGTAGGTTGGGGGTTCAAGTCCTCTTGCCGGCACCATTTTTTTCGAGCCATTAGCTCAGTTGGTAGAGCATCTGACTTTTAATCAGAGGGTCGAAGGTTCGAGTCCTTCATGGCTCACCATTTATATTCACACGCGGGTGTGGCGGAATTGGCAGACGCGCTAGACTTAGGATCTAGTGTCTTACGACGTGGGGGTTCAAGTCCCTTCACCCGCATCTTTCATTAATTTCATATATGCGCGGAAGTAGTTCAGTGGTAGAACACCACCTTGCCAAGGTGGGGGTCGCGAGTTCGAACCTCGTCTTCCGCTCCACG
>NZ_JYOO01000071.1 GCF_000956595.1 Priestia aryabhattai B8W22 | reverse complement strand
GAACCCTTACTCCCATAAGGGTTCCTTTTTGTGATGTGTACCGGAAAGAGACATTATGTAAACTAGATCTGTATATCATATACAATTAATCATAGGTATGTTTAATTATATATATCTTTAATTTTCTAGGAGGATTTGGATTGATAAATAAAGCTTTATCTAGTGCTTACGAAACTGGTTCTTTTTATGAAGGTAATATGGATTTTAGAGAATCAATTTTTAATTTAGAGCCAAAATTAGTGGAAGTCGAGGATCTTGAACCTTTGAGGTATTTATATTTCAACGTAAAGGACATTTCTCTACGTCATAAATTACTTTTAGTCTTACGAGATATCTACAACTCTCAGCTTCATGAATTTTTTCAAAAGGCCTATAAGAAAGAGCGAGATTTAGAAATGAAATTAATAGCTGTACGTGGCTTAGTGAAATACGTTGAAGAACATGAAATAAGTAAAACTATGAATCATTTCATGAAAATCTTGATAAAGAGACCTGAACACACCCCTTACAATTATAAGGAATACGAATATTTGCGTTCACCAAGTGGATTACCTTATCTAATTAAGGAATACAATTATAACTGCTTTCATCAAGTATTGGAGCAAGTAGAAAAACAATATGAAGCTATGCCCTTCCAATTCAAGAATCATTATACGTATGATGAAAATGATAATATAGTCGAACTACGAAGTCCTGATGAAACTGATCAAATGATTGAAGATTTCTTTAAGATAAATTAATTACTAAAAGACGTTAGATTAATGCTCTAACGTCTTTTGCTACCTATAACGCGTTTTATGTTAAC
>NZ_JYOO01000070.1 GCF_000956595.1 Priestia aryabhattai B8W22 | reverse complement strand
CATTCAGTAATGGCACCTGCATGACGGGCTATGTCTCCTGATGTGGGTAGCTTTGTTCTGGAATTATTTATTATCGGAGCATAAGCCTTGCCGCCTTCAAAAACCAGTCAGGCAGAACGCCGAGCTTGCGGCAGGCAAAAAAAAAACCGGCCTGGGCCGGTTTTCAAACAGACAAGCAGACTTACTCGTCCACATCGGTTTTGCGTCGTACCGGAACCAGTACATTGCGTGCTTTCTCGCGTGCCGACTTGGAAGAATCAAACAGCTTCCAGGCTCCCAGAGCCAAAGCCCCGATACGCATCCAGCGCCCGCCGAAACTGCTCAGCACGGCAGAAGCACCGGACAACAGGAACGGATAACGGCGCGACAAGGACAGCGCGCTAGTGACCACACCGCCCATGCTCAAACCCGAAGGCTTGACGCTGTTCCACAAATTACCGGGGCTTAAATCTTCGCCCAGGGAGTGGATCTGGGACGACATGGTCTGCCGCTCCAACGAGGCGCGGACTCGCAACAGTTCAATACGCACAGCCCGCTCCTGGGCGGACATGCTCTCTTGCTTCGTGCTCATTTGCCGTCTCCCTCGGAATCCCTCAAGCGCTCATAAATGCGACATCGCGACGCAACTCGGACAAGGTGGCTGAAAAGGAATAGGGCCTGTGGTCAGACGGCGGCGTACGGCCAGGAAAAGCCCACCCCCAAACCGGCATACAGAACGACCAGCACTCCCAAAGCCCAGTAACGATAATCCGTAGGCCAGAAGTACAAGGCCAGCAACAAGCTGAAAACCAGCACCGCCAGAGTGGAGAACAGCAGTGCGCCAAACACCATGCTGAAGATGGTGATCAGGCTTGCCTTTTGCTGACCGGCTTCCAGAGCGAACAGCTCC
>NZ_JYOO01000069.1 GCF_000956595.1 Priestia aryabhattai B8W22 | reverse complement strand
GATAGAGGAGAAGTGATTTTTTTCTTTCTGTATGCAAGTAAATTTAAGAATGTTCTTTTTGACGCTGCAGCAAGATATGATAGAGCGACGTGCTCCAAATAGACATATTACGCGCTGCGATTTCATAAGGCTTTTCATCAATTTTAAACAAGAAATCCCCTTCATAACTCACGGATTTCCCTTGCTTTTCTAGCTCTTGTTTCACAGCTTCAATCCATTCTACTGCATTCGTATAATGTTTGTTCAAACGAACTTTAATAGTTTGATTCCTGTAATGAATAAAAGATGTAATTCCCCAAAAAATTAAGACAAGAAAAAGTACCATATACAGCAATTGCATGATAACGATCCCCTTCTTCCTTCATTTCCTTATTTTCAATGAAGACTTAATTTAGATGAGTAAATATTACTATTCTCCTTTGCTATTGTCATTTCCTTTAAAAAAGTAAATTCCTTTTCCACGTGGGCGTATAAAATAAACCCGTGTACGTGCTTGCTCATCTTTTTTACTAACGTTTTCTGTTAAAAAATGATAAGCTAATAGAATAATAAATAGAAAGGGAGGGCGACGAGTTGTCAACTGAACAAGTGAAATTAGCAGCCGTTTTAGATGTTGAAACAACGGGATTAAGTGCTCAAACATGCGATATTATCGAACTAGCAATTGCTGTTGTTTCTTATGATTCTTCTACCGGAGAAATAATCGACATTGTAGAAGAGTATGAAGAATTTAATATGCCTTCAACTCCCATTTTCCCTTACATTACAAACTTAACGGGAATTACAAATGAAATGGTCAAAAATAAAACATTAGACGATAAAAAAGTGGAATCGCTGTTAACTAGCGTTTCGGCTATCATCGCTCATAATGCTTCTTTCGATCGCAGTTTTCTTTTAAAACGGTATCCATCTTTATTTAACCAAAAATGGCACTGCTCTATGCGTGCTGTCAAATGGAAAGAGTACGGCTTTCCTAATAAAAAACTAACAACGCTTCTTGACCATCATAATATTGAGAGAGAGCACGCTCACAGAGCTATGGATGACGTGAAAGGAACCATTGACTTGCTAAGACAGCAAAATCCTAGCGGAGAGCCTTATTTTTCTGAAGTACTAAAAAAAGCAATGAGCAAACCTAAAAAAACAGCGGCTTCCACTCGTTTTTAACTCAACAAAAAAAAGCGCAGCTT
>NZ_JYOO01000067.1 GCF_000956595.1 Priestia aryabhattai B8W22 | reverse complement strand
TTTTTTGTAAGGGTTTGTTCATACGTATTCGAAGTATGAAACATTCATAGATTATCACGTTCTGTAATTAGGGGCTATTTTTAATATGTTGCTATATATACAAAATAAAAGAGCAACCTCTGCAGTGGACGGGAGGTTGCTTAAAAATAGGGTTACGTTGAAATTTGTAAAAAATAGTCTGAATTTTAATATATCATATTTGTATACAAAATCAATTATTTGAAACGTTCTGCATATGTATAAAAGGATTATGTGTCAAAAGAAGAGTTAGATAAGGCGAATGAGCAGCTTCATGAATTAAGAAAAGAGAATAAGACATTGAAAGCCTGGAAGGAAAAAGCCTTGAATTGGATTGATAAGAATGTGGAGAAAATGAAACAGATTTCGTTTTTTCAACATGTTGGGGGAATTCACAAGCGTAATAAGCGTAGGGATCAAGAAATAGAAAGATAATAAAATTAATATGCAATTTATCTAAGAACAGCAAGCATAAGAGCAATCTGTGTGACTAGCATCTCTTTTAGACTAGAATCAGTACATGTAGAGTGTTGATCCATTAAAAATAATAGTTCTCTGTTGAATAAGAAAAATTCATTTCTGGTTAACATAATATTTTTCCTCCTTTTTCAACATTTTTTATTAGCATAAAAAAGCTATCTAATTTCTATGAGCATTGGCTTTACATAGAAATTAGATAGCTTTTTAAAAGAGTTCAAATGTATAACAAATAAAGAAAAGATAACTGCAAATTAATAATATCATCTTATTTCTATAAAGAGTACATTTTTCCGTTGTAAGGTCAAAGCATTGTTAGATCTAAAAGGAGAAATAAAAAACGCTTAAGTAATCATACTCATTGTTTTTTTATTTCACATCAGTTGATGATGGGTATTGTTCAGAGAGAATTAAATCATCTTCTAAAAGAATATAAGGGTGTGTTTCCATTAAAATATTTCTCAGGTATTCTGGCATTCTCTCACTTTTATATGCACAAATTAATGGAAATGATAGTTGATTTACAGCATTATCTGCTATCTTTTCAAAATCTTCGATTATATGCAGAGGATCTTCCATACTACTCCATTCTACATGTGCCCATGATCTAAAAGAAATTCCTTTTTCTAAGTAAGGTTGTACGGTTTTATTAAAGTAATCGAGAATTGCAGGTGGATGATAACTACCGCTTGAATAATAGAAATCGAAATTGTTAATACGGTTTATCATTTTCATTTGATCTGTGGTCAATAGTGTTTTTAGTTCGTTATGAATGAAAGGATATAAACGGTCATTTTCAATAAGAATAATGCAATTTCCAGCAAAAATTCCATTTTGGATATAATTAACAGCTTGTCTTATATAATCTTCTGACTCGTTATAGGAATACAGTACATGAACACTCTTTTGGTCTTCAAACAACTGATTCATTTTATTTTTGCACACATAATCCCTTCTTTCCTCTATCTCTCTAATTATACTTGGATTATGTAAATTGAATACAGTGGTAAATTTTTTATTTATACTTTATCAGAGCGTAACATATGAATAAAAGGTACGTTTTTTATACATCTATTTGTCACTCAGCCCGAGGCCAAACGTTGATAAATCAACGATGTATAAAAAGCTGCATAAAGTATATTGACGTCCTAGATT
>NZ_JYOO01000066.1 GCF_000956595.1 Priestia aryabhattai B8W22 | reverse complement strand
ACAGATTTCTTTCTTTTTTTAATGCGCCTTCTTCTTTAAATGCTTTCATTAATGAGAAGACCGTTAACACCAGCACAATTGAAAATGGAAGTGCTGCTATAATCGCAGCCGTTTGGAGCGCATCCAAGCCACCTGTCCAAAGCAGAATGATTGCTGTTAACGATTGAATTAAGCCCCACGTAAGCTTAATAGAGCCTGAAGGATTTAGATCACCATTTGTTGTCTGCATTCCTAAAACAAATGTAGCTGAGTCAGCTGATGTAATGAAGAATGTAGCAATTAAACAAATAGCGACAATGGACATGAACGTACCAAATGGAAACTGTTCAAGTACGTAGAATAAAGCAACTTCTGTTCCTTTATTATTGATAACATCCATAACAGGAAGATCCTTGAAAAAGTCTAAGTAGACCCCAGAACCTCCGAATACGGCAAACCATAATCCGCCAAATACGGTCGGAACAGCTAGTACACCAATTAAAAATTCTCGAATGGTTCTACCTCGTGAAATACGAGCAATGAACGTACCAACGAACGGTGCCCAAGCAATCCACCATGCCCAGTAGAAAATTGTCCAATCTTGAACCCAGGTGCTGTTATCAAACGGGCTCAATCGAAAACTCATCGACGGCAAGTTTTGAATGTAGCTGCCAATTGTTGTAACGAATAAGTCCATAATAAAGTTGGTTGGACCTGCAAATAACAAGAATAGCATTAACAGAATAGCTAAAATAATATTAATGTTACTCAAATACTTAATACCTTTGTTCAGACCTGTCTGTGCTGACAGCATGAACAAGAACGTCACGATAATAATAACAATTAATTGAGTCGTGAAATTATTATCAATGCTTGGCGACAAGTAAGAGGCTCCACCGGTAATTTGAATAGCGCCCAGTCCTAGAGATGTTGCCACCCCAAAAATAGTTGCAAATACGGCGATGACGTTTATGACCGTTCCAAGAGGTCCGTCCACACGTTTTCCTAATAGTGGACGTAAAATATTACTGATGATGAACGGGTAACCTTTTCTAAATTGAAAATATGCAAGGGCGAGTGCAAGAACGGAATAAATAGCCCAAGGATGTAAACCCCAGTGGAAAAACGAATAACGTAGAGCTGCACGAGCTGATTCTGCTGTACCGCCTTCACCAGAAGGTGGAGTATGAAAATGATTGATTGGTTCTGAAACACCCCAGAATACAAGTCCAATCCCCATACCAGCACTAAATAACATGGCAAACCAAGAGACATAACCATACTGAGGTTTTTCGTCAGGTTTACCTAATTTAATGTTTCCGTACTTTGAAAAAATTAAGTACAGCGTAAAAACTAAGAATAATGTAGCTGCTAATAAGTAATACCAGCCAAATTTCTCGATGATAAAACTATGTATTGCCGATGTGACAGGTGTAAGCGCTGCGCTTCCTAGCACAGATTCAGGAATAACACCCCATACGATAAATACTGCAGCAATAATAACCGAAAGGATAAAAACGGGAGTCAGTTTTTTCATCGATTATCACTCCTTTCCTATTCTATTTTACATAACATAGTTTCTCATATAACCTTTTTAGCTATACATGAAACCACATGGTTATACATTCTAGTAAAGTTTGTATGAAATGTCTACCCTATTAGTAAGAAAAAACGGCAAGAGCTCAAATTCTTATTTTTCGTAAGTATTTTAAAGTGCTGAAATAGATGTGAAATTAGACATTGTTTTTTCATATAAATAGAGATGATGCTAAGCGTCCAGCTTTTTGAAAACAAATATAACATTTATGAGAAAAATATTTTTAATGTGACATACTAATTAGTTGTTGACATATTTAATGTGACATAATAATATAATATCAAGAGTTGTAAAACGCTTACAAAAAAAGACGGTTAAAGGGGAGTTTACAAAATGGGAACAATCGTATGTCAAACATGTAACTGCACAATTGATCATTTCGAAGATGAGAAAGTGACGCGATTATACTCAACATGTAAAAGCGGAGAATGTACAAAAAGCAGATAGAAG
>NZ_JYOO01000065.1 GCF_000956595.1 Priestia aryabhattai B8W22 | reverse complement strand
ATTGTTCTTTGAAAACTAGATAACAGTAATTGCTGAGGAAAAGTGAAACTTTTCTTTAATCAAACCAATAAATAACACAACATTATGTTGTACCATTTATTCGCTAATGGTTAAGTTAGAAAGGGCGCACGGTGAATGCCTTGGCACTAGGAGCCGATGAAGGACGGGACTAACACCGATATGCTTCGGGGAGCTGTAAGTGAGCTTTGATCCGGAGATTTCCGAATGGGGAAACCCACTGTTCGTAATGGAACAGTATCTTTATCTGAATACATAGGATATTGAAGGCAGACCCGGGGAACTGAAACATCTAAGTACCCGGAGGAAGAGAAAGCAAATGCGATTTCCTGAGTAGCGGCGAGCGAAACGGAATTAGCCCAAACCAAGAGGCTTGCCTCTTGGGGTTGTAGGACACTCTATACGGAGTTACAAAGGAACGAAGTAAATGAAGCGACCTGGAAAGGTCCGTCGAAGAAGGTAACAACCCTGTAGTTGAAACTTCGTTCCCTCTTGAGTGGATCCTGAGTACGGCGGAACACGTGAAATTCCGTCGGAAGCTGGGAGGACCATCTCCCAAGGCTAAATACTACCTAGTGACCGATAGTGAACCAGTACCGTGAGGGAAAGGTGAAAAGCACCCCGGAAGGGGAGTGAAAGAGATCCTGAAACCGTGTGCCTACAAGTAGTCAGAGCCCGTTAACGGGTGATGGCGTGCCTTTTGTAGAATGAACCGGCGAGTTACGATCCCATGCAAGGTTAAGCTGATAAGGCGGAGCCGTAGCGAAAGCGAGTCTGAATAGGGCGTTTAGTATGTGGTTGTAGACCCGAAACCAGGTGATCTACCCATGTCCAGGGTGAAGTTCAGGTAACACTGAATGGAGGCCCGAACCCACGCACGTTGAAAAGTGCGGGGATGAGGTGTGGGTAGCGGAGAAATTCCAATCGAACCTGGAGATAGCTGGTTCTCTCCGAAATAGCTTTAGGGCTAGCCTCATGTTGTAAGAGTCTTGGAGGTAGAGCACTGATTGGACTAGGGGCCCCCAACGGGTTACCGAATTCAGTCAAACTCCGAATGCCAAAGACTTATCCATGGGAGTCAGACTGCGAGTGATAAGATCCGTAGTCAAAAGGGAAACAGCCCAGACCACCAGCTAAGGTCCCCAAGTATACGTTAAGTGGAAAAGGATGTGGAGTTGCTTAGACAACCAGGATGTTGGCTTAGAAGCAGCCACCATTTAAAGAGTGCGTAATAGCTCACTGGTCGAGTGACTCTGCGCCGAAAATGTACCGGGGCTAAACGTATCACCGAAGCTGTGGATTGACATCTTTGATGTCAGTGGTAGGAGAGCGTTCTAAGTGCTGCGAAGTCAGACCGTAAGGACTGGTGGAGCGCTTAGAAGTGAGAATGCCGGTATGAGTAGCGAAAGACAAGTGAGAATCTTGTCCACCGAATGCCTAAGGTTTCCTGAGGAAGGCTCGTCCGCTCAGGGTTAGTCGGGACCTAAGCCGAGGCTGAAAAGCGTAGGCGATGGCCAACAGGTTGATATTCCTGTACCACCTCCCCGCCGTTTGAGTAATGGGGGGACGCAGTAGGATAGGGTAAGCGCGCTGCTGGATATGCGCGTTCAAGCAGTTAGGCTGATGAGTAGGCAAATCCGCTCATCATAAAGGCTGAGCTGTGATGACGAGGGAATTATAGTACCGAAGTTCCTGATTCCACACTGCCAAGAAAAGCCTCTAGCGAGGCGGGAGGTGCCCGTACCGCAAACCGACACAGGTAGGCGAGGAGAGAATCCTAAGGTGATCGAGAGAACTCTCGTTAAGGAACTCGGCAAAATGACCCCGTAACTTCGGGAGAAGGGGTGCTCTGGTAGGGTGTATAGCCCGAGAGAGCCGCAGTGAATAGGCCCAGGCGACTGTTTAGCAAAAACACAGGTCTCTGCGAAGCCGCAAGGCGAAGTATAGGGGCTGACGCCTGCCCGGTGCTGGAAGGTTAAGAGGAGGGGTTATCCTTTGGGAGAAGCTCTGAATCGAAGCCCCAGTAAACGGCGGCCGTAACTATAACGGTCCTAAGGTAGCGAAATTCCTTGTCGGGTAAGTTCCGACCCGCACGAAAGGCGTAACGATCTGGGCACTGTCTCAACGAGAGACTCGGTGAAATTATAGTACCTGTGAAGATGCAGGTTACCCGCGACAGGACGGAAAGACCCCGTGGAGCTTTACTGTAGCCTGATATTGAATTTTGGTACAGCTTGTACAGGATAGGTAGGAGCCTGAGAAGCCGGAGCGCTAGCTTCGGTGGAGGCGTCGGTGGGATACTACCCTGGCTGTATTGAAATTCTAACCCGCGGCCCTGATCGGGCCGGGAGACAGTGTCAGGTGGGCAGTTTGACTGGGGCGGTCGCCTCCTAAAATGTAACGGAGGCGCCCAAAGGTTCCCTCAGAATGGTTGGAAATCATTCGTAGAGTGTAAAGGCACAAGGGAGCTTGACTGCGAGACCTACAAGTCGAGCAGGGACGAAAGTCGGGCTTAGTGATCCGGTGGTTCCGCATGGAAGGGCCATCGCTCAACGGATAAAAGCTACCCCGGGGATAACAGGCTTATCTCCCCCAAGAGTCCACATCGACGGGGAGGTTTGGCACCTCGATGTCGGCTCATCGCATCCTGGGGCTGTAGTCGGTCCCAAGGGTTGGGCTGTTCGCCCATTAAAGCGGTACGCGAGCTGGGTTCAGAACGTCGTGAGACAGTTCGGTCCCTATCCGTCGTGGGCGTAGGAAATTTGAGAGGAGCTGTCCTTAGTACGAGAGGACCGGGATGGACACACCGCTGGTGTACCAGTTGTCTTGCCAAAGGCATCGCTGGGTAGCTATGTGTGGACGGGATAAGTGCTGAAAGCATCTAAGCATGAAGCCCCCCTCAAGATGAGATTTCCCATAGCG
>NZ_JYOO01000064.1 GCF_000956595.1 Priestia aryabhattai B8W22 | reverse complement strand
CTTTTTTGTTGTTATACAGAGAGTTCAATCTGCGCCTTTTTAAAATCAAATGCAAGGTTTTGCTTTAAGAGAGCTAAAAATGTTTTTCCAGCTGTACTTACGGTGTGAGACTGGTGCTTTAAAATGCCGATTGCAGGGCCCTCATGTAAGTCATGAATCGTTTTAACCACCACTTGATCTGGCGGAAGAGTTGCGCTTATTTGTGGAACAACGGCTATTCCTAAGTTTTCTTTTACAAAATGCTGAAGTGTGCTAATAGTGCCTAACTGGACTTTAGCAGGCAGCTGTCCTGTTCGTTCAAAGATTAGCTGCTCAATTTTCTTTTGAACGGAAGATTGCCCAGCTGTAATCAGCGTTTCGTGTATTAAATCTTTTGCAAAGATTGTTTTTCTTTTTGTTAGAGCATGATTGAATGGTAGTAGCAGCACAAGTTTTTCCGTTAGCAATGCCTCAAATTCTATATCTCTGAACGATTCTGAGACAGTGCCAATCGCGAAATCAATTTCTTGATTGCGTATATGTTGATGAAGGTGCTTTTCGTCTGCAACGAGTAAGCTAATTTCTGTGTTGGGATATCTTTTTTTAAATAATGAGAGAATGGAAGGCAGTCGACTGCTTGCTGTAGGCTCTGCAGCACCTATACGGATAGTGCCAGCTTCGCCTGTTGAATAATCCTTTAAGGTGTTATTTAGGTATTCATATTCCTTTAGTAAGATATTTGCCCGCTCGTAAAAGATTTTACCTGCTTCAGTAAGTTTAATGCTTTTTCCACGTTCTAAAAGCTTAAATCCTAGTTCGGATTCTAACTTTTGAATGTGCAATGTAATAGTAGGCTGAGAGTACTTTAAATATTCAGCGGCTAATTGAAAGCTTCCTAAACGAACAATGGTTTGAAACGTTTTAATAACGCGAAATTCCATCGAATTCCCTCCTTTTGCTATAAAACGATTGTGTTAATTTCTAATATTTTACCATAAAGCTAAGAATTAAAGTTTACAATTCCAATAAAAATACTAAGTATTAAGAAATATAAAGAAGTCATTTAGGTTTTTTAATAAAAATAAATGACATAATTAAATACGCATCTCATATGAGATGCGTATTTAATCACTGTTGTTGCTGTTCTCCGCCTGAGTCAGATCCAGCGGAAGAAGAACCACCATCGTCGCTGCTTTGTTTTTGTCCACCTTGTGTTTCTTCAGCGGCTTTCAAAAGAATGTCTTGAATTTTAGATTGATAAAGAGGGCTATCAAACGTTTCGGTCATAATCTTTTGTAAATAAGTGCGATATTCTTTACTCTTTAAAACAGTCAGTACTTCTTTTTCCATAGCCGGATCCTTTAAAACATCTTGAAGCATTCCTTGATATTCAGGATCTTTCATTAGTTGTTTGATGACCGTCTTATTTTCTTTTTCCAAACTTTTAGCAAAGCTTTCAGCAAACTTCGGATCATCCATGGCTTTTTTCCAAAATTCCACGCCTTTATCTGATACGAGGGTTTGAGAAATTGTATCTTTTATCGCGTTTTGATCCATTAAAATATCTTGTCTAACAGAAGGGTCTTTCATAATTGCCTCGACTGCTTTTTTTCCTTCATCTGTTTTTAAAATATCAACAACCATTTTCTTTGTTTGATCATAATCCATACCATTGTTCTCTTCATCTTGCGGTGCACAGGCTGTAGCTAAAAGCATACACATTCCTATATAAATGAGGAGCATGAGTCGCTTTTTCATAGTAATGAGCTCCTTTCCTAATATGCTTACGCTTAATATGAGATAAACAAGGTTTTTTATTCATAAAAGAGCTCTAGATTTTTCAAAACGTGATTGGTACAATTTATGAAAAGGTACAATTTTGTAACTTATGGGGGAGATGGAAGTGAATAGTCGAAATTGGGTTCGTCTATTTCTAACCACGTTAGCTGTTGGGGGTATAAGTACAGCTGTTGTTGGGTTTGCGGTGCGCTGGGGGGAATACGGTCACTTATTTCAACAAGGAAAGATAGGAGAAATTGTTGCTGTTTTAACATGGCTCGTAGGAGTAGGGTTTATTTTTAGTTTAATTAGCCAAATGGGTTTTTTTGCATATTTAACTATTCACAGATTTGGGTTGGGAATTTTTAAATCTGCATCTCTTTGGAAATCGGTTCAAATTGTATTTGTTTTATTTGTATTATTTGACGTTGCTTATTTTCGATATAAGTTCTTCCAACAAACGGGAGAAGGCATAGGTAAGTATATTTTGTTAAGCGTTTTCTTGTTAGCAGTGGGGTTGTTAGTGGCGTATGCAAAGAAAAAGCAGACGAATAAAGAGGCTTTTGTACCAGCGCTGTTTTTTATGATTGTTGTAACGACAATTGAATGGTTCCCAGCGCTGCGAACGAACGAAGAAAGCTGGCTTTACCTTATGTTGTTTCCACTTCTAATTTGTAATATGTATCAACTTCTTATTTTGCCGAAACTTCTTACGCATGCAAGAATAGCAAAAGCAGACAAATAGCATATTTGTCTGCTTTTGCTTTCCATATACAGTGGGTATAGATCTTAGCGGATATCTTTTACCTGGGTTTTTGAATTTGAAATTAATGTTGAAACACTTACGTTTGAGACTTTTTTATTTTGTAATGAATTCTTGATATATGGAATAGCCTTTGCTGTTTGTTGAGCGGAGTCAGACGCGTGCAGCAATATAATATCTCCCCCGTCTAAAGGCTTTGTAACATTCGATACAATCTTTTTAACCCCTGGATTTGTCCAGTCTTTAGAGTCAATGCTCCAGTGAACAGTAGTATATCCTATATCTGCTGTTAACTTTAAGATGTCTTTATTAAATTGCCCGTTAGGAGGACGAAGAAGGTGAACATCTTTAAGGCCTAGAGAATCAAATACTTTCTTTGATTTTGCAAGATCCTGTCTAATCTCATTAGGTTTTAGGCTTGTATAAGAAGTATAGTCATAGCCCATTGTGCCAATTTCGTGACCTTCTTTCTTAATGCGCTCTACAACATCTGGGTGACGTTCAGCCCATGAAGCAGATAAAAAGAAAGTAGCATGTTCAATATGCTGTTTTTTCAGTTCATTTAGAATAGGAATAGCTCTTTCGTCTCCCCAGCTGATGTTAAATGTAAGAGCGACTTCGGGATTTTTATCATCCGCCTTATAAACAGCTCGTGGACCATTATCTGTTGAAAACACAGGGAAGTGAAACGTCTGCTGAGCATAAAGAAAAAAGCTTGTAAAAAAAGCAGCAACTACGATAAGCATTGTTTGTTTGATTCTTTTAGCTCGAATAGTATAAAACATATTCATTTTGTCACCTCATTTAATAAGTAGTACTTGTCTAATTTGTATGCGTTTTGTCTACAATTAATAACAGGTAAGGAAAAGAACGACTGATTTTATTTTGATGTTTGAGAATCAATGTCGCAAAAAGCAGGTGAATCAATGAAAATTTGTTTATTTAATCAGGTGGAGTGTTTAGAGTTAGAAGCACTACTCAGAGAAGAAATGAAGAGAACAAACGTTGTTTTTCAACAAAGTTTGAATCAGGTAGTTCTTGAACGAAACATTCAAGAGAAGTATCAAATCCTTTCAAAGATCTTGCTAAGGTTCAGTGAAAGCAGGGAAGTAAACAAGGTTTTTTAATAAAACGAAAAAAACTTTCCAAAAAGTATTGACTTTATATAATACAGATGTTAAATTATTAAATGTCGCTGATGAGTGATTGGAAAGCAATCGCAATTCATCAGAAATAAAATATTAAAAAGTTGTTGACAAATGAAAGGCAACTTGTTAATATAAAAAAGTCGCTCAAGAGCGGCGG
>NZ_JYOO01000063.1 GCF_000956595.1 Priestia aryabhattai B8W22 | reverse complement strand
ACTACTTTTTTTTGTTTAATATTTTTTAAATTAAACTATGTTCTAAATAAACATCATAAAATCATTTTCCTACTCCTTATCCCAAATAGACATAATACACCTCCTACACAAGCCTTTAAGAAACTTTTGAATGTTCAAATTGTCCTAAACATATATATAAAAGAACATCTAGGAGGTGTTATACATGAACTCTTTTATTCACGTAACTCCTAAGACAAAACTTTTTGTTCGGGATATTGGAAAAGGGGAACCTGTTCTTTTCCTTCACGGGTGGCCTGTTAACGCTAAAATGTACGAATACCAATTTACAACGCTTCCGGCCCGCGGTATTCGATGTATCGCCCCTGATCTTCGCGGATTTGGAAAATCAGATGCGCCTTTCACCGGCTATTCTTACAATCAATTAGCAGATGATATTCGCATGTTAGTAGAAAAAATGGGACTTAAAAATTATACGCTAGTAGGCTTTTCTATGGGGGGAGCCATTGCCATTCGATATATGAGCAGACACTTAGGATATGGAGTGAAGAAGTTAATTTTATTAGGGACAGCGGCTCCAAGATTTATTCAAAAAACTGATTTTCCATATGGACTTCCTATTGAAGAAGTAAATACAATTATTCAAAATACGTATAGAGATCGTCCTAACATGCTTGAAAACTTTGGGGAAAAGTTTTTTAATCAGCCTACCAGCTCAGCTTTTAGAGGATGGTTTCAAGATTTAGGTTTAGAAGCATCTGGCCATGGAACGATTAAAACTGCGGTGTCTTTACGAGACGAAGACTTGCAGGAAGATTTGAGTCAAATTTTCGCTGAGACATATATATTACACGGAAAAAAAGATCAAATTTGTCCATTTGATCTTGCAAAAGTTATGAATCGCCATATTTCATTTTCTACACTTATTCCATTTGAAAATAGTGGACACGGCCTTTTTTACGATGAACGTGAGAAAGTAAATGACACTCTTATTGAACTCATCGCTAAAAGCTCAGCCTATAAGTAAGGATACACATTTAAAACCGAATTGGCAGCCAAATAAAAAAAGTAAAAAACCGGCACCTAACGTAATGAAGCTAAGAAGCTTAGGTGTGATAAATTTTTTTGTGAAATGAATACTGCTCGCAATATTTAAATTCCAAAGAATGATGCCAAAAATAATAAAGAAGCTGTGAAAAAAGACGGATAGCCACGTTTGACTTCGGAGGCTTTCGCTTAAGCTTGACCCAAATACGCCAAACCAAAACACAATATTTAAAGGGTTCATAAGAGCAATGAAGAAACCTGTAAAAAATGACTTGTCTCTTTTAGCAGGGGGGGGATTTACATCTACTGAAAAGGAACCAGAGACAGCTTGTTTCATACTTTGAAAGCCAATAAATGTGAGCATGACAAAGCCAGTTGCATACAGTGCAACAGTAACGGCCTGCATCTGAACAAAAGATGTTAACCCTATTAAAATGAGGAGCATAAATAAAATATCGGCCGTCATACCTCCTAAACCAACTAGCCAAGAAGCCCAAAATCCTTTTGTCAGACCCCTTTTAATCATTTCTATATTAATTGGGCCTACCGGTGCTGCGAGACTAATACCTAGAATTATTTGTTTTATAGCAATCAAAAACCACTCCACAAACACAGCCTCCTTTCTAACTTGTCCAATAGTAGCTTATATATATATAGATTAGAGTTTTATAATTTAGAAGCGGCATTTAGTTAAAAATACTCATAAACTTTTCTTTTTTTTAATACACATGTAACGTTGAGTTCCATAAGGAGGGTTTTAATGGCATCAAAAATGCTTTTTCGAGCTAATGAGATTTTAGAGTCCACGCATGTCCCGTTCTGGGGAAAAGATGCTTTTCAATATTTCCAAAGCGATATATTATCAGAAGAAAATCCATTTCCCTGTATGTTAGGGGTAGAAGGCTTTAAAAAAGATTTACTGCGTTTTTCATTTGTGACTACTCCTTATAACTATCAAGATATTAGGCATGCAGCGTCGGCACTTAGAGAATACATAGATACATTTAAGAGCATAGGTCGCTATACATCCTTTGTGTTATTCTTTAAGCCTGAACATAAAGAACGTTCAATGGAAGAGTACGAAACGATGTTTTGGGATACGCTGACGTTTCTTCATCAAATTGATCAAAAGAAATGGCCGCGAGACATTCCAAAAGACCCGAAAGATGCATTATGGGAATTTTGTTTTCACGGAGAACCTATTTTTGTCGTCTGTAATACGCCTGCTCATTCTTTACGTAAAAGCCGTAAGAGCAGAGGATTTATGATTACATTTCAGCCGCGGTGGGTGTTTGAAGGTATGACAGGAGATTCAAAAATAGGGAAGCACGTACAAAAAGTCGTCCGCGATCGGTTAAAAACATATGATGACGTATCAGCTCACCCCGAGTTAGGCTGGTATGGGCAACAGGAAAACCGAGAGTGGAAGCAATATTTTTTACGCGACGATAATAACTATACTACCGGACAGTGTCCATTTAAATTAAAAAGGAGTGAGCAGCATGGACGTAAAAAAAGCCTCTATTAAAAAAGGAGTTGGCGGAAAGTTTGAAGAAGTAATTAAAGAGCTGCTTCCGGCGTATACTGGATACGTTGAAGTACAGCACGATATTGCTTTTCAAACACATCCGTCTCATACGCATCCAACTGATGAAATTCTTCATATACTTGAAGGATCTATTTACTTTACAGTTGAACGTGATACGGTTCTATGTCAGGCAGGAGATCGGATACATTTACCGAAACAAACGGTTCATTCTTCAAAAGCCGGTCCTGATGGATGCACATACGTTATTTCCATTTTAAAATAAAGACGAAAGAAGATGATGCTTATGCTACGTTCCCGTCCAGTGTTGCTGCTTATCGATGTACAAGAAGGGTTTTATTCACCTCAGTGGGGAGAAAGAAACAATTTAGATGCAGAAAAGAATATGCTGACGCTACTGCAAGCATGGAGGCGTCAAGACTATCCTGTCATTCACGTGCAGCATGCATCAGAAAATCCAGATTCGCCTTTACACCCAAGTTCAAAGGGATTTCAGTTCAAGGAAGGATTTGGTCCACAAGAAGACGAATGCTTAGTTCGCAAACACGTGAACAGCTGCTTTATTGGAACAGAGTTAGATAGCTATCTAAAAGCAAATGGCTATGATACGCTTATCTTAATAGGACTAACTACTAATCACTGCGTTTCTACGACTGCGCGCATGGCTGGAAATCTAGGGTATAGGACATATGTTGTGAACGATGCAACGGCTTGCTTTGATGGTACGTCCTACGATGGAAAAACAAAGCTGTGCGCAGAAGATGTACATACATTCGCACTGTCTTCCCTGCACGGCGAGTTTGCAACGGTCGTTTCTACAAAAGAGACTCTTCAAGTCCTTCAAACCTTTCAATATGCCCAAAACCAAAACTGATGTGCACGCGCATATCAGTTTTTTTATGTAGATTATGTTTCTTAAAAGAAGTAAAATAAAGATAATTCTATACTATAAGGAGTTTGTACATATGATCATTCGTTATGCTAAAGAAGAAGATTTACCTATGCTTGTTGAAATTTATAATCAGTCCGTTCAAACAAGTGCTGCTACTTTTGACTTAACGCCTGTAACAGTGGAACAAAGAAGAGGCTGGTTTAATAATCATATTAGCAATAAACTTTTTCCGCTTATTGTCGCGGAAAAAGACGGAGTAGTAGCTGGCTATGCTTCGCTTTCCTCGTATCGAGATAAAGAAGCGTACATTCAAACAGTAGAGCTATCGATTTATATTGATAAAAATCAACAAGGGTATGGTATTGGAAAACAGCTTATGAAACGCATTTTGGAATTAGCTAAAGAACTCGACCATCACGTTGTTATTTCAGGAATTACAAAAGGGAATGATATCAGTATCAAAATGCATGAGCAATTTAATTTTACGTTTTGCGGAGAATTTAAAGAAGTAGGCTGGAAATTTGATCAGTGGCAAGATGTACTTTTTTATCAGCTTATTTTATAAGATGTATGACACCTTTACACATTGTAACGTTTTAGTTTCATGTGTAAAGGTTATTAAAATAATAAGTTGTTTTATTATTTTAATACGAAAGGTGTTAGCTATCATGAATACACATTTTCAGTATCAACATCTAAGAGCTGTGCCGAAAAGATGGTCCAAAAAAGAACTGCATATCCAGCTGAATAGAATCAAACACAATTCTGAACTATCTACTATAGCGGCAGATCCGCTTTTTCATCTGTTAGAATGTACCCATTCGGGCCTTCAAACGAAACAAGAAATCATAGACTACATTCAAACCATTCCTAATCACCAACTTCCATCTTTTGTAACTCATTTAAGCAGGTTAATTCAGCGTATTTATTATATAGAAGCTGCGGATTACTATAATCGCCCCCTCAAAGGTTATATGCTTGTTATGAAAAATCAACCCGCCTATATATCTCTTCATTTTGCTGATCAGCTCATAT
>NZ_JYOO01000062.1 GCF_000956595.1 Priestia aryabhattai B8W22 | reverse complement strand
CTGAAACTGTTATAAAACAGTTTCAGCTTTTTTTATTTCATGATATCTAGACAGTGATCGCATTTGTTTCCGTAGCACTCATGCTGTTCCTCGATATCGTTTCCGCATTCTACGCACTTTTTATTGGGTAATCTTTTGAAAAATTCAGTCATTTTTTCTAACATTTTAAATCCCCTCCGTTGTTTTTGTTACTAACATTGTATTATAACAGATGATAAAATGTCAATTATGTTTTATAACAATTTAGCCTATTTTGCTATTCTAAGTGGTTATTTGTTATATAACAATGAGTTATTTCGATAAAATGGCGGAAACGAGTGCCTTTCAGTTAGTTTTCAAAAAAAAGTAGGGTATACTGAACGTAATAAAAATAGTACGAAAGGGTGATTGAAATGAAAGTAACTGTTATTGGTTTTTGGGGAGGGTATCCTGCTGTTTCAGAAGCTACTTCTAGCTATTTAATTGAGCACGATGGATTTCAGCTGCTTGTTGATTGCGGAAGCGGTGCATTGGCTCAGCTGCAAAAATATGCAAATCCAGAAGAAATAGATGCTATGATTTTATCTCATTATCATCATGATCACGTGGCTGATGTCGGAGTATTCCAATATGCTCGCCTCATTCAGACTCATCTAGGGAACGCTGTTAGAGAACTTTCTATTTACGGACATACATATGATCAGGAAAGCTTCAACAAACTTACTCATAAAGGAATTACCAAAGGGGTAGAGTACGATCCCAGTCAAAAACTTGAAGTTGGGCCTTTTACAATCGAATTTATGAAAACAAAACATCCAGTCGTTTGTTATGCCATGAGAATAAGTGCTGGCAATCAAACCGTCGTGTATACAGCGGACTCGAGCTATTTAGAAGAATTTGTTTCCTTCTCAGAAAATGCAGATCTTCTTATTTGTGAATGTAATTTTTATGCTAGCCAAGATGGAAGCGGCGCTGGACACATGACAAGTACAGAAGCCGGTACACTTGCTTCTAAAGCAAGTGTCAAACAACTCATGCTTACTCACCTTCCCCACTACGGCGAACATCAGCAGCTAGTAGAGGAAGCTGCTGCTCATTATCGAGGTACGCTCACGTTAGCTGAATCAGGATACGTATGGGAATAACAAGGAGGAAAATGAATGTTATTTATTGATAATCAAAAAAATTATGATCCCCGAATTAATTTAGCAATTGAAGAGTATGCGCTCAAGCATCTAGATATTAATGAGACATATCTGCTGTTTTATATTAATGAACCTTCTATTATTATTGGAAAAAACCAGAACACCATTGAGGAGATTAATACAAAATATGTTGAAGATCAGCATATTCATGTAGTGAGACGTCTATCTGGAGGCGGTGCCGTTTATCATGATAAAGGAAATTTAAACTTCAGCTTTATTACGAAAGACGATGGAAATAGCTTTCATAATTTTAAAAAGTTTACCGAGCCAGTCGTGGAAGCGTTAAAGAAATTAGGAGTTAATGCTGAGTTAAGCGGACGAAATGATTTAATGGCCGAAGGACGTAAAATTTCTGGAAATGCTCAGTTTTCGACGAAAGGAAGAATGTTCAGCCATGGAACTCTTCTTTTTGATTCAGAGATTGAAAACGTGGTATCAGCGTTAAAAGTAAAAAAAGATAAAATTGAATCCAAAGGCATTAAGTCTATTCGAAATAGAGTAGCAAATATCAGCGAATTTTTAGAACAGAAAGTAACGGTGGAAGAATTTAGAGAAATGCTGCTTCGGTATATCTTTGAGGGAGAAGAAAATATAACAGAATATAAACTAACGGAAAAAGATTGGGAAATGATTCATCAAATTTCTAAAGAGCGCTACCAGTCATGGGATTGGAACTATGGAAAATCACCTAAATTTAACTTACAGCACTCTCACCGCTTTCCTGTGGGACAAATTGACGTTCGTTTAGAAGTGAATAAAGGGAAAATCGATGCTTGCACCATTTATGGAGATTTCTTTGGAGTGGGGGATGTCCAGGAAGTACAGGAAAAATTAACAGGTGTTCGTTATGAAAAAGCTTCTATTGAACAAGCTTTAGAAGACATCGATATTCCACATTATTTTGGTAATATTACAAAAGAAGAGTTTGTTGAATTAATCTATTAAGAAAAAAGTCTGCTACGTCAGGCTTTTTTTCTTTTTAAACAGATGAGTCTTGTCAATAGAACAGCAGTAACATTATAATAGAATAGAAGAAGTAAGAATTTTTCCATTATTATGACTTAATAATGAATGGTTGTTCATTCATTCGTTATTAAAAGGAGGAAGTTATGAGATGAATTTGTCAGCACAGCTTCATAACACAGCTGAGCAATTTCCACAAAAATCGGCATATGTTTTTATGGATCAGGAAACATCTTATGCAGATCTTGATGCATCGGTATCTAAGTTTGCTAATGGTCTGAAGCAATTAGGTGTAAAAAAAGGAGATCATATCGCTTTGATTGTCGGCAACTCGCCTCATTTTGTTATTGGATTGTACGGTGCCCTTCGAGTAGGAGCTACCGTTATACCCATTAATCCTATTTACACAGCGGATGAAATTAGCTACATGCTTCAGGATGGAGATGTAAAAGGAGTTATTGCGGTTGATTTACTTCTCCCTGTTTTAAAGAAAATCATTGGACACACTCCATTTTTGGAACACGTTATCTTATGTGAAACGACAGATACAGTGGAAAATATCCCTTCTTATTTTCACACGTTTTCGCAGGTTGTAAACAGAGGGGAAGCTACATATGATTTTCTGGAGTTAAAAGAAGAAGATGTGGCCATCATTCTGTATACGTCAGGAACGACTGGAAAACCAAAAGGAGCTATGCTTACGCATAAGAATATTTATTCAAACGCTCAAGACGTAGCAGATTATTTAAGTATAAATGGGAATGACCGAGTCGTAGCTGCTTTGCCGATGTTTCACGTATTTTGTTTAACTGTTTCATTGAATGCGCCTTTAATGAATGGAGGAACGATATTAATTGAACCAAAATTCAGTCCATCTTCTATATTTGAATTAATTCAAAATCGACAAGCGACTATTTTTGCTGGTGTTCCGACAATGTATAATTTCTTACTTCAGCATGACAAAGGGAAAAAAGAGCACTTTCACACGGTAAGGCTTTGTATATCAGGCGGGGCATCAATGCCGGTGGCACTTCTAACCCATTTTGAACGTAAGTTTGGAGTAATGGTAGCAGAAGGGTATGGATTATCTGAGGCTTCTCCTGTGACGTGTTTCAATCCGATTGACCGAGAGAGAAAAGCCGGTTCTATAGGCACATCTATTATGAATGTTGAAAATAAAGTGGTAAACGAACTAGGAGAAGAAGTGGAAGTAGGACAAGTCGGCGAACTTATCGTCAAAGGCCCTAACGTGATGAAAGGGTATTACAAGCTTCCTGAAGACACGGAATATGCTCTCCGAGATGGTTGGCTGTATACAGGTGACTTAGCAAGAATGGATAAGGAAGGTTATTTTTATATCGTTGACCGTAAAAAAGATTTAATTATTGTAGGAGGATATAATGTTTATCCTCGCGAAGTAGAAGAAGTGCTATATGCGCATCAGGATATTGTAGAAGTGGCTGTTATCGGAGTTCCTGATCCTTCTTTAGGTGAATGTGTGAAGTGTTACGTGGTGTGCAATAATCAAGAGATAACGGAAGAGAAGCTTATTGCCTACTGCAAAGAGCATCTTGCTAAATATAAAGTGCCAAGTGAAATTGAATTTTTAAAAGAACTTCCTAAAAATACAACGGGAAAAATTTTAAGGCGTGCACTGAAGCAGCAGGTATCTCAGGAGTGATGAAATGAAAGCGATTTCAAGTTGGAGGTGGTAAAAGAATGTCATCTATTTCTTATGAAATAAAGGGACACGTCGCCCATGTGATACTGAACCGTCCGGAAGCGATGAATGCTTTTAATTACGATATGCTTAAAGAATTGGAAGAAGTAATTGAAGGGATTCGTATTCAAAAAGATGTTCGAGTTGTAACGTTTAAAGGGGCAGGTGAAAAATCTTTTAGTGTAGGTGCCGATTTAAAAGAACGTAAAACCCTCTCTGACCAAGAGGTAAAGCGCAATATTTACAAAATAGGAGAAGTGTTTTCTAAGATAGAGCAGCTTCCTCAGCCAACGATAGCAATCATCAACGGATATGCATTTGGAGGAGGAATGGAGCTTGCTTTAGCATGTGATTTCCGGATTGCTTCAACAGAAGCGCTTATGGGTTTAACGGAAACAAGCTTAGCGATTATACCAGGCGCAGGAGGAACACAGCGTCTCCCCCGCTTAGTTGGGGAAGCAAAAGCAATGGAACTAATTTTAACAGCTCAGCGCCTCACGGCATCAGAAGCGAAAGAATGTGGTCTAGTAACGAAGGTAGCTCCTGGATATCAAATAGAAGAAACAACAGATATTTTTATCTCGCTTTTATTGAAAAATGGGCCAATTGCAATTCAGCAAGCAAAATTTGCTATCAAAGAAGGAATGAAGGCTGATTTGCAGACTGGTTTGCAAATTGAACGAAAAGCATATGAGTTAACAATTCCGACAGAAGATCGTCTAGAGGCGCTTCAAGCATTTGCTGAGAAGAGAAGACCTAGTTTTAAAGGGAAATAAGAAAGGGCTGTCTAATGGACAGCTCTTTTTCAATTTCTTGATAAATGAAGAAATTGAAAAAGTGAAGAGTTCAAGAATATAGAAGGCAAAGTTTAAACCTAGCTTTTGCCTACAATATAATGATATGATCTAGATAAAACAGCTATCTGAATCAAAAAGTAATGGTTTCGAATTTTTTTCTTAAAAACTGTTGACTTTAATAAAGATATATTTTATTATTATAAAGCGTCGTTGAGACATAACGGTAACAACGAAGCTGAAAAAAGAATTTTAAAAAGTTGTTGACATTACGTCGGTAACTTGATAAGATAATAAAGTCGCTTAAGAGCGGCAG
>NZ_JYOO01000061.1 GCF_000956595.1 Priestia aryabhattai B8W22 | reverse complement strand
AAGTAAGAGAAGTTATAGGAGGAAATATCATCTTGCATTTGAATACTAGTACTATACTTTTAAAACGGAAGTGGAGGCTAGTATGATGCTAGTAAAAAAGATGTTAAATGGAATTATGATGAAAGAAATTACAATTAAAGAATTAGCTGATCAGTATGGTGTAAGTACTCGGACCATTCAATTAAGGATTAAGAAACTAGGGTATGAATGGGACAGTAAGCAAAGTATTTATCGTTATGTTGGGGAAGAGCCAGAACCTTTAGAAGTTGATTTTAATACCCTTGTTTCTAAAAATAGTAAAGTACTAGCAGAACAAACGCAAACTACTAGTGAAATAGCAGCTAATATTAGTAATATAAATGAAAGTGAAAGTACTAGTACTAGCTTTTTAAAAGCTAGTACCAATGCTAGTAAAGTAGATGCAATTGATATTTTGCTACAGAATCCAAAAGACCGTTCTAAAAGAATATATAGGGGTTTTTATTTTGATGACGACGTTTTAAGTATTATTGATCGAGTTCCTAGGAGTTATAAATCTGAATTGGTGAATGAAGCTTTGAGAAAAGTATTTAAAGAAAAAGGGTTATTAGACTAAAGAACTCACCTACATTTTAGGTGAGTTTTCTTGTTTATTCTACAAATAGGGTTTGCAAAAATGTAGGATTTGGTAGAAAATTATACATAAGAAAAAGCCCTCAAGTTTTCGCGGACTCGGAGGACTTCTTCTAAAAAATATTAAGAAGGGATTAACCTTCAACTACATAACTTTATAAATGTATTCTAACACAATAAGGTTAGTTCCTTCCACAAAAAAATGGAGGAATTATGGTGAATAAAGCACTACAATCAGCTGAAAATAAAGCTAGGTTAAGAGATTTTGAAAATGAAAGAGAAAAATCAAAAAATGATTTCTATGGGGTTGATCAGGAAGAAATAGATCAAGCAATACAGACTGTAAGTAAAGCAGCTGGAGGAAAAGAGGTCTATTTTGGCATTAAAAAATCCCCTAAGTCTAAGGTGAAATTTGTGCAGATTAACCAACTAAATTTAGGATATCTGATGGAAAAAGAATATTTTAAAAACGAAGAAATGAAATTTTTATTTAGGGTAATGCCTTATATTGCTTTTCGTTCTAATTGTATTGTCGAGGATATCACTAAAAAGAATGCTATTCCAATTACTCAGGCTGAATTGGCTAAAAAAATAGGAAGTAGCCAACCTACTGTAAATCGTTTAATAAAGCAATTAATTGATAAAGGTATCATTGCTAAAGCAGAGACAGGACGTGAAGGTGTTTCAGCTAGAAGTTATGCATTATTTTTAAATCCTAATATTATTTATTCTGGTGATAGAGATGATGTAAATGAAACGTTACAAATGATTTTTAAAAAGATTAATATTAAACCCTTATTTAGAAATTTACCCGAGAAGATTTGTTGAGAGCTATTGACATAGCTCTTTTTTTTATTTCTTTTGATTTTCATATATATCGATTTCGATATATAAGTATATCGAAATCGATATATATGAAAAATCTTAAAAGCCTTGGTACATATAGGTTTATTAACCTTCGAACTCTTTGTTCCTCTCACTCTCTATTAAATAGCAATTCGCTGATAGAATTGCAAGGGTCTTTTTATACTTTTTTCGTTAAAACTATAAAACTAAAATAGCTATTTAAAATACAAGGTGCGAGTAGTATTTTTTTAGAAAATCACTTAAAAAATCTCCACTCTTTTCTCCTTGTATTTTAAATTTCGGCAGGCATGGTTATATCGCCAAGCCGAAACATACCCAAAACGAAGTTAAAGATGCTCGGCTTACGACAGCCATTATACCTGCCGAACCGCCAGAGCAACTGTCCAAAATTCTACTCTTTTTCATAATGTATCAACACTATTTTTAAAGCCAGCCTCACACCCCAAAACGAAGGCGGCCACGTGATTGTAAAATATAAGTCAAAATGATCTTTTAAAAGGGACTTTTCTTTTATATATAGAATGACATATCATAGGACATAGCAGGAGGTTGTGCGATATGTCAGGTGACACAAAGAAGCAGAAAAAGGTTTATACAGCAAGGGAAGTAGCTACCCTTTTAGCGATACAGAATACTACTGTTCGTAAGTATTCTCAGCTGCTTGAAAAAGCAGGGTACCATATCCATAAAAACGAGTTGGGCCACAGGGGTTTTTTTGATAAGGACGTAATTGTTTTACGTAAGATTAGAGAGTTAATAAAACACCCTGATATGTCACTGGATCAAGCTATAAATGTAGTAATATCAATGGTTGGCGAAGGTGATGTGTCAGACCGTGACACAGAGGAATTAGTGACATATCAAGGGACACAACAGTATGAGCAATTACTAAAACAATTTGAAGACTTTAAAGAAGAACAAATGAAATTTAACCAAGAATTATTGAAACAGATTCAACAAAGAGATGAGTATATTTCAAAGAAATTAGAGAATAGAGATCGTGAACTTTTAGATGCTGTTAAGGGAATGCAAGAAACTCAAAAACTTATTGCTGCCAGTGAAGAAAAGAAAAAGAAGTGGTGGGAATTTTGGAAATAAAAAAAGGGCTGCTAACTAATTAGCAGTCCTTTTTTTATTAAATGGTTTGTTTCCGATCACATCTTAATCTCTACTTTAATTATAACCCTATTTAAAAATTATTTATAGACTGTTTTTTCACTCATGTCCGGCCTTATACTGTTATACACAAGTCAAAAAGTATAAAGGATGTGGCTATATGAATGACAAGAAAAATGTCTTAGATCCTGGTCCGTTTTTTCATGGTACTAAAGCAGAACTAAAGATTGGAGATCTGCTTGAGCCGTTGTATTTATCTAATTATCAGGATAAAAAATCTAACCATATCTATTTTACTGGAACATTAAACGCTGCTAAATGGGGTGCTGAATTAGCAAGATCTAATTCAAAAGAGAGAATTTATGTTGTAGAACCATTAGGCGAATTTGAAAATGATCCAAATTTAACTGACAAAAAATTTCCTGGAAACCCAACACGTTCTTATAGATCTAAATCTCCTTTAAAAATAGTAGCAGAGTTAGGGTCATGGGAAAGACACTCTGATGAAGAAATAAATCATATGCTTACGTCTTTAAAAAAGTTAAGCGAAGAAGGAAAAAATGTAATATACGATTGAGTCTGACGTTATTACAAAGATATAAGAGAAGCTTTGTTGAAAAAAGGCACCTTTAAGGTGCCTTTTTTTATGTAGTGAGCTATGTTGTATATGATATGTCCTTTTAATACTTATTACAGTGGCCTTTGTCAGCTTCTTTAAGAAACAAGTATTAGCTGGATGTGATTTCAAGATACTTTTCTTTTGTTCTCCTGTTTTCATTGTATATTTTTGGCGGCCTTTGCTTTGAGTATGATTTGAAATATTAGCTTCTTCTTTCTTTTTTTACTTTTTCTACAGTTTTAAAAACTCTAGAATATATATCCTTTACGTCAGTTCTATCAAATTTATCGTTTTTAATTGCATAATCATATTGCCATGTATTGTAGTTATCTCCGTTTGGATTTCCTAAAACCCCTACGATGTAGCTTTGAGTATCATTTACACGATCAGCATATTGTTTATATGTTAATGAATTATCTACGAAAGGTAAAATAGAACCTTTTGATTCAACGAAAAAGAAGGGTATCTGACCATTGAGATATGTATCTTTATATTTTTTATTAGCTGCTTTAGACAAATAATCTTTTGAAATGATGACAGCATCATATGACTTAAGGTCTAGTCTATTAATACCCTCTAAAGATATCTTTTTAAAGTTAATCACATTTTTATTTTCATTAATTTCTGGTGTTTCACCTACAATTCCTATATTTAATTTTTCTCCTTCATAAACCTCTTTACCAGTATCAGTCTGCTCAGAACTGCAACCAATTAAGCTAATAATTAGGACAGTGAGTATGGAAAAAATCTTCATGTTTTTTTTCATAATCTTGATAGTGCCTCCTTGTGTAGTAATTGAAATATATATCCAATGATACATTTAGAAGAGATTAGTATAAACCTTATAATCTAATATAAGTAAAAAGTATCAAATATTGTTAATTGGGTTGATTACCAAATAATAGGGTATGTATAATAGGGTACAATTCCCATTTATGGTTAAAAAAGAGATATGGAGGTAATGATGTGTTTCAGAAATTTATTAAAATTGTAGGACTATCTATTATTCTATTAGTCAGTCAAATATCTATTAATCAAGTTAGTGCTGCAGAAAGTGATGATCAAGAATTAGACCTAGCTAAATTACAATCTGGTGAGCAACTTGAAAAAGATGGATTTACAGTTAAGTATTATTCGAATGAGGAAGCTGCTAAAAAGATAGCTGAAGATAATGGTGTCTCTAAAGAATCTGTTTTAAAGGAATTAAAGGGCGATAAAAATTCAAGTCAAAAAGCCAGAACATCAGCAACGGCAAATACGACTGCAACTGGAAAATGTGCTACTGGAGCTGTTGCTTTTTCAAGAACATTAGATGTGACGTCTTCATACAAGCCAAAATTACATATTTGGACAGAATTGTGTGAGAACAGTTCAGGGCAATATGTAATTAAAAGTATAATAAAAATATCGATAGATAGAAGTTACAATGGTATAAGTAAAGGTTTCAATGGCGATGCAACAGCCAAAGCTTTAAATTCAGGTAAAACTTTATTCTATGAAGTTCAGGGGGATTTTTACAATAATGAAAGTACGACTGCAGGAACAAGTGTAGGTCTCAATACTGCGGCTGCATCCGTAAGCTTTAACGTATCTCAAACTTCAAACTTTTACGAGTATTTATATCAGCAAGATAATATTAGGCTATTTGACTAAAAATATGTTCTGTCAACGGTAAATCGCAAGACCGTAAGGTCGAGAATTTAAGGAGTTGATAGATTTACCAGACCCAAACCCTCTTGGCACTCAAACAAACTCGTTTGTTTGACGCCAACCGGCGAGGGAGCCCCCTCAAAAGGTGAGGGGGTTGGGGGAGTTTTTTAGATGGGGTTAAGGGAGAGTTCCCTTACAGGTCGTGGACGGCGTCCACGGTCTTCATGAAAAAGGGCATCCTTAACGGATGCCCTTTTTCATTTTGGCGGAGCCAAACAAAGGGAGGAATACCGACCGCCACCTCGTAGAGCGCGCTCCCAATTTGATCGAAGATGAAAAATTGGTGTAGTGCGTTACACCAAATCTAAAATTGTGGTATGCTAGACCCAAGTACAGTGGTCGAAATGGGGTATTGAGCGATGGCCAAATATGGGATTATCCGCATGCAAAAGTTCCACAAAGACGCAATATTGGGGATCCAGAAACACAATCAAAGAGAAGGCGAGAATAGTAAAAATAAAGACATCGATTCAATGAGAACGATGCTCAACTATGACTTTGTGAATGAGGACAAAATTAAATACCACGAAGAAATTAAGAAAATGACGGCCACCCGTGTGAAGCGAAAAATTCGAAATGATGCGGTCCTGGTGGCAGAGTTCTTTGTGTCGGCCAGTCCGGAGTATATGCATGCGATGTCTCCAGACGAGCAGCGCAAATATTTTGAAGCATCATTGGATCATATTGCCGGTAAGTATGGCCAGCAGAATATTTTATATGCGGTGGTACATAACGATGAAGCGACGCCACACATGCACGTGGGTTTTGTTCCGATTACGGAGGATCGACGCTTGGCGGCGAAAGAGTATTTTCATGGTAAAACCAAGATTCGTAGAATCCAGGATGACTTTCATAACTACATGAACAAACGTGGCTATGACATTGAGCGTGGCGAGCCGAGCGAGCTGCAGCATAAAAGTGTGCATGAGTTTAAGAAACAAGAACGTGAAAAAGAGCTAAAGCATCTGCAACAACTAGTGGCTCACAAGGAAAAAGAGCTTCAACAGATGGATAATTTAGTGGAGTTGAAAGCAGCACCACCCGTTGAGATACGTAGCGAGAGACGGATTGAAGAGTTATGTAGTCAACCTCTTGAAGTAGAGGCGGCCAAGAGTGTCATGGGTTCCAAGGTGAAAGTGGAAGAAGCAGATTTCCATGAGCTTATGAGTCTCACAAAAGAGCTGCAGCAAACATTGGCGGCCGAGCATGAGCGTACCCATGCGTTGAGTCACGAGCTTGATCGTTATGAAAAAGAGAATAAGACATTGAAGCATGATTTAAGTGAAACAAAGCAAGAATTACAGATATACGCGGCGCATCAAGATGGCGAAGTAGAGAAGGCAAAAAAACAAATGCGTCAGAAGCTTGTCCGTGATTTTTCAGCTGAACAGAAGGAAAATGTGAAAGATGAGGTTAAGAGAGAACTAGATACGCAATATAAAGCTCATATAAGCTCTCTCAGCGATGATTTAATGATTGAGAAGCAGAAACATGAGAAAACGAAAAAAGAGCTTGTACAAGTAAATGAAGTGAATGAGAGCTTAACGAAGATGAATATTGGTTATATAAAGGATTATGTGCCAAAAGAAGAGCTAGATAAGGCGAATGAACAGGTTCATGAATTAAGAGAAGAGAATAAGACTTTGAAAGCCTGGAAGGAAAAAGCCTTGAATTGGATTGATAAGAATGTGGAGAAGATGAAACAGATATCATTTTTTCAATACGTCGGCGGGATCCGTAAGCAATCAAAACGCCAGGAACAAGACTTAGAACGGTAAAAAGGAGACATGAAGTTGAGCAAACTTAAAACGATACTCTTACTTATTGCTTTTGTAGTTGTAGCTGGTTATGATATTTTTTTATTGTTGAATGCTTATCATTACGGTTTTTCTGGTCAGTAAATTTAATTAAAGCCATATAAAAAAAGCTATTTCAATCGTATTGGCATCGGAGTGAAATAGCTTTTTCTATATTACATTCAAGAGTGTTCTGGTTCGTCATGGATATCTTTATATGTGAAGTATATCACAAACCTTTTTGACTGTGAAGATGAAAATCAAAATTTGTATGACAAGTTTTGATTTTAAGATAAAATTCCGTTGTATAAGGACATTTGTATACTGTAAAATATTATTTGTATACAAATAAAAAGATAAAATTAATATAAAGTTGATTATTTTAAAACCAATCAACTTTACATTGATTTTGCCATTAAAAGCAAATGGGTGAGGGGAATATTGGAGTCTCATAAAGTGATCTTAAAAGAAGCTTTAACAGTTGAGATTGAAAAAGAAAGGAAATCTCTGATTAAAACGGCATTTAAAGAGGGGTTTACAAGTAATAATACTGTAGAAATTAGTCAATTTATTGACGAGATGTTAAATGAATTAGAAAAGATTAAATAGTCCTGTTACATGTAAGAAAATAGTCTTATTAAGTATTAAATATGTGGTAAAATTAGTGTTCAAACTGATCAGCATAAAGAAAAGGCTTTTCTCTATTAAGAGAAAAGCCTTTTTCTATTTAAAATTTTATTTAATTTAAAATTAACTTTGGTTTATCTGGTGCTTTGAGGTAGTGAATTTTTTCACTGAGTATTTTTAGTGCTTTAAATTGTTCCGTTGTATAACCAATTACTCTAACATCAGGATCGTAACCATCCTCCATAATAAAGCATATATAAGCCTGTTTTATCTTATTTAAGGATTCTTGAATCTTTTCTTTTGTAAAAGATACGGTCATGGAATGGGTAAAGTACATATCACCAACAATCCTAGCAATTATTTCTTTATCATAATCAGTTTTTATATCTTGTTTCTTAACTATTAATGCTAACTTTTCATCTACTATTAGTAATTCAGCTTTCATTTGTATTTTTCACCAACCCTTGTTTATTGAATTATATATAGATTCTCATAATAATTGATTTAAGAATACAGTAGAAATTAGTGAATTTATTGATAGGATGTTAAATGAATTAGAAAATATTAAATAGAGCTATTAAAAACAACAAAAAAGCAACCTCGGCATTGGCCAATGAACGAGGTTGC
>NZ_JYOO01000060.1 GCF_000956595.1 Priestia aryabhattai B8W22 | reverse complement strand
AATAATGAATTCATTCCGCTCTTCAATAGTGATTGATCAATACCTATCAGCTTATCCCCTGTCACTTTTACTACTATTTGTTTTACTATTTTTTCTGCGTTTTTACCAATTAATGTGTCGTTGCTAAATAATTCTGGTTCATAATCCTTATTTGTAGCTACTTTAGGTAATAATAACTTGTTTATTTTTCCATTTATTGTTAGTGGGATTTTATCTATTTTAATAAAGAAGCTAGGAATCATATATGTCGGGAGTGAGCTGCGTACGCTTTCCTTTAAATAGTCATCAGTTAGTTCTTCATCAGAAACATAGTATAAGATTAAATGTATATCGTCGTTAAACACTGTATCTGCTTTAACAACAGCATTTCTAATTTGTTTTACATTATTATAAGTGCTTTCAATCTCACCTAGCTCAATTCTAAAACCTCTCAGTTGTACTTGGTCGTCGTTTCTTGAAATATACTGTAGTTCGTCGTTATTCAAAACCTTTACTATATCTCCAGATTTGTAGTATCGGACGTTATCAATACTTATAAATTTTTTTTCATTCATTTCAGAATTTTTGTAATAACCTAATGAGACCCCTTTACCTGAAACATACAACTCTCCTTCTTCATTTATCTTTACTTCTTGCCCGGTTTGATTCATTACTTTAAAACCTAAATGAGGTAAGACTTTACCTATATTTGTAATTCCCTTTTTTACATCATCTTTAGTAACTTCTTTGTATGTTACATGAACAGTTGTTTCAGTTATTCCGTACATGTTTATTAACTTTGGTAAATTAGTATTGGAAGATAAAAACCAAGAGGTTAACTTTTTAAAATTTAATGCTTCTCCTCCAAAAATAATATACTTTAAATTTAATTCATGCTGACGCTTTATAATCTCTTCACTCATTTCAAAGAAAGCACTTGGAGTACAATTAAAAATACTTGTTTGTGTATCTACCATTAAGTTAACAAAGGCGACCGGGTTTCGACTTTCTGCAAACGAAATTACTGTAACTGTTCCTCCATAAGCCCAAGCTCCCCACATTTCCCAAACTGAAAAATCAAAGGCATATGAATGAAAAAATGTCCACTTATCCTTATCGTTAAAGTTAAATAACTCCTTGGATGCTGAAAATAAATTTACTACATTTTCATGAGATACACATACACCCTTTGGAATGCCAGTAGAACCTGATGTGAAAATTATGTATGCTGGATCCTCAGGAGCAATTATTACATGGAGGTTTTCAGAAGAAAAATCCATATATTCTACTAAAAGATTATCTATACTTAAATGTTTGCATATTTGATTATCTACTCTATCTACGTCGCTTATTAATAATTTCAATTCAGAATTCTTTATGATATGTTTTACTCTTTGAGGTGGACTCTTAGGGTCGATAGGTACATAGCTTGCACCTAATTTAAGTAATGCCAAAATTAAAAATAGAACGTATTCAGATTTTTCAATATAAATTCCTACATTATCTCCCTTTCTTATGCCACTATACTGTAAGTATCTTGCTATTTTATTTGCTATACTATTTGTTTCTTTATATGAGTAGTCTTTATTTTTATTTTTTATAGCAATATTATCGCTATAACTTCTTACGGTTTCTTCAAATAGATATACTAAAGAATTCATGTTTGTACTATTCCTCCAATCATTTTAAATATGTACCGGAAGCTACTGTCATTATATGAAAAACAAAAGAAATGAGGGCGACGGTAATCGTAATTATTACTGCATTTTTCCTTTTAATAAATGTTAATTTTTCTAGGCTAAAACTAAAAAGAATTAAACTAGCAATATAAAATAGTTCAAATTCAGCCACAAATGTATGAAGCAAAGAATTTTTTTCTTTCACCAATAGAGCTAAACTAGTGAATGTTGTTTCTTTTGCATTAACAGAGAGGGCAACTAATGCATTAACGCCAGACCCTAGAACAATCAACATCCCTGCATTGACTACTGCCTGGAAAATTCCTTTTATATTTACTGGCTTCTCTTTTAACACTAAATATAATAAGTACACAATTAAGATTTGAACAATAAATGTGAATAGTAAGCCTAAAGAACCCATTGCAATTGTACTTATGATAAAATTCATAGGTCCCATTTCCGAAATAGAACTCCCATTTAAAACATTCATACCTTTTTGGGTTGTAGAATACAGTAAGAGAGTTGTTTCAGCACCCGCAATTAAACTCAGTGATAGCAAATAAAGTAGTGATTCACCATACTTTTTTGGGGTTTTAAAAAAAAACTGTGCAAATTTATTAGTGTTTTTCAATTCCGAATTTATTTCCATTTACATTCTCCTAATTTATTATTTTTTCTGACTTAATTGGAAGTGTAATACTTCTTATCTCATCTTCCATAATCATTACGGTAGACTTGTATTGTACAAAATTTTTATAAAAAAATGAGATAATATTATTGTCAACAGCCCATTCTGATATCTCATAAATTGAAAGTGGAGAAGTCAATCCCGTCTTTAGTACTTTTGATAAACTTTCTTTTGCACTGAAAAGAGTTTCTTTACTTAATATCCCTTTACTTTCTTCAATCATTTTTCTTTCGCATTTTGTTAAATATGTACCAAGAAATTCTGAATCATTTTTCGTTTTAGTTTCAATATCAATTCCCATGGGGTGTAATTGATCAAAAATTAATATCCCTAAAGTTTTATGTGTATGAGTGATAGAGATCCCTAAGCTTATAGGTAGACCAATGTTATTAACAATAACAGGTTGGCCAAAAACTCCTTTTAACAGAGAAATATTTTTTATTTGACTTAAATCTAGTCCTAAGAATGCTCTAATAGCAGATTTTCCACAGTACAAACTTTTTTTTACCTCTACTATTCTCTTACTAGCCCTATACATCTCCAAATATTCATACTCTCTTTCATTAAAAATTTCATTAGCATCCTTCATGTCAATGGAATCTAGTCGGTGAAATTCAGTAAAAGTTTTATAAGTGTTTTCGCCATATTTATAATATTCAAACATTTATTCCCCTCCTTTCAAGTGAATATAACAAACTAATAAGCTATTTTATTCTTAAAATTAATAAAAAAATATCATAAAAATGTAAAAAATTACTTTTTATTAGTTAAAATATTACTCATTATCATTATCGATAACATTTTAACACAGTAATTTTGTCGAGTCTATCTGTAATTTGTAAAATTTATGAATTAAATGTCATATTTTCCGTTTTTTTAAACTTTATATATTCTTAAAGTCATAATAATAATGCTCTTTTAATTAAAAAATTAAGATGATAGGAATTAATATTCATATAAATTTAGCATCTATCAAAAGCAAAATTTCCTTGTGAAATTCGATTGAATTTTATATTTAAACAGATATTAAACTAAAATAAAAAAACCATATTTAATTTGTTTTACGTTAATAAAAACAAGTTAAATATGGTCAATCTTTATTTTATGGCTTTTTTGTAAGAACATACATAGCTTTTCTTAAGATCTCGTTTTCTTCCTTCAAATCTTTAATTATTTTATCTTTTTCTTCTGATCTGATAGGATATGAAGTGGATTTTTCTATAAACTTCAGTTCACTTTCTCTTTTTTCTTTATAGATATTTATCCAATTGCGTAATGTTGGTACGGAAATATTAAGCTCTTCTGCTAATTCTCTTGGCTTTCTTCCCTTTTCTATTACTAATCTAGCGGCGTGCATTTTAAAATCTTTATCATGGTGCTTCCCCATAAATATACAGACACTCCTTTTTGAATTTATTTAGTGTCAATTCTCTTTTTTTAGCAAAGAATCATATTTTTCGAGGTAAAGAGTCTTATAGAGTTGTTTTTAATTTATTTACCAAAATGAAAATTGTGGTTGTTGCAATGGCCAATATTATGAAATCTACTAAGAAAGGTTGAATACCAATCCATATCAAACAGAAATGAAGAGCAGCGATGACTATCAACATGGGCATTCCATATAAAAGACTGATCAATACATTTGGATTTGATTTTATGGCTTCAGAAGGATTATCCCATTCGGTACTTGGATTTTTCATATCGAATAGTGGAGTTAACAGGTTGTAACAAACTACCAAACAGGAAATGATTAGCATCATAACAAAATCCTCTAGCTTCGAATGGCCAAAAAGGGCGAAAAGTAAGAAACTTAATAATACAGCTCCCACACTCACGGTAGACGCAAATATTACTTTAGAAAAATATACATACTTACTATCAAAAGGGTTTATCTTTAATAAGTTGTAGTATGTCCCTTCTCTTGAATAAGGTGTTCCACTGATATTATTTATGCAACAAAAGAATAGAACAGAATATGAAAAATATTTATTAAGAAATCCATCTTTTGTTATATTTAAATTATCTGGTAATACTTCATTTTGTATTAAAATCAATAATATAGTAGTGAAAATTATGGGTAATAGAAAGCCCAGTACAACTTGCATTTTAAAATAAGCCTCAGACTTAATAATCCATATTTCTCTTTGTAGGTAGTTGCTCCATTGATTTTTAGTTATTCGGACTTTTGAGCTTTTTAAGCTTATTTTACTATTTTCTGATACGCCATTCTTAAAATAATTCACCGAAATATTTTCTATAATAAAATAATAAAAGAGAAAACTAATTACCAATATAGAAATACAACTCAATATAAAATAAATATTAATTTCACCCGATACTAAAATTTTGACTAATGATTTCATTACTGACACAGTAGTTGTTATGTCATAAATGTATGCAAGGATAAATTCTAGCGATTTTTTAATCCCTTTAATGGAATTAATATCTATTTGGGATACTAATTTTGATAGTTCTAAGCTTGATTTTCTAATAAAATACATAAATAAAAGGAACGGAATTAACAACATAATAAAAATATTTATTAATAAATAAACTAATTTACTTTTAAATTTATAATAATACCTGTTTATAAAAGACAGAACAAACATCAAAAAAAGTGCAATTAGCCCATTAACAACTGGAATGAATAAACACAGTTTAATTGCTTCTACAAATTTGAAATCCACTATTAAAAACCCTAGGGTTGGTATTTGGATTATTATTGAGAGAAAAATAGGTATCCATATGCTGCTAGTTACCTTTGCCATTGAAATATTCTTACTTGAAAGTGGTAAAGGTGTTAATAATTTGAATTCATTATAAGCAAAAGCCTGCGAAGTTGATAAATAGCCAGTAAATACATATACAAGAAGGCATGAAAGCATCAAATTATAAACTATAAAAATGGAAGTATCTCCAAGAAAAAAACAAAAGCGTTTATAATAGTTAGTTGACAAACCATATAAAAAATGGCTATCAATAAAACAACTTTTAACATTGTTTGCTTTGGCTTTTTATAGAAGGAATAAATGAAAAATTTAGTTAATTGAAGTTTTTCCTTCATATATTTGCGCCTCCATAAAAATAGATTCTAATGATTTTTCACCTATTATATTTTTTATTTGACCGTGTAAAATGATTTTTCCTTCTTTTAAGATAGCTACTGTATTGCAAATCTTTTCTGCTACATCTAGTAAATGTGTAGAAAAAAATACTGTTCCTCCCTTTTCCACGTATTGTTTAATTAATCTTTTGAAAACTAAAACAGCATTTGGATCTAAGCCATTTAATGGTTCATCCATTATAATAATGGGTGGATTTATTGTAAAAGCTGCAATTAAGAGGAGCTTATGCAACATACCGTATGAATAGGTTCCTGTGGGTTTTTTAATAGATTCTTGCATACCAAACAAATTTACGTACTCATTCAACTTTTCATGATTTTTATTATTATATAAATTCATCAAGAAAAGAATCCAATCCATCCCTGAAATGTTCTTATATATATTAATAGTGTCCGGAATAAAAAAGAATTGCCTTTTGTATTCTATTCCGCTTTCTTTAGGTAACCCATTAATTTCAATCTTTCCATTATTACAATCCAAAATACCAGTAATAATATTTAAAGTAGTTGTTTTACCTGCCCCATTTGCTCCAACAAAGCCTAAAATTTCTCCTTTTTCTACTTTTAAATTTACCCCGTTTAAAATCTTCTTATCTGAGTAACTTTTCTCTAGGTTTGTAATGCTTAACAATAGTATTACCCTCCCATCCCTCTATAGTTAATATTATTTTCTTCTTTATTTATTCAGAATGAAATTTCTTTTTGGAAATCCAGGCATTTGTAATCAAAATTGTCAGCGCTGTGAATATAAGAGCTGCTAATAAACTCCATATTACGTCCATACTAGTTTTTCCTACAATTAATAGTTCCATAGCATGTTTGCTCATACTTGCTGGGTTGATGTTATCTATCACAGGACTTAAACCGACCATAATTCTACATGCTAATAGAAATACAATTGAAATTAATGCAATTATTCCTTGGCTATTAAAAATAGTACTGATCATTGTAGTGAATGAAACAATAAATAAAATCCATACTAGATAAAATAACAAAGCTACTAGTAAATCTATAAAATTAACAGCTGTGAATAATAAACTAGTATATGCATATGAAACTAAGTATCCTAATGCGACACTGCAAGCAATAAATAAGTAGTTAGAAATGATTTTTCCACTAATATAGGATATTACGGTTACAGGTCTAGTAAGAATGAAGGCTAACATGCCATTGGCTTTGTCGGATTGTATAATTCCCATCATCGAAACAATGATAATCATAACTCCAAGTTGATCAAATTGTGAACCCAAGGTGCTAGCAAGAACTTCTCCTCCTTTTTGCGCCGCCATGTTGGGATCAATAGTAATACCTTGCCCTCCGCCAAGCGCTTTTAAGATTGAAGGTAAATAGTAACTTACCACTGGCTGGGTGATGCCTAAAAATATAAATACAAGAGGTAGCCAAATAATCTTAAATTCGCGTACTGATTGAACAAATTCTTTTTTTACTAGTACATTAAAATGATTCATTTTTCCACCACCAACTTTAAGAATATTTCTTCTAACGTATCGTTAGCTATTTCAAACCTATTAAGGTCTACATTATGTTCTAAAGCATTGGTCAGCAACATATTCTTGTTAGATTTAATATTGTCTACTTCTATCTTTACTGTATTACCGACTACGTCTACATTTTTTACATAGTTCAAACCTTTAATAACTTCAATCCAATCATGGCTTTGGGCTGTGATATCTACATTGATTTTATTTTTACTATTCTTATTTAGTAATTCGCTCATAGTCGTATCTTCAATTTTCTCTCCATTCTTTATAACGACAAATCTTTCACATATTTCTTCTGCGTCTCCCAATATGTGAGTTGATAACAAGATGGTAGCCTCTTTCTTTATTTCTTTTATGATATTTAACACTTCTCTGCGACCAATTGGATCTAACGCTGAAACGGGTTCATCCATTACAATTAACGATGGTTTATGTAACAATGCCTGTGCAATGCCCAGTCTCTGCTTCATCCCTCCCGAAAAGGTTCTAACCTTGGAGTTTTCCTCTCCTTTCAGCCCTACTTTCGACATGATTTCGGGAATAGCTCTTGTCAGCTCCTCTTTTTTTATTCCTGACAACTGCCCCATGAAAGTTAAAGTTTCTTTAGCAGTCATCCAGTGAAAAAAATTAGGATATTGTGGTAAGTAACCAATTTCTTTTTTGAGTTTTGAAATCTTCTTGCCATCAAGTAACACTTCTCCTGTACTTGGATCGATAATATCAGAAATCATTTTTATAAGCGTAGACTTACCCGCTCCATTAGGTCCTATTAATCCGACACATTCACCGGACTCAACTTCCATTGAAAAGTTATTAACCGCTATTTTATTTTTAAATTTTTTGGTAACGTTTTTAATTTCTAACTTCATATTGTTTCACTGTCCTTTCTGCCTATAACAAAGTACAATATTGGACCAAGAGTATTTACAAAAATAATGATAAGGGTCCACATTAAAACGTTTTTTCGGGTTTTTCTGTTTCTGTACAAATCTATTAGCGCAATTAGAATTAAAACTATTCCAATAACTACTACGGGTAAAATAATTGGTAAAAAAGACATGATATCAATTTCCTTTAAATCATCCAATCCATAATGCAAATTCATGTAGTTCACTCCTTTAGTTTTAATCAATTTAATATAAATATTATCATTATTGATAATGATAACATGTAAAATGGAATATTGCACCTTTTTTCTTTTTATTATTTAAAATATTGTTTTAGTTATTGTTATTATTTATAATAATATTATCATTATAAATAATAGTGAGTTCGGGCATTGTTTATATAAGCTTAGAATCTGAACTGTTC
>NZ_JYOO01000059.1 GCF_000956595.1 Priestia aryabhattai B8W22 | reverse complement strand
TTTCTATATAAAAAAACATATTGGGGCCTTAGCTCAGCTGGGAGAGCGCCTGCCTTGCACGCAGGAGGTCAGCGGTTCGATCCCGCTAGGCTCCACCATACATATAAACATATAACCTTTAAGCAAATTGCTTAAAGGTTTTTTTTGTGCAGTTTCTACAAATTAGAATTGTATATATATTCAAAAAAGTGTCGAGTTGAGCCATCGCTCATTTAGCCGTTACAATAAGAGAGTAGCAACATTGGTGATGGGGGGACATATTATGAATAAGCTTTCAATTATTGGAGTACCAATGGATTTAGGTCAAACTCGCCGAGGGGTGGATATGGGGCCAAGTGCGATACGATATGCAGGTGTTATTGAACGCATCGAGAATATTGGCTATAGTGTAGAAGATAAAGGGAATATTGAAATTGCCTTAGCTGAACGAGTACATAGTGATGAAAAGACAAACTTAAAGAATTTAAAAGCTGTAGCGGATGCTAGCGAGAGGCTTGCTCAGACCGTAAGTGATGTTATTACAAATAAAAGGTTTCCTTTAGTGCTAGGGGGTGATCACAGCATCGCTATCGGAACACTAGCAGGAGTAAGTCGCCATTATAAAAATTTGGGCGTAATTTGGTATGATGCACACGGAGATTTAAATACAGCAGATACGTCTCCTTCCGGAAATATTCACGGTATGCCATTGGCAGCAAGTATAGGTATAGGAGACGAAGCATTGACTCGAATTGGTGGCTATACACCTAAAGTCAAGCCCGAAAATATTGTGATTATCGGAGCCCGTTCTTTAGATGACGGAGAAAAAGAGCTAATAAAGGAAAAAGGGATTAAAGTGTATACGATGCATGAGATAGATCGAATGGGTATGACAAAAGTAATGGAAGAAACAATTTTATATTTGCGTGATAAAACAGATGGCGTTCATCTATCACTCGATTTAGATGGACTGGATCCACATGATGCACCTGGAGTAGGAACGCCAGTTATCGGTGGAATAAGCTACAGAGAAAGTCATTTAGCTATGGAGATGTTAGCAGAATCTCAGCTAATCACTTCTGCCGAGTTTGTCGAAGTGAATCCTATTTTAGATGAACGAAATAAAACAGCTACCGTAGCTGTTGCATTAATGGGCTCACTTTTAGGAGAAAAATTAGTATAAAACATTAGTATCTACCAAAAGGTACATGAAACATATGTGAAGATAAAAAAAAGAAGCTCTTAGTTTGGATTCGAGAGCTTCTTTATATAGAGAAAAATTTTTCATATTCATTTAATAAACCATCTAGCTCTGAACTTACTCTCACCACTGTTAATGATGATAAAGGATTTTCTGCTGCAAGAGTGACCATGTTATTTCTACATTCTTCAATTTGATTCAAAAGGTTTTCTTTTGTATGAGTCAAGCTTTCCACTCCTCTTCTTTTCATCTATACTAATTACATAACCTACGTAAGATCTTTTTAAACGTATTTGACAAATTTTTGTTAAAATAATTAAGCATAAGTGAAACTTTATGATAAAGTACACGTATATATACTATCCCGCAATGGGCGGAGGTAACCGTTACATGGATTTATTATTAAAAAGAAAAATAAAAAAGTAAAAAAAGGTGACCAGGATGCGTTTGCTGACATAGTAGAATATCACAAGGATAAACTTTTTCATCTATGTTATCGAATGCTAGGAAACCGGGAAGAAGCACAAGACGCTGCACAAGAAGCGTTTATTCGAGCCTATGTAAATATTCATAGCTATGACACGAGTAAAAAGTTTTCCACCTGGTTATATCGAATTGCTACAAATCTTTGTATTGATCGAATTCGTAAAAAAAAGCCAGACTATTATTTAGATGCAGAAGTAGCCGGGACCGACGGGTTAAATATGTACTCTCAAATAGCTGCCGATCAGGCCTTACCAGAGGAAGAGCTAGAGCAAGTAGAATTGCAAGAATTCATTCAGTCGGAAATATTAAAGCTACCTGAGAAATATCGAACTGTCATTGTCCTAAAATATATAGATGAGCTGTCGTTAAAAGAAATCAGCGATATTTTAGACCTGCCTCTTGGTACGGTAAAGACTAGAATTCACAGAGGACGTGAAGCTTTAAGGAATCGACTTCGCCACTTGTAAGGAGTGAACTAAGAATGAAATGTCCAAAAATATATGTAAACCTCATTCATGAGCATTTAGATGGAGATATTACAAAAGAAAATGAAATGTTATTAAAAGAGCATTTGCATCGATGCAAAGGTTGTCAGCAGCATATGCATCAGTTAAAAAGAACCATTGCATTTGTGCAAAGCACTTCTCATATAGAATTACCTATGAACTTTACAGCAGGTGTTATGGCTGGGTTACCACGTGAGAAGAATCGAATTCGAATGAATAGATGGTTTACAAACCATCCGATTCTTAGTGCAGCTGCTGTATTTGTGCTGTTAATGTCCGGCACGGTGTTTTCAGCTTGGGAAACGGATGAAGACTTTTCTGTTTCAAAGCAGCCGAACCTGGTCATTCACGATAAAACAGTCGTTGTACCAAAAGGTGAGACCGTCAAAGGTGATATTACTGTGAGAAATGGCGATATTAAAATTGAAGGAAAAGTAGATGGAAACGTTACTGTTATACATGGTGATAAGTACCTAGCTTCTGCAGGAGAAGTGACAGGCAATATTGAAGAGTTAGACAAGATTTTTGACTGGGTATGGTATAACGTCAAAACTCATGCCAAACAAGCTGTTGACTTTTAATAGTTGAAACATAAAGCCGTCCGCTTATCTTGTTAGAGAGGAACAGTGGACGGTTTTATTTATATAAAAAGAAGGCTACATTATATATAGGAACAAGGATTTAAAAATAAGATGTAATTTACAGTGTAATTTTGTTTTATGGTATAATAAAACGGTTATGTTATCTTTATTACATATATAGAGGAAGTGAGAAGATGCCTATTGGAGACCTGCCAATCCTCTCATATTTAGGAAAAATTGTTGATGTTCTCCTGGTATGGTTCGTCATATATAAATTAATTATGGTCATAAGAGGTACAAAAGCAGTACAGCTTTTAAAAGGAATCACGGTAATTTTAGTTGTCCGCTTTATAAGTAACTTCCTTGGACTAAATACGCTGCAATGGTTAATGGACCAAGCGTTAACGTATGGTTTTTTAGCTATCATTATTATTTTCCAGCCAGAGCTGCGCCGAGCGCTTGAACAGCTTGGGAGAGGACGTTTGTTTTCACGAAGTAATTTGCCTGAAGAAGATGAACGTACCGTTACGATTGAGGCTATTATAAAAGCAACGCATTATATGGCTAAAAGACGCATAGGTGCATTGATCTCAATCGAAAGAGAGACAGGGATGGGTGATTATATTGAAACAGGTATACCACTCAACTCTAATATTTCTTCTGAATTATTAATCAACTTATTTATACCGAATACACCACTTCATGATGGAGCGGTTATTTTACAGCGGGATCAAGTAGCCGCTGCAGCATGTTACTTACCTTTATCTGAAAGTCCTTTTATTTCAAAAGAATTAGGTACTCGCCATCGTGCTGCTGTAGGAATAAGTGAAGTAACAGATAGTGTGACTGTCATTGTATCTGAAGAAACTGGAGGCATTTCCGTTACCAAAAACGGTGAATTGTATCGTGAATTGACAATTGATACATTGAGAGAAATGTTAGAAAAAGAATTAGTCACAACTTCTAAAGCAACTTCTTCCACTCGTTGGCAATGGAGGTTGAAGAAGAATGGATAAATTGATGAATCGATCGTGGGTTATGAAAATTATCGCGTTGCTGTTAGCCTTCATGTTATATTTATCTGTTAATTTAGATGATGGTGCCAGTTCATCAAATAAAATTCTGAACCGAAGCAGTTCTGCCAACACTGGAGTAGAAACATTAACAGACGTTCCGGTTCAAGTATCCTACAATGAGAAGAACAGAATTGTAAGAGGTGTTCCGGATACGGTCATTATGACACTGGAAGGTCCTAAAAATATTTTGGCTCAAACAAAGCTACAAAAAGATTATCAAGCTTATATTGATCTTGATAATTTAAGCTTAGGGCAGCATAGAGTCAAGGTTCAGTATCGAAATATCTCTGATAATTTAAATGTAGTGGTTAAGCCTGATATTGTAAACGTAACAATTGAAGAACGCGATTCAAAACAGTTTTCAGTAGAGGCAAGCTATGATAAAAACAAAGTCAAGAATGGATATGAAGCAGGGGAAGCAACCGTTAGTCCAAGAGCCGTCACGGTAACGGGCGCATCAAGTCAATTGGATCAAGTTGCTTATGTGAAAGCTATTATTGATTTAGATAATGCTTCAAAAACAGTGACAAAACAAGCAACTGTTGTCGCACTAGACAAGAATTTAAATAAATTAAATGTAACAGTTCAACCAGAAACGGTCAATGTAACAATTCCAGTGAAAAATATTAGTAAAAAAGTGCCGGTTGATGTGATTCAAGAAGGCACGCCAGGCGACGGTGTCAACATTACGAAGCTAGAGCCTAAAACAAATACAGTGAAAATTATCGGTCCATCTGATTCTTTAGAAAAAATCGATAAAATTGATAATATTCCAGTCGATGTTACCGGTATTACGAAATCTAAAGATATTAAGGTGAACGTCCCTGTTCCAGACGGAATAGATAGTGTAAGTCCTAAACAAATTACCGTTCATGTAGAAGTAGACAAACAAGGTGATGAGAAAGACGCAGAAGAAACGGACGAAAGCGCAGATGAGACTAAGTCATTTAAGAATTTACCGGTTTCTTTAACTGGTCAATCCTCAAAGTACACGTATGAACTGCTTTCTCCTACTTCAGTAGATGCGGATGTAAAAGGACCAAAATCTGATTTAGATAAATTGACGAAAAGCGGCATTAGCTTGTCAGCGAATGTAGGGAATTTATCTGCTGGGGAGCACACGGTCCCTATTATAATAAATAGTCCCGACTCTGTTACATCAACACTATCGACTAAACAGGCGAAAGTTCGTGTAACAGCGAAAAAACAATCAGGGACAAATGATGAGCAAACGGATAAAGAAACAAGTGGAAGCACGAGCGATAAAGAAACAAAGCCAGACACGGGAACTGGATCAGGAACAAACCCTGAGACGGGAAATTCAGGTGATTCAACTGATAAACCAAGCGAAGAGACTGACACACCTGAAGACAATACAGATACACCAACAGATAATACAGAAACTGGTGACGATAGTAGTAATCAAAGTGATGAAAATTCTACACCCGTAGATGGACAGACAGATAATACATCAGGAAACTAAATGTTTTGACATGAAGGAGAGAAAATTAATGGGTAAGTATTTTGGAACAGACGGAGTACGAGGAGTTGCCAATAGTGAATTAACTCCTGAGCTTGCTTTTAAAATTGGACGTTTAGGTGGTTACGTTCTAACAAAAGATGCAGAGCGACCAAAGGTATTAATCGGACGCGATACACGCGTTTCTGGTCATATGTTAGAAGGAGCGCTTGTTGCAGGCTTGCTTTCAATTGGTGCAGAAGTTATGCGATTAGGCGTTATTTCAACTCCAGGGGTAGCGTATTTAACAAAGGCACTTGGCGCACAAGCAGGAGTCATGATCTCTGCTTCACATAACCCAGTTCAAGATAACGGAATTAAATTCTTTGGTCCAGATGGATTTAAACTGTCAGATGCACAAGAGAATGAAATTGAAGCGTTAATAGATAGTGAAACAGATCAATTACCAAGACCTGTTGGCGGAGATTTAGGTCAGGTAAATGACTACTTCGAAGGTGGACAAAAATATCTTCAATACTTAAAACAAACGGTTGATGAAGACTTCTCAGGTATTCATGTTGCATTAGACTGTGCGCACGGAGCAACGTCATCTTTAGCAGCACATTTATTTGCAGATTTAGATGCGGATATCTCTACAATGGGGGCATCACCAAACGGATTAAACATCAATGACGGTGTAGGATCTACACATCCGGAAGCATTAAGTGCCTTCTTAAAAGAAAAAGGAGCGGATGTTGGGTTAGCATTTGATGGAGACGGAGATCGTTTAATCGCAATCGATGAAAAAGGTGAGATTGTAGACGGTGATCAAATCATGTTCATTTGTGCAAAGTACTTATATGAACAAGGACGTTTAAAGAAAAATACGCTTGTTTCTACTGTTATGAGTAACTTAGGCTTCTACAAAGCACTAGAAGCTAGCGGAATTGAAAGTGCACAAACTGGTGTAGGCGACCGTTATGTAGTAGAAGAAATGAAAGCTAATCAATATAACCTAGGTGGAGAACAGTCAGGTCATATCATTTTCTTAGATTACAACACAACAGGTGACGGTATGCTTTCAGCTATTCAGCTTGTAAACATTATGCAAGCAACGAAAAAGCCTTTATCAGAATTAGCAGCTGAAATGAAGAAATATCCTCAGCTTCTTGTAAATGTAAAAGTGACGGATAAGCATCATGTTACAGATAACGAGAAGGTAAAAGTGGTTATTGAAGAAGTGGAAAAAGAAATGAACGGTAATGGCCGAGTACTTGTACGCCCTTCAGGAACAGAGCCGTTAGTACGTGTTATGGTTGAAGCACAAACACAAGAAGAATGTGAAACTTATGTAACGCGTATCGTAGAAGTAGTAAAAGAAGAAATGGGCTTAGAGTAATTCATTAATTATATGCATAAGCGGTGACGTTTCAAGCCGCTTATGCATATTTTTATATTGTTGAGAAAAATTCTTGGAAATTATCTGATGCTAAAGGCTGTTTTTACAGATAGTAAAGAAGATAATTGACGTTTTCTCACTTCTTATTGTAATATTAAATCTGTTCGTCTCTTAATTTATGTAAAGGAGTGAACAATCTAGTTTAAAAGTGAATACAAAGCGCCTGAACTAAGTAAAGGGACGGAAACGACTTAGTTGACGAGGAGGAGGTTTATCGAAGTATCGGCGGATGCCTCCCGGTTGTTGATTATCACGGCCGAAAACTTGATGTGAAAAACAATGAGGTGACTTATTGGACAAAAGCATTGAGATGATAATCATTGATGATGAAAAGAGACTCTCTTTTCATACATGAAGGAGGATTTTATCTATGTGCGGAATTGTAGGATATATTGGAACAGAAGATTCGAAAGAAATTTTATTGCGTGGTCTTGAAAAGTTAGAATATCGCGGCTATGACTCAGCAGGTATTGCAGTTGTTAACAATGAAGGCGTACACGTATTCAAAGAAAAAGGCCGTATTGCAGAATTGCGTCAGGCAGTAGATAACAGTGTTTTAGCACCAGCAGGTATCGGTCATACGCGTTGGGCAACTCATGGTGTACCAAGCCAAGAAAATGCTCACCCACATCAAAGTACATCTGGACGCTTCACACTTGTGCATAACGGTGTAATTGAAAACTATGCTATTTTGAAACGTGAATATTTACAAGATGTAACGTTCAAAAGCGAAACGGATACAGAAGTAATCGTTCAGTTAATTGAAAAAATCGCAGCAGAAGGCTTAGGTGTAGAAGAAGCGTTCCGTAAGACAGTAAGCTTGCTTCACGGTTCTTATGCACTAGCTCTTGTTGATAACGAAGATAAAAATACAATCTACGTAGCTAAAAACAAAAGCCCGCTTCTTGTAGGTGTTGGCGAAGGATTTAACGTTGTAGCGAGCGATGCTATGGCAATGCTTCAAGTAACAGATCAGTACGTAGAATTAATGGATAAAGAAACAGTAATTGTTACAAAAGAAGGCGTAACAATTAAAACGCTTGATGGTGAAGTGGTAGAAAGAGCACCTTATACAGCAGAGCTTGATGCAAGTGATATTGAAAAAGGTACGTACCCTCATTATATGTTAAAAGAAATTGATGAGCAGCCTTTAGTTGTTCGTAAAATCATTCAAGAGTATCAAAATGAGAACAATGAACTGCACATTGATGCAGACATTTTAGGAGCAATGGATGAAGCAGACCGCATCTATATCGTAGCATGTGGAACAAGCTATCATGCAGGCCTAGTAGGTAAACAATTCATTGAAACGTGGGCGAAGGTTCCGGTAGAAGTGCACGTAGCAAGTGAATTCTCTTATAACATGCCGCTTCTATCTGAAAAGCCATTGTTTATCTTTATCTCTCAAAGTGGAGAAACAGCTGATAGCCGTGCAGTATTAGTTCAAATTAAAGAACTAGGTTACAAAGCGTTAACAATCACAAACGTTCCGGGATCAACATTATCTCGTGAATCTGATTATACGTTATTACTTCATGCAGGTCCGGAAATTGCTGTAGCATCAACAAAGGCTTATACAGCTCAATTAGCGGTCCTATCAATTCTAGCAGCTGTAACAGCAAAAACACGCGGCATTGAATTAGAATTTGACTTAGTTCAAGAGTTAGCAATCGTAGCAAACACAATGGAAGTACTTTGCGACGACAAAGAAGAAATGGAAAGCATTGCTCTTCAATTCTTAGCAACAACTCGCAACGCATTCTTTATTGGACGTTCTGTTGATTATTATGTAGGCTTAGAAGGTGCGTTAAAACTAAAAGAAATCTCTTACATCCAAGCAGAAGGATTTGCTGGAGGAGAGCTTAAGCACGGAACAATCGCTTTAATTGAAAACAATACGCCAATTATTGCATTAGCAACACAAGAGCATGTAAACTTAAGCATCCGTGGTAACGTAAAAGAAGTAGTAGCACGTGGAGCTAATCCTTGTATCATTTCAATGAAAGGATTAGAAACAGAAGAAGATCGCTACGTGATTCCGAAAGTTCATGAAACACTTTCACCACTAGCAGCGGTTATTCCTTTACAATTAATCTCTTACTACGCTGCACTGCACCGCGATTGCGATGTAGATAAACCACGTAACTTAGCTAAATCAGTTACTGTAGAATAATAAGGTTCTAGACACCCTTCTGCTATAGAAGGGTGTTTTTGTATGTCTGAGAAAGAGAACAAACAACGTTTATGCTAGAAGTCTCATTGAGTTAAAAAATATATTTGCTTGCTCCATTTATTTTATATAATGAAATAGGTAAAGGAACGAACCTCAGCTATTAAAAAGGATGTGGAAAGCATTAGTGGAGTGACTCAAAGTATAAAGTACGTGTTGCGAGGCATCTTTTTTGTCTTATATTTTCCCTTTTATTTTGTATTTCAAGTCTTTTGTAAAGTATGGATATATTTCATCGCTCAGCCCCTCATGTGGATAGGGAAAAGAATCCTTCAACCGGTCATTTATTTTATTTGGATATACATCATACGTTTTCTGTTCGTCTACCCTATTTCTTGGCTATGGAATGAGATAATATATCCTTTTATTCTCTTCGTTTGGAAACGATGTTTTTTGCCTATAACTAGATTTATATGGAGATATGTCGTCTACCCTATTTTGTATCTAATTTGCTACCCCTGTTATCTGTTATGGAAATACCTTGTGCTGCCTTTTTACAATGAAATTATTCTTCCTGTGCTTTCATTCTCTCAGCGTATCTTTTTCTGTTTCTGGAAGGGATTTAAGTGGATTGGAATTCATATAATCTATTACCCTTTAAGATGGTTTTGGGTGACATGTATATATAAACCGCTTAAAAAAATATATATCAAAATCATTCAGCCTGTTCTCAAATGGTTTTCTCATTTATTTAGTTAACGAAATATACCAAAATATTGCTTTTCTTTTTTACGTATTAAACTCGAAAGATAAGAGGGAATTGATGTATAATAAAAACGGATATATCATTGCCTATTTATTTTATTAGATTCAATTTTGAAAGAGAGTGAAACAATATGGGCCGTAAGTGGAACAATATTAAAGAAAAGAAAGCGTCAAAAGATGCTAATACAAGTCGTATATATGCCAAGTTTGGCCGTGAGATTTATGTGGCTGCGAAACAAGGCGAGCCAGATCCAGAATCAAACCAAGCGTTAAAAGTTGTATTAGAACGCGCGAAAACATACAATGTGCCAAAAGCAATTATTGACCGTGCGATTGAAAAAGCAAAAGGCGGATCAGAAGAAAATTACGATAATCTTCGTTACGAAGGTTTTGGACCAAATGGATCAATGGTTATCGTAGATGCTCTTACGAATAACGTAAACAGAACAGCTTCAGACGTGCGTGCTGCCTTTGGTAAAAATGGCGGTAATATGGGAGTAAGCGGATCAGTAGCGTACATGTTTGATCCAACAGCTGTTATTGGTGTAGAAGGTAAGGATGAAGAAGAGACGCTAGAACTGTTAATGGAAGCAGATGTAGACGTGCGTGACATTTTAGAAGAAGAAGATTCTGTAATTGTTTACGCTGATCCGGATCAATTCCATGCGGTACAAAAAGCGTTCAACGATGCTGGTATTACGGAATTTACAGTAGCTGAGCAAACGATGCTTGCTCAAAATGATGTAACTCTTCCTGAAGATGCACAAGCTCAGTTTGAAAAAATGATTGATGCATTAGAGGACTTAGAAGATGTGCAGCAAGTATATCACAACGTTGATTTAAGATAATAGTGAAAGAGGCAGACAGACCTATCAAAGAGGTTTGTCTTTTTTTATAGGCCGTGTGAAAAGCATCCATTGACCCTTTCCCTTCGTTTGGAATATGGTAAGATAATGAATTAAGAATAGAAAATAGTAGAATTTTATGAGGAATAAATGGAGGGAAAGCAGTTGAAAAAATTAATGGTGGGGATGGCGTTAACAGCTACGCTTGCAACGGCTGTAACGCCTGGCTTTAGCTCAATTGGGAGAAATCAAGAAAAGGCATATGCAGCGACAGTTACATATAAAGTAACGGCAAGCAAGCTCAATGTGAGAAGCGGAGCGGGAACGAATTACGGGATTATCGGCAGCGTAGTGAAAGATCAAACACTATCTGTGGTGAGTAAAAGCGGAAGCTGGTACAAAATTAACTACAACGGCCGCACAGGCTATGTGAGCAGCGATTATGTACAGTCATCAGGAACAGC
>NZ_JYOO01000058.1 GCF_000956595.1 Priestia aryabhattai B8W22 | reverse complement strand
TTTTTTTATTAATATAATGCTTTTTTCAACGTATCAATGTTGTGCTGCATAATCGAAAAATAATCTTCTTTATTTTTAACATCGTTTTTTGTTAATGACTCTAAGTTATGAAGTGTTAAAGGTTGAGCTCCCACTTCATTTTTAACAAGCGTAGACACTTTAGGCTTTAAATTTTGGTCAAAGATAAAGTATTTGATATGGTCTTTTTTTGCTTGTTTTACGATGTTTTCTAATTGTTTTTGAGACGGCTCATTTGTAGGAGATAAACCAGCTACGCTAATTTGCTTTAAGCCGTATCGTTTTTCCCAGTAGCCGTAGGCTGCATGTGATACTAAAATTTCTTTATGAGGTGCGTCGCCAATGGTTGTTTTTAGCTCTTGGTCTACATCTTCAAGCTGGGTCTTCAACGTTTGGAAATTCTTTTCAAATTCTGCTTTTTTATCCGGTTTTAATTCAACAAGTTCATTTTTAATATTTTCTGCTAATTGAATAGCTAAAATAGGATCAAGCCAAACGTGAGGGTCTGTATCTCCGTGGTTATGCTCTTCTTCATGTGCATGTTCGTCCTCGTGGGCATGCTCATCTTCAGAACTCTTTGCTAGTTCAATTCCTTTTGCAGCTTCTACTAAAGCGACATCTTCATTCTTTAGCGTAGACTGTGCTTTATCTGCAAAACCTTCAAGTCCAATTCCTGAGTAAACAAATGCGTCCGCGTTGGCGATTTTGACCATTGTTTTTGTGGTAGGTTCAAATGAGTGAGCATCTACACCAGTTGGTAAAATACTTTTAGCTTCTACATATTTTCCACCGATTTTTTCAGTGAAATCTTGTAAAGGGTAAATTGTTGTGTAAACTTCTAATTTTTTGTTTTTATTATCAGATGCGTTATTTGCACTGCTTGAACTGCACCCTGCAAGGACTGTTCCAATTCCTAATGCCAGCACCATTAAAAGTGGTTTGAATTTCATTATGTTGCTCCTTCCGTTCGTATCGTAACCATTTATGACCTATGTTATTATATCGTAATTATTACGATTTGAAAACTAAAAATTTACGTACTTACTGTAAACTTCGGAAGAGGATCTTTGAAAGTAGTCCAATCCTGATTCATTTCCTCAGTTGTCAACAAACAGTGGTCTAATGTTTTAATAATTTCAGCTTCGTTCATATCAATACCAATGAACACAAGCTCGTTAATACGGTCTCCAAATTGCTCATCCCATTTTGCTCGTAATTCAGGTTCTTCTTTTAAGGTTTGTTCTCTTTCCTCTGCTGTGTACGTCGCCACCCATTCACCCGCTCCTTGAATCATAATGGACGTACCTGCTTGAGAAAGAAGTCCTGCCGTATGGTTACGTGAAGCAAGCCAGAAAAATCCTTTTGCACGTACAATATCAACCGGCCAGTTCTCTAACCATTTCATAAAGCGTTCAGGATGAAGGGGACGATTTCTTCTGTATACAAAAGAAGAAATACCAAACTCTTCCGTTTCAGGCGTATGGTGTTCTTCATTTAGTTCTTTAATCCACCCGGCTCCTTGACTAGCTCTTTCAAAGTCGAATAAGTCGGTATGAAGTATGGCTTCAAGGCTTACCTCACTATTAATTGTTTGGATAACAGTGGCTTCTGAGTTTAATTTGTGAAGAACAGCCTGCAGCTCATCTGCATCATCTTTTGTTAACAAATCAACTTTGTTTAACAAAATGACGTTTGCAAATTCAATTTGATCGATTAATAAATCAACCACTTCTCTTTTATCGTTTTCATCTGTTCCTTCTTTACGGTCTAATAGGCTTTCGCCGGATGAAAAGTCTTCCCAAAAGCGATTAGCATCTACTACAGTGACCATTGTATCTAAGGAACATTTTTGAGTTAAATCAATGCCAAGCTCTTCATCAATATAAGTAAATGTTTGGGCAACAGGGATAGGTTCGCTGATTCCAGAGGATTCAATGACAATATAATCAATATCACCATTGTCAGCTAGGCGTTCTACCTCTTTCATTAGATCATCTCGAAGCGTACAGCAAATACAGCCATTTTGCATTTCAACAAGTTTTTCTTCTGTTCGGGAAAATCCGCCTTGTTTAACTAAGTCTGCATCAATATTTACTTCGCTCATGTCATTGACAATAACCGCGACTTTTAAACCTTCTTTATTTTTTAAAATATGGTTCAAAAGAGTTGTTTTACCTGAACCAAGGTATCCGCTTAAAACGGTAACGGGAATTTTTTTCACTGTTATAACCTACTTTCTTGTTTATAAATAATAATGATTACGATTTAACACTTTTCATCTTATAGGAAAAAGTATTATAATACAAGAAAGAATTTTTTTATAAAGGAGAAGACAGCAGATGAGCTTATTACAAGACGTTTTAGAATTTAACCAAAAATTTGTAGAAGAAAAGAAGTATGAACTTTACGAAACAAGCAAATTCCCTGATAAAAAAATGGTCATTTTATCGTGTATGGACACAAGATTGGTAGAATTGCTTCCGCACGCTTTAAATCTGCGTAACGGAGACGTGAAAATTGTTAAAAACGCAGGAGCGCTTGTTTCACATCCATTTGGAAGTATTATGCGAAGCATTTTAGTAGCTGTGTACGAGCTACAAGCTGATGAGGTATGTGTAATTGGTCACCACGATTGTGGAGCAGGTAAACTTCAGGCAGAACCTTTTTTAGAGAAAGTAAGAGCAAAAGGCATATCAGATGAAGTGATTAATACCATTGAATATTCTATGGACTTGAAAAAATGGTTAACGGGTTTTGATTCAGTAGAAGAGACTGTTCAGCATAGTGTAGAGACAATCCGTAAACACCCTCTATTCTCAAAAGATACTCCTGTACATGGACTAGTTATTGATCCAAATACAGGAAAGCTAGATGTTGTTGTAAATGGATATGAAGCAATCGAAAACAACTAAAGCCTAGTGTGATTTTTTCTCAGGTACTTCATCAATGCCACCCGGATGGAAAGGGTGGCATTTTAAAATGCGTTTTACAGTCAAATAAGATCCCTTTACGGCACCAAAACGTTTAATGGATTCAACTCCGTACTGTGAGCAGGTAGGGTAAAAGCGGCATCTTGCCGGAAAAAAAGGTGAAATTCCTTTTTGATAACCTTTTATAAGTAAAAGCAAAAGCTTTGCAATCATTTATTATCACGTTCTTTCTTTCGTGTTTGCTCATACTATAAGGGATAGAAGGAATAAAAAGCAACTAAAAGAAATAAAGGTTATTAAATGGATGAAATATATCGGAATTGCATGTTATGATAGGTGAAAGAAGAAAAAAGGAGTGGTATTATGCCATCAGTAGAAAGTTTTGAGCTAGACCATAATGCGGTTAAAGCACCTTACGTAAGACACTGCGGTGTTCACAAAGTGGGAAGCGACGGTGTTGTAAATAAATTCGATATTCGTTTTTGCCAACCAAACAAACAAGCAATGAAGCCGGACGTTATTCATACGTTAGAGCATTTATTAGCTTTTAATATTCGTACTCATGTAGAAAAATACGATCACTTTGATATTATTGATATTTCGCCTATGGGATGTCAAACGGGATACTACTTAGTAGTGAGCGGTGAGCCGACTGTACGTGAAATTATTGATTTGCTGGACGATACGTTAAAAGATGCAATTAACATTACTGAAATTCCAGCAGCAAATGAAAAGCAGTGCGGCCAAGCGAAACTTCACGATTTAGAAGGAGCAAAACGCTTGATGAAGTTCTGGTTAGAACAGGACAAAGAAGATTTAGAAAAAGTATTTGGCTAAAAATAAGCAGTCCGCTGGGCTGCTTATTTTATTTGGAAAAAGATGAAGAATTTTCTCTGGGTCTAAAGAAAGGGAAATGTCTCTTTTTATGAAAAAAATGTTTTAATCAACTAAAAAAGGGTACAACTATACTATACAAAGAGTTCATAAAGGAGCGAAAAAAATGGAAGTAAATGTAAATGAAATCGTTAATAAACAAGTAGCAAATTTTAGTGTAATGTACATAAAACTCCATAATTTTCACTGGTACGTAAAAGGTGAACAATTCTTCACTCTTCATGAAAAGTTTGAAGAGCTGTATACGGAAACAGCTACAATTATTGATGACCTTGCAGAACGCCTTTTAGCATTAGAAGGAAAACCTGTGGCGACAATGAAAGAATCGTTAGAACTTTCTTCTATTAAGGAAGCTGATGGAAGCGAAACGGCTAAAGATATGGTTGCTTCTTTAGTAAGCGATTTTGATACGCTAACTGCTGAATTAAAAGAAGGAATGGACGCAGCCGGTGAAGCGGGCGATGAAACAACAGGGGACATGCTTTTAGCCATTCATCAAAGCTTGGAAAAGCATACGTGGATGTTAAAATCATTCCTAGGCAAGTAAGTAAAACCTGCGAGCAATCGCAGGTTTTTTTACGATAAGATGGACGAACACTTTTTTTTCACCGGCATATACTGTAGGGATATGACTGCTGAAAGGGTGAAAAAAGTGGATATGCAGAAGCTTTCTGTCTTGATAATCTCAAGTTTAGGTTCACTGGCTTTTTTTTTATTTGGAGAGTGGGACTATTTACTAATGGCTTTAGTAGCATTAGTGGCAATGGATTACTTGACGGGTACAATTGCAGCTTTTATAAATAAACGTTTATCTAGCAAAGTAGGTTTTAAAGGAATTGCCAAAAAGATTTTTATTTTTGCCATGATTGCGGTAGCAAACTTTATCGATTCTGTATTCTGGGAAAACGGTCATATTATTCGAGATGGAGCTATTTTGTTCTATATTTTAAACGAAATGATTTCAATTACAGAAAATGCAGGAATTGTAGGAATTCCAATTCCAGAGCCGTTAAAAAAAGCAATAGCGATTTTAAAAGACCGCTTTAAATCGTAGAGTGTATAAAAAAAGAATAAGATACAAATAAGAAAGATAAGTTGGCACTAGAAAGAAGGAGCTGAATATCTTTCATGACAAAAAAATATTATGTATCCCTAAGTTCAGGAGAAATCAATCAGTCAAATACTGCTTCAGATTGGAATTATGCGATTGAAGCAACAGATGAAGAAGTGGAGAAGCTGAGAACGTATTTAGATCAGCGTGCTTCAAGCGATTGGTCAAGCTTTTGGCGATCACATATTCCGTATCTGGAATATCATCATGATTCTCAAAATGATATGTACGATAAAACGACAGTTGACATATATGCCCTGCTTTATCAGCTGGGAGACGATGAAACAAAATCACATATCAAACAGATGAATATTTTATCTTCAGATAGAACGGAATAAGGGGTAAAAAGCAAAGAAAAAAAGTACGAGCATACTTTTCTTATCAGGTATGGCCGTAATGTATGATAAAATAAGGGAAAAATCAAATGGAGTTTGAGTCGACCATGTACACATTTAAGGATGCATATCATAATCAAGTATTTTTATCATTTGAAAAAAATCCATTCTCGAAAACTCCACGTCATGTTTGGGTCGTATGCAGGTATGAAAATCAATGGTTGCTAACGAATCACTCAAAACGAGGTTTAGAATTTCCCGGAGGAAAACTAGAAGGCAATGAAGTACCAGAAGAAGCAGCGGTTCGAGAAGTATTTGAAGAAACAGGCGGAGAAGTCTCTTCTTTAACTTATATTGGTCAATATAAAGTAGTAAGCAAAGGAAAGACCATTATTAAAAATATTTATTTTGCTACTATTGGAAATGTAATTAAGAAAGAAGACTACATGGAAACGGATGGTCCCGTAATGATTGATGAACTACCTTCGGGCATTCAACAAGATGATGCGTACAGCTTCATCATGAAAGATAATGTTTTGCAGTATGTAATGAAATATGTAAAGCGAACATTTTTGTGAAAGCATCATGTCAACGAAAATACCCCCGTTTGTACGGGGGTATTTTTTTATGAGCGTCGGATCAATTTCTTTTCTAAATAAGCCACGCCTTGGTACATAATCGTAGCGAAAATGGCAATTAATAATAAGCTGAGAAGAACAAGAGTGAAGTTGAAGACTTGGAAACCATAAATAATCATATATCCAAGCCCCTTTGAAGAAACTAAAAATTCTCCTACGATGACGCCTACCCAAGATAAACCGACATTTACTTTAAATGTAGAAATAATGGCAGGCATGGAAGCTGGCAAGATTGCTTCTTTAAAACAGCGGCTTTTCGTTGCCCCAAAGCTTTTTAGTAATTTAATATAGTTTGGATCCACTTCTTTAAATGCTGTGTAAACGACGATGGATGTAATAATAACGGATATAATGGCCCCCATCGTTAAGATTGAAAAAAATCCTGGACCGATAGCTACAATTAAAATAGGGCCCAGCGCTACTTTTGGCATGGCGTTTAAAATAACGAGGTAAGGGTCTAATATATGTGCAAGCCTAGTTGAATACCAAAGAGCCGTGGCAAGTAAAATACCTAGCACTGTGCCTAAAATGAAGCCAAGAACTGTTTCAAATAACGTAAAACCAATATGTTCTGCCAGAGAGCCGTCGGCAAGTTTAATTAAAAATAAATGCCATACTTTAGTAGGGGAACTGAAGATTAAAGGGTCAATCCACTTTAAACGAGAAGCAAGTTCCCATAAGCTAAAAAAGGCTAAGAAAATGACCAGCTGCACGCTCAGTACTAATCGTTTTTCGACCCGAACCTTGCGAAGGTAGCTTTCGTGAAGAGTATCTAGGGAGCTAGTGGGTTTCAAGTTGATCAAGCTCCTTCCATATGTCCATAAATAAGTCGTTATAGACAGGGTGCTGTCGTGCTTCAAACGGAGAGAGGGTTCGTAAAATAGAAGGAACCGTGAATGTTTTTGCGATTTTTCCCGGCTTGGCTGAGAATAAAAAGATTCGGCTGCTCATAGCAATGGCTTCGCCGATATCGTGCGTGACCAAAACAGCCGTTTTTTGATAAGTCATCAGCGTTTTGGAGACAAGTTCTTCAAGCTTAAGTTTTGTTTGAAAATCTAGTGCTGAAAAAGGTTCATCCAAGAGTAAAATAGCGGGGTCGATGGCAAGTGTTCGGACTAAAGCGACGCGTTGTCTCATGCCTCCGGATAACTGGTGTGGATATAGGTCATCTACGCCTTGTAGACCAATTTCTTTTAGGAGCAGCAATGCTTTACTCTCTGTTTTATCTGTTAGCTGTCCGCGAATTTCAAGCCCAAGTAAAATATTTTCTTTAATGGTTTTCCACGGAAACAAATAATCTTGTTGAAGCATATAACCGATGTTTGGGACTGATGTTCCGATATTTTCACCGTCTATTGTGACAGAGCCGGACGTTGGTTCAATCAAGCCTGCAATAATCGATAGAAGCGTCGTTTTTCCACATCCGCTTGGGCCGAGAAAGGAAACAAATTCTCCTTCTTCAATAGACAAATTAATATGTTCAAGTGCAGTGGTAGCAGACTTTGTCGTAAGATACATATGCTGAACATCTTGAATGTGAAGTTTTGTCATATTACTCACTCATTGCATCTTTTGCGAATTTTGTGTTGACTAGCTTGCTGTGATCAATGTGTCTTGGAAGTTCTCCAGATTCGTCCATGATTTTTTGTAAATGATCCCACTCTTTTTGATCTAATAAAGGGTTAGTTGCAAAGGATTTTTGGGATTTATAGCGATCAATCACGGTTTTCAGCGTTTCTTTAGGTGTATCTTCAAAATACGGTGCAACCACTTCAGCAATTTCATCTGTGCTATGTGTATTCACCCATTTTTGTGCTTTGTAAATAGCTCGAGTAAATTTAGCTGCTGCTTCAGGGTTATCTTTTAAATAGCTTTCTTTGGCCATAAATGTTGTATAAGGAACTGTTCCTGATTCTTTTCCGAAGGAAGCAACGATATGTCCTTTTCCTTGTTTCTCTAAAATACTAGCCGTTGGCTCAAATAATTGAACGTAATCTCCAGTACCAGAAGCAAAAGCATTCGCAACGTTAGCAAAATCAATGTTTTGAACGAGTTTTACATCTTTTTTAGGGTCAATATTATGCTGTTTCAACACATATTCTCCTACCATTTGCGGCATGCCGCCTTTGCGTTGACCAAGAAACGTTTTGCCTTTAAGCTGATCCCATGAAAACTGATCGACCTTTTTACGCGCTACTAGAAATGTTCCGTCGGTTTGGGTTAGCTGTGCAAAATTGATGACGGGATCACTAGACCCCTGTGCATATACGTAGATTGAAGTTTCCGAGCCGACTAAGGCGACGTCGATACCATCAGATAAAAGTGACGTCATTGTCTTATCTCCGCCCCACGTTGTTTTTAAATCTACCTTTAGTCCTTCTTCTTCAAAAAAGCCTTTTGAAATAGCGACGTACTGGGGAGCATAAAAGATAGAGCGAGTTACTTCGCCGACACGAACCGTTTGTACAGGTGTTGTTTTGCTGCAGCTAATTAGTGGAATGAGTAAAATCATGATAGCAAGCAAAGAAAAAAGCCATTTAATTGGTTTCATAAAGCAAACCTCCTTAAAATAATAAAATATTTTATGATAATGTATGTAAAGAAGTGGAAGAAGGTGAGTGCCTATATAACTATGTGGAAAATCAAAGAAGTATTAGTCAACGACTGAAAGTAAACCTTGGCGGAAGAAAGCAGGCTAGTTATATAAAGAATGGAGGAAAAAAATGAAAGATGGAACAATTCTTCATAAACAGCGTTTCCCATCATCAAACCCTCGCGTGGCGCTGTGGGTGATTACATATGCATGTCAAGGGCTTAAGATTAAAGGAATGCTCGCAGAGCCAAAAGAAAAAGGAATGTATGACGGCTTTTTATACTTAAGAGGAGGTATTAAGAACGTAGGAACGGTTCGTCCTGCTCGACTCATTCAATTTGCTTCTCAAGGTTTTATTGTGATGGCTCCGTTCTATAGGGGAAATCAAGGAGGCGAAGGAAACGAAGATTTTGCAGGAGATGATCGTTACGATGCTTTTGCTGCTTACGATTTACTGAAACAGCTTCCTAACGTCCACCATGACCGCATTCATATTTTTGGGTTTTCAAGAGGGGGAGTGATGGCTTTACTCACAGCCATTGAAAAAAAAGACAGCCGTTCTCTTGTGCTATGGGGAGGCGTCACGGATATGGTATTGACATATGAAGAAAGAGAAGATTTAAGAAGAATGATGAAGCGGGTGATTGGAGGAACTCCTTCTAAATATCCTGAAAGATACGAATGGAGGACACCTTTGCATCGTGCTCATCTCGTCGAGCCGCCTGTCTTGCTTATTCATGGTTTAGAAGATAAAAACGTGTCGATTGATCATTCCTATCAGCTCGAATCTAAACTAAAGAAGTCTAATAAAAAAGTTACCAGCTGGTATTTCGAAAACTTTCCGCATGCTTTTCCACCAAAAGAAAACCGAGAAACGGTAAAGAAGTTAACGAAGTGGATGAAAGCGCAATAAAAGATATGCTACGATAGAAAAAACAAGTAGAATAACAGTGAGGAGTGAGAAAAAATGGGGATGCCGCTAGAATTAAATACAATGATTGTGACAAAAGGCAACGAAAAGCGTGTAACGGATAACATTTTTCAAGTTGAGAAAAAAGGATATCGCCTGTATCCTTTAGATATTCCATTAAACATTCACAAAACGAAAAATGGAGAATGTATTGGAACTGCTGTTGTGCGTAAGGTAGAAATGGAACAGGAAAAAACCATTGTCACATATGAACTGACCAAATTACATTCGACTAACTAAAAAACCGATCGTCTATAAGACGATCGGTTTTTTATTAGACTCTAGGTCCGCCCAATGTTGAAATGTCAGCTGCTATATCATTAAAACGCTTGAAGTTCGCTTTAAATTTAGCGGCAAGTTCAGTTGCTTTTTGGTTATAAGCTGTTGCATCGTTCCATGCTTTAGAAGGCTGAAGCACTTCATCAGGAACTCCCGGAACATGAGTTGGAATTGATAAACCAAAAATAGCATCTGTTACTGTTTCGGTATTAGCTAGTTCTCCTTCAAGAGCTGCTTGAACCATAGCTCGAGTGTAACTTAACTTCATTCGTTCACCCACGCCGTATTCACCGCCGGTCCATCCAGTGTTTACAAGGTAGACATTCACGTTATGTTCATCGATTTTCTTTCCTAGCATTTCTGCATAAGTTGTTGGAGCAAGAGGTAAGAAAGGCTCACCAAAGCATGTAGAGAAAGTGGCCTGTGGCGATGTTACGCCGCGTTCTGTTCCAGCTAACTTACTAGTGTATCCGCTCAGAAAATGGTACATCGCTTGTTCTTTTGTAAGCTTGCTGATTGGAGGCAAGACGCCGAAGGCATCAGCAGTTAAAAAGACAATAGCTGTAGGGTGCCCAGCAACGCTTGGCAATACCGTATTATCAATAGAATCAATTGAATAAGCGGCACGAGTATTTTCTGTTAAACTATTATCATTGTAATCTGCTACTTTCGTATTTTGATTTAACACTACATTTTCCAGTACGGCGCCGAAGCGAATTGCATTAAAAATTTGCGGTTCTTTTTCTTCGGAAAGCTGAATGCACTTCGCGTAGCAGCCTCCTTCAATATTAAATACACCAGAGCTTGACCAACCGTGCTCGTCATCTCCGATTAAACGACGGTTTGCATCAGCAGAAAGCGTTGTTTTACCCGTTCCAGATAAACCAAAGAATAATGCAACGTCACCTTCTTCTCCTACGTTAGCAGAACAGTGCATGGATAGAATATTGTTTTGGGGAAGCAAGAAGTTCATCACTGAGAAAATAGATTTTTTCATTTCACCAGCGTATTCAGTTCCTCCAATTAGCACAATCCGTCGCTCTAATGAAAGAATAATGAAGGTTTCAGAATTCGTCCCGTCTGTTTCAGGATCAGCTTTGAACGTTGGAGCTGCTACAATTGTAAACGGCTTCACATCATCATTTGTTTTTTGTTCAGCTGAAGGGCGAATGAATAACTGCTGAGCGAATAGGTTGTGCCATGCAAATTCATTAACTACTTGAATTGGTAACTGATACTTTTTATCAGCTCCAGCATATCCATTAAAAACAAAAAGTTCATCCTGCTTCTTTAAGTGGGTTAAGACTTTTTTGTATAGCGCATCGAATCGCTGAGCAGAAATTGGCTGATTGACCGGTCCCCATTCAACCGTTTTTGAAGATACAGCATCGCTTACAATAAATTTATCCAAAGGAGAGCGACCTGTATATTTTCCGGTTTCGACTGACACAGCACCTGTAGAAGTCAGCGTTCCTTCGCGTCGAGCTAGAATTTTTTCAACAAGTTGTGGAACAGATAATTGGTGTTTTGTTGTTTTTAATTGAAGCAAACCATTTAATTCGATAGACATATCAACAGTACTCATGTGCACTACCTTCCTTTTTTAGCTATTATTTATTCATTAATGTTTGAAATTTATAATTAGTATAACACATTTATTTAATTATTCTATACTATTTAACTAAAAATGTTTGTGTATTATAAAAAAATGTACGTTATACCTATTTTAGACACATGTATATGTGCTAGAAGCGAAAAAAGTGAAGGTATTTTAAATGAAAGCCTTTTTAAAAATCTGTCTTGTTAACCAAACTTCGTTTTCATTCTTAATAAGGTATACTATTTTTAAATTTGAGTATGTTACATTAAAACAGCTTCAAACATAAAGAGATGATTTCCATTTGAATGTTGTTGACAGTGAAGCGCTTTTTCATGTATTATATGTCCTTGAACGGATACTCTCTTATCCCGAGCTGGTGGAGGGACAGGCCCTGTGAAACCCAGCAACCATCGTCATTTTTTTGTGTAGACGATAAGGTGCTAACCTGATGCAAGGGCACAACCTTGATCGATAAGAGTGAAAGGCTTATGTAGAATTTGATACCTTTCCTCGATACAAGGAAAGGTTTTTTTATATTTTTTAACGTGTAATGAAAATAAGGGAATGAGTACCGTATCACAATGTATCGTATTTATAAGGAGGAAAACTGATGTCAACACAACGTCGTCTGTTCACGTCAGAATCTGTTACAGAGGGACATCCCGATAAAATTTGTGACCAAATTTCTGACTCAATTCTTGATGCTATCCTAGCAAAGGACCCAAATGCTCGTGTTGCTTGTGAAACAAGCGTAACAACTGGTTTAGTTTTAGTAAGCGGTGAAATTACAACTTCTACTTACGTGGATATTCCTAAAACAGTTCGTGAAACAATTAAAGGAATTGGCTATACTCGTGCAAAATACGGATTTGATGCTGAAACTTGTGCAGTATTAACATCTATCGACGAGCAGTCAGCTGATATCGCTGCTGGTGTAGACCAAGCGTTAGAAGCACGTGAAGGTCAAATGTCCGATGAAGAAATCGAAGCAATCGGAGCTGGAGACCAAGGGTTAATGTTTGGTTATGCATGTAACGAAACAAAAGAATTAATGCCTCTTCCAATTTCATTAGCTCATAAACTTGCTCGCCGTCTAACAGAAGTACGTAAAGAAGAAATTCTTCCTTACCTTCGCCCAGATGGTAAAACACAAGTAACAGTTGAATATGATGAAAACAACAAACCTGTTCGCATCGATACAATTGTTATTTCAACTCAGCATCACCCAGAAGTAACGTTAGAGCAAATTCAACGTAACTTAAAAGAATATGTTATTAATCCAGTTGTTCCAAATGAGTTAATTGATGAAAATACAAAGTATTTCATTAACCCAACAGGACGTTTCGTAATCGGCGGCCCTCAAGGAGATGCTGGTTTAACTGGTCGTAAAATTATCGTTGATACTTACGGCGGATATGCTCGTCACGGCGGCGGTGCATTCTCTGGTAAGGACGCAACAAAAGTAGACCGTTCAGCAGCTTATGCAGCTCGTTATGTTGCGAAAAACATTGTAGCAGCTGATCTTGCTGATAAATGTGAAGTACAACTAGCATATGCAATTGGTGTTGCACAGCCAGTATCTATTTCAATTGATACATTCGGTACAGGAAAAGTTTCTGAAGAAGTACTAGTAGATGTAGTACGCAAAAACTTTGACCTACGTCCAGCAGGCATCATTAAAATGCTTGATTTACGTCGCCCAATTTATAAGCAAACAGCAGCTTACGGTCACTTTGGCCGTACAGATGTGGAGCTTCCTTGGGAGTTCACAGACAAAGCTGAAGCATTAAAAACTCAAGCTTTAGCTAAATAATAAAAAAATCTC
>NZ_JYOO01000057.1 GCF_000956595.1 Priestia aryabhattai B8W22 | reverse complement strand
CTTTAATCTTGGTTTGAGATTTAAAGAAGAGCGTTTTTTTACGAAGTTTCTAATTCTGCTTTTATTTTCCCAGCCACTGCGTGAGTCAGCTGCTGAAGATCGTAAATCTCTTCTCCTGAAAGTACTACATGTCCGTTTAAAACGTGGTTATGTTTATATGCTCGATACGTCACTTCAATACTTTTTATCGCACGCTCTACTTCGTCATTCACCATAATGTTTTCATAGTGATAGGATAGTGTTTCAATTCGAATCTGCGTATTTTTCATATTCATTTACCCTCCATGAGCTGTTGACTAAAAATATGACTGTTAGAGGTGAACTATACATAGAACCTTTTTTGTTATTACATACTTTGTTATTTAGAACATATTTTAATTACTTAATTGATGTTTGTTATTCTTATTTTATAAAATCCCAAACCAAAACCCCGCTCTTCGGAGCAGGATTTTATTGCTTGTAGTACCAGCCTTTTTTATCTAAAAACTGCTTAACTTTTACCAAATCCAGTCCAGCTGCTGTGAGTTCAGCTGATGGATTACCTATTGCATGTACGTTTAATTCACTGTCAATTCCTTCATTTTTTAAGAAAGCACGAAACTCTGTTTCCATGTCTTTACTTAATCCGCCTGTTTTAATTGTAACTGGGATAGGTTCTACGTCTTTCATCTGCACGAATCCTCCTGGAACAGCCCATGCTGCATTCGTATAGCCATATACGCTAAATACCGTGCCTTTTTTTATCGTTCTGAAATTCTCTGTTACATTCGCATATTTGTAGACTCCAATATCCTTCTTCGCTTTTACTTGGAAAGAATATTTATCTCCAAGTGAAGTAACCTTTGGTAACGATTCTTCTATAGGATTCCTTACACCCTTAAGGAGTTCCATCATTTTAGCTAATGTTTTCTCATCAGCTTTTCCGGTTGACGTTAATCCATACTTTTCTTGAAGAGCTTTAACAGCTGCAACAGTTTCACTGCCATATTGACCATCAGTTCCTTGCTGGGAAAGCTCAAATCCTAATTTAATTAAGTTTTGCTGCAGTTCTTTTACAGCTAGTCCGCTATCACCTTGCTGCAATTGTGCTGATGGCTTATTATTTTCCACCACCGTCACGCCTGTATTAATACTATTAAAGAAATCCAGATCCATTTCATTGATATCAACATTGCCTTTAATCCCGTTTACTTTTCCTTGATCTGTATATTGAAACATAGACCATCTATCCCAAATCGCCGTATCACCTGGGTTAGCAAATCCCTTAGAACGGTTACTTCCACTGTAACGAGCTATCCATAGTGGATATCTTGCCACAGCGCTTGTAAAATTGGATTTAATAAAACTATAACCCGTGTAAAGAATAGGCGTGATGCTTGTTTTCCTTTCAATATACTCCATCCATCTAACTGCAAAGGCTGTGACCTGCGCTTTTGTTTTTCCTTTATTTTCTTCCAAATCTAAGCAATGAGGCAAATCAACCTTCATGCTGCCTAATTTATTTAAAAAGAAATTAACTTCTGCAATGGGATCATTATCAACATGAGCAAAGTGATAAAACCCTACACGTAGACCTGCATTTTTTGCACCTATATAATTATCATATGATTTTTTATCTAAGAAGGTTGTACCTTCTGTTAATTTAATATACGCGCCTTTTACACCATCCGACGCCACTTTTGCCCAATCAATTGTTCCATTGTGATGAGAAACATCAATGACCTTAATATTTTGATTATTACGGTTTTGCATTGCTATCACTCCTTCATACAAACTATGAATAAAAAAGGAAATGGCAACTGATACAGGCCTAGTAAATAGATATTAGGCTTTATAAAAAAACTACAATAAGAAGGGGTTTTGGTAGCCTTCCTTTATTATAAGAAATGAATTTGTGCAATTTTATAAAGTGAGGAAAGCTATATTCGTTTATACTAATAATATGAAGATATACTGAATAAAACGTGGAGGAATATGATGTCTTTAATAAAAGAAGCACGTAGATATGCAGAACACGCTCATACGGGTCAAATGCGCAAGCTGTCTGATATACCTTATATTGTTCATCCTATTAACGTAGGTAATATTTTAGAAAAAGCAGGTTTTAGTGAAGAAGTAATTGCAGCAGCTTATCTGCATGATGCTGTAGAAGATACAAGTGTAACACTCGAAGAAATTGTACAAAGATTTGGTTTAGATGTAGCGGGGATTGTTGAAGCTCATACAGAAAACAAATCAAAAAGCTGGGAAGAACGTAAACAGCATACAATTCAAATTGTGAAAACTGGTTCTCTTGAAGTGAAATCTTTAATTGTAGCAGATAAATTAGACAATTTACGGTCTTTAAAAGAAAGCTACGATCAGCAAGGAGATACGATTTGGAATAGCTTTAAAAGAGGATTCGAAAAGCAGAAATGGTACTACGAATCCATCAGCAAATACGCTGCACAAGGATTGGAACCAAGCCAAATTCCAAGTTTTTTTTATACGTATAAACAAGAAGTAAATGATTTTTTTAGAAGTTAATATTCCTATGAAGAAATTAGAAAACACTGAAAATAACTATTGCGAACGCGCGGCATACGTATTAAAATATAGTAGAGTCAACACGCAATAAAGGCTCTACATAATCGGGACTGTAGTTCAGTGGGAGAATACTTGTCTGGCAGACAAGGGGTCGTGGGTTCGAATCCCATCAGTTCCATAAAAACAGCCGTATCAAGAGTTTAAAACACTTTAAAACTCTGCAGGATGGAATGGTTGCAATACTATTTCATCTGACCTCTTCATGATTTCCATGAAGAGGTTTTTTATTTTCTTTTTACGATTGATCCTCATGATTTTTATGATTATTCTTTTCACTGCTCCTACTGACAATTTCTCTAAGTTCGCCCTCGTCGCCTTTTGCATTGATGATTTCAAAAAGCTGATTCAGCCCTTCACTTGTTTCATCATTTGGTTCTTTGCCCATTCTATCCCCTCCTTTTGCTTCTAGGATGCCCATTTTTTTCACATTGTTTCATGTAAAAAGCAATTCATCAATATTAATCGGCCGTAAAAGTATACCTTTACGACCCTTGTACGATTAATGGTTATATAGATACAATCAACCCTCTCATTTTTGCAGCGTTTTATAGGGCTTCTAATACTCATCTATAATGAAATGATCATCACAAACTTCGTTAAAATCGTTCTCTTCGTGGAGATCTACTTCTTTATCTTTGGATATCTCGGTTTCTGTTGTAAATAGTTTAAAAAGCTTGTTTAACATTGTTCCACCTCATATCTTTCATTAATACATTCAGTATGACTAATTTATATGAAGCCAGTATGAATTGAAACTTAAGATAATGTGAATGTAGACATTAACGTGAGATGTTAAGCACGCTTATACCCTGGACGAAAAGGTTACTTCATTCTACAAAGAGGTGATTAGTATATCAGCTGTATTTGGCATTCGTTCTATAACAGTCGTCTTTGTTATTCGTTTTGCTATTGTACTAGGTAGCTTAGTTTTATGTATTCTCGCTTTAATCCTTGAGTCATCAACATCCTTAAATACTATTCAAACCGCTTGTGTAGTTAGAATTATCCTTTTGCTTGCTTTGTTTTTCTTTGGTGATATCCATAATCAAACGAAAAAACGCAAGCTATAAAAAAGAACTTTGTATGCTGCTGCAAAGTTCTTTTCATAAACACTTACTGTTTGTTAAGGACTGTATTAAATATGAAATAGCTCATACACTTCTCATACAATCGCTAAGACCTATTCAGTTAACAATTCTTCTTACGTTTTTTTTCAAACCATCCATATGCAATTTCAGCTTTAATTTCTTTATTTCCCGGAGAAACTAGGAAAATAACGTATGAACCGTTGTTTGGAAAGATAAATTTACCATCTTCATCACTTACTAATGTACTTTTCGGCGGAACAACACGGTTAAATACGTTTACCCCTTTGGTAGGAAAGCCTTTTACCATTTCTGCAAATTTAATTTTCCCTTTTGGCTTTGAACGTATTGTAGTATTCGCTGGACTCACATTATCCGAAGTTGTTCCTTTTCCAGGCGGGATGGAGTTAAACCAAATTTCAGCAGTAAAAGGTTCGTTGGAATAGTTAGTGATAGTAAAAGCATTCACAAATAAATCTACTCCGGAGCCGGAAGGGTTAACTAACCCGCCCCAAGCATTTCTATTTCCACCAAAACGAATAGGCTCAGTTTGTCCAACAAAATAGTCTCCTTTTAAAGATTGATATAAAGGATTAGGTATATTAACGGCTTTAATATACGGTTTGCTCGACTCGTAATTCGACATACAATCATCTCCTTTCTGTAATATATTATTTTATGAGGGTTTTCTATAAATGCTTGGACATATTCATATAGAAATATATTTAATCTTTATATAAACTCAAAAAGATAGACCCGGTACTGAGCCTATCTTTTCCTATCGCTTAATGCCCTCGTCGACTGCTGGTGTATAAACGGATTGCTTTTTGACTTTATATTCCGACGCTTTTTTAATACTTCTACTATCACTTCTTAAAGTAGTAATCACCTATTCTTTTGTAGTCATAGAATGAAGAATCCTTGCCCTTTTTTCGCAATATTCAACAATTTCATAACAGGTTGTGAGAATATCATGTCTAGACAGTTCTATTTCATCAAATACAAATTTTGAAAGCTGCTTCTGCAGAATCTCCAGCTTTTTGCTGTCTTCTTCATCGATCCATAGCCCTTCCGTAATACACACATCTGCTAGTTTGTTAATAGATTGAGCCGTCCAGTTTAAGCCGGCTGAAGAAACAGTTTTTGTAAGTAAATCGTTTTTTATAGCTAGAATAACTTGACACACATGGGTATAGGCATCAACTTTCTTTTGGATAAATGCTTTGCGAAGCTCTTGTTTGTATTGCTCTTTCGACATCGTTATAGCTACGACAGAAGTAATAAATGTTCCTGCCAGCGCGATGAGCGACCCTATCAAAATTCCTATCATTTCTCCTGACAAAACGTTCACCTCTTTAAAGGTATTTCTATATGATATGAGAATGAAGGAAATGATATGAGGTAAACACCATGTAAAAACAGCCCTAACTTTTCTAAGTTAGGGCTGTAACACTGAAAATATGATGGTAACGAAATTAGATAATACGACTTGTAATAATTCCTTCAATTTGACCAATTTTTTCTTCTAGCTCAGGCACAATCTCGTCGCTTACTTGATTGTCAATATCAATCATTGTATACGCATATTCACCGCGGCTTCTGTTCACCATATCTGCGATGTTTAAATTGTAGTTTGAGAATACTTGTGTAAGTTGTCCTACCATATTCGGCACGTTGTGATGGAAAGCAGCTACGCGTTTTTTCCCAGTGTAAGGAAGAGATGCATTCGGGAAGTTCACTGAATTTTTAACGTTTCCTGTTTCTAAGAAATTTTTCACTTGACGTGCTGCCATTACCGCACAGTTTTCTTCTGATTCTTGAGTTGATGCCCCTAAGTGAGGAATTGGCACAACATTTTTCATGTTCAAGATATTTTGATTTGGGAAATCTGTAATGTATCGTCCAACTTTTCCACTTTCAAGAGCAGCTTTCATATCTTCTTCGTTTACAAGCTCACCCCGTGAGAAGTTCAAAATATGAACATCTGGTTTCATGATGCTAAACGTTTCTTTATTGAAAACACCTTTTGTATCTTCCGTTAATGGAACATGAACCGTAATATAGTCAGATGCTGCAAATAGTTCTTCTAGAGACATTGCACGCTGTACGTTGCGAGACAAATTCCAAGCTGTATTAACAGAAATGAATGGATCAAAACCAATTACGTCCATATCTAAATCAAGCGCGTCGTTTGCTACAAGAGCACCAATTGCACCTAAACCAATAACGCCTAATGTTTTGCCTTTGATTTCTTTTCCAACAAACTGTTTTTTACCTGCTTCAACTAACTTAGGAATTTGATCACCTTGGCCATCTAATCCTTTTGTCCATTCAACTCCAGCAAATAAGTTACGAGAAGAAGCCATAATTGTAGTTAAAACCATTTCTTTTACTGCGTTTGCATTAGCTCCTGGCGTATTAAATACAACGATACCTTGCTCCGTGCAAGCGTCCACCGGTATATTATTAACCCCCGCTCCAGCTCGTGCAATAGCTTTTAAATTTTGGTCAAATGCCATGCTGTGCATGTTAAAGCTACGCACGACAATAGCATCTGGATTTTCGCTGTCGTTGTCAATTTGATAACCTTCTTGATTAAAAACATTTAGACCTTTTTGTGCAATGTTGTTTAATGTTTTGATTGTTTGTACTTTTTCCAATGTTAATGTGCTCATTTTGTACTCTCCTCTGATTATCATCGTAGTTTTACACGTTTTTACCTTTGGATAAAGGAACTTCATTTTTAATTTTTTTAAAAGTCTGGTTTTTTAGCCTACATGTCTGATAACTTCTATATCCTCTCCCCCTAAACAGAAAGAGGTAAGAGATATGTATTAATCCCTTACCTCTGCCCAGGCGAACGGCTACGTCACTATATGCTTCCTCACGGTTATCCGCGTTTCGCCAGTCACATATAGTCTTTGAAATTAAGTATATTCTAGCAAACTCTTTCAGAACGTTCAACCTTTTTTTTAAAAGTTTGCTTTTTTCAGTCTAATTTTTAATCTCTTTGGTGAATCTCCTAATATATTGACAAATACCCCAATACATGTTAAATAAGAAGAGTGATTAGCACTCTATCAACTCAAGTGCTAATTATTTTATAAGCCCTATTTGGAAAGGAGAACTTCTTATGTCAAAAAAAGAATTCAAAGCCGAATCAAAGCGATTATTAGAGATGATGATTAATTCCATCTATTCTCAAAAAGAAGTATTTTTGAGAGAACTTCTATCAAATTCAAGTGATGCAATCGATAAAATTTATTACAAAGCTTTAACAGACGACTCCTTGCATTTTAACAAAGAAAGCTACTACATAAAAGTAACACCAGATAAAACTAACCGTACCTTAACCATTACGGATACTGGAATTGGTATGACGCAAGAGGAGCTTGAAAGCAGCTTGGGCACAATTGCAAGAAGCGGTTCTCTTGCGTTTAAAAACGAAAATGAAACAAAGGACGGACACACGATTATCGGCCAATTCGGCGTTGGGTTTTATGCTGCGTTCATGGTAGCAGATGTCGTAACGGTGATTAGTAAAGCTTTAGGCAGCGATAAAGCCTATAAATGGGAATCTACTGGTGCTGATGGTTATACAATCGAGCCGTGCGAAAAAGAAACGGTTGGAACTCAAATCATTTTAAAAATTAAAGAAAATACAGAAGATGAAACATATGATGAGTATCTAGAAGAATATCGTTTAAAAGAGATCATTAAAAAGTATTCAGACTTTATCCGCTACCCGATTAAAATGGACATAACGGAAAAACGCCCTAAAGAAGGTTCTGATAACGAGCTAGAAGATTATACAGAAGAACAAGTTATCAACAGTATGATACCGATCTGGAAGAAAAACAGAAATGAATTGACTTCAGAAGACTATGAGCAGTTTTATTCAGAAAAGCGCTACGGATTTGATAAACCGCTCACTCACCTTCATATTAATGTGGATGGAACGATTCGCTACAATGCCATTTTATTTATTCCAGAAAATAGTCCGTTTGACTACTACTCAAAAGAATTTGAAAAAGGACTTGAATTGTATTCAAACGGCGTCTTAATTATGAATAAATGTGCAGATCTTCTTCCAGATTACTTTAGCTTTGTAAAAGGTATGGTAGATTCTGAAGATTTATCTCTTAATATTTCACGTGAAATTTTGCAGCAAGACCGCCAGCTTCAGCTGATTGCCAAAAACATCGGCAAGAAAATCAAAAAATGAATTAAAAAGCTTGCTTAAAAACGAACGTGAAAAGTACGAGAAGTTTTATGAATCATTTGGCCGCCAGCTGAAGTACGGCGTTTACAGTGACTTTGGCAGCAACAAAGACGTGTTAAAAGACCTGCTTTTATTCTATTCTTCTACAGAGAAAAAGCTCGTAACACTAGATGAGTATGTATCGCGCATGCCTGAGGATCAAAAGTATATTTATTATGCATCAGGCGAATCGTACGAACGAATTGAAAAGCTTCCTCAAGCAGAATTGGTTGCAGATAAAGGGTACGAAATTCTGTATTTTACAGAAGATATCGATGAATTTGCGATTAAAATGTTAATGACGTACGAAGAAAAAGAATTTAAATCTGTTGCAAGCAGTGACTTAGGTATTGAAGCAGAGGAAGAACAGCTCAATGAGTCTGAGGAAAGAGAAAACAAAGAGCTATTTGACTATATGAAAAAAGCTTTGGCGGAAAAAGTAGGAGATGTGCGCGCGTCTAAGCGTTTAAAAACACATCCCGTTTGCTTATCAGCTGATGGTGAAGTAACGATTGAAATGGAGAAAATTTTAAGTGCTATGCCTGACAATCAGCATGTGAAAGCAGAAAAAGTGTTAGAAATTAACGTAAATCATGATGTATTCGCCTCTTTAAAAGATGCATTTGAAAAGGATAAAGCGAAATTAGACCTTTATACAAATCTATTATATAACCAAGCTCTTTTAATTGAAGGCTTATCTATTAGTGATCCCGTTGAATTCACAAATGATATTTGTAAAATCATGATATAAAAATCAGGCGCAGAATCATTCTGCGCCTGATTATATGTATGACATAATAAAATTAGTTATATAGTAAGAAGCGATAAAAATGGGTACCGGCAGTTCTTCTATTACTCTTATTGAGTGTTTGCCTTCTTTAAAATAAAAAAGGTCTGATTTAAACTCTGCGACTTTTTCTCTTTTTTGATTAAAAATACACGCTTCCTCTATGGCTTCATGACTGCTTAACATGTAGACGTTATTTCCCCATCTAATTTCTTGTTTCCCTTCGTTTTTAGTTATTCCTTTACCTAATAGATACCCCACTGTTTTTCCATTTTCTTTTATCACCCACCGGTGTTTTTCCACGTGATCAATAAGCACCGTTCTTCCTTCCCATTGAACTTGTAAATGTACCTTTAAGCCGCAGGAGAAGATAGGAAACCAAGAAATAGAATCTAAAACTGGAAGTCCATCACGAGTTAAAAAATCAATACTTTTAGTCCACATATTTTTATGCGTTCTCTTAAGTTGTCCGACTTTTTCTCCATTTTCATTTGTAACTGCTACGGTCTTCCCTGCTGATTTAAAATAGGGAAGATAAAAAATATATTCTTGCATATAAGCCTCCAAAAATTCTGTACCTTATATTAACAGCGTGTACATAGTTATGTTTCTATCTTTCATATATTTCATTTGTTTCTCTTGATTTCTTCCTTTGTTTGAATTGGCTTTGATTTTCTTTTAAATGCTTTAGTAAAGCAACAATCAAGAAACTAACAATCACAAGAAGAAGCCAAGAGCTAATTTTACTTATATGAACCATTGTCCACTGCTGCTGTTGATCTGGATACTGCCATGCTCCGAAAAATGTTGCGATATTTTCAGCGATCCAAATGAAAAAGCCAATCAGTACAAAAGACAATACTAAAGGCATGCGATATGTACGTCTATTAACCGTAAAATACACAAAAGTTCGATAAAAAATAAATAAAGTAAAAAGTTTTAAAAACCAGCGGAAGTCGTAAATGAAATGATGCGTGAAAAAGTTAAGGTAAATAGCCGCACTTAGTATACTGACCATCCATGTAGCAGGCCAATTCGTAAGCTTTAATTCAAGCCTTCTCCACACTTGGCACATGTAGCTGGCTACACTAGCATACATAAATCCGCTGTACAGCGGAACTCCCCAGACTTTAGTGAAAGCTTTTTCCGGGTAGCTCCATGAGCCCATATGAACTTTGTAGAGTTCTAACGCTAGTCCAATTAAATGAAATACTGCGATGACTTTTACTTCATCAAGCGTTTCTCGTTTAAACATCACCATTAAAACTTGAGTTCCTAGGCAGACTAATAAAATAAGGTCATATCGAGAAATAAACGGTACTTCAATTATTTTTGTCATAGCCAATGTAAGAAAAATAATAACAGGAAAAACACAAGATTTTGCTTGTTCTAAACCAAAATAGATTAATTGCTTCATTGTAACATCCTATCTTTATAGTATTCCTTCGTGTTTTCACAGAAATGATTCCCTGAAAATTATTGCAGATTTTTCAAATTTATTCAATAAGCATCTCCGCTGTTTTTGTAACTAAACTATCAGATCCAGCGGAGATCAGTTTTCTCCGTTAACTTTTCAAAAAATCGGTGACTCTCTGTACATAGGGCTCTTTATCGTAAGATAAGTACAGATAACTAGTTAATTGTACAGGCTCCCCAAAGAAAAAACGTTCATACAGTGTTTCTCTAGTGCCAAACGGACTCATCGTTAAATCCCACGCTAGTCGAAAAAGCTGGATTCGATCTTCTGCTCCTCTCGATTTAGCTTGCAAATAACGCGTAATATCTTCTTTAACCAATGAGCGGCACGTATTTTCTGTCGGTATTGCCATTAATCCGCTGGCACCTAAAAGCTGGATAATCTCTGTAAAGGTAGGGTATGTTTTTGAAAATAAATGTGCGGCAATACGAAGTGTAGTTTCATTCGGACGCATGTAGCCCCATGGATCAATTTCCGCTTCTTCTTCTGCTTTCATCACGAGAGCTTTCATCGTTTCTAACGCAATAATAAGGTCCGTGGCTTTTTCTCGCACATGCGGATAGTCCGTAATGTTAATGGTTTCAATCAGAGATTGTACAATTCCTAATACAAATTCTGTTTTGACAATTCTCCTTGAAGTTACTTGATGAAGAGCAAAGGCTGAGAAGGAACTAGAAGCAAGGAATGTATTTGATACGTCAACATTCTCATAGAAAAACACGCGGTTCCACGGTACTAATACATGGTCAAAGACAACAATTGTATCCATTTCTTCAAATCTAGAACTTAATGGATAATCAAACGTCGAATCTTTTCCTGCAAATGATTCTCTACAAATAAATTTAATTCCTTTTGTATTACTTGGAATCGAAAAAGCAAACCCTTTTTCTTTTCCTTGAATGCCCGCTGAAGACAGTACGAGTAGCTCATCCGTCATTCCACCCTGGGTAGCAAGCAGTTTCGCTCCTTGGATAACGATTCCCTCATTGTTTTTATCAACTATTTTTGCTGCTATCGGTTCGTCGTTTTGCTCGTAATAAAATTGGATTCGATTGACTTGAGGATCGATGAATGTATGAGTGAGCGATAAGTCGTGCTCTCTCACATATTCATAATAAGAAACGATGTTTTCAGGAAAGCAATTTTCTGTTCCTCTCAGGAGTTCTGCAGAGGATGCAAAAGCCATCAATACGGTATTCATATAATCTGGACTTCTTCCTATCATACCATGGGTTAATTGCGCCCATTGCTGAGTCATCTCTCGTCTTTTTTTTAACTCTTCTTTTGTTTTAGGCTGTAAATAAGATGTACCGACAAATTCCTTAGAAGCCGGAGATTGGTATGTCATGATATCTTTGATTTTTTTATCATGCTGAAGATCATAAAGCTTAGCTTGACTGTTAATGGCTCCTTTAAAAGCCGGATGTTCTGATATATTGCCTGTTACGAGCTTGCCATCAACCCATATATTTGCTTTTAATTGATTAATTCTTTCTACGTATTGCTTCCCATTAATTGCTGACATACTCCCACTCCCAGACTTTCAATAAATATTTTCAACTATTGCATTTTTATCATATTACGATGTCTTTTCCATGTTTCTTTCATACATCACAGCTTTGAGCATAAAAAAAGAAGGTTACGGTAACCTTCTTTTTTTTAGGATTTATTTATATTGAATATCATTTCTTAGGGATTCAACTTTACTTAATGCTTGGTCAATATCAGACTCTTCAACATTAAAGTGAGCAAGTGCATCGTGAAGATGCTTAGCAATTGCATTAAAATGTTCGGGTTGAATATTCATATTTGCATGTGCTTTGGTCATCGACTTTCCTGAATATTGATTCGGTCCACCTAAGGCAAAGCTTATAAACTTAGCTTGATGTCGACGTTGTTTATCCATATCCGTGTGCTCAAAAAAGTGACTGACTGTTTCGTCTTTTAATACAAGCTCAGAATAAAAATAATCTACTACTTTTTCAATCGCTTCTTGTCCGCCCACTTTTTCATACAATGTTTGTTCCAAAACAATTCCTCCTTTTGTACCTTTACCCATTATTACCCAATACAAGTATTCATATTCTTTAAAAGGCTTCTTTATGGAAATTCGTTATCGTCATGTTTTATTCCTCTTCATCATAAAGAATAAAATGTAAAGGGAATGAACGCAGTGCAAAGGAGTTGTAGAAACTGCATTTAATATCTATCGTTAACGGACTTTAAGCATGACGACATTAGATAAGCGCTTCTCTAATACACGTAAGTATAAGCCGGCACGCCTTTTACTCCTACTCGACATGAAAAAAGAGACCCGGCAGCTTCTTCATATTTTTCTTCTTCTTTAGCTGTGGTGATAAATAAGGTTTGTAAATCGTCTCCTCCAAATGTACAGCAGGTTACATTGGAAACAGGAAGATAAATAGATTCTATAATTTCTCCTTTATCTGGATCTACACAAATAACTTTCGAACCTCCCCAAAGCGCTACCCATAATCGGTCGTGCTCATCAATTGTCATTCCATCAGGAAACCCGTCCATATCTGAAAGATCAATCACCACTTTTTCATTTTCAAGCCTTGTTGTTTCTTTAGAAAATGAATAAGACATAATTTTATTTTTCAGTGAATCAACCAGAAAGAATTTGTCTCCTGCCCGATTCCAAGCTAACCCGTTTGACACGCTTAATCCTTCTTTAGCGCTCTTAATTACACCTTTTTCATCTACTACGTACAGCTGGGCTTTTCCTTCTTCATCTTCTTCACTCATCGTTCCAACCCAAAAGCGATTATACGGATCACATTTCCCATCATTAAAACGCATGGTTTGTTCCAGAGTATCTAAACGTATATACTCTTCATGATTCTTTTTGTTTTTATCAACTAAAAGCAGCTGATTACGAGTGGAGACAATCAATTTTGAGTGATTGGTTTTAGAAACGCTTGTAACGACTGAAGGAAGAGCAATATCTTCTAAGGTTGTCGTTTTTGGATCGTACGTAAGAAGCTTTTTATCTAAGATGTCTACTAGTACTAATTTTTGATTTTCTTCATCCCATAGGGGTCCTTCAAGCAAACGTCCATCGTACTTTTTTTCAATTTTCGCTTCCATTTTCAAGCTCCTTTGTCGTTTTTATGTACAACCGTTTTTTATAATCGCTTTTTTAAAAAATACTTCTTTAAGTAAATAAAAAACAGGAATATCTTCCCTTTTTTATAATTACCCGTTATATGATCTTCTCTAAACACTAGGTTCCAAGAGAATCTTTTCATAAAAAAACAGCACGCTGTGTATAGCGTGCTGT
>NZ_JYOO01000056.1 GCF_000956595.1 Priestia aryabhattai B8W22 | reverse complement strand
ACTTGAAAAAAGACTAGCTATTTTAGCTAGTCTTTTTTTGTATGTTCATTTAAGTAACAAGAAATTAAGTAAGGAATCTTTTGAGCCGTGACCTCAAGGAATCTCAAGATAAATGGATAATCTTTCGAAGAGTATGTATGCAATAATTCATACCACCACTCTGTTTCATAACGTGAAATCATACTTAAATTATAAAGTAATAAGTAATGTGCCAACATTTCAGGGAAATATAAGCAGCTATCTTTTTCCAACGGTGCATGCAGCGTGTTAGCTTGGAAATTGTACATAAAAGGTGAACAATTATATAAACAGCTTGAAGGGTCAAGAATACATACCTGATCTTCTGACACGGACAATGATAGATGGGAACGCTCTTTTAAAAAAGAATAGAGCCTTTCGTGATTCATATGATAACACCGTGTAACTTGTTCAGGAATAGGCAAAGAGGTAGCTGGAAGCGATCCAATAGTTGTTAAATGGGAAAATGGCCTCGTACCCAAATTTAAAAATAATGTATCTAATTCAGGTACACAAGACAATAGATAATTCATTGTATATTTACTACCTTCCAGTTGTTTCACATGAAACAATTCTTCTCCTACTTGTGAAAATAAACCGCTTTTTTGGATCTTAACTTCATCATCTAAAAAATCATAACTTTGTTTTTTTCTTTTTCGTGTTGATACTCCATGTGCTAACACCGCCGTATTTTCAGGATATACTGGGTTTTGTGTTAACAAACAGGCTTTTAACAGCTGTGACATTCCATAAAATAATAAAACTGGTTGAACTGATACAGGAGATTGTGCCGCAACTTGATAATAATTTTTACTGTGTTCCAAATAATAAATAAATGGGTAACTGTTTTTAAAGCTATGTTGCTCTGCATCGCTATAATTCAACTTTTGATAGCGCTTTTTTAAAAAGTCTTGTACAAAAGGAACGGAGAAAAATAAATTGTAAGACGTCCAAACATCATTAAATTTATGCAACTAAATCACCTTTTCTTTTTATTAGAATTATCTGATATCTAGTGAAGTTATTGACAGGTACATATCTGCTTGTTAATCTACTAATAATATTCTGTCGTTTAAAGGAGGATTCTATAATGTGGGAAAGCAAATTTTCTAAAGAAGGCTTAACATTTGATGACGTTTTACTGGTGCCAGCAAAATCTGAGGTACTACCTAAAGACGTTGATATGAGTGTTGAACTAACAAAAACATTAAAATTAAAGGTGCCGTTCATCAGTGCAGGAATGGATACAGTTACAGAAGCTGAAATGGCTATTGCAATGGCTAGACAAGGTGGTTTAGGTATCATTCACAAAAACATGTCGATTGAACAGCAAGCAGAACAAGTTGATAAAGTAAAACGTTCTGAAAGTGGTGTTATCACGGATCCTTTCTTTTTAACTCCTGAAAACCAAGTATTTGCTGCTGAACATTTAATGGGCAAATATCGTATCTCGGGTGTGCCGATTGTCAACAACGAAGAAGAACAAAAACTAGTTGGAATCCTTACAAACCGTGACTTGCGTTTCATCCAAGATTATTCAATGCAAATTGCTGACGTAATGACAAAAGAAGAATTAGTTACTGCTCCAGTAGGAACGACTTTAGAAGAAGCAGAGAAAATTCTACAGCAATACAAAATTGAAAAGTTACCTCTTGTAGATGACAATGGCGTATTAAAAGGTCTTATCACAATTAAAGACATTGAAAAAGTAATTGAGTTTCCAAATGCAGCTAAAGATCAACAAGGTCGATTATTAGTTGGAGCAGCTGTTGGCGTAACAGCTGATTCAAATGTTCGTATCGAAAAATTAGTACAAGCTGGCGTTGATGTTATCGTTATTGATACAGCGCATGGACATTCACAAGGCGTTTTAGATACAGTACGCAGCATTCGCGAGGCATATCCAGAATTAAATATTATTGCTGGTAACGTAGCAACTGCTGAAGGTACAAAAGCATTAATTGAAGCTGGAGCAAACGTAGTAAAAGTAGGAATTGGACCTGGTTCAATTTGTACAACTCGTGTTGTAGCTGGTGTAGGCGTTCCACAAATCACAGCAGTATATGACTGTGCAACCGAAGCTCGTAAGCACGGTGTAGCTATTATCGCAGATGGCGGTATTAAGTACTCTGGAGATATCGTAAAAGCACTTGCAGCTGGTGGACATACAGTAATGCTAGGAAGCCTTCTAGCAGGAACGACAGAAAGTCCTGGCGAAACAGAAATCTACCAAGGAAGACGATTTAAAGTGTACCGTGGAATGGGCTCTGTAGGAGCTATGGAAAAAGGAAGTAAAGATCGATACTTCCAAGAAGATAATAAAAAATTAGTTCCAGAAGGTATCGAAGGCCGTTTGCCTTACAAAGGGCCTGTAGCAGATACTTTATATCAAATGATTGGTGGTTTACGTGCAGGAATGGGTTACTGTGGTTCAGCTAACTTAGAAGCGTTACGTGAACAGGCACAATTCATTCGTATGACTGGAGCAGGTTTAAGAGAAAGTCACCCACATGATGTACAAATTACAAAAGAATCTCCTAACTATTCTATGAGATAATCATGAATGTTTAAAAAACACGTTTCCTTAATAGGGAAACGTGTTTTTTATGTCATTAATCATGAATGTAACAGTACTTCTTTATCTATTTTTTTAAATTTTAGTATGATAAAATTACATTTATGTGAGTTTACGTTTGGAGGGTATAGAGTGAGAAACGCAGTACAGAAACAATTAATTTGTGTCATTGCTGTTATGTTAATGGCCAGCGTATTTTTTGTCTCTACACAAGCATCAGCTGCTTCTAAAACAGATGATATTGGTGTTGAAGCAGATGCAGCCATTTTAGTAGAGGCAAGTACGGGGAAAGTGCTATACGGGAAAAATACGGATGCTTTATTAGGTATTGCAAGCATGACAAAAATGATGACAGAATACTTAGTATTAGAATCTATAAAAGATAAGAAATTATCTTGGGATCAACGTGTGCCAGTTAGTAAATATGCAGCCAAAATTTCCCAGGATTATGGATTATCAAATGTACCATTAATCGAAAACCAAAAATATACGGTAAAAGAATTATATGATGCCATGGCTATTTACTCAGCTAATGGAGCAGCCATTGCTTTAGCTGAAGCTGTCAGTGGTTCTGAAGAACGTTTTATTAAGTTAATGAATGAAACAGCAAAAAAATTAAATATGGGTGAATCAAAATTTGTCAATTCTACAGGTCTTTCTAATTCCTTGTTAAAAGGAATGTATCCAAAAGGAACGAAGGAAGAAGATGAGAACCTTCTATCTGCTCGGGCAGTTGCTACTCTTGCTTATCACTTGATTCATGATTATCCAGAATCTTTGGAAGTAGCCAAAACTCCTTCTAAGATGTTTAGACAAGGGCAGCAAGGCGAAACAAAAATGAACAATTGGAATAAGATGCTCCCTGGTTTTTCAGCTGCATACAGCGGCGTAGACGGCTTGAAAACTGGTCACACAGATTTTGCAGGTCAATGTTTCACTGGGACTGCAGAGCGTAACGGGGTAAGATACATAACAGTTGTAATGAATGCTAAGGAAAACGGCAAGTCTACGGAAGCTGCTCGTTTTTCTCAAACGAAAAAGATATTAGATTACGCTTTTAGTCATTTTCAGTTAAAAGAAGTAGTGCCTGCTAACGGCGAGATTAAAGGGCACGAAACAATTGATGTTGCTAAAGGAAAATCAAAAGAAGCTTCCGTTTCTCCAAAAGATTCGGTAAAGATTATTACCGAAAAAGGTCAAAAAGATCATACTAAAATCAACTTTAAGTTAAACGATAAAGTTGTGAACGATCAAAAAGTTGTAGCTCCTATTAAAAAAGGAGAAACAGTTGCTTATGTGAGTGCAACAAACAGCAATCTTAAAGATCTAGGCTATGTAGGAGGCCAAACTACAGATAGCATGACACCGGTTGTGACAAATGAATCTGTTGAAAAAGCTGGATGGTTCTCTCTCGCTATCCGCAGCATCGGTAACTTCTTTAGCGATATTTGGATGAATGCTGCAAATACAGTGAATAACTGGTTTTAATGATAACTCAAGAGAAAGAAGAGATACTACAAGAGAGTATCTCTTTTTTTATTTTTAGATTTGTTTGTATATAATCTATAAATTAGATAGGAATTTTCCGAAAAATGCGGTAGAATAGACACTAAGTTTTGAATTTTGTATATACACTAAAAATTATTGTGAAACACTTGATACAGGAGGAAGACAAACATGAATAACATTACAGGTACTGATCGTGTAAAACGAGGAATGGCGGAAATGCAAAAAGGTGGCGTTATCATGGACGTTATCAATGCAGAGCAAGCAAAAATTGCAGAAGCAGCAGGCGCTGTTGCCGTTATGGCATTAGAGCGTGTTCCAGCTGATATCCGTGCAGCAGGCGGCGTGTCTCGTATGGCAGACCCAACAATTGTTGAAGAAGTGATGAATGCTGTGTCCATTCCAGTTATGGCAAAAGCTCGTATTGGCCATATTGTTGAAGCACGCGTGCTAGAAGCGATGGGTGTAGACTACATCGATGAAAGTGAAGTGTTGACTCCAGCTGATGAGGAGTTTCATTTAAATAAAAATACATTTACGGTTCCATTTGTGTGCGGTTGTCGTGATCTTGGTGAAGCATCCCGTCGTATCGCTGAAGGAGCTGCAATGCTTCGTACAAAAGGCGAACCAGGGACAGGAAACATCGTAGAAGCAGTGCGTCATATGCGCCAAGTAAACGCTCAAGTACGTAAAGTTGTGGGCATGGACGAAGATGAGTTAATGACAGAGGCAAAACTATTAGGTGCGCCTTATGAGTTATTACTGCAAATTAAACGTGAAGGTCGCCTACCGGTTGTAAACTTTGCAGCAGGCGGTGTAGCAACACCAGCGGACGCAGCGTTAATGATGCAGCTTGGAGCAGACGGTGTATTCGTTGGTTCAGGAATCTTTAAATCAGACAACCCTGAAAAATTTGCTCGAGCAATCGTGGAGGCAACAACGCATTATCAAGACTATGAACTCATTGCAAACTTGTCAAAAGGATTAGGAAGTGCAATGAAAGGGATTGAAATTTCATCATTATTACCAGAAAACCGCATGCAAGAGCGTGGATGGTAATTTAAAGGGAGTTTTGACAAAATGGTAAAAGTAGGCGTGTTAGGATTACAAGGTGCCTTTCGCGAGCATGCACAAGCATTAGAAGCAGCAGGCGCTGAAGCCATTATCATTAAAAAAGTTGAACAGCTAGACGAAATAGATGGTTTAATCCTACCGGGCGGCGAAAGCACAGCGATGCGTCGTCTGATTGACAAGTATGATTTTATGGAACCCCTTCGCCAGTTTGCACAAGCAGGTAAACCGGTGTTTGGTACGTGTGCGGGTTTAATTTTACTTGCAGGACAAGTTGTTGACCGTGAAGAGCCCCATTTAGGTGTTATGGATATTACGGTAGCTCGAAACTCATTTGGGCGTCAACGAGATAGCTTTGAAGCTGCTCTAAACATTAAAGATATTGGTGAAGACTTTATAGGCGTATTTATCCGTGCTCCGCATATTGTAGAAGTAGGAGAAAGCGTTGAAGTCTTGGCAATGCATAACGACCGAATTGTTGCAGCAAGACAAGGTCAATTCTTGGGATGTTCATTTCATCCAGAATTAACAGATGATGCTCGCATGGCTCAGTATTTTGTAGCAATGGTTGAAGAAGCTTCAAAAAAACCTGTATAAATGAATTGCATCTTGTAAAGACTTGTAGTACATTATGATTATTAAAAATGATATTGGTATAAAGCGTTGATAGGAAATAGTAATAAGATTTTTGATTTCAAGAGAGTCGATGGCTGGTGTGAATCGATAATCAATTCTTATGAATCCGTCCTGGAGCAAGCTGTCGAAAAAGTAGTAGGCAGTTTCGGTTCATCCGTTATCTGGTTTAAGAGGAAGGCTTATTTTAGCTTTCAATTAGGGTGGCAACGCGGGTAAACTCTCGTCCCTTTCATGGGGATGAGAGTTTTTATTTTGCCCTTTTATACTAAAGGAGGTACTAAGTATGTTAGATTTAAAATTTTTACGTGCTAATTTTAATGAAGTAAAAGAAAAGCTCAAGTTTCGTGGTGAAGACTTAACGGACTTAGGTCGCTTTGAAGAGTTAGATGCCAAACGCCGTGAGCTAATTGCTCAAACAGAAGAGTTAAAAAGCAAGCGAAATGAAGTATCACAGCAAATTGCACAATTGAAGCGTGAAAAACAAGATGCTGATCATTTAATCGTTGAAATGCGTGAAGTAGGAGACCGCGTAAAGCAATTGGATGAAGAGCTTCGCAGCGTTGAAGAAGAGTTAGAGCTATTGTTGCTTTCAATTCCTAACGTTCCACATGAAAGTACGCCTGTAGGTGAAACTGAGGATGACAACGTAGAAGTTCGCAAATGGGGAGAAATTAAACAATTTGATTTTGAACCAAAACCGCATTGGGATTTAGGAACAGATTTAAATATTTTAGATTTTGAAAGAGCTTCGAAAGTAACGGGAAGCCGCTTTGTATTTTATAAAGGATTAGGTGCAAGGCTAGAACGTGCTCTTATTAATTTTATGATGGATTTACATATGGATGAGCATGGTTATGAAGAAATCCTTCCTCCATATATGGTAAATCGTACAAGCATGACAGGAACAGGGCAGCTTCCTAAATTTGAAGAAGATGCATTCAAGATTAAAGAAGAAGATTATTTCTTAATTCCTACAGCTGAAGTACCAGTTACAAATTTACATCGTGATGAAATTTTAAGCGGAGACCAGCTTCCAATTGCTTATACAGCATATAGTGCTTGCTTCCGCTCAGAAGCAGGCTCTGCAGGAAGAGATACACGTGGGCTTATTCGTCAGCATCAGTTTAATAAAGTAGAACTTGTTCGCTTTGTTAAGCCAGAAGATTCTTATGATGAATTAGAAAAATTAACGGGCCATGCTGAAAAGGTTCTTCAACTATTAGGTTTACCTTACCGAGTTCTAAGCATGTGTACAGCTGACTTAGGTTTCACAGCAGCCAAAAAGTATGATATTGAAGTTTGGATTCCAAGTTATGAAACGTATCGTGAAATTTCTTCTTGTTCAAACTTTGAAAGCTTCCAAGCTCGCCGTGCTAATATTCGCTTTCGCCGTGATACAAAAGCAAAACCAGAACATGTTCATACACTAAACGGTTCTGGCTTAGCAATTGGTCGTACGGTAGCTGCAATTTTAGAAAACTATCAGCAGGAAGATGGATCAATTCAAATTCCAGAAGTGCTGCGTCCATATATGGGGAATAAAGAATTTATTTCTAAATAAAAGTAGAAGATGTTCATTAAATTGATTTTTAATGAACATCTTTTTTAAAAAAATAATAAAAGTGTTGACTTCATTATTTATATATGATAAATTAATACTTGTCGATACGGAGGAATACCCAAGTCCGGCTGAAGGGATCGGTCTTGAAAACCGACAGGGGTGTTAAAGCCCGCGGGGGTTCGAATCCCTCTTCCTCCGCCATATTTGACTTATAATACAATTAACATAGCGCGATAAATTGGAGATTGGAAAACCGTTACTTATAAGTAACGGTTTTTTATTTGTTAAAAATGCCGCTTTAGTAGATAAAGCGGCATTTTTTTATAGCTGACGACGTTTTAACTTTTCATTATGTTGTAAAAAGCGAGCCACTTTTTCAACAATTGATTCAATTGAATCAGGATCCTTGAGCAGGTCGTATTCTCTAATATCTAAACGGAGAATAGGGCAAGCTGTAAAGTTATTAATCCAGTCTTCATATCGGGCGTGCATCTCTTTCCAATAATCAAGAGGCGTTTGTTGTTCCATTGGTCGCCCTCTTTCTTGAATGCGATCTACAATATCTTCGAAGCTGCCTTCCAAATAAATGAGCAGATCCGGATGAGGGAAGTATGGAGTCATAACCATTGCATCGAACAAGCTTGTATATGTTTCATAGTCTACTTTAGACATTGTTCCTTTTTCAAAATGCATCTTAGCAAAGATACCGGTATCTTCGTAAATGGATCTGTCTTGGATGAAGCCGCCGCCATACTCGAAAATTTTCTTTTGTTCTTTAAAGCGCTCCGCTAGAAAATATACTTGTAGGTGAAAGCTCCAGCGTTCAAAATCCCCATAAAATTTGTCCAGGTAAGGATTGGAATCTACTTTTTCAAATGATGTGCGAAATTGGAGAGCATCAGCCAATGATTGAGTCATCGTAGATTTCCCAACTCCAACTGTACCCGCTATCGTCAACACAGCATCATTAGGAATGTTGTATTTCGATCGTAAGTTTGCCATTACATACTCCTTTTTAACATACTCTCTTGAACCTCTGATAAGATTCTATTTAAGTGTTGTTTATTTTGTACAAAATCTATTTCATCACCGTTGTAACGTAAAATGGTTACGTCAGGGTTCTTTTGTTCAAATGCCGTCATAGCTTTTTCATAATCATCACTTAGTCTCGCAAGGTAGTGAGGATCGATGTTTCGTTCAATTTCTCTTCCACGCATTTTAATACGCTTTAGCAAGGTATCCAAACTTGCATTTAAATAAATAATAATGTTCGGAGCTTGCATATCAGCCGTTAAGATGTGAAAGATTTGTACATATTTTTTATACTGTTCATCTTTTAACGTTTGCTCAGCAAAAATCATGTTTTTCATAATATGATAATCTGCTACAACAGGTTTTTTATAAGATAAGAACCCTTTTTGAATATCCTCTAACTGCTTATATCGATTACATAGAAAAAACATTTCGGTTTGAAAACTCCACTCGTCGATATTCTCATAAAATTTCCCGAGAAATGGATTTTCATCTACGATTTCTTTTAAAATTTCGAATTGAAATGCTTGTGCAATCTCTTTAGCTAGAGAGGTTTTTCCGACACCGATGGGTCCTTCTACTGAAATAAAAGGTGTGCCTTGCATTCATTTGCCTCCTTCATGACCACTCGTTCAAAAAAAACAGACAAAAAATATTTTAACATAGAGAAGGAGAATAAGGGGAAAAGAAATTTCTTTCAGTAAGAAGAATAACAAAAAGCCTACTGTTAACAGTAAGCTTTCCCTATTTATTGTTGTGTCAGTCTTTTTGTAATTTTGAAGTTGTCTTCAATCAAGAGCCAGTTTTGTGGAAAATCTAAGCCTAGTTTCCAGTAAGCCATTCCTCTAAGTTTTAGTTCTTTGATTAAATCAAACTTGGCTTGAATAGACCTAGCGTCTTCAAACCATACTTCGTGGGTGCGCTGCTGTTCATCTTTATAGCGGAAGAAAGGAGCTTGCGCTTTATTGTCGTATTGAATAGCTACTTTATAGCGAGCTGCCAACTCAATAGCTCGTTGAGGACTAATGGCTTTGGCATATTCTCCTCCTGGTTTGTAAGGAAGTGTCCAATCGTAACCGTATAGGTTTTGGCCCATGATAATTTTTGAACTAGGTATTTCAGATACTGCATATTCTAAAACATCACGTACGGGACCAATAGGAGAGACAGCCATAGGAGGCCCACCGCTATATCCCCATTCATATGTCATCGGAACAACGAAGTTAGCAATCTCTCCAATGGCTTTATAATCATGTGCTTCGTACCATTTGCCTTTTTGATCTCGACTTGTCTTCGGAGCTAAAGCGACAGACATGAGAAGTTGCTCATCTTGAAGACGCTTTTTTGCTTTCTGTAAAAATGCAATATAGGCTTCTTTATCTGCCGGACGCAAAAATTCGAAGTCAAAGTGAATGTCTCTGAAATTTTGTTCTTTCGCTGTTTTTACAATATTATTTAAGAGCGTATCTTGAACGTCTTTATTAGTTAAAATTGCTCGGCCGACTTCGTCACTGAATGCGCCGTTTTCAATATTAGCCAATACCATTAAGAAAATGACATCATTTTCTTTAGCAATAGAACCTAAATTGTTAAGTGGAGGTGCCTTTAGAGAACCGTCTTTTTGCACTTCAAAGTTAGCTGGCCCAAGATAGGTAAGATATTTTGCATTTTGATTAATCATTTTCTCTATTTTGGGGGTGATTTTTCGATTGCTTGTTTCAACATACCCTAAAAACTCACCGTTTCTTTTGTTTGGGGAAGGGGGAATTAAGATTCGGCGGCCAGGTGTTAAGGGTGCTGTAACTGAAACATTGTTCGCATTGGCAATAGCCTGATAGCTAACGCCTAATTTTCTTCCTATCTTCCATATAGTGTCCCCAGCTTTTACTGTGTAGTAAGTACCGTTGATGGGAATAACCATAGATTGGCCAATGACGAGTTGATTTGGATTAGGTAATTCATTTGCTCTTATAATTTTTCCTGCTTCAATGCGAAACTGTTTTGCAATACTATATATACTGTCACCTGCTTTAACAGTGTAAATTTGCATAATAAAAAGCCTCCATTTCATATGACTTACTTCCATCATATGAGAAGGCTTTTTACTTAATTCATCAACTCAGTATGTTTGCAAATACGAGCATTTAATACGTTATGCATCATTCTCAAAGCGAAGGTATTGTCTTCATCTGCGTTTGAAGCAATACAATCTTCAGGAACAATTAAGTCATACTCGCGCATATAAGCATCGTTGGCTGAAAAAAGCACGCATATATTTCCTGCAATTCCTGTTAAAATAAGTGTATGCACATCGAGCTGTGATAGCAAAATATTTAAAGCTGTCCCATAGAAGATAGAATGCTTTGGTTTAATTAAAAAGTAATCAGCGCTTTGTGGTGAAATGTGATGTAGAATGGGTGAGCTTACCTCATTTGTGCAGTGTGTTAAAATGGTTTCTAAGTTTGCTTGCCATAGTTTATAGTGGTCATTGACATAAATAATAGGGATATGTTGAGACGAGGCATATTGTTTTAATTTAGCAATGTTTTGAGCAATTGTTAAAGATTTTTCAGCAAGTACTTTGCCGTTTTTGAATTGAAAATCGTTTAGCATATCAATAATAATTAAAGCAGTTTTAGCATTCTTCACACAAGGTCTCTCCTTTTCCTGATGTACATAGTAAATAGTTTGACTCAGAAAAAATATAATATGTAAGGTTGGATAAAAAGTGTTAAATGATGAAAAGTATATGAGGTTGGCAATTGATGAAGCATTAAAAGCTAAAGATAAATTAGAGGTTCCCATTGGAGCAGTGATTGTTCAAAATGATGAGGTAATTGCTGCAGCTTATAACTTACGAGAAACAGAACAGCGATCAGTTGCTCATGCAGAACTTTTAGCAATTGATGAAGCATGTAAGAAACTAGGAACATGGAGATTGGAAGACGCTACATTATATGTCACCTTAGAACCATGCCCGATGTGTGCAGGTGCTATTGTATTATCAAGAGTGAAAAGAGTTGTGTTTGGCGCTTATGATCCTAAAGGTGGCTGCGCGGGAACATTGTTAAACTTATTAGAGTTTGAAAAGTTTAATCATCAGGCAGAAGTAGTAGGCGGTATGCTAGAAGAAGAATGCGGGAGCCTCTTAACGACTTTTTTTCGCGAGTTACGTCAACGAAAAAAGACTGGAAAATAGCGCTAAAAAAGTAAGTTTTCTATAGCGGTTGCATTTTTGAATGAAAAGACGTATACTTGTAAATGCATCAACTTGATGCCCAAACTATTGGTTTCAACTTTGCCGTGCTAAGCGGGGAGGTAGCGGTGCCCTGTACTCGCAATCCGCTCTAGCGAGGCCGAATTCCTTCTTGAGGTTAGCTCATCTTAGGGTCTGCCTTAAGTAAGTGGTGTTGACGTTTGGGTCCTATGCAATGGGAATCTGTGAACCCTGTCAGGTCCGGAAGGAAGCAGCAGTAAGCAGAATCTCTCATGTGCCATGGGGTCGCCTGAACCGAGCTAACTGCTTAAGTAACGCCTGGGGTGGCTAATCGACGGAAGGTGCACGGCAGTTATATACATAAGTTTAGTCTACTCTGTGGGAGTAGGCTTTTTATTTTATCACTTACTATTTTGAAAAAAAGCCTCATAATACGCTATAATGATAACTAATGAATTATATTAAAAGGAGAGGATGTAGTGGCATATCAGGCTCTGTACCGTGTATACCGTCCTCAAAGCTTTAACGACGTAGTCGGTCAACAACATATTATCAAAACACTTCAAAATGCCCTTGTCCAAGAAAAATTTTCGCATGCGTATTTATTTTCTGGGCCTCGAGGGACAGGGAAGACAACAGCTGCTAAAATTTTAGCAAAAGCCGTTAACTGTGAAAAAGCACCCATTGCTGAACCTTGTAATGAATGTGCAACTTGTCGGGGAATTACTGATGGTTCCATTTCTGATGTAATTGAAATTGATGCAGCCTCTAATAATGGAGTCGATGAAATTCGAGATATCCGTGATAAAGTAAAATATGCACCTAGTGCTGTTCGATACAAAGTGTACATTATTGATGAAGTTCATATGCTTTCAATTGGAGCTTTTAACGCTTTATTAAAAACGTTAGAAGAACCTCCTGCACATGTCATCTTTATTTTAGCTACAACAGAGCCGCATAAAATTCCATTAACGATTATCTCCAGATGTCAGCGCTTTGATTTCAAACGCATTTCGCCAGAAGATATCGTATATCGAATGAAGGAAGTATTAGGTTCTGAAGAGCTAGAAGTAAGCGAGGATGCTCTTTACGAAATTGCGAAAGCTTCAGAAGGCGGCATGCGTGATGCACTTAGTCTTTTAGACCAAGCCATCTCGTATAGTACGGAGATGGTGAGCTTAGAGGATGTTCTATCCATAACAGGAGCGGTATCACAGGCTTTTATTGTGAAGATCGTCCAAGCTATCTTTAACGAAAATATTGTAGAAGCGTTAGACTCTGTTGAAAGTTTGATCAAAAACGGAAAAGATCCAGCAAGGTTTGTAGAGGACCTCATCTTCTATTATCGTGATGTTCTGCTTTATCAAGCTTCTGAAGAAAATGCATATTTACTTGAAAAAGCAGCGGTTAACGAAGAGTTTAAAGAACTCAGTTCAAAAATGGATAGTGCCTTTATTTATAAAGTCATTGCTGAATTGAACCAAACTCAGCAAGAGATGAAATGGAGCAATCATCCTCGAGTGCTACTTGAAGTCGCTTTAGTAAAATTAGCTCAAAGTTCTACAAGTCAAGAGAGTTCTCTTCCGTATCAAGACATTTTGCAAAAAATGAATCAAATGGAAGCAGAACTGCAGCAGCTAAAAGAAAAAGGCATTCAAGTTGATCATACAGCTGCTCAGGCAGTGCAAACAGAGAAAAAACAGACAAGACAGTCAAGAAGCCAGTACAAAACGCCTGTTGGGAAGGTAAATGAAGTTTTAAAAAATGCCACTCGGCAGAATTTAGAAACGATTAAGCGATCTTGGGCGCAGGTATTGGACACTTTGAAACAACAAAATAAAGCTTCACATGCAGCGTTGTTATCTAACAGTGAACCGGTTGCGTCTTCAGATCAATCATTTATACTTAAATTTAAATATGAAATTCATTGCAAAATGGCTTCTGAAAATAACAACAATGTACGTGATAATTTAGAGAATATCTTATATACTTTAATTGGCAGCAAGCGTGAAATGGTTGCAATTCCAGAAAGTGAATGGGATAAAGTAAGAGAAGAGTTTCTTCAAGGACAGCAAAGTGATGGGTCATCAGGTCAACCACAGGAGGAAGACCCTGTGGTTGCAGAAGCGAAAAAGCTATTTGGAGAAGACTTAATCGAAATTCAAGAGTAAATTTAGGAGGAATGTTCATATGATGAAAGGCATGGGCAATATGCAAAAAATGATGAAACAAATGCAAAAAATGCAAAAAGATATGCAAAAAGCGCAGGAAGAGTTAGCTGAAAAAACTGTTGAAGGTACAGCTGGCGGTGGAATGGTAACAGTTGTGGTTAACGGTCAGAAACAAGTAATTGATGTAAATATTAAAGAGGATGTAGTAGATCCTGAAGATATTGAAATGCTACAAGATTTAGTACTAGCAGCAACAAATGACGCATTAAAACAAATGGATGATTTAACAAATAACACAATGGGTCAATTTACAAAAGGTTTAAATATTCCAGGACTTTAATAAGGTGGTTGCCACGTGCATTATCCAGAACCAATATCAAAGCTTATAGATAGTTTTATGAAGTTACCCGGCATTGGTCCAAAAACAGCTGTTCGCTTGGCGTTCTTTGTTTTATCTATGAAAGAAGATACGGTATTAGATTTTGCAAAAGCATTAGTCAATGCGAAGCGAAATTTAACCTATTGTTCAGTTTGCGGGCATATCACAGATCAAGATCCTTGCTACATTTGTCAAGATCAGCGTAGGGAGCGAAGTGTGGTGTGTGTCGTGCAAGACCCTAAAGATGTCATTGCAATGGAGAAAATGAAAGAATATAACGGCTTGTATCATGTCCTGCATGGTGCAATTTCACCTATGGAAGGAATAGGGCCTGAAGATATCAAAGTACCAGAGTTATTAAAAAGACTTCAAGATGATGAGATTCAAGAAGTGATTTTAGCTACTAACCCGAATATAGAGGGAGAAGCTACTGCTATGTATATCTCTAGGCTCTTAAAGCCGACAGGAATTAAAATTACTAGAATTGCTCATGGGTTACCCGTCGGAGGAGACCTTGAGTACGCAGACGAAGTAACATTATCTAAAGCCCTAGAAGGTAGAAGAGAAGTATAACGAGGTACTTGCATATGTTTTTTAAAAGAAAAGGTTGGTTACGCAAAGAGTACGATGATGAATTTGTGAATACTTTTATGCAAGTGAAGCAGGAATGGAGTCACAAAACTTCAATGGTAGAAAGAAGTGTAGATCCTTCAGAAGAGGTAATGGTAGATATTCGATTAGCCAAAATGAAGTATCTTTTTCTATTAAAAGAAGCCAAGCATCGAAATATTTCAATTAACAGGATGTCATAGAGGCATCCTGTTTTGTTGTCTTTATAAAATAAGGATTTCTCTCTGTGAAATAGTGCTTTTTTTGAATGCTTGGACATACATATAAGGTAACTTATCTGCTTTAAGAAGGAGGCAACATGCTAAATCATCCCATTGTAGTTGTGTCTTTTTTAATAGGGCTAATTATTCTACTCTTAGTAACAGGTGGTGTTGAAAAAATGCTTCGAGTCATTGGAAATTTATCGATTAAGCTTATTATTGGCGTTCTGCTGCTTTTCTTTATTAACATCTTTGGCGTACAGTTCGGTATTCATATTCCTATTAATTTCCCCACAGCTATTGTTTCAGCTATTTTAGGTATTCCAGGAATAGCTGCCTTACTTGTTATTAATAATTTCATCTTATAATTTAGAGGAATATCCAAAATAAAAGTTTTCTGGAATCTTTTCGAGAAAACTTTTATTTTTTTTGAAAAAGTTGTTGACCATTAAGTTAACAGATGTTATATTTATATACGTCGCTAAGACAACAACAAAAAATAACTCGAAAATAACTTAATGAAAAAAGTTGTTGACAAGTTATTCTTAAGGTGGTAAGATAAGAAAGTCGCCTTGA
>NZ_JYOO01000055.1 GCF_000956595.1 Priestia aryabhattai B8W22 | reverse complement strand
CCGTCGCTCTCAAGCAACTTTATTAGTATAACATTCTATCAATTTGATGTCAACATCTTTTTTTAAGATGCTTCTCTCAACCGCGCTGTTCATCAGCGACATTTAATAATTTACCATATATAATATATAGAGTCAATCGTTTTTCTAAAAAACTTTATAAATAAAAAAGTTAATGAAGTAAACCTTCAGTAAAATGATTGAATAGTGTCTATTACAATAGCTATCCAGCCGCTATGCAGTTTTCTTATCTTACCATAAAAAAAAGCCCAGTCATTAAACTGAGCTTTTTTATTTAAACTATTCTGCTAAGAACGCGAAATAAAGTATGAAGATGATACAGAGAGCATACATAATGGGATGAACTTCTTTCCCACGCTTACTACATAACATTGTAATAGGATAAAAGATAAAACCAACCGCAATGCCTGTTGCAATACTGTACGTTAATGGCATCATGATCACCGTGAAAAATGCCGGAACTGCCACTTCGAACTCTTTCCAATTGATTTCTCCTAAGTTTGACACCATCAGAGCTCCTACCGTAATTAAAGCTGGCGCAGTAACAGCTGGTGTTACGACCGCTAACAACGGAGAAAAGAACAGTGCAACTAAGAAAAACGCCGCCGTTACGATTGCAGTAAATCCTGAACGTCCGCCCGCTGCTACTCCAGCCGTAGACTCTACGTAAGCTGTTGTTGATGAGGTACCAAGAACAGCACCAACTACAATTGCACTAGAATCTGCCAATAACGCTCTGCCCGCTCGCGGAAGCTTATTATCTTTCATAAGCCCAGCTTGACTCGCTACAGCAACCATCGTACCTGCTGTATCGAAGAAATCAACGAATAAGAAAGTTAAAATGACGACTAGCATCTTTACAGTAAAGATATCACCGATATTTTGAAAAGCTGCCCCAAACGTCGGGTCAAGACTAGGAACTGATGAAACAACTGCTTTAGGTGTATCAATTAAACCAAAAGCCATACCCGCTACAGCCGTTACAATCATACCGATAAATACAGCTGCATTTACTCGAAGCACCATTAATACGATAGTAATGACAATACCAAAAACCGCAAGTAACGTTGTTGGGTTAGTTAAATCTCCCAGTCCAACAAATGTAGCATCATCTTTGACGATGATTCCGGCACCTTTCATACCAATAAAACTAATAAATAAACCAATACCTGCTCCAACAGCCATTTTTAATTCAATAGGAATAGAATTAATAATTTTTTCTCGCAGGCTTGTTAGTGTTAAAAGAATAAAAATAACACCTGATATCATAACACCCGTTAAAGCCGTCTGCCATGGAATTCCCATCGTCAGAACAACTGTATAAGCAAAAAATGCGTTTAATCCCATACCTGGAGCTAATGAAATTGGATATCTGCCAAGCACTCCCATAACAATTGATCCCAAAGCTGCCGCTAAAGCAGTAGCTGTAAATACAGCCCCTTGGTCCATTCTCATACTGTCAGGTAGATCCTTTACATCACTTAGTGATAGCACAGATGGATTAACAAATAAAATGTAAGCCATAGATAGAAAAGTTGTAAGGCCAGCTATAAACTCTTTTCGATAGCTAGTACCCAGCTCTTCAAAACGAAAATACTTCTTCACGTTTTTTCCTCCCTTTATAGAAGCCGCATGCACTTAGGCAAGCCATAAAAAATGCCTCTACACTATGGCGCGTAAAGGCATAAAATCGACTAAAAGAGAAATGTATGAGCCAAAAAAACAAAAGATTTTTATACATACATGTATTACTTTCTCGTAGTCAAGCCATTTACGGTAGCTCGGTAGAAACTTTTGGGCCTTATCCCCAAGATTATACGACATTAAAGCTATATCTCGCTGTTTTATGTTACTATCCTACCATTAACTTTTTAAAAAAGTCAACAAAAAACGAACATTCTTATAAAAGAATGTTCGTTTGTTCGGTTTTCTTACATATTATTCCCATTCAATTGTTGCAGGTGGCTTACTTGTAATATCATACACTACGCGGTTAATATGCTTAACTTCGTTTACAATACGCGTTGAGATAACTTCAAGCACATCCCAAGGAATACGTGCCCAGTCAGAAGTCATACCGTCAATCGATGTAACAGCACGAATACCGATTGTGTAATCATACGTACGAGCATCTCCCATTACACCTACGCTGCGGATGTCAGGAAGAACCGTAAAGTATTGCCAGATATCGCGCTCTAAGTCAGCTTTTGCGATCTCTTCACGTAAAATAGCATCCGACTCACGTACAATTTCTAACTTCTCTTCCGTAATTGCACCAAGTACACGAATACCTAGACCTGGTCCTGGGAAAGGCTGACGCCAAACGATGTTATCAGGAATACCTAATTCAGAACCTAACGCACGTACTTCATCTTTGAATAGCGTGTTTAACGGTTCGATTAATTCGAACTGCATATCTTCCGGTAATCCACCTACGTTGTGGTGAGATTTAATCGTTTGAGCTGTAGCTGTCCCACTCTCGATAATATCTGTGTATAGCGTACCTTGAGCTAGGAAATCAAACCCTTTTAATTTAGCAGCTTCGTCATCGAATACATAAATAAATTCATTACCGATGATTTTACGCTTTTGTTCAGGATCTGATACGCCGTTTAATTTTTCTAAGAAGCGATCTTTTGCATCGATTTTAATTACGTTCATATTAAAGCCTTCGCTAAATGTTTCCATTACACTTTCCGCTTCACCTTTACGTAATAAACCGTGATCTACGAACATACATGTTAGCTGATCACCAATTGCTTTGTGAATTAATACAGCTACTACTGAAGAGTCTACTCCGCCGCTAAGTGCGCAAAGTACTTTTCTATCTCCAACTGTTTCACGGATTTTATCCATTTCAACTTCAATGAAGTTCTCGATTGACCAGTTTGCTTCAGCATGACATACTTCAAACACGAAGTTCTTTAAGATATGGTTACCGTGCACTGAATGGCGAACTTCTGGATGGAACTGCACTCCGTACATATTCTTTTCTTTGTTACTCATTGCGGCAATTGGACAAGATGGGCTAGTTGCGTCCACTTCAAAACCAGCTGGTGTTTCTACAACTAAATCACCGTGACTCATCCAAACAACTTGTTCTTTTGGCAACTCATGGTACATTAATGAATCGTTTTGTACGTTAATCGCTGCTTTACCATATTCACGATGGCTAGCACCTTCTACCTTCCCGCCAAAATGATGAGTCATTAATTGCATTCCATAACAAATACCTAAAACAGGAATACCTAATTCAAAAATGTTTTCATCGCAGTGAAATGCGTTTTCACCGTACACACTGTTTGGACCTCCAGAGAAAATAATTCCCTTTGGATTTAATGCTTTAATCTCTTCTGCTGTAATTGTGTGCGGATGCAATTCACTATATACTCCGAACTCGCGAATGCGACGCGTAATCAGTTGGTTATATTGACTACCAAAATCTAATACAACAATCATGCCTTCCATCTTGTTCACCTCTCCGAATGTGTAAATAATCACTTGTTATTATGCCCTAAAATATAAAAAAAACTAGACTTCTCCCTCAAAAAACAAAGGCAGAAGTCTAGTTGAGCACGACGCTTATCGTCAAATAGACTGTTCTGCCTTCATAGTCAGATCGTTTAAGGTGACCCGGTAGAGACTCTCGAACCATATTATCGAGGATATATGAAGGTATACGAAACATTTATAGTAAGTTCGAGAATATTCTATCAATCCGCGAAACAATGGTCAAGAACTCGTTTTTTTGATTAAATTTTCCCACAATTCAATCGACTCTTTCCATTCTTTTATGGAATCTGCATTTCGATACAAAACCCGCTCGTATTTTTCCGTTAATTGTAGCATATTTACCGTATTTAATTTTTCGTCTACTTCTCCTGCAAAGTCGCGCAGCGTTTGACTTTCTTGCCGCTTTAGTCCATTTGCAGCGAGTCTTTTAAGTAAAAAAGCATACGCTGATTCAAAGGTTTCCACACTGTCTTGCTTTTTATAAAAAGAGATATAAAAAGGTAAAAACCATTTAAATCGATTGAGATATATTACTATTAACATAACTACCATCAGTCCGTAGAAAAGCACTTTCCACTTCATAGACAGCTTAGCATTTTGAAGAGAAGCTGTTTTTCCTTTCGCTTTTTCTTCTTGTGCCGGAAGCTCTTTTTCCTTAGGCTGCTCCTTCACCTGCGTTTCTTGTTTCTCTTCTTCCCTTTGACTATTTTCACTAGAGTTGTTAGGTTGGCTATCTACAAAATCATAAGGATTAGAAAAACTTTTTGTTGGTTCAAAAGGTACCCAACCCGCTCCTGGAAAATAGACTTCGACCCAAGAATGAGCATTATTTTGTGTAATTTCATAGGTTGTCCACTTACTACTTCCTGAAATGACGGTGGCATCACCTTCTGTATAGCCCTTTACCCACCGAGCAGGAATATCTAATGAACGAAGCAGCACGACCATAGAAGTAGAGAAGTTATCACAGTACCCTCTTTTTGTATCAAATAAAAATTGATCCACATAATCTTTATTTTTCGTAGGGATTGGAACATTTTCAGTATCATATACATATGGATTGGATTGGAAGTATTCTTCAACGGCTTTTGCTTTTTCATAACGATTGTTCTTATTTTTTGTTACCTCACGAGCTAAATCCTTTATTCGTTTCGGCAAGTTAGCAGGAAGCTGTGTATACCTTGCTATAAATTCGTTATTATTCTCTAGACTCTCTGCCTTTTTCTCCTCTGCTTGCTGAAGAATTCCAATATCAAATACAGGATATTTATACGTCAGCTCATACGATTGAACAGTAACAAGCTTGTCATTTTGATAAGGATATAATTTTTCATTTGTCGGTGTAACATCGGTTTGAATGCCATTTTTTAAGGTTAGCGACAGCAGTTGAGGAATATGCATAAGATGAACAGAAGGCTGCGAATAGGTAACTTCTGCTTTTCTTACTTGTCCTGCTACACTTGCGTCATATTGAGGCAGTAAGTTTTCATTTCCTTTGAAAGGCACTTTTTCTTCCTCTTTAGACAGCTCCCACCCCTTACCTGTATAAACATCCTTCGTTTCAATACGCCAATAGTGCTCATCCTCTACTTTGGCTGTAAACACAACCGTATCATCATTGACAAACGATCCCCCCAATTTAGAATCGTCCATATCATAGCCAATTCGTTGACCGCTTGCAGATTCTCCCTGCCCTTGATTTGTTGTATGCGCTGTGATAAAAGGTACGGGATCTGGCCACTGCGGCCCTGGTTTAGGAGCGAGATAAGCCAGCACAATGACAATAGCTAAAAAGCTGCCTAGAAAAAGAAACGATCGTTTTCTATTTTCTAAACGCTCAGTGCTCGCAGCTTTTATACGTTCAGGATTTATGCGAAGCATAGCTACTAATAAAAATCCGATAATCGTTACGCGAATAATAGCAGCTCCCGCATCGTAAGTAGAAAAGGTATCCAACACGGTAATATACAAAATGGTTAAGAAGAAAAAGAAGAAAATTCTTTTTTGATAAAAGATCCAATATCGAATTAAATAAGCCATAATCCAAAGCAGCACAAAAAATAAAGTGCTCCTCATTTCAAATGATAAATTCGCTATATCCCACTGCATAATACTTTGTACATCTGACTGAAGAATTTCCAACAGTCTCGGAAGCCAGTCTGAAGAAAAGAAGGCCCCTTGAAAATAAAGATTGTGAAGTGAAAACAAAATAAACAACATGCTCCCTAACGTCATCACGATAAACGGCAAGCGAAACGTTAAACACAAAAAACAGTAAGCAACAAACAGGATAAAGTACTGAATTTGATTGGTATCCGTCACTTCGTTTAAAGGGAGAAGCCATTCCACTAATAAAAAGAAAGCTCCCGCGTACAATAAGATGTTTTTTACATACCAAGCTGATTTATTCACTTATTTCCGCCCTCACTTCCTTTAGATGATAGAGGAAGTGGAATATTAACGACTTCAATCGTTAAAGCAGAAGATTGTATTCCATTTACAATAACGGCCTCTTCGTCACTAAGCCCTGCTCCTGCATCTTTAACAACAATTAGTGACGCCTTAGCATGGAAACTCAGCTTAGATTGAACTTGCCCAATAAGAGTCCCTGTAACCTGACTGACAATGACCATAAAAGAATGCTGCTTTTGAATGGCAATATTCTTAAATTCTGTTTCGAATGTTCGATTGCTACTAGGCTGTGCACGTGCTAAGTAATGCAACAGGTTATCAGTCTCACTTTGTTCAGAGGTTTTTGGTAAAAAAATTGCATCTCCAGCTAAAAGAAAATCAACTTTTTTACGCTTGGTTTCTTCATGAATGAGCATGGATGCCAGAAAGCTCATTCGTTCTTCAAAGTATAGAGAGCTTATAACATCTGCGATGATAATCATGCTCCGTTCATGATAATGACCAAACTCTTTAGAAATCAACGTAGCTTTACGGGCCGTCGCCTTCCAATCAATAGACCCTAATCGGTCACCCGGCTGATATTCTCTAACGCCTGTCACTAACGTAGTAGATTGATTTCCCGTCGAAACTTCATTTTTCCCTTCTTCTATTCCCGCTAAAAGAAACGGAATATCTATCTCATGAATCTGAGGATAAACGATAAATCGCTGCTGCAGGGGATAATACGCCTTCTTTTTTACAATTCCTAACAAATCACTCAATTCAATCGAAATCGTAAAAAATTCATATTCTCCTCTTTCTACAAAAGATCTTTCATACGGAATAACGGCGTTTCGTTGAAAAAGCGGATAAATTGTTCTTTCTTCTTGATCTAAAAGGTTACTCTCCTCTTTCACTGCTGCCATATAAACAGGAAAAGCCGAGGAGCGTGTAATGTGAATATCATACGAAAGATGATCTCCAGCGAATCGAGGCTGTATCTTCATGTCACGAGTAACATTCAACTTCTTCAACGGATAAAGCAAAATGGCTACCGCATATAACCCAAAAGGTAAGAAGCTATAAAATAAAAACCAGCTGACAAAGCCTCCTTGAAACATGGCGTAAGAAAACGTAGCGGCAAAGATGCAGAATAAAACGAACCAGTCTCTACCTTTGTTCCATATCACTTTTATATACTGTTTCATAACGTATCCTCTTACCTTTTAACAGGTACTTTCGTATCAGCCATAATTTGCTTCATCACATCACTCGCTGTTAAACCGCTGTACTGAGTATCAGGTCTTAGCGTTAATCGATGTGCACACACATATGAAGCAAGCTCTTGAACATCATCAGGAAGACAGTAATCTCTTCCCTTTACTAACGCATATGCTTGAACGGCCTTCATAAAGGAAACCGTTCCACGAGGACTGATACCTAACGAAACATGTGGATGAGATCGAGTTTTGCGAATGATTTCAATGATATAGTGCTTGATCACATCATCTACATAAATACTGCTTACAGCTTTTTGAGCCTGTACTAATTCTGGAACGCTCATAACGGGTTTGACATCTTCAAGATTAACTTGAGTCGATACGCCATTTAAAATTTGAAGCTCCTCTTCCTGCGTAGGATACCCCATGCTTAATTTAAATAAAAAACGATCCAGCTGCGCTTCCGGCAAATGATAGGTCCCATCAAAATCAACAGGATTTTGAGTAGCCATCACAAAAAAAGGCGCCCGAATTTCCCGGGTGATACCATCGGTTGTTACATGATGTTCAGCCATTGCTTCTAAAAGCGCCGATTGTGTTTTAGGAGAAGTCCTGTTAATCTCATCAGCGAGTACTATGTGGCTCATGATAGGACCTGGACGAAAATGAAATTCCATGTCTTTTGGACTGTAAATAGAAACACCTGTTACGTCGGATGGCAGCAAATCAGGCGTGAATTGAATTCGTTTAAATTCGGCATCAATTGATTTGGCCAGCACCTTCACTAGCATCGTTTTTCCTACACCCGGTACATCTTCAAGCAAAATATGGCCCTCGGCAAGCAAAGCAACCAAACTCAACGTAGATACGTGACGTTTTCCAATCACAATTTGATCGATGTTTTCTAATACTTGGTTTAATTTATTATTAATATGATCGAGCTGAATCAACGAAGCTCCCCCTTAAAACTCAGTTAAGCCTTGAGTTTAGTAAGTTTTCCAATAAACATAGTACTATCTTAACAAATTTTAAAAAAATCTGAAAATATTAACGCACGCAAAAAAGCGACCAAGTGAGTACTTGGTCGCTTTTTCAGAGAGGGCAGTATTACATCATGCCGCCCATTCCACCCATGCCGCCCATGTCAGGCATTGCAGGTGCTCCGCCTTCTTCTGGCTTGTCAGCAACAACTGCTTCAGTTGTTAAGAACATAGCCGCTACAGAAGAAGCATTTTGAAGAGCTGAACGCGTTACTTTTGTTGGGTCAACGATACCAGTGTCTAGCATATTTACCCACTCGCCAGTTGCAGCGTTGAATCCAGTTCCAACTGCTTCGCCTTTTAGACGTTCAACGATTACTGATCCTTCTAAACCAGCATTGTGAGCGATTTGACGTACAGGCTCTTCAATCGCACGTAATACGATGTTGATACCTGTAGCAGTGTCACCGTCAGCTTCGATGCTTGCTACTTTATTATAGATATTTACTAATGCAGTACCACCACCAGCTACGATACCTTCTTCAACCGCAGCACGCGTAGAGTTTAATGCATCTTCAATACGTAATTTACGTTCTTTTAACTCAGTTTCAGTTGCCGCACCAACTTTAATTACAGCCACGCCACCAGCAAGTTTTGCTAAGCGCTCTTGTAATTTTTCACGGTCAAACTCTGAAGTTGTTTCTTCAAGCTGAGCTTTGATTTGGTTTACGCGTGCTAGGATATCTTCTGCGTTTCCTGCACCGTTTACAACTGTTGTATTTTCTTTTGTTACAACAATTTTAGAAGCGCGACCTAATTGATCGATGCCTGCAGTTTTCAAGTCAAGACCAAGCTCTTCAGTAATTACTTCTCCACCTGTTAGAATAGCAACGTCTTGTAGCATTGCTTTACGACGATCACCAAAACCAGGAGCTTTAACAGCTACAGCTGTAAATGTACCGCGAAGTTTGTTCACAACTAATGTTGCTAAAGCTTCACCTTCTACATCTTCAGCGATGATTAATAGAGGCTTGCCTTGTTGAACAACTTGCTCTAATACCGGTAAGATTTCTTGAATGTTACCGATTTTTTTGTCTGTGATTAAGATGTATGGATCATCTAATACAGCTTCCATTTTATCTGAATCAGTTACCATGTAAGGAGATGCATATCCACGGTCAAACTGCATACCTTCTACCACTTCTAATTCAGTTGTGAAACCTTTTGATTCTTCAAGTGTGATAACGCCGTCGTTACCAACGCGTTCCATTGCTTCAGCGATTAGTTGACCTACTTCTTCGTCAGCTGCTGAGATAGCCGCTACTTGAGCAATTGAATCTTTACCTTGAATTGGTTTAGAGATTGCTTTTAGTTCTTCAACCGCTACAGCTACTGCTTTTTCCATACCTTTACGGATACCCATTGGGTTAGCACCAGCCGTTACGTTTTTAAGACCTTCTCTGATCATTGCTTGCGCTAAAACTGTGGCAGTAGTTGTACCGTCACCAGCAACGTCGTTTGTTTTGCTAGCAACTTCAGCTACTAATTTAGCACCCATGTTTTCAAATGCGTCTTCTAATTCGATTTCTTTTGCAATTGTTACACCGTCATTTGTAATAAGCGGTGAACCGAATTTCTTTTCTAATACAACGTTACGACCTTTTGGTCCAAGCGTTACTTTTACAGCATTTGCTAATGTATCTACACCACGTAGCATTGCGCGACGCGCTTCTTCGCTAAATTTAATGTCTTTTGCCATGTTCTTTGACCTCCTCAAGATGTTCTTAATAATCTATTTTTTACGTATGATAAGTCTGTGGTTAAAATTAGCCGATTACAGCTAAAATATCGCTTTCGCGTAAAATTAAGTATTCAGTACCTTCGTATTTCACTTCAGTACCCGCATATTTTGAGAAGATGATACGATCGCCCGCAGCTACTTCTAAAGCTACACGCTCACCGCTTTCTAATACTCGGCCTGTACCAACAGCAACAATTTTACCCTCTTGTGGTTTTTCTTTTGCACTGTCCGGTAACACGATACCGCTTGCTGTTTTTTCCTCAGATTTTACAAGTTCAATCACTACGCGATCACCTAATGGCTTTAACAAGTGAAACAACCTCCTCAAATAATATGTTTGCATTTTTATTAGCACTCAACCTCAACGAGTGCTAACACAATTATTATATTAAAACAAAGTGGGTTTTTTTTGCAAGTATTAAACAAAAAAATTTAAAATTTACGACAACTACATATAATAGTCTTAGATTTCGACGATTTTGAGAAATAAAGCATTCTTTTCTCTGTTCAATAATATGTATGTTACAATACGAGCAAGAAGAAATTACTAACTTTACAGTACTTCTTCGACATATATACATAAAAACCTTTTAAAGGAGTATAGAAGATTGGAAAAACGTTATTGGTATGTTATCCTCACCTACATCCTTATGCAGTTTTCAGGAGTTGTTGGTATACCGCTGTTAAAATTAACAGGAATGTTTGATGACTATCCAGTTCGAACAGCGAATGTCATGCTTTTGACTTATTGGACTATCATTAGCTTTATCCTTGGCTTACTTATTGTCTTACTGCTGCTGCGCCGTGACATGTCCATGCGTATAGAACATGCTGGAAAAACGATTGCTGTTGTCTGGTCAGTCCTTGGGGTGTTTCTCGCTATGGCTGGTCAAGCTGTAGCAGGTATGATTGAGCACGCTCTTGGCATTACCCAAGTATCTGAAAACACACAAAATATTGTTAATCTTGTTAAAGCAACACCGTTCCTTATTGTCGTTACGTCTGTTATTGGACCAATACTAGAAGAGATTATTTTCCGAAAGATTATTTTCGGCTCTCTTCACAAACGATACAATTTCTTTATCTCTGCATTTATTAGTTCCCTTATTTTCGCTGCGGTACACTGGGATTTTAAACATTTACTTGTGTATACAGCCATGGGATTTGTATTTGCATTCCTTTATGCAAGAACGAGACTAATTGTTGTACCTATTATTGCTCATGTTTTGATGAATACAATCGTTATTTTATCTCAAACTATTTTTGCAGATAAAATTGTAGAAATGCAAAAACAAGCAGAACAAATGCAGTTTATTTTTGGAGGCATGTTTTTATGAAGAATATCCCTTTAACACGAGGGTTTATTTATATTATTATGGGGATTTTATTCACCTACTTGGCAATTCAAAATGCTCAGGAAACCGTTTGGAATTTCCCCACAATCTTATTTGCACTCGTAGCCGCATTCGATTTCAGGTTTGCGGTTCGCATCTTTATCTTGCACTACAAAATTAAAAAATTGCAGCAGCAATATAAAAATCAAGATGATTCATCTAAATAAAAAAACCACTGTTTCAGTGGTTTTTTTACATACTAACATCTTCTCTTTCTTGCTCTGCCCTTGCCTTTAACACTTTGCGATACGAAATGCGGGAGATAATGATACTGATTTCATACAAAATTAAGAGCGGCACTGTCACCATCATGTGCGAGAGCAATTCCGGTGGTGTAATAAGTGCGGCAATAACTAGCAGTACGAAATAGGCATATTTTCGAATTTGAGATAAAAACATAGGCGTTATAATTCCTAATCTCGTCAAAAACATTACGACGACAGGAAGCTGAAACAACAGGCCAAAAGGCAGTGTGAGCTGCATTAAAAAAGAAAAGTATTCATTAATGCCAATCACTTGGTTTACATTCAGCTCATCAGAAACGCGCGTCATAAAATCGACGACAAATGGAAACAACACAAAATAAGAAAAAGAGACACCGCCGATAAAGAGAAAAATGGAAACAGGAATATATCCAAGCGTTACCTTACGCTCTTTTTCATATAAACCAGGACTAATAAATGCCCAGAGTTGATACAGTGCAACAGGAGCTGCAAGTACACAGCCGATAATAACAGCAAATTGCATATAAATCTTAACTGGATCTGTTAGTCTAAATGCATTCATCGTTAAATTTTTTGCCTCATCAGCATGCTGTAAATAGACAATGACCTTATCCGCTATAAAAAAGCCGCCAATTGTGGCAATCACAAAGAAAAATAAAACAATTAAAATGCGTTTTCGCAGCTCTCCTATATGATCATATATTGACATTTCTTGTTCGGTCATACTATGATCACCCTTTTACTCTTTGTCATCTACTTGACGCTGTTTATCTTTTTCACGATCTTCTGATGCACCGCTAGCGGCATGCTTAAACTCTCTAAGCGTTTGGCCCACTGATCTTCCTAGCTCCGGTAACCGTTTCGGTCCAAAAATAAGCAGTGCTACAATCGCAATAATAATCCAACTGCCTGCTCCAATCCCCATATTCCCACTCTCCTTATTAATTTAGACTTAAGGAAATCGTAACACAGTCCGCCTTATTCAACAGGATAATTTTTCAAAAAGTAGACAAGCGACTGTAATTCTACAGCAAGATCAATATGATGGAGTCGTATCTCATCCGGTACGTTTAAGCGTGCAGGAGTAAAGTTTAAAATCCCTTTAATTCCGCAACTCACTAAACGATCGGTAATTTGCTGAGCAACAGTGGCTGGAACGGTTAAAATCGCTACTGAGATGTCATCACTCATATAATCTTCCAATTGGTCAAGGTGATAGACTGGCACGTCGCCTACTTTCGTACCGACTTTATCTTCTATCACATCAAAAGCGCACTCAATTTTAGTGTTATTATTTTTAATAAAATTATAATTTAAAAAGGCCGTTCCTAGATTCCCTACGCCAATCAGTGCTACTTTCGTTACTTCATCTTGGTCTAACGTTTTACGGAAAAATGTAAGTAAATAATTCACATTGTAGCCGTATCCCTTTTTTCCTAATGCACCAAAGTAAGAAAAGTCTCGACGAATAGTAGCAGAATCCACTTTCACTGCCTCACTTAACTCTGCTGACGACACACGCTGTTTACCAGAAGCATGCAAATTTTTCAAAAAACGATAATAAAGCGGCAATCGTTTAGCCGTTGCTTGTGGTATTTTTAATTGTTCAGTGTTCACGTTGTACCCCCTCAGTTCATGTATGTCATTACTAACATTTTCAAGTCATATTGCATTACCTTTCACAAAGCATCAACCGCTTTGAGGTAGCGCTTCCAATTCTCTCTCTTTTCTCTTGTTTTATATATACTCCGCTTCAAACCTCGACGGCTTTTGTCTATCCAGCACTACTTAAAGTCGATAGCTAGAACGAAGCAATTAGCCCTTCAAAGGATCGGTTTGGTAGTCATGACGGGTTTTTTACATCCATCATATATAAGTTCAGAGATGCACTTATCTCTTATTTTAACATAGTATCCTGTATAAAATGTGCAGGTAAAATCATTTTATTTCATGAATCAAAACATTCGCTTCATCATTTGTCCTTGTCCCTCTACAAATTACAAACGCTTGTAGGAAGAACTTGTAGTTAAAAATGTGTTAAAATACACTATGGATATACTACTAGAGGTGAAAAAATGATTATTCTACAATTGAACGGTATTACAAAATACTATGGGGCAGAACCCATTTTATCGAATATAAAGTTAGAAGTACAATCAAAAGACCGCATTGCCTTAGTGGGACGAAACGGTGCTGGTAAATCAACTTTATTAAAAATTATTGCTGAGCAGCTTTCCTATGACAGCGGAGAAATTATTAAACCCAAGGGTGTTTCCATTGATTATATGGGACAAGATACAGTTCTTGAGTCAACACTCTCCATATGGGAAGAAATGATGACTGTCTTTGCTCCATTAAAGAAGATGGAAAAAGAATTACGTACGCTTGAAACGAAGATGGGTGATCCAGACATTTTTAATGATTCAGTTCAATACGAAAAACTAACCAAAGAGTACGATCAGCTTCAAGTAACGTTTAAAGATTTAGGCGGCTATCAATATGAAGCGGATACACGATCTATTCTTCACGGTTTCCGTTTTTCAAACTTTGACTACAGCACCCCTATTTCCTCCTTGAGCGGTGGACAAAAAACGCGCCTGGCTCTTGCAAAACTGCTTTTAACAAAGCCTGATTTGCTTATTCTGGATGAGCCTACCAACCACTTAGATATTGAAACTTTAGCATGGCTGGAACAGTTTCTGCAAGGGTATGAAGGAGCTATTTTAATCGTTTCACATGATCGTTACTTCCTTGATAAAGTCGTAAACCAAGTGTATGAAGTCACACAAAAAACAACGGTGAAGTACACGGGCAACTACTCTAAATACCTTGTACAAAAAGCAGAGCGATATGAAAAAGAAATGCGTCAGTACGAAAAACAGCAGGATGAAGTCGCAAAATTGAATGACTTTATTCAGCGAAACATCGCCCGCGCATCGACTACAAAACGTGCGCAAAGCAGACGTAAACAGCTCGATCGAATGGAGTTAATAAATCGACCTAACGAAGGTGAAAAATCAGCTAGTTTTTCTTTTGAAATTGAGCGTCAAAGCGGAAATGAAGTCTTAAATCTCGAAGATGTGTCTATTGGATATGATGAAAACAACTATGTCGTCCAGCAGGCAAACCTTCGCATTAAAAAAGGTGAAAGCCTCGCGTTGGTTGGCCCTAATGGCGTTGGGAAATCAACTTTATTAAAAGGTATTGTGGATAAACTCAGCTTCAAGACTGGAACTATTTCTTTTGGCTCAAATGTAATGGTTGGTTATTACGACCAAGAGCAAGCCAATTTAACGTCTAATAAAACCGTTTTAAATGAGCTTTGGGATGACTACCCATCCAAACCTGAAAAAGAAATCCGTACAGCGCTTGGAAACTTTCTGTTTTCAGGTGATGATGTACTGAAAATCGTTTCGACGCTTAGCGGTGGTGAAAAAGCACGTTTGGCTCTTGCGAAACTTATGCTTCAAAAAGCTAACTTCTTAATTTTGGATGAACCTACTAACCACCTTGATTTAGATAGCAAACAAGTACTAGAGAATGCGTTAATTGATTACCCGGGGACTCTATTATTTGTTTCACATGACCGTTATTTTATTAATCGTATTGCCAACAAAATAGCAGAGCTATCTCCTGAAGGGGTAGAAGAATTTCTTGGAGATTATGACTATTATGTAGAAAAGAAAGCAGAAATAGAGGAAATCAAAGAATTAGAAAATATAAAAGCAAACGAAGAACGTACGGTAAAAGTAGATAAACAGTCCTATAAACAAGATAAAGAACAAAAGAAATTGATGAGGCAGCGAACGCGCCGCATTGAAGAAATTGAAATTGAAATAAACAAATTAGAAGCCGCACAAGCGGAGAATGAAGAACTTCTTTGTGACCCTGAAATTTATCAAAATCACGAAGAAGTATCAAGATTAAACGGTGAAAATGAAAAAATTTCTTCTCAGTTATCCACATTAATGGAAGAGTGGGAAGAATTACAGCTGCTTCTAGAAGAATAGCCTATATTTTTTCGTATCTCTTCGTACTATTCACCTGTTCATACGCTTAAGAGCAAGCTTTATCCACTCTGTGAATAAATAGTGGATATCTGTCTGATTTTCATAATTAAAACTTGTTAATAACAGGTCCGTGTACTAAGTGCACGGACTTTTCCACATAATTATCCACAGTCAATTCTAAATTTATTGAATATTGTTGATAAATCATTTTTATCCACAAAAAAAACGAATGAGAAATAAATCTCATCCGCCTTTTACTCTTCCAAGTCCAAACCGGGGTTTGCATTTAATGACATGTCTGAACGTTTTCCTTGAGCAAATCTTACGCTTGCTGCTGCTCCAATCATTGCGGCATTATCCGTACATAGAGATAGCGGCGGGATAATAAGCTCAATATTTGACATGGATTCAAATGCCTCTTCTAGCGCTGCTCTAAGCCCTTTATTAGCAGCAACTCCTCCTGCCAATAAAACTTGCTTAACGTTATATTCCTTCGCAGCTTTAACTGTTTTAGTTACTAACACATCAATGACACTCGCTTGAAAGCTAGCAGCAAGTGTTTGTGGAAGAATCTCTTCACCTTTTTGCTTCGCGTTGTGGACAGTGTTAATAACTGCTGATTTTAACCCACTGAAACTAAAATCATAGGATCCTTCTTCTAGCCAAGCACGCGGCAAATCAATTAACGGCTCTCCTTCATGTGCAAGACGGTCAATATGAGGTCCGCCTGGATATGGAAGGTTTAACGTGCGGGCCACTTTATCGTAGGCTTCTCCTGCTGCATCATCTCTTGTTTCGCCAATCACTTTAAACTGACCGTGACTTTCCATGTATACAAGCTCCGTATGCCCTCCAGATACAACTAGCGATAAAAGCGGGAATTCTAACTTTTTAATTAGCTGATTCGCATAAATATGTCCTGCAATATGATGAACACCAATTAATGGCTTTTGATGTGCAAATGCTAGCGCTTTGGCTGCATTTACGCCAATAAGAAGTGCTCCCACAAGCCCTGGTCCTTCCGTTACAGCTATTGCATCAATATCTGCAAACGTCAGGTTCGCTTGATTTAAAGTTTCTTCAACTACTACCGTAATTTGTTCCACATGATGACGAGATGCAATCTCCGGTACGACACCGCCAAATCGTTTATGGCTTTCTATTTGAGAGGCCACCACATTGGCTACAATTTCATGACCGTTTCGAATAACGGCTGCGGCTGTCTCATCACAGCTTGTTTCTAATGCTAAAATTAATTGATTTTCATTCATAAATTCACCCACATAACTAATGCATCCTCATTGTTATCGGAATAATAATTCTTACGAATACCTCCAGGTTTAAAACCTAGCTTTTGATACAATGATTGTGCAATATGATTAGATACCCTAACTTCTAATGTCATTGACGTAGCACCTAGTTTTCGAAGAACGTCCATCACATTTCTCAACAGCAATTCACCGAGTCCCTTGCCTCGGTAGTCTGGCAATAGCGCAATGTTGGTTACATGTGCTTCGTCAATAACAATCCACGTTCCGCAATACCCAATAATATTTTCTCCTTCTTCCATCACAATGTAAGTTGAAAATTGATTATTGGTTAATTCATTTTGAAACGCTTCTGAACTCCAAGGTGTCGTAAAAGACTTCTCTTCGATTTTCACTACTTGGTCAATATCTTTAACTTCCATTAAACGAAACTTAATTGTTAGTTTCATGTTATACCTTCTTTTATCCTTTTTGCTGTGAAGCAAGCCAATTGGCTTCGGCTTCAGCTAAACGAATGTAGTTCGGAACAAAAGTATGCACAGACTGCGGCTCTTTCTTCATTCCTAAAAAAGCCAATTCACTTGGTCTTGGATTAAACTGCTGAACATGAGCAAATACAGCTTGTTCACCCAACACTTCTTTTAACGCCTCTTCATGCATAGGAAGATCATTGCCTATGAATAAAATAGGCTTGTTGTATGACTTTAAATGTTCTGCCCACTCCTTATTAATAACAAGTCGATCACTTTCAACTTCTAGAAGACCTCGTTCGTTATTCCATTTATATAGTCCCGTATAAAGCTGCTGACGGCGCGCATCAAATAACGGAGCAATATATCCATCAAAATAACGACCGTTTGCTGCTAGGGCCTCAAGGCTAGATACACCTATTAAAGGAATATTTAAAGCCCAAGCAAGTGTCTTGGCAATGGTAACGCCAATGCGTACACCTGTATAAGATCCAGGACCATGTGCCACTACAACACGGTCTAGCTCGCTTGGCGCAATATCACAATCTTTTAATAAAGATTCAACGGCGTTCATCACACGAACGGAGTGATTCTTTTTTAGATTCGTAACAATTTCTCCAATTACTTTATTTTCTTCAACGACAGCAACACCCATGACAAAATTGGATGTATCAATAGCTAACATTTTCATCTTTTAAAAAGCTCCTTACATATTTCAACGTACCGACTGCCTATCGCTTTTACAAGGATTTTACGAGTCGTTTCGTTTTCATGATAAATATTGATTTGAATATATTCAGTAGGAAGCTGCTCTTCAATAAGATGAGCCCACTCCACGACCGTCACGCCATCTCCTTCGAAATACTCATCGAACCCTAAGTCTTCAAATTCATCCCCTAGACGGTACACATCCATATGATAAAGAGGAAGGCGACCGCTTTTGTATTCTTTGATGATAGTAAATGTTGGGCTATTCACATTGCGTTCAATTCCTAATCCTTTAGCTAAACTTTTTGTGAATGTTGTCTTTCCAGCTCCCAAATCGCCTTCAAGCAGCAACACGTCACCAGCTTCTAATAAAGTTGCTAGACGAGCAGCCAGCTGATTAGTTTCATCAGGAGACGTAGACATAAACGTAAATTCGTTAATCTCTGTCATTCATTCAGAACCTCATTTCAATCTGTATATATATATTGTAAACGTTGTGGACTATACATATCCAGTAAGAAATCCAACAATCTTTAACATCGCAATTCTATAAAGAAATTTCTTTGTATATAAAAAATTCCTTAGGATTGCTCCTAAGGACGGTAAAGTTTTATATAAAAATGGTTCAAACAATAAAAAAGACGAAACACATTGTTTCGTTTCTAAAAAATGGCGGTCCCGACGGGAATCGAACCCGCGATCTCCTGCGTGACAGGCAGGCATGTTAACCGCTACACCACGGGACCATGTTGGTTGCGGGGACAGGATTTGAACCTGCGACCTTCGGGTTATGAGCCCGACGAGCTACCGAACTGCTCCACCCCGCGATGATAAAAAAAGCAAAATAAAAATGCCTAGCGATGTCCTACTCTCACAGGGACAAAGTCCCAACTACCATCGGCGCTAAAGAGCTTAACTTCCGTGTTCGGTATGGGAACGGGTGTGACCTCTTTGCCATTATCACTAGACATTTATATGAGA
>NZ_JYOO01000054.1 GCF_000956595.1 Priestia aryabhattai B8W22 | reverse complement strand
AGACACTTTTTTTATACAGAAGATTTATTGGTTTGAGAAAGATCATTAAATAATTCGAGAAGACGGTTTAAATCTTCTTTAGAGAAAAATTCGATTTCAATTTTCCCTTTTTTCTTGCTTTGTGTAATGTGAACGGAGGTACCAAAACGCTCACGGAGCTGTGTTTCACTTTGTTTTATAAATAAATCTTTATCTTTTTTAGTTTTTGATGTTTCACGTGGAACGGCTTTATTTAAGTGGGCAATATAAGCCTCTAGCTGCCTGACATTCAACTGTTCCTTGCGTATTTTTTCGACTACTTTAGGTAGAAGAGCTTTATTTTTTAAACCGACTAGCGTACGCCCGTGTCCCATAGACAATTCATTAGTAGAAATGAGGGTTTGAATTTCCTCAGGCAGTTGCAAGAGGCGAACATAGTTAGCAATATGAGGTCGGCTTTTTCCTAGTCGTGTAGCAAGTTGCTCCTGTGTCATATCGAGCTTATCCATAAGCAATTGATAAGCGGTTGCTTCTTCAATTGGCGTCAAATCTTCACGCTGTAAATTCTCCAACAAAGCTAGTTCCATCATTTGCTTTTCTGAAAAGTCTTTTATAATGACAGGAACAGTAGCAAGGTCGGCTTCTTTAGCAGCTCTAAATCGTCTTTCACCTGCTAAGATTTCATAGCCTTTAATGCTTTTGCGAGCTACAATAGGCTGTAAGATGCCATGATGTAAAATGGATTGCTTTAACTCATTAATTGCTTCTTTATTAAACGTTTTACGTGGTTGATAGGGGTTGGGTCTGAGTTCGTGAATAGCAACTTCCTGAATTGAATCATCAGCCTGTGCATCTAAGCCTGAAAATAAGGCATTAATTCCTTTCCCTAATCCTTTCGCCATTATAAATCACTTCCTTTGCAAGTTCCGTATAAACTGCGGCCCCTCTAGATCTTGCATCATATAAGATAATTGGTTCACCATGACTAGGTGCTTCGCTCAAACGAACATTTCGAGGAATAATCGTTTGATAAACGCGATCCTGAAAGTACTTCTTCACTTCTGCTGTTACCTGCAGTCCTAAATTTGTACGTGCGTCAAGCATAGTCAGCAATACACCTTCGATACGCAGTTGATTATTCAAATGTTTTTGGACTAATCTAACCGTATTTAGCAATTGACTTAATCCTTCAAGCGCATAATATTCACACTGTACAGGTATTAAAACAGAATCAGCTGCAGTTAACGCATTTAATGTCAGTAAACCAAGAGAAGGGGGACAATCAATAATAACATAATCAAAGTGATCTTTCACCGTTTCTAAAGCTCTCTTAAGTCGAACTTCACGTGAAATAGTCGACACTAATTCAATTTCTGCACCAGCTAATTGAATGGTCGCGGGAATGATTGATAAATTTTCGACGGCTGTTGAACGCACAACGTTTTTGGCTTCCATATCTTCCACGATTACATTATAGATACATTCATCTACATCTGCTTTATCTATGCCAACTCCACTCGTAGCGTTACCCTGGGGATCTCCGTCTACAAGTAGAACCTTTTTTCCTTGTTCAGCTAAACAAGCTCCTAAATTAACAGCGGTTGTTGTTTTTCCAACTCCGCCTTTTTGATTCGCAACTGCCACAATTTTCCCCATGTTGTCACCTACTTTCATTTCCATCCCATTTGTCCAGACAGTTTAATTGTTCATTGAATTTTCTGACGAAAAAACTTTGATAAAAAAGCCTCATCAAAAAAGATGAGGGCTATTTCTTTATTTTTTCGGAATCTTAATAGTAAACTGAAAATATTCATCAAACTCTTCTTCTTCCGTGTTTAATGAAATACCGCTGTCACTAACCATTGTCAACGATTGACGAATTGTATTCATTGCGATACGCGTATCTTTACTAAACGCTTTTCTTTTTGCTTTTGGCCTTTTAACCTGCGTTTCTAACAATTTAACTACTCGATCTTCCGTTTGTTTTACATTTAATTGTTTTTCAATAATCTCAGCTAATACTTGAAGTTGTTTTTCTTGATTTTTGAGGGGAATGAGCGCTCTTGCATGTCGCTCTGTAATCAATTTTTGTTTGATTGCTTCTTGTATTTCAACAGGAAGCTTTAACAAACGAAGTTTGTTTGCAATTGTGGATTGGCCTTTTCCTAAACGTTGAGCTAATGCCTCTTGGGTAAGATTATGTAACTCAATTAACTTTGCGTAGGCTAGTGCTTCTTCGACAGCCGTTAGCTCTTCACGTTGTAAGTTTTCTATTAAAGCCACAGAGGCCGTTTCTGTATCGTTAAAATGTTTCACAATTGCAGGAACCGTATCCCAACCTAAGCTTTGTACAGCTCTCCACCGGCGTTCTCCAGCAATTAATTCGTATTCTTCGCCCTCAGTCGGTCGAACCACAATAGGTTGAATAATACCGTGTGTATGAATAGTAAGAGCTAGCTCTTCAATTTTTGCTTCATTAAACACAGTACGCGGCTGATAACGATTCGGAATAATACTTGAAACTTTAATTTGTTTTACTTCATCTCTTAAAACTTTTTCGACATTTTCATCTTGGACAGTTTCAATCTCTACATGAATATCCTCATCTTTTTCTTTTAAATTAAAAAAACGTGAAAAAGCAGATTTCATAGTCCCACACCACCTTCAGGAAAATCCCGCCTTAAACTAATTCGATGTTTTTTAATCATATCCTGCTTTCTAAACAGAAAATATAGAGAAGAAAATGTTTCATATGAAACATTTTCTTCTCTATCTATTTACCGCCTACTCTAATGGAAGCTTAACTGGAGTACCAGGTTTTCTAGGATATTTTTTAGGCGTTTTCTTTATTTTATCTATTAAAATAATGTAACGTTCACTTTGCTCCAAAGGCAATTGGAAATGTTCAATCGACTTCACTCTTCCACCTAATACTTGAAATGATTTTTCCCCATTTTTTAATTCCTCAGGGGCAGAAGCACCTTTCATTGCTAAAAAGCGTCCTTGTTCTTTAACAAGCGGTAAGCAAAATTCATTAAGAACCGAGATACGTGCCACAGCTCTTGCTGTTACAAGATCGAATGACTCGCGAATCGTTTCTTTTTTACCAAATGTTTCAGCTCGATCATGACATAGTGTGACATTGTCTAGTTCAAGCTCATTTACAAGATGCGTTAAAAACGTAATACGCTTTTGTAACGAATCAACGATTGTTACATGCAAATGCGGGAAGCAAATTTTGATCGGAATACTTGGAAATCCCGCTCCTGCACCTACATCACACATGGATTCAATTTCTGTAAAGTCTTGAAAAAAAGCAGCTGAAATAGAATCGTAAAAATGCTTTTCATATACTTCACCGTGATCAGTGATAGCAGTTAAATTCATTTTTTCGTTCCATTCCACTAAAACTTGATAATACTTTTCAAATTGATTCAGCTGTTTAGAAGAAAGAGAAATTCCCTTTTCTTCTAATAGCTGTTGAAACTGTTGAATATTCATTGAGTTTCCCTTTCTTCGCGCCTAAGAGTTTTAATCATTTGATACTTTAGCGATGCGCCCTTGTTCAATATAAACAAGCAAGATTGAAATATCAGCTGGGTTGACTCCAGAAATACGTGAAGCTTGTGCTACCGTTAGTGGACGCACTTGATTTAATTTTTGACGTGCTTCTGTAGCTAGACCGTTAATTGCATCATAATCGATATAATCAGGAATCTTTTTGTTTTCTAACTTCTTCAAGCGTTCAACTTGTTGAAGTGATTTCTGAATATATCCTTCGTATTTCACCTGAATTTCTACTTGTTCAGCTACTTCAGGATCTACCGTCTCATCAGCTGGTGCTAATTGATGAATATGAGTATATGTCATTTCAGGGCGGCGAAGTAAATCTGTCGCACGAATGCCATCTTTTAATTCGCTGCCGCCAGCTTCTTTAATCAGTTGTTGAACAGCTTCATTCGGCTTAATAATAAAGGAGAAAAGACGTTTCTTCTCTTGCTCGATTTCCGCTTTCTTTTGTTCAAATTTAGCATAGCGCTCATCGCTGATTAATCCTAGTTCACGACCAATTTCAGTAAGGCGTAAATCAGCGTTGTCGTGACGAAGCAATAAACGATATTCTGCACGGGATGTTAGCAGACGATACGGTTCATTTGTTCCTTTTGTTACTAAATCATCCACCAATACACCGATGTAAGCATCAGAACGTCCTAAGATGACTTCTTCTTGTTCCAGCGCTCTTCTTCCTGCGTTAATTCCAGCAAGAAGACCTTGGCCTGCAGCTTCTTCATAACCAGATGTTCCGTTAATTTGTCCAGCCGTATAAAGATTTTTAATTTTTTTCGTTTCAAGCGTTGGCCATAACTGAGTCGGAACAATTGCATCATATTCAATAGCATAGCCCGCACGCATCATTTGGACTTTTTCAAGACCAGGAATTGTCGCAAGCATTTGACGCTGTACGTGCTCAGGAAGGCTTGTTGATAGTCCTTGAACATATACTTCTTGCGTATTTCGTCCTTCTGGCTCTAAGAAAATTTGGTGGCGCGGTTTATCATTAAAGCGCACAACCTTATCTTCAATAGATGGACAGTAGCGTGGTCCAGTACCTTTGATCATCCCAGAATACATAGGAGATAAGTGGAGGTTGTCATCAATAATTTGATGCGTTTGTTCACTTGTATATGTTAACCAGCAAGGCAATTGATCTGTAATATACTGTGTTGTTTCGTATGAGAAAGCACGAGGCACATCATCTCCAGGCTGAATCTCCGTTTTGCTGTAATCGATAGTTGAGCTATTAACACGAGGTGGAGTTCCTGTTTTAAAACGGACCATGTCCAGTCCTAACTCCTCTAAGTGTTCAGAAAGCTTAATAGCCGGTTGTTGATTGTTAGGACCGCTTGAATATTTTAGTTCACCTAAAATAATTTCCCCGCGTAAGAATGTTCCTGTCGTAATAACCACTGTTTTAGCTTTATACACAGCTCCCGTTTGAGTGACAACACCCGTACATACACCATCTTCTACGATTAACTGTTCTACCATGCCTTGCATAAGCGTTAGGTTTTCTTCGTTTTCTAACGTTTTTTTCATTTCATGCTGATAAGCAAATTTATCTGCTTGAGCTCTAAGTGCTCGAACGGCCGGACCTTTTCCTGTGTTTAACATTCTCATTTGAATATGCGTTTTATCGATATTTCTACCCATTTCTCCGCCAAGAGCATCAATTTCACGTACGACAATACCTTTTGCAGGACCGCCTACAGAAGGGTTGCAGGGCATAAACGCCACCATGTCTAAGTTGATGGTCAACGTTAACGTTTTAGCACCCATACGCGCAGAAGCAAGCGCCGCTTCACATCCTGCATGACCCGCTCCAATGACAATAACATCATATTGTCCACCTTCATATTGCATAATAGTAGCCTCCTTTAATAATCTATTTTCCTAAACAGAATTGAGAGAACAACTGATCAATTAAGCTTTCATGAACAGCATCACCAATAATTTCACCTAATAGTTCCCACGTTCTTGTTAAATCAATTTGGACAATATCGATTGGAACACCACTTTCAATGCCTGTGATGGCCTCATCGATAGCTCCTCTTGCTTGCGTTAAAAGCGCAATATGTCTCGTATTAGATAAATATGTTAAATCTTGAGATTCAATTGTTCCTTCAAAGAAAAGAGCTGCGATTGCTTCTTCAAGGTGGTCCACTCCTTGTTCTTGAAGAAGCGAAGTCGTTACTACTGGATGATCACCAGCAAATTGCTGCACTTCCTCTAGATTAATTTTTTGCTCAAGATCTGTTTTATTCACAATCACAATAACGTCCATGCCTTCTACAGCTTCAAACAGCTTTTTATCTTCGTCCGTTAATTCTTCATTGAAATTCAACACAAGCAAAATTAAATCTGCTTCTTTCAAATACTGACGGGAGCGTTCCACACCAATTCGTTCTACAATATCTTCTGTTTCACGAATTCCAGCTGTATCAACTAATCGTAGAGGAACTCCTCGCACATTAACGTACTCTTCAATTACATCTCGCGTCGTTCCAGGAATGTCTGTGACAATAGCCTTTGCATCTTGCACTAAACTATTTAGAAGAGAAGATTTCCCTACATTAGGACGTCCAATAATAACCGTAGCTAATCCTTCTCTTAAAATTTTCCCTTGATGAGAGGTTTGAAGAAGCTTATCAATTTCTTGACGTACATTTGAAGCTTTTTCGATTAACACTTGGTGAGTCATTTCCTCTACATCGTCATATTCTGGATAGTCAATGTTCACTTCTACGTGGGCAAGTGTTTCGAGAATTTCCTGGCGTAAATGACGTACTAGCTTGGACAAACGCCCTTCCATTTGGCCAATTGCCATATTCATCGCTTTATCTGTTTTGGCACGAATTAAATCCATTACAGCTTCTGCTTGTGATAAGTCTACTCGACCATTTAAAAATGCTCGTTTTGTAAACTCACCTGGCTCAGCTAAACGGGCACCATTTGCAATAACTAACTGCAGCACACGATTAACGGATACAATTCCTCCGTGACAGTTAATTTCAATAATGTCTTCTCTAGTAAATGTCTTGGGACCTTTCATAATGGAAAGCATCACTTCTTCAACGACTTGCTCCGTCTTGGGATCTACGATATGACCGTAGTGAATAGTATGAGAAGCTACGTCTGTTAATCGTTTATTCGAAACGCTTTTAAAGATACGATCTGCAATCGTAATTGCTTCTTCACCACTCAGGCGGACGATGGCAATAGCTCCTTCTCCCATTGGTGTAGAAATGGCCGCAATTGTATCAAAATCTAGCACCAACTTCACCTCATTTCATTTTATAAACCTTTTATTTTAAACGATGTTATATACTATCATCGTTAACAATTTTCCACGAACAAAAACATCTATTTTAAGGCCCGTGATTTGTATGAACCAAATAAATAGAATACCACAATTCACCGCTTTGGAACATCTCTAACGTTCTTCTGTTATGCACAGCAAGAAAAACAGGCAGTATGTACTATTTTAACTTATCCACATGTGAATAACAACGTATGCATCTTGATTTTTTTGAACGCTAGATCGATAAAAATAAGCACATAAAAAAGCACTAGCTTATTTTGCTAGTGCTTTTTGGCAACTGGCTGAACCAAAACACTTCTTTTGGGCTCTTTGCCAACGGATTGTGTCTCAACTAAAGAATTTTTAGCTAATGCTTGGTGAATCATTTTTCTTTCATGGGAAGGCATTGGTTCTAGTTGAACAGATCGATTCGTTTTGATCGCCTGGTTAGCTATTTTTAATGCCAGTTTTTCGACCATTTCTTTTCGTTTTTCTCGGTAGCCTTCTGGATTTAATACAACATTTAAGAATTGCTGACTGTATCGATTAGCTACCAATTGTGTGAGAAGCTCGAGCGCATTGAGGGTTTGTCCATGTTTTCCAATCAACATTCCCGCTGAATCGCTACTAATCTCAATTATGCAGTTTCTCGAGGTTTTTTTGACGTTCGTATGAATCGAAATCCCCATTTCACGGCTAACATTTGTAATAAAATGAACCGCTTCCTCTACAGGGTCAACTATTTTTGTAACTTTTACAACTGCGGGTTTTCCCTTAAAGATTCCTAAAAATCCTTTTTTGCCTGGTTCAATTATTTCTACATTTGTTTGATTTCGCTCTACTTCTAAAGCATCTAATGCTTCTTGAACAGCAGCTTCAATCGTCTGGGCCGTAATTGTGATTTCGTTCATTTTTTAACCCCTTCAATATTCGCTCGTTTTAAGTCTGGCCCTTTAATGAAGTAGGTTTGAATAATCATAAATAGATTTCCCACTACCCAATAAAGAGATAAGGCGGCTGGAAAATTGATTGCAAAAATCACAATCATGATCGGCATAATCCAAAGCATCATAGCCATTTGAGGATTTTGATTTGCATTTCCGGCCATCATCATCTTTTGCTGAATAAACGTTGTGATTCCTGCGACAATTGGTAAGATAAATAGCGGATCACGCGCACCTAAATCAAACCATAAAAAGCTGTTGTTTGCGATTTCCGACGTTCGTGTAATCGCGTGGAAAATCCCAATAAGAATGGGCATTTGAATTAGAATTGGGAAGCACCCAGCTAAAGGATTTACTCCGTAAGTTTGGAATAATGCCATCGTTTCTTTCTGCAATTGCTGCTGCGTCTGGGCATCTTTTGAACTGTACTTCTCCTTTAACTTCTGCATTTCGGGCTGAAGCGTCTGCATCGCTTTCGTGTTTCTCATCTGTTTAATCATAAGCGGTAGAATAAGTAAGCGAATCAGGATTGTGACAACGATGATCGCAACTCCATAGCTTTTGAATACCTCCGCCAGATACGTAATGACTAATGACAGCGGATACACAACATACTCATTCCAAAAACCTTTACTATCATCTGTAATAGGTTGGTTCATTTCCGTACACCCCGCTAAAACAGTTAATAGAAAGATAAGCGTTATCCCTAAAAACAACTTCTTCTTCACCTGTTTTTCCTCCTTCTACATGTTCACCTTTCAATTCTGAAAGTGCGTCAAAATCCATTATATAAGGATGCGGTAGAAAAACAACAGCTATTAAAGGCTTTTCTTCTATTGTTTATTAATCATTTTGTCTATGTTTAAGTAATTTGCCACGCTTAAAGACATGCTGCAAACTGCTTTTAATTTCTTCATAGCTCATTGTTGCAGCAGGCTGCCTTGCAATTACAATATAATCTTTGTCTTGCTTTAAATACGGTGTGAATTCAAACATAATTTGTTTAGCAAGGCGCTTAACTCGATTACGAGTCACGGCATTTCCAATCTTTTTGCCCACAGAGAATCCTACGCGGAAATGTTCTTGATCCGGTTTGTCTAGAACATACAAGACAAATTGGCGATTCGCTACAGACTTGCCCTTTTTAAAAACTGTTTGAAATTCATCATTCTTTTTTATACGATATCTTTTTTTCATTTTTAACAACTCCTGCCCTTTTTCAGGTCATGCTCTTATGTAGTCCCTACAGGAACAGAGGTGATTTTAGCCTTATAAAGCGAAAAAAGACCACTGGCGTCAGTGGTCTATTATGCTGATAATACTTTTCTTCCTTTACGACGACGACGAGCTAAAACTTTACGTCCATTCGCTGAGCTCATACGAGCGCGGAAACCGTGTACTTTACTGTGCTTACGTTTGTTTGGTTGGTAAGTTCTTTTCATCTATAAACACCTCCTCGAGGAATAACTGAAAAAGACAGTCCTTGCAATTATAATGAAAAGACTAAGAAGATGTCAATGTTATTTAAAAAATAAAATTTTCAATCTCTTGGTTTCATTATCTGTTTTACTCAATCTTCTTCATTCTAATATCTTTATAACCCAATTGTCTATACCTAATCAATAAAATTCATTGATTTATTAAAGAAAAAATTTTTCCTTTTCATCTCTTTTTCTTTCTCTACCAGTTGCGATCGCATCGTTACTGAACAAAACTACAACAATAAATGTTATAAAAAGCCTCTTTTTTATTCAAATTCTTCTCTTAAATCTTTGTGGATAAGTTTTTTCGACATTTTTCTACTTTTCCATTTCTTATCGACAACTCATGCACACTATCTTGTGTTGTGGAAAACTTTTCTCCACAAGGTGTAGTGATTGTGGATAAGTTTCGAAAATTCATTGCATCATGCCGAATTCTTTGATATTATATTTTTGTTTTCACTCTTAATTACTTTTCCACAGTTGGTTTTTATCCACAAACTGTGGACAACTTGTGGACATCATTTCCACTATCACTGTATAAAGTTATCCACACCATGTGGAATCTGTCGAATAGTCGGCTTTCTTCTATAATATATATTTACCCACATAATAGCAATTGTATAAATATAAATTTTTTATGCATAAGGGTTTGTACAGGTTGTACAATGGTTGTACAAAGCGCATAAAAACTAGAAAAAGGAGGGGTTGCTCGTTGGAAAACATTCATGATTTATGGAACAGAGCTTTAGATCAAATTGAAAAAAAATTAAGCAAACCCAGTTTTGAAACCTGGCTCAAATCGACAAAAGCTCATGCTTTACAAGGAGACACGCTCATTATTACTGCGCCTAATGATTTTGCACGGGACTGGTTAGAATCTAGGTATTCTAATTTAATTGCTGAAACACTTTACGATCTTACGGGGGAAGAGTTAGATGTGAAATTTATTATTCCTCCTAACCAGGCCGAAGAAGAATTCGATATTCAAACTCCTAAAAAGAAAGTCAATAAAGACGAAGGAGCAGAATTCCCTCAAAGTATGCTAAATTCGAAGTATACCTTTGATACATTTGTTATCGGATCTGGAAATCGGTTTGCGCATGCAGCTTCTTTAGCAGTAGCAGAAGCGCCTGCTAAAGCGTATAATCCGCTTTTTATTTACGGGGGAGTAGGATTAGGTAAAACACACTTAATGCACGCAATAGGCCACTATGTGTTAGATCATAATCCTGCCGCTAAAGTCGTGTATTTATCATCTGAAAAATTCACAAATGAGTTTATTAATTCTATTCGTGACAATAAAGCAGTAGAATTCCGCAACAAATACCGCAATGTAGATGTGTTACTGATTGATGATATTCAATTCTTAGCAGGTAAAGAGCAGACACAAGAAGAATTTTTCCATACGTTTAATACGCTTCACGAAGAAAGCAAGCAGATTGTCATCTCAAGTGATCGACCGCCGAAAGAAATTCCTACACTTGAAGATCGACTTCGCTCTCGCTTTGAATGGGGCCTTATTACAGACATCACACCACCAGATTTGGAAACACGAATTGCTATTTTGCGTAAAAAAGCAAAAGCGGACGGCTTAGTTATTCCAAATGAAGTTATGCTTTATATCGCCAATCAGATTGATTCAAATATTAGAGAATTAGAAGGAGCACTTATTCGCGTAGTAGCTTATTCTTCACTAATTAATAAAGATATAAACGCTGATTTAGCAGCAGAAGCATTAAAAGATATTATTCCTAGTTCAAAACCTAGGGTTATTACGATTCAGGATATTCAACAGATTGTTGGACAAGAATTTAATATAAAATTAGATGATTTCAAAGCGAAGAAACGTACAAAGTCAGTAGCGTTTCCTCGACAAATTGCCATGTACCTTTCTCGCGAACTAACGGATTTTTCGCTGCCTAAAATTGGAGAAGAGTTTGGCGGGCGAGACCATACTACTGTCATCCATGCTCATGAAAAAATTTCAAAACTTGTTCAAACAGATACTGACCTACAAAAACAAATTAAAGAAATAAGTGAATCACTAAAAATATAGGCTTTTTTTACTTGTATTTTGTGTATAAGTGAGTTAGGATTGTACACAGTCTGTCCACATGTGGATAGGCTGTGTTCTCACGTTTTTAGGGGTTATCCACATTTCCACAGCCCCTATTACTACTACTATCTTAAAATATAATAAATAATAAGCTTTTAAACCTACTTTTAAGGAGGATTAATTATTATGAAATTTATCATACAGAAAGACTATCTAGTTCAAAGCGTTCAAGACGTTATGAAAGCTGTATCTTCTAGAACAACAATTCCAATTTTAACTGGTATTAAAATTGTAGCGACTGAAGAAGGTGTTACCTTAACCGGAAGTGATTCCGATATATCTATTGAATCGTTTATTCCAAACGAAGAAGAAGGAAAAGAGATTGTTGATATTCAAAAACCAGGAAGCGTTGTTCTCCCAGCTCGTTTCTTTAGTGAAATCGTCAAAAAGCTTCCTAAAGATATTGTAGAATTAGACGTCCAAAGTCACTTTTTAACAATCATTCGTTCAGGAAAGGCTGAATTCAACTTAAATGGTTTAGATGCAGAAGAGTATCCTCATTTGCCACAGATCGAAGAAAACAACATGTTTAGATTACCGACAGACTTATTAAAAAACATGATTCGACAAACTGTCTTTGCAGTGTCCACCTCAGAAACACGACCTATCTTGACAGGTGTAAACTGGAAAGTCGATGGCAAAGAATTAACGTGCATTGCCACTGACAGTCACCGTCTAGCTTTGCGAAAAGCGACCATTGAAACTGGAAATGAAGCAACGTATAATGTGGTTATTCCAGGTAAAAGTTTAAGTGAATTCAGTAAGATCCTTGATGATTCTCATGAATTAGTAGACATCGTTATCACGGAAAATCAAGTATTGTTCAAAACAAAACACTTACTATTTTTCTCAAGATTATTGGACGGAAATTATCCTGACACATCAAGATTGATCCCAGCTGATAGTAAAACGGATGTTATATTGAACGTAAAAGAATTCTTACAATCGATTGACCGCGCTTCTTTATTAGCTCGTGAAGGAAGAAATAACGTAGTAAAACTATCTACGCTGGATGAAGGAATTGTTGAAATTTCTTCTAACTCTCCTGAAATCGGAAAAGTAATCGAAGAGGTGCAAAGTCAGTCTATCTCAGGAGAAGAATTAAAAATTTCTTTTAGCGCAAAATATATGTTAGACGCATTAAAAGCGCTCGAAGGAACAGATATCAAAATTAACTTCACTGGTGCGATGCGTCCATTTGTCATTCGAACATTAGAGGATGATTCAATGCTGCAGCTGATTTTACCAGTGCGAACATATTAAATCTCAGAAAGCTACTAGCATGCCGTACTAGTAGCTTTCTTTTCTCAAGAAGAATTATTTAGTAAAATAGAGATACATCATTAGAAAGTGAGAGAGTCGCATGAAAACAGAGGTTAAAATTTCAACTGAATACATTACGCTTGGCCAGTTTTTAAAACTAGCAGACGTCATTCAAACAGGTGGAATGGTAAAATGGTTTTTAAGTGAGCACGAAGTATATGTGAACGGTGAGCTAGAAGAGCGCCGCGGACGTAAATTATATGCAAATGACGAAGTGGATATACCGGCTGCAGGATCATTTGTTGTTATTACTTAAAGTTGGTGAAACGTTTGTATATTAAAGAAATTACTTTAACAAATTACCGAAACTATACGAAGACAACGATTCCCTTTGAAAATAAAGTAAACGTCATTTTGGGTGAAAACGCACAGGGTAAAACAAACGTGATGGAATCGATCTTCGTATTATCTATGGCTAAATCTCATCGTACATCCAACGATAAAGAATTAATTAAATGGGACTGTGAGTATGCAAAGCTATCGGGCATTGTAGAAAAGCATAGAGGGCCTGTTACACTGGATTTAGTCATCTCAACAAAAGGGAAAAAAGCAAAATATAATCACATTGAGCAGAAAAAACTCAGTCAATATATAGGATCAATTAACACTGTCATGTTTGCTCCGGAGGATTTGAACCTAGTTAAAGGGAGTCCGCAAGTAAGGCGCAAATTTATCGATATGGAAATTGGTCAAGTTTCGCCTGTTTACATGCATGATTTAAGCAGGTATCAAAAGATTTTGCAGCAAAGAAATCAATATTTGAAGCAGCTGCAGACAAAAAAACAAACGGATCTTTCACTTTTAGACGTACTTACGTTACAGTTAAGTGAAATGGCGGCGAAAATCTTAAAAAAACGTTTTGAGTTTTTACAGTTACTCCAACAGTGGGCAGAGCCTATTCATAAAGGGATCAGTCGAGACTTAGAAACATTAAAAATTGAGTATAAGAATTCAATTGATGTATCAGAAGATGCAGATTTGTCGAAAATGTTAGAAGCATATCATCAAAAGTTTGATAAAATAAAAAGTAGAGAAATTGATAGAGGTGTCACCTTAGCAGGACCACACCGTGATGACCTTCTTTTCTACGTTAATGAAAAAGACGTTCAAACATTTGGTTCACAAGGGCAACAGCGGACGACTGCTTTATCATTAAAGCTTGCTGAAATTGAGTTAATTCATCAAGAAGTAGGTGAATATCCAATCTTGCTTTTAGACGACGTATTGTCTGAATTAGATGATTTTCGTCAATCACACTTGCTAAATACCATTCAAGGAAAAGTTCAGACGTTTGTAACGACAACGAGCATTGAAGGAATTCATCACGAGACCTTAGAAAAAGCCGCTACATATCATGTAGAAGCTGGCCAAATTCAAAAGGTCAAATAGCAATTGATCTGTCTAAAAACTTTTCGCAAGGCAATCTAACTGAAATATGATATCATTATAGTTTTAAGTCTATATATTTCAACTCGTACCCTCGATTATGAAAATTTTGTGCATAAGTAAACAAATGGCAAATACATTAAAGGCTCCGTATTATTTCCACATAATATTCGAAAAACATAATACAAAATGATAAATACAGCAGTTTGCTGTTAAAAAAAAGTGTAGGTGATACATTTGACGATGGAACAAAAAGAAGTACAAGCATATGAAGCTGATCAGATACAAGTATTAGAAGGATTAGAAGCTGTTCGTAAACGTCCGGGGATGTATATTGGATCGACGAGCGCAAAGGGTTTACATCATCTTGTATGGGAAATTGTAGATAATAGTATTGATGAAGCGCTGGCCGGCTATTGCGATGAAATTAATGTTATTATCGAAAAGGATAATAGTATTACAGTCAAAGATAACGGTCGTGGAATTCCGGTTGGTATTCAAGAAAAAATGGGCAGACCTGCCGTTGAAGTTATCTTAACGGTTCTTCATGCCGGAGGTAAATTTGGCGGCGGCGGCTATAAAGTATCTGGTGGATTACACGGTGTAGGTGCCTCAGTTGTTAACGCACTTTCTACCTCTTTGGAAGTACACGTACATCGTGACGGTAAAGTTCATTATCAAAAATATGAACGAGGTGTACCTGCTGCTGACTTGAAAGTAGTCGGAGAAACAGATAAAACAGGTACTGTTATTCAATTCCATCCAGACGGTGAAATTTTTACTGAAACGCTTGAATACGATTTTGATACGTTAGCTAATCGTCTGCGTGAGTTAGCTTTCTTAAATCGCGGCATTAAAATTACGATTGAAGACAAACGTGAAGAAGGTAAAAGCCGTGAATATCACTATGAAGGCGGAATTAAGTCTTACGTTGAACACTTAAATCGTTCGAAAGAAGTGATTCACGAAGAGCCGATCTATATCGAAGGTAATCGAGATAACATTTCTGTAGAAATTGCTATTCAATATAACGATAGCTATACAAGTAATTTATATTCTTTTGCAAACAACATTCACACGTATGAAGGTGGAACGCACGAAGCAGGATTTAAAACGGCATTAACGCGTGTAATTAACGATTATGCACGTAAAAACAGCGTATTTAAAGACAGTGACGCCAATTTAACGGGTGAAGATGTTCGTGAAGGAATTACAGCTATCATCTCTATTAAGCACCCAGATCCGCAGTTCGAAGGACAAACGAAAACAAAGCTGGGAAATAGTGAAGCAAGAACAATTACTGACTCTGTGTTTGCAGAACACTTAGAAACTTACTTGCTAGAGAACCCTATTGTGGCGAAAAAGGTAATTGAAAAAGGTTTAATGGCTGCAAGAGCAAGAATGGCAGCTAAAAAAGCTCGTGAGCTTACAAGACGTAAAAGCGCGCTTGAAATTTCAAATTTACCGGGTAAATTAGCGGATTGTTCATCAAAAGATCCTTCTATTAGCGAACTCTATGTAGTAGAGGGTGATTCTGCCGGAGGTTCAGCTAAGCAAGGAAGAAGCCGTCATTTCCAAGCTATTTTGCCTTTGCGTGGTAAAATTATCAACGTAGAGAAAGCGCGTTTAGATAAAATTTTATCTAATAACGAAATTCGTACAATCATTACCGCTCTAGGAACGGGTATTGGTGACGATTTTGATATTTCGAAAGCCCGCTACCATAAAATTGTGATTATGACAGATGCAGACGTAGATGGTGCGCATATTCGTACGCTTCTTTTAACGTTCTTCTATCGCTATATGAGACAGATTATTGAGCACGGATATGTGTACATTGCCCAGCCGCCTCTTTACAAAGTTTCACAAGGTAAAAAAGTGGAGTACGCGTACAACGATCGTCAATTAGAAGAGGTATTAGCTTCTTTCCCTGAAGGCGCAAAACCAAACCTTCAGCGTTACAAAGGTTTAGGAGAGATGAATCCTGAACAATTATGGGAAACAACAATGGATCCAGAATTCCGTACACTTCTTCAGGTGAACTTGCAAGATGCAATTGAAGCTGATGAGACATTTGAAATTTTAATGGGCGACAAAGTAGAACCACGCCGTAATTTCATTGAAGAAAATGCTCAGTACGTAAAAAATCTCGATATTTAAATGAACGGTAATACCCTTTATATTTTTTATAAAGGGTATATAAACGTCAGGATAGAGATAGGTTCTATCCTGCGTTTACATATATATGAATTACTATACTGAACTTCGCGAAGGAGGTTCTTATCGATGTCAGATAAACCAAACTCTCAAATAAGAGAAGTAAATATTAGTCAAGAAATGCGCGCATCCTTTTTAGATTATGCAATGAGCGTAATTGTATCGCGTGCTTTACCAGATGTAAGAGACGGACTTAAGCCCGTGCACCGTCGTATTTTATATGCAATGAATGATTTAGGTATGGGATCGGATAAGCCATATAAAAAATCAGCTCGTATCGTAGGAGAAGTAATTGGTAAGTATCACCCGCACGGTGACTCAGCTGTATATGAAACAATGGTTCGTATGGCACAAGATTTTAGCTATCGTTATATGTTAATTGACGGTCATGGAAACTTTGGATCTGTTGATGGAGATGCAGCAGCAGCTATGCGTTATACAGAAGCAAGAATGTCAAAAGTTTCGATGGAACTGTTACGTGACATCAATAAAGATACAATTGATTATCAAGATAACTATGACGGTTCTGAACGTGAACCAATTGTATTACCTGCTAGATTTCCAAATTTACTTGTAAACGGTTCAGCTGGAATTGCGGTAGGTATGGCGACAAATATTCCTCCGCATCAGTTAGGGGAAGTCATTGACGGCGTTTTAGCTGTAAGTCAAGACCCTGATATCACAATTGCAGAGTTAATGGAGATTATTCCAGGACCGGATTTCCCAACTGCAGGACAAATTCTTGGCCGCAGCGGGATTCGTAAAGCTTATGAAACTGGAAAAGGTTCTATTATTGTTCGCGCAAAAGTAGAAATTGAAGAACAAAGCAATGGTAAACAAACTATTATTGTTCATGAACTTCCATACCAAGTAAATAAAGCAAAGCTAATTGAAAAAATTGCCGAGCTAGCTCGTGATAAGAAGATTGATGGAATTACGGACTTGCGAGATGAATCTGACCGTTCAGGTATGCGTATTGTTATTGAAGTAAGACGTGATGCAAATGCAAATGTTTTATTAAACAACTTATATAAGCAGACATCTCTTCAAACAAGTTTTGGTATTAATACCCTTGCATTAGTAGATGGACAGCCAAAAGTATTGAACTTAAAGCAATGTCTACAGTACTACTTAGACCATCAGGTAGTGGTTATTCGTCGTCGTACTGAATTTGAACTTCGAAAAGCCGAAGCACGTGCGCATATTTTAGAAGGTTTAAAGATTGCTCTTGATAATTTAGATGCTGTTATTGCTTTAATTAGAGGTTCTCAAACAACAGATATTGCACGTGAAGGATTAATGACGCAGTTCTCGTTATCTGAAAAACAAGCGCAAGCTATTTTGGATATGCGCCTACAGCGTTTAACAGGATTAGAGCGAGAGAAGATTGAAGCGGAATATCAATCTTTATTAGCGCTAATTGCTGAATTAAAAGCTATTTTAGCAGATGAAGAAAAAGTATTAGAAATTATTAGAGAAGAACTAATAGACGTAAAAGAAAGATTCAATGACGGACGTCGAACAGAAATCGTAAGCGGAGGAGCTGAAATTATCGAAGACGAGGATCTGATTCCTCGCCAAGATATTGTTATTAGTTTAACGCACAACGGCTATATTAAACGCTTGCCTGTTTCTACGTATAAGAGTCAGCGAAGAGGCGGAAGAGGTATTCAAGGGATGAATACAAACGAAGATGATTTCGTTGAACATCTTCTAACAACATCTACTCATGATACGATTCTCTTCTTTACAAATAAGGGAAAAGTTTACCGTACGAAAGGATACGAAATTCCAGAGTACGGAAGAACGGCTAAAGGAATACCTATTATTAACTTGTTAGAAGTAGACAAAGGTGAGTGGGTAAATGCCATCATTCGCGTCGATGAATTTGTAGACGATTGGTATCTATTCTTTACTACAAAACAAGGAATTTCCAAGCGTACACCTTTATCTTCTTTTGAAAACATTCGAAATAGCGGACTTATCGCCTTGAATTTAAGAGAAGAAGATGAATTGATTTCTGTTAAATTGACAGATGGTAAGCGCGATATGGTTATTGGAACGAAGAAGGGTATGTTAATTCGTTTTAATGAAAATGATGTTCGTTCAATGGGACGTACAGCTACTGGAGTTAAAGGGATCACTCTCGATTCAGAAGATGAAGTAATCGGTATGGAGATTCTCGAAGAACAATCAGATATCTTGATTATTACGAAAAATGGTTATGGAAAACGTACGCCGATTGAGGAATATCGTGTACAAACAAGAGGCGGTAAAGGTTTAAGAACATGTAATATCACTGATAAAAATGGTGATGTTGTCGCCCTGAAATGCGTATCTCAAGAAGAAGATATTATGCTTATCACAGTAAGCGGCGTTCTTATCCGGGTTTCTGTTTCAGATATTTCACAAATGGGCCGTAACACACAAGGTGTCAAAGTCATTCGTTTAGGAGACGAAGAGTTTGTTTCAACGGTTGCAAAAGTACAAACTTCAGAAGATGAAGACGAAGTATTAGATGAATTAGATGAACATGAAGAGACAGATATAATAATTGAAGCTGAAGAAACGGAAGAATAAAAAAAGCCCCTGAAAAAGCAGGGGCTTTTTTTTATGTAAAAAAACCTTGCCATAGGCTTTTCATTTTGGTAATATATAAAAAGTCAGCAAAATACATATGAGTTTTTTAGTAGTTTTAAAAAAGTTATATAAAAGTGTTGACAACGATTCTTATAAAGTGTTATTATATAGGAGTCGCTTTAA
>NZ_JYOO01000053.1 GCF_000956595.1 Priestia aryabhattai B8W22 | reverse complement strand
TGGATTGATTTTTTTGAGAAAGTAATTGCCTAACAAGCAATTACTTTTCTTTTTTATAGAAAAAAATGAAATGATTGTATACTTTTTTACTGTTCAGACGTTATAAGAGGGGAAGGAGGAAAAATATTTGAAAAATCGGTTATCAAACGATCAATTAAAGAATGTCATGAATCAACTTTATTTATACTTAATCAAACAAGGTGCAAACCAAGAAACAGCTAAAGATATTGTTCAAGAAGCTGTTTGTAAACTACTTCTTCATCTTGAATCGATTGATACCGATAAATATAAATCATGGCTTTTTAAAGTAGCTATAAACTTATATTACGATTACTGTCGAAAGAACAAAAAATCTCAGTACGTGGTAGTAGAAGATTACCTTATTACCAATGAGCAATTAATTGAAGAGATGATGATTGCACAAGAAAATCAGCTTCTAGTAAGAAGAATACTTCAAAAGGTGTCTCCCACCTTTAAGCAACTACTTCTTTTAAAGTACGAGTTAGAGTGGTCTTATAAACAAATTGCCGAATATGTAGATATGAAACCTGAGGCTGTGAAAACATATTTAGCTCGTGCTAGGAAAACATTTAAAGAAATATATAGGAGAGAATGTAATGAAAAAAACGAATGATGAGTTAGATTCTATTTTTGATGAAAAGTCTTTACATAGAACATTGAAAAAAGCAAAGTATAGCGCAATTTTACGAACAGTTTTTATCTCCGCACTCGTAGTTTGTTTTGTTATTACTGTACTAATAAAAGGAAACAATTATTTTATAAATATACAAGGAAATAAACTCGCTGAACAGTTCATTAAGGAAAACCATGTGAGGATGTCTCCGAATACATTTACTAACACCGATACCATCTCAACAGGAATTTTAAAGGGGACTATTAAGAGTGAAGTATTTAAAGTGATTGAAGATAAAGTCATACCTTGGGGTACAGAAGATATAACGTATGATTTACTTGGAAACTTTAATGCATCATTCTCAACACACAGTACGATTATTAATGATACTACGATGTATCACATTCCTAATGGGCAACGTGAGATGTTATTTTACGTACCCAAATACAAATATAAGTTGTATGCGAATGACTTTGACATGATCAAAAAATATCCAAATGATAAATACATGGAGATGGCCATATCTTTTAATAAAAATTACACATTAAAAGAAGTACAAAAGATGCTGCCTACATCTGCTCACCAAACGTGGTATTGGATAGATAACTACGCAAAGTCTACTGGTTACAGAAACAATCCAGAAAGTGGACGATGGTTATTAGGTATTTCTAAACCGTCACCACAGCTAGGAGCAAAACTAACGGCTACTAAAATTAAAACAGAAGCAGACTTTTTGAATGAGCTCAAAAAAACAGATCCAGGAGAAGTGAAAAATCTAAAAAACAGACAGAAAAATGGATTGATTATAGGCGTAGTTGTTACAGGAACAAAAGAAGAACTGCTTTCTTTGAAAAGCAAACCATATGTCAAAGCAGCTAGTTTAGGAGCAGTGGTAGATAAATATTGAGTTTTAGGGACTTGGAACGAAGGAAACCTGTTGTATATTATTAGTTGTATATTAATTGATAGATAAATAAAAAGAATCCTCTGCCCTATATAGGCAAAGGATTCTTAATTTATTAAAATAGGGAACGTTGCAACATGGAAAGGAATAAAAAAATTGTTACGCTTCTTTATTCCTTCTGGGTAAAAAACACCTCTACGTGATTACCAAGCAATCACGTAGAGGTGTTTTTAATTATTTTATTAAAATCGTTGTATTAGCCGGAATCACAAGCTGATTCTTGACTTTCTTAGCATCTTTTTCACTAGCAAAAATCAATTTACCTTTCGCTGCTACAGATACTTTTACAGGTTGATTTGAAATATTATGATACACGCTAATCGATTTGCCTTTATACGTGCGGCTATAGGCAACGACTTCTTTACTGTCTACTGAAATGGATTGAAGCGTTCCTTTTACTAACTCTTCATGCTGCTGGCGTACACGAATCATTTCACGGTAGTGATTTAACAAAGAGTCCTTTTGTTTGGTTTGTGCTTCTACAGACACACCGTTGCCGCCTTTGTTATATACAGGTGTTTCCCAGCTAGTTTGTCCAAGGCCGTTGCCTTCGTACCAGCGGAACGGTTCACGGATTAATTCATCAGGCTTTTCACCAGTCATGCCGATTTCTTCACCGTAATAAATATACGGATTTCCAGGAAGCGTAAGTAAGATAGAAGCAGCTGATTTTGCTTTATTCACATCTCCGCTTAACTCACTCATGACGCGATTTTGGTCATGATTGGTTAAGAAAATGCCGTCAATTTTATTTGGATTGTATGATTTGAACAGTTCATCTGTTGCCGCTGCTGCAGTAGCAATTCCTTGATCATTTCCTGCTTTTACAGAGCTGACAATTTTCCCAGCTAAATCAAAGTTAAATAAAGAATCAAGTGATTGATAGTAAGGAGCTACCACTTCCGGCTGATCCCATACTTCACCCGTTAGATATACGTTAGGATTTTCTTTTTTCATCGCATCTCTAAATTCATTCCACCAAAGGATATTTTTCTTAGCGCCTTCAGGTGTTTGACCTTTAAAGATATGAAGCGCAGCATCTAGACGGAACCCATCAACTCCTTGCTTTAGCCAAAACTTTCCTACGTTAATCATTTCTTTTCTTACTTCAGGATTATCGTAATTTAAGTCCGGCATTCCTTCCCAAAACGTTCCGTAAAAATACTCTCCGTTTGGAGCTTTATGCCATACTTGCTGTCCCCAAGATCCTTTTTCATTCAAGTCGGTATTTTTATCAGCCCAGATATAGTAATCTCTGTACTTGCTGTTTTTATCTTTTAATGCAGCTTGAAACCAAGGGTGTTCACTGCTCGTATGATTCACAACGAGGTCCATAATGACTTTTACATCTCGTTTATCTGCTTCTTTCATCAGTTTGCGAAAATCTTGCAGATTTCCATACTGCGGATCAATATTATAATAGTCCGTTACATCATATTTATGATAGCTGGGAGAAGGGTTGACCGGCATCATCCAAATCCCGTTTACTTGAAGATCATTCTTTGTATGAGAATTGCCATCATTTAAATAATTCAACTTTTGTGTAAGACCTTTTAAATCACCATGTCCATCTTTATTTGCATCGTAAAAAGAGTTTACATACACCTCATAAAATACACCGTCTTTATCTGCTGTTGGAGATTTACCTTTATGTACGGTTTCGGCGTGAACGCCTGTTGATAAGCTAGCAGCCAGCGGCAGTGTTAGAGCTAAAGCTGTCCATTTTTTCCCTTTCATCGTTTCATCCCCTTTTTTGCAATCGTTTGCATAAATTTGACTACAATTGAAATATAGCACCTCGTTGAAAACGATTACAACGAAAATTTTATTTTGATTATTTTGAACTAGTAATTATTCTGACAACCTAGTTATTTACTGTGTCCAATGACATTAAGTGGCTGCATTATATTAAGGCTATAGATAGAAAACACCAATAAAATAAGGGAGTATTACCCAAATAAAAATAATGACTATGTCAAATATTCTGACAATGTTGTTGTTCAATTCATCATCTCGTGCTAAAATCCAAATATAACTGAAAAACGGTACTTTAGTTCCGGAAAACGGAACTTTAAGTATTGATGCAGATAATATAGCTTGGATTTTCCTTACTATCTGTAAATGATTACGCTTACATTAAAGGGTTTAAGGGGGAAGAACGCATTGAGTAAAGTGGATTTAAACTGTGATTTAGGGGAAAGCTTTGGTGCTTATCGTATTGGCAATGATGAAGCAATTTTAGAGTATGTGACGTCTGTAAACGTAGCCTGTGGATTTCATGCAGGGGATCCGAGCGTCATGAGAAAAACGGTAAAATTAGCTACTGAAAAACAGGTACAAATTGGTGCTCATCCTGGTTTGCAGGACCTTATCGGTTTCGGACGAAGAAATATGAATATTTCACCTCAGGAAGCCTACGATATCGTAGTCTATCAAATTGGTGCATTAAACGGTTTTTTGCAAGCGGAAGGGGTATTGATGCAGCATGTAAAGCCTCATGGTGCACTATATAACATGGCTGCTAAAAATAAAGCCTTGTCTGAAGCAATAGCAAAAGCTGTTTATAACGTAAACCCTGAGCTGATTTTATTTGGGTTATCTGGAAGTGAGCTGATTCAAGCAGGTAACAAAATTGGTTTAAAAACGGCTAACGAAGTATTTGCAGACCGTACCTATCAGTTAGACGGTTCTCTAACTGCCCGTACAGAACCAAATGCTTTAATTGAAAATGACGACGAAGCTGTTTCTCAAGTTATTACAATGGTGAAAGAAGGGAAGGTAAAATCTCAGCAAGGTAAGGATGTAGAATTGCAGGCAGATACGATTTGCATCCATGGAGACGGAGCTCACGCACTTGAATTTGCCCGTCATGTCAACCGTTCTTTACGAGCATCAGAAGTGGTAGTTAAGGCTATTTCACAATAAAAACTACATACAATCAGGAGGAAGATGATATTGGAGCCAATAAAAAAATCAACACCTCAACAAAAGCTTTCGGCTGCGCCTAAAGTAAACTGGACATTAATGCTTGGAGCCGCTTTTTTAATGGCCACATCGGCTATTGGACCAGGCTTTTTAACTCAAACTACCGTATTCACACAAAATTTAGCGGCAAGCTTTGGATTCGTTATTTTAATTTCAATTATTCTTGATATCTTTGCTCAAACCAACGTATGGAGAATTATTGCCGTTTCTGAAAAACGCGGACAAGAAATCGCCAACATGGTATTTCCTGGATTAGGGTACGTCCTTGCTATTTTAATTGTTATTGGAGGACTTGCATTCAATATTGGAAATATTGCCGGTGCCGGGCTTGGATTAAATGCGATTACGGGTATTTCTCCAACAGCCGGCGCTGCAATTAGTGCAGTTATTGCCGTGCTAATTTTCGTTGTAAAAGAAGCTGGAAAAGCAATGGATCGCTTCACGCAAATTGCAGGTTTTGTCATGATTGGGCTGATGCTATATGTAGCAGCTACCACTTCACCTCCCGTTGGAGAAGCTGTAGTAAAAACTTTTGCTCCTGACAAAATTGACATTATTGCGATCGTTACGCTTGTTGGAGGAACAGTCGGTGGATACATTACCTTTGCCGGTGGACATCGTCTTCTAGATGCTGGGGTAAAAGGCATTGATTCTTTACCTCAAGTAACCAAAAGTTCTGTAACAGGCATTCTCATTACTTCCGTTATGCGAATCGCTTTGTTTTTAGCTGTACTTGGCGTTGTGTCTAAAGGATTACAAATTGATCCAGCCAATCCTCCAGCATCCGTGTTTCAGCTTGCAGCAGGAAACGTCGGTTATAAAATCTTTGGTATTGTTATGTGGTCTGCCGCTATTACGTCTGTAGTGGGAGCTGCTTATACATCTGTTTCGTTTATTCAAACGTTTAGTGAAAAACTTAATAAAAACTCAAATTGGATTATTATTGGATTTATTATTATTTCAACTCTGTCGTTTGTCTTAATTGGAAAACCTGTAAAAGTTCTTCTTTTAGTTGGAGCAATCAATGGATTAATTCTGCCGATCGCTCTTGGGACGTTACTGGTTGCTGCATACAAAAAAAGCATCGTTGGCGAGTATAAACATCCTTTATGGCTTACCATTTCTGGTGTACTTGTCGTTATTGTAATGGCTTTAATGGGCGGCTATACGTTAATGGATCAACTTCCTCAATTATTTAAATAAAACAATGTGCCCGCACGTAAGTTGCGTGTGGGCAATGATGGGAGAGAGAAATATGACAACCCTTTCACAACTAACTCCAGCTGAACTTCGTCAGCAAATCCGTAACAATCAGCTTATTCAACCAACAGCAGGCATGGCAAACGGCTATGCTCAAGCTAATTTAGCTATTCTACCAAAGCAACAAGCTTTTGACTTTCTATTGTTCTGTCAGCGTAATCCTAAATCTTGTCCTCTTTTAGATGTAACGGACGTTGGATCTCCTGTTCCAAATTTTGCAGCTCCGTCGGGAGATATTCGTACAGACCTTCCGAAGTATCGAATCTATGAAAATGGGGAACTGGTAAAAGAAGTAACCGATATCAAAGATTACTGGACAAAAGATATGGTAGCTTTTCTTATCGGCTGCAGTTTTACATTTGAACACGCACTTTTAAACAACGGCATACCTGTTCGTCACATTGAAGAAAACTGTAATGTTCCTATGTATAAAACAAATATTTCATGCGCTGAAGCAGGAATCTTCCGCGGCTCGACGGTCGTTAGTATGCGGCCGATTCCTCAGCAAGACGTAGTGCGGGCAGCACAAGTAACTTCACGTTTTCCAGCTGTACACGGCGGTCCTGTTCACATTGGAACCCCCGATGCAATAGGCATTGAAGACCTTTACTCTCCCGATTTTGGCGATGCTGTTTCCATTAAAGAAGGCGAAGTTCCCGTGTTCTGGGCTTGTGGCGTAACCCCTCAAGCTGTAGCAATGGAAACAAAACCTTCTATTATGATTACACATGCTCCCGGGCATATGTTTATTACAGATATTCGAGATGAAAAACTAGGTGTTTTATAAAAGAAAGAGGTGCAGATATGAATCAAACCGTCACAAAATCGTCAGCTGTTATTTCTCCGCTTGGCGACTCAGCGCTTGTTATAACGTTTGGAGATAGTATTCAGTACGATATTCATAAACAAATCAAAACGTGCAAAGATTCGATAGAATTAAATCCTTTCCCTGGGTTTATTGAATGCGTGCCGGCATTTACAAACCTTACAATCTTTTATAACCCTCTTGAAGTGGTAGCAGCCGTAAAAAAGAAGGAGAAAAAAGAATTTGTGTCTCCTTTTGAAGTAGTGTCTTCTTTCCTTCAAAGTAAATTAGAAAACGAACAGACAGAAAAAGAGTTAGATCACCGTACGGTTTCCATTCCAGTTTGCTACGGAGGAGAGTATGGACCTGATCTTGAATATGTCGCTCGTCATCATAACTTAACACCTGAAGAGGTAATTAGTATTCATTCTGAAGGCGAATACTTAGCGTACATGATTGGATTTGCTCCTGGATTTCCGTTTCTCGGAGGACTATCTGAAAAAATTGCTACGCCTCGCCGGCCGTCTCCTCGCACCTCTATTCCTGCCGGCTCGGTTGGTATTGCAGGAATGCAAACAGGAATGTATCCTATTTCTACTCCCGGAGGATGGCAATTAATTGGCCAAACACCGATTAAACTGTTTTTACCAGAACAAAATCCTCCAAGTTTGCTGCAGGCTGGGGATATTGTAAAATTCGAACCCATCTCTAAAGAAGAGTATCAAGAACTACTGGCAAAGGAGGGTGAAAAATGAGTATAAGAGTCATTAAAGCCGGATTATTAACGAGTATTCAAGATTTAGGAAGAAGAGGATTTCAGCAGCACGGTGTGATTGTAAGCGGTGCAATGGATTCTTATTCTCTCCGAATTGCTAATTTATTAGTTGGTAATGAGGAAAACGAAGCAGGGGTTGAAGTCACGCTGATGGGGCCTAGCCTTGAAATAGAAAGTGATTGTCTAGTAGCAATCACGGGAGGAGATTTAACTCCTTCGGTCAATGGAAAGCCAGTCCCGATGTGGAAACCTTTATTTATTCCAAAAGGAAGCACTTTATCATTTGGACCTTGCAAAACCGGATGTCGTTCCTATCTATCTGTAGCGGGAGGATTTGCTATTGATGAAGTGTTAAATAGTAAAAGCACGTATTTGAGAGGCGAAATTGGTGGCTACAAAGGAAGAGCGTTACAAACAGACGATGTTTTACCTCTATCGGTTCCTGCTGCTTCGAAGCCTGCTTTTCTTTCAAATGAACTGATAAACGGAGTATATACTTCTTCATGGTCCGTAAATTATAAAGAATTTGTTCGTTTTGCAAAGAAACCAGCGGTCCGTGTTATGAATGGCAGTCAATTTGATTTATTTACAGCTGAAAGTAAAAGTCATTTTATGAAAGAGCCCTTTAAAGTATCGAATCAATCAGATCGAATGGGCTATCGAATGGATGGACCTTCTCTTCAGCTTCAAGAAAAAAAAGAGCTATTGTCTGAAGCCGTCTCACAAGGTTCTGTTCAAGTCCCGCCAGATGGAAATCCTATTATTCTGTTAGCAGACCGTCAAACCACGGGGGGATACCCTAAAATCGCTCAAGTCATCACAGCGGATTTACCGCTTTTAGCTCAAATAAAGCCCGGGGAATCCATTTACTTTTCTCACATTTCGCTTCATGAAGCAGAAAAAATTTATTTAGAAAAAGAACAGCTGCTGCAAGAATTGAAGATTGCTATCAACCTTGCGTCAACTAAATAAAACAAAACGGGAGTGACTAAAAATGATAAACGTACGTGAATTGCAAGAAGTTGTTTCATTAATGAATGAATCTGGTATTCAAAAGCTCCATATTGAACATGAAGGGACAAAAGTTGTCATTGATAAAGCGGGAATTCCTTTAGAAGACACAGCTGTTACAGAAGTAAACACGGAGGCAGTGAAAGTCTCTGCCGCTGAGCAAACGCCTCAAGATTCTATGTCTGTAAACGCACCAGAAAACCATGAAAAGCAAATTTTATCACCAATGGTCGGAACGTTTTACGCTAAGCCAGAAGCAGATGCCGATCCCTTTGTTCAAGTAGGGCAAACAGTTGAACGTAAAGATGTTGTGTGTGTGATTGAAGCGATGAAGCTGTTTAACGAAGTCGATGCAGGAATCGAAGGAGAAGTGCTTGAAATTCTTGTGAAAGACGGAGATGTTGTTGAGTTTGGTCAGCCTCTATTTACTGTAAAAACATACTAAAGTATACATACTGTCAGGAGGAGTCATTATGTTCAAAAAGGTCTTAATCGCAAACCGCGGAGAGATTGCAGTTCGTATCATTCGAGCTTGTAAAGAGATGGGAATAGCAACCGTAGCGGTTTATTCAGAAGCAGACAAAGATGCACTTCACGTGAAGCTAGCAGATGAGTCATTTTGTATTGGTAAAACGTCTTCTAAAGAAAGCTACTTAAATATTCGTAATCTGCTTACCGTAGCGCAAGTAACCAAGGCAGACGCTGTTCATCCTGGCTATGGATTTCTAGCTGAAAATGCTGATTTTGCTGAGATGTGTGAATCCTATGACATTACCTTTATTGGTCCAAAAGCAGAAGCCATCCGTAAAATGGGAGCAAAAGCTGTAGCAAGAGAAACAATGAAACAAGCAGGCGTGCCTATTGTACCTGGCACGGAAGGACTGATTGAAGATAGCAGCACCGCTATTCCAGTAGCAAGAGAAATAGGCTATCCAATCATTGTAAAAGCTACAGCGGGCGGCGGCGGAAAAGGAATGCGGCTGGCTCATAGCGAAGAGGAGCTAGAAAAAGCGATTCGTCAAGCTCAGCATGAAGCAGAAACAGCCTTTGGAAACGGCGGCGTATATCTTGAAAAGTACCTAGAAGAGCCAAAACACATCGAAATTCAAATCATTGCTGATGAAGAAGGGAATGTGGTTCATTTAGGTGAACGAGATTGTTCGATTCAGCGCCGTCATCAAAAATTGGTAGAAGAAGCTCCGTCTCCTGCGGTAGATGAAAACCTTCGTGCGAAAATGGGCAAGGCGGCAGTCTCGGCAGCTAAAGCAGTCGATTATACAGGTGTGGGAACGGTGGAGTTTCTATTAGATAAGCACGGACATTTTTACTTTATGGAAATGAACACACGGATTCAAGTTGAGCACCCTGTTACAGAACTTGTAACAAACATCGACTTAATTAAAGAACAAATTTCGGTCGCAGCAGGCTACCCGCTATCATTTTCTCAGGGAGATGTTCAGTTAAAAGGATGGGCAATTGAGTGCCGAATCAATGCAGAAAATCCAGCTAAAAACTTTATGCCTTCTCCTGGAAAAGTCAAGATGTATTTACCTCCTGGCGGGTACGGCGTTCGTGTAGACAGCGCGGTTTACCCAGGCTATGAAATTTCCCCATTTTATGATTCAATGGTGGCAAAATTAATTGTAACGGGGAAAGATCGAAATGAAGCGGTTCAACGAATGAAACGCGCGCTCGAAGAATTTATCATTATAGGTATTCATACAACCATTCCTTTTCATTTAGAATTACTGAACCATCCTTCTTTTAAAGAAGGGGATTTTACAACCAAATTTCTAGAAAGTAATCCTATTTCCATTAAAGAACTAGAAATGGTGTAAGAAAGGAAAGTGCTCTTATAAGGGAGTGCTTTCCTTTTTTTCTTCATGTATAATAAAAAGAACATATGATTAGCTAGTAAGCTATACGTCTATCAAATACATGTATTGACACAAATAAGGGAGAAGGTTTTATGCAAGCTAACAATAAAACAGTCGTTAAATCTATGCAGATTCTCACACTTTTTATCAAGCACCCTAAGCTGACCTTCACAGAAATGATGGAATATTCAGGCGTTCCGAAAACTTCTTTGCACCGGATGGTTGGTTCGCTTGAAGAGATGGGATTTTTAACAAAAGACGCGCAAGGATACTATTCGCTCGGACTTTTATTCTTGCAATTTGGTCAGCTAGTGGCTAATCGCTTAGATATTAGAAATATCGCAAAGCCTGTAATGGAAGCGCTCCGAGATGAAGTAGAAGAAGCGGTTAATTTAATTGTACGAGACGGGAATGAAGCCATGTATATTGAAAAAGTAGATACGCTTCATCCAGTGCGTCTCTATACATCAATTGGAAGGCGTTCACCTCTTTATGCAGGAGCTTGTTCACGCATTATTTTGGCGCATTTACCCGAAAAAGAACAAGAGGCATATATTAGTCAAACGGAGCTAGCTCCAATAGGTATTGGAACCATTACAGATAAAAAGCAGTTAAGAAATGTATTAAAAGAAGCAAAAGAAAAAGGGTATACCATTAGCATCTCTGAACTAGAAAACTTTACAACATCCGTGAGCGCGCCGATTGTAAATCATCAAAATGAAATTGTTGCAGGCATTAGCGTAGCGGGAATTGAAGCGAGATTTCAAGGAGACAGACTGCCGTTCATTGTCCAAAAAGTAACAGAAGCGGCGAGCGTGATTTCTGAAAAACTCGGTTATCAAGGATCATTTAAGTAGCATACATAGTAAAATGGAGGTAGACCATTGAAACGATTAGAAGGTAAAACAGTCGCACTCGTAGGTCAGCGTAAAGTAGAAGAAATCAGTAAAATTGTTGAAAATCTTGGCGGAACCCCGCTTGTACGACCTGCGCAAGGAACCATCTTTTTAGATGACACACACTTAGAGGCAGATATTAAAGAACTTGTAAAAGGAAATTATGATTGGTTTATTTTTACGACAGGAGTCGGTACAGAAATTCTTTATAAAACAGCAGATAAGCTAGGGCTGGCCGACGAATTCCTTTCTTCTTTACAAGCAGCCAATATTGCTGCGCGCGGGTATAAAACCGTAAACATGTTAAAAAAAATGGGCGTTACTCCAACCGTTCGAGATGATGACGGAAGTACCGCAGGCCTAGTCAGAGCGCTTCATTCGTTTTCTTTTGAAGAAAAGCATGTAGCGCTTCAGCTTCACGGAGATCCTGCACCAAAATTGATTGACTTTCTTTCGAATCAAAAAGCCCAATTTAAAGAGATTTTACCGTATCAGCATATTCCTCCAAAAGCAGAAGTCATGGAACAGCTTATAAACGAACTAATAAGCGGAAAAGTCGATGCAGTTAATTTCACAAGTGCTCCCCAAGCCCGATTTTTATTTTCGTTTGCGAGAGAATATGGGCAAGCTGATCGAATTCGAGAACTCTTCGAAATCTCTGTAGTAGCTGTGGCCGTTGGGAAAGTAACCGCTGCTGCTTTAAAAGAAGAAGGAGTAGATCGTATTATTATTCCCGATCAAGAGCGAATGGGAAGCGCAATTGTAGCTTTAGAACACTATTATCAGCAGCGTGATTAACAAAAAACCTTCTCGCCTCACAGCGAGAAGGTTTTTTGTATGACTTCATTCATATCTTGTCGAATATTGTTTTGAAATTGCCTATTGCCCTCTTTTTGAACTTCTTCAAATATCGAATAGAAATAAATTCATTATTATTCCAGGAAATCATTTTCAAATATTGTAAAAATGGTAGATAAAGGGTAAAAATAGACGAATATGTTAAAGAGTTGTTACGTTCATTTTAGAAATAACTTACATTCGTCCAGCTTTAAAAATGGTAATCACCTACTTCCAGAGGTTAAAAACAGTGCTACGTAAAGTCTAGTAGATTGTTTATTTTCATGAATAAATAAAGGTGTATTTTTGCAGGTAAGGAGTGAATATGTACATAAGCGTTAAATGTTACATTACTGAAATACAATTGTAATATTGTTATTCTTTTTTTGAACGCTTATCGTGGTATAATTTTCGTAGATTTTCATTAGCATATTTAGCTATTTATCGACAAATACAGTGAACTTTACATAAATTGTCAGACTTTTATACATATTGATACATAATTAGAAATTACTAGTTTAACAGAGCGAGAAAGCGGAGGAATTCATATTGAAAAAGAAAATGCTTTTACTTAACACAACGGTTTTATTAGGTCTAGGAGGAGTTTTATCAACCCCAGCATATGCCTCTACCATTCAGGATATGGAATCACAAAAATCTCAAATTCAAAATCAGCGCCAAGATGTGCAATCTAACATCCAAGCAGCTTCTGATGAATTAACACGCCTTCAAGCAGAACAAGATCAAATGAAAGCACAGCTTGAGCGATTAACATTAGCAGAAGAAGAAAATAATAAAAAAGCCCAAAAAACAGAAGCGGATATTAAAGAAACGTCTAAACAAGTAGACCAGCTTGAAAAAGAAATTAAGCTGCTTCAAGAAAAACTTGAAAAGCGAAATGATATTTTAAAAGATCGTGCACGTTCCATGCAAGAAAGCGGCGGTAACGTAGAGTATTTACAAGTTTTACTTGGTTCTTCAAGTTTTGGTGATTTTGTAGACCGCGCGCTAGCTGTTTCGACTATTGTAGATGCAGACCGTGGTATTTTAACAGAAACTAAAAATATGCAAGACGAACTAAAAACAAAACAAGCAGATGTTAAATCTAAGCTTGCTAGCTTAGAAGATATGAAGGCAGAACTGGATGAAATGACTGTCCAGCTAGCAGCTCAAAAGAAACAAAAAGATGCGTTGGCAAAAGAACTAAAAGATAAAGAAGCAAAAAATGAAGAACTAAGAGCTTCTCTACAATCAAAAGACAGCTCTCTTGCGAATGAACAGTCTACGCTTGAACAAAATATTAAAGATCAAAAAGCGGCGGAAGAAGCAGCAAGAAAAGCAGCTGAACAAGCGGCTAAAGAGGCAGCTAAGAAAGCAGCCGAACAAGCTCAAAAAGCAGCGGCGGCACCATCCGAAAAAGCCGATTCGCCTTCTCCTAAAGCAGCACCAAAAGCAAGCAGCAATGATGTTGCACCTACAAGCGCTCCGGCTCCAAAAGCTAGCAATGTTGTAACGGTAGGAAACCGCTGGATTGGAAACTCTGCGTACGTATTTGGCGGAGGACGAAGCCAATCTGATATTAACCACGGTTTATTTGACTGCTCGTCATTTGTACACTGGGCATATTCTCAAGTAGGTGTTAACCTTGGACCTCTTGGATCTGTAAGCACAGAAACGTTAAAGCATGCTGGAACGCAGGTGTCTTCTAGTCAAATGCAGCCTGGAGATCTTGTTTTCTTCGATACATATAAAAAAGACGGCCACGTTGGTATTTATGTAGGAGGCGGCAAGTTCATCGGTGCTCAAAGCTCAACAGGTGTTGCAATTGCAAACATGAGCAGCGGCTATTGGAAACAAAAATTCAACGGACGCGTAGTTCGTATTTAATAGGGTATAGTAAAAAGAAAACATTCAATTTGAATGTTTTCTTTTTACGTTGTAAGGAGCGTATGACTATGAACTCTATTTTTGATCATATACAGCCCAACTTAGATATCTTATTTGTCGGTTTTAATCCAAGTATCCGTTCCGGTGAAACTGGTCATCATTTTGCGAATCCAACCAATCGTTTCTGGACGATTCTTCATAAAGCAGGTTTAACAGATCGTAAATACCACCCTGAGGAAGATCACTCGTTATTACAGCTAGGGTACGGTTTAACAAATATTGTAGAGCGCCCTACAAAAGCAGCTGATGAGATTACAAAAGAAGAATATGCAGAAGGCAGAGAGATCTTAAAGAAAAAAATCGCTACATACACGCCTAAAATCGTTTGTTTTGTTGGAAAAGGTGTTTATCAGCAGTACAGCGGACGTAAGCAAGTAAAGTGGGGCAAACAAGAAGAATCGATGGTATCAGGAATAATGGATTTTGTTGCCCCGTCTTCAAGCGGGCTCGTTCGGATGAAAGTAGATGAAGTAGTGGCTATTTACGCAGAACTTCCGAAGTTGCTGCGTACATTAAAATAGAGAAAGCCCTAGGGCTTTCTCTATTTTGTAAATGAAATATCAATTTGAATAATTTCTGATCGGCTTCCGATTCGAAGCGGAGGACCCCAAAAGCCAAATCCTGAAGAGACAATGGTATGCAGTTGATTAGTTTGCTTGTAGCCCCAATCAATTTCAAATAACCGCTTTGTGATCAAATGATTAGGTGCCATTTGTCCTCTGTGAGTATGACCGCATAGAAGTAAATCTACGCCCACTTGTTCCGCTTCTTTTAAAGAAAGCGGCTGATGATCCATCGCAATGACCGGAAGAGAACGATCCGTTTCACTGGCTAAATCGAAAAAGCTGTCTCGGTTTTTATCCGTCTTATCTTTTCTGCCGATTAAGTACAAGCTATCGCCTATGTTTAACACTTCATCCATTAAAATAGGTATGTTCATTTCTTTCATTCTTTCCACAAACTGAGGGATCTTCCCACCGTAATACTCATGGTTTCCCAAAATTCCATATGTGCCTAAAGGCGCTTTGAGCTGTTTCATCATATAATCCATTTCTTTTTTAAAGAACACGTGGGGATCATCGTCAATAATATCTCCAGGAAGTAAAATAAGATCTGGCTGTATCTTTTGTACATGAGTAATTAACCGCTGCAAATGTTTTTTGCCGGACAATGTGCCAAAGTGCATATCAGATGCTACGGCAATGCGAAGGTTTTTCCGATTCGTCTTTTTAGCAAGTGAAATCGTATATTTCCTTACCACAGGACTGTAAGCATTATACGTACCGTAAGCAAAAATGAATAAAAAAGCAACAACCATGAAAAATCCGATGGAATCGATAGCTGTAGAAAGCGAAGCGCCTAGAAGAGTAAGAATATATACGGCTAGATTACTTATAGGAAGCAAAAGTACTGAATATTGAATAAATCCTAACCAATACGATCCTACAATCTTAAACAAGCTCACTTGTTGAAACGCACGACTGATGATAAAGGAATAAGCAAAAAACACAACGATCACCGTAAGAATCCATTTGTTGTCCACTTCAAACATTGTGTGAAGCCACATCCAAGCGTTCCATCCGATGTACAGAACGAATAAATTATATAAAATAACAACCAAAATAGACCTTACCAACACACTTACTTTCATACGCTAACCTCTTTTCTTTCATCCGTAATTCCACTATAGCTCATTTTTATTGCTTCAACAAAATTTTATCTCTTCTTCTCATCAATAAAATTTCTGCGTGTCGCACAAACGAAAAAACACACCTATAAAACAGGTGTGTTTTTGTATTAATGATGGTGATGTGCGTGGTGAAGGCTGCTAATCACAAATTCAGGTTCTGGAACGTGGAAGTATTGAATCCATACGCCTTCTAAAAATTTCTCGCGTTTATCTAAAATGATATCGACATCTTTATCTGTTTTTACAATTTCATCATGTTCAGTCGGCGTATCGAATTTCCAATCGTAATGCGCGTGATCACCGTGGTCTATAGTTACATATACACGGATCATTTTCCCTTGACCTTCTGGGCTAGCCAAGGCATTTTTTAACACTTTTGCTGCGTTTCGATTAATTTTTACTTCCATTTTGAAAACTCCATTCTGTAGCTTAGTATGTAAAGTATTTTCGCAAACTTAAACGAAAAAGAGAAATTTTTTGCCTGACATTTTTGTAGGGTTGCTTCATTACAACGTAATACGCTACACTACACCATAAATGGACGAAAAAGGAGCGTATGATGAATGAAAATCGTTATTTTAGGTGACACTCATATTCCAAAAAGAGCGAAGCATTTTCCAAAAAGACTCCTAGCCGAACTGAAAACAGCTGATGCGATTATTCATACGGGGGATTTTCAAACGATAGATGTATACAATGAACTGCGCGTTTTTGCTCCTGTACACGGCGTGATTGGAAATGTGGACAGTGAAGAGCTTCAGCAAGTACTTCCAACTTCATTGCTTCTTCCGTTTGACGATGTTACGATCGGCGTAATCCACGGTCATGGTAAAGGAAAAACGACTGAAAAACGTGCGCTTTCGGCATTTGAACATCAACAAGTCGATGCAGTAATTTTTGGTCATTCTCACATTCCTGTTCATAAGCAAATTGGCGATATTACGTTGTTTAATCCAGGTTCCGCTACTGACAAGCGGCGTCAAAAGCAATTTTCGTTTGGACTGCTGTACATACAAAAAAACACGCTGCATTTTGAACATGTTTTTTATGGTTCTAAAGACTAAAACAAGAGCGGACTCTTGTTTTAGTCTTTTTTTATGTTGTATGGTCTAAATGAGCAATATATTCGTGAAGCTTATTTTCTTCATAATCATTTAAGTCATGCATCGGAATAACCTGCTGAGTTTGAGGATCCGTTCCTCTTACTTCTGCAATTTTTACTCCTTCTTTATAGATATTAAAAATATCTTTTTCTTCCCCGCGCTGAACCTTTTCTGTTTCAAACATTGAAAAAGACTTGCTGTTTTTACTTTCTTCCATTAAAATCACCTACTTTTTTTATCGTACTCTTATCTTTTCACTCCCATTGTTAATTATGTATACACTCGATGACTAAAGGAATATGAAGTCTTGCCGATAGAAAGGAAGTGCACGATCACTTTTAACTACGGAGAGAGAGGCTACATAGCATGGAGAGAGTAAGAAAAAAAAGGTCCCTTAATAACTTTAAGGCAAAGCTGGGGCTAGCATTTGCAGCGATCTTATTAGTGCCATCTGTTACGATAGGTGTATCAGCTTACATAACAGCGAAACATGAAATTGAAAACCAAATTATTAACACAGCACAGCAAAATGTACAGTCCATTAATTCGGTGATTGACGATACCATTGGACCCAAAATTCACGATGTAGAGTTTTTTGCATCCGTGGTAAACAACGAGCGCTACAATGAAAAAGATATGGCTACTTTAAGCAAAGATTTTAACTTATATGCTTCGCTTCATCCAGAAGCCGTCAGCATTTTTACAGGAAATCAGCAGGGGAAGTTTATTCAATCGCCTAAAAAAGTGATACAAGCAGGCTATGATCCCAGAAAACGAGACTGGTACAAGCTAGCCATGCAAAACAAAGGAAAAACAGTTGTCACTGAACCTTATCCATCAGCCTCTACAGGTCAGACCGTTATTACTGTAGCGAAAACAACGGCGGATGGCACAGGGGTTATTGCTTTAAATTTAGATATAAGCCGCATCAATAAAGCTGTCAGCAAAGTAAAAATCGGAGAAAAAGGATATCCATTTCTTTTAGATGGAGAAAGAAAATATATTGTTCACCCTACGGAAAAAGCAGGTACAAAAGCGACAGATTCTCTTTTTGACAAGCTTTATGCAAAGAGCTCCGGGTCTTTTGAATATACCTTTAACGGGGATGAAAAAAAGATGGTCTTTACGACAAATAAAACAACAAGTTGGAAAGTTGCAGGCACTATGTATTCATCAGAAGTGAGCGAAGCAGCACAGCCTATTTTTTACAAAACACTATTTATTATTGTAGCTTGTCTGATAATCGGGAGTCTTACCATTTTTGTGGTGTTGCAATCAATTATTAAACCGCTCAAACAGCTTAAGAATCAGGCTCTGAGCGTTAGTGAAGGAGATCTGACAACAGCGATCACCGTCAATTCAAAGGATGAAATCGGCGAGTTAGGGTATGCTTTTAGTCAGATGCAAAACAATCTTCGCACATTAATTCAAAATGTTGAAATGAGTGCAGAACAAGTGGCTGCTTCTTCAGAAGAGCTAACGGCCAGTTCACAGCAAACGAGCGCTGCGACTGAACAAGTATCGGTTGCGATACAAGAAGTGGCTTCTAGTGCAGAAAAACAAACGGCTGTTATTGACCAAAATGCAGCTTCTTTAGATGAGATAGTACAAGGAGTTTATACGATTGCCAAGCGTACAGAAACTGTTTCTCAGCTATCAAATCACACAACGTCTGAAGCCGTAGAAGGTGGAAAAGCCGTGAGAGAAACGGTCGAACAAATGGAATCCATTTCTCAGTCCGTCGAGCTATCTAATACAACAATTCGTACTTTGTTTCAACGTTCAAAAGAAGTTGGAACCATTTTAGAAGTAATCAGCGGCATTGCTGCTCAAACAAATTTACTAGCCTTAAATGCTGCAATCGAAGCGGCACGAGCTGGGGAACATGGAAAAGGTTTTTCTGTTGTAGCAGCGGAAGTGAGAAAGCTGGCAGAACAATCACAAGTTTCTGCGTCTCAAATTTCTGAGCTTATTCAAGCTATTCAACAAGATACTCAGGAATCTGTACATACAATGGAGCAAGTTACAAACAAAGTTGAAGAAGGACGAACAATTTCACAAACGGCTATTCAAAAGTTCGAACAGATTCTAAGCAGCATGAATGAAACGACTCCGCAAGTAGAAGAAGTTGCTGCGACTGCTCAGCAAATTTCAGCAGCCGTTGAAGAAGTGGCTCGTACAGCAGGTGAAATGGCAATCCTTGCTAAAGGAAATGCAGCTACATCTGAAGAAGTGGCTGCATCAACTGAAGAACAGCTGGCTTCAATGGAGGAAATTGCTGTTTCCGCACAATCTCTGTCTCAAATGGCAGAACAATTAACAACGCTCATTAGCAAATTTAATTTGTAAACTTTCGTCAAATCGTCATAGACCTCTTTTATATTGGAAAAAGTAGAACATACACATATGAAAGAGGTGACAGTATCCGATGGAGCAAACAAAAATGACCTTTGAGCCAGCTTCAATTAACGATGATATGCATGCGAAGCTTAAACAGCTAGAAGAGCAGTTTCAACAAACGTTAGGAAAAAGAGTAGCTTTAGTTGCATACGAAGCTGAAAAATAAGAAACAAAAA
>NZ_JYOO01000052.1 GCF_000956595.1 Priestia aryabhattai B8W22 | reverse complement strand
AAGAAGAAGAGAGAAGAGAGAAGAAGAGAAGAAGAAGAAGAAGAAGAAGAGGAAGAAGAAGAAGAAGAAGAAGAAGAAGAAGAAGAAGAAGAAGAAGAAGACGAAGAAGAAGAAGAAGAAGAAGAAGAAGAAGAAGAGGAAGAAGAGAGAAGAGAAGAAGAAGAAGAAGAAGAGGAAGAAGAAGAAGAAGAAGAAGAGGAAGAAGAAGAAGAAGAAGAAGAGGAAGAAGACGAAGAGCACGAAGAAGAAGAAGAAGAGGAAGAAGAAGAAGAGGAAGAAGAAGAGGAAGAAGAGGAAGAGGACGAAGAAGAGGAAGAAGGATATTAAAAGTACGGCAGAATTCTTAAAAGGATGTGAGAGTTCAGTGAAATTTTGCAATAGCTGTGGTGAAAAACTAAAGAGAAATCGAAAATTTTGTGTGAACTGTGGTCAACAGTTTGAAAAAGATGTAAAGACAACGAGAGTAAATAAGCTATTTAAACCTAGGCAAAAAGAAAATACAGCACCTAAAAAGAGCAGTAAGAAATCAAAAGTAATGGTTATTTCTATTGTATTAGGGGCGGCGATACTGGGTGGTGCTTATTACGGAATAAATAAAATGTTGATGCAACCAAAGGCGATAGCAGAGGGCTTTATTGATGCTGTTAAGAAAAACGATATAGCAAAGGTAGAGAAATATGTAAATGAAGGTCTTACAGAGCTAAAAGCTAATGACAGTCAAACACAAGCTTTTATTACTTACCTTCAGAAAAATCCGGAAGCGATGTCAGCTATGACTGATGATTTATCTTCATACGGTAAGAATACTACTCATGAAGATTCTATCTATCCCTCTTATGCCCATCTTGAGCAAAACGGAAAGAAGTGGTTTATTTTTAATCGCTATGTAGTAAGAGTAAGCCCAATGTATGTAACAGTTAAATCGGATGAAGACAAGACGATGGTATACGTGGACGGCAAAGGGGAAGGTCTTATCCATCAAGAGGCTACTGAAAAAATGGGCCCTTTTCTTCCAGGAGACCACGTTTTCAAAGGAGCTGTAAAAAATGAATATGGTACAGCTACAACTGAGCAAATAGTAAAAAGTGCAGACACGGAAGCAATCGTAGATTTTGATTGGTCTAATCACGAGGTGCATGTTTCTTCAGATTATGATGATGCAACACTATTTGTTAATAATAAAGACACCAAAACAGAAATTGGTGATATTGACTATATAGGTCCACTTCCAATGGATGGTTCTGTAAGCGTATATGCAAAACGTGAATTCGATTCTGGAGAAAAGAAAACGGAAGCAGTATCAATCAAAAAAGGGATGACAGAGATTGCGCTCAACTTTGACGAAGAAAGTACATCCAAAGTATCAGCCCCTGTTAAGGAAGAAGAGGAAAATCATCAAGATTCAAACACTGATTCTGGAGTATCTACTAGTGAAGTTTCTAGTTTTATAGAACAATATATGAATGCTACGATTTCCTCCATTAATAGTGGGGACTTCTCTATTGCAGAGCCTTTTATCGATTCTAACGGACCAAAATATAGGGAACAAAAAGAGTATACAGGTTATCTAATTAACAAAGGAATAACAGAAGATTTACTAAGCTTTAATGTAAATAGGGTAACAAAACTCGATGATTCTATGTATAAAGTGTATACCACAGAAGAGTACGATATTTCGTACGGAGATGGATCTGTTAAATATAAGAAATTCAACAGTATTCATAAAGTAAAAGAATTATCTGATGGCAGTTTAGGAGTTTACCAGCTAGTGAGTTCAACGGAAGTAAAATAAGGAGAAAAAACTCTCGAAGTATACCCCCTGGAAGCTCCTTTTTTCCGGGGAGGGACCTTCTAAAGTGAAGAATTTATGATTTGTACGTTATTTTATTTTTATGTGATCATTTTACTTTGCTCCTGTTTCATCGTATCTACTAGTTTACGAGGTTCAGCCTATAGCTAGTTATAAGTAAGAAAATCATTTCGTATTAATAAAGCACAGTCTTTAAAATTTTTTAATTATATAAATATAAAGGAGCAATTGGAAATGAAGTATTGTAGTAACTGTAAACAGCAACTAGAGAAGGGGCAGGCTTTTTGTACTAAATGCGGGCAAAGCGCAGCGACAAATCAAGAAGTAGCGTCTGCTCATCAGCCTCAACAAGAGGAAACGCAGCGATCCCCCCGTAACTCTATAAGTAAAAAAACAAAAGTTCTTTCGGCTTCTATACTGGCTGCAGTCGTTGTTTTAGGTGGAGGGTATTACGCAGTAGATAAGATGGTAATGTCACCTCGAGCCGCATCGGAGGGGTTTGTAAAAGCGCTCAAAGAGAAGGATATTGACAAGGTAAAAAGCTATGTAAATGAAGGACAAATTGAACTTAGTGCAAATGATGAGCAAACGAAGTCTTTTGTAGAATATCTGCATCGTAATCCAAAGGTTCTTTCCTCCATTAATGATGGGTTATCCTCAGAAACGGCATCTTATGAAGAAACAGGGACTCTAGATGAGGTTTCTGAGGAAACACAATCGCCATATGCGCATTTGCAAAAAGACGGAAAGAAGTGGGGCATTTTTGATCACTATACCGTTCGTGTAAATCCTGCCTATGCGACTGTAGTATCAAGTGAAGAAGACGCTATGATTTATGTAGACAACCAAAAAGTAGGTAAAATCAACAGTGAAAACGGTGAGAAAAGCGTCGGTCCCTTCTTACCAGGAACGCATAAAATTAAAGCAGTTATTAAAAATGAAGGCGGATCGGTATCCGATGAGCAAAGCATTGATACCTTTGAAGAAGAAACGGCAAGCGTTCATTTTGATTGGTCCGATTATGAAGTAAACATTGATGATTCAGATGAGATTGAAAACCATGAGGAAACTGAAGCTGAAAATGATACAGCAGCTGAAGAAGAAGCTGATATTAAAGATGCTATTACGTCTCATTATAATCTTATTACTAGTGATGACTTTTCATCAGCTTATAATTACTTTGCTTCAAGCCGTAAAAGCTCAGTGGATTTAGCGGATTGGTCAAAAGGGCTACAAGCAAACTCTAGAGACGATGTAACAGATGTGCAAGTAACCGCAGTAGATGGAAATGAAGCAAAAGCTGATATTAAAATGACGTCTTACGATGACAATGAAGACGGCAGCACGTTAGTTCAAGAGTGGGAAGGCAGTTGGGATCTTGTTAAAGAGAACGAAGAATGGCGACTAAGCGAAGCACATCTTGAGAAAGTAGATTCGAGGACTGAATGAAAATGAAAAAACCTATCTTTTTAGTTATATATGCAGCAATTGCAGTTGTATTAATCACAGGAGCAGCTTGGGCTTATCAGTCTATGTCAAAGCCTGCTTCTTCTGTCGTAAAAGCGCCGACTACAGAAAAAATCAGCACAAAACCAATAAAAGCCTCAGCAGAAAAAAGTAAAAGTCAGCCTAAAAGTACATATCAGCAAGTACAAGAACTTATGAGTAACATGACGCTGCAAGAAAAAATCGGTCAAATGATGGTCGTTGGTTTTCAAACAGAAGAAGTGGATGATCATATTAAAACGATGATCTCAACCTATCATGCAGGCGGCGTTATTTTATTTGATCGAAATATGAAAACGCCAAAGCAAGTAGCCACGTTAACAAATAGCTTGCAAGATTTAGCTCAGGAAACCAAGAATCAAATACCCTTGATGATGGGAGTTGATCAAGAAGGCGGTGAGATTGTCCGCATGAAGGATCAAGTATCACCGATTCCTTCACAGCAAGAGCTAGGGCAGAAGAATAATAAAGACCTAGTATATCAGGCTGCAAACCGCAACGGACAAGAACTTGCAGCGATGGGTTTTAACGTAGACTTTGCGCCTGTATTAGACCTGTCTGACACAGATACGCGTTCGTTCGGCACAGACCCCGAAAAAGCGGCTGAGTTTGGAAAAGCGGCTGTGTCAGGGCTAAATGCGAACGGTCTAACAGCTGCGCTTAAGCATTTTCCGGGCAATGGACGAAGTAATATTGACCCGCACTTAGAAACATCATCTGTTAAAGCAGATAAACTGGATTTAGAGAACGGAGATATTTATCCGTTTAAACAAATGGTCAGAAACGTAGATAACAATAACTTCTTCGTTATGGTAACACATATCAAATATCCGGCTTATGATAAAGAAAACCCGGCAAGTATTTCACCGATTATTATCCAAGAGCTTCTGCGTAAACAGCTTGGATATAAAGGGCTTGTGGTAACTGATGATCTTGAGATGGGCGCTGTGAGTAAATACTTTACGTATGAAGAACTAGGTGTGCGAGCTGTAGAAGCAGGCGCAGATGTTCTGTTAGTTTGTCATACGCTTGACAGCCAAGAAAAAATGTATAACGGTATTTTGCAAGCAGTAAAAGAAGGGAAGATATCTGAGAAGCGAATTGATGAGTCGGTAAAGCGAATCCTGACGCATAAGCTAACGTCTGATATTCAGCTGCATGTAGACCTTGAAACAGCAAAAAACGTAGTAGGCAAAAACAAATAAAAAAAGACGTCTTCCATGAGAAGGCGTCTTTTTTTATTAAACCCAATACCTGGGATACTGCCGGTCTTGAAATAAATTGTTATACGCAGTAGAAATCAATACAACCACACACGCACAAATCATAATAATACCTAAATATCCCCAGCCTGCTTGAGTATTAATTGCGACAATCGCGCTAGCTGCCGCGGGAGGATGAACGGTTTTTGTAAGAATCATTAAAATAAGAACAAAAGCAAGCACAATGGCTATAGTGATTAGACTTCGATGAAATAAACTCCAAATAATAAGTGCGGAAACCGTTGCAAGCAAGTGCCCTCCAAGCACGTGGCGCGGCTGTGATAAAGGACCTTTGTGAGCTCCGAAAACAAGCACGCAGCTTGCGCCAATCGGAGCAAGCGCCATAGGATAACCAAGCGCTAGTGCAATCGCGCTGCTGATGATAATCGCAATTAAGCCTCCGATTGAAGAAACGACTGCATCTCTATAGTTGATTTTAGGTTCTTCTTTTAGTTCTCCTTTCATCTTTTTAGCATAAGAGCTTAAGTAAGACAGAAAGGGACTTTTTGTTTGAGCAAAACTTTTTTCAATCTGCATTTCTTCTTTCCTTTCTCTTTTGTAAGTAAAAGTTGTTTGTCAAGTTGTATGTCAGAACATCTGATATATTAAGTTAGTTTATAAGAAAAGAAGGATTACTGGAAGAGGAAAAATATCTTTTTTTATTGGAAATTCTTTTGATGAACGAAAAAAGGTGGGGGAGGCGGTAGAAGGGTCTCTATGTGCAGTAAGAGCAGGAGAAATGTATAATAGACCTAGAGGTGACTAAATTATGTATCTAGTAGACTACCATCATCACACAAACAATTCATTTGACTCACAGGCAGTCATGAAAGAAGTGTGCGAGCAAGCTGTAAAAAACGGCATAAACGAAATTTGTTTTACCGAGCACTTTTCATTAAATCCATTAGCGCCAACTTACGGTCATATGGATTTTGATAAATATGAACGAGAACTAGCAGAATGCAGAGATCAATTTCAAGGCCAGCTAGTGATTAAAAAAGGAATTGAAATTTGTGAGCCGCACTATTTAAAAGAGAAGTATCAAGAAACGATGAAGCAAGAGAGCTTTGATTTTATTTTAGGATCGGTTCATAACATTAATAATATCAAGCTTCGTAAACATTTGGAGCTAAACGATAAAGAAGCGATTTACCGCGCTTATTTTAATGAAATGTATAAGCTAGTAAGCGAAGCGGACATTGACGTGCTGGCTCATTTAGATTTAATGAAGCGCTATGCGTTTGAACAGTACGGTATTTACGACTATCATCAATTCAAAGATATTCTTGCCGATATTTTGAAAAAAGCCATTGATCGCAATATTGGAATTGAAATTAACACTTCAGGTATGAGAGGGAAGCTGGGCGAAGCATTGCCGGCACTTGAAGTTGTTGGGCTGTACCGCGATTTAGGCGGAGAAATCTTAACGATTGGCTCTGATTCACACTTCGCTGAAACCGTAGGAGCACATATGAAAGAAGCGGTTGAAATGGCTAAGCAGTGCGGATTTACGGAGATTTATACGTTTGATCAACGTAAGCCAAAAGGAATTCGTATTTAATATGAGTGGATTTGACTTTCCTCATTATTAATACACGAATCTCAGACTCTATTCAAGCGTTTTTTGAACAGCTTGATTGCGACAGCCATTTCTATGAAAAAATGTTAGAAGAATAATATTATTTGCAAAAAGCACGCTCTAATATGAGCGTGCTTTTTAAATTTACTGCTGCTTGTACTCCGATAAAAATCTCTGAACTTCTTCGACGGTCAGCCCTAGCTTGCGAGCTGATTCCATAAGACTTACCCAGTCTGGATCGATTAACAGTATATTTTCTTTTTTCATTACGATTCATCCACCCTTTGCCAGGGAACCCAGCCATCATAGCCAAAAGCGGCCTTAGACCTGAAGCTTTGCGTCACTATTTTTCAATAATTTTGCCCTTATCTGGATAATTTGTAATAGTGTTCTTAGTATACAGTTATTTTACAAGATAAAATTTGTAAAAGGTGTCGAAATGGGTCGATTGTCATAAAAAAATTAAAAGTCAGATAATAGATGCATCAGTTTGTTCTTCGGAACTTTAAATAGTACTGAAATTCAATAAATTCTTCTTTGGTCATGCCGTCTCGAATAGCTTGTTCAATTAGATAGAGCCATTCTTGGTTGAGACTTGGCTTTGAAGTTAGAGCTGGACGGCTGATATCTCCTTCAATTAATTCATCGATTGTTGTATGAAGAGAAGAAGCAATTTTATCAAGCATTTGAAGAGAAGGGTTATTATTTAACCCTTTTTCTAAATGAGATAAATACGATTTTGAAATACTAGCTTCTTCAGCTAAGCGTGTAATAGAATAGCCTTTTTTTAATCGCAAATTTTTAATCTTTTCTCCTATCACTTCAGTTCATCCTCTTTTTATTGGTTTTTTTGTTCATTATAACGTATAAAAACGGTTTGTGACCGTTTTTTTATCAAAAATGTTCTTTATAAAGAATTATTTAATGTTTTTTATTATGAGACATATCAACCAATTCACGCCCAGTTCATATAACCGGTGCACAATAAAAACAGAAAACATTGAACAGGAGAGATAAAGATGACGTGGAAAAACGAATGGACAAAGTGGATTACGCACAGCGAGCTGCCAAGCCAATTAAAAAAACAAATGAGTGAAATGACCAAAAGTGAACGAGAAGATGCCTTTTACAAACAGCTTGAATTTGGCACAGGAGGAATGAGAGGCGAGCTTGGTGCGGGACCAAACCGTATGAATATCTATACGATTCGAAAAGTCACGGCTGGACTTGCTGCATACATTGAAGAAAACGGAACGGAAGCTAAAAAACGAGGAGTCGTGATTGCGTATGATTCCCGCCATGGTTCAGCAAAATTTGCTTTAGAAGCAGCTAAAACGCTAGGAACTTACGGAATTAAAAGCTATGTATTTCAAGAGATGCGTCCAACACCAGAACTATCATTTGCCGTCCGTTATCTTCGTGCTTACGCTGGCATTATGATTACAGCGAGTCACAACCCCGCAGAATACAATGGCTATAAAGTATATGAAGAAGACGGAGCACAGCTTCCTCCTAGAGGGGCGGATATTATCGTCATGCATATGAATAAAATCGAAAATGAACTGCTGCTTGAAGTAAAAGACGAACGTGAACTTCTGAGACTAAATCTAGTAAGCTATATCGGCGAAAACCTGGATCAAGTGTATCTTAATTACGTAAAAGGACTTCAGCTAAACAACGATGGGGTAAAAACAAACCTGTATATTGTTTATACGCCGCTTCACGGTACAGGACAAACGCTTGTGCCTCAAGCACTTCAAAACGCCGGGTTACAGCACATCACAATTGTGAACGAGCAAAAAAATCCCGATCCTAACTTTTCAACTGTTTCATCTCCTAATCCTGAAGAAGCACAGGCTTTTCAGCTAGCAATTCAGTACGGAAAAGAAAAAGCTGCGGATTTACTGCTTGCTACAGATCCAGATGCTGACCGATTAGGAGTCGCAGTAAAAAATAACAGGGATGAATATGTACTGCTGACAGGAAATCAAATGGGCGCTTTATTGCTGCATTATATGCTGTCACAGAAACAAGAAAAGGGAGTACTTCCAGATAACAGCGTTATGCTTAAAACGATTGTTACATCAGAGTTAGGGCGTGCAATCGCAGAAAATTATGGTGTGGAAACAGTGGATACGCTCACAGGCTTTAAATACATTGCCGAAAAAATAGAAGAGTATAAAAGAAAAGGAACAAAAACGTTTCAATTTGGATACGAAGAAAGCTATGGTTACTTAATCGGTGACTTTGTTCGTGATAAAGATGCCGTTCAGGCAGCGGTGATGATTGCTGAAGCAGCTGCTTATTACAAACAGCAAGAAATGACGCTTTATGATGGACTAACAGAGCTTTATGAAACATACGGCTATTACAAAGAGTCTCTTACTTCTTTCACTTTAAAAGGAAAAGACGGAGCTGAACAAATAAGCCGTATTGTGAACAGGTTCCGAGAGCACCCTCCGACAGTAATAGCCGGTTCAGCAGTCAAGAAAATAGAAGACTACCAAAGCGGGAAAAGAATCAACTTGCTCACCGCTCAGCAAGAAAGATTAGACTTGCCTTCATCCGACGCACTCAAATTTTGGCTGCAAGACGGCTCTTGGTTTGCACTTCGTCCTTCAGGCACAGAGCCGAAAGTGAAGTTTTATTTTGGAGTCAAGCAAGGAACGGAGGAGGAGAGTGAAGAGCGATTAAGAGAAATGGAAACAAATGTTATTAATATGGTTGAAAGTATCATTTATTAGCAGAGAAGCGCTGACTGCATCAGGGTAATTTTTTATTAGCAAAAATACTGCCTGGATTCAAAGCGAAACAGCCTGGACGCATCAGCTGATTCTCACAATGTATCTGCTGCAACTGAAGAACAGCTTGCTTCCATAAGGGAGATTGATTCATTCATTGACAATAGATGTAGCAAATATGGCAAAGAAATTGTAAGAATTGATTGCGATATTTAAAGGGTTGGAAGCTTTCAAAGCCAAGAGAAAAACTGAAGCAAAAAGATGCAGTAAAAAACAAGCTGAAACTAGTAAGACTATCTGCAGCTAATTTCATACATGAAAAAAAGTCTGGTTCTCATTGAGAACCAGTACTTTTTTTCGGTTTTATTATCAAGCAAGATATAAAGATATCTCTAGCATTATAGCATGAACAAAGGACAATAGTCATTAAAATATGGAAAATAAATAAGAAAATATCTTTATTGGATTTTAAAATAATTGTCACCGTTCACAGATAATAAGCAGCAAGCTAAATAAATGAAGATAAAGTACTGGAAAATCTAAGGGTTTATCCGATATTAGAAAAGATGCCTTTAAATTTATATAGTACTAGAAAAGTAGTAAAAGTAAGGAGAGCAGCCAATGAAAAACATGATGAGAATCTTGGTAGCGATAGCTATCATTCTAGTTCCTTTAACGGTTTTTTCGACAGCAGAAGCCGCAGGAACAGAACCTCTTGTATCAGTAGAACTAAGAAATTACTTAGGCAATAAAAGCAGTATTACAATTCACCCTTCAGCATTGTATCGTCTCAAAGGTGAGGATGTAGCTCTGCAAGCAAATAAAGATTATGAAGTGAAAGCAGCAGGTACGAACGTGGTGCTATATCAAGAAGGAGAAAAGGTAGGAGAGTTTTCTAGCTTTGAAGTTACACCTTCTACTTATGATGCAAAACTTACTATTAACGGCATGTCTTATTTAGGGGACATGAAGTTTATAAATGAAAGCAATAAGTATGTTCGTCCTGTCAACACTCTTCCTATAGAAGACTATTTAAAAGGTGTAGTAGGAAAAGAGCTGTATTGGTCTTTTAAAACGGATACGTTTAAAGCTCAGGCAGTAGCAGCAAGAACGTATGTACTTAGCCTTAAGAAGTCAGTAATCAACGATACGACGAATTTCCAAGTGTACGGAGGCGACTATTGGGATGAACGTATCGGTAAGGCTGTAGATGATACATTTGGACAAGTCCTCACGTATAAGGGAAGTATTATAAACTCGGTATATTCTTCAAGTAACGGAGGAATTATTCAATCCAACACAAATGTCTGGGGAACTCCAGTTAATACATATTCTCAAGTGAAAGATGATCCGTATGATCCCCAAAAAATATGGACTAAAACGGTTCGGAAAAAACAAATTGATTTATCAGGAAAAGACTTAAAAAAGCCAGAAGAATGGTGGAGCAAAACAAAAGAAGCTGACGCAGAAATGACCAATCGTATTAAAGACAAAATGTTAGCTGGAGAACTAAAAGAAAAAGATATTAAGGTTACAAGCATTTCAAAAATTAATTTCTACGCTCCTGACTCAGCCAAGCGTGTAACAAAAGGCGATATTAGTGTCAAATATATTGTGAAAAATGAGTTTGATAAGAACGGAAATATTGAGGAAAAGCAATGGAATTTAATCGGCAGTTCAGCTGGAACAATCAATTATCTTATTACTGAAGGAGGGATAGGCAGTAAGTATGTGACAGAGATTAATGATGACGGGACTTCTATTATCATTAAAGGAAAAGGATTTGGACATGGGATAGGCATGAGTCAATTTGGCGCTGACGCTATGGCTGCGGGAGAAAAAAACTATCAAGAAATTCTCGCATTTTATTATCCTACAACTCTTCTAACAAGCGCCTATGACACAGATTATCCAAGAGTGTATAAAGTACTGCCTAATGCTCCAGAAGTAAACGATATCACATCAGAAGATACGAAAGTTACGGGGAAAGCAGCGCCTGGGAGTATCGTATATGTGAAAAAAGGATCGACGTTGTTAGGCCGTAGTACAGTATCCAATCAAGGTACATATTCTGTATCTATACAGCCGCAGGCAGCTAAAACTAAAATTGGCGTAGTGATTAAAGATAGTGCAGGATACAGCCCTTATACATATAAAACAGTTATACAAAAAGTAACAAAACCAGAAGCACCAACCATTAACAAAATCTACGATCAAGATACATCAGTCAGTGGAACAGCTGAAGCAAACAGTATCGTATATGTAAAAAAAGGAGCAACAGTGCTGGGAAGAGGAGTAACAACCAAGCAAGGAACGTATAGCATTGGAATAGCATCTCAACCCGCTAATACGAAAATAGGCGTGACGGTGAAAAACAGCGCTGGGTATAGTGGCTATACGTACATGACTGTTTCAAAAACTGTTCAAAAACCAGCCGCTCCTGTTATTTATACAGTGACTGACCAAGATACACATGTAACGGGGACGGCTGAAGCAAACAGTATTGTGTATGTAAAAAAAGGAAGCAATAGTGCTGGGAAGAGGAGTAGCAACCAAGCAAGGAACATATAGTATTGGAATAGCGCCTCAGCCTGCTCATACTAAAATAGGCGTGGCGGTAAAAAACAGCGCTGGGTATAGCATGTACACATACAGTACGGTAGTGGCAAAATATACAGCACCTAGTGCACCCGCAGTTAGTGATATTACGGATGAAACCGCAGTCGTCACAGGAACGACTGAAGCAAGAAGCCGTGTATATGTTAAAGCAGGAACAAACGTAATTGGAATAGGTACGGCAAATAGTAAAGGTGCATTTAGCATCTCTATTCCAAAACAAGCAGTAAACACTAAAATAGGCGTAACGGCAAAAGGAAAAGGCGGATACAGCCCTTATACTTACAAAACGGCGGTATCCTCTAGTGCTTCAGCACCTAGTGTAAACCGTGTTTTTAGTCTTGCAAACACAGTGACAGGGACAACAGAACCTAAAAGTGTTGTCTATATCAAAAAAGGATCTGAGCTAATTGGAAGAGGCGTAGCAGATAGCAAAGGTTCTTTTAATATAGCCATTACACCGCAGGCAGCTAAGACGAAAATCAGTATCATTATTAAAAATCCAAACGGTAAATACAGCCCGTATCGTATTATGACGGTCGGTTAACAAAAAAGCGGACGCATTTAATCTATAAATGCGTCCGCTTTTTGCTTATTCAGCTTTATAAAAGAAGAGAAGGAGATAACAAACCTCCATATATTAAAAAGAAAACCAAATTTTTCTCTCCGTTTTTTCTTGATTAAGATAGAATAGAAAGAGAATCTATTACATAGGGACTAAAGTATTCAGCTGCAATAAGAGTATGCAACTGAGGAACAAAAGGAGTTACGAATGAAACTATCGACTACTGATGTAACAATTGAACTTAAAAACTTTTATCAGCTTCTAGTTACTTGCCACGGACAACACAAACATACAAAAATGTCTTATTACTTAATCAAAGATCAAGAAGTCATTGAAAAGATTCCGTATTCTAGAAATCATTCACATACGTTTAACTTACATGAACGAGGAAGATATAGAGTAAAAGTCTTTATGCGGAACAAGGAAGGAGAGCAAACAGTAAAAACAAGCGACGATTTTCGCTACAGGGATTTTGAAACGAAAGATTATCCAGTCTATGAACAGAAAATCTATTCGATAGTAGGTGTTCATCGAAATGCGGCTTTTATTAAACTATTGATGGAAAAACATAATCAAATTAGAAGTTTTATTGATCCTACCAATCAATACTGCGGCCAAACTTTTTTTGATCTTCCAGTTGAAAGTCTTGAAAATATTAAAGGACAAAACGTTGCGTTAATTGCGTTAGAAGGTCTCGAACTAGACGACTATCCTACAGAGAGCTATACCTTAAAAGTAAGTGAAACAAATATACTGACAAATAGCTTACATCGATTCCTAGCAATGGATCTTTACAAACTATCTAGAACCTTTTACAAAAATGGCTTAACAAAAGGAGCGGAATATGTAAAAGACTTTATTCGACACAAATTCAACTCTTATATTCCATATACAGCAGAAATAGGTGAAGGGACAAAACTCGGCTACGGCGGAATTGGAGTTGTTATCCAAAAATCAGCCAAAATCGGAAGAAACTGTACTATCTCACAAAACGTAACCATAGGCTCACGCGGCAAGCAGCCGGTCATTGGAGACAATGTATACATTGCTCCCGGGGCAATTTGTATTGGGGGAACAATTGGAGATAATGTTGTAGTAGGAGCTAATGCGGTAGTGACAAAAGATATTCCAAGCAACTGTGTCGTAGCAGGAGTTCCGGCTCAGATTATCAGTACGGAGATGGAAAAGTACGAGAAATATGTAAAAAAAGAATAGTGGGCACCAAAAAAGATCTCTAAATTCTAGAGATCTTTTTGTATCTGTAAAGTAAAAATAAAAACAGTGCACCACCAAACGAGTCAATAGCCACATCAATAATTCGCCCGTCACGTCCGATAATAAAAGCTTGATGCAACTCGTCTAAGAAAGCAAAACAAGCAAGTAAAAACCACGCCTTTACATATCTCCACGAACTTTTTTTCAAATTCCAGTAAATTAATAGAGCTAGTAAGCCGAAAAAAGAAATATGGGCAATTTTGCGTAAGATAAACTCTAAATCAAACCCATATGTATAAGGCATATAAAATTCACTGCCAGGATGCAACACAGACCAAAAAGTAGCTTTATGATTCCAAATTGAAGCATTGCTCCATGAGTTTGGATCCGTCACTAGAAGATGCGGCGTGTGGGAAAAATGAGAAATAGCAAGTATCATCGAAACAACACAAATTCTTTTTAGTATCATACAAAAAATTCCTTTTATTTTTAGATTTATCTTCATATCGTAAGAGAAAAGCAGTGAGAATGCAAGAAATATCCTTAAGCGTCTTTCTCTTTGTATAATTCATTAAGATATTTTCATATAGAAATAACTATTATTTTTGCTTCATATAATATAAGTTCTAATAACTTACTAAATATAGAAAAAGGTAAGGCTATGAACATTTAACGACATAAAAAGGTCTTTTTGAGCGAAAATATTATCTTTTCATTCAAAAACCTTGTTATATCGCAAATTTCGACAAAAAATCTTATCCCTCTTTTCCTATTTTTGTGATAACATTAATTTTGCCATTGTGTAATAAGTTATAGGTCTAATGTCTATTAATAAAAAATGTATAGGAATAACTGAGAATATATAAGATGAATGAACTATAAAAATCATTTTAGATAAACGTCCCAAACCCTTAGAAACTTGTTGAAATTAAAGACAAGTTTTTAATTTTTTCTGATACAGGATGAATATTCAAAAATAGTAATAAAAAGAGTGATATGTATGGTAATGTCTCCTCTACCACTATCAAAGGAGGCACTCGGCTACACTGTGGGTAGAAAAGTACCTTAGACGCGTTTGTTGTCAGGAGTGTGGTGTGAGGTGGGGTTAAATGCCCGAATTAATTTATAAGCATTTACGAATGCGCTGCTGTTGCAGCGCATTCGTAAGTGCTTACAAAAAATATATATTAAATAGGAAGAAACAAGGAGTGAGTGACGATGAAAAAAATAAAAAAAGCGATTATTCCAGCTGCTGGACTCGGTACGCGTTTTTTACCAGCAACGAAAGCAATGCCAAAAGAAATGCTTCCAATTGTTGATAAACCAACTATCCAATATATCGTCGAAGAAGCGGTTCAATCGGGTATTGAAGACATCATCATCGTAACGGGCAAAGGAAAACGCGCGATTGAAGATCATTTTGATTATGCTCCAGAACTTGAAAATAATTTAGTCGAAAAAGAAAAATTCGATATTTTAGAAAAAGTGCGTCAATCTTCAAACGTTGATATTCACTATATCCGTCAAAAAGAACCAAAAGGGTTAGGACACGCAGTATGGTGTGCTCGTAACTTTATCGGCGATGAACCATTTGCCGTGTTGTTAGGCGATGATATTGTCCAAGCGGAAACACCTTGTCTTCGTCAGTTAATGAATGAATATGAACAAACCCTTTCGTCCGTAATAGGCGTGCAAACGGTTCCTGACAATCAAACGCACCGCTACGGTATCGTGGATCCAATTTCAAACGACGGTCGCCGTCATCAAGTGAATACATTTGTAGAAAAGCCAGCCGCAGGTACAGCTCCTTCCAACCTAGCAATTATGGGGCGCTATGTGTTTACACCTGAAATCTTTAAGTTCTTAGAAGAACAAGAAGTCGGAGCAGGCGGTGAAATTCAATTAACAGATGCTATTCAAAAGCTAAATGAAATTCAGCGTGTATTTGCGTATGACTTTGAAGGTAAGCGTTATGATGTTGGGGAGAAACTAGGCTTTATTGAAACCACAATTGAATTTGCATTACAGCATCCTAATTTAAAAGAGGACTTACTGCAAATTATAAATGATTTGATGGTTAAAGAAGCGAAACATAAACATATAACCACTGTCAGATAAAAGGGAGCTTCTAAATTTACATATTGATACTTTACCAAAATTTTAGCTTTAATATTTAATTAAAGGACGTAACTATTATGCTCCTTAACTAGATGTTCTTTACAAAAAAACTCACATAAAGAAGGTGTTAAATTGAGCTACTCAAAACGAGTGTCATTGCTAATAGGAATGGATTCATTAATTGTCCTATTTTCAATATTTATTGGATATTATATTTTAAACCCTTACTTTAACATTTATACACTTCAAATGTTAATAATCAGTTCTTTGACTTTATTAGTAAGCCATCATATATTTGCATTTATTTATCACTTATACCATAAGGCATGGGAATATGCTAGTGTAGGAGAACTTGTAGCTATTGTAAAAGCTGTAACATTCTCGATAGGAACGGCAGCTATTGTTCAGTTGTTAGTGAACAGTGATATATACATTCGTGTTTTATTTATTACATGGCTTCTACACATGTGCCTTATTGGCGGTTCTCGCTTTTCTTGGAGAATGGTGAGAGGACGTCTTATTAAGTCGGCTGTAGAAAAAGAGAGTGCCCTCATTGTTGGAGCAGGATCTGCTGGAACTATGCTTGTTCGTCAATTGCTAAAGCATAATGAAAGTGAATTACAGCCAATGGCTTTTGTAGATGATGATGTTGCAAAACAGAAGCTTGAGATTTATGGAGTTACAGTGCTTGGTAAAACAGAAGATATCCCTGAGATTATAGAGAAAAAGAAGATTGGTCATATTATTATTGCAATACCCTCACTTAGTAAACTTGAGATTCAAAGGATTTATCAAGAGTGCAGTAAAACAAAAGCTCAAATAAAGATTATGCCTATGATAGAAGATATCATTACAGGAAAAGTATCTGTTAATCAATTTCGGGACGTACAGGTGGAAGACTTGTTAGGAAGAGATCCAGTAGAGCTTGATACTCAAGGTATATCAAAGAAGTTAACTGGAAAAACAATTCTTGTAACGGGAGCTGGAGGGTCAATTGGATCGGAGATTTGTCGACAAGTCAGCAAATTCAAACCAGAAAAAATATTACTTCTTGGTCATGGAGAAAATTCGATTTATTCTATCGATATGGAGTTAAGAAATCGATTTAAAGGTAAATTTGAAATTATTCCTGTTATCGCTGATATTCAAGATCGCCAACGGATCTTTGATGTAATGGACAAATACAGACCAGATGTAGTATACCATGCTGCTGCTCATAAGCATGTGCCCTTAATGGAATATAACCCTAAGGAAGCTGTAAAAAATAATGTAATTGGTACAAAAAATTTAGCAGAGGCGGCTGATACATTTTCAGTTAGTAATTTCGTGCTTATTTCCTCAGATAAAGCGGTTAATCCTACAAATGTTATGGGTTCTACCAAGAGGATTGCAGAAATGGTAATTCAAGAATTGGATAAGCATAGCCAGACAAAATTTGTAGCTGTTCGCTTTGGCAATGTTCTAGGCAGCCGTGGTAGTGTAATTCCCCTATTCAAAAAACAAATCCAATCGGGCGGACCTATTACAGTTACGCACCCCGACATGACAAGGTACTTTATGACAATTCCTGAGGCATCTAGACTTGTTATGCAAGCTGGAACGCTTGCTCGTGGCGGAGAAATTTTCGTATTAGATATGGGTGAACCTGTTAAAATTGTAGACCTGGCAAAGAACCTAATTAAACTTTCAGGTTATAAAGAGGAGGAAATAGGAATTAAATATTCAGGAATTCGACCTGGAGAGAAAATGTATGAAGAGCTTCTAGGAAAAGATGAAGTACATGATGAGGCTATTTTCCCTAAGATTTTTATTGGAAAATCTGTGGAAGTGGATTTTTCTCGAGTGTCGACATTGGTTGACAATTACAATCTTTATGATACAGAGTATACTAGGGATTATGTGCTAAATTTAGCAAACAATCGTGAAAGTTTGCTAGTTGGAAGTATTAATTGATAGATTTATTTTCTTGATGGACACAAATAATAAATCGTGAGGTAGTCTAAAATGAATAGTACAGAAATCAGAAATATACCTTTTTCACCACCAAATATTACAGAGGCTGAAATAGAAGAAGTAATAAGTGCTTTGAAATCTGGTTGGATTACAACTGGTCCTAAGACAAAAGAATTTGAAAAAAGAATCGCAGAATATGTAGGTACTGATAAAGCTGTATGCTTAAATTCAGCAACTTCAGCAATGGAACTTACTTTACGTATCTTAGGAGTAGGTCCTGGAGATGAGGTTATTACTTCTGCATATACCTATACTGCAACGGCTTCTGTTATTGATCATGTGGGAGCAAAAATTGTATTAGTAGATACTGCTCCGGATTCTTTCGAAATGGATTATTCAAAGCTTGCAGAAGCAATTACAGAGAGAACAAAAGTTGTTATTCCTGTTGACCTAGCAGGAAAGATGTGTGATTACGATGGAATATATGAAGCAGTAGAAAGCAAGAAACATTTGTTTAAACCGAATAATGAAATTCAAGAGGTTTTTAACAGGGTAATTGTAATGGCGGATGCGGCGCATGCTTTCGGAGCTGAGCAAAATGGAAAGAAGTGTGGCCAAGTAGCAGATTTCACTTGTTATTCTTTTCATGCTGTAAAAAATTTGACTACTGCAGAAGGTGGAGCAGTTGTTTGGCGTAATGAACTTAATTTAGATGACGAGGAAGTTTACAAGCAATATATGTTGTACAGTCTTCATGGTCAGTCTAAAGATGCTTTAGCAAAGACTCAAAAAGGTGCCTGGGAATACGATATTGTTTATCCAGGTTATAAATGTAATATGACTGATATTATGGCGAGTATCGGATTAGTACAACTAGATAGATATAAAAATCAGCTAGAGAGACGTAGAGAGATAATAGAGTTATATGACGAAGCACTATTACCATTAGGAATTCAAAGTATAAGACACTATAACTTGAATATGCGTTCTTCTGGGCATTTATACCTTGCTAGAATACCGAATATCAATGAGAGTGAAAGAAATAATATAATTCTTGAAATGGCTCAGAAAGGTATTTCGTGTAATGTTCACTATAAACCATTACCTATGTTGACGGCCTATAAGAAATTAGGTTTCCATATAGAAGATTATCAAAATGCTTTCAATATGTATAAAAATGAAATTTCACTTCCACTACATACTTCTATGAGTGATGATGACGTTAAGTTTGTAATAGAGACATTTAAAGGGATTATTATTAATAAACAACTTTAATTGAGAAAAGGTGAGTTTCTATACAGGTTATGAGAGGAGAACATCCAAAAATGATTTTTGAACAAGTATTAGATAACGACGCTAATAGAATAGATTATGTTTACAACATTATTAAACAAAGTGGACAAGATATGTTTGAAAATCAAGGGTTGATCCACTGGAAGAATCCATATCCCAAGGAGTCTATAAAACAAGACTGTGCTCAAAAAAAGGTTTTTTTACTTAAACAGGATGGGGAGTATGTACATACTTTTCAGCTAGAATTTGTTAAGAAGGATAGTGGGAGGGACAATGCATCTCTACAAGGATTAGTTAGTAAATTTGCTACACTTCCTAAATACAGTGGACAAGGTATTGGAAAACAGAGTATGGGTTATATTGAAAGAATATGTGTTGAAAATAGAGTCAGTACGATTAAGTTAGATGTATACGATAAAAGTAAAGTAGCAATTTCTTTCTATAAAAAAAGAGGTTTTGAAGTTACTAACTCGAAGTCTACAAAGCATTTTGAAGTTTATATAATGGAAAAAAGATTGTAGTTTGTGCGTTATTTTTAGATAATGAATTAATATGGGGAAGAGTGGATTATATTGAAAAAAATTCTCATAATTGGAGCAGGTTTTCTTCAAACCTTTGTTATCAAGAAAGCTAAAGATATGGGGTACTATACTATAGCAATAGATAAGAATCCACAATCACCAGGCTTTCAATATGCCGATGAATATAAAATCATAGATATTGTTGATGAGGAAGCTTGTTTAAAATATGCGATTTCAAAAAAAATAGATGGGGTTTTAACAGCAGCTACGGATTATGGTGTTCTATCGGCATCGTATGTTGCAAAAAAAATGAATTTACCGGGTGTAGATTATAACGTAGCCTCATTAATTAAAAATAAATATGCAGTAAGAGAGACATTATTTAAGAATAAGGTGGATGAGTTATCTCAATATTATTATATTAGTGATATTAAAGAGATAAAGAGTCTAGCTGATAGTATAAAATTACCTGTTATGGTTAAACCTTGTGATGGATCCGGGAGTAAGGGAGCTAGAAAGGTAGAATATAAATATGAATTGGAAAGAGCTTGTAATGAGGCTATCAAATCTTCTCTTGTCGGAAAAGTTTTAATTGAAGATTTTATAGTTGGCAATGAATTTGGAGTAGAATCCTTTGTGTATAATGGGGAAATTAAAGTATTAGCTATTATGGGGAAAGTTATGACTAAATCACCTGATTATGCCGAACTAGGACATTATATTCCTAGCCAATCTGAGATAGAAAACGAAATAGCAGAGGTAGTAAAGAAAGCTATTAAAGTATTAGGAATAAATTTTGGTGCAGTAAATATGGATATTCTTGTTTCTGATGATAATAAAATTTACATTATTGATATAGGAGCAAGGATGGGGGGGAATTTAATAGGTTCTCAAATTATTCCTATAGGAACGGGTTTCAAGTATATGGAGGCTTTAATCCAAACAGCCTTAGGAGAGGCAATTAACCTTAGTTCTAGTTATAAACCTTTGAGTATTTCTACTAGACTGCTAGCCCTAAGTCCAGGAAAAATAGTTAGCCTACCAGACATAGAAACTATTAAAAAAGAATGTCAAGTAGAGATATATCATTATTTGGAACCTGGGAAAGTTATAAGAGAGTATCACAATAATCTGGACGGTCTCGGATATGTTATAGCAACATCTGAAAGTTTAGAAGAATCTACCAATAGAGCTGAAAAAGCCAAAAGTTTAATAGATAAGGGTATTACTAGAGAATAAATTAAGCCTAAGAAGGATTAGGAGTGAAAGAATGTATCAAAATTACTTGAAAAGGCTACTAGATCTTTTAATAGGACTTATAGCTTTGCCATTCTTTTTAATAATATATGTAGTTTTTGGTTTTTTAATTAAGTTAGAAGATAAAGGACCTGTATTGTATAAAGCAGAACGAATTGGTAAAGATTGCAAATCTTTTAAAATGTATAAGTTTCGTTCCATGAAAGTGAATGCGCCTATATTATTGAACAAAGATGGTAGTACTTATAACAATCAGAATGATCCTAGAGTCACTAGGGTAGGGAAATTTATAAGGGAAACTAGTATTGATGAAATTCCTCAAATCCTCAATGTTATTAAGGGTGAAATGAGCATCGTAGGTCCAAGAGCAAGCTTAATCTCTGCACTAGATACATTTGAAGAAGATGAACTGAGTAAAATGAATGTACGACCTGGGATAACAGGGTATACACAGGCTTATTATAGAAACGGATTATCCAATAGAGAGAAACGGTTAAAAGATGCATGGTACGCCACTAGTGTTAGTTTTTATATGGATATTAAAATCCTTTTTAAAACTGTATCTACAGTATTAAAAAGGAGAGGAATCTATACCAATAACCAGATAAATAAAAAGGAAGAAATGAAGTAATATGAGTGAAAATATAAAAAAAATACTATTTATTAGCAATATCACTAATAAGATATCAAATTTTTCTTATCCGTCAATAGTTGCTGCGCAAAGTTTGGGGTATGAGTTTCATTTAGCAGCTAACCTCTCTGGTTTCACAGACGACGCATCTAAATATAGTGTTACATTACACCACATAGACCTTGAACGAAATCCTCTAAGTCTAAAAAATATAAAGGCTTATAGACAAATGGTTGAACTTATAAAAAAAGAGAATATTGATGTCATTCATTGTAATACTCCGATTGGCGGCATTTTAGGGAGACTATGCGGAAAAAAAGAAAATGTGCCTAAAATAATTTACTCAGCCCATGGTTTTCATTTTTATGAAGGAGCATCTCTAATTAATAATACTTTCTATAAATGGGCTGAAGTGAAAATGGCTCATCATACAGATGCTATAATAACGATGAATGAAGAGGATTTTAAAGCTGCCCAAGAGATGAGGCTTCGTAATGACGGCAATGTGTATTTTATACCAGGGGTAGGAGTGGATACCACAGCTTATCAACTTTCAAAAGTAGACAATATAGGTATTAAAGAATCTTTAGGTTTGAAAGAGGACGACATAGTACTCATTGCTATGGGAGATTTAATTGCTAGGAAAAATTATAAAGCTTCAATAGAAGCAATTTTCAAAGCGAAAAATAATAAACTTCAATTTTTAATCTGTGGTAAAGGCTCAGAGTTAACCGCGTTACAACAACTTGTAAAAAAGTTAAGATTAGAAAATCAAGTGCATTTTTTGGGATTTAGAAAGGATGTAAAGGATTTACTGAATATAGCTGATATATTCTTATTTACGACTTATCAAGAAGGATTGCCAAGATCAATGATGGAAGCTATGTCAGCAGGTTTGCCATGTGTGGCCTCAAATGTAAGAGGGAATAGAGATTTAATTAAAAACGGGGAAGGCGGCTTTTTGTGTAACCCAAATGATATAGATGGATTCGCTAAAGCAATAAATTTAATATCTACCAATCACACCTTAAGAAAAGAGATGGGATTACGGAATCTTGAATCTATTAGAAGGTTTGATGTAGAAAATGTGAAGTCAGAAATGAAGAATATTTATGAAAGAGAATTCACACTCTAGTCGGTATCCGTACTGTTATTATAATGAAACACTATATCAATAATACATATATTAAGAGGGAGCTTTATGAAAAAAGATGTGAAAAGAAAAAGAATAGTTTTCTTAATAGGTAGTATGAGGAGAGGCGGAGCTGAAAG
>NZ_JYOO01000051.1 GCF_000956595.1 Priestia aryabhattai B8W22 | reverse complement strand
TTTTTTATCATGCATCTTTTCAATCTTTACATATACATAGTGTAAAGGAGTGAAGATTATGCGAATTATAGATACCCAAAAGCCTTACGATTACAAGCGAACAATAAAAGACATACAAACACTTTTGACGTATTATCCCTATGGTTCTCTTGAATGGATAGGGTGCAGCGTGCTTGGAAAGCCGATTCCTCATATTTTAATTGGAAACGGAGAGAGAAAAGTTCATCTCAATGCGTCTTTTCATGCTAATGAATGGATTACGACAAATGTTCTTCTACAGTTTATGGAAGATTATTTAGCTGCTCTTCATTATGATCAGGCGTTGAACGGGCAAGATTCAAGAGCTCTTTTTAATCAAATTACGCTTTCTGCAGTTCCAATTGTTAACCCAGACGGAGTAGATCTGGTCTTAAAAGGTCCTGGTGTAGGTGAACCTTATGCGTCTTTTCTTTCTAAAATAGGGAGAGATTTTCCGGATTTTCAAAGCTGGAAAGCAAATATCCGAGGGGTGGACTTAAACAATCAGTTTCCGGCTTATTGGGAAATCGAAAAAAAGCGTAAAGAACCTAAAGCGCCGCATTATCGAGATTTTCCAGGCTATGAATCTCTCTCCGAACCTGAAGCTCAGGCAATGGTAAAACTCGTTGAGCGTCATGATTTTGATTGTGTAATTGCTTTACATACCCAAGGAGAAGAGTTTTATTGGGGGTATATGAATGAAGAGCCTGAGGAAGCAAAGGAACTAGCAAGCTATTTTGAAAGGGTAAGCGGTTATAAAGCTGTCAAAACGATTGATAGTCACGCGGGATTTAAAGATTGGTTTATTTTAGAAAAGAAAAAGCTGGGGTTCACCTTAGAACTGGGGAAAGGGATTAATCCGCTGCCTTTATCTCAAATATCGCGCGTATATAATCCGACTAAAGCCATTTTAGTTGCGGCAATGGATTATCTGTCTATTTAAAAAGCCACGCAAAGCATATGCTTTGCGTGGCTTTTTTAATGATGTACCGCCGGATAGCCGTGATGTATGATGGTCATCACGGTAAACCATCCAAATACACCGAATGTTAGTACCGAAAAACCAATGCCTAATATGTTTTTATTTCTCAAAGATGAAATAGCTGCAAATACGCCTAGCAATGTTGTTAGTGCAAAAATAATCATAAGACCCACTCGAAGAAACCTCCTTTAGGTAACTTAAAATTAAAGCGCTATCATTAGCTTATCCCTTCAATTGTAAAACTTTTCTAACCGTTTGTCGAGATGAAAACCAATCTTTCTTTTGCTTCTTTGGCTTAGAAAGGTCCTTACTTTCATTTATAAGATGATGTGTGTATGATAATGCATATAACGGAAATAAATTTACACAAGGAGGACACATTATGAACTATCATCGTATACCGCTAGGACCTATTCAAACGAATTGTTATGTCGTTGCTAACGAAAAAAAAGAATGTTTAATTTTTGATCCGGGAGCTCAGGGAAATCAGCTTGTTGCATTTCTCGAAAAACAAACGTATAAACCATTAGCTATTTTGCTGACACACGCTCATTTCGATCACATTGGAGGAGTAGATGAGGTGATGAATCACTACTCTATCCCGCTTTATGTACATAAAAACGAAAAAGAATGGCTTCATAATAGTGACTTAAACGGTTCGAAATTTTTTGACCTAGGAGAAATTACAGCTCCAGATGCAACCGATATTATTTCATCAAAAGGCAATTTAACAATCGGTTCATTCCAATTTGAGGTGTATGAAACGCCTGGTCATTCTCCTGGCAGCGTTTCATATCATTTCAAACCGGGTAACTTTGTAGTATCTGGTGACGCGCTTTTTGCAGGCGGCATCGGGCGCACAGATTTACCTGGAGGTAATCAAGCACAGCTGTTAGAAAGCATCGAATCGAAATTGCTGTCTCTTCCAGAAGATACGCTTGTACTAAGCGGTCACGGACCTGAAACAACTGTGGGACACGAAATGGATCAAAATCCTTTTCTAAATGGTTTTTAAGAATACAAAAAGCGATGGAAGCCCATCGCTTTTCTCTTTACTGTCCTGGTGTCATCATAAAAGTTGACCAGTACGTGAACCCCACAAAAAAGACGGTCAAATATGCTCCAAAAACGTAAATGTACATTCTTTCAGACAGCTTTAAATAACTAAGAATTACAAAAAAGCCTGTTTGAGCTAAAAAGAGTAAAGAAGTCTTATGCATGTGACCGAGGTAAAACATTACAGTGAAAATTGCTGTCCAGAACCCCATTACACGGTACATTCGTTCCACGTCCATTTCCTCCTTTATCAAACTTAGTTAGTGTCATGATGAATGTCATCGCTGTGTAAGCACTAGAAAGCACTTATAAAACTATATCGATACTTTTCCATTATAATACATCCTTTCTTTCCTGAAAACGCTATCTTTTTCTTGAAATACGACAGAAGAAAAAAAGTTATACAAAACGTATGTAAAAAACTATACAAAGGTTATACAAAACGTGTACAATGTATATAAACAATCTATAACTAAAAAACGGGAGGGTTTCATATGGAAGAAATTAAATTTTATACGTACCCGAGCTGTACATCATGTCGTAAAACGAAAAAGTGGCTAGTGAAGGAAGATGTAAATTTTAAAGAGCGTCATTTATTTAGAGAAACACCTACTCATAAAGAAATGCTTGAACTTCTTTCTATGACAACAGAAGGAATGGATGAACTTCTTGCTAAAAGAAGTCAAGAATATAAAAAGTTAAATGTTGATGTGGACAGCATGACGTTATCAGAAGTAGTCAATCTATTAATTGAACATCCTCGTTTACTTCGCCGCCCCATTTTAACGGATGGCAAAAAGCTTGTAGTAGGTTATAACGAATCTGCTCTTAAAAATTTAGTCAAGAAAAAAACAAGTCTTGCGTCTCTAGTGGTGTAAGCATACATGATGAAGAAGCTCAATTCAGTAAATAACGAATAAAAAGACAGCGTAGAGTTTTACATCACGTTGTCTTTTTTTATGTAGTCGTTTAGAGGTGTACAGAAGTTGTACATCGTGCAAACGGATTGAAGTGAAGAAAAGAAGCGTGTACTAAAAAAAATTATAAAAAATGAAAAAAGAAGAAGGAAAATCTCGAAAAAGGTCGAAATTACTGTTTCTAGATGTTTTAACAATCATCTTTATTACAAATAAAGGAGCGGTGATCGTTTGACCGAAATTGAACAGTTTGCTACTTACGTTATACGAGATGCATGTGAGTGCCGAAGTTCAGATGTGCATATTGTGCCCCGAAAGAAAGATGCTGTGATACAGCTGCGAATTGACCAGGAACTTATTTTAAAAAGTGTCATTTCAAAAGAAATGTCTGAACGGCTCATTTCGCATTTTAAATTTTTAGGCGGAATGGATATTGGGGAACGCAGAAAACCTCAAAATGGTGCATTGACAACTTCCGTTGATCACTATCAAGTAAATCTGCGTTTATCTACTCTTCCTACTTCTCATGATGAAAGTCTTGTTATTCGGCTTTTACCTCATCAACAATCTACATCTCTCAAACATTTATCTCTTTTTCCTGAACATACAAAAAAGCTTATTTCTCTCTTGAAATTCTCCCATGGATTAATTATTTTTACCGGCCCTACAGGATCAGGTAAAACCACTACTCTATACACTCTTTTACATGAAGTAAAGCATCTTTTTAACCGAAATGTTATTACACTAGAAGATCCTATTGAAAAACCGAGTGAAACCGTGCTTCAAGTGCAGGTGAATGAACGCGCAGGGATTACGTACACGACTGGTTTAAAAGCTATATTGCGCCATGACCCAGACATTATCATGGTGGGAGAAATAAGAGATAGTGAGACTGCCAAAATTGCTGTGAGAGCAGCGCTTACCGGACATTTGGTTTTGACAACGATGCATACTAAAGATACAAAAGGATCTTTGTACAGGCTGCTTGAGTTTGGCGTTAGCTTTCAAGAAATGGAACAGACTCTTGTAGCAGTAGCTGCACAGCGTCTTGTAGAAATTCGCTGTCCGCTGTGTTCTGGAAAATGCCACCCGGCTTGTAAAAAAATGAGGAAGCATCGTCAGTCCAGCATATACGAATTGCTTTATGGCAAGGAGCTTAGCGCGGTGATGAGAGAAGTGAAAGGAGAAAATGCGGATTATGATTATAAGACGCTCCGAGATGTTATTCTAAAAGGAATTGCGCTAGGCTATTTATATCCGCATTCGCTAGACGGATGGGGGTAAAGACAAATAGACAAAAAAGGTGGTCTCTGGCTCAGCAAGCAAAAATTCTGAAGCAGGTCTCTAAGCTCTTAGAAAAAGGCTACACTCTTTCTCAAGCTCTTTCGTTTTTGACGTTTCAAGTATCTAACAAAGAAAAAACGGATATTGAAAAATGTCTTGAGCAGTTAAAACGAGGAGAATCTTTACACGATGCTTTTGTTAAACTTCAGTTTCACCGTGATATTTTAAGCTATTTATATTTTGCGGAACAGCATGGAAACCTTCAATTTGCACTAAAAGAAAGTAGCTCAATGATTGAAGAAAAAGTAAGGCATCGTAAAAAATTTCAAAAGCTTGTTCAATATCCCGTATTGCTACTTCTGTTTATTCTTTCCATTTTATTTGTTTTAAGTACGGTTTTACTTCCGCAGTTTGAAGCTCTGTACTTATCCTTTGGAAACAAGCAGTCTTCGTTTATCCTCTTATTTATGCAGGCGATGTCGTTCTTTCCTTTTGTGTTACCTGCAGTCATCAGTATGCCAATCATCCTTTATTTGTTTTATGTGATTTACATTAAAAAATTGCCTCCAGTAGTTCAAATGCAGCTTTTTATGAGAGTTCCCGTTATCCGAACGTTCACACGTCTATTTAACTCGTACTTTTTTTCTGTTCATATGAGCAATTTACTAAACGGTGGTTTATCTATTTATGAATGCTTTGCTCTTTTTCAAAAGCAGGAGCATCATCCGTTTTTTCAAGTGGAAGCCTTTGCTTTTACAGATCAACTTTCCTCAGGAATGCGATTAGATCATATCGTTTCAGGTAAATCTCATTATGAAAAAGACTTGGCTCAAGTTATTGTGCATGGCCAGCAGAACGGTGAGCTTTCTCAAGAGCTGTATGATTACAGTCTATTTATGATGGAAAGAATGGAACAATTTATTTTTCGTATTTTAAAATATGTACAGCCGCTTACATTTTTATTCATCGGAATTGTCATTCTGCTTATGTATATGTCCGTTATGCTTCCGATGTTAGAAGTGATGTCGAGCTTGTAGAAAGGTGAAAGAATATGATTCTAAAAGGTAATAAAGGATTTACCCTTATTGAAATGCTCATTGTTATGCTCGTTATTACCGTGCTTTTGCTCATTATGATTCCAAATGTATTAAAGCATAATACGGTTATTAACAATAAAGGCTGCTCAGCTCTTGTCAAAACCGTAGAGGCTGAGGTACAAGTATATGAACTTGAAAACGGCGAAAAACCAAGTCTAGAAGAGCTTGAAGCAGGAGGCTACTTAAAAGAAGGTACCGTGTGTCCAAATGGTCAAGCTATTCAAATTGACGGTACCGGAAAGGTTACGGCTAGTGGTTCTTCTTAAGCAAAAAGGATTTACCCTCATTGAGATGCTGATGGTTTTATTTATTGTGCAAGTGATGATGTTTTCCATTATCGTAACCATTCGGCCGCTTGTCGAATATTACAAAATCACATTATTCTTGCGACAGCTGCAAAGTGACACGTTTTATGTGCAGCAGACAGCCATGAACCGCGAATCTCCAATTAAAATTAACTTCGCACCAAAGGGAACAGAATATATTGTTTCTGATTCTCGTGCCGTTCTTTATAAGCGCGCCTATGACTCCACCATTCATATCACGTTTGGAAGCGGCAATTCCACGATACAATACAACAAAAACGGCAATATTTCTCAAGCAAAGACTATTTTTATCAGCAGCCAAAAATTTAAATACAAAGTTACTTTTCAAATAGGTAGAGGCCGTTTTTATGTGGACAAGATGTAAGGGGCAGCAGGGCTACACCTTGTTAGAAATGCTTGTGTCATTTAGCATGCTTTTACTCCTAACCGGTACAATTATTCCTTTGTATGTTCAGATGAAGGAAGCAGAAAAGAAGCAATATGTTTCGTATCAAGCCGATGCTATCTTGCATGAAGAGCTATTGAAATATAAATATGAAGCAGGATATAAACGGCAAGAAAAAATCGAAAAAGAAAACGTTGTGTTTTATCTGAAATGGAACGGAGAAAGTGCTCAAAAGCTTTGTGTAGAATGGACAGATTCCGCTGATAAAATGAAAAAGAAGTGTGATGTGATGTTGAAGTGAAAAGTGAAAAAGGCTTTACGCTTGTAGAGATGTTAGTCAGTTTTACTCTTTTTTTGATCATTGTTTCATTTTTCCCCATTATCATTCCGCTAGCTAAGCAAACATATAATCCAGACTTTAGTATGAATGAAATGGAGTGGGAAATTTTTGTGAATCAACTTGCTATGGAATATCGAGAAGCAAAAGAAGTGAGAATTCATGCGACTACTCTTACGTTGAAAATGGAAAATAATCAGGTCATCACGTATGAACGATACGAAGACAAGATAAGAAGACGAGTGGATGAAAGCGGTCATGAAGTTGTGCTGCAGCATATTAAGAATATTATGTATGAACAGCAAAAAGAAAGGCTGTTGATTCGTTCAACAGACGGTGTTAACAAAGTTAGAGAAGAAACCATTACGACGTTTTTGATGCTTGCTTATGAAACATAATGAGCAAGGGTTTATTCTCCCGGTTGTTTTGGCATTTTGTGCGCTTTTTCTTCTGTTAGTAGCTCAGCAAACCACTTATTTTGTGACGAAAAGTTCATTTTATCAAGAAGTAGAGCAGAAAAATCGTCTGGAGCATCTTTTAGAAAACGCGGTTGTACATGTAAAAAAAGAAGTAAAAGAACATAGTAAATCTCCATCTACACCCCTAGTATTAGAAACGGGTACGGTTTCATACGAAGTAGTAAGTGAAGATGAACAGATGATTATCCTAAAAATAAAGTGTCAAACACTGCAAGGAAGAGCATTGACAGAAACCGCATATATTCAAAAAAAGGATCAACACATTGTGAAGTGGACGGATTAAGTCTCTTTCTCTCCGGATATAATAGTGCTGAGGAGATGATTATATGAAAACGAATGATTATGTAAAATATATGACTCAGCAATTTGTACAATATATGGATCAGCCAAAAGAAGAGAGGAAAACGAAAAAGATTCAAAAAAAAGAAGAGCGAGCACCTTTTGCAAACAGATGGTTTGGAATGATTCCGCTGTCGTTTATGCTGTGGTACCGAAAGAAAAAAGAAAGATGAGCATATCATATGCTCATCTTTTTTTAACCGGCTTGTGTTTTATTAAATTGACGAGACATCGTTTCGGGCGATATGTAAAATAAGCCACCGTTTATAAACTTAAATAATATAGTCGGTTCGTACAGCTCTTGAAGCGCTGTTTTTTCGGTCACATATATTTCTGGCAGCTCTTCTGCTGTTTCGTAAAAATGATCAAGAAGCGCTAAGTCTTCATACCATCTTTCCTGCGCTTTTTCTGCCCATTCAGTCGGCTGAGCTTTAACATAGTCAGTCACGTATGATGTGAGTCGTGCAATCGCACTTTTCGGCCTAATAAAAGGTGAAAGAGTAAAGCAATAGTCTGAGATTTTAGATGATAAATTTTGATTAATGATTAATTCATGAAAAGATTCAATAATTTGTCCATTGATTAAATTAATGCCAAGCGACAAGAGCTCATCTTTTTTACGATCACATTTGTACGAGACTTTAATATTTAACGCAAGCCAAGGGTGTAAAGGCTGATTTGTTGGCTGAGCTGATGCAACTTGTTCATACAGATGAATAAATCCGCCTAGCTTTTGAGTAGAAGCGAAAATTTGATGCAGCCTAGGTGAACCAAAATGAATTCGTTCTCCTTGAACAGAATCATCTTCAAACGCTGGGTCTGTAATGAAAGTGAGTGAAGCAGGATTTGCTTCTCCGCCTGTCTTTTCAACATAATGCCAATAAAATGGACGATTCATCAACTCTTTGTCAAGTTCGATCGTTAATTGAACCGTTAGATAAGATGGTGTTTCTGTGACAATAGAACAATTATTAGCTAGAAAGTAACGCTTTAAAAATTGATGAATATCAGTTTGCTGCATGCTGATCCTCCTCGCTGTCTTCGTATTGAATAATAGACGTCAAGTTCTCCATTTTGATTTTTATTTCTCCTTCACTCCGTGAATGAAATAAAATATCTTGAATATGCTCTTCGATATTTTTTAAATCAAGCTTTGTTAAAATATCATCTAACTCTCCAACAACTCGTTCAAACAGGTTTATTTTTTCGTATAACAATTTTAAAATATGTTCTTCGACCGTATGTTGAATGGCTAAATTGTAAATGTGAACATCATGTTTTTGACCTAAACGATGGACCCTTCCAATTCGCTGTTCTAGACGCATTGGATTCCACGGCAGATCATAGTTAATAATATGATGACAAAACTGAAGGTTGATTCCTTCGCCGCCCGCTTCAGTGGCAATAAATACTTGCGCGTGGCTTTCAAAAAGCTGCTTCATCCAGTCTTTTTTACCTCGCTTAAATCCTCCTCTAAACGGTACAGAGGTAATTCCATGCTGTTTTAAATACCACTGTAAATACAGTTGAGTTGCTCTGTACTCAGTGAAAATAATGACTTTGTCATCAATTTTTTGAACGAGCTCCAGAACTTTTTCTGCTTTTGCATTTTGCGGTACTTGCTGAAGTAGTTCCATTAACGGCGTAATCATATGTTCCGTTAATGCGCTGTTTTGATCTTCCTGACGTTCCAGCATGTTTTTTAATGTCATATACACCGCTTCACGGCTGCTGCAGGCCTCTCGCTGCAGGGTTAAAATTGAAAAAGCGCTTGAAGGGTGCAGTCCGTTTCCTTTAAAAGACGTAATCGCATCGTATAGCTCGCGTTCTTTTGGCGAAAATTCAACAGGAATGGTTTGCACAATTCGCTTCGTCCATTCGATACCCGTATCGTGGCGGCGATTTCGAATCATAACTTTGTTAACAAGCTCTTTTAAGTGCTCATCGTTTTGCAAAGAGCGTTTTTTAGCAGAAAATAATTCTTCAAAATAGTCTTTATTGCCGAGATGGCCAGGCTTTAAAAGAGAGACTAAGTTAAAAATTTCTTCAATTCGATTTTGAATCGGTGTTGCGGTTAGCAACAGACAAAATTTCTTTTTCAGACTTTGAACAAATTCATAGTTTTTTGTTTTGTTGTTTTTAAGTTTATGAGCTTCATCAATGATGATGAGGTCGTAGTCTTGTTCTAGCACAATTTCTCGATGAGGAGAACGTTTTGCAGTATCAATTGAAGACACAACGATGTCACACTGATCCCACACATATGATTTTCTTTGAGGGACTGCAGGAATATAAAATTTTTGATTCAATTCCATAGCCCACTGTGAAACAAGCGAAGCTGGAACTAAAATGAGAACTTTTTTAACAAGTCCGCGAATCATATATTCCTTCAAAATTAACCCTGCTTCAATCGTTTTCCCCAGTCCTACTTCATCTGCTAAAATGGCTTTCCCATTCATTGTTTCCACTACTTGTTTGGCTACTTCGAGCTGATGAGGAAGCGGCGTTAAATCGGCTAGATGCTTTGGGCTTTGTAGTCCTTCAAATTCTGAGATAAGCGTTTGGTCTTCTATTTCATAGGCAAGTTTATACAAATCCCATGCAGACCAAGGACCGTCTTGCTCCAATTTAGTTGAGAAGGCCGCTTCCCATGTTTCATCGATGTTTAATTTCACTTTCATGATAAAAATGCTCCTTTGTAAAAAATTTTTATTGAACAAATGATAAGAATCAGGTAGGATAAAAATATATTTAGAAAATTTGAAAAAGAAAATAGATTAGCACTTTACAAATGATTGTGTGAATAAAGATAGATACATCTTTCAGTAGTATGCCCAACTTTACCAACTTTATAGAAGCGAATGATGACACGGGGAGAGACTACTTGAATGTAGCGCCGAAGGAGCAAGCAATAAAATTGTGAATCTCTCAGGCAAAAAGACTCTTGTTTGACGCAGCTCTGGAGAGTGTCTATGCGTTTATAGACCACCCACGAGGCAAACCTATTCGTTTATAGGTAAACTTTCAGGTGAAAAGGACAGAGACTTCCTACTAAATACAGTAGGGGGTTTTCTGTCCTTTTTTGTTTGGATACATAGTGATCCCCACACTCTTTGAAAACTCCCCGTTATGAAAAGTTTCACGTGAAAAAGAGGAGGACATAAATATGACAACAGAATTACACAAAACGCCGCTTTATGATACCTATCAGAAATATGGTGCCAAAACAATTGATTTTGGAGGATGGGCTCTTCCCGTTCAATTTTCTTCTATTAAAGAAGAGCATGAAGCTGTACGTACAAAGGCAGGCCTTTTTGATGTCTCTCATATGGGAGAAATTCTTGTAACAGGAGCTGATAGCTTAGCTTTTCTTCAGCACACGATGACAAATGACGTTTCTACCCTTGTAGACGGAAAAGCGCAGTATACGGCTATGTGTTATGAAGACGGAGGCACGGTAGATGATTTGCTGATTTATAAAAAAGCAGATCAAGAGTATTTGCTAGTCGTAAACGCTGCTAATATTCAAAAAGACTATGAGTGGCTGGTGTCTCACAAACAAGGAGATGTAACGCTCGTTAATCAATCTGATGAAACTGCGCAGCTAGCTTTACAAGGTCCCGTAGCAGAAAAAGTTTTACAAACGTTAACGAACGAAAATTTATCTTTATTAAAGCCGTTTACATTTGCTGATGATGTAGAAGTAGCGAATGTAAAAGCTCTCGTTTCACGTACTGGGTATACGGGGGAAGATGGCTTTGAAATTTATTGTTCTTCAGCTGACGCCTCTCACTTGTGGAAGGCTATTTTAGAAGCTGGCAGTGGTGAAGGTGTGTTGCCTTGCGGATTAGGCGCTCGCGATACGCTTCGTTTTGAAGCTACTTTGGCTTTATATGGCCAAGAGCTTTCAAAAGATATTACGCCCATTGAAGCTCGAATTGGATTTGCAGTAAAAACGAACAAAGACAGCTTTATTGGAAAAGAAGTGTTAAAAGAACAGCGTGAAAGCGGGGCACCTCGTAAGCTGGTAGGAATAGAAATGATTGATAAAGGTATACCAAGACACGGTTACGAAGTATTTGCAGATGAAGAACAAATTGGATTTGTGACAACAGGTACACAGTCACCGACATTAAAGAAAAACATCGGTCTAGCACTATTGTCAGCAGAGTATACAGAGCTTGGTCAAGAAGTGGAAGTGCAGGTTCGAAAAAAACGCTTAAAAGCAAAAGTGGTTTCAACACCTTTTTATAAACGTTCAAAGTAAGCTTTGGGGAGGAATTTAACATGTTACATCGCTATTTACCAATGACAGAACAAGATCAGCAGCAAATGTTAGCAGCAATTGGTGTTTCATCTGTTGATGATTTATTTTCAGATATTCCGCAGCGCGTTCGTTTTCAAGGAGAATACAATATTAAAAAAGCGGCTTCAGAGCCTCAGCTGTTGAAAGAATTAAATAGTATGGCTGCTAAAAATGCTCATTTAAAAGACTATGCTTCTTTTTTAGGAGCAGGAGTTTACGATCATTACATGCCGGTTATTGTTGATCATGTTATTTCTCGTTCAGAATTTTATACGGCTTATACTCCGTATCAACCAGAAATCTCTCAAGGAGAACTTCAGGCCATCTTTGAATTTCAAACAATGATTTGTGAGTTAACGGGGATGGACGTGGCTAATTCTTCTATGTATGACGGAGGAACTGCTTTAGCAGAAGCCGCTATGCTCAGTGCGGGTCAAACAAAAAAGAAAAAAGTACTTGTCTCTGCGGCTGTTCACCCTGAGTCAAAAGATGTTTTAAAAACGTATGCGAAGGGTCAATACATTGAAGTGGTAGAAATCCCTGCAGCAGACGGAGTAACAGATATGATTGCATTAGAAAAAGAGATGGGGAGTGACGTGGCAGCTGTTATTGTCCAATACCCAAATTTCTACGGACAAATCGAGCCGTTAAAAGAAATTGAAGAAATTACTCATCAAGAAAAATGCATGTTTGTCGTTTCAAGCAATCCTTTATCATTAGGTTTACTTACGCCTCCTGGAGAATTCGGAGCGGACATCGTCATTGGAGATGCACAGCCATTTGGTATTCCAAGTCAATTTGGAGGCCCGCACTGCGGATACTTTGCAACTACGTCTAAGCTTATGCGGAAAATTCCAGGGCGATTAGTAGGGCAAACGGTGGATGAAAACGGTAAGCGAGGGTTTGTATTAACGCTTCAAGCGCGTGAACAGCATATACGCCGCGATAAAGCAACGTCTAACATTTGTTCAAATCAAGCGTTAAATGCTTTAGCAGCATCGGTTGCCATGACAGCTTTAGGCAAGCAAGGTGTAAAAGAAATGGCGCTGCAAAACTTATCAAAAGCGCATTATGCATATGAAGCGTTAAAGGCAAAAGGAGTAAATGTAGCATTTGAAGGAGCGTTTTTTAACGAACTAGTCGTGAAGCTTCCTGTTTCGGTAGCAGAAGCAAACAATCATTTATTAGCATCAAAAATAATTGGCGGTTATGATCTTAGCCGTGATAACCAATCGCTTGAAAATCACATGCTGCTTGCTTTTACAGAGCTCCGTACAAAAGAGGAAATTGACCAACTTGTAAATGAATTGGGGGATCTTCATGCTTAATCAAAATCAATCACTTATTTTTGAAAGCAGTAAAGAAGGGCGAATCGGCTATTCATTGCCGGAGTTAGATGTGCCGCAAGTAAATGCTGAAGAACTGCTTGGAAAAGCGTATGTGCGTACCGAAGCTCCTGAGCTTCCTGAAGTATCAGAACTTGATATTATGCGTCACTACACCGCGCTTTCAAAACGAAATCACGGAGTGGACTCAGGGTTTTATCCGCTTGGTTCATGTACGATGAAATATAATCCAAAAGTGAATGAACAAGCAGCACGCATTGCTGGATTTGCGCATATTCATCCGCTTCAAGATGAGCAAACGGTTCAAGGTGCTCTCGAACTTTTATATGATTTACAAGAGCATTTAACAGAAATTACGGGAATGGATGAAGTAACACTTCAGCCAGCAGCAGGTGCTCACGGCGAGTGGACCGGGCTTATGATGATTCGTGCCTATCACGAAGCAAATGGTGAGACGCAGCGAACAAAAGTCATTGTTCCAGACTCAGCTCATGGAACGAACCCGGCTTCGGCAACAGTTGCGGGATTTGAAACGGTAACGGTAAAATCAAACGAACATGGTTTAGTGGACTTAGAGGATTTACGCCGCGTAGTGGGAGAAGATACAGCCGCTTTAATGTTAACAAACCCAAATACGCTAGGGTTATTTGAAGAAGATATTTTAGAAATGGCTGAAATTGTTCACGCAGCAGGTGGGAAACTTTATTATGATGGTGCAAATTTAAACGCAGTATTAAGTAAAGCTCGCCCTGGAGATATGGGGTTTGACGTTGTGCATTTAAACCTTCATAAAACGTTTACAGGTCCTCATGGAGGAGGCGGTCCTGGTTCTGGTCCGGTAGGGGTAAAAGCAGATTTAATTCCGTATCTGCCTAAACCAGTGCTTGTGAAAACAGAACAAGGCTACCACTTCGACTATAACCGTCCTCAGTCAATTGGACGCGTAAAGCCGTTTTACGGCAACTTCGGTATCAACGTTCGCGCTTATACGTATATTCGTTCAATGGGTCCAGACGGCTTAAAAGCCGTAACGGAAAATGCTGTGTTAAATGCCAACTATATGATGCGTCGTTTAGCAGAGCACTATGAGCTGCCGTTTGACCGTCACTGTAAGCACGAATTTGTTTTATCAGGAAAACGTCAGAAAAAGCTTGGCGTGCGCACATTGGATATTGCGAAACGACTGCTTGATTTTGGCTATCATCCGCCGACTATCTACTTCCCGCTTATTGTAGAAGAGTGCATGATGATCGAACCAACGGAAACGGAGTCGAAAGAAACGCTGGATGCGTTTATCGATGCGATGATTCAAATTGCAAAAGAAGCAGAACAGACGCCTGAACTTGTACAGGAAGCTCCGCATACAACGGTTGTGAAGCGCCTTGACGAAACGCTGGCAGCGAGAAAACCAGTTCTTCGCTATCAGAAAGAACAGGCTGTTCAAAACGTCTAACAAAAAACCTCGCTCAAAGGCGAGGTTTTTCTATATACATATCATTATTTTTTCTTTTTCACTTTACCGTTCCACATTTTGAAGCCGCCTTTTAAATCATAGATTTCTTTAACACCGTGGCGACGAAGCATTTGTGCTGCGCGTCCTGTGCGCATTCCGCTTTGACAATAGATGTAGACAGGCTGATCTGGACGAAATTCTTTAATGCGCATACGGAACTGTGAAAGAGGAATATTTCGTGCGCCTAAAATATGTCCGTTTTCGAATTCATTCGGTTCACGAATATCAACTAGCTGTGCCTTGCGGTAGCCGCTGCGGAATTCTTCTTCAGTTAACGTTTTCATAATGCGACGTTGGACAAAGAACATAACGACAGAGTATATGATGATTATTCCAAGTAAAATGAGTACTGCTGTAATTGGTGACATGCTGATTCTTCCTTTCTTCGACAAAATCCATACTCTTATTATATAAGTGAATGAAATTAGAAGTAAAGCGATTTTGCCTTGAATCTAGCGGATTTCTTCCCGAAAATGAAAAAACTACCACATTTGAATTCACAGTTTTATGTTGCTCTTTGCTTTTCCTTAGCCCAATCTTTTGGTAGACTAAAAAACGGATTTATTTTTTATATTACATATAGCTGAGGATGAGGTAGATGAAAGCAAAGTGGAGATTTATTGATTCCAACAACCGTTCGCCTTATTACAATATGGCGTTAGATGAAGCGTTATTAGAATGGCATAGTAAAGGAGAAATTCCACCTACGATTCGTTTTTACGGATGGAACCCTCCAACGCTGTCGATCGGTTATTTTCAAAAAGCTGAAAAAGAAATTAACTTTGATAAAGTAAAAGAATTAGGACTAGGCTTTGTGAGACGTCCAACGGGCGGCAGAGGCGTGCTTCATGATGAAGAGCTTACTTACAGCGTAATTGTATCTGAAGAGTATCCTAACATGCCTAAGACAGTTACAGAGGCATATCGCGTCATCTCGGAAGGTTTACTGGAAGGATTTCGTTCGTTAGGGCTCGAGGCTTATTTTGCTATTCCTCGTTCAGAAGAAGAAAAAAATAGCTTAAAAAACCCTCGTTCATCCGTGTGTTTTGATGCTCCTTCTTGGTATGAACTAGTTGTAGAGGGCCGCAAAATTGCTGGAAGTGCCCAAACTAGACAAAAAGGAGTTATTCTACAGCACGGCTCTATTCTGTTAGAGATTGATGAAGATAAATTATTCAGCGTGTTTAATTATCCAAATGATCGCGTGAAGGAAAGAATGCAGCGCGCATTTCGTTCTAAAGCGGTAGCCATCAATGCAATTGCGGGCCGCAAAATCCCTATTGAAGAAGCGAAAGAAGCGTTTTACAAAGGATTTGCTTTGGCTCTTGATATTGATTTAGAACCGTATACGCTGTCTGAAGAAGAGGAAGCATATGTAGAAGAACTAGCGCGAACAAAGTACGGATCGGATGAATGGAACTTTAAGCGCTAAACGGATGCCCATGGGAAATAGATAAAAGTGCAACTTCTATAAGTTGCACTTTTTATTGGAATTTTTAGAAATAATGCTTGGCTAATAGAATACATGGGGAAGAAAAGTCAAACACTTTTTTTGCGAAAAAAAAAATATTTCACTTGACACCTTTCTATATGTAGATGTTTGGTCGAGTGTCAAATACTATATATTGAATTCGTCCAAGCCGTGTGGTAAGTTATTGATAGTTGATTGAAAAACTCTTTTTCCTTTAAAAGGAAAAAGAGTTAATAAATTTATAGATGTTCGATAAGTAAGGAGTTGTGAGAATGACTGTTTTGTTAAATCAAAAAGTGAATATGAATGTTGAAAAGCTCAATTCAGATATTGAACGCTTTCCGCAAGTACATCCGATTACACCGGATATGAAGTTGACTCATAAAGGTGTTTCAAGATTGGTAATGTTAGACCGCTATGCGTTTAAAGATACGGAAAAATTAACGTTATCAGAAGGAGATTTTGTTGTTCTAACTGTAAAGGAAGATCCAAAATTTCCAGCACGAGGACTTGGCTATGTGGAAAGCATTAATTTTGAGCAAAAGGCCGCTGTTGTCAAGGTAGAAGATGAGTTTAGAGGTGCTTTATCGCCTGAAGAAGCAGAAAACGGGTTAATTACTCGTTCGCTAGATGTCATTGAAAAGCCTCTAGAAGTCTTCTACGAGCAAATTGCAAAACGTAATGCAACAGGATTAGCTTCTGTGGAAAAAACAGAAGAAAAGCGCAAAGAGTGGTTTGAAAAGTTCTATCAAGAGCTTGTTCAGCTAAACTTTGTACCAGCTGGCCGCGTTCTTTACGGTGCAGGTGCTGACACAGACGTAACGTACTTCAACTGTTACGTAATGCCTTATGTAAAAGATTCACGTGAAGGTATTTCAGAACACCGCAAACAAGTAATGGAAATCATGAGCCGTGGAGGCGGTGTTGGAACGAATGGTTCAACTCTTCGCCCGCGCAACACGCTCGCTCGCGGTGTAAACGGCAAATCATCTGGTTCGGTTTCATGGTTAGATGATATTGCTAAACTGACGCATCTTGTTGAGCAAGGTGGGTCGCGCAGGGGAGCTCAAATGATCATGCTTGCCGACTGGCATCCTGACATTGTAGAGTTTATTATTTCTAAAATGCAAAACCCTCGCATTTTACGTTTCTTAATTGAAAACACAAATGACGAAATGATTAAAAAGCACGCGCAAGATAAATTGAAGTTCACGCCGCTAACAGAGTCTGAAGAAGCGATGTACCAAGGAATCATTAACTATAAACAAATTCCTGGTCTTGGTGGGTTCAGTGAAAAAATCATTAAAGATGCAGAAGAAAAGCTGCAAACAGGCGGAACGTACAGCGTTCATAACTCAGAGTTTTTAACAGGAGCAAACATTTCTGTATGCTTAACAAAAGATTTCATGGATGCTGTTGAAAACGACGGAGAATACGAACTTCGCTTCCCAGACGTAGAAAGCTATTCAAAAGAAGAAATGGCTAATTACAATGAAAACTGGCACGAAGTAGGCGATGTGCGCGAATGGGCAAAACAAGGAAACAAAGTTCGTACGTACCGTACTATCCGTGCAAAAGAGCTATGGAACTTAATTAATATTTGTGCAACGTACTCAGCTGAACCAGGCATTTTCTTCTTCGACAATGCCAATGACATGACAAATGCTCAAGCATATGGTCAGCACGTTGTTGCAACAAATCCATGTGGTGAACAACCACTTGCACCATTCTCCGTCTGCAACTTAGCTGCTGTTAACTTAGCGCAAATGGCAGATAAAGAAATGAAAACAGTTAACTTTGAAAAGCTACGTCAAACAGTTGAAACTGGCGTTAGAATGCAAGATAACGTTATTGATGCAACTCCTTATTTCTTAGAAGAAAACCAAAAGCAAGCGCTTGGCGAACGCCGCGTTGGTCTTGGTGTAATGGGTCTTCACGATCTTCTTATTTATTGTGAAACAGAGTACGGCTCTGACAAAGGCAATGAGTTAGTAGATAAAGTGTTTGAAACAATTGCAACAACGGCTTACCGCGCGTCTGTAGAGCTTGGAAAAGAAAAAGGAAGCTTCCCGTTCTTAGTGGGCGAAACAGATGCTGAAACGGCTTCTTTACGTGAAGCATTCACAAATACAGGCTTCATGAAAAAAATGCCTGAAGATATTCGTGAAAACATTAAAGAGCACGGTATTCGAAACTCTCATCTACTAACAGTAGCGCCAACAGGCAGTACTGGAACAATGGTTGGAGTATCAACGGGTCTTGAACCTTATTTCTCATTCTCATACTTCCGAAGCGGCCGTTTAGGTAAGTTTATTGAAGTAAAAGCTGATATCGTTCAAGAGTATTTAGATCAGCATCCAGAAGCAGATCCAAACAATCTCCCTGAATGGTTCATTTCAGCTATGGAACTTGCACCACAAGCTCACGCGGACGTGCAATGTGTGATTCAGCGCTGGATTGACAGCTCAATTAGTAAAACAGTAAACGCTCCTCGCGGTTACACGGTAGAGCAAGTTCAAAAAGTGTACGAACGTCTGTATAAAGGCGGAGCAAAAGGCGGTACGGTGTACGTAGACGGAAGCCGTGATGCACAAGTCTTAACGCTAAAAGCAGAAGAAAATACATTTGATGAAGAAATTGAAGCGCCAAAAGAAGAAACGAAACCGCACGTGGTGTTAGTTGATACAATTAACGAAATTCGTTCAACTGATGTGACAATTGGTTCTGAAGTAGGCAATACTTGTCCGGTTTGCCGTCAAGGAACGGTAGAAGAAATGGGCGGATGCAACACATGTACAAACTGTGGTGCACAGCTGAAATGCGGCCTTTAATTTTGAACATGATTGACTAGTAAAAGCTGACTCAAACGAGTCAGCTTTTATTATGTATAAAAATGGGGCATAAATAAGAAGCGGGATCGAACGGTTCTTGTATTTGAATAAGCATTGTAGTATGATTTTAATTGAATGTCTTTTATCCAGTTTTATCTTATGACATCGCTTTATTTACACGTTTTTTTCACATAGATTATCAAACATGAACACGATATCACTATAAGAAACAGACATTTATGACTTATTATTAGCAATACATAATATTAATTGGGGGAGATTTCATGCCTACACCGAGTATGGAAGATTATATTGAACAAATATATATGCTAATTGAAGATAAAGGATACGCTCGAGTGTCTGATATTGCTGATGCATTGGCGGTTCACCCCTCATCTGTAACGAAGATGGTTCAAAAACTAGACAAAGATGAGTACTTAATTTATGAAAAATATCGAGGCCTTGTTTTAACAGCTAAGGGACAGAAGATTGGAAAACGTCTTGTTTATCGCCACGAGCTTTTAGAGCAGCTATTGCGAATTATTGGCGTGGATGAGAAAAATATTTATGATGACGTAGAAGGAATTGAACATCATTTAAGCTGGAATTCCATTGATCGAATTGGAGATTTGGTTCAATACTTTGAAGAAAATCATAACCGTATTCAAGATCTTCGCAATGTACAAAAACGAAATGAAGAAGAGCAGAAATTATAAGAGAAAAGCAGCGGCCAATAGCGTCACTGCTTTTTTCTTTTTATCATAACTTGTTGCTGAGTCGACTACAAATGTAGAGTGGGTAGTTTGGAGGAGAGGCTGTGTACGTCGACGGAGTGTTTTCAGGTGGCGGTATTAAAGGGCTTGCACTGATTGGCGCGTTACAAGCTCTAGAGGAAAAAGGCTTGATCTTTCGGCGGTTAGCCGGAACGAGTGCGGGTTCCATTATTTGTGCATTTGTAGCAGCCGGTTATACAAGTGAAGAAATTGTTGAAATGATGAATGAAATTGAGTTATCTTCTTTTTTAGATCAAAGAATGTCTTTTTTACCATCAAGCTTGACAAAGTGGCTGTTTTTATATTGGAAAATGGGATTATATAAAGGAGAAAGGCTTGAAAAGTGGATTGCTGAGAAACTGCGGAGCAGAGGAATTCGTACATTTGCTGATTTGCCTGATCAGTCGCTGCGTATTATTGCTTCAGATTTGACCAACAGTACGATGCTTGTTCTTCCAGATGATTTGCCTAAATATCAAATCGACCCGAATCGCTTTTCTGTAGCAAGAGCCGTTCGAATGAGCTGCAGCATTCCATATTTTTTTGAGCCGGTTAAATTAAAATCTACTCCAAGCAGTTTAATAGTCGACGGGGGCGTGTTAAGCAACTTTCCAATTTTTCTCTTTGATGATGATAAAAGTCTTAAGAAACGACCGGTAATTGGTGTGAAGCTGAGCCCGAAGGACGAAGAGAGAGAACGGAATAAAATTAAAAATGCCGTTGGTTTATTCAGTGCGCTTTTTGAGACGATGAAAGATGCGCACGATGCAAGACATATTTCAAAACGTCACGAAAAAAATATTATCTTTTTACCTGTTAATCAAGTTTTTGCGACAGAATTTACTCTCACAGAAGAACGGAAAGAAGAGCTGATTGCGTTTGGCAAAAAGCGTACAAGGGCATTTTTGAAAAAATGGTGCTATTAAAAAAACAAGGAGGCTCTTCTCCTTGTTTTTTTAAAAGAATGCTCTATTTTTCTTTTTTCCTTTTTTACCTTCGATGACGGTCAAGTGTGAGTTGTTTTTCTTTTTCTTTAGCGGTTTCGTTGATTTGGATACCGGGCGCTTATTTGAGCTTCGGTACGTATGCATATCAACTTTGTTGCTTCCTCGCTCTTTTTCTTTTTGACGCAGTTTCGATTGCTTTACTGCGCGCACATAGCCTCTATCTTGACCTTTTGTCTGAGAAGGGCGGAGAATAAACCGATAAACTAAGTAAAACAAAATGATAAACAGAAAAATATAACCTGCTTGACGTAATAAAACAGCTGGATCTGTAATCAACGTAAATGCAAAGCCAATGACTCCTAACCCGATTAGACCATATACAAGTGGTTTCACGAATGGACGTCTCATTTTGTTCACCTCCTAAAATAGTAAAAAAAGAAAGCAAAACGGTGTGGATTAGACAACTTGTTCGTCAGTGGTAGAAGAAAGTTCATTTTCAACGCGTAAAAGTTCTTTAAATGAAGCAATCGCAACTTCAACTTGATCATCTTTTGGTTCTTTGGTTGTTAAAAGCTGAAGCCATAAACCGGGATAACCTAAAAAGCGAAGAAGAGGGACATGACGAACTTTATTGGTTAACTGTAACACTTCAAATGATAAACCAAGGACAACTGGAATTAATGCAAGGCGATCCACAATTCGTAACCAAAGAGGATCCGTTGGAACGAGTAGGTAGACAAACATTCCTACAACTACGGTAAAGAGGATAAAGCTACTTCCGCAGCGATAATGAAGTCGAGATTGTACTTGAACGGCTTCTACCGTAAGTTCAGCATTGTTTTCATATGCATTAATGACCTTGTGTTCTGCTCCATGATATTGAAACACCCGTTTAATAAGTGGCGTTTGTGAAATCACATAAATATAGCCAAGGAGCAATAATAGTTTAAATACTCCTTCAATAAAAACTTGAGCTACACTTGAAGTGAAAACAGGACGTGTCAATTGTGCTAAAAACACAGGAATCAATGTAAATAGTACTTTCCCGAAAAGAAAGGATATTACACCAATAGTTGCAACGCCAAATATTAAAGATAGTTTTGATTCTTTTTTCTCTTTTTGTTGTTCTGCTGCTACTTGAGCATCATCTTCTGGATTCACGTCATAGCGTTCAGAGGAAAAGTTCAAGTGCTGCGTACCGTTTGCACTAGCTTCAACAATAGCTGCAATTCCTCTTAAAAAAGGAATTTTTTTTAAAGCAGTGAGTACGGAATTTGATTTTCTTTTTGAATGAAAATAATCAATAGATTGATCTTTGCGGCGAATAGCCGTTACCATCATACGTTTGCCACCGAACATGACACCTTCTATAACGGCTTGACCACCATACGCAGGTTTTTGTAATTTAGACATTTCAGGCACCAACCTAACTTAACTAGACTTCTTAGTATTTTATATTCTACAGCAAAATCAAATAAACCTCTAGGCGGATGCATGTTATCTAGTTTAGCCAATATTTTTCATCTCCACACCCTCGTTATGAATTTTTTTCCTTTCATTTATAAAAATTGTTTATAAAACTCTGTGCGAAGTAGTTTTAAAATATCTCTTCGATATCAGGCTCCCTTCTTGCGTATAGGAAGAGTAATAAACGTAAAAACTTAGAAATGAGTCGGTAGGAAATGAGAAAAAAGTTCATACTACATCAAGAGGTGATTAATATGTCAGAACCTAAAGAACAGCATGAAAAAAAACAGGATAACCACCCTACGCATAAACAGGAAATGTCTTTTTTATTTAAAGCTATCTTTATTTCCTTTTTTGGAGGGGTTTTCTGGAGCTTTATTGGCTATTTAAATTATCTGTTTAGCTTTAGCATTATCAATCCAAATATGCTTTTAGATCCATGGGCATTAGGTGATTGGAAGGATAAAGGAATAGGTGTTATCGTCAGTATTTTTCTTATAGGGGTATTATCTATTGTTGTCGGGTTGTTATACTACGTCCTATTAAAGAAGTTTAAAACAATTTGGATAGGTTTTGCCTACGGCTTATTATGGTGGGGAATTGTATTCGTTGTTTTGAACCCGCTCTTTCCCAACTTAAAAACAATTGGAGAGCTTCCAGCTAACACGATTATTTCATCCCTCTGTATTTATATTTTATATGGTGTATTCATTGGATATTCCATTTCTTTTGAAGCGGCAGAGCTTCAAACAAAAGATGAGTCTACAGATTTTCAAACGGCGAATAAGTAGTGTGAATGTTTCAACGTATGCTAATATATTCTGTATAATGATTTAAAAAGAAAAATAAAGTGCAAATTCACATAAGTGAGCTGCATAAAGGGTTCGTAGTAGGGGAGAGTGTTGAAGTAAGATGAATAAGATTTTAGTAATAAACGGTCCTAATTTAAATCGTTTAGGCGTACGCGAACCAGCGGTATATGGGACAGATAATCTTCAAAATCTTGAAGAGAGGCTTCAGCGAGCAGGCAGAGACCACGGAGTAGAAGTTGAGTGCGTACAGTCTAACCATGAAGGTGTAATTATCGACTGGATTCACGAAGCGGATGAGAAGTTTGATGGTATTATGATCAATCCTGGGGCTTTTACTCACTACAGTTATGCCATTCGAGATGCGATTGCCAGTATATCTGTTCCCGTTATTGAAGTGCATATTTCGAACGTACATAAGCGTGAAGAGTTTCGCCACCATTCGGTGACGGCACCTGTTACGCATGGTCAAATTGTTGGGTTAGGTTTATACGGATATGAGCTTGCCCTGCAGGCACTTTTACAATTAAGGGGGAAATAAAATGAAAATCGAAAAACTACGCGAACAGTTTTCAAAATTGAATGTAGATGGTGTTGTAATTACAAGCGAATATAACAGACGCTATATGACTAATTTTACAGGATCTGCAGGTGTCGTTATCATTTCTGAAGACAAAGCGGCATTTGTAACAGATTTTCGTTATGTTGAACAAGCAACTAGTCAAACAGAAGGTTTTGATATTGTTCAGCACAAGGGTCCTATTGTAGAAGAAGTAGCAAATGTAGTGAAACAATTTGGAATTAAAAAGCTTGGCTTTGAACAGAATTATGTTACATATGGACAGCATCAATTATTTGATAAGCATATCGGCGCGGAACTTGTTCCAATCTCGCACGCAATCGAAAACTTACGCTTGATAAAGAGTGACTCAGAGATTAAGATATTAAAGGAAGCTGCAAAAATAGCAGATGCAGCATATGAACATATTTTAACCTTTGTTCGTCCTGGTTTAACAGAGCTTCAAGTGTCTAATGAACTGGAGTTCTTTATGAGAAAACAAGGCGCAACATCTTCATCTTTTGATACAATTGTTGCTTCAGGGCATCGCGGGGCTTTACCGCATGGTGTTGCTTCTGACAAAGTAATTGAAAAAGGCGAACTTGTAACGCTTGATTTTGGCGCATACTATAATGGTTACTGTTCAGATATCACACGAACATTTGCCGTCGGTGAAGTAAGTGATAAGCTAAAAGAAATTTATAATGTCGTACTGCAAGCACAGCTTAACGGAATGAACGGCATCAAAGCAGGTATGACGGGTAAAGAAGCAGATGCGCTAACGCGTGATTATATTACAGAACACGGATACGGCCAGTATTTTGGACATTCGACCGGTCACGGCGTAGGGTTAGAAGTACACGAAGGCCCATCGCTTTCTGTAAAATCTACAGATGTACTGCAGCCAGGTATGATTGTAACCGTTGAACCAGGTATTTACATACCAGACTTAGGGGGCGTTCGTATTGAAGATGATACGGTCGTCACAGCAGAAGGTAATGAGGCATTATCGCACTCATCAAAAGAGTTCATTATTTTATAAAATGTAGGAGGATTTCTTCATGATTTCAGTAAATGATTTTCGTACAGGTTTGACAGTAGAAGTAGACGGAGGTATTTGGCGTGTAATGGATTTCCAACACGTAAAGCCTGGTAAAGGCGCTGCATTCGTTCGCTCAAAACTGCGTAACCTTCGTACAGGAGCTGTGCAAGAAAAAACGTTCCGTGCAGGTGAAAAGGTAGGAAAAGCTCAAATTGATAATCGTAAAATGCAATATCTATATGCAAGCGGCGATCAGCACGTATTCATGGACAACCAGTCTTATGAGCAATTAGAGCTTCCGGCGAGTGCAATTGAATATGAGCTAAAATTCTTAAAAGAAAATATGGAAGTAGCAATTATGATGTACCAAGGTGAGACATTAGGTGTTGAACTTCCAAACACAGTTGAGCTTAAAGTAACAGAAACTGAACCTGGTATTAAAGGTGACACAGCTTCTGGCGGTACAAAACCGGCAACTGTTGAAACTGGTTTAACAGTAAACGTTCCGTTCTTCGTAAATGAAGGTGACGTATTAATTATCAACACAACAGACAGCAGCTACGTATCACGCGCGTAATTCGGTCGTGTAAGCAAGCTGCAAACACACAAAAAAGGCAGAGAATCATTCTCT
>NZ_JYOO01000050.1 GCF_000956595.1 Priestia aryabhattai B8W22 | reverse complement strand
TAAGAAGCAGCTTTTTTTACGTGACAGTTTCAAACTTCAGGGTGTGAGGTGGGATAGTTTTTGTTTACCCGTCTATATCTAAATAAAACAATCTAAATGATAATGAAGTAGAACTTATTTATTCCATTTGTTTATAAATTGTTTAAATATAAGATGAAGCCGTTTAGCTTTGGAAAATAAGGGAAGAGACATACTAACTTGTCTGTGTATATTTAGAAAAGGAGGGATAAAGATGTCGTTAGCTCATTTTGATGATATTTCAGAAATTTGCTATGCATGTGAAAAACAGCCTCTTGGGAAAAGACAAAAACGCATTGGCGTATGGACGGAAAAAGAAATGAGAAAGCCTACTGAAGAGAGAGTCGAAAATCAGAAGGTGGTCGCACTTTCTCGTTAACGTAAAAAAGCCTTTAGCTCATCTAAAGGCTTTTTTACGTATTGGCGTTTGGACATGTGTGAAGGGGCATAGAGGCAATCGTTATAAATCTTCTAGTCTTTGAACTTTTTTGCCTTCTATTTTATGCTGTTCCATCGTTTCTTTTAACTCCTTGTTCGCCGTTGTCATCGTTGTTTCATTTGTTACGCCCATAAATGACCAGCCGTGAGATTCAAGCCAGTACTTGAATTCCCGCAAAAACTCCTCCTGCGTTCCTCCCGTATGATAAAAAGCTCCTTGAATCGTAATAGCCGGTTTTTCCGTATTATACGTTACATACATTTTATTTGCACACATCCAAATAGACCTCCTCTATTAATAAACAAACGTAAATTGACAAAGAAGCGCTGAATCATTCCTCAATAGTTACACTATTTCTCTATTTGACTGCTGTTTTCCTTTTTATCTCTGCGATTAATCATAATTAAGTCAAGTTTTTTACAGAAAGAGGAATGTAAGTAAAGAGATAAAAAGCTCGTTTCGCAATGAAATCGTCATATTTCTACATATTCTTTAAGGGTCATGTAAAAGTTGTAACATAATGAATGGCACTGTAAGAAACTTAATCCAATTAGAACAAATGTTACTGTTTTTTTTAATGAAAAGGCGAATCTATGTGCTAAGGTAATAACAGGTTCAAATTTTAGGAGGTAGTTTTTGTGAGTAAAAAACGTGTAAAAAAATGGGCAGTTGCTTCTGCAGCGTCTGTAGCATTTCTAGCAAGTCAAGGAACAGCATCAGCAGCAGCTTCGCACAAAGTCGTAAAAGGAGATACCTTGTGGGGGCTTGGCCAACAAAATGGGGTTACGGTAGATGAGCTGAAAGGTGCTAATAACCGCCAAAACGACATGATTTACGTTGGAGAAACATTAACGATTCCTGACCAGGGACAAGCACAACCTGCCGCTAGTCCGGCAACATCTGTACATACAGTAGCACAAGGCGAAACGTTATATCATATTGCAACACAAAACGGCATGACTGTGGATCAGTTAAAAGCTATTAACGGTTTACAAAGTGATATCATTACCATCGGACAAACATTAAAACTTCAAGGAGAAGCACCGGCGCCGGCACAACCTGCTCCGTCTACATCGCTTTCTGCACAAGATCAAGATTTACTAGCTAGATTAGTAGAGGCAGAAGCAAAAGGTGAGCCGTACCAAGGAAAAGTAGCGGTAGCAATTGTGGTATTAAACCGTGTAGCTTCACCGGAATTCCCAAATAACATTCACGACGTTATTTATCAGCAGCTAGGAAACGGTGTATATCAATTTTCGCCAGTAGCAAACGGAGCAATTAATCAGCCTGCATCAGAAGAATCAAAACGAGCGGTAAGCGAAGCATTATCAAACCCGCATGAAAACGATGCGCTGTTTTTCTATAATCCAAAAATCGCTGAAAGCCAATGGGTTGCAACGCAGCAAGTAACGGCAGTTATCGGAAACCATGTATTTGCAAAATAAGTAGATTCCTTTCAAATATAAACATATATTTCATATATATGTAATTTTGATACAAAAAGGTTGCGACAAAAGTATTTTGCTTAAAGTTAAATCCGAACTATTAATAGTTCGGATTTTTTTGTTGTTATGGTGAACGTAGATTTCATGTCTGCAGTGGCTTCTAGCTGTTGATTAGAGGGCAAGGCCAAGACTCCTGCGAAAAAAAGAGGAAGAGGTGAGATCGCAGGAGCGTAAGCGACGAGGAGGCTCATCGGCCGCCTGCTGAAATCAACAGCGGTGTACTAAGCGATTCATGCTAGCTCATGTATCCCACTTATTCGTCTTTAGATTAGAGTAATGAAGCTATGTCTCAATCCTTTTTTATATGAAGAGAGAAATAGCTATTTTTAAGTCTAATTGAATCTTAAAATGCCTCAACAGATCCATTTGTTAAGGCATTTTTTTGCTTAAATTTTAAGAAAACCATTGATTATTTAGAGAATAATGATATGATAAAGAAAGTCAATTGATAATGATAATCATTTACACGTGATAAAGGAGGAGATAATTAGACTTATAGCGGAAAGAAAGGAGTAAGGAAAGTTGAAGTTTTATCAGTTAATTCTTGTGTTTGCTGTACTAGCGGTTTCGTCTCTTTTTATAGGAGTACAAGATCTGTCAGCGATGGATCTGTTTCATTTAAGCAAAGAAGAAAGCCAAACGCTGTTTTTTAGTCGTTTTCCTAGGCTCTTGAGTATTATTATGGCGGGAATGAGCCTTAGTATTTGCGGATTAATTATGCAGCAAATTACGCGAAATAAGTTTGTATCTCCAACAACCGCAGGAACGATGGACTGGGCAAGACTTGGTGTGTTGATTTCTCTACTAGTATTTGCTTCAGCAAGTCCTCTATTAAAAATGAGCATTGCTTTCATTTTCTCACTCGCGGGCAATCTATTGTTTATGAGAATACTAGACAGAATTAAATTTAACGATACGATTTATATTCCACTAGTCGGTTTAATGCTCGGCAGTATCGTAAGTTCCTTGGCTACCTTCATCGCCTACAAATACGATTTGATTCAAAACCTTTCTTCATGGCTGCAAGGAGACTTTTCGCTAGTAGTCAAAGGGAGATATGAACTTTTATACCTGAGTATACCGCTCTTAATAATTGCTTATCTTTACGCAGATAAGTTTACGGTTGCTGGTATGGGAGAAAGCTTTTCAATCAACTTAGGCGTGAAATACAAACAAATCGTAAACATTGGATTAGTCATTGTTTCGCTTATTACGTCGATTACGATTTTGACCGTTGGCATGCTGCCTTTTTTAGGGTTGATTATCCCAAATATCGTATCGATTTACCGTGGAGATCATTTGCGAAAAAGCCTGCCTCATACAGCGCTGCTTGGAGCTGTGTTTGTACTTGCGTGCGATATTTTAGGCAGAGTCATTATTTTCCCTTATGAAATTTCCATTGGGTTAATGGTGGGTGTAATAGGAAGTGCGATCTTTCTTTTTATGCTGATAAGGAGAGGTCGTTATGCATAACAAACATAAAATCATCATTCTGGCCGCGCTGGCCGTTTTATCAGCGGCGCTGTTTATCAGCTACGATTTAGGCTACTGGCAGTACACGCTGCCGCGAAGAATTGAAAAAGTTGCGGCGATTATCTTAACCGGAGGAGCCATTGCGTTTTCATCCGTTATCTTTCAAACGATTACCAATAATCGAATCTTAACTCCTAGTATTCTAGGACTGGATTCACTGTATTTATTTCTGCAAACGTTTATTGTGTATATCTTTGGCTCGACGAATATTTTCATCATGAACAAAAATCTTAATTTTCTTCTTTGCGTTTCGCTGATGATTATCTTTTCGGTCTTGCTTTACATACTGATGTTCAAAAAAGCCGGTAAGAATATTTTCTTTATTTTACTGGTTGGAATTGTGTTCGGCACGTTATTTAAAAGCATGTCTTCATTTATGGAAATGCTGATTGACCCGAATGAATTTCAAGTTGTACAAGATAAATCATTTGCAAGCTTCAACAATGTTAATACCGATTTGCTATACATATCAGCGGTCATATTTATCCTGCTTGGCATTTACGTGTGGCGCTTTACATCCATTTTTGATGTCCTGTCGCTGGGAAGAGAACACGCGGTAAATTTAGGTATTGATTATGACAGGCTCGTCAAAAAAATGCTGATTGTGATTGCCATTTTTGTCTCAGTGGCTACGGCGTTAGTTGGGCCGATCACCTTTCTTGGACTGCTTGTTGTGAACCTTGCAAGAGAGCTGTTCAAAACGTACAAGCACACCTATTTAATGATGGGATCACTGCTGCTTAGTGTTATAGCCCTCGTCGGAGGAGAATTTATCGTTGAAAAAGTGTTCACCTTCAGCACCACGCTGAGCGTCATCATTGACTTTGCCGGCGGAATTTACTTTATTTATTTGCTGCTAAAGGAGAATAAATCATGGTAGAAGTAACAAATGTAAGTAAAACATACGGAGAAAAAACCGTTTTAGAAAAAACATCCGTCGTGATTCCAAAAGGGAAAATCACGTCATTTATCGGCCCAAACGGAGCGGGGAAAAGTACGCTGCTTTCCATTATGAGCCGTCTCATTAAAGCCGACTCAGGGTCAATATCAATAGAAGGAAAAAATATAGAGAATATTGACAGCTCAGATTTAGCCCAAAAAATGAGCATTTTAAAACAGTCCAATCAGCTGAATATCAGGCTTAGCGTACGTGAACTCGTCAATTTTGGCCGCTTTCCTTATTCAAAAGGCCGGTTAACAAAAAGCGATGAACAAGCGGTTGATCAGGCGTTGAGTTATATGAAGCTTGAAAGTATTCAAGACAAATACTTGGATGAACTGAGCGGTGGACAGTGTCAGCGAGCTTTTATCGCTATGGTCATCGCACAGGACACGGAATATATCTTCTTAGATGAACCGCTCAATAACTTAGATATGAAGCATTCTGTTGAAATTATGAAGCTGCTGAAACGTCTCGTAGAAGACTTAGGCAAAACCATTGTGATTGTCATTCACGATATTAATTTTGCGTCTGTCTATTCGGATTACATCGTGGCGCTTAAAAACGGTGAAGTGATCTGTGAAGGCCCAACAGAAACCATCATTCAAACATCCGTATTAAAGGATATATACGATATGGATATTCCAATCGAAACGGTTGGCGGACAGCGTATTTGCGTGTATTTTTCATAAAATTTATTTCATGAGGTGACGAAAGTGAAAAAAGTGTTAGTAATGTTTGTAGCAGTCTTAACTGCGATTGTTATAGCTGCTTGCGGTAATCAAGGAGCAAAAGAAACAAGTGGAGAAAGTAAACAAAAAGAAACGGTAACAGTAACCGATCAGTTCAATAAAGACGGAATTAAAATTGAGAAAAATCCTAAAAAAGTTGTAGTATTCAGCATGGGTGCACTTGATACGCTAGATAAACTAGGGGTTGAAGTAGCGGGCTTACCAAAACAAGCAATTCCTGAGTATTTATCAAAGTATCAAGATGATAAGTATGCTAATGTAGGAGGCTTAAAAGAGCCAGATTTTGAAAAAATCGCAGAACTAAAGCCAGACTTAATTATTATTCAAGGCCGCCAAGCAGATTCATTTGACGAATTCTCAAAAATTGCGCCGACGATCTATATCGATACAGACAACCAGCACTATATGAAGTCATTTAAAGAAAATACAAAAGTACTAGGACAAATTTTTGATAAAGAAGATCAAGCGAAAAAAGAGCTAGCAGCGATTGATAAGCAAATTGCTGATCTGAAAAAACAAACGGATAAACTAGATAAAAAAGCGCTTGTAATGATGGCGAATGATAGTAAAATGACAGCATTTGGTTCAGGTTCTAAATACGGATTAATCCACGACGTATTCGGTATCAAAGCAGCAGACGACAGCCTGGATCCATCGGCTAAGCATGGTCAAAGCATTGCATATGAATATTTAGTTAAGCAAAACCCGGACTACTTATTCGTCGTTGACCGCGGCGCAGCAATTGGTGAAAAATCATCTGCTAAACAAATTGTTGAAAATGAGTATGTAAAAGAAGTCAATGCAGTGAAAAACAATCACGTTGTGTATCTTGATCCAGGCCTTTGGTATTTATCTGGAGGAGGCCTTGAGTCAATGGCTGGCATGATTAAAGAAATCAAAGCAGGGATAGAGAAGTAATAAAGAAAAAAGAGCTGGTTTAAACCAGCTCTTTTTTGCATCCAAAGTATTCACAGTTACATGACTGTAAAAAGACTGCTACGAGCAGTTTTTTGCTTATAACAAAGGGTGTTATCCACGTGTTTCAATGAAGTTTTCTTTTAACTACCCAGAATAAAAAGGTCGCATATGGAAACAGTAGTCATGTGCACATGTTCGAAAGATGGCACGCTAAAATATGTTAAGAGGAAAAGCAACAGATGCTGTAAGTGAAAATCCTATAGCGGACAAAAATCTAAATAAGTTGGTTCAAAAAACAAGCAATGTCAATAAAAGGAGTGTTTGATATGTACTATTACAAAGAAGGATTAATTAATGGCATTAAACCGGATAAGCCCGACCCAGCAGCCGCGAAGGTACTGCAAGAAGCGTTAGGCGGTCAGTTTGGTGAAATGCGAACGATGATGCAATATTTTTTCCAAAGCTCTAACTTCAGAGGAAAAGAAACGCAGTACCGAGATTTAATGAAAGGCGTTTTTTTAGAAGAAATAGCTCACGTAGAACTCGTCCAAAATACCATTAATGCACTGTTAGATGAATCTGGCGGAGCTGGGGTAGGAAGTCAAGGTTCAGATCAGGCTCCTCTTGATGAAGCTGTAAAACATGCTAATCCTCATCACTATATTATGGGCGCTCAAAGTTCACTTCCAGTGGATGCGGGCGGGAATCCATGGAACGGCTCATGGGTTTATAATCACGGAAATCTAGTAGCTGATTTGCTAAATAACGTTGTATTAGAATCAACCGGTGTTTTACAAAAAACAAGAATATATGAAATGAGTTCTAACCAGACGCTAAGAGAAACGCTAGGCTTCTTAATTGTTCGAGATAATGCTCATCAAAATGCGTTTGCAAAAGCTCTTGAAACATTGGGCGTGGACTGGGGCAAGCTTTTTCCTGTTCCAAATTACGATATTAACAAATACCCTGAATGCAGAAAATTTGTGGAAATGGGGTATCATAACACGCAATTTGATTTTAGGTTAGATCCGCATCGAATGGGAGAAATATTCCAAGGAGAGACGCCAAGCAGAAACGGCGGACACCTAAGCGTCACACCTCCGCCGGAAGCTTTTCCTGTTCCTCACTTATCTGAAATGCCAAATGAGCACGCTCCAGGTCTTGGAGACATGAACGCATAAAAGTATGCAATTTAACTTTAATGAATTAGAGCTAAAGCAAATAAAAAACATTGACTGAGGACTAGTAGTCAATGTTTTTTTTATGTTTCTTCAGCTATCATTCCTCTAAATGCAAGAACATCCCGCCGTTTACATAAACTTGGGATAAGAGGTTGTTTTACATTTATTTGTGAATTTATTTGTTTTTTATAAGAAGAAAAGGGAATACTTTCTTTAATCACTTGTGATAGAAAGCTAATAAGGGGCATGCTGCTATGAGTAGTCAACAAGATGAATTTTTATTTAAACGAGAGCTCTATCGCTTAGTACAAGAATACAAACGCTGTAAAGCTGAAGAAATTAGACAGGCAATTAAAAAGGATATTCTTCTTTTGAAGAAGGTTATAAATAACTAAAATAGGTAGACACCGGCAAAAAAGCTCATGTTAGTCAATAAATGAGCTTTTTTTCCTGCTTTAAACTTGTTCAAACGAATTAGTATGTCTGTAAATGGTCTTGGGAAGAGTATGGATCATGTTAAACAGAGCTAACGCGGTTGTTTCGGATTCTTCATAACGATAAATGATATCGTTTTCAATGTCGCAGATTTGAAAACTGTTTAATTGTTTTGAATAACTTAATGTAAACCTATTGGCAAGAGTATGAGTAATGTCGCTATCTCTATAATTTACTAAATTTGCTATCATGTGCTTAATTTCAGTTAGGTTCATCCACCAAGTCACCCTTTCATGTTATTGAGGTTATCATACCATGTACAGGTAGTTTGAATGCTGTTTTTTACAATTTGTAACAACAATTTTCAAAATGAAACATAAAGGTAATAAAAAGTTAAAACGAGCAGCTAAACACAAGCTGAACATTTCCTATGAGGATGTAGGGTTTTCTTTGTAATAGGTCAACTCCAGCTTTTTATCTGCGATTTCTTTTAGCCCAATACGAATCATACTAAATACCAAAATCCATAATATAATCGTTAAAATCGTATGGCCTGCTGGGAAAATACCTAGTATAGGTGAGTCCCAAAGAGCGTGCATAAAAACGACAAGCAAAAATACACCGAGAAATTTTGGTTTTATCAACATGCTCCACTGAAATTTCTTATCTCCTTGCACGATGCAGATGGCAGCTCCAGTTAAGGCAGCCCAAGCCACATGTCCTCCAGGAGCAAAAATACTGCGCCAGAGTATCGTAGAATAAAGCATGTGAAAGCTGCCGGAAAGAAGTGCTCGCAAAGCATAGCCAGCGGTTTCAAAAGCAGCAAAACCAGCTCCTATTGCAGCTCCTAAGAGAAGTCCGTTAAGGATATATCTATATTTAAGATTGCGTACAAAATAAATAACCGCGATAACTTTAGCCAGCTCCTCACATATTCCAATCACGATCACGTTTGTGTTATTTCCAAGAATATCATAAAACACAAGTGCTAAGAGAAGGGAGAGGATTCCGCCAATAAAAACGACATAAACAATTTTGTAAATAGCAATATTCTGCGGAGCATTCATTTCCCAAAAGAAAATGAGCGTAGTAAATGGAACTGCAAAAGCACCGACTACAATAAGACCGGGTATGAAGTTGATGTTTTCGAACAAGCTTACGCCTAGATATAGCCCTAAGTATGCGACAAGTGCAATAAGAAAGACCCTTGCAAAAAGCCAAGGCTTTGGCCATGTATTTACAACCTCTTCTATTTTAGGAGTCGTAAGCCCTGTTCCTACAATAAAAAGCCGTTCAGCTTCCATTTCACTGTGCTGTCGGAAGACTCGAGAGAATATATTTCGAAATTTAGGTTCAACCGAACGTTCATTTCTTGGAATTTTATCAACACGATGGGCAAACAAGTAGAATATACTGTAGTTTTCATCACGGTCGACGATTTCATGACCGCAATTTAAGCAGAATTTTACCCCTTTCGGATTAGAATAAGCGCAATGGGGGCATTTCATTTATCTTCCTCCTCTTTCTTTTGACGCTTGTCTTACGACATCTTCTACATCTATTATGTGAGTTGATGAAAAAAGCATAAGAGGGTTTGTAAGGTAATTTGCTTAAATAATGGAACGGTACAGAAGCTATTGCTGAAAGAGACCTCATTAAAGCTAAAAAAGGGCTGTGTCATAAGTCGAACATTCGACTTACAGCACAGCCCTTTATATGATTAAAAATGTGGATGTAAGCCTGTTTTCTTTACAATGCTATTACGCAATAAAAAAGCTTCCTGAAATAAAAACGATGACACCAATGACCATCATTAACGTTTCGCGGTCTTTTTTTTCTGTTTTTTTATTAACAGGCAGCAGCGATTTTGAAAGAGGCTTAGCAAAAACAATGACAAGCATGCAAACAGCAGCAAAGATGCCAAGCGCCACCTGAAAATTACCTTCAATAAAGACGCATGCCATTAAAAGTACAAGACTTATTTTTAGAAAAATTTTTGATAGGTTCACTATCAACACTCCTTTAGAACACTTAATACGAAAGACTTAGTGATTTTTTTATATGCCTGTTGTTTTCTACGGCTTGAAGGAGAAAATGAGCGACGTCAGAACGGCTGATGTTGCGTCCGTTTTCTGGTATGCTAGCTTCTCCTATACGATAATACGTGGTTAATGGACCGCTCGTTAGACCCGTTGGCCGAGCAACGGTCCAGTCGAGTCCGCTTACCTTCAAGAGCTTCACGGCTTCGTGATGATCGCGAAGCACATTTTTTAAAATACGCTGAGCAAGCCAGCCCGTCATGCCTGGAATTTCTCCATCGATTCCGGCGGAAGCGGTGTAGGCGATACGCTGAATTCCGTTTTCGTTCATACATTGAATCAGCAGATTTGTCGTTTCTACTAAAAGGGTAGAATGCCCTAGATTTTCTGTTCCAAGACAAGAAATTACTGCATCGCACCCCCGCATGGCCTGACACACTTCATAATAATCAAGCACGTCGCCTTGTATGATGTGTACGTTCGCATGCGTTATCTTAAGCTTAGATGGATTTCGCACAAAAGCTTTTACATAATGTCCGTTTTTCACGGCTTGCTTGATCACTTCTTGTCCCGTCCTGCCGCTTGCGCCAATCAAAAAAATGTTCATACGATCAACCCTTTCGTTTCAATGTAGGTAGTAAAAACGAAATTTTCTTTTACCATAACACATTTTTCACGATTTAGCTTGTCAAAACATAAAAGCTGCTTACGAGATTCACCAAAGTAAGAGGTATCCTCTGTTCTTTTTTAAAACTTATGTCATAGACTGTCTAGAAAACAAAGAAATGTACGAACGGTTTATAAAGGTGTTTAATGCTATAGAAGCGAAAGGGTATTATAAGAATATGGGACGAACAGAAGGGGCGATGCACGATGAAAAAATCGGTAAGCCGAGCACGTGTTATCATAGTACTAATAGGTTTTCCGCTCATCTTTCTTATTATGGCGCTTGTGACCGGTGAGTGGCGATATATGACTTGGACCATTCCGCCTGCGCTGATGTCATGTTGGACGGTAATTTTTGTATTAAGGAAACAAGAAGAAAGATAACAGGAAATTTGAACTATTGCATCGAATTTATAGAAAAAGTATAAAATGATAGAAAGCTATAGTAAGAAAATTTAATGAAGGACGGTGTGAAGATGAACGGACAACAGTTATTGTATGGGTTGCTTACGTCTAAAGGCGAGATCCTAAGAGCTGCTTATGTGTTATGTGACCACCGCATTTATACGGAAATGTCAGCACAGTATCAGCAAACGGAGCATACGGATTTTCAAGCATCATTGGTAGAAGAAATGAAATTGCTTGAGAAACAGCCTGAAGTAGACATGCATCTGCATATTTTGCTTGAAATGGCGAAGTTTTTTGAACTTCCCGTTTCTCATGCTACAACAAATGGCGAGCTGTACGAGTTAAGCGATAACATTGGAAATTTGCTTGTATCTAAATACAATGAGCTGTTTTCAATTGCACGCTGTCATACGCTAGAAGACGTAATGCGCCATCAAATCCGACTGTTCTTTCATCTAATTGATTCGCAATACATGATTGCTACAAATCGTCAGCAAGCGGTGTTTCAGCAGCAGCTGATGAATTGGATTGAGCAGCTTCCTCCTATGTATCAGGAAAGAATGATTGATGTATTAGGAGAATATCAGCAGGAAGCGCTTGTGAAACTGCTGCAAAAAAAAGGGACAATCGAGCTATACAAACAGCTTCCTCCGCACGCATACCCTGCTATTTCAGGCCTTATGGCAACCGTAATGAGTATCTTTATTCCCGTTAATTACCCGCCAGCACTGCTATTTAGTATGAATGCCCCGCTGTTTTTAATGGCGAGCTTTGAAAGTCATGAAATTATTGCAAAACGCAAAGAAGCTGGAACTTTTTTACCGCTGTTATTAGTAGTTGTTCAGCTGATGTGGACGTACAAGCTTGAGCATCAGGATGAGCTATTGAATTATCAGTCTCTGCTGATCAAGTGGTCATCTGTACACACATCGTATCAAGATTATGTAAAAAAGAAAGAGCAGTCACTGTTTGACCGCGAACGGTTAGACAGCTTTATTTATAAAACAGAGCAGTATGTTAAGCAGCTCCGCGCTACGGAGAAAAAGACGATGAAACAAATTGAAACGCTCAAAACAGCCATTCGCCAGCAGCTTGATGAAATGGAGCTCACATCATTAAACGGAGGACTTGTGCTTCAAAAAATGATTGAAGAGCATGAATCATTAAAACAAGATGTAGAAGAACTGCAGCGCAAGCTTTCGATTAAAGGTGACTTCTTCTCTAAAGTAAGGCTGACGTTCCGTTCTGCAGAACGAGCTGTCAAAAGCAAAGTGAAAGAAGTAGAGCGTAAAAAAGTGCTTATGCAAATGACGGACTTTATTTTAGCAAATCGTTTGCCCGTATGCGTGGATATTCAAAATGAAATTTATGATTATCAAGACGAGCTGACGACGACTATTTTTCAAATTAATCAGCAGGTCGAGCTGCTTGAAGAAACAAAACAAAGCCGCCAGCTAGCCGATGCAAAAGTACGCCGCTATGATCAAGAAATAAAGCGATTTGAACGGAACTACTATGGCCTAAAAGAAGGAACCGTTGAAGAGATGGCACAGTGAGACTGAAACAAACGCATTTTATCCGAACGAGTTTGATTCTCTATCAAGAATCAAACTCGTTCGGATTTTTTCATGGTGATCGTGAACATAGGCTAGTTGTTTCTAGCTGTTGATTGGAGGCCAAGGGGAAGACTCCAGCAGGAAAAGCGAAGTAGGTGAGATCCCGCAGGAGCGGACGCAAAGAGGGGACTCACTGGCCGCCCCCGGAAAGCAAAGCCCTGCACCGAAATCAACAGCGATGTCTCAATCTTATTCTCTGTCTGTAGGAGCGGACAGCTGATCTTTATACTCATCTACATAGAGCATGCCGTTTGTTGACACAACTGCATACAGCACTTGGTTCAACTGAAGCTGACGGTTTGAAAGCTCAAGGTTGATCCATTGTTCGGTATATTGAGATGTTAAATTTTTTTGAATAATTTCCCCGTCCATGATGAGTTCTACCGGTAAATTCATTTCTTTAAACGGCTTAGACAAAACGTCCTGTTTGGCAATGTTTTGATAAGCCGTTTTCTTTAACACCGACAGTTTCCCGCTTACTTCTAAAACAGCAAATTCTACTTCAGCAATGTTGAACGTTCCTAGTTCTCGTAAATGCTGATTCAAGTCGTCAATAGAATATTTGACTTTTTTCATATTTGCTTCAAGAAGCTTTCCTTTTTCCATAATAACCGTCGGGCGTCCTGTAATCCATTTTCGCAAGCGCCTGCTTTTTAGAGCTGTTGATGCTAAAAGAAAATGAATGGCTACAAGAAAAGCAAAAGAAGCGAACATCGGCAGAAATTTTAATTTTAAATCAAATCCCATATTTGCGATGAACGACCCAATAATGATGGACATCGCAAATGTAAAATGATTATTATGCGTGTTAATTTGTTTTCCAATCAGGAAAGTTGTAATGCTTAAAATAATAAAAGAAACAAAGGTTCTAAGAAGGGAGATGAGAATGTCTTCCATAGGTTGTGATGTCACCTGCTTTCTCATAAATAGAAAGAGTATCTATCTCTATAGCGTTATCCATTTAAAGGATCGTTATACAAGAAAAAACATCAAGAAGAAGGCGGATAATGCGTTCACATTCGGCAGCTTAAAAAGGGGTAGAAAGGCTGTAGGTAAGGGATAGAAGCAAACAAAAAGAATGTGCAAATTTCTTTGAAATTTTTTGGAGGATTTGTTACAATAAAGGTGCTTATTTTTGTTCGGTAAGGATAGTTCGAAGTGTTCGTCTTGACTTATTGTAAGAGCAGGAATAGAGTAATACACAATGTGTGGATTGTCACACAAGGAGGAAAAGAGATATGTTACAAGGTAAAGTAAAATGGTTCAACGCTGAAAAAGGTTTCGGTTTCATCGAAGTAGAAGGACAAGACGATGTATTCGTTCATTTCTCTGCTATCCAAGGCGAAGGTTTCAAAACTTTAGAAGAAGGTCAAGAAGTTACATTTGAAATCGTTGAAGGCAACCGTGGACCACAAGCTGCTAACGTTCAAAAGTAATTTTTTTTATAAAGTTTAATCCGATCAGCAGAACGTTTCTCTGGTCGTTCGTTAAACTAAACTGGGAGAAGGCCCCTTTTATAAAAGGGGTCTTTTCTTGTTCGCTTTTTACACCTTGTTGACGATTTCTTTGATTTTGCAGAAGTATTCAAATATGAAAAAAACTAGTCACGCAGTATAAAAAAAGCGTATAATGAAATGATGAAAATAGGAATTGTAGAGCAGAAAGGATTTTAAAACGTATGAGCAACCAACTTCAAGGAACGATGGTCGATTCACGTCGTACATTCGCCATTATTTCTCACCCGGATGCCGGGAAAACAACGTTAACAGAAAAAATGCTGTTACTGGGCGGAATGATTCGTTCAGCCGGAACGGTTAAAGGAAAAAAATCAGGCAAGTTTGCTACATCTGACTGGATGGAAATCGAAAAACAACGTGGAATTTCGGTTACATCAAGTGTTATGCAGTTTGAGTATAAAGATCACTTTATTAACATCTTGGATACACCAGGACACGAAGACTTCAGTGAGGATACGTATCGTACCTTAACGGCTGTAGACAGTGCGGTCATGGTTATTGACGGAACAAAAGGGATTGAAGCACAAACGCTTAAGCTTTTTAAAGTTTGTCGTATGCGCGGTATTCCCATCCTAACGTTTATCAATAAATTAGACCGTGAAGGAAAAGAGCCGCTTGAGCTGCTTGAAGAAATTGAAGATGTACTTGGTATCGAATCATACCCTGTAACGTGGCCAATTGGCATGGGGAAACGATTCCAAGGAACGTATGACCGTTTTTCAAAGCAAATTGAAGTGTATCAAGGAAACAAAGAGTCTTATTTTGCAGACTTTGACGGTGAAAATATCGACGATGAAATTAAAAAACACGTCGATGAAATGTATTTACCAGGCTTAGTGGATGATTTATCCCTATTAGATGAAGCAGGTAATGATTTTTCAATCGAAAAAGTAAAGCAAGGCTTATTAACGCCTGTTTTCTTCGGAAGTGCGATTGCAAACTTCGGCGTACAGTCTTTCTTTAATTCATTTTTACAATTAACATCACCGCCACAGCCTCGTGAATCAACGAATGGCACCGTTCAGCCTACGGATGAAAACTTCTCAGGTTTCATCTTTAAAATTCAAGCGAACATGAACCCAGCTCACCGCGACCGCATTGCGTTCGTACGCGTATGTTCAGGGAAATTCGAGCGTGGAATGAACGTAACATTAGCAAGAACGAACCGCAAAATGAAGCTAGCGCAGTCTCATCAGTTCTTGGCATCAAGCCGTGAAACAGTAGACACAGCGTATCCAGGGGATATCATTGGCTTGTATGACTCAGGTACGTATCAAATTGGCGATACAATTGTAGGAGAGGGAAAAGTATTTGAATTTGACGCTCTTCCAAAGTTCCCGCCTGAACTGTTTGTAAAAGTTCGTGCGAAAAATGCAATGAAATCAAAGCACTTTGAAAAAGGGATTAATCAGCTTGTACAAGAAGGAGCGGTACAGCTTTACCGTACGCCGTTCTTTGGAGATTATATTTTAGGAGCAGTCGGTGAACTTCAGTTCCAAGTGTTTGAACATCGTATGAAAGGTGAGTACAATGTCGATCTTGAATTCACGCGCATGTCTCATAACATTGCAAAATGGGTAGACAAATCAACAATTGAAGATCGCATGCTAGATTCTCGCGTGATGCTAGTAGAAGATCGTGATAAGCATTCCGTTCTTATGTTTGAAAACGATTTTGTATGGCGTTTGTTCCAGGACAAATATCCATCTGTTAAATTCCTAGATCCGTTTAATCTATAAAAGAGTATAAAAAAAAGGAAAACGATACATACTACTTTCATAAGTAGACAGTCGATTTTCCTCCTTTGCTTAAGAGTCAGTATTTACTGGCTCTTTTTTTAATGAGCCACTGATTTTAAATTTAAAAGAATGACTCCCGCAATGATTAATACGATGCCAAATACCATCGTAAGACTGCCGCTTTCTTTCCAAATGACTACACCAATCACAGCTGTCACCGCAGTTCCTACACCAGACCAAATGGCGTATGCAACGCTGAGCGGAATGTGCTGAAGCGATGTGGAAAGCGCATAGAAAGCAAGACCAAATCCTAATAAAACACCAAGACTAGGCCAAAATTTTGTAAATCCGTTTGATGCTTTTAACATAGATGTACCAAATAACTCTGAACTAATTGCAATTGCTAAAAATAAATAGGCTTTCATCGAAAACCCTCCTCTGTTAATTTCCGAAGCTGTTGTTGAATCTGTTTTTGCATGTCTGGATCCACGGGTGCGAGCCCAAACATTTGGCTGAACCATAATCCGTCAGCTGCTAAGCGCACGATGGTAGCAAGGACAGGGTTGATACCGTCTTGTTCAATATGCTGCTGCCACTTTTCGTAGTGTTTTTGAAGGTGCTGCAGAAGTTCAGGATTCGTTGCAATACCTGCAAGCAACCCTGCGCTCATCGCTTGTTCACGCTGCAGATCATGAAGCGTCTCAGCGAGATAAGCCCGGCTCCATTTGCCAGGAGCATCATCATGTTCAATTTGCACGTGTAGCCCGTCATCATATTGCTTTGTGACTGAGTACAGCATTTGCTGAATCAATTCATCTTTTGATGAGAAGTGGTACAACAAGCCGCCTTTACTAACACCGGCTTCTTTTGCTACTTTTTCAAGCGTTAAATTTCCCACGCCGTCACGCTGTACAACCTGAGTGGCCGCAAGCAATATATCATCATATGTAGACACATGAATTTCCTCCTTTTTGATTTTCCCTAGAATACTTTACCGTCTGGACGGTTTGTTTGGCAATACTTTTATTTCGAATTTCAAAAATTTTTTTTGCGCACACTAACAGATAAAGTATAAAAACAAAAATAAACGAGTAAACAAAGGGTGAATCCCTTTACTATATGAAGAAAAAGAAAAAATAAAGCCTGGGTATATGAAAGATAAAAGAAAGGTGTGAAGAAACAGATGAGGGACGTGTATCAAAGTTTTCAAGAACTGTCTCAGTGCGAACGAGCGGGAATCGATTACGAAATAAAATGTGTTATTCGCCGGAGAGAAATTGTCGTGCTTGCTATTCACGGAGGAACAATGGAAATTGGAACAGAAGAAGTAGCGGAAAAAATAGCAGAAAAGCTAAACGCAACGGTGTACGTATTTAAAACGCTGAAAACAGAAAATCCGTTTGAATTGCATGTTACGTCTGCAAACTACGATGAAGAAATGGCGCGTCACCTCGTTAAAAAATCAGCGGTCACGATTTCTCTTCACGGTGCCTACAGCGACGTCTCCACGACTTATATCGGAGGAAGAGACGAAAAGTTAGAAAAAGCGGTGCGTCATGCGCTCTCAGGTTTTCCAATCAGTGAAACGCCCGTGCATTTAAAAGGCGTTTCACCTCGAAATATCGCCAACAGCAATCAGCGGCATAAAGGACTGCAGCTTGAAATCACCACTCCTCAGTATGAACAATTATTACAGGATAATCAGCTGTTTAACGAGTATGTGAATGCGGTAGTATCGGCTGTGAACTCAGTGATGTAAAGATAAATTCAACAGCTTCCTGTATATTGGATGCAATAAAAGCTGCTTGTACATCAGCCCATTTTTCTTGTTCATGCAGCGTGTCGTGCCCGGCGCCTGTTAACACTAAAATACATTGAGCCCCTGCTGCACTGGCCGCTGCGAGGTCTTTCCACCGGTCGCCAATCACAATGCAGTTAGCCAAATTTAAGCTGTGCTTCTCCGCTGCTTTTAACAGCATGCCGGGGTTTGGTTTGCGGCACGGACAGGCGTCTGAATCTTCATGCGGACAAAGGTAAACATCATCAAATCCAAAAGCTAAAAGCTCAGAGATAAACTGTGATTTCTTTACCTTTCCTTTGGCAATATCGGGCTGATTCGTAAAGGAAAACAGCGGAATGTTTTATTTCTTTAATTGCTTGCTTCGCTTGGGGAAACAGCTGGAATTCACCTGGATATTGAATGTCATTACTGCCGCCAATCGTTCCGTCTCGATCTAAAAATATCGCTTCAATCATATTATTCACCTCTTTTTCTATCATAATATAAAGAAGGATGAATTTTGAAAAAACTTGTTTTTTCGAAAAAAATAAAAGAAGTATGACTGTCTTTTTACTTCTCATCATATGGATAAGTTAAATAGAAGTGGTGAGGAGGGGAAGACAAGTGAACGAAGAAACGTTTTATTCACCATTTATAAGCGAAGACGGAAAGAAAAAAACAATTGGAGAAATTGAGTTTTCAGATGTGCAGCGCATGATGGAAAAACATTTAGAAGAAGGCTATCAGCTTGAGTTCAAGCGCGAAGTAAGCTCAACGGTCAAACGGAAAATCCCAAATATCATCGCTTCGTTTGCCAATGAAAAAGGAGGGTGGCTTATTTTTGGCGTAGATGAAGACGACCATTCCATTAACCTGCTCGAGCGCAAGGAATATGAGCTGTTTATTAATAATATGCTGAAAGATGTCACCAATCCCATTCCTCGTATCGTTACACGTTTTTTATCACCTGAAGATCACCCCGGGCAAGGTGTTTTTGTTATTTGGATTCCCGAAGGTCCGAACCCTCCGTACATGTCTTACGGGAAAATTTACAGAAGAATTGGAAGCGGCACATCTCCCGTTACGGAAATCGATGATCGCTATCATTTAGATCGTCTTTATCAAAAATCGGAGGACCAAACGCAGCGAATAGAGGAATTTTGCACAAAAGAACTGTCTATCTATAACAGAAAGTGGCCGATGCACGGGAAAAGCTATATTCATTACGGGATGTGTAATATGTACGTGCTGCCACTATATGATTTGCATTTAATCGAACAAATGGAAGAAGAACGGCTAAAGCAATATATTTTAAGCAAGTCTAGCGAACCAAAACACTATCGTTTGGACGACGAAAGTACGGTGATGCTGCATACACCGTTTGTCAAAGCTTCTTATTCAGCGGAATCCATCATTTTTCGAAGCACAGATGTGATTGATGCATATGATAAAACAATTGCGTGGGAGCAGTTTTATAACGGATCAGCTAAGTTTCACATTCCTATTCCGTATATGGAAGAACCAAAACAAATTCATGACGTGCTGAAATCCAGCATTTCAAGCTACATTGATGAGACAATTTTTGAGCAGTTTCAATATATAAACGGACCCATTTTTCTCACATCTTTAATCAGCTGCATCGGCGGATACATCGATTGTATGATGGAATTAAAAGCTGAGCTCGAAGACATGATTATTGTAATTGACTTAGAGAACGTTCGAAACGATGTACTTTACTTTCCGCATCAGCAGTTTCAAACATTTCTAGAAGAAGAGGGGCTCGTCTTTTCAGATAAAAAACAGTATCGGTTTAATCAATCATTTAAAACGACAAAATTAGGAGGAAACGTCGAGCTTCTTGCCTACGTTGATTATATCGTGACAGCTTTTGGCCTTTCAAAAAACCAGTCCATGGACTTTCTTAAACATTCGTTAAATCTTGGATAAAATATACAATTTTTTGACAATAGCTAAAAAAATGACAAAAGTGAAAAAAAGTATGATAATATCTTTCGTAAGTAATGAGCAAGTAAAAAAGAGAAAGGGGACTCTTTTTTACACATGCCGTTGCTAGGTAGGGTTAAACATAAGGGGAGAAAAGGCAATGAAAAAAGCGACATCCATACTTCTAATTGTCCTAGCACTGGCTGGATTAGGAGGAGTATGCGCTGCTTATTACCATTTGGAGCAGCAAAAGCAAACGAAAGAAATGACGTATGAACAGAACTACATAACCGTAAGAAATGCATGAAAAAACCAGCCGATCGGCTGGTTTTTTGGGTTTCAAGTCATAGTAAGTAAAATAATGATTTTGCTTGTTCAGTTTTTTTAAATAATTCCAATGATGTATAGACGCAAAATAGAAAGCCAACGCTTGAAAAAACAAAAAACAAGCGGAGAAAAGGGCGTTTTTTCTGAATGCGAAAGTACGTAAAAACAACGAGTGAACATACAAGCAGCACGCTCATAGCAGCAAATCGAATTGCGAGGTCTGCTAAATCATCAACCGTGCTTTGAAACAGTTTTAGCGTTTCATCGTTCAAATCAGTCTCAGGAATGTTTGTTTTGTCTTGCTGATTTAACACCCCTACATCCCATTTTTCTCGACTATAATCATGAGAAACCGTGTAGTAAAACGGACCAAACTTTTTTTCATCTGCACCGTCATCAGCAAGTGCTGAAGCTGGATGCATGAATGCTAGAACAAAAAATAAAAAGCTCCACTTTCTCATTACCAAAGCCTCTTTCTAACTCAGACTATCTCCCATTATAAACCAAAAATTTTTATGTTTCCATCATCCCTCTTTCCTATTTCAATTTCTATATATAAAGTGAAAGGGGGAATAAAAGATGGCAGAAAAAATTCAGTATTTAAGCCAGCTTCGCTTAGTATTAGAACAGGGAATAAAAGAGGATGGAAAACCCGATTTAAAGACAAGATCCTATATGAACATTCAGCCTGGAAGTTCTGCAGATGCACTCATTACAGCAAGCGAAACCATCGCTAGCCTGCAGTCGCTGCCGCTTGTTGAAATCAACGAAGTTGTCACGTTTTCACTTTTAAAATAAGAAAAGAGGTAGAGTATGAAAACTTTAACGATGCAGTTTTTGAATGAGTCACAAAAAGCAGTAAGCCTATCGATTGAATCACCAAAAGATACGTTAGACGCAGCAGCCATCACAGCAGCAATGAATGCGCTGATCGCAAGCGATGTCTTTACTTCAAGCGGCGGAGCGCTCGTTGCCAGAAAAGGCGCCCAAATTGTCGAGCGAAATGTAACTGAATTTACGATTTAAAAATGAAAGTCCTTCCACTTCGGTGCGGAGGGCTTTTTTAAAAGGAGAGAGGAAGATGACAGAGTGGTTTACGCTTGTTTCAGACGTTGGTTTTCCTGTTGTGGTGACGCTTTATTTACTTCACCGAATCGAAGCCAAGCTTGATACAGTTGTGCTGTCCATTCAGCATTTAACCGATGAAGTAAAAAAGTGATTATGACAATTGTAAGGCGGTTGTCATGGAAAAGTTGACGGATTTGACACCTCACACTACAATTAGTAGTGTGAGGTGTCGAATATGAAAATTGAAAAATTCAAATTTAACGAAACCGGCCTTAATCGCTTTTTTGGCCCGCTTGAAGCAAAAATTATGACGGCTTTATGGAACGGAAGTGAAATGTCCATTAAAGACGTGCAGCACGTGCTTGAGAAAGAAAAAGCAGTTAACTTCAACACCGTTATGACCGTTATGAATCGATTGGTGGAAAAAGGCGTGTTGCAAAAGCGCTTAAAAGGACGTACGTCGATGTATCAGCCGATTCTTTCTAAAGAGGAATTTATCGACGCTCAGTCGAAAGAGTTAACGCACGAATTGATCGATGAATTTGGCTCGCTTGCTGTTACTCATATGCTTGATGCATTAGAAGAAGTCGATGATTCACTGTTAAGTATGCTCGAATCAAAAGTCAAACAGTTAAAAAAGGATGAATAATCAATGAATCAAGGAATACTAAAGCGTTCTAAGCTTATTTTTAACCTGTGCTTTTTTATTGCCGTGACGTTGCTTATGCAAATGGGCATGTATGTGCTGCATTTGCTGTTTGGATGGAATTTATCGTTTAACTTAATTTTACTTTGTAACAAAGTAGCCCACTTTTTCGGCCTGTTTTTTATTGAATACATGCTGAATGCCGTTATTTTTCACACGATGTTTGTGCTGTTCATTAAAGCTGTAAAGCAAGTGATTCAAATGAGGAAAGTCCGCCAAATGATTACGAAGCTGCGAGATGAAACAACAACGGCTGACCTGCAAAAAGCGTATGGAAAGGGTTTAACGGTCTTAACAACAGATCAGCCTATTGCCTTAACGATGGGGCTGTTTACACCGCACATCGTCCTGTCTACAGGATTGCTGTCGGTGCTTGATGAAAATGAACTAGAAGCCGTTATTTACCATGAGCAGTCACACGTTGCAAACAAAGACCCGCTCAAAACGTTTTTACTAAGCACGCTTGCCTCTGCACTATGGTATATTCCGTTTATTAAATGGAGCCATAAACGCTTCAAAGTTATGCGTGAAGTGCTGGCTGATCAAGATGCTATTGTGAAAAACGGCACGCCTGCTCACATCGGCAGCGCGCTTTTAAAAATGGTGAAAACGGGACAGGCAAGTCTTTCATGTGCACACGTATCGTTTGCTGATACGTCAGTTAATTATCGCATTCAATATATTTTAAATCCGGAAACGAAAATGCCGATGCAGCCTCCTGTTGTTTTAACGCTGACGTCGCTATACGTGTTTTTTATTTTGTGTGCGCTCATTTTTACAGCTCTAACAGCTTTGTAAGTTTGGAAGAGAGAAAGAGAAGAAGGAGATGAGGTTGTGTCAAAAGCAAAGAAAAAGAAAAAAGTAACGCCCAATCAGCAAACGTCCTCAAGCAAGTGGATTTTTTGGGTGATTGGAATTATTGCGGTCTGTATTTTAGGGTTAATCGTCCTTTCGAATATGTCAAAGGGCGGAGGAGATGAAAAGGCCGCTCTTACATATGATAATCAGCCGTATCTTGGAAAAGAGTCAGCTCCGGTAGAAGTGGTAGAGTTTGGAGATTACAAATGCCCGGCTTGTAAAAACTTCACGAAATCCTTTTTCCCGCTGATTCAAAAAGATTATGTGGATACAGGTAAAGTGAAATTCTACTTTATGAACTATGCGTTTATCAACAACGATTCTTCTCGTGCAGCAGAGTTTGCCGAGACTGTATACAAAGAGCTTGGAAACGATACATTTTGGAAATTCCATGAGCTTCTTTATAAAAAGCAAAACGCAGCGGATGAAAAGAAAGATGTTTTAACGGAATCTTACTTAGAAAATACCCTGAAAGAAGTATCTGGCGATGCCGATGCGAAAAAAGTAGCAAGTGCATTCAAAGACGGAAAAGGAAAAGATGCGTTCAATCAAGATATGAAGACAGCCAACGACTTAGGCATTACGGGTACACCAACGATTTATGTAGGCGGCAAAAAATTTGAAGGAAAAACAATCGATGATTTTGATCAAATGGTCAAAGATGCGGCTAAGGAGAATAAATAATGAACAAGTCTTTGGTTTTCGGGTGGCTTACAGCGCTTGTCGCGATGCTTGGAAGCTTAACGTTTAGTGAAGTTCTTCACTTTATTCCGTGTGAACTTTGCTGGTATCAGCGAATTTTAATGTATCCGCTGGCGATTGTGCTAGGTGTAGCCGTGTATCGGAATGATACGTTCATCTACAAATACGTCCTGCCGTTTTCTGTGATTGGTATGGCGCTTTCAGGCTATCATTATTGTCTGCAGAAGATACCGGCTCTTAAGGCATTTGAAACGTGTACAAGCGGCGTTCCATGCTCAGGTCAATATATTAACTGGCTTGGGTTTATCACGATTCCTTTTTTAGCATTTATTGCCTTTACCATTATTACAATTATGATGCTTGTTCTTCGCAAGCAGGCGAAAAAAGCTTAACCTCCGGGTTAAGCTTTTTTATATGGAAATAAAAAAAGGCCCGCTCATAAGAAGCGGGTGCAAATAGGGTACATCTATGAAAAATGATGAAATTGTTTTGACAAGAACAGTATATAAAAGAAAAGTGAAAAAACGGTGAAAAGAGAAAAGCTTTTAGAAAAAATAAGTGAAAAAATATGCTTTTCTTATAAAAAAAGCCCCGCTTACAAAAAGCGGGGAATAAATAGGGGTCATTTATGAAAAATGATGAAATTGCTTTGACAAACTTAGTATACAAAAGAAAAGTGAAAAAACGGTGAAAAGATGGAAGCTTTTAGAAAAAAAAAGACCTGTTTTGGGGAAACAGGTCACTAGAAAGGGAGTAAAACTATGAAAAAATATGCTAATTGGCTTTACACTTACTATCTTACCGCCGAATAGTGAAAAAACAGTGAAAAGAAACATCAAACAAAAAAAGACCTGCTCTGGGGAAGCAGATCTTCAAAAGGAGTAAAACTATGAAAAAATATGCTAATTGGCTTCGCAAGTACTATCCTATACCTTTATGGTGAAAAAACGATGAAAAAGAAGCGGGATATAAAAAAAGACCTGCTCTGGGGAAGCAGATCTTCAAAAGGAGTAAAACTATGAAAAAAATATGCTAATTGGCTTCGCAAGTACTATCCTATACCTTTATGGTGAAAAAACGGTGAAAAGAGAAACGGGATATAAAAAAGACCTGTTTTGGGGAAACAGGTCTTTAGAAAGGGAGTAAAACTATGAAAAAATATGCTAATTGGCTTCGCAAATACTATCCTATACCTTTATGGTGAAAAGATAGTGAAAACGATATTAGGATATAGCTCCTATTTTTCCATATTATAGATTTATTTCTCTTTAATAGGGTATACGTTCATTAGAATCGATATAAACTTAAAGAATTGGCAGGGAGGTATAGATATGGAAAACAAACACGAAGCAACTGCAAATCAGCGCGTGGTTCACCGCGCTCGAAATAGCTGGTCAGGCTTTTTGTTTGGCGTAGGGTTAGCTGCTTTTATTGATGAAGCAGTGTTTCATCAGCTGCTTCATTGGCATCATTTTTATGATAAGTCCACAACGGCCGCTGGTTTAGTGTCGGACGGTTTGTTTCACGCATTCAGCTGGTTCGCTACAATTGCATCACTTTTTATGGTGGCAGATCTCAGGCGCCGGGGCGGCTGGTGGGTGAAAAGGTGGATAGGAGGAGTATTGCTTGGAGCCGGGGCGTTTCAGCTTTATGACGGGACCGTGCAGCATAAGCTTATGGGACTTCATCAAATCCGGTACGGAGTGAAGATTGCACCTTACGACATTACGTGGAATGTACTTGCATGTTTGATGCTGCTTATTGGCATCATTTTAACATGGTTTACACGTAAACAAGGTGCACATCATGATTAAATATGAAGTATTATCTCAGCTTGTATTAGCCCTGCCTTTTGCCGCTGCCTTTTTTTTATACATGTGGGCTGTAGCATCTTCAAATGCAACGTATAGAAAATGGTCATTATATAGGACGTTCAGCTGGACACTTGGTATTTTATGCGCCATATCTTCTGTAGCAGGACCGCTCGCAGCCCGTGCTCATATGGACTTTACCGCGCATATGACGGGGCATTTGCTTTTAGGTATGCTAGCTCCGCTTTTAATGGCGTTAGGAGCACCTCTTACGCTGCTGCTTCGCACGCTTCCGGTTCATGCAGCCAGAAAAGTGTCAAAACTTTTAAAAGGACGGTTTGTTCGGTTCATCAGCAGTCCGGTGACAGCTTCTGTTCTTAACGTAGGAGGACTTTGGATTCTTTATACAACAAGTCTGTATGGCATGATGCATCACTCTTTTTTCGTGCATGTCGCTGTACATATTCACGTGTTTTTAGCCGGCTATGTATTCACCGTATCGATGATTTCAATCGACCCTTCGCCCCATCAAAAAACTTTTACGCACCGAGCATCCGTATTAATAATTGCGCTTGCCGCTCACGGTATTTTATCAAAATATGTGTATGCTAACCCGCCTATGCACGTTTCGGCGGAAGGGGCGCAGCAAGGGGCTATGCTGATGTATTACGGAGGCGATTTAATTGACTTATGTTTAATTGTGCTTCTTTGTTATGAATGGTTTAAGAGAGTTCAAAAAGTATCTCTTACATAAAAAAAA
>NZ_JYOO01000049.1 GCF_000956595.1 Priestia aryabhattai B8W22 | reverse complement strand
GGCTCGGTAGCTCAGTTGGTAGAGCAAAGGACTGAAAATCCTTGTGTCGGCGGTTCGATTCCGTCCCGAGCCACCATTTTAAGACGGCGATTGTGGCGAAGTGGTTAACGCACCGGATTGTGGTTCCGGCATTCGTGGGTTCGATTCCCATCAGTCGCCCCATCTTAAGTAACGCGGGTGTAGTTTAGTGGTAAAACCTCAGCCTTCCAAGCTGATGTCGTGAGTTCGATTCTCATCACCCGCTCCAAATGAAGGGCCTATAGCTCAGCTGGTTAGAGCGCACGCCTGATAAGCGTGAGGTCGGTGGTTCGAGTCCACTTAGGCCCACCATATTCCACAGTAGCTCAGTGGTAGAGCTATCGGCTGTTAACCGATCGGTCGTAGGTTCGAGTCCTACCTGTGGAGCCATACGGAGAAGTACTCAAGTGGCTGAAGAGGCGCCCCTGCTAAGGGTGTAGGTCGTGTAAGCGGCGCGAGGGTTCAAATCCCTCCTTCTCCGCCAGTCGTTTTAAATTTAAATATGGCCCGTTGGTCAAGCGGTTAAGACACCGCCCTTTCACGGCGGTAACACGGGTTCGAATCCCGTACGGGTCATCTTAAAAAGGTTTGCATATATGCAAACCTTTTTTTTATTTGCGCTTTTTTAAAGATTAAGTAAACAGAAATAATAGTTAGGAATAATTACCATGAATTTTCAGAATAAAAAGTAAGTTTTAAGCAGGATTTTCCCTATATCATATGGAATTATTCATAAAGTAATAAAGTATGAAGAGTATGGGATAAAGAGTAATTTTAAAGAACATTTATTCTATTATATTTGTAGAAAAGGTTTATGCTTTTACTGTAAAAGGGAATGAGTGGTAAGAAGCGTATATTATGTGCGTATATTATGTTTGAAGTTAAAGGGGTGGCAAAAGTGAATCTAGCGGTTCAGCCTACTGAATTTGATGTTCATTTGTATCACGAAGGAAACTTATTTCGCAGTTACTCTATTTTCGGTGCGCATCAGGTAACGGTAGAAGGAATTGAAGGCGTACGATTTTGCGTGTGGGCACCTCATGCAAAGGGTGTAAGCGTTGTAGGTGATTTTAATAAATGGAACGGTTTTCAACATTCAATGGTTAAAGTTAATGAAGAAGGTATTTGGATGACATTTATCCCTGAATTAGAACAAGGGACTATTTATAAATATGAAATCATCACACAAAGCAATCAAAAAAAATTAAAAGCAGATCCATACGCTTTCTTCAGTGAAGTGCGTCCAAACACTGCTTCTATTGTTTACTCATTGGATGGGTACAAATGGAACGACCAATATTGGCGTAGAAAGAAAAAACAGCAAAATATATATGAAAGACCACTGTGTATTTACGAGCTGCATGCAGGGTCTTGGAGGACTCATGAAGATGGCAGCCTTTATACATACAGTGAATTAGCACAGGAGCTTATTCCTTATATTGCTGAACAAGGTTTTACACATATTGAGTTATTACCAGTCATTGAGCATCCGCTCGACCGATCTTGGGGATATCAAGGAACTGGATACTATTCTGCTACCAGTCGATACGGTACACCTAAAGAGTTGATGAACTTTATAGATGAGTGTCATCAAAATAATATAGGCGTTCTTTTAGACTGGGTACCCGGGCATTTTTGTAAGGATGAACATGGTCTGTATATGTTCGATGGAGAACCTACTTATGAATACAAAAAAGAACCCGACCGTGAAAACTATGTTTGGGGAACAGCTAATTTCGATTTAGGAAAGCCTGAAGTACAAAGTTTTCTCATTTCGAACGCTTTGTTTTGGTTGGAGTACTTCCATATAGATGGATTTCGAGTAGATGCTGTAGCTAATATGCTTTATTGGCAAAATTCTTCTGGAAAAGCAGTGAATGATGGAGCTGTCAGCTTCTTAAAAAAATTGAATGAAGCTGTTTTTAAATCTGATGAGACGATATTAATGATGGCAGAAGATTCAACGGATTGGCCCCTTGTTACAGCACCTACGTATGAGGGCGGTTTAGGCTTTAATTATAAGTGGAACATGGGATGGATGAATGACGTTTTAACATACATGGAAGCTGGCGTGGAAAGACGTCCTTACCTTCACGATAAAATGACCTTTTCACTAATGTATGCGTTTAACGAAAACTTTATTTTGCCGCTTTCTCATGATGAAGTCGTACATGGGAAAAAATCATTACTTAATAAGATGCCAGGTGATTACTGGCGCAAGTTTGCACAGCTTCGACTGCTATATGGATATTTCTTTGCTCACCCTGGGAAAAAGCTTCTATTTATGGGCGGAGAGTTTGGCCAATTTGATGAGTGGAAAGATTTAGAGGAGTTGGATTGGATGCTTTATGACTTTGACATGCATCGCAATCTTAACGGATATATGAAGGACCTCATCAAGATTTATAAGAGAAGCAAGTCTTTATATGAATTAGACCATAATCCAGATGGCTTTGAATGGATTGATGTTAACAATCATCATCAACAAATTTTCTCCTTTATTCGCAAGTCGAAAGAAAATCAGGAGATTTTTATAGTTGTTAGCAATTTTTCTGAGCATCCATATCATTCTTACAAAGTTGGAGTTCCAGTTGAGACAGAGTACATTGAAGTTATTAACAGTGATGACGAAGTGTACGGCGGTTCAGGCATTGTAAATAAAAAGGCATTAAAATCAGTGGATGAATCGTTTCACGGTCAACCTTTTTGCATTGAAATGAATATTCCGCCGTTTGGCATTAGTATACTACGAGCAAAGAGAAAACGAGGGGAGAGAAAACAACATGTTAAAAAAGAAATGTGTAGCGATGTTATTGGCAGGAGGAAAAGGTAGTCGGCTAAGTTCGCTTACAAAAAATCTAGCAAAGCCAGCTGTACCATTTGGTGGTAAGTATCGAATTATTGATTTTGCTTTAAGTAATTGTACAAATTCAGGTATTGAAACAGTAGGTGTATTAACACAATATCAACCGCTAGTTCTCAATTCATACATTGGAATTGGAAGCGCTTGGGATTTGGACCGACGAAATGGTGGCGTTACGGTATTGCCTCCATACGCGGAGTCAGATGGAGTAAAGTGGTATAAAGGCACGGCTAGTGCTATTTATGAAAATTTAAACTATTTGACACAATATGATCCTGAGTACGTACTGATTCTATCCGGTGATCACATTTATAAAATGAACTATGAAAATATGCTTGATTATCATATAAACAAAGAAGCAGACGTAACGATTTCTGTTATTGAAGTACCTTGGGAGGAAGCGAGCCGTTTTGGTATTTTAAATACAAATAGTGACCTAGACGTAATGGAGTTCGACGAAAAGCCACAGCGTCCTAAAAATAATCTAGCTTCCATGGGGATTTATATTTTTAAGTGGAGTATTTTAAAAGAATATTTAGAAATGGATGCACGCAATCCATATTCAAGCCATGATTTTGGGAAAGATGTTATTCCGCTTTTACTAGACGAAAAGAAAAAGCTAATTGCATACCCATTCCAAGGTTATTGGAAAGATGTAGGAACTGTAAAAAGCTTATGGGAAGCGAATATGGACTTGTTATGTGATAAAGACGAGCTTAATTTATTTGACTCTTCATGGAAAGTATACTCTGTTAACCCTAATCAGCCTCCTCAATATATCGCGCCAAACGCCTGCGTGGTGGAGTCATTAGTAAATGAAGGGTGTGTTGTTGAAGGGAACGTAGAGCAGTCCGTGTTATTTCCAGGTGTACAAATCGGCTCAGGTTCTGAGGTTAAGAAAACGGTTGTCATGCCTACTGCAAAGATAGGCTCTAACGTATATATTGAAAACGCAATTGTTCCATCGGACATTGAAGTTCCAGACGGTACTATTATTCGACCGACCAAAGGAAGCGAAGAAGTAATTCTTGTTACTCAAGAATTGATTGAATCAGTTGCTAAATGCATTTAACGAACAGAGAGGATGAACGACATTGAATAATCAAATGCTTGGTATTATTGATGCTTGTACAAACACAACAGCGCTGCAGCCTTTAACCTTTTATAGATCGATTGCTGCCATTCCTTTTGCAGGGCGCTATCGACTAATCGATTTTACGCTTTCTAATATGGTGAACTCTGGAATTTCGAGCGTTGCCATTTTTCCTCGTGATCGCTATCGCGCATTGATGGATCATATAGGTTCAGGAAAAGAATGGGATTTGGATCGGAAGCGAGATGGATTGTTTATCTTTCCTCCTATGACAAGTGATTTACACTTAGAAAGTCCATCACTATTCACACAGTTCCGTTATCATATTGACTATTTCTTAAGAAGTAAGCAGGAATACGTATTAATTGCTAATAGTTATACGATATGTACAGTTGACTTTGAGCACGTACTGCAGCGTCATATTGCTTCAAATGCAGATATTACTGAAATGAAGCAAGGTGATAAATCGCTTAATATGTATATTATTAATAAATCTATTCTTGTTGATATTTTGCAAAATGAATCCCATGATTTCTATACGATTAAAGAGCTAGTTCGATATATGGCACAGTCTCATCGTGTAGAAAAGTATGAGCACCATGGATATACGGCTGAGATTTCTAGCTTAGATGCCTACTATAAAACAAGTATGGAAATTTTATCTCCAGATGTTTGGAAGCAGTTATTTATCAACGAACGTCCTGTTTTCACTAAAGTAAAAGATGAACCGCCTACTCGTTACGCAAAAAAAGCGGTTGTGAAAAACTCAATGATCGCAAATGGGTGCGTGATTGAAGGACATGTGGAAAATAGTATTATCTTCCGAGGCGTTAAAATTGGAAAAGGTACGGTTGTTAAGAATAGCATTGTGATGCAAAAAGGCGTTATTTTAGAAAATAGTGTATTAGAAAACGTTGTTTTAGACAAAGATGTGAAAATAGGAAGTAATGAAACGTTGCTAGGTGAGTCAGGTCTACCTAGAGTCATTGCTAAAGGAACAACTCAAGGAGCGTTGATGAAGTCGTGAATGTATTATTTGCTGTATCAGAATGTGTACCTTTTATTAAAACAGGAGGATTAGCAGACGTAGCTGGTGCCCTGCCTAAAGAATTAAAAAAATTAGGAACGAACGTATGTGTAGTTATGCCAAAGTACGGAACCATTCCTCAACATTATCAAGATGAAATGGTACTTGAGAAAGTTATTCATGTGCAGGTTGGGTGGAGAAGACAGTACTGCGGAATTGAATCGTTAACGATGGATGGCGTTAAATATATTTTCATTGATAATGAATATTATTTTAAAAGAGATAGCTTATATGGGCACTACGATGACGCTGAACGATTTGCTTTCTTCAGCAGAGCTGTGCTTGAAGCTATCCCATTTTTAGAGAATGAGCCTGATATTATTCATTGTCACGACTGGCATACGGCTATGATTCCATTTTTACTTCGTGCTAATTATGATATGTATGATCATATTCAAACGGTCTTTACGATTCATAACTTGCAATTCCAAGGAATCTTCCCTAAAAGCAATTTATATGAGTTATTGAATTTAAATGATTATTATTTTACTACAAGCCAGCTCGAGTTTTATGGGAATATTAATTTTATGAAAGCGGCTCTTGTATCAGCTGATAAAATTACCACGGTAAGTCCTACATATCGAGATGAAATTCAAATGCCATATTACGGAGAAAGTTTAGATGGATTATTGCGTCAGCGAAATCAAGATTTAATTGGGATTGTAAATGGAATCGATGAAGAAGCTTATAGCCCAGACGCAGATCAACTTATATCTTATCCTTATTCGGTAGAAGAGATTGAAGGAAAATATAAAAATAAAAAAGAGCTCCAGCGCTATCTTGAATTAGAAGAAAATAAGGATGTTCCAATTATTTCGATGGTTACAAGATTAACTCAGCAGAAGGGATTGGATTTAGTTAAGCACGTTTTCCATGAGACGGTTAACTTAGGAGCCCAAATTGTTATTTTAGGAACTGGTGAACACGAGTTTGAGCAGTTTTTCCGTGAGATGGAAGATACGTACCCGCAACAAGTAAAAGCCATTATTGGTTTTAATGAGGAACTTGCTCATAAAGTTTATGCCGGTACGGATTTATTTTTAATGCCTTCCCGTTTTGAGCCTTGCGGACTCGGACAATTAATAGCCTTAAAATATGGAACCATTCCAGTCGTGCGTGAAACGGGCGGCCTGAATGACACGGTCAAAGCTTATAATGAATATAGCGGAGAGGGAAATGGCTTCTCTTTTAAGAATTATAATGCTCATGACATGCTTCATACGTTAGAAAGAGCTGTTTCATTTTATCACCAGAAAGATGTATGGAAAAAATTAATGATGGATGCTATGAGTCAGGATTATAGCTGGGGGCAATCGGCATTTAAATATAATCAATTGTATTCAAATTTGACATCTACTCCATCGTGAAAGGGTGAGCAGATTGTTCTCTGATAAAAAAAGCTTTCAAGAGGCTTTTTTAAAAAAGCTGGAAATGACATATGGAAAGAGCTTTAAAGAATCTACTGTTCAAGATCACTATCATACATTAGGAAATATGGTGCGAGAGTATATTAGCAGCGATTGGATTTCCACCAATGAAATTCATAGGTCTTCACATACAAAGCAAGTGTATTATCTTTCTATCGAATTTTTATTAGGCAGACTATTGGGTCAAAATCTGTTGAACTTAGGAATTCGGGAAGTTGTAAAAGAAGGATTAAGTGATCTGAATATTTCACTTGAAAATATTGAGGAAATAGAAGTAGACGCAGGATTAGGAAACGGCGGATTAGGCAGGCTTGCTGCTTGTTTTTTAGATTCTCTTGCTTCACTTAATCTTCCTGGTCACGGTTACGGGATTCGCTATAAACACGGTTTGTTTGATCAAAAGATTGTAAACGGCTTTCAAATTGAGCTCCCAGAACAATGGTTAAGGCATGGGAATTCATGGGAGGTACGCAAATTAGATCAAGCCATAGAAGTGAACTTTTGGGGCGAAGTTGAAATGGTACAGGAAGACGGAAAATTTTCTTTTCGTCATGTAAAAGGAGAACCCGTCTCTGCTGTTCCTTATGACATCCCGGTTATCGGGTATAAAACAGATACAGTGAATACACTTCGCCTTTGGAATGCGGAGCCTTCATCATTTCCAGTACATAAAGATGTGATGGAGTATAAGCGTCAAACAGAGGCTGTATCAGAATTTTTATATCCGGATGATACACATGAAGATGGTAAAATATTAAGGTTGAAACAGCAATATTTTCTTGTGTCAGCCAGCTTACAAAGTATTATCAGAGCACATCGAAATACCTATCAAACACTTACAAACTTTCACGAAAAAGTAGCCATTCATATTAACGATACGCATCCTGTACTTGCGATTCCTGAGCTAATGAGAATTTTACTGGATGAAGAAAAAATGGAATGGGAAGATGCATGGCATATTACGTCCAATACGATATCATACACAAATCATACGACTCTTTCTGAAGCCCTTGAGAAATGGCCGATTGATTTATTTCAACCCTTGCTTCCACGCGTGTATATGATTATTGAAGAAATTAATGAGCGTTTTTGTAAAGAATTATGGGAAGCATATCCAGGGGACTGGCAGCGGATTGAAAATATGGCTATTTTAGCGCACGGGTTAGTAAAGATGGCTCATTTAGCAATTGTGGGAAGTTATAAAGTAAACGGCGTGGCAAAGATTCATACTGATATTTTAAAAGAACGAGAAATGAAAGATTTTTATCAGTTTTATCCTGCTAAATTTAACAATAAAACGAATGGAATTACTCACCGGCGCTGGTTGTTAAAAGCTAACCCGCAGCTTTCCTCCCTTATTACCGAGATGATAGGAGATAAATGGATTAAACAGCCGCATTCTCTTATAAAGCTCCAAGAGTATGTGGAAGATCCAAGCTTTTTACAAGGACTAAAAACAGTAAAACAACAGCGTAAAAAGCTGCTTGCGGATATTATTCAAGAGCAAACGGGAATTAAAATAGATTCACATTCTATTTTTGATGTACAGGTTAAAAGGCTTCATGCTTATAAAAGGCAGCTTTTAAATGTGCTGCACATTATGTATTTGTACAATCGATTAAAAGAAGACCCTAATTTTCAAATTGTTCCTCGTACATTTATTTTTGGTGCGAAAGCATCTCCCGGCTATTATTATGCAAAAAAAGTCATAAAGCTAATTAATTCTGTAGCTGATGTTGTCAATCATGATCCACAAACATCACCGTTTTTAAAAGTCGTTTTTTTAGAAAACTATCGAGTGTCACTTGCTGAGTATATCTTTCCGGCAGCGGATGTCAGTGAACAGATTTCAACAGCCAGCAAAGAAGCTTCGGGAACGGGAAATATGAAATTCATGATGAACGGAGCATTAACTCTTGGCACCATGGACGGAGCGAACGTCGAAATTAGCGAGGCAGTAGGAAAAGATAATGTCTTTATTTTTGGGCTAAAAGCCGAAGAAGTGTTGAGCTATCAGCAAAATGGAGGATACCGTGCCTATGATTATTACCATCATGATAAGCGGATTCGACAAGTGCTCGAGCAGCTTACAAACGGCTTCCTACCTGACACATATGACTTATTCGAGCCTATATATGATTCATTACTAATGCAAAATGATGAATACTATGTACTCCGTGACTTTGACTCATACGTTACGGCACAGCAAAAAGTAAACGAAGCTTATAGAAATGAAAATAAATGGCTTCAAATGAGTGCGACGAACATTGCACATTCCGGCTTTTTTTCTAGTGATCGAACGATTGAGGAATATGCATCTGATATTTGGGGAATTCACTCCACTAAAAATTTATTGAATCAATCAATCAATAAATAAATAAAAAAGGTCCAGTCTTTGACTGCACCTTTTTTATTTTATCTGTTGTCGCCGTTTAAGAAATCACCTAAAGAACCAAGGATGCTGCCTTCACCTTTACCTCCCGTTGGCGAAACTGCACTTGATAAAACGCGATCGGCTAGTCGGCTAAAAGGAAGAGATTGAATCCAAACTGTTCCCGGTCCTGACAGAGTAGCAAAAAACATGCCTTCTCCTCCAAACAGAGCTGTTTTGATTTTCCCTACATATTCGATGTTGTAATTTACATCACGGGTCATGGCCACTAAACAGCCAGTATCCACACGAAGGCGTTCACCCGGCTGCAGCTTCCTTTTATGAATGGTGCCGCCTGCATGTAAAAATGCCAGGCCATTACCTTCTAATTTTTGCATAATAAAACCTTCACCGCCAAAGAAGCCCGTTCCTAGTTTTTTTTGAAAATCAATACCAACGGATACGCCTTTGGCAGCGCATAAAAAGGAGCTTTTTTGACAAATGATTTTATGATCGAGCTGCTCCAAATCGACAGGAATAATCTTACCTGGAAAAGGTGAAGCGAAAGATACTTTTCGTTTGTGATATCCGTTATTTGTATATAACGTCATAAATAAACTTTCACCAGTTAATACCCGTTTCCCTGCTCCTTTTAGTTTATTAAAAAGCCCGCTGCTGTTGGAGGAAGAACCGTCACCAAAAATGGTTTCCATCTCAATATCATCTTCCATCATCATCATTCCTCCAGCTTCTGCTATAACGCTTTCTGAAGGATCTAATTCAATTTCAACAAACTGCATGTCATCTCCATACAATTTATAATCAATTTCATGTGCATTCATCATTTTCACCTCATTATAAATTCTAATCTCCTATTCATTCGATGTCATCTCCTATAGCTCCTACTAAAAATAGAAAAAAGAGTAGTATGAAGAACTACTCCTTTTCAGTGTATGGATCTTTCTCATAGGCCGGTAAATCTCCAAATATGGTCATCGTACCTTCTTCATCCAGTGCATTTTCATATCGCTCATGCTCTTTTGAAGGGTAAATAGGAAGAGGCTGTCCATATAAATCGGTAGCGGCAAAGTTTTCATAATCTTCAACGTACCCGATAGCTTCATCCGCCTCAATATAGGTTTCACTATAGTTGGACGTATCTTCTATAAAATCAGAAGGAGATTCAGACGTCCCGTAACGCGCAACGTCTTGCCAAGAATCTTCTGCGTCATACCCTGTCGTTTCGGTATCATCATAGTCGTATTGACCAAATGGGTGATGGAGAACATTTTCTTCTACAGGCCTGTGCTTTGGAATATCCTGTGACGGGCTGTGTTCTCTACAGTATAAAGTAGTTGGTACAGCCTGAAGTCTTTCAAACGAGATATCTGCTCCGCATACTTTGCATGTTCCATACGTGCTGTGAGCGATTGCCTGAAGTGCTTCTTCTATTTCATGTAGCTCTTGTTTTGCATGTTCATTTAGTGCAAGGTCCTTTTCACGCTCGTATGTTTCTGTGGCTGTGTCACCAGGGTGGTTATCGTAGCTTGAAAGTTCTCCTACAGCATCGTGAGCGTCGCTTCGAGTTAGACCAAAATGATCATTTTGGTCAAAGTGCGATTGAATATCAGCCTGCTGCTGCTGTAAATTTTGTTTTAACTGACTGATTTCTTGTTTTGAAAGTGTCATGAAGCTCCCCCTTAAAAATTTAGTGTGCTTTTGTAGTATGTGTTAAAAATTCAAAAAAACACGATTCATATTAGGAGGATTTGGGGTATTCATGAAGCTAAGAGAGAAAAGGAGTGGAAAATTAAAGAAAGGTAAAGGTTATAGAAAAGGGTATGATAAAAGTAACGTTCTCAAGGTTTAAGGAGTACTAAATAGATCATAAAGATTTTTGATTCATTTAATGAAAAGACATAATTTAGACAAGCGAAATTAATTTTTTCTCGTGAATCGCGATGCTAGATTTTTTTGGACTGAAAGTTTATAATAAGTTAGTTACAGACTTAAGAAAAAAAAGATGAACGGGGGGACGTAGTGTGATTGCAACGACCGAACAGTTAGTACAAGAATACATTAAAGATGCGATTGAGTGTGCAAAAAATGAAAATCAGCCAAAATTGGTCAGTTTAGTGAAAAAAGTAAGACCTATTGACCCCCTTATTTTTTATGCGAACGGACATGACCAGTTTTATAAAGAACGCTTTTTTTGGAAAGATCCCAACAGTTATTATACATTTGTTGGATTAGGATATGCGCATACTATTTGCACCAATGCGGCAAAAGAACGTTATTTCCACATTGAAAATGAATGGAAGCGCTTTATAAAAGAAGACTTTTATAAAAACAACCAAATTTTCCCGGATGGGACAGGTCCTCTTTTATTTGGAGGATTTTCATTTGACCCAAATCAGTATCGAGAAAACTATTGGAGTGATTTCCCGAGTTCAAAATTTATGATTCCAACTGTGTTATATACTCAGGTAGACAAAGAAGGATATCTTACCGTTAATATGATGGTTAAAGGACAAGATTCTGTAAAAGAGCACATCAATTATTTTGAAGAGGTCCAAAAACTTGTTCGTTGTGAAGAGTACGACGGGGAATCTCATATTTCACCTTTGCTGTTGGAAAAAGAGGAAATTGGGGTAGAGAAATTTAAAGGAAATGTTGAAAGAGCTACTACTTTAATTAAGCAACAGGCTATAGAGAAAGTGGTTCTTGCTCGCCAATTAAAAGTAAAATTTAATGAAGATATTTCTACTGAATACGTGCTTCAGCGTCTGTTAAAGGAACAGCCAACTAGCTACACATATATTTTAGAGGGAGAGAATCAGCATTTTATCGGCGCTTCCCCAGAAAGACTAGTGCAAAAACAAGGGGATTATGTGTTTTCCACTTGTTTAGCAGGTTCGATTCCAAGAGGAAAGACAAGGCAGGAGGATCACGAACTAGGTGAGGAATTGCTTCAAGATCCTAAGAACTTAATTGAGCACGATGTTGTTGTTCATATGATTAAAGAAGCGATGAATTCTTATTGTTATGAAGTAGAAATTCCAAGTAAGCCAAGTTTATATAAAACAAAGCATATTCAACATTTGTATACACCTGTTAAAGGGCGTATAAAGGAAGATGTGACGCTATTTTCATTTATTCAAAAGCTCCATCCAACACCAGCGCTAGGAGGATATCCTCAACAGGAGGCATTGCCTATTATTCGAAAGCTAGAATCCTTTGACCGAGGGTGGTATGCAGCTCCTTTAGGATGGATGGATATCAACGGAAACGGTGAATTTATAGTAGGAATCCGCTCCGCTGTTATTCAGCAAAAAGAAGCCGTTTTATTTGCGGGCTGTGGAATTGTAGCAGATTCTACGCCTGAAAGTGAATATGAAGAAACAAGAATTAAATTCAACCCGATGCTTTCAGCTTTAGGAGGGATTATGCGTGGAACACATTAAATCATTAACAACGTATATTGCGTCATTCGTGGATGAATTAGTAGAAGCAAATGTTGAAGAAGTAGTGGTCAGTCCAGGGTCACGTTCAACGCCTATTGCGATGCTTATGGCTGAGCACCCTGATATTCATGTGCACTTAAACATTGATGAACGTTCTGCCGGCTTTTTTGCTCTAGGAATAGCAAAAGCAAAGAAAAAACCAGTGGCGCTTGTATGTACATCTGGAACAGCTGCAGCGAATTATTATCCTGCAGTAATTGAAGCTCACTACTCACGCATTCCTTTAGTAGTTATCACAGCGGATCGGCCGCATGAGTTAAGGGATATAGGTGCCCCGCAGGCCATTAATCAGAATCATCTTTTCGGTCAATATGCGAAGTGGTTTGTAGATACAGCTTTACCAGAAGAAAGTGCAGATATGAATCGTTATATTCGAACAGTAGCTTCAAGGGCTGTTCATACAGCTCAAGCTATACCGAGCGGTCCTGTACACATTAACGTACCTTTACGTGAACCGATTGTACCAGATTTGTCTATTGAAGATTTATGGAGTCAGGGGAAACGCGGTAAATCATATGTGGCTGCTATTCATGGAGAAGCATCTCTATCTGAAAAAGGATTCGAAGAAATTGTGAAGCGCTTAGAGGGAACAACAAAAGGACTTATTATATGCGGAGATCAAATGTCTTTAAAAGCAGTAGACAGCGTATGCCGTTTAGCTGACGCTTTAAGTTTTCCCGTGCTCGCAGATCCGTTATCACAATTAAGAAGCGGCAAGCATTCAAAAGAAAATGTAATAGAGACCTATGATACATTTTTAAAAAGTAATAAGGTTGATGAGCGTTTTCACCCGGAAGTTGTCATTCGTTTTGGCGCGATGCCGGTATCGAAACCTTTATTGCAATTTTTAAAAGCACACGAGCCGAAAGAAATGTTTGTAGTTGACCAAGGTAAAGGCTGGAGAGATCCTACTTTACGTTCAACAGTCATGATTGAAGCTGATGAAACATTATTTTGTGAAGAACTGATCAAGCGCCTTTCAGCGAATCAAGAGGAGTCTACTTCATGGCTGAGGCTGTGGAAAAAGATTAATAATCAAGCCGCACAGGCTCTGAAAACATTAACTTCTGGCCAGGAGTGGTTCGAAGGACAAGTGGTTCAAGAAATTGTTGATGTAGTACCTGAAGGCACGGCTTTGTTTGCGGGAAATTCAATGCCTGTTCGAGATATTGATTCTTTCTTCTTAAATACGGAAAAAGATATTCCACTCTTTGTAAACCGAGGAGCAAATGGAATTGATGGTGTGGTTTCGTCTGCTCTAGGCGTAAGCACTGCTTACGACCACACCGTTTTATTTATTGGTGACCTATCGTTTTATCACGATTTAAATGGTCTGCTGGCAGCTAAAATGCATAATTTAAATTTAACCGTTGTGCTAGTTAATAATGACGGCGGAGGAATTTTTTCATTTTTACCGCAGTCGAAACAAGAAAAGCACTTTGAATTTTTATTTGGTACGCCAACTGGATTAAATTTTGAGCATGCCACTCGTCTGTATGATGGCACATTTTCTTCAGCAAGCAGCTGGGAAGAATTTCGACATGCAATGAACCATGCTTTCACAAAAGGCGGGTTACATGTTGTAGAGATTCGTACAACTCGTACAGAAAATGTAGAGACTCATCGCAGTTTGTGGAAACTTGTTTCCGAGGAAATAAATTTGTCAAACGGTGAGGAATAGGCAATGATGTATCAATTAAATGGTGTATCTTACTATGTGCACACCGAGGGAAAAGGAGAGCCGCTGCTTCTGCTTCACGGCTTTACAGGTTCTTCTCAAACATGGCGTACCTTTATAAAGAAATTTGTTAAAGACTATCAAGTAATTGCTGTTGATATTATTGGCCATGGTCAATCAGCAGCTCCGAAAGAAATCAAACCATACTCAATGGAAGCAGTTGTTGAAGCACTGCATGAGCTACTTCAACAGCTATCTCTATCACAGGTGAATGTAATTGGATATTCGATGGGAGGAAGGCTTGCTCTTTCATTTGCTCAGCGATATCCACACCTTGTGAAAAAGTTGGTATTAGAAAGCGCATCGCCTGGTTTAAAAACGCGAGAAGAACAAAAGCTAAGAAAAGAAAAAGATGAACAGCTGGCGAGCCGCATTATGAAAAATGGGATTGAAGAATTTGTGAACTTTTGGGAGGGAATCCCTCTTTTTAGTTCTCAAAAGCAATTGCCTAGCCATGTTCAAGAAGCGGTGCGTAAAGAAAGACTTTCACATACAGAAATCGGCCTTTCCAACAGTTTGAAAGGAATGGGAACAGGAGTTCAGCCGTCCCTTTGGGAGAAGCTGGACGATCTGTTGATGCCGGTTTTGCTTATTACAGGAGAAGTAGATCAAAAGTTTTGTTTAATTTCCAAAGAAATGCAAACATTAATACCAAATGCTACTTCTAAAATTATTTTAGGGACAGGCCATGCAATTCACGTGGAACAACCCGAGATTTTTGGTAGAATAGTAAGTGAGTTCTTAGCTACTACATAATTAGGAGGAAATAAAGATGACAGTTGAATGGACATCAGTACGTCAGTATGAAGACATTTTATACGAAACATATAATGGAATCGCTAAAATTACGATTAACCGTCCGGAAGTGCACAATGCATTCCGTCCAAAAACAGTAATGGAATTAATCGATGCATTTGCTTATGCTCGTGACGATGCAAGCGTTGGAGTAATTGTATTAGCAGGTGCTGGAGACAAAGCATTTTGTTCAGGCGGAGACCAAAGAGTTCGTGGCCACGGCGGCTATGTAGGAGAAGACGAAATTCCACGTCTAAATGTTCTAGATTTACAGCGTTTAATTCGCGTAATTCCAAAGCCGGTTGTTGCGATGGTATCAGGCTATGCAATTGGTGGAGGTCACGTTCTTCACGTTGTATGTGACTTAACAATTGCAGCGGATAACGCAGTCTTTGGACAAACAGGTCCTAAAGTTGGAAGCTTCGATGCAGGATACGGCTCTGGTTACTTAGCTCGCATCGTAGGTCATAAGAAAGCGCGTGAGATCTGGTTCTTATGCCGTCAGTATAACGCTCAAGAAGCACTAGACATGGGATTAGTAAACACAGTGGTTCCACTAGAGCAGCTTGAAGCTGAAACAATTCAATGGTGTGAAGAGATGCTAGAAAAAAGTCCGACGGCTCTTCGTTTCTTAAAAGCAGCATTTAATGCTGATACGGACGGCTTAGCTGGTATCCAGCAATTTGCGGGTGACGCAACGCTTCTTTATTACACAACGGACGAGGCAAAAGAAGGTCGCGATGCATTTAAGGAAAAACGCAATCCAGACTTCCAACAGTTCCCACGTTTCCCTTAAGCAGCTGAAACAGCTTGGTGATTATCATCAGGCTGTTTTTTCAATTTGATTTAGTTAATCAGTATAAAAAGGAGAGAAATTTATGAGTAGCCAAACGATTCCTAATGGGCTTATGCAAAGAGCATATTTGACACCAAATCGAGTGGCGGTAGAAACACCGCAAACGTCGCTTACTTTTCAAGAGCTTCATAAGCGTGTTCAAAAAGTAGCGCAGCAGCTTTCGTTTAACGGTGTAAAGCAAGGTGATGCCATTGCTTTATGCATGAAAAACAGCGTGGAGTTTATTGAGATTTTACATGCGGTTTCTTATATTGGCGCTCGGGTGCTGCTCGTCAATACGCGTTTGACAAACGCAGAAATCAATTATCAGCTAACAGATGCAAACGTGTCGTTGCTTATTATGGATGAAGCATTTTTGATGAGAGAATTTCAAAGTTCCATTACTCAGCTTTCTTTATCTGCCTTAGAAAGTTCTCCAGAAACAGAAACGTATTTTCAAAAAACGTGGAATCTCGAGGAGACGTTCACTATTATGTATACGTCTGGAACAACAGGTAATCCAAAAGGAGTGCTGCAGACATATGGAAATCACTGGTGGAGCTCCGTTGGATCAGCGCTTAATTTAGGATTAAATGAAAAAGACTGCTGGCTTATAGCGGTGCCTTTGTTTCATATTAGTGGCTTATCTATTTTAATGCGGAGCGTCTTTTACGGAATGAAAATCATTTTAGAAGAACGATTTGAAGCAAGAGCGGTGAATGAAGCAATTGAAAACAAAGGAGTAACAATTATTTCGGTTGTCACTTCCATGCTGTCCAATATGCTGGATGAATTAGCTGAGCGGAAATATCCAAATACATTTCGCTGTATGCTTTTAGGAGGGGGACCCGCACCGCTTACTATTTTAGAGGCTTGTGTGACTAAAGAGATTCCTGTTTATCAAACGTATGGAATGACAGAGACATCTTCACAGTTCGTTACGCTTTCACCTGAAGACAGTTTGCGAAAGCTTGGATCAGCAGGTAAACCATTATTTCCGTGTGCAATGAAAATTGTAGATGAGAATGGAAATGAAACACGTGAAGCAGGAGAGATCATTGTTAAAGGTCCAAATGTTACAAAAGGATATTTAAATAAACCTGAAGCTACTAAAAAAGCCCTTCAACAAGGTTGGTTCTATACAGGAGATATCGGGAAAGTGGATGAAGAAGGCTTTCTATATGTATTAGACAGACGTTCGGACCTCATTATTTCAGGTGGAGAAAATGTATATCCAGCTGAAATTGAAAATGTTTTGTTGAAGCATCCCGCTGTTAAAGAGGCCGGTGTAACGGGAGTAGCTGATGAAAAATGGGGACAAGTTCCAGCTGCATGTATTGTTGTAAACGAAGACGTTTCAGATGAAGAGTTATCTTTACACATTCAACAATTTTTAGCAAAGTACAAACTTCCAAAGTATTTCGTTCGAGTAGAGGAGCTGCCCCGAACGGCTTCTAATAAAATCATACGCCGAAAGCTATCATCGTTCATACAGAAAGGGAGTTAATCGATGATTATAAAAAAAGTCCATCTCTATAAAATTGACATGAAGCTTCTTTCTCCTTTTTCAACAAGCTATGGTACGGTCCAGGATCGAGAATTGATTTTGCTTGAAGTAGAAGATGAAAAGGGATTTACAGGGTGGGGAGAAGTCGTTGCGTTTTCATCTCCTTGGTATACGGAAGAAACGATTCAGACATGTTTTCATATGTTAGACGATTTTTTAATTCCTTCGCTTCTTCATCAGCATCTTCAAAAACCAGAAGATGTTCAAAAGTTATTCAAACCTTTGAAGCGGAACAACATGGCTAAAGCAGCTTTGGACTGTGCTGTATGGGATTTGTATGCAAAGCGGCAAAATAAGCCCTTAGCTGAAGTGATTGGCGGAGTAAGGCCTGCTGTAGAAGCTGGAGTGGTAGTTGGCTTAAATGATATTTCTATAATGAAAGAACAAATAAGGACTTACATGAAAGATGGCTATAAGCGTTTTAAAGTAAAAATCAAGCCGGGTGCTGACTATGAGCTACTGAAACAAATTCGAGATGAATTTCCAAGCATTCCTCTTATGGCTGATGCCAATTCAGCCTATACGTTAAGCGATAGTGATTCATTGAAAAAACTAGATAAATTGAATTTAATGATGATCGAACAACCGTTAAGTTCTGATGATATCCTTGATCATCGATTATTACAAAAGCAAATGCAGACGCCGATTTGTTTAGATGAAAGTATTGTGAGCTATGAAGATGCACGTCATGCAATCGAACAAAAAAGCTGCAAAATTATCAATGTGAAAATCGGTCGAGTTGGCGGAATGTCCGTAGCAAAGCAGATTCATGATTTATGCGCCCAGCACGGTGTAAGGCTTTGGGTGGGAGGGATGTTAGAAGCCGGGATTTCACGAGCTCATAACATTGCCCTTGCCACACTGCCTTCTTTCACGATACCAGGTGACATTTCCGCGTCGTCTCGCTATTGGGAAAAAGATATTATTAAGCCTGAAGTAGAGGTAGAAGCCGGAGTAATAAAGGTGAAGGAAAAACCGGGGATCGGGTACGATATTGATAAAAAGTTTATCAAAACAATCACAGCATTTGAAAAAGAATACAAATAAAAAAAACCGTTTTTTATGAAAAACGGTTTTTTTATTGATGTTGTCAATGTTTAGTAGAAAAATAGGACAAATTTTTTAAAAAGAGCACATTGTTCCATCAAGCGTGTCAAAACATGTTATGATGGAATAGTTTGATGAAAAAAGTCGAAGGGTTTTATCGTAAAAAACAAAATTATTTTTGAAAATAGGTTGATAGTTTTCTAAGTTGTCCTATATAATGTGTTTATAACATAACACAATATGTTGTTTGTTGAACAATAATAAAATACTATATTTTGTGTTTTCCAGTGAAAAAGGTGTCTGATAAAAAGACTTAAAAGGGAATTTGGTGAAAATCCAAAGCTGTCCCCGCAACTGTGAATGCTGATGAAATAAGGAGATCCACTGTGAGTAAACATCATGGGAAGGCCTTAAAGTAAAAAGAAGCATAAGTCAGGAGACCTGCCTTTTTTATGTCGTTTTATCTTCTTCGGGAGGTGAGAGGGTAGAGCGAGGATTGAGAAAAGACTTAGTGTCTTCTTCTATCTTCGTTCTATTCGCTCACCGAGGTACGGTGAGCGATTTTTTATTTTGAAGTGAAGAGAGGAGCCATATTTATGGTGAATACATTAAAGCCTACAATTCTACATGAATTAACTGCATATATTGAACGTCTAAAAAAAGAATTTACGCAGCTTGATTTTTCTTTGTATGAGGAAAAGGTTATTCAAACTGTTACAGTAAAGGAAAATATGACGGACGAAAAGGTTGCAAACGTACTAATTTTGGCAGCCCTAGAGCGTATTTCAATGGAAGAACCAGATTGGACGTACGTGGCAGCAGACGTCTATTTAAACGAACTATATCGAAAAGCAGCAGACAGCCGAGGTTATGATAAAAAAGAGAAGTACGGTTCGTTTTATCAGCTTATTCAAGAACTAACAAAAATCGGCATTTATAATAAACAACTATTAAAAACATATACAGAAGAAGAAATTAATGAAATTGCTTCAGTCATTATTCCTGAACGCGATCGTTTATTTACATATATTGGATTGTTGACATTAGCAGATCGCTATTTAGCGACATCACATGATAAGCGCGTATACGAACTACCGCAAGAACGTTTTCTTATCATTGCTATGACACTGATGTCTCAAGAAAAGAAAGAAAATCGAACAGCATTAGTAAAAGAAGCGTACTGGGCGCTTTCTAGTCTATATATGACGGTTGCCACTCCAACGCTTTCAAACGCAGGAAAAAGCTACGGACAGCTGTCTAGCTGCTTTATTGACACGATTGATGACAGCTTACGCGGTATTTATGATAGCAATACAGATTTGGCCACGCTTAGTAAAAATGGAGGCGGAATTGGTGTCTACCTCGGTCATATTAGAAGCCGAGGAAGTGATATAAAAGGTTTTAAAGGCGTATCATCAGGAACAATTCCATGGATGAAACAGCTAAATAATACGGCTGTAAGTGTCGATCAGCTAGGTCAGCGACAAGGAGCTATTGCCGTATATTTAGACGTATGGCATAAAGATATCTTTTCATTTTTAGACGCGCGTCTGAACAATGGTGACGAACGCCAGCGCACGCATGATTTATTCACTGGCGTATGTCTGCCAGATTTGTTTATGGAAAAAGTAGAAGCACGTGAAGACTGGCACTTATTCGATCCTCACGAAGTTCGTACGCTGATGGGCTACTCGTTAGAAGATTTTTATGATGAAGAAGAAGGCAGCGGTTCGTTCCGCACTCATTACGCTGAGTGTGTAAACAATGAACAGCTTTCAAGAGAAACAGTGCCTGCTATTGAAATCTTCAAGCGCATTATGCTTTCGCAGCTTGAAACCGGAACTCCTTATATGTTCTATCGTGATACGGTTAACCGAGCTAATCAAAACCGCCACGCGGGTATGATTTACTGCAGTAACTTATGTACAGAAATCACGCAAAATCAAAGTACAACGGTCGTAACGGAGGAAATTACGGAAGACGGAAAAATTATTATTACAAAGAATCCGGGCGATTTTGTCGTATGTAATCTTTCTTCTATTAACTTAGCGAGAGCCGTAACTGAAGATGTGCTTGAACGTTTAATTCCAATTCAAGTACGCATGCTTGATAATGTTATTGAGCTAAATGATTTGCCAGTACTTCAAGCAAAGCTAACGAATCAAAAGTACCGCGCAGTGGGGCTTGGCACATTTGGCTGGAACCATCTGCTTGCCTTGAAGAAAATAGCATGGGAGACAGATGAAGCGGTAGCATACTGCGATGAATTGTATGAACAAATTTCTTACTTAACCGTGCAGGCAAGTATGAACTTAGCTAAAGAAAAAGGCGCATATCCATTATTTAAAGGCTCAGATTTTGAGTCAGGCGCTTATTTTGAAACACGTGAATACACAAGCGAAGCGTGGAATGAACTGCGTAACGAAGTTCAAAGCAATGGGATAAGAAATGGATACTTAATGGCTGTAGCACCTAATTCATCAACATCTATTATCGCGGGTTCTACGGCAAGTATTGATCCGATTTTCCGTAAGTTTTATTCAGAGGAAAAGAAAAATTATAAAATCCCAGTGACGGCACCAGATTTATCGCCAGCAACAAACTGGTATTATAAGTCCGTTTATTTAATTGATCAGCACTGGAGCATTAAGCAAAACGCAAAGCGCCAGCGCCATATTGATCAATCTATTTCATTCAATTTATATGTACAAAACGATATCCGAGCAAAAGAGTTACTGGATCTTCATATGACGGCATGGAAAGAAAAATTAAAAACGACCTATTACGTACGTTCAACATCAAGTGAAGTCATTGAAGAATGTGAAAGCTGTCATAGTTAAAAGGAGTGAATAATTGATGACAAGCATGTTAAAACGAGAATTAATGAACGAAACAGCTCCGAACCGTTCGACAGGAATCATCAACGGCAAGAGCTCCAATATTCTAAACTGGGATGACGTCCGATTTTCATGGGCGTTCCCTAAATACAAGCGTATGCTAGCTAATTTCTGGACGCCGTTTGAAATTAATATGGGTCAAGATATTAAGCAGTTCCCTCAGTTAACCGCTGACGAACAAGAGAGCTTTTTGAAAATTATTGGCCTGCTGGCGCTGCTGGACAGTATTCAATCAGATTATGCTAGCAAAGTAGCTGACTATGTAACCGATTCTTCGATTAATGCTCTAATGATTATTTTAGCGCAGCAAGAAGTGGTTCATAATCATTCGTATTCATATGTTTTATCAAGTCTTGTACCAAAAGGGAAACAAGATGAAGTATTTGAATACTGGCGTACAGACGAAAAGCTTCGGGCACGAAATGACTTTATTACAAACGGATATAAAGCATTTAGCGAAGAAGCAACGGTTGAAAACTTTTTGAAGTCTATGGTATATGATGTTATTTTAGAAGGTCTTTTCTTCTATAGCGGATTTGCGTTCTTCTATAATCTTGCGAGAAATCAAAAGATGGTGGCGACATCTACGATGATTAACTATATCAATCGTGATGAACAGCTTCATGTTGGATTATTTGAAAAGATTTTCAAGGAAGTACTAAATGAAAATCCAGCTTATCGTACGGAGGAGCTAGAAACGTTTGTAGTTGAAACGTTCCAAGAGGCGGCCCGTCTTGAAATTGAATGGGCGGAATCTGTTATTGGAGAAAAATTCGATGGCATTACGATGAAAGAACTGCAGCAGTACATTGAATATATGGCTAACAAACGCTGTAATCAGTTAGGCTTCGGTCGAGCTGCTTTCCCAGAAGCACCGATTGAAAATCCTCTTCGTTGGATTATTGCTTATCAAGAGGTAGATTTAGGGAAAACGGATTTCTTTGAACAGAAATCACGACAATATACAAAAGCATCAGATGCAAATGGATTTGATGATCTATAAACACAAAAGCTGACTAATTTCCTTATTGATTAGTCAGCTTTTTTTAAGTGAATAAGTCCAAGTTCTAACGCACGTGTAGTAATTAAGTCATCAATTTCTTCTGGAATATTTTCAAGTGTTCCCCATTTGTATGTCCATAAATGAGTAAACGATTGTACATAGATTGGAAAGGTTTGTTCATTTGCCTTTATGGCTTCTTCTTTAAAAAAATGAATCAGTTGTTCAGTCTTCATATTAGTCTCCTTTTTTATGATCTTGAAGAGAGAAAAAAGACAACCCAGAGGCTGTCCTTTTGCGGGTTACGCTTCAGTTGGCTTGAACGTTTTACAGTCTGTTTCATAGCTGCTTGCTGCATGTTTTCCGCTATGACTTACTACGTAAATTTCTTCTGCACTGCAGTGATTTCCATTTTTCCAAAAGTGACAGTTATTTACTTCACAAAGAATGTTTTGTTCCAACGTTAACCCTCCTTTGTATGTGATAGCTATAGTATGGTCAAAATTCAGCTAACTTATAAGAAAGGTGGTAGACTTTCATTTTAATTGAGAATTTTTATCAATTAAACATTGACAAAGAGAATCATTCTCAATTAAACTGTGTATATAGTAAAGAATACAGGTTGTTGTCAAATCATTAAATGAATAATTAATTGGGAGGGAACAAACATGTCATCAGTAATGGTTGTAGGAGGAGACAGGTTAAAGCATATTACAGATCGTCTAGCGGGAGAAGGGTTTAATGAAGTAATTCATTTAGATGGCCGTAAAAGCAATATGGTGAAGCGAGAAATTCCTGAACATATTGGGTTTGTATTAGTTATTACGGATTTTATTAATCACAATATGGCAAAAGTCATTAAAGAGAAAGCAAAAAAACAGCAAAAACCAATTTATTTCGTCAAACATTCATGGAGTGCTATTCGTAAAGTGATTGAGCAAATTTCATGATTTAATTTTTAATCATTATTGAGAATGAATTTCAATTAGGGTGGTGAGACATAGATGGAACCGATGAAAGTGCATATAAAGACACTTTCCAATAACCACATCGAACAATTTATTCGATGTCCGTACAAATTTTATCAGCAGCAGCTTCTTTTGAAAAAGACATCTATAGATTGGAAACAGCATGTTCAAGTAACTGTCCATCAAATCATTAAAACATACTATAGCAAGCCAGTTGAGTATCGCTCAAACCTCTATGTTTTACAGCTTATTGAAAAATATTGGCGCCTAAAGCCAAATATGTTTTCATCACCCATTCACTATTACGATGTGTTAGCTAAAGTAAGTGATTATTTACTGAGGTTTTTAGGCGAGAAAACACATGTGGAGCTACCTCTTTTTGTGTTTGAGAAATACAGCGTTTATGTAGAAGAAATTCAAAGCAACCTTTCTCTAACCATTGATTTTGCTGCATGGACAGACAAGTCTTATACGGTAACAAAATTCATTCTAGATGACCATGAAGAAGTGAAGAACGCAATGAAAGACTTTATTATTGTTTTTTCGAAACAAGCTTTTAAAAAGGTTCCTGAACAAATTCGTTTTTATTCATTATTAACCGGAGAAACAACAACTTATCATATTGCACCAGACGATTATGAAAAAGCCGTACTTCAACTACATATTGTCAAAAGTGTGTTAATGGAACCAAAACATTTTCAAAAGAATTATGCATCCAGTGAGTGTGAAAATTGTTCTCTTAAGCAAGAATGTGATGAAGAAGGGGATGTGCGGCCAACACTGCTGGTGTAAAGGAGCGTCATTTATATGAAGGAAATCTTACTAGCTTATGCGAGTATGTCAGGCAACACAGAAGCAATAGCCGATTTGATCGAAGAAGAATTAGTCAAGCATGGATTGCATGTGAAACGAGCAGAGGTATATGACATTGATGCTTCTGACCTTGTATCCGCAGAATCTATTATCTTTGGAGCTTATACGTGGGGAGATGGAGAGCTGCCAGATGATTTTTTAGTATCTTTATGATGAAATGGATGATATAGATCTCAGTCAAAAGCAGATGGCTGTATTTGGTTCAGGTGATTCATCATATGATGTTTTTTGCGGCGCAGTTGATTTAATTGAAGAAAAAATAAAGGGACGCAACGGAAATATAGCCGTTCCCGGTTTGAAAATCGAGCTCTCTCCCTTTGGAGAAGATGTAGAAAAATGTAAGGTATTTGCTAAAGACTTTGCTGAAGTAGTGGCAAAATCTGCTGCTTCATAAGAAAACCCGGTCAAGTGCTGACCGGGTTTTTTAATATGGCTTCTTTTTGCTGTATTCTTTATTATCTTTCATGAATAGACGCCAGAAATAAAAGAATCCAGGAAATAAAATAGCAAAGCCAACAATATACACAATAAATAACGAACGAAACGCATCGGGATGTGTAAATCCATTCTCAATCGTTACGTTTGGATAGACCACATAAGGTAAGTGGCTTCGTCCGTATACGTAACTTGCTAAGAAATATTGAAGGATAATAGATACCACGGCTAAACGAGGCATGCCTTTTCCTTTTTGAGAAGGCAGCAGCAGAGCAATACCAGCTATTACAAATAGGCCTACAGATCCGTAAAGAAGGGGCTTAAACTGCATCATTTTATCATATAACCAGCTTGCTTCTGATTGCATTGTAATCATAATAAAGATAGCCATTAGCAGGGAAAGAGGCCCCGTAATGAGCGCATCACGCCGATAGACCGCATAAGCTTCCATTTCGTCAGATGACTTCGAGTAATCTGCTAATAACAGAGACGATAAAAACAGCGAAGAGGTAATGGCAAAACCGATAAATGAATAGACGTGCGGACTTGAAAATACTTTTGCTAAATTTAATCGCTGCGTTCCGTCAATTATATCAATAAACCCACCTTGACTTACGGGCAGTACGGCGATTAAAAAAGCAGGAATTAACACGCCGGATATACCGGATATATAAACCAATGCTCTCCGATATTTGAAGCTGCTAGCATAGTGTGAAAACACTAAAAACCCGCTTCGAATAGATAAGAGAAGTAAAATGATACTTCCGGGTATTAGTAACACTGTTCCAAGCGTAAATGTAGCTCGAGGAAAAAAACTAAACAGCGCAACAACAATCGCCACAATAAATACATTGGTTACTTCCCAAGTAGGCGATAGATATCTGTTTGCTACATCTGTAGCGTTCGTTTTCGTACGATTAATATATACCATCGACCAAAAGCCAGCTCCAAAGTCCATCGTTCCCATTACGGCATAGATAAAAATGAAGCCCCATATTACAGTGATTGCTAGTAATGAATCAGCCATATTCTCACATCCTTTTTAATCTGCTTGCGCAGCAAGCTCTTTAGAAAGCGGATTTCGTCTAAAATAAAACACCAGTACAAGGGCGACTGCGGCCACGAGTACGATATAAACAAGCAAAAATAAAAAAAATAAAATATGCAAATTAGCAGAAGTGGTAACTGCTTCTGATGTACGCATGATGCGGTAAATGACCCAGGGTTGTCTGCCTGTACATGCGAAAATCCATCCGAATTCAATGCCCATGATCGCGAGAGGGCCCGTTGCGACAAATGCCCACATGAAAACTTTAGGGAAGCTTTTCTTCTTTAAAAACTTGTACCAAACAACGCCCACTAGCGCCACTAAAATTAAAATCGATCCGATAATGACCATACCGTTAAACAAGGTATGCACAAAAAGCGGCGGCCAATAATCTCTAGGGAAGTCATTGAGTCCAGTAATCACTGTATTAAAGCTATTACCCGACAAGAAGCTGAGCATCCACGGAAACTCAATTCCATACTTGACTCGCTGTTCTTTTTCATCTGTAAATCCGCCTAAAGCTAATGGAGCATGATCTTGCGTTTCAAATAGACCCTCAGCAGCTGCGAGTTTTTCAGGTTGATATTCGTATACTTTTTGCATGGATTCATGTCCATTCAAAGCCGTTACAAAAGAAAAAATCCCGCCGATTACTAATCCCATCATCAAAGCTTTATGATGAAATTTATATTCTCTTGGATTATGTTTTCTCGCACGAAGCATTTTAAAGGCAGCTACTGAAGCAATGACAAAGCCTCCGGTTGTATAGGCAGAAACAGCTACGTGACCGGACGTTACAAAGAAACTCGGATTAAAGAAAGCTGCCCAAGGATCTACGCTTACAATTTCGCCATTTAAAATCCGAAATCCAGCAGGTGTTCCTTCAAATGCGTGCACGTTTGTAATTAAAACGGCAGAGGCAAGGGCGCCTATTGCTACTAGAACCAGACTAATAATCCGCATCTTTCGAGAAATACGGTCCGCTGCGTATACATAAATGGAGAGAAAAAGAGCCTCAATAAAGAAAGCATAAATTTCAATTTGAAAGGGAAGAGCCATCACTTTTCCTACGATTTCCATAAAGCCTGGCCAAAGCAACGCTAATTGTACACCAGCAATCGTTCCCGTAGGAATAGCGACTCCAAGCAGGACAGCAGCTCCTTTTGTCCAGCGCTGTGCCATAAGTTCATAATCTTTATCTTTTGTTTTGTAGTAAAGAATTTCAGCCAATAAAATCATGAGAGGAATGCCGACGCCAAGAGTGGCAAAAATGATATGTACTCCCATGTTCAGACCAAACATTGAACGTGCAGTAACTAAATGATCCATTCATTTTTCAACCTTTCCAGTAAAGTATTGATAAACCTTATTGTCCACTTTTTACCACGCTTTATGCATCAGAACTGGTAAAACATATCACTTGAAAATAGTAATCATTACGATTATAATAAATGTATATTGTTTTAAAGGAGAGATATTTAATGAAAACAAATATTCATCCAGACTATCGTAAAGTTGTATTTATGGATACAAATAGCGGAACATCATTTTTATCAGGATCTACAAAACAATCAAATGAGACCGTTCAGTGGGAAGATGGCAACACGTATCCGCTTTTAAAAGTTGAAATCAGTTCGGATACACATCCCTTTTATACAGGAAAACAAAAATTTGCTGATAAAGGCGGCCGTGTAGAACGCTTTAAGCAAAAATNTAAATTGCAATAAAAAA
>NZ_JYOO01000048.1 GCF_000956595.1 Priestia aryabhattai B8W22 | reverse complement strand
CTTTTTTATTATGTATCTTATCAGATTCAGCTCCATTCGTATATAAATCCCATTATTATACATAATAATAAAAAATATACTTTCTCAAAAGGGGCTTTCGATAGTGAATAGAGAACAAGTCATTGAAGTTTATCAAGATGTTCTAGAAAAGAGAAGAAAAAGATTTCCTAATTATTTCTTTGTAGGTAAGGAAGGAAAAAAATATATGCGCTATATGACATGCTATTTACTTGAGCAACTCTTATCAATCCCCATCGATGAAATCCCTTTTCAAGTAGGTGCCAATACATTATGGTCTCATCGTCTCAGACCTCCTGCTATGCTATATGGATGGAATTATTATGAAGTCATTGATAATGCCTATCCAGGAAAATTTAAACCTTGGCAATTCCAACAAACTCCTGATAAATATTGGGAGGGAGAAGAAGGAAAGAGAAGAGCTATTGAGGCAGTAAAATATGTAATAGAGGAAAAAATGAAGATTCCTATGGAAGAAATACCCTTTCGAGTTAATTTTAATTTTTTTAGACAACATGGTTTAGGTGGCGCCTTTACGCTTTTAGGCTATTCCCCTTTTCAAATAGTTGAAGCGATTTATCCTAGTGTCTTTAGGCCTTGGCAATTTGCTCATGTTCCCATGAATTGTTGGAAAAATGAAGAATATATTCGAGAGGCAATGGATGATTTCTTATTCAAACAGCTTCATTTCTCTTCCTATCAGGAGGCTTTTCTCCAATTAAAGAGAAGTCATTTTACCGATTTTCAGTTAACTGGTCTCTTTCAAATGGCTTTTGATTCCAGAATGAATAATGTAAGGAAATGGATAAATGAACAACTAAATAACACAGATGATGAATTATTTTATATGAATCTTGATTAATGAAAGAACTGATTGAAACGGGTAGCCTGAACTAAATTACCATTATGTCTATTTCCTATTTTTAAAAATGATAATTGATGAGTATATGGTTACTTGCTTTGATTTTTCTTCTTCATAAAAAGATATAACGATTCAGCAAAAAAAAGAAAAAGAAGAAAAAAGAGTACAAATAATTCAGCGACTTCCATTACCCTAAATGGACTCATGGCGTTGTACAACGCCTGAGAAACATCAAATCCTTGAACAATATCAATACCTAAAGAAAAGCCCATTAAACATCCCAACATTAAAAGGCTAATACCTATGATTTTCATATCTATCACGCTCCATATAATAGGTTCTTCCTTTTCTTCTATGATGATACATAAATATTTATTGTTAATTTTTACATAAAAAACTCTTATATGGTTAAAGTAATAAAAACTGAAAGAAGGGTGCTTAAATCTATGCCTTCGTTTTTTAAAGATCGCAAACCAAAAAAGAAACGGCCAAAGAGTGACGAGAATCAAACTACTGATCATCAAATAGAACGGATACAGGTTTCGTTATCAGGCAACCTTAACATGATTGAGCAGAAAACGGGAAATAGTTCAGATGTCGTTATTCGTGAGATAAAAATGGGGGGGGATTCTGACATTAAAACGGCGATTGTCTATGTAGAAGGAATTGTAGACAATCAGTCGATTCAAGAATATCTACTGCAATCTATGATGAAGGATGATCATAAAGAAGTAATAAATCAGCAAAATGCGATAGACCTGCTTTCTAAAGATATAATGACAATTGGAAACATATCTCCCATCACTAACTTCGATGATTTATTTGCATCTTTAATGGCAGGAGATACTCTTATTTTAGTGGATGGAGTAGATCAGGCACTGAGTGCTAGTACTAAAGGTGGAGAAAAGCGTTCCATTGCGGAATCTACTACCCAAATGGTAGTGCGAGGACCAAAAGGAGCATTTACCGAGTCTCTTGGGACCAATACAGCTATGGTACGCCGCATCATTAAGACCCCCGATTTATGGATGGAGTCTTTAAAAGTTGGGCGTGTAACTAAGACAGATGTGACGCTTATGTACATACATGGCATTGCCAATGATAAAGTCGTCAAAGAAATTCGTCAGCGATTACATCGAATTGATATCGACAGCATTTTGGAATCAGGATATATTGAACAACTAATAGAGGATCAAACATTGACTCCTTTTCCAACTATGTACAACACAGAAAGACCTGACGTTGTAGCAGGGAACCTGTTAGAAGGGCGGATTGCTATATTTGTAGATGGGACCCCTTTTGTACTCATTGCGCCAGCTATATTTATGCAATTTTTCCAATCGGCTGAAGATTATTATGCCCGGTTTGACATTGCTACCTCGATTCGGCTTTTGCGTATTTTTATGTTTATGATTTCGCTCATTGCGCCAGCTACCTATGTTGCCGTTACAACCTTTCACCAAGAAATGGTTCCAACCATGCTCATTGTAGCTATTGCGGCACAGAGGGAATCCGTTCCTTTTCCAGCGTTTGTGGAAGCCGTGCTTATGGAAATAACCTTTGAAATCTTACGCGAAGCAGGGATACGTTTACCTAAAGCTATTGGTTCGGCAGTATCTATTGTCGGGGCCCTTGTAATAGGTCAAGCAGCTGTTCAAGCAAGTATTGTTTCACCAGCAATGGTTATCATTGTATCCATCACGGCTATTGCTAGTTTTGCCACACCATCTTTTGATATGGCGATTTCGGCCCGTTTAATTCGTTTTTTGTTTATGATCGGTGCAGCAACATTTGGATTCTACGGCATCATTTTGTGTCTTTTAATGATGGTTGTCCATCTATGCAGCTTACGTTCATTTGGAGTACCCTATATGGCTCCATTTGCTCCCTTCATCCCCGTAAACAATGGAGATACTGTTGTGAGATTACCGTGGTGGACACTGAGACAAAGACCGCGATTAATTACTGCTAATACGGTTCGAGAAGGGACAAATCAACACCCACACCCTCCTGCATCTCGAGGTATGGTGAATAGCGATTTTGAAGAAGGTAACAACAATGAAGCGTAAAGGGGTTTTTCTTTTATTGATGATGACAATGACGCTTTTGCTCACAAGTTGCTGGAGTAAAAAAGAATTAACGGACCTTGCTATTGTATCAGCCATGGGTATCGACGAAACGAAAGATGGAAGATTTCACTTAACACTTCAAATTATTAATCCAGGAAACGTGGCAGGAGGTATGCAAGGAGGAGGAGGCAGCCAAAGCCCTCCTATTACCATCTATTCGGCTTCAGGGGATAATATAGTAGAAGCAAGTAGACGGGCTTCAGGCAGAATCTCTCGACGATTGTATTATGCTCATACAAACTTAGTCGTAGTGGGAGAAAGGCTGGCCAGAAAAGAAGGGCTTAATACGTTAATTGATAGTTTAGATCGGGATCCGGAATTTCGAAATACTTCCACTCTTGTGATTGCGAAAAACTCGACCGCAGCTGACCTTGTCAAAACATTAACCCCAGTTGATAAAATTCCAGCGAATAAAGTGCTAAAAACCTTAGAATTTACGGAAAGAAAATGGGGAGAGAATGTAAAAACATCACTCCAAGAAGTGATGAAGAGCATTGAGTCTCCTGGAAGAGGAGCTGTCGTATCAGGATTTCGTCTAGTTGGGAATCCCCAGCAAGCACAAAAGCTAGATAACCTTCAGGAAAGTGCACCCGCGGCAACACTTCGCGCTTCCGGAATTGCTGTCTTAAAACAGGGAAAGCTAGTGGATTGGCTGTATGGAAAACCAGCAAGAGGGACGGTATGGATTCTCGATAAAATTCAAGGGACGAATATTAATATTAGTTGGGCAGGAAAGAAAGAGGCTATTGCTTATCAAACTGTACGACAAAAAACAAGTGTGTCTGCTCAGGTGAAGAATGGGAAACCTCATATTTCTGTTCATACACGTGTTGAAGGAGATATAGGCGACATGGAGGTACCTGTTGATATCACCAATCCAAAGGTCATTACAAAAATCGAACAATCGTTGAGGAAAGAAATTAAAAAAGAGCTAAGTGTAGCTATTGAACATGCACAAAAAAACAAAACGGATATTTTGGGATTCGGTGAAGTGATTCACCGTACTAGACCAAATCAATTTAAGAAGTTAAAAACGGAATGGAATGATGTGTACTTTCCAAAGTTAGATGTAGATATTACAGTGGAAGCCTACGTACGTCGAGCTGGTTTACGAAATAAATCGTTTCTTTCAGGAATAAAGGAGAATCAAAAGTAAGGAAAAGGAGGTGCCAGTTGAATGGAGAAAGCGAAAATTAGTGCTAGTCAGCTCTTTATCTTAATGGTTCTGTTTGAGCTGGGGAGTGCTTTACTGGTACCTCTTGCCATCAGGGCTAAGCAGGATGCATGGCTTGGAATTCTGCTGGGTATGTTAGGAAGCTTTATTTTATTTTTAGTTTATCATAAACTTTACACCTATTATCCCAACCTCTTACCTACAGAATATATGCAAAAGATTTTAGGGAAAGTGCTGGGTACTGTACTTGCCTTTGTTTACATTCTTTATTTTATGTATGATGCTTCAAGAGTTCTACGTGATTTTGGTGAAATGCTGTTAACTTTTGCCTATCCTGACACGCCTTTATTCATCGCAAATGCATTATTAATACTTGTCATTATTTACACCATTAGAAAAGGAATTGAGGTCATAGCTCGATCCGGAGAACTGCTTTTTATTTTTATGTATATCCTTGCAGTTGCTGGCTTTATCTTAATTATATCTTCTGGTTTAATTGATTTTAAGAATTTACAACCTGTTTTGGAAGAAGGCTTATTACCATCGGTAAAGGTTGCATTGTCTGAAACGTTATATTTTCCGTTTACTGAAGCTATTGTGTTTACAATGATTTTGCCGTATTTAAATGATTCTAAGAAAGCAAAAGTGACTATGCTATGTGCAACGGGATTAAGTGGAATCAATTTGGTTATTACGATGCTCATTAATATTAGTGTACTTGGTGTTAATCTAACTGCGCGTTCCCAATTCCCACTTCTTAGTACAGTCGCGAGCATCCAAGTAGCAGATTTTTTAGAACGGCTTGATGTGTTTTTTATGCTTGCTATGGTGATTGGGATTTTTTTTAAGGTTACCATATTATTTTATGCAGCCACCATAGGAACAGCTAACTTATTCAAAATTACATCACCTTCAATGTTAGCGTATCCTTTAGGTATTGTTGTTCTATTTTTATCTGTCACAATCGCGAGTAATTTCCAAGAACATCTCCATGAAGGATTATATATAGCCAAGTTTATTCTGCATATCCCTCTATTCACCATAATTCCTCCTATCCTTCTTTTTATAGCTTTCTTACAAAAAAGGAAGGTTCATGGGAGTAAACATAGTTGATCAGCTAGTTTTTATATAGAATATAGTCTTTACAGCGACATTTCCTAATAAGGTAATTACCCGTAGAAAGATTCTCTCTACATTAGAATTACCTTTAGAACAAATCTCATCTTTATTAAATAACGTTCGAAAGCAATAGAAAGTTAAATAGCCATTCAAAAAAGCAAAAGGAAGCTTTAATAAAACCGAAAAGGAGGTCTCAATTGAATGGAAAAAGCTAAGATTAGTTCTAGTCAGCTCTTTATCTTAATGGTTCTATTCGAATTGGGGAGTGCTTTACTGGTACCTCTTGCAATAGATGCAAAACAAGACGCTTGGCTTGCAATTCTCCTTGGAATGGTATTCAGTTTCGTTCTATTGCTAATCTACCACAAGCTTTATACCTATTATCCTGACCTTTTGCCTACAGAATATATCCAAAAGATTTTAGGGAAAGTATTAGGTACCGTACTGGCCTTTGTTTACATTCTTTATTTTATGTACGATGCCTCAAGGGTTCTACGTGATTTTGGTGAAATGCTATTAACCTTTGCCTATCCTGACACACCTTTATTCATTGCCAATGCATTATTAATGCTTGTCATTATTTATACAATCAGAAAAGGAATTGAGGTCATAGCTCGATCCGGAGAACTGCTTTTTATTTTTATGTATGTCCTTGCGGTTGCTGGTTTTATCTTAATTATATCTTCTGGATTAATCGAGATTAAAAATTTACAACCTATTTTGGAAGAAGGTTTATTTCCTGTCCTAAAAGTGGTATTTACTCAAACTTTGTATTTTCCATTTACAGAAGTCATTGTATTTACCATGATTTTACCGTATTTAAATAATCCTAAGAAAGCAAAGGTGACCATGCTATGTGCAAGTGGATTAAGTGGAATTAATTTAATTATTACCATGCTCATTAATGTTTGCGTATTGGGAGTTGATTTAACTGCACGTTCACAGTATCCACTTCTTAGCACAGTGGAGAGCATCCAAGTAGCTAATTTTTTAGAAAGGCTTGATGTATTTTTTATGCTTGCTTCAATTATCACTATCTTCTTTAAAATCTGCTTGTTATTTTATGCAGCTGTCATAGGTACAGCAAATTTATTCAAGGTTAAATCACCTTCAAGGTTATCGTATCCTTTGGGGCTAATCATTCTCTTCTTATCTATTACCATTGCGAGCAATGTTCAAGAACATAACCACGAAGGACTGAAGGTGGCAATGTTTACTATACACATTCCTCTTCTTGGGATTATTCCTCCTTTGCTTCTTCTTGTAGCTTTCTTTAAAAATAGGAAGAAGCATGGGAAAAACAAATTTAACTAGCTAATTTTCGTATAGAATTTTGTCATCCTTGTTAAATTCCCCAGTAAAGTTCTTAACCGTGGAAAGAATACTTTTAGCCTAGAATTAACCTTAAAGTAAATCTAGTATCTATTACATAACATTCGAAAAATCGGAAGTGGTGAAAGCAGTAAAGGATAAGCCAAAAAATTAAAACAGTTCCTTAAATACAGTTGAAAAGGAAGGCGGATTGAATGGAGAAAGCTAAAATTAGTGCTAATCAGCTTTTTATCCTAATGGTTTTGTTTGAGCTGGGTACTACTTTATTGTTACCCATTGCTATGGACGCAAAACAGGACTCTTGGCTTGCGATTCTGCTTGGAACCGTATTCAGTTTTGTTCTGTTTCTAGTCTATAATAAACTTTACTCGTACTATCCAGATATTTTACCTACAGAGTACATGCAAAAAATCTTAGGTAAAGCCATAGGAAGCGTACTGGCCTTTCTTTATATCTTTTATTTTATCTATAATGTAGCAAGGGTTCTACGTGATATCGGCGAGATGCTGTTAACCTTTGCTTATCCCGATACCCCTTTGTTTATTGCGAATGCTTTATTGATTCTTGTTATTATTTATACAGTTCGCAAAGGTATAGAAGTAATAGCCCGGTCAGGAGAAATCTTTTTTATAATCATGTATATCCTAGCCATCACTGGCTTTATTCTGATTGTATGTTCAGGATTAATCGATATTACGAACTTACAACCAGTACTCGAAGAAGGGATATTCCCACCCTTGAAAGTTGTTTTTACTCAAATCTTGTATTTTCCTTTTAGTGAAGCGATTGTGTTTACAATGATTTTACCGTATTTAAAAAACCCAAAGAAAGCCAAAGTGACCATGTTATGTGCATCAGGATTAGCTGGCATCAACTTGACTATTGCCATGCTGATTAACATTAGTGTACTTGGGGTTGATTTGACTGAACGTTCCCAATTTCCTCTTCTTAGTACCATACAAAGCATCCAAGTAGCTGACTTTTTAGAACGTCTTGATGTGTTTTTTATGATTGCTTTAGTTACCGGTGGTTTCTTTAAGATAAGCGTATTGCTTTATGCGGCTGTCATAGGGACGGCCAACTTATTTAAGATTAAATCATCTTCACGACTTTCATATCCTATAGGACTTATGATTCTATTTATGTCAATGACGATTTCTAGCAATTTTCAAGAACACCTCCATGAAGGATTGGGGATAGAGATGTTTGTTTTGTATATTCCCCTCTCTGCGATTATGCCTATTCTGCTGCTTCTTGTTGCTTTCTTGAAAAATAGAAAGGACCATAAGCAATAAAAGGTTTATTTGCATTATTCCCTTCGAATATGAGGTGGTTCTTACAATCTGTTACCCCCCTCTAAAACAAGGATTATTAGGGGGAATTTAAACTATTTGAGGTGATTTTTATGTATACCTGTTTTTATGATCATTTTGTTAATACAATTCTATTTCCTCTTACTTGTATAGTGATTGTAGCCCTCATGTTAAGTGCATATGCATACTTAAAATTGAGGAAAGCAAATAATCAATAGTCTCTAGGAATTGTTGATTTTTAATATTGATTTTTCTTCCCCCTTTAAAAAAACTGATTATGTGTAGTTCTACTTTTCGTCATATCATTAAGTAAAACTAAACGTATTTTATTAAAAGTAGTGTTATTGATTTTACTCCATGTAGACAAATGAAACTTTTTTCTACAAAGTATTACGCTTCTAAATCACAGAATATCAATGATTATTTAAAAGTTATTTCTTTTATTTCGACGCGGATTTTTCTAACAAGATATACTTTTACGAATAAGATATTTAAATCTATTACAAGATGTTAAAGTAATTATTATCGTTAATAAAAAAAGAAAGCTACCCCATCGTTGCAGGACGGATAGCTTTTAGGGAATTTATATGTTTCTATTCATAGAAAAATCTGAATAATTGTACAACAAATTTATAAATAAGGCAATATAGGACAGCTTTGAGCATATGTATAAAAGGTGCATATGGCAGAAACCTATCCTAGATTGAACCCTTACTCCCATAAGGGTTCTTTTTTGTGATGTGTTCCGGAAAGGAACATTATGTTTACTAGATTTATATAGTAGACTATTCAACTGATTATTGGGGATCTTATTCAGCAATCGGTCGTTTAATGAAGAAAATTGGGCGGTTTAATGAGATCTTGAAATTATTCTGAATTTTATATGGTAAAATGAGGAGATTATTTAATGCAAAGGGGGAGCCTAATATGGACAAATATAAAATAATTTTATTTGATTTAGATGGAACACTTTCAGATCCCAAGATAGGCATAACTAAATCTGTTCAATATGCGCTACAGAAAATGGACATTGATGAGCCTAATATCGATAACCTTGAATGTTTTATCGGTCCACCACTTCAAGTTTCATTTGGTGAATATTACGATTTTGATGAGGTAGATACACAAAGGGCGATTGATTATTACAGGGAAAGGTTTAGGGATAAGGGGATGTTTGAGAATGAGTTATATTCAGATATTCCTTTACTATTAAAGTCATTAAAAGAACGAAAATATACTTTAGTTGTTGCAACTTCAAAGCCTACTGTATTTGCTGAACAAATACTAAAGTATTTTAATATTGACCAGTATTTTGAACTTGTTGTTGGAAGTAATCTTGATGGAACGAGATCATCAAAAACTGAAATTATTCAATACATACTTGATAAGTACAATGAGCATAGGTTAGAGGATTTTATTATGATTGGGGACAGAAAACACGATATTATTGGCGCAAATAATACGGGTATTGACTCTGTTGGAGTAACTTATGGATATGGTTCATTTAAAGAATTAAGTGATTCCAATCCAACATATATAATCAATAGTATTGACGAGATAAAAGATATTTTACTAGCAAGTAAAGTTAAATAAGCAGTTAAAAGGATCTTTTAAACAAAGATCCTTTTTCAGTGCCGATAACATGTTTTATGTTAAGTAAATTGTAAAGTATTTCGTAAAAATCCACAGTTTAACTATTTACCTTAATGACGATAAATGGCGCCCAATTGTGGAGAATCTTTATAAATAAAGGAATTCTTTATATGACCCATTTTTCCTAGTACGCTAATTAATATGGTAATTATTGTAGGTTTTTGGTTTCATTTTCCTTATAGTATATTGTCGGAAAAATTTTTTTGTAGTATTCTATCATCGATTTGGATGCCATCGAAGTAATGAATTTAGTTTATTGTCTGCAAAGATAATATCCTCTATATGTTTCTAAAACAAAGTTTTATTCCAAATCAAAAAATAAGGGAGGGATAGGATGTCCAGGTTTTATAGACGTATCGTTTTATCTGTACTTTTTTTGTTTTTGGTCACAGGAATGATTTCACCAGCACAAGCGCAGTCTGATTCAAATGGCGGAGGTTATTGGCTCCCAAACAACAAGGAGAAGATTGAAAAGGCAACTAAACTTATGAAGCAAGGCAAGTCAGTTGAAGAGATTGGGATCAAGCAAGATCAGATCCAGAAAAAAGAAGGCATTCAGACATTAGATAAATTGATGGAGGAAGACCAGCAAAGTGACACAACATACAGAGCGAACATGGCGCCTCCGATCAAGACAGCAGCCGGATGGACACCGCCTGACTTCGACTATGATCATATCCTGACTACAGAAGAATGCCAGGGAAGTCCAGACAGCAGTTCAGAAACAGGGTATATTAAGAATCGGTATTCCTTCTGTTGGTCCCACGTCGCAACATATCAAGTCCCAGTAAAATGCATTGGTGGGTTCTGTTTTTACGAAGGCGTTCAATTTCAATTCACTGAAATAGGTTATGGCTCCAACCAAAGCCGGAAAATGAGGGTCTATTATACACTTGATGATATCCTCGTGACCCATCCATCCTTGAATGGAGCCAAGTTGAAAATTGATATGGTATGTGAATCCAAGGTGAACGCAGGTGACTGTAAAGAGGATCCCGACTTTCCGCCGACGGAACGAACAATCGCCCAATGGAAAAATACGAACTTCAGCACAGAAATTTTCACATCAGAAGCACCCCCACCAACTGACGCAAACCCTGATCAGTTAGGGTACATGGAATTTTGGCCAAAACTTACCCTTACACATGCACCAAGGAAATTCAAAAAGAGTATTGATGGTATTAAACAGACCGTTCGGTACGATTCTGCAAAATATATGTTTGCCTTTCCTAATCAATATTTCTGGCAAGGAGCCGTATTCAGTAAAGCCACACCAATCTTCAATGTTCCGGTCACAAAGCCAGAATTTTCAATGTTATCTGAAGCTGGACAGCATTGGAAGTTTGCGATGGATCATCCAGATCAGACGAAGCCTCAAATGGTTGGAAAGAAAATACCGGGAGCTGTGGGAGACAGCACACTGACACGGATGTATCCGAAACGTCATCAGGATGAATATAATCGCAATAGGAACAAGACAAGAAGGACTTGTGAAAGGGAATTCGGAGATGAGGATCGGACCGGCAAGCAGTGTGACGAATATCCGTTTGCTTCCACCTGGGAAGGTTCGGCGACCAATGGATCGGATAATTTTTCAGTAAAAATGATTTCAAGCGAATCGAACGGCGCTGCAGGGACATGGCTCGGTGCCTGGTACGCCTATGATAGGATTTTGGATGGGGATACTTTCAATGTGCAGGTCGAAGCCCCTGAGAAAATAGCGACGATCCGATCGGAAGGCCAGCCTCAGGACGGACAGGATAACCGATCAAGTGATAACTTCACGATCGGGAATATCCCTTCTTACGCGACCAAGTTACAATGGAAAATCGTCGATGGTCCTACTAATGCGAAATTCGATGTCATGAAAGACATCAGCTTCGGCATTGACGAAACGATCTTTAATGACCTTACAGACGGATCCGAGACAGAAATCAAAACGAGTGAAGATTTCTACGTCGCCAGACCGGAAGACACCGATGGAGAAAGCTTCACTGTCGAGGTCTATGCCATCCCATAATAATAACTTAGAGGCTGTTCTTTAAGTATGTGACACTTAAAGGCCAGCCTCTTTTAAACCATTAGAGAATCAAATCTAAACCTACTGTTTCAACAGCTACCTATGGTCGATTAAAGTAAAGAAGATTAACTATTTAGTTGTAATATAGTGGTTGGTATTATTTCTCTCGTTAATATAGCAACAAGTACTTAGATAAGGTAAAAGGGTTTGTTCAAAGTGTAAAAAAAGCTATTCCATATAAGTCATCAACTCAAAAATTGACCTCGTTCCCTATACACAAAGCTGGTCATCCAGATCCTATGGACACTGAAGATAATAAAATGGTCTCGGAAGGAGCTATGTTCCCTGTGCAATATTATAATGAAAAGAAACAGTAAATTATCAATTTATATTAAATACATGATAAAAATAGCTTATCATACAGAATACTTTATTGATTTGTATGTATAAGAGATTGCTAGTTGGGCGATAATGAAAATAGGAACTCACATAAAGGAGGTCAAACTATTGAGCGAATATAAACAGGTTTTTTCTACATTTATTAATAAACAACGATTTGACTTACATTCATACCTTACTTATCTATTTATCAATGAATGTCAGGATAATGTAGTAAATCAGTTAGAACAGGAACATGTAAATCAATAAACGTATAAATAAGAAAAACTGAAAGGATAACTAATAATGAATGGGAAAATTGTGTAGGTGACTTTATCTTTCTGAACAGAAGGAATAAGTCGCCTATTGGTGTTTCTTCTAAATATTCATTTCTATTGAAAAAATCACGATTTCTACTCCCTATCCTCTACCAATCTATCTTCCTGTTTCCTTTTAAGAAAGTATGTTAACAATTACCTATAAGAATTATAGTTTTCGCCTTCCAAAATAATCAGTTTTTAATCGTACTTCGAATTGTAAAAATTTGAGTGTTGAAAAATACATTATAAAAAGTTAATGTAAAATTTATCAATATTTAACATGGAAATTGGTTAGGTGATGATGGGGATGGAAGATAAATATGTAACGCATGAAGTACTATTAGAGGAAATAGAGCGTATTAGAAAAATTATGATAAACACAGCTTTAAAAGAAGGAATTGGAAGCGATAATACGGTAAAGGTAAGTCAAGTGTTGGATAAGAAGTTAAATGAACTAGAAGAAATTCATTAAAAAAAGGAGCAGATTCAGATTTAAAACCGGTTCCTTTTCTAATCCAGTATAATATGCATATCTTTAATTTAGAGGTTTTAAATATTTATTGCAAGAAGAAAAACCTACTGTGCCTCAACAGTAGGTTTTTCTAATCTAAAAAATGGGTTTCGAACACCAAATGTCGGAAGGCATTCTAATTGCATTTTGTTCCAATCCAATAAAAAATATACTAATAGCAAATGAAAAAACTACCCTATGTGAGTAGGATAGGTCCTTTATCTTGGATGGCATAAAAAAAGCCAGTTCATTGAGCTAACTGTAACATATTGTTCTTTATTGGATTAAAACAGTTGAGATAGATCTTTTCTTGGACATACTTGAAATAATACCCAAGTTCATCTTGGTAGATTTTACGAGTAAAGAATCTTTCAAGTGTAGTGTTCTTAGCACAGCCAAAGAGGTATTCTTCTGTATCAGAATAAAAGATGTCAATAGCGTAAATAGAAAATTCATAAACATATGGAAAGTTGTACACAGCAAACTTACTAGTAATACCTTGCTCATATCTCTTGATGTGCTCTGTTTTTTTCATAATATTTCAACTCCCTTGACTAAGCATAATAGTACTTTGGAGAGTATTTCATTGTTTTTATGTAAAATAAAAAGAAGGACAGCAAATATTGAAATCGTCCCTCCAAAGCAGAAAATGAACAAAACATGCTGCATATACAATGTTTTGTCACTAATCGATAGTATATGAGAACGATGTCCTAAAACTTTTGATACCCTTATATATAGAAAATGAAACATTTTATAGTACTACTGAAACATTTTTGATAAAAAAAGGCATCATCCCCTCATAAAAACACGGATTGATGCTTTTTTGTTAACTATTTATCAACTTATAACCTTAAATTTATAACCATTATGCTTTTTCAAAGCTTGTCATTATAGTTCCTTGTTGCATCCATATTTTTGAGGTAGTATAGACGATTCCCAAAAGAAGAACAGCATATATGCTGTTCTTCTTTTAGATCAATACCGATAAGGTACATTATGGTAACTAAAAAATGTTAATTCTTATAGATCATATTGACTTTAAGCTTGACCTATTATAAGATTGTTAAAATATTGAAAATCTATGAAGAAGAGAGTAATCTTAATGAAGTCTTAAAGCGAGTTAGGGATGGTGCAAGCCTAACAGTCTAGTTAAGGTGAAGCGCACTTTTGAGATGCAACCTGAAATCTCGCAGAGTAGGGTGAGCCGGATCAAAATCCGTTATGTTCTTGGTAAGAAGGTTCAATTTGAACAATAAGAGTGGTATCGCGGGTAAATCTCGTCTCTAATAAGAGACGAGATTTTTTTGTTCTCTAAAAATAAAAGGAATTAGGTGATGACATGGAATTTGATAAAATATTCGCTAAAGAAATAAGCAAAATACTAGATAACAAACTGACCGTTAAAAGTATTATGAAGTTAATTGAAAAGCCTAAGTATAGTACCCAAGGAGATATTGCTTTTCCTTGTTTCACATTAGCTAAACTACTCAAGAAATCACCTAATGCTATCGCCATAAATTTGGCTGAACAATTAAAGCATCCCTTGTTTGCTAAGATTGTAGCTGAAGGACCCTATGTAAATGGATTCTTTAATAAGGAGACAGTTGGAAAAAAGGTTATAAACACTATCTTACAACAGAAAAGTCTCTATGGAACACCCGAAGTAAAAAAGGAAGGGACTATTACTATTGATTTCTCCTCTCCAAATATAGCTAAACCATTTTCTATGGGCCATTTACGATCAACTTACCTCCATGTCTAATTAAAAAGTCAGATGGTGCTACATTATATGCAACAAGAGATCTAACAGCAGCATTATATAGACAAGAGACCTATCAGTTTACGAAAGCTTTATACGTAGTAGGGCACGAGCAAAGCCTTCATTTTAAACAAGTATTCTTAGTCTTAGAAAAAATGGGGTACAACTGGGCAAAAGAATTAATTCATGTTCCTTTTGGCTTTATTTTAAAAGAAGGCAAAAAGATGTCTACTCGTAAAGGTAAGGTAGTTCTTTTAGAAAAAGTTATTGAAGAAGCAATAGTCTTAGCCAAACAAAATATTGCTGTTAAGAATCCAACGTTACCAAACAAGGATGAGGTTGCCCAGCAAGTAGCTATAGGTTCTATTATTTTTCAAGATTTAAAAAATGAGCGACTCAATAATATTGAATTTTCAATTGAAGAGATGTTAAAAGTAGAGGGAGAAACAGGACCGTATATTCAATACACATATGCTCGTGCTTGCTCCATTTTAAGAAAAGTAGCTCAACCTACACATTTCGTCTTCAGTGAAGGAGCAAATGAATACAATTGGTTGTTAATAAAAGAACTCATGATATTTCCTAAGATTATTGAGAGAAGTTTTGAGAAGTACGAGCCATCCCATATTGCTAAGTACTTAATTGATGTGTCACAAGAGTTTAATAAATATTATAGTCAAGTCAAAATCCTTATAGAAGACAAGGAGAAGGAAAGTCGCCTTGCTTTGGTAGAAAGTACAACGATTGTTTTGGAAGAGGGGTTAAGACTACTAGGAATTCAGACACCAAGAGAAATGTAACGGATAAGCATTTTTCAAATAAATATGTTTATAAATTAATCTAGAAAAAATAAGTAAATCCTAGCAGTAAGGGTTTACTTATTTTTTCTACCGATAACACCTGTTATGTCAATTCAAAAATAAAAAGCCTATGAACTTGTCAGGAATACATAGGGTTCTATTAATTAACAGTAATGATGTGTTTAGTGCTGGTATTATGATCTTAGTAACTGCTTCATCTTCTCTTCTGTCTCATTCTCCTCACGTGGCTGATAAACAGTCACTTTTAATTCGGGTGCATCATACACTTGAAGCGTAATATGATCCATAATCATTTTTCCTGCCACAGGGTGAATAATGGTCTTTTTTCCACAAGGTGTACCTAAAACTTCATGATTAGACCACCACTTGTAAAACTGAGGGCTTTTCTCGCTAAGTTCACTAATCATAGTTTTAAACCACTTATCTCCGACAAAGCGTGTGTAAGCTAAACGAAATTGGGCAATTAGTCGTTGAGCATGATCTTCCCAATTTTGAAAAAGGTTTTGATATTCTTTGGAAGTGAAGCAGCGCCACACTGCATTGCGATTTCGCTCATCCATCTCGTTAAAGTCCCCAAATACCATCACAGCAGCTTTATTCCAGTCTACGATATTAAGTTTTTCGTCTGTTACATAGGCAGGGCAGGGACCTAATTGACTTAATAGATTTTTTACAACACGATCTATATTTTCTCTTTCATTCTGCACGGTTGCAGATGGAAGCGGCTGATTGCCTAATAAAAATAGATGCTCCATTTCTTCTTTGTTTAATTTAAAAATACGGGATATGGCTTCTAATACTTCAGAAGATACTTGTATATCTCGTCCTTGTTCCAGCCACGTATACCAAGTTATGCCGACTCCTGCTAGTTGAGAAATTTCTTCTCTGCGTAATCCTTTGGCTCTTCTTCTCGGTCCAATAGGCAAATTAAAATCTTTTGGAGACAATCGTTCTCGTCTTATCTTTAGAAAATCCCCTAATTCTTTTCTTCTTTCTTTATCACTTACCATGATTTTACTCCTTTGTGTAGGTAGTACTTTTACTACTAGTATAACTAGACTCCTATTACCATTATAATCCTTATTTTATGATCTAGGTAAAGGAGGTGAAACAGATGATAGTAAAAGATAGCGAAAAGACGTGTGATCTATCAAAAGGATTAGTTCTTTTAATGGCTACAGTTTGCGGGTTTACAGTGGCTAACGTCTACTTGAACCAAACTCTTTTAGTAAGCATGTCCGCCAGTTTTCATGTTTCAGCGGCCAGCATAGGCATTATAGCTACTTTAGCTCAAATTGGATATGCACTAGGAAATCTTTTGATAGTACCGTTAGGAGACATCTTCGAACGAAAAAAATTGATTTTGTTTTTATTATTCGCTATATGTATCGTTCTCGCTTTAAATGCTTTATCTATCAACAAAACGTGGATGATGGTTACAAGCTTAGCATTAGGAATGGTAACGGTTGTTCCTCAAATTATTGTTCCGCTGGCTGCGAATATCGCTTCAGATCATAATAGAGGAAAAGTTTTAGGAAATGTCGCCATTGGATTAGTTTGTGGTATTTTAGGCGCTCGGCTTGCTAGTGGTTTTATTGATGTTCATTTTGGATGGCGAATGGTGTATTGGACGTCCGCTGCGGCTACACTTTTTATGATTTTGTTAGTTTACGTCTATTTTCCAAAAAGTAAAGGGGAGAATGCGACTAGTTATAAACACTTACTCATGTCGTTAGGTCCGCTATTTATAACAGAAAGAGCACTGCAACAAGCATGTTTAAGTCAGGGGATGATGTTTGCTTCTTTTAGCGCATTTTGGACCACGCTTGTCTTTTTATTACATACACATCCCTATGCGTATGGAAGTGACATGGTGGGGGTAATAGGGTTAGTCGGGATAGCGGGAGCATTTGCTACGCCGATTATCGGACGTTTAATTGATATAAAGGGGGCAAAGTTTGCAAGTCTTTTGTGTATGTCCGTATCTTTACTTGCTTTTATAGATCTTATAAGGGGAGGGTACTGGTTGCCTGGGTTAATTTTAGGAGCTCTTCTCATAACGATAGGAACTCAAGCGAACCAAGTTGCCTGTCAGTTTACTATTTTCCAATTAGGAGAAGAAAAGAGAAGTCGATTAAATGGGTTATATATGGTTTCCACATTTTTAGGAGGATCCCTAGGATCTTATGTGGGTTTACTTGCATGGAGTAAATGGCAATGGAATGGAGTTTGTGCAATAGCCATACTGATGATAGCCATTAGCTTTTGTTCTTTAATTCCAATGAACATTCCTAAAAAAATGATAGGGGATTTAATGAATAAGAAAGGAAGTAATATGTAATGGGAACACATACAGATAACTTTCAACGAGGATTAGATATATTAGCTAAGATTGATCCAGAGAACTACAAGGATATAATGGCAGGCTTTGAACAGTCAGCTCTCCCTGATTTAGGAACGCTAGCTGTAGAGTTTAATTACGGACAAATTTTCTCGAGACCAGGTTTAGACCTAAAGTCACGCCTTCTTGCTGCAGTGGCTGGCCTAACTGCATTAGGCAATACGGAACAGTTGAAATTTTATATAAACGGGGCGTTGAATGTTGGGTGGACACAGGAAGAAATTTTAGAAGCAATGTTACAGATGGTTATTTATGCTGGATTTCCTGTAGCTTTAAATACAATTTTGACAGTTGCTAATGAAGTCTTTTACGAAAGAAATGAAAAGGAGAAACAAAATGATTATTGATAGTCATGCACATGTGGTTTTGCCTATAGAGAAACATATTAAAATGATGGATGACAGTGGAATAGATAAAACCGTATTGTTTTCTACTCTTGTTCATCCAGAAAAAAGCAGCAACGTTAAAGAATTTACAACCGAAATGAACAGGTTAAATCAAATTCTAAATAATGAGGTGAATCCTCTACAAGCACGCTTAAAGGCGCTAGAAGAATTAAGCGTTGCGATTAAGCAGCACCCGAATCGGTTTGTTGGATTTGGTTCGGTTCCACTTTCTTTTTCTTCTGGTGATGTCACTCTAAACGATTGGGTAGAGAAGCTTGTCAAAGAGCAAAAGATGAAAGGTCTCGGAGAATTCACTCTTGGTTCAGGTCAAATTCCATTGTTAGAACCTATATTTAAAGCAGCAAGTGACTATATGTCTTTGCCTATCTGGGTACATACTTTTCATCCTTTGAACTTAAAGGATATTCAAGAGTTATTTCTTCTCACTCAAAAATATGAAAATGTGCCGGTGATATACGGGCATATGGGCGGAGTTCATTGGCTACAAACGATAGAACTGATAAAAGACACTAAAAATGCTTACTTAGATATATCTGCATTTTATACAACATACGCCTTGTCTTTGGCTATAAAAGAAATACCTGAAAGAACGTTATTTAGTTCGGATTTTCCATATGGAGATCCATACTTAAATCTACAGGCTATTAAGCGGCATACATCTAGTGGAGAAGTTGCAGACAGAGTGTTAGGTGGGAATATCTCGAATCTGCTAAATATATAAATTCAGCGTTTTTGTTTGATGTTATCTTAGGTACTATAAGGTTCATGCTTTAGGCTAAAGTATGAACCTTATTCATCATTAGGCCGGATTTAAAAACTCCTATTTTTGTTAGTATGTAATTAGCATATAAGCAATGGGGGATGGATATGAAGTTTACTATTGAAGGAATTTCAGAACTGGCATTGCAAGTGAAATCAATGGATAGAGCAATAGATTTTTGGTCGAATAAATTGGGTTTTCCAATTGTGGAGCAATGGGGATATGAAAGCGGCCATTTTCACCAAAATAATAAAGAAAATATTTAGGCAACTTGGTTATATGTAGGAGGACATACTAGGCTAGGTCTATGGCTTCCTAGAAATTTTTCACCATTAGATAAAATCGAAAAAAAAAAAAAACGATTTCTAACTGGAAGGGGCTTTATGATCAAGGGGGTATTCACGTCCATTTTGCTTTACATATAAAAACAGAGAACTTTGACTCTGCCATTAAAGTATTAACCGATGCTGGTATCGATTATAAGGTTATAGAAGAGGTTAATATCAATATGCAAAAAGAGAAGCGGTTGTATTTTAAGGATACTGAAGATAACGTTGTAGAATTTTACACGTTAGATATGAGGGAAGATTAAAAAAGAGCCAATCAAACATTGATTTGCTCTTTTTTATAAATGGCTGCTAAGAATACGCTTTATGTAAAGCGAAAAAATCTTTCACTGTACCTATATAAAAAACAATGATAGCCAAGAAATCACAAAGAAGGTTACAGAAAAAACTATAACCTCAATATTAGACTTCTACTCTTCTAAAAGTGTCCCCAAGGAAGTTATTCAATTCAATAAACTGTTTTTCGATAGGGGTAAATTCATAATTTAGCCGGGAAATGAGATAAAAGTCAGTGTACCGATAAGGTGGTGGAACTTCTAAAAAATTATGGATATTATAACGGTTTGCGATACGCTTAGATATTAAGGAAATTCCCATGCCCATTAACGCAAATTGTACTAATGTTTCTGGATCGCTAACTTCGATCATGTCACCTTGTTCAATATGTAAGCTGGCGTAAATAGTATCTAATATTGTCATGTACAAACACTTATCTGAAAGTACCAGTATATTCTTTTGTCTTACATAGTCATCGAATGTTGTGTGTTGATCAATATCGCGACCAATGACAACAATTTCTTCTACGCCTACTTTTTTATATTTTATCTTTTGGTTGTTTAATGATCCAATTGTATAAGCTACATCGATTTGTCCAAGTAGAATTTGATTTTCAATATATTCGGTTGAACCCGTTTTTAATGTTACTGCTAGATCTGGATAGGTGTTGTAAAGTTTGTTTAAAGCGCTTGAGAATTGAGTGCCCCCAACTGATATCATGGTGCCGATGCGGAGTTTTTCATCTTGTTTCTTCATCTTATTTTCAGTTTCTTCCCAAAGAAGCAATATTTTTTTAAATTGGTGGTACAATTTTTCTCCTTGCTTGGTTAATTTAACGCCCTTTGAGTTTCTAATAAAGAGTTCTTGATTATAATAGCTTTCTATTTTCTTTATTTTGGCAGTCATATTAGATTGAAGATGGTTCAATTTTATTGCAGCCGCAGATATATTTTTTAATTCGGCCACTGAAACAAAAGCTTTCATATTTTCAATATCCATTCATATTCACCCTCCATCAAAAAAAGTGATATAGCTATCATATTTTAATATTTAAAATGGTGATTCATTTTAATTATACTTGATTAAAAGGTACTATTTTCTACAAAATGTTGGAGGAATGTCTAATGAAGGAGAAATTAATAAAAGTAGGGATTATAGGGGGATCTTTAAATAATCAATGGGCGAGCAAAACACATATTCCAGTACTGAAAGAAAGCCCTTTTTATCGAATAACCGCAATTGGAACATCAAAAGCAGAAACCGCCAAGGAAAGTGCGAGAGTACTTAATGCTTGCCATAGCTTTACAGATTATAAGGGACTAGCGCAATCTAAAGATGTTGATTTAGTAGTAGTTAGTGTAAAAGTTCCGTTTCATTACGAAGCTTCAATTGCAGCAATAGAGGAAAAGAAACACATTTATTGCGAGTGGCCTTTAGGTGTAGATACTAAGCAGGCAATTAAACTGGCAAAGTTAGCGGATAAGGCGGACATTCACCATGCGATTGGGTTACAAGCAAGACAATCTCCCGAGGTGAATTATGTAAAGCAGGCTATTAACCAAGGGGAAATTGGAAGAATTATTTCCTGCACCATGCAGGTAGCGACACAAGGAAAGGGTGGAATAACAGATGAAGCAAACAGCTATATCTTAAAAAAAGAAAATGGAGCGAACCTTCTTACAATCAACGGTGGACACTCGCTTGATGTTCTGTGCTACATCTTAGGTGACTTTAAAGAGTTATCGTCGATAATGAATACGCATTATACAGAAGCTCTCATACAAGGAACAGAAGTTACGGTGTCAAAGGATACAGCGGACCAAATCTTAATACAGGGAACACTCAACGGTAACATTTCAGCTTCTGTTCATATTCAAGGCGGAGTTTATCCTGCTTTTCAATTAGAGATTAGAGGAGAAAAAGGTGTTTTTCGCTTAACCCAGAATTCTTCATCCGGTCACGTACAATTTGGTAATCTCAAAGTAGAGAAGGTTAAGTATCCTACTTATTTATTAAGTACTGAAAGTGTGTATGTTGAAGAGATAAACGTATCTTCGGTAAAAGATAATCATCCAAAAGATTACGTTGAAAAGGCTTATAAGGTGTTGGCAAAAGATATATTTGAACATAAAAGTCAAATTCCAAACTTCCACGATGCTGTTAAACTTCATCAATTATTAGATGCGGTTCGAACATCTGCAGAGACTGGGGAAAGGGTAACGCTTGATAAATAAATGAAAGCCTCTTTCTTATAAAGTTAAAATATTTATGATTTTAATAACTATCAAGTCAGTTGAAGAAGGGCATTTCCTACATTTGAAGAATAGTAACACCATTAAATGAATTGAAGGTTGACTGTATGATTGCGAGAGCCACAGATTAAAAAATTGAATAGGAGTGTTCCATGATGACAAATAGTAAAATGAATCCTAAGGTCGATGAATTTTTAACTAAAGCTAAAAAGTGGAAAGAAGAATATGAGACGTTGAGAAAGATTGTTCTTGACTGTGAGTTGACCGAAGATTATAAATGGATGAACCCTTGTTACACGTTTGAGAAAAAAAACATTGTTTTAATACATGGATTTAAAGAATACTGTGCGCTACTGTTTCCTAAAGGCGCTCTGTTACAAGATTCTCATGGTATTCTAATTCGACAAACGAAGAATGTACAAGGCGCGCGACAAATTCGGTTTACCAATGTGCAAGAAATAGTTGAAAAGGAAGCCATCTTGAAAGCTTATATTAATGAGGCCATCGAGGTGGAAAAAGCCGGATTAAAAGTCAAAGCTAAAAAGCCTGAAGAACTCATTATTCCTGAAGAGCTACAGTATAAATTTGATGAAATACCTGCTTTAAAAACGGCTTTTACTACATTGACTCCAGGACGGCAAAGAGCATATATTCTTCATTTTTCTGCTGCCAAACAATCTAAGACTCGAGAATCAAGGGTTGAAAAATGCATTCCAAACATTCTTAATGGAAAAGGATTAAATGATTAGTACACTTTATTTAAAACATGGCTCATATAAATTGTTAATGTATTTGAGTTAAAAATGAAATAAGGTTAAGTGAACTGACTGATGTTCCATTTGTATAAAAGTAGAGTAAATTTTAAAAAATTTATTTGAGGAGAAAATGCTATGGAAGTTTTTGCAGAATATTTAGCGCGTATAGATAGCCCTGACCACCGTGACCGAACAGAGGAAGTTTTGGCTTGGATTGCTCATACTTTCCCGAATTTGGAACCACAAATCAAATGGAATACGCCAATGTTTACTGATCATGGAACATTCATCATCGGCTTTGCCTCAGCGAAACATCATTTGAGCGTTTCACCTGAAGAAATAGGGATTGCGCACTTTAATCATGACATCGCCCAGGCTGGATACAGCGCTACCAAAGGCCTATTTCGAATTCTATGGACTGAGCCAGTAAACTATGAATTACTTAAAAAAATAATTGAGTTTAATATGTTAGATAAGAAAGACTGTTTAACTTTTTGGCGTAAATAAAAAGCAGATTATGAGCGGAGAAGAAGGAGGGTACAGAACGGTGGACTTTGAAATGGTTATGAAAGAACTTGAAGCGCTTGGTACGGAACGAATTAAAAAGACTTACATAAATAATGGTGCACACGATCCGCTTTTTGGAGTGGCAACAGGAAAAATGAAGCCTATTGCAAAGAAAATCAAGAAAAATCAGGCTTTGGCCGAGCAGCTTTATGCGTCTGGAAATTACGATGCTATGTATTTTGCTGGTATCATTGCAGACCCAACAGAGATGACTGCAGAGGATTTTGAGCGATGGATCGATAAATCGTATTTTTACATGCTGTCCGATTATGTAGTTGCAGTAACTTTGTCAGAAACCGATTTTGCGCAAGCTGTTGCTGATAGATGGGTGGCAAGCGGTGAAGAACTTAAAATGTCGGCCGGTTGGAGTTGCTACTGCTGGCTTTTGGGTAATCGTCCTGACGATGAATTTAGCACAAACAAGATTGCCGATATGCTTAATCAAGTGGAAAATACGATTCACGATTCTCCAGATCGAACGAAATCGGCTATGAATAATTTTATCTACACAGTCGGTATTTCATATTTGCCACTTCATGAGAAGGCGCTTGAAACTGCAAAAGCAGTAGGTCCAGTAGAAGTTAAGAAAGATAAGAAAAAAAGTAGTATTCTTCTTGCTTCAGAGAACATTCAAAAGGATATAGATAGAGGACGGCTTGGTTTCAAACGCAAACATGTAAGGTGTTAGCATAATTTGTAACGGAGCTGCACTACCTGAAACGAGACTAGTAAGTATTTAATGATAATTAGCTTACTATACGCATGATGTTTTGTTCCCTCATAAATCATCCATTGAAGAAGTGGCAGGGGATAAAAGCTAAAAAACTCTTGAGAAAAGGAGAGATTAAAAATGAAAACCCAAAAGGGAAATCTAAGAATCTGTCATAAAGGACACAAATATTATAAAAGCAGTAGCTGTCCGACCTGCCCAACCTGTGAGCAAGAACGCAAACCTGACAATGGATTTCTTTCAGTGCTATCAGCACCAGCAAGACGAGCATTGGAAAACAACGGAATAACTTCTTTGCAGCAGCTATCAACATTTAGTGAAAAAGAGATATTACAGTTTCATGGTATGGGTCCGGCTTCTTTACCTAAACTTAGAGCAGCTTTACAGGCCAATGGGTTAGCCTTTAAAAATTAAACATTAAGAATAAGTAAAGCAAGAAATAGATCTGGATAAAGTGTACGAATACCCTGAATTTCTGGATATGGAAGGATGTTAATAGATAAATAGTGGGAAAAAGAAGGATTGGAGATTTAAGTAATGAATAACAAACTAGATAAAGCATTAGCGTTACGAAAGAATGGAAATCACAAAGACTCTAACGAATTGCTAAGTGAATTAGTTAAAGAATTTCCAGACGATGCTTTATATAACTATCAATGTGCTTGGAGCTTTGACGTATTAGGAGAAGAAGAAAAGGCAGTGCCCTTTTATGAAAATGCCATAAAGATAGGATTACCGTCTAAGGATATGGAAGGTGCAATAGTGGGATTGGGCAGTACATATAGAGTCTTGGGGGAATATGAAAAATCAAAAGAGACATTTTTAAAAGGGATGGAATTATTCCCAGATAATCATGTAATTAAAGTGTTTTATTCCATGACCTTATACAATTTAAAAGAACATAGCAAAGCGATGGAACTGATACTGAAATGCTTACTACATACGACAAATGACAATGAAATACTAAGTTATAAAAAAGCCTTACATTTCTATTCAGATAAACTGAATCAGACTTGGAAGTAGCTTATAAAATTCACTGAGTATAAGTTCTTTTCCTGAAACGCGGAGAGGACTTTTTTTGTAACCATACTGGCAGACTTCCTGTGATAAAATGACTTTTCAAAATGATAGATTGTGAAAAAATACATTTAAAATATAGGAGGCTTTGTTGGATAAGAAAGCCCTTACATATTAGATATATATAATATGTAAGGAGCCCTATACGAATTACATTTGAAATAGGAGATCTTTGCTTTAGATCTTGCGCTTCTTTCTTTGTTGAAGTATTTATGTTTGAACTACTCTATCCTTACTAAACTCTTCTTCAATTAGCTTATCCATGAGAAAATGATAAAAAACGTGATAATTCGTTTTAGTTAGTTTGTCCAGTTCCTGGTGAGTGATGATATTATGTTGGATGAGTAAACCTATAGCAGCTGATATACAATTTACTTTTAAATCTTCTTCCCCTAACATATAAATCACCTTCCCTTATTTACTAAGTAACCCATTCTATATAATAGGCATACTTAAGACACGGACTGATATAAGCTCTTTTCTCAAATTATTGCTCTCGTGCTGATAGAAAATGATGATAAAATGTTCTCAACACTTTTTGATGCATACTGTTATCTTTATATACTGCGCTTTCTTTTCCTGCAAAAAAAACCAAACGATTTAAATTTTCCCTTATTTTGGAATATTGTATTTGTTTTTAACAGTTAGAGAAGCTTTTGAGCGCTCAGTATGTATCTGAATGTCAACACCAAGAACTTATGAATGCGATCCGAGGAAAGTGAATAATGGAATTTATTTTAATTGGTTCTTATTATTTATCTTATGTAAATGCGGTTTTCCTGTAAGTAAAAAAGACAAGTTTAACTATGTCATAAACTACCCTGTAGGTAATTGTTAAATTATATAGGGAAATTTACAGCTCAATAAAATACTGTTATTACAAGTTAGTGAGGTAGAAGTATGAAAGAAACCAATAGTAAGAATTTAAAATCTGAAATTATAAAAAAGCATGAGGTATTATTTGCAAAGAGATTGGAACTTGAGAGTGAAGCAAGCCGTTTGATGTTAGAAATTAATTTATTGGATGCACAGAATATTATTAATAAAGTAAGTCAGTTAAACCAAAAAATAGATGATATAACCTCTGAAATGGATTATTTGAAACAAGCCCTTGAATCCATTAATTAAGCTATATATCAGAGTGTAACTAATTCTATAAGTATAACCACGAGCAAATTAGAAAAAAGTGATTAACATGGCAAAGAAAGAAGGTATTTCTATGAAATCTGTATTATTAATTGGACAATCAAATATGGCCGGCAGAGGATTTATTGAGGATGTACCGCCGATTTATAATGAGCATATACATATGTTGAGGAACGGTAGATGGCAAATGATGGCAGAACCACTTAATTTTGATCGTCACATATCTGGCGTTGGGCCGGCAGCCTCTTTTGCTCAAGCTTGGACAGAGGATCACTCGGGCGAGTCCATTGGGGTCATACCATGTGCCGAAGGAGGAAGCTCAATTGATGAGTGGACAATTGACGGACTATTAACCAGACACGCGATTTCTGAAGCAAAATTCGCAATGGAAACAAGTGAGTTGGTGGGAATTCTGTGGCATCAAGGAGAAAGCGACAGTTACGGAGAGCGTTATAAGACGTATGAAGATAAATTGCTTTCATTATTTAAACACTTGAGAGAAGAGTTAAATGCACCAGATATCCCGATTATTATCGGTGAGTTGGGACATTACCTTGGAGATGTCGGATTTGGAAAAAGCGCTGTAGAATATAAACAAATAAACCAGATATTATCTAAAGTTGCCCATACTGAAAAAAATTGTTATTTTGTAACATCAAAAGGCTTAACATCAAATCCAGATGGCATTCATATTGATGCCGTTTCCCAAAGAAAGTTTGGATTAAGATACTATGAGGCTTTTTCAAAACAAAAGCATGTGTTAGATGTTTTAGACGTTGAGCATGAATGGATTGAAAAGGAAGCAAAGCGTGAACTAACTAAAAATGAACGTATATTTGTTGAAAGTATGAAGTTTGCCTTGGGACAATTAAGTTTTGAGGAGTTTTCTCTTAATATCTCTACTATTAATGAAAGCAAGTAAAGCAAAATCAATTCCAATTTATGAGGAGAAATCAATTGATTCCACTTTTAATCTTAGGTTTGTTCAAAGAAAAACCCGGTTCATATGGATATGAACTTTTGGCAATTATGAATGAGTGGAAAACTTAGAATAAATACATTCCTTTTTTATAGGAGGGATCTTAATTGCTTCCTAAAATCAAACTTATATAAAATAAGAAAATATCTCAAAATAATGGCAGAAAAGGGATCCCAAAAGAGGTTACAGAAAAAACTGTAACCTCGATATTAAACTTCTATTCCTTTAAAAGTGTCAATAAGAGAGTTATTCAACTCAATAAACTAAACTGTTTTTCGATAGGGGGATATTCATAATTACTTGATTTTAGACAGAAGGTTCTAAGAAAATATTTCCTCCTTACTTACCGATTATCTAATGTGAAATCCTTTTTTTTATTTGAATTCTGTTTTCATAATAAAATTCAACTTCTTTTTAGCTTGTTGCTTCTGTTGCACATAAGTCTTCCTCACTCTATAAAAGAAACCTCAGTTCAAGTCATAAATTTGAACGGAGGTTTTTTATTATCCTCGAAAGGTTAAATTTATTTTTTATTTACTTGGCGTCCACTTTTTTTCTGGCTCTGGGAACTTGTGTTGCCAGTTTGAAATTCATTACCTAATTCAACATCATTTCTTTTATCTTGCTTCTCTACTTGCTCTCTTGTCTGATTCTTTTTCTGCATCCCTTGTTTTGACATTACTTATCTCATCTCGCTTTCATCTAGTATTGTTTTTAATATGTACAACTATAAGAAAAAACATATAAATTAAATAAATAAATTGTTAGTTGCTTCTGAATCAAAGCCTTATTTGCCACTAGGCGAACCCCAGCATATAAACAACCTAGCACATTTTAGATTGCTGCCTACTCCTTACCTAATACAGTAATTTTTCTTTTTTAGTTTTAGGGTGGAGGGACAAGCTTTATGGGATTAATTTGATTTTGGAATAAGTGAGAATAGGATCGTAAAAAGGACACATAATTAGTAAAACAATTACTGTTGTTTAATATGTCAGGAAATGAAGATTTTACTCATTTTTGGAGGAAGTTGTAATGGAGAATGATCAAACGTTGAAAAATGCGATGAATGAATGGGCACGTGTAACTAAGGATCCACAAATGTTAATGACTTATGAAGTAAACCAGGAATTCCAAGTAGATGAAACATTGACATTAAAAAAAGCTGAAAAGCAAGGGGAAGAAAGAGCTATTAAAAGAGTAGCGTTAAGAATGCTACAAAAAGGTATAGATATTCAAACAATATCCGAATTAACGGAGCTTACAGAAAAAGAGATTGAACAGATTCGTAAATAACGAATGTAAACCGAGGACAGGAAGGAATAGGTCCAAAACAAAATTTTATTTTATCACGATAAAAAAAGGGACTACCCCAAAATAGGAAAGAGGTAGCGTGCTCTACTCAAGCTGAAAATTGAATACATTGGTTGAGTTAAAACAACTACATTATTTTAATATGTATAAAATTTTTAGTAAAACGCTATCATTTCCAGTTTTATTAACTAATTTCCTCTGCTAAAATGGAATCATAGGGATGAAGAGAGAAGGGTAGATGAGGCATATGAGTACGAGTCTATTGCTAACTTTAGGGGTTATATTTTTGGCAACAATAGCTATAGCCATTTTAATTAAGATTCCAGAAGAAGATTAAACTGAATTAATAAAATAAAAAGCTATCTCAAATTATGAACGAGATAGCTTTTTTACTGCTTTATGTCCCATTTGAACAATTAAATTGATTTTATATAGAGGAATTAAATACATAAAAATTAATTAAAAACAAATACTTTCAATGTCATAAATAAAAAGGAGGCTAGATAAAGATGGATGCACAAAGAGCACAAGAAATTGCCGATTCAGTGGATATGGCCAATGTAATATATAATGGGAAAAGTATTTACATTGAGCATGTAGACCAGCAAAATGGAATAGCTACAATTCATAACCTGGATGAACCAAATAATAAGCAAAGTGTTTCTATATCTGAACTAGCAGAACAATAATTTACTCTTAAAATAAAAAAGCCGCTTTATTTAGGCTTTTTTATTTTTCTGTTATTTTTATCGAGAGAGGATGAGAAGAAAAAATAACCACATCAGAAAAGTGTGGTTAGATCAAGGTTGTATAAAAATCTAATCATAATGAACTTCACTTTTAAGCGGATGACTCAATATAATGAAACGCGACTCCTTATAACTTCCATCTTTCAAAGAAATCCCTTCCCAACAACAGTACATCAATCAAATAAAACATTGAGGGTTAGGAGTTATTTTTTCGTTTGTGTTGACTTCTACGAAATTTTATTGTAGGATAATCTATATCATCAATAAACACATTAAATACTTATCCTACGATGCACGTTATGCCCTATTTGTTTTGAACCGTACTGTTTATTTGGGGTTCCTACATCTGTTGACTGATGCCATGCCTGTCTTTGAAACAGGATTGCTAGAACGTTAATATGCGGAAACCCACCTGCGAGATCGCGGGTTCACAAAACAGATTGGGAGGACGACATAGGTGGGAATCCCTTAACTATACATACCGTGCTAGACGGGGAGATGGCGGTGCCCTGTAACCTGCAATCCGCCTTAGCAGGGTTTAATTCCTAACAGAGGTATGAGTCAGGTAAGGTCTGACTTGGACAAGTGGTGTTGACAACTAGGTCCTGCACAACAGAAACCTATGAACATGGTCAGGTCCGGAAGGAAGCAGCCATAAGTAGATTCTTCTGTGTGTTGCAGCACAACCCGGTCGAGCTAACTGTACAAGTAACGCTTATTTGATCATGTCAATGACGGGTGCACGGTGTTTTTACTTAGCGATTTTTATTTAGTGTTAAGAAAACTATCTTTAATAGGTCTGGTGGCGATAGCAGAGAGGTCACACCCGTTCCCATATCGAACACGGAAGTTAAGTTCTCTAGCGCCCATGGTAGTGGGGACTTTGTCCTCGTGAGAGTAGGGCGTTGTCAGGCAAAAAAACAGCCCATCATATCAATGATGGGCTGTTTTTTTGTATATTAATTTCGTTTAAATTGATTTCTACGAAATTAAATGTTATGTTTTACGTAATTTATTAGTGTATGTAGGAGGATTTAGAGTGAAAAAAAATAGCCTAGAAGTTATTCCGTTGATTGATGACTTTAGCCAATGGTTAATAGAATCAGGCAAATCTGATAATACGATTAAAACCTATCGAGCAGTGCTAAACCAATTTCATGAATGGCTTCTAAGTGAAGGTAAACATTTAGATCAAGTAACAAGAAATAATGTCCAAACTTATATGATTAACCTTGAATCTAATAATAAAAGTGCGTCGACTATAGAAAAAGCTTTTGTAACAATTGGCGTTTTTGCACGCTTTCTTGAAAAATCAGAAATTGTTCAAAATATTGAACGTAAACAAAAAGAGAAAAATAACGAGGGTGTACCACAGTCATTAGAAGCAAGTGAGCGTGACCGCCTTTTATCTGAAGTAAAGCAACAGGGAAACCTTCGTGATATTGCTATTGTATATACTTTATTACATACAGGGATTCGAGTATCAGAGATTTGTGCTTTGAATCATAAAGACGTAAAGATTAACAAATCTGACGGTTTTTTAATTATCCGTAATGCTAAAGGGTCTAAAAAGCGACTTGTTCCTCTTTCTACAGAAGCAAGGAATAGTTTAAAGAAATATATCGATTCACTTGATTCTAATCATGAAGCCTTATTTGTCTCTAATTTTGATAGAAGAATGTCTGCACGTACGGTTCAGTACATGTTAAAAAAATATAATGTAAATCCTCATAAATTACGCCACACTTTCTGTCATGAGTTAGTTAAGAAAGGGATAGATATTGCAACAGTTGCCGAACTAGCAGGCCATTCTGATGTGAATGTTACAAAACGATACCTAAAATCTTCTACAAGAGATTTAGAAAATGCGATTACGCAAACCTTTTTATAAAAAAACTCTGTAACAAGAAT
>NZ_JYOO01000047.1 GCF_000956595.1 Priestia aryabhattai B8W22 | reverse complement strand
TTTTTCTTTCTGTATCCATAATAGGGAATTTTTTGTTTTTATATAATAGTAATACGAAAAAGGTGGTTCTAATTTCCTAAAAAAATACGTTTCATATAGTTTTAGTTTTGGTTATCGATTTAGCATGGAATTTGTATATGTAAGAAGGGTTTATCAGACATTTAAATTGTCAGGCAAAGAAAACTAGTTACATACTATAAAACTATTTTACATTATCTGCTAGAATCGAAAAATTTTAATAATATAGTAAAATGTAGTTGACCTTCCTAGTTTTAGAATATAAAATAAATCTTGCTAATAGTTTGAAAATTCTAAAATGGAGGGGTTTACTTGAAAAGCTGGAAAAAGATTTTGGGGACATCTTTTCTTGCCACAACTGTTACATTAAGCGGAGTGGGGCCAGTACTTATGAATGGAAGTACTGCTTCAGCTAAAACCGCACAATCGGAGGAACTTCCAAGTTCACCAATTGATATGAATACAGTGCCGGAAGAGAGATTGGCTAACGCACTGAAAAACCAAGGAGTTATTTCTCAAAGTGCAACACCGCAAGAAGTGAAGAAAGCCGTTACTTCTTACATAAACAAAAAAGATGCACATAAAGAGAGCATGAAGGGACATAAAGCTAGCAAAATTGATTTGAAAGCGAAAGAAATGCAAACAAAACAAAAAGAAAAGTTTCAACGAGGCGAATTTGCTAATATTAAGTCTCAAGGAAACAATTCGGGGAACGGGGTAAACGTTAAACCTGCAGCTCAGGCAAAATATAACGGACAAGTGAGAAAAGATAAAGTTCTTGTTCTTTTAGTCGAATACGCAGACTTTAAGCACAACAATGTCATTCAAGAACCTGGTTACATGTATGCAAAAGATTTTAATCGAAATCACTATCAGCAATTAATGTTTGGAAAGAAAGACTTTACGCTATTCAACGGAAAGAAAATTAAAACGTTTAAACAATATTATGAAGAACAGTCTGGAGGTAGTTACACAGTAGATGGAACGGTTTCTGAATGGTTAACCGTACCTGGAAACGCAAAAGAATACGGAGCAGACAATCCAGCGGGAGGAAACGATAATGCACCTGGATCTAAAGGACCTCGTAATCTTGTAAAAGAAGCGCTTGCAGCAGCAGCAAAAAGCGGCATTGACCTTTCAGATTATGATCAGTTCGATCAATATGATATCGATGGAGATGGCAACCGCAATGAGCCTGACGGCATAGTGGACCACTTAATGGTCATTCATGCTGGAACTGGGCAAGAAGCAGGTGGAGGTAAACTAGGAAACGATGCTATCTGGTCTCACCGCTCTACTTTGGGACAAGTGTATAAAGTTCCTGGAACAAACATGGCTGCTTATGATTATACAATCGAACCAGAAGACGGAGCTGTTGGGGTTTTTGCTCATGAATTTGGTCATGATTTAGGTTTGCCGGATGAGTATGATACACAGTATACGGGTCAAGGTGAGCCGGTAGGCGTTTGGTCAATTATGAGCGGAGGGAGCTGGGCTGGTGAAGTAGCTGGAACAGAACCGACAAGTTTCTCCCCGCAAAATAAAGAGTTTTTCCAAGCAAATATGGGTGGAAACTGGGCAAATATTCAACAAATCGACAGCAAAAACATTACAAAATCGGGCTCTGTGAGTGTGGTCGATCAAAGCGTGACAAAGTCCAAACGACCGGGTATCGTAAAGATTAATTTACCTAAAAAAGCTGTTCAAGGAATTAAGCCTGAGTTTGGAAGTAATTATTACTACAGTAAACGCGGAGACGATCTTCATACGACGATGACGACGCCAGAGTTTGATTTAACAACGGCTAAAACAGCGAGATTCAATTATAAAGCGTTCTATGAAGTAGAGGCAGAATATGATTATTTATATGTAAATGCGATTCTTCCTGACGGTTCAAAAGTTCTGTTAGATACAATTGGTGATAAAGCGAATAATGCAGACGGTTCTGCTGAAACTTCCGGTGGAAAATGGGAAGATAAAAGTTACGATTTAACGAAGGTTCTAGGGAAAAAAATCAAGCTTCAATTTGAATACGTCACGGACGGTGGACTTGCTCTTCAAGGCTTTGCTCTTGATAATGCTAGTTTAGTAGTAGATGGAAAAACGGTATTTACGGACGATGCTGAAGGAACTCCAAAAGTAACGTTAGATGGATTTGAAAAGACAAACGGCATCAGCTATAAAGATAACTATTATTACCTTGAGTGGAGAAACTATGCAGGCAGTGATAAAGCACTTCAATTCGCGCGCGGTGCAAAATATAATACAGGCATGCTGCTTTGGTACGCAGATGAAAGCTATCTTGATAACTGGGTAGGACAACATCCGGGTGAAGGATTCCTTGGTGTAGTTGATTCACATGCTCATAAAGTTCTTTACTTTAATGTGAATGGTATTAGCACTACAGCAAATTCAAGCCGATATCAAATTGCAGACGCGGCGTTCTCATTTGATAAATCACCTGCTTGGTCATATTCTCATAAGACGTGGGGAACGATTTCATCTAAAGAATCAAATGGCGTTACAAGCTTTAACGATAAAAAATCGTATTTAGATGAAAGAATTAAAGATGCAGGCCGCTTACTTCCTCAAAACGGATTAAAATTAGACGTAATTGGTGAAGCAAAAGACAATTCAGCTGGTGCTGTATGGATTCACAAGTAAAATTGGACGTATTAAAAAGATCTGAAGAATTAATTCTTCGGATCTTTTTTTGTATCATAAAATTAAAATAAACTATGAGCTAAATGATCAAAGGCGCTCAGCCCGTTTAAAAAATAGAAAAAAGGGAATTTTCAACAGTGAATAATTGTTATTATGTCATGAAATTCATCCATATAATCAATACTAATAGGTAAAGAAAATATTGAAAAGGAGTTCTAACTATGAGCTATCGTATCGAAAGAGATTCAATTGGAGAAATCAAAGTTGCAGAAGATAAACTATGGGGAGCGCAAACGCAAAGAAGTAAAGAAAACTTTCCAATAGGGATTGAAAAAATGCCGATTGAAGTAATACGCGCTTTTGCGGTTTTGAAGAAAAGTGCGGCCATTAGCAATCATAAACTAGGCAAATTATCAGCAGGGAAATCGGAAGCCATCGTGCAAGCTGCTAACGAAATTATTGAAGGAAAATGGAATGAACATTTCCCTTTAGTCGTATGGCAGACAGGAAGCGGAACGCAATCAAACATGAATGTAAATGAAGTGATTTCCCACCGAGGAAACCAGCTAATAAACGGCGACGAAACGCTCCATCCAAATGATGATGTCAATATGTCACAAAGCTCTAACGATACTTTTCCTACGGCTCTTCATATTGCAGCTGTACTAGAAGTCGAAGATCGATTATTGCCTGCTCTAAAAACATTAAAAGAAACGTTTGCTACAAAGCAAGAGCAGTTTAAAGATATTATTAAAATAGGAAGAACCCACTTACAAGATGCTACACCGCTAACACTAGGACAAGAAATTAGCGGATGGCATCATATGCTCGAAAAGAATGAAGAAATGATTAAACAAAGCGTAGAGTATATGAAGGAGCTAGCTATTGGCGGTACAGCTGTTGGGACGGGGATAAATGCACATCCTGACTTCGGCGATGAAGTAGCGAAAGAAATCAGCAGCACACTTGGAAAAACATTTATCTCAGCACCTAATAAATTTCATGCATTAACAAGTCACGACCAAGTGGTTTATGCCCACGGTGCACTCAAAGCCTTAGCAGCTGACTTAATGAAGATCGCCAATGACGTACGCTGGCTGGCAAGCGGTCCTCGGAGCGGATTAGGTGAAATTACGATTCCTGCTAACGAACCTGGAAGTTCTATTATGCCTGGAAAAGTAAATCCAACTCAAAGTGAAGCTCTAACAATGGTTTCTGCACAAGTGTTAGGAAATGACGTGACGATTGGCATTGCGGCTAGCCAAGGAAACTTTGAATTAAATGTATTTAAGCCGGTTATTATTTATAATTTTTTACAATCAGTCAGATTGCTGACAGATTCTATGCAGGCTTTTAACGATAAATGCGCAGTAGGAATTGAACCCAACAAAGAAAAGATTCAGCATAATCTAGAAAATTCTCTTATGCTTGTAACAGCATTAAATCCGCACATAGGTTATGAAAATGCGGCTAAAATCGCCAAGCTGGCTCATCAAGAAGGTACGACATTAAAAGAAGCAGCGGTCAAAACAGGCCTTCTGACTGAAGAACAATTTGAGCAATGGGTAAATCCTGCTAACATGATTCATCCATCAAAATGAAAAAAGAAGCCAAGCAGCTTAGAATGCTTGGCTTCTTTTTAATAAAATAAACATTGTTCTAAATAAACATATAAAAAGAAAATGCGGATTAAAAGAAATTTTACCCTACTCTTATGTACTAGATTCAAGTACATAAAAGTAGGGTATTTACATGTTTATAAAGGAGGGATTCAAGTGACGTACGAAGTAAAGTTTTATTTTGGAAATGACAAATCAATCAGTACATTGGTTGAATCAGAAAATGTAAAAGAGCTTGAGGAATCTATTATTCATACGCAAGGATGGTATCGTTATTATGACAAAAAACACGAAGCTTATTTAGCTATTCAAATGAGCAACGTTTTACACATCGTTATAAAAGAATATCAGAATCCGGAAAAACAGGGGGTTTAAAGTATTCGTCGTATACATAAAGAAGCTAGCAAATGAGGTGAAAACTATGCAAAGGCGACATTCAAATAATCCTATTATTCTCGACGTTTCTCATCATCAAGGAATCATTAATTGGAAAGAAATAAAAAACACCTCAGTAAAAGGGGTGTATATAAAATTAACAGAAGGCGGAACTTTTGTAGACCCCAAATGCTATGAAAATTATATAGGTGCTAAAAATGCGGGCTTGAGAGTAGGATTTTATCATTATGCTCACTGTACAAATAGTCCGGAAAAAGAAGCTGCTTTTTTTATTACTCAGCTTGGGCAAATGAAACTAGACCTTCCCCCATGTTTGGATCTAGAAGAAGATAAGAAAAAGTCCAAAGAGTTTGTTTCTCGCTTTGCCGTAAGCTGGCTCGAGCATGTTCACCAAAAAACAGGGATTAAGCCTATCGTATATACGAACTATCATTTTGCTAAAACTTTTTTCACAAACGAAATAGGTAAGTATCCTTTGTGGGTAGCAAGATATAGCGCAAACAATAGACAAGGCGGTATGCAACACCCTGGTGAGCTAAGTCAATGGCAGCGATGGGCAATGTTTCAGTATACGGATTCTGGAAGAGTAAAAGGTATTTCTACAAATGTGGATATAAACGAAATGGACTACTCATTTTTTAAAGAAGTTACGACGAATCTCTCTGTGACGAATAATGCAAAAGGACCCTTCGTGTATTCTAAAGGTGATAAAGGGTTAGGAGTCAAACAAATTCAGCAAAATTTACTTTCACTAGGTTTTTCTCTTCCAAAGTTTGGAGCAGACGGTTTTTACGGAGATGAATTAATCGCTGCAGTGGAAACATTCCAGAATCAATATGGCCTTTTTTCGGATGGAATAGCAGGAGCAGACACGCTTCAGCGTCTTGTTAAAGAAGTGAATAATCTGAATAATCGGGTTTGAGAGAGTACCTGAGAGGGAAAAGTTATTGTAAGATTCAAAAAGGTATAAGGAAGGAGCTATTATGAGAAAACGAAAACAAAAAGCATTGATATCAGGTATTACGCTATCAACGGTAGGAGTTGGCATTACATCTTATATATTAAGTGATGCTGCGAAACGTCGAAAAGTAAAAGGGCTTGTTCGAAGTGCTAAAGTCAAACTTTCAAGTTTATCTAAAAAACAGCAGGTAAATGCTAGCCTAAATAAAGATGCTCATTCAGATCCTACGTACGTTTCTGAAAGTAATATGATTTCAGAAGGACCTATGTATCAAGATCAACATAGATAATAAAAAACTAGTCTTGCCTCGGGTGAGACTAGTTTTTTTATTATTTTAGAAAGAGTTGCATCTATTCATGTTACACTCTCTATATAAGGGAATTTTGAAATGACTATGTACAAGTAAAGGAGGAATAAAAGGCTTGATTAGTAGCGGATTATTTGTTAACTTATGTATTTTCTCATTTTTGGTCAGCATTATGATTGCCATACGGATATTTTTGCTGCAGCGTCTAGCCCACAAATATAAATTGGTTAGCGGTATTTATGCAAGTGTCGTTTCTGCTATTCTTATGATTTATAGCGTTACCTATCAAGAGGTTACATATGATTTGCGATTTCTGCCCCTTATTTTGACCGTTCTATATTTTGGTTATAGAGCCGGTGCAATTGCGGGTATTAGTATGGCTATGTGCAGTATCTATTTAGAAAGTCATTGGATACTGACTATTTTTATTTTAATGTTCACCTTTTTGCTTTCCCTTCCTCTTATCCGATATAGAAAGCAGCTTTCTGTATTAAAACAATCTTTTCTCTATTTCTTTATTCATTTTATCGTTCATGTCTTACTGACAAATTACTTCTGGAATACACCTATTCGGTCGCCGTTTTATAGCGAATTAGAATATTTCTTTTTTGGGATTCTTGGACTAGGTGTGGGCGTAGCCACGATAGAATTTTATCGTAAGTTTTACGCTGTAGCAGAAGAAGCTGCCTATGCTGCATCAGATTCATGTCAGGAGAGAGAAGATTCTATTTTTGTCAGAATAATGAAAAAAGAATTAGAGTATACAAAAGAACAGCTGGAGTCTTTTATTAATCATCACATGGATGCGGTGATCATAACTGATTTAGAAGGGCGGATCTTGCGAGTTAATGAAGCCTATGAAAAAGTATATGGTTGGAAAGCCCACGAAGTAGTTGGAAAAAAATATTACGAAATAGCAGGGGCTTTTAGTGAGGATGTACATGAGAATATAAAAAAGACGATTGCTGAAAAAGAGGCAATCAATCGAGTAGAAGTAGTAAGAGCTCGTAAAGATGGAAGTTTAGTAGACCTTCGCATCACTATTTCGCCAATTTTTAATGGCAAAGATGAGTTAATAGGTCTGTCTGGAGTTTGTGTGGATATATCTGAAGCTAAAAAAGCTAGAAAAGAGCTTGACTTGCTGCATCGTAAGCTTAAAGAAAGTGAGTTAAAGTACCGCACGTTATTTGAATATGCAAACGACGCAATTTATTTACTTGAAATAGGTTCAAATCATTTTCCTTCTCGTTTTATTGAAGTAAATGAAGCTGGCTGTAAGCGCTTTGGGTATACGAGAGAAGAGCTTTTATCCATGCCATGCAAAGATATTATACCTAGAGATTCTGACATTGTTCGAAAAACGGTTGAAGAAATTCGCCAAGGAAATCTTTCTTTTACGCTGCAATCACAGTTTACATTTAAGTCTGGAGAAGTAAAAAAACTAGAATATAGTGGGAAATTGTTCAATATAGAAAACAAAAAAGTTCTTCTTATTGTTTCGAGAGACAGGACAGAATACCTAGAAACAGAAGAGCTGCTGCAGAAATCTGAAAAATTAGCAGCGGTTGGTCAGCTTGCTACAGCTATTGCTCATGAAATTAGAAATCCTTTAACGGCCATCAAAGGCTTTATGCAGCTATTAACTGAAAAAGCGAGTAAGGAAGAGTTAACCTATATGAACATTATATCCTCTGAAATTGAGCGTATTGAAATGATTACAGATGAATTCATGTCAGTGGCAAAACCACAGGCCGTAACATTTCAGTCGATTGATTTGCAGCTGTTAATTCAACAAGTGATTTTATTGCTGCAGCCTCAAGCAACCATGAAAAACATCTTTATTGAACTTAACCCATACGGAGAAATGCCTCTTGTATATTGTGAAAGCAATCAAATGAAACAGGTGTTTATAAATATTCTTAAGAATGCGATTGAAGCAATGCCTTCCGGAGGAGAAATTAAAGTTGAGCTGAGACAAAAAGATAGCAATCACCTTCATATTCAAATTATTGATGAAGGTGTAGGAATTTCAAAAGATCGCATCAAACATTTAGGTGAACCATTTTACAGTATTAAAGAAGACGGCATTGGATTAGGGTTAATGATATGCTTCAATATTATCCAGCAGCATAAAGGAACTCTTAGTATTGAAAGTGAAGTAAACAAAGGGACGAATGTGGAAATTTGTTTACCGGTAGAATAAAAGGTAATCAGTTAAAGGCAGAAGAAATTTTGCAACAAGTTGTTTAGTAAAGTTATAATATTCTATGTTGGAGTAAAATAAGCAAAGGAGTGGTTACGATTAAACAGAAAAAGTGGATTAACATATTTCGTATTCTGTATATTGTTTTTGCTATTATTGCGATTGGAGCATCTTTTGGAGACTATTCTTTCGGGCTTAATAATCCCCGCATAGTCAGTTTAACGGCTCTCGTTTTGGCGGTTATTTGTATTGTTCCGTATTACATACTTCGCTTTAAAGAACAAGCTTCTAAAAGTAAATAAGTTAATATTTGTTCTCTTAAAAGAGGCTGTGACAAAAGCAGTTTAGTTGAAGGAAGATCCGAACGATGAATCGTTCGGATCTTTTCATTAGTAGGGTGAACGTAGGTTTCATCTATTTAGTTGCTTCTAGCTATTGATTGGAGGGTAAGCTGAAGACTCTTGTGGAAGGGGTGAGACCCCGCAGGGCCAGAGACAAGAGGTTCGCCTGCCGCCCGTAGAAAGCGAAGCTTTGCACGGAAATCAACAGCGTGTAACAAGCGATCTATATTAGCTCCTGTATCCAATTTGTTCGTTCTTAGAGTGGAGTGATTTTTATGTCTCAATCTCTTTTTTATCGTCATAAAAGGGCGATAAATGGGCGAGCATTTTTTCTAGCCTGTACATATGCTATAGAGTAAACAGGCTACGGAGGTGAAGTAAAATGGGATTTTACAACTGGGGTTACGGCGGTGGTTATGGTTACGGCGGCTACGGTAGTTACGGTGGCGGTTTTGCATTAATCGTTGTACTATTTGTTTTATTAGTTATCGTTGGTTGTACATGCTTGAAATAAACAGAAAAAGCACGGATTTACAAAGAGTTTAGTAGATTCGTGCTTTTTTATGTTCATAAGAAGTACAGTACTATAATAAAATAATGTTGTGAATGTACATAAAAAACATATAAAAAATTTAATTAATAGATTAAAAAAATAAAAAAATGAAGAGGAAGAGTAGATTTAAGCGGCAAAAATGGTCTGAAATTTATAATTTTCCTTATAATTAATTTTTGTAAAACGCTTCATGGAACTGATAGCAAGACCGAATAACACTACCTAGCCCGCTAGTTTTTATCAGCTGACTAAAAGAATTATTTTATTTGTATGAAAATCAGCATAAATGATTTTCATATAGTTTAAATAGGTAAAAAAGACTTATTGCAGAGTTTTTTATTTTTAATTTTCATAATAATAGGAATATTAAAATAATATATAGACGTAGTAATTTTTAGTTGCTATAATGTTGCTAATTATCACAATTAACAGAAAAATTGAGATGATTAAATTTACTAGGGATAGGGAGAAAAAACTATGAAAAAGAAAAAACAGGCTTTAAAGGTATTATTATCAGTTGGTATTCTTTCTTCATCATTTGCTTTTGCACATACGAGCAGCGCTGCGCCAAATAATGTACTTTCAACTGAAAAGTATAACAAAGAAATTAAATCTCCTGAGTTTATTTCCGGAAAGCTCTCAGGCCCGTCATCACAGAAGGCTCAAGACGTCGTATTTCACTATATGAATACAAATAAAGACAAATATAAATTAGGAAACGAAAATGCTCAAAACTCATTTAAAGTGACAGAAGTGGTGAAAGATCCTGTGGAACAAGCAACCGTGGTACGCTTGCAGCAAGTATATAATAATGTTCCTGTTTGGGGATCTACTCAATTAGCACACGTAGCGAAAGATGGAACCTTAAAAGTTGTATCAGGTACAGTAGCTCCTGATTTAGATAAAAAGGAAAAATTAAAAGAACAGAAGCAAGTTGACAGCAAAAAGGCGATTCAAGCAGCTGAAAAAGACTTAGGTTTTAAACCGACGTATGAAAAATCTCCTTCATCTGAACTGTATGTTTATCAAAATGGTTCAGATACCACATATGCTTATGTAGTAAATTTAAATTTCTTAAGCCCTGAACCAGGCAACTATTATTACTTTGTTGATGCTACTAACGGTAAAGTGCTAGATAAGTACAATACAATTGATTCCGTAGCTGGTCCAAAAACTGACGTGAAACAAGCGGCAAAGCCGGCAGCAAAACCTGTAACAGGCACAAATGCTATCGGTTCAGGTAAAGGAGTGCTTGGAGATACTAAATCCTTAAAGACAACGTTATCTAGTTCTACTTACTACTTACAAGATAATACAAGAGGCGCTACAATCTATACGTACGATGCAAAAAATCGTACATCTCTTCCGGGTACGCTATGGGCAGATACCGATAATACGTACAATGCAACCCGCGATGCAGCTGCAGTAGATGCTCACTATTATGCAGGCGTGACATATGATTATTATAAAAACAAATTTAACCGCAACTCCTATGATAATGCAGGAGCTCCGCTAAAATCGACTGTTCATTATAGCAGCGGCTACAACAATGCATTTTGGAATGGCTCTCAGATGGTATACGGAGATGGAGATGGAACTACTTTTGTTCCGTTATCAGGAGGATTAGATGTTATTGGACATGAATTGACGCATGCGGTCACAGAAAGAAGTTCTAATTTAATCTATCAATATGAATCAGGTGCATTAAACGAAGCGATTTCTGATATTTTCGGAACATTGGTAGAATACTATGACAACCGAAATCCAGATTGGGAAATTGGAGAAGATATTTATACGCCTGGAACAAGCGGCGATGCGCTTCGTTCAATGAGCAACCCAGCGAAATATGGAGATCCGGATCATTATTCAAAGCGCTATACAGGTTCTAGTGACAACGGCGGAGTTCATACAAACAGCGGTATTATCAACAAAGCTGCCTACTTGCTAGCTAACGGAGGAACGCATTACGGCGTTACTGTAACAGGAATCGGCGGAGATAAGCTAGGAAAAATTTATTACCGTGCCAATACGCTATACTTCACTCAGTCTACAACATTCAGCCAAGCGCGCGCAGGTTTAGTACAAGCTGCTGCTGATCTATACGGTTCAGGCTCTCAAGAAGTAATTTCAGTAGGCAAGTCATTTGACGCAGTTGGTGTTCAGTAAGCTATAAAACATAAGTCGCAAGATAAATGAGGTATCTGGCGACTCTCTATACTACCTCACTACCAATAAAGGAGTACTCGTATAAATATATTACAGTACTCCTTTATTTTATGTTAATAAATAAGGTAGATTTCTTCTAGATCCATAAAAATCCACTTCTTATTCCTCCCTTTTATATCCATTCGAATTATCCCGTTGTTTGTTAAATGAAGAGGACCCGTTTTAGTAAACGGTCTTATTATAAAATGTTATAATAAAGAAAAGGCTTGAATACATACATATGAAAAAGGAGTGGAGGAATCGATGGACAAAATTGCTGTTATTTCAGATATCCACGGAAATCTCCCTGCATTAGAAGCAGTTTTAGCTGACATACAACAACGAGATATCCATCGCATCATTTGTCTAGGTGATTTAGTAGGAAAAGGACCGGATTCAAGTAAAGCGATTGATATCATAAAAGAAAAGTGCGAAGCAACAGTAATGGGTAACTGGGATGATTTCATTACAAAGCCTGCGGAATTTGAAGCATTAAAATGGCATCAGAAGAAGTTAAGTTCCAACCAAGAAGCATACTTAAAGGAACTTCCTTTTTCTGTTGAGTTTATGATGAGCGGGAAATTAATTAGAATGTTTCACGCTTCCCCTAGAAGTCTTTATGACCGCATTCAACCTTGGGATTCACTTGAAAAGCGTCTTAGTCTATTTGCTAATACGGAATATACGGAAAATATAAAAGGATCAAGAGAGCCGGATGTCATCTGTTACGGAGATGTACATAATGCATTTATTCAACATATTAAAGGGAAAACGCTATGTAATGTAGGAAGTGTAGGAAACCCGCTTGATTTACCACAAGCTTCCTATCTTATCTTAGAAGGAAAGGCTCAAGGCGAAAGTCCTTCAGCATTTTCTATACAATTTGTGCGTATTCCATACGATATTGAAAAGGCAATCGAATTGGCGAGAGCTGTAGAGATGCCGGACTTTGAACCCTACGTTCAAGAATTAAAAACAGCTCGCTATAGAGGACTAAAAAAGTAAGAGTGGAATGTATCTTAACCTTCAGCATAAATGCTGGAGGTTTTTTAGTTGAGTATATGAGAGGTTTTTCAACATCATTAGTATGATACATGAAAATAGAAGTTATTCCGATGAGTTTAAAGGAGGGAAAACTTGGAGAAAAACATACAGCATTTGAAAGGAAATAAATTTTATTTTATGAAGACAATATGAAGAGGGCAATTCCATTTGAACATAAAGTCATGCAAAAATGCCCCTGAAAAGCTGCTTTTAACATAACGAGTGGAGGAGTACATGATGAAATTTTTTATTGATACAGCTAACCTGGAAGATATTAAAAAAGCATATAAAATTGGGGTATTATCAGGTGTTACCACAAACCCTTCGCTAGTAGCTAAAGAAGGTGTAAAGTTTGAAGATCGCATCGAAGAAATTTTAAAAACCGTCCCGGAAGTAGAATCCGTTTCAGCAGAAGTGACGCCCGACACAGTAACAGCAGATGACATGATTGCTCAAGCAGAAGAGCTTATTAAAATTAACGGAGGAGACAAAAATATAACAATTAAACTTCCTATGACCATTGCTGGATTGGAAGCAACCCGTTATCTAGCTAAAAAAGGCGTAAAAACAAACGTCACGTTGATTTTCACAGTGAATCAAGCGCTTCTAGCAGCCCGTGCCGGTGCCACATACGTATCGCCATTTTTAGGACGCTTAGATGATATTTCAGAAGACGGTGTTTATCTCGTATCTCGAATTGCCGAGCTATTTCGAATTCAACATATTGACTCACAAATTATAGCAGCGTCAGTCAGACACCCAGATCACGTCACACGAGTAGCTCTTGCTGGGGCTCATATTGCGACCATTCCGTATGCCGTAATTGAACAACTAGTAAAACACCCGTTAACAGAACAAGGAATAGAAAAATTCGCATCAGACTGGGAAAAAGCTGTAAAAAGTTAAATTCACTTAAGGAGAAGACATCATTTTAGTGTCTTCTCTGCTTAAAAGGTATACGAAGATTCTTTTTTTCTATTTTGCAGCAAACAACTTATCATTAATAGGCGAACATCCTATACATATACGCAGAGCTGACATACGTTAATAGAAACGAAAGAGGTGTTAAAATGGGCTGTATTATTAACATTGAAAATATCGTGACTAACGGGTTAAAAGACAATTCGAACGTAAGCGTAGGCTGTGTTGTACAAAATAGTCACACGGCAAATACAAAATCGGTAGGAGCTTGTTTTTCGTTTGGCAATGGCTCTCCTGCCATTGCCTCTATGACAAACAGTAATATCGACTTTTGCAAAGGTGAAGAAAATAAAGAGCAGCAATCTTAAAAACAATTCCAGAAAGAGTATTTCTGGAATTGTTTTTTGGTAAGTGATAGAGTTTTGTTAATGAGATGTTTAATGGTTCGAAAGGAAAGTATTTGTGAGGAGGCGAACTGCGCTATGAGCATTATTTCTATAATTTCTTATACATGGATAGAAAGAAAGATGAAACGAACACAAAAAGTGACGATTCAGCATTCCAAAGACATGTGCTTATATACTGATAATATTCAAACAGAGAATGATTGCTTTCACATTAACAGCGTATTTGACATCTCTTACAAATGCGTCTCAAAAGAAAGCGGCTTTTTATATTTACATACAAATCAAGGAATGTTCGCTTATACCATACATACCGATCCTGCTGATTTTATAGCGGCATATAAAGATATAAAAAAGAAGGGGTAACATTGCTGTCAGCCCTTCTTTTTTTGTTATTATTTTATCCACTGTACAACTTGATCCATACTTCTTCTTGTCTTGCCGCGCTTAGGTTCATGAATTCGGTAGCCGAACGCAACCATAACAGAAACATCAAACTTGCCGTCTTCTAGTAATCCTTCTTCTTTTAGAATTTCATGTACTTGGTCATAGTTAAATCCTTCAATTGGGCAAGAATCAATGCCAATTTGAGCAGCTGATGTCATCATATTAGCTAGTGCAATATAAGATTGTTTGCTGGCCCAATCAAATAGCGCTCGCTTGCTTTCGAACAGGTGAAAGTCATTTTCTTGGAAATCTTTATAACGAGGCATTAATGTCTCTAATACATCATCCGGCATTTCTTTTACGTTTTTCTGAAGATTTAACACATATTCAGAGTCATATCTTGCATCTGTGCGAGAAAGAATAATAACAAAATGACTTGCTGTAGGAATTTGGCCTTGTGCTCCCCAAGAAACAGCTTTTAATTTTTCTTTTAAATCTTTATTTTCAACGACTAAAAATTTCCACGGCTCGTAACCTACTGAGCTTGGAGATAGGCGCCCCGTTTCTAAAATGAATTGGAAATCTTCATCGGAAATTTTCTTCGTTGGATCAAACTCTTTTGTAGCGTGACGAAAGTTAAATGCGTCTAAAATTTCTTGCTTTTTATCTGTATTGTTCATGTGTAAACAACCTTTCTATAAAAATATTTAGTAATGAACTGTTTAGAGTATCCTATACCCTGTATAGCTTACAACTAACAGCTAGTTAACATACAATTTGCTATAAAATCCGTTTGCAGATTTATCATAAATCATATAATTCATCCTAACAAGTACGCACATTTTTGTTGTATAGTATACTTTTTTATACTATTGATATAACTTTATAAGAGGCAGAAAGAAGTAAACGACCTGTGGAGTGTATTTGGGAAAAGCAGTTAAGAGGGGGAAAAGGAGAAGAGTACTCTTCTCCTTTTTAATTAAATTTTTGTATTTGATTTTTTCGCTTTGTTTTCAAGTTCACTTTTCGGTTCTGTTGAAAATTCAACATCTTTTCCGTGTCCTTGAGGGTTAACACCAGGAGCTACTTGACCTCGATTAGAAGTATTTTTTTGACCCATTTTCGTCACCTCCGTTTGGTTAGTATGTGCAAAAAGTGAAAACAAAAATCAGGAAATAAAGAGTGAAAGTATAAGTGGGGTTTGAATACGACTATCTTGAAGGACTTTCATTACATAAACAAGATAGCCATTTAAGAGTCCATAAAAAAGCACCCCTAAAAGGGTGCTTTTCTGTTTACGAATCTGAGCTTGTTGCTCTTTCTGCATATGGATAGATAGGATCTTTTAATTGAAATTCGTAAGTCACTCCATCTACAAGTCCTACCGTTTTATTGCTATCATAAAGGTCCAGCATAAAAGCAGCCATTTCTTTTGACGTATGAAACTTAGGTACTCGTCCTTCGTATTCAAAATCACTCATATCCATCGAACGCTGTGCAAATTCTGTTTCAGTAGCTGCCGGAGCTAGAACTTTAGCCTGCATTTTTGATCCTCTTCCTCTTAATTCTTGAGAAAGACCTTCTGTAAATGCACTTACGTAGAATTTTGTTGCGCAATAAGTGACTGCATCAGCAACAATGGTGTAGCCGCCTCCAGAAGAGACGTTAATAAGCTGTGTACCTTCAACGTTTTCATAATCTCTTACAAATAGAGATGAAAGAATGGTTAAGGCTTCGATATTTAAATGGAGCATTGTTTCAATTTTAGTTAATTTTTGTTCACCAACAGAAGCAAAATTTCCGAATCCAGCATTGTTAATCCATGTTTCTAACTCATATTCTTTAAGCGACTCATAAAACGTGTGAGCATTTTCTGCCACGGATAAATCAACCGACTGGATAATAACATTTACATCTTGGTTTAGTTCTTCAATCTTTCCTTTTAACTCATCCAGCTTGTCCTCTCTACGTGCAGCTAGTATAAGATTTTTTCCGCGCGCTGCGAAAGCTAAAGCTGTTTCATATCCAATTCCTGAACTTGCGCCGGTGATTACTGTATATTTCATGTTGATTCCTCCATTTTCGATGTTTTCGAATTGATTATAATTGTTAAAGTATACTTTAAGTCAAGCGTTTATTGAATTTGTTTTTCCCTTTATAAGTCTGATGATAAACATTTGAAGTTTGGTGCTAAACTTTCTTTTTTTATGCTAAACTTAAAACAAAAGGCGGTATTTTATTTCATTATTAATTCCTTAAAAGGAGGAATGTATGCGTTCTCTTTACGTGAATAGAAGACCTAGTTTACTTGCCCAAATCACATTACTCATCACGGTAGTTATTCTTGTTAGTACCGTCCTTGTATGCATTTTATTTTCTGCAATGGTAGATGAAATTGTCGAAAAATATGTAGGCAATCAAGCTATGACAGTAGCAAAATTAGCTTCTGAAGATAAAATTATTGTAAAAGCTTTTAAGAAGAAAAATCCTCCTGAGCACATCCAACCTGTTGCTGAAAAAATAAGAAAAACCACAGGGGCAGATTACGTTACCATCGCTAATGATAAAGGAATACGCTATTCTCATCCCAATAGGAGTTACATTGGAAAACATACTAAAACAAGCAATGAAGCTTCTTTAAAAAAGCATCAATCCATTATTTATAAAGGAAAAGGAATTTCAGGATTTGCAATTAAAGCCAAAACCCCCATATGGGATAACCAAGGAAACGTAATAGGTGTTTCTTCGGTAGGGTTTCTTATAAGCAATATAGAAAAACAGATTAATGACTATAGAATAAAAATCATTAAATTGTCCTGTATTCCTTTTCTTATTGGAGCATTTGGAGCTTTCTTCATTGCAAGGCGGGTAAAAAGACTAATATTCGGGCTGGAACCAGAGGAAATTTCCTTTCTTTTTAAAGAAAAAGAGGCTACCTTTGAATCCATTCGAGATGCTACTGTTACTGTAAATGTCGAAAAATATGTAACGTCGATGAATAGAAGGGCTAGAGAGCTCTTTGATAACCTTCATTTAGCAATAGGAGGAGAGATAAAGAACGCCCGTTTAGGACAGCTAATTGATCAAGCAATAGAAGAGCAGTGCGTGTATTCTAACCAATCTCTTCTACTAGATGGCCAGCAGTATATTTTAGATTTATCTCCTATTGTAAGAAAAAAAGAAGTGCAAGGTATCGTTCTTACCATAAGAACTTTATCGCAAATTGAAGAATTGACTGAAGAGATTTCTAAAATTAAAATGTTTTCTGATAATTTACGCGCTCAAAATCACGAATTTTTAAATAAGCTGAACGTGATTTACGGGTTATTAAGGTTAAAGAAATATGAGCATGTCATGCAAATGATTTCATCAGAGGTAAAGGAACGCCAAGATATTATTTCTTTTTTAATGTCTTCTGTGAAGGATCCTTTGATTGCTGCCTGCTTACTTGGGAAAATCAATCGCTCGAAAGAATTGGACGTCACTTTAGAAATTGATCAAGATAGTAACTTAACAAGTACTTTAGATATCGAAGATGCAAAAAACGTTGTTTCCATCTTGGGGAATTTAATTGATAATGCGCTCGAGGCTGTACGAGAACATAAAGGTCACGTATTAGTATCTTTTACAGATGTAGGAAACGACCTGATTTTTGAAGTTGAAGACGATGGACAAGGGATATCAAAAGAAGTAGAAAATATGATTTTTATAGATGGTTATACAACGAAAAAAGGTGAAAATCACGGGATTGGATTGACCATTGTTAAAAGATCTGTAGAGTTGCTTAAAGGCGAACTGTACATAAGCAAAAGCATGTTACAAGGGGCAAGGTTCACATTAGTTATCCCAAAGCTATTAAATAACGAAAAGGAAGAATCGATATGACTGAAAATCAAATTAATGTCATGATTATAGAAGATGATTCTACAGCTGCACAAATTTATGAGCAGTTTACTAAAAAATTAGAACATTTCACTATTGTTGCGACAGCAGGATCTGGAGAACAGGCTTTAGAGTTACTAACAATATTTACGCCGCAATTAATTTTATTAGATGTCTTTTTACCGGATATCAACGGAGTGGAACTGCTATGGGAAATTAGAAAGAACTATCGAGGGATCGACATTATTTTAATAACGGCGGCCAATGATGTTGAAACAGTAGGAGAAGCAATAAGAGGCGGAGCATTTGGTTATTTGGTGAAACCTGTAATTATTGATAAATTTTTATCTACTTTAAAACATTATCAGTCTACGAGAATAGAATTAACTGAAAATAAAATGATTAATCAAGACAAAATAGACCATTTATTTAGAACACATCATAATCGACACAATCAATCAGCGGCTGCAGTAACAGAATTTCCTAAAGGCATTGATAAACATACTCTTCGTTTAGTCAGAGATAAAGTTTGCAAAGTTCAGGAAAGCTTGAATGTAGATGAGTTTGCTCAATTAGTGGGTATCAGTTATTCAACAATGAGAAGGTATTTAGAGTATTTAGTATCGTGTAAGGAAATGCAGGTGGAAATAGTATATGGAAGTGTAGGGAGGCCTGAACGGAAATATCGAGTAACTAATCTTACATAACATAAAAACGAGATAGCGGATAAAAAACCGCTATCTCGTTTTTATGTAGAAATGACGCATGAAAAAAATGAAAAAAATTACTTTTATAAAAGATATCAAACTTATGTTGGTTATCTATGAACCTGCTTCAACAAGTGATACCTTTTTAGTAACGTGTAGCAAGTAAAAAATGAAAACGTTATCAAAAAGGAGGAAAAATATCTATGCTTTCTTTATTAGGATTTTTAATGGTTGCAGTGTTCATGTATTTAATCATGTCAAAGCGACTTACCCCAATGGTTGCTCTTATAATTATTCCCATCATATTTGGTCTAATAGGCGGTTTTGCTAGTAGAATGGGACCTATGATGCTAGAGGGTGTAAAAGACATTGCTCCTACAGCTATTATGATTTTATTTGCTATTTTATATTTTGGGTTGATGATTGATTCAGGATTGTTCGACCCTCTTGTTTCATTCATTTTAAAGGTTGTAAAAGGAGATCCTCTAAAAATTGTTGTAGGGACCGCTGTGCTTTCAATGATGGTTGCTTTAGATGGGGATGGAACTACTACATATATGATAACGGTTTCTTCTTTGCTTCCGCTATATAAGCGCTTAGAAATGAATCCGCTTATCCTTGCAGGAGTTGCGATGCTATCTATGGGAGTTATGAATATGACTCCCTGGGGAGGTGCTTCTGCTATGGCTATGAGTTCATTAAATTTAGATTCGTCTCAGTTGTTTTTGCCTTTGATACCTGTAATGGGTTTTGGACTTCTATGGGTGCTGATTGTTTCTTTTGTCCTTGGAAGAAGGGAAAGAAAAAGGTTAGGAGTTATCAATATTAAACATTCTGCAAATGAAATTGCACACGCACATGAATTAGAGGGAACAGCGCAGCATCCAGACTATCGACGTCCTAAGTTAGTATGGTTTAATTTTCTCCTTACGGTTAGTCTTATGGTGTGCTTAATTATGGACTTCATGTCGCTGATGCTTTTGTTCATGGTAGCGTTTGCTATTGCATTACTAATAAATTATCCAAACATCAAAGATCAACAGCAGCGAATTTCATCTCATGCAAATAATGCGGTAGCCGTCGTTTCAATTGTTATTGCAGCAGGTATTTTTACAGGAATCATGTCTGGAACAAAGATGATTGATGCTATGGCAAATACGCTTGTAGGAATAATTCCAGATGCAATGGGCCCTTTTTTGCCAGTTGTAGTAGCGTTTTTAAGTGCCCCTTTTACATTTTTCATGTCCAATAATGCTTTTTATTTTGGTGTACTGCCGATTATTGCTCAAGCTGCCGAAAGTTATGGGATTAGCGCAGCTGAAATTGGAAGAGCTGCTATTTTAGGCCAACCTGTTCACGTGATAAGCCCCTTGGTAGCAGCAGCTCACTTATTAATTGGAATGGTAGGAATTGAATTTAGTGATTTGCAACGATTTTTAATTAAGTGGGCGCTAGGAACTACGGCAGTGATGACACTAGCTGCATTAATTTTAGGCGTTATTTCCATTTAATAAAAAAAGACCCCTCGGGGTCTTTTTTATACTCTTAAGTTGAACTAGACTGTTCGCTGCAGCTGCTTTTTTTAAAATAAAACTTATAAATTAAAAATCCGCATACAGCCACTACCGCTGCAATTAGAATATAAGTTTGTGCATCTGAGATAAAAGATTGAATGGACTTAAAGTTTCCGATTTGTCCTAGCCAAAGCATGGCAATATTCAAAGGAAAGATACCAAGAAATGTGAGCAGAGCAAACGGCATAGGTTTCACTTTAGATAGCCCTGAAAGGTAGGAAATGTAGTTGCCGAGCCCTAAAGGACGAGCAATAGCAATACTCCATAATCCGCATTTTTTAAACCATTTTTGTGATTTCTCAAACGCTTTTTTTTTCTTTGATAATTTTTTCTTTACCTTATCTTCTAATTTATAGCCTATCCCATACGGTATAAAGCTAAAAGCTGTATAAACGGCGCTTCCTGCAAGAGCGATTAATAATAATTTCACTATATGCATGTTTAATAAGTATCCGTAGGTAAGGGTGAGAGGAGAACCAGGAAACGGCAGGGAGGAAGCCTCAATGGCCAGTCCGCTTAAAAGTCCCCAAATTCCAAATTGTTTCAGTAAGTCTGTTATGAAGTGTAGCATAAGATCGCCTCTTTTTCTGTGTCATAACATTCAAATACCCATCTATATGTTCGGAAAAACTTATAAGAGAAAAGAAAATAAAGGAAGAGAGCAGGATGTGACAGAAAAAAATTAGCTTGTACAAGAAAAAAGAAAAGAAGTGTATTTTATAGTTTCTACTCAGAATGAAATTATAGGGGGAAAATAATCGAGTGCGAATTTTTAAATAAACTACGACTTTTATTCATAGTTTTGATTCCTTTTATTCATTTTACTTATAAAACTAACGGGTGTAAACTTGTTTTGTTGTGAAATAATCCATTATGTATATGTACTAAAAGGAAAGGAGGTTACCGTGTGGTTATTATTGTAGGATTGTTATTGTTGATGTTTTTTGCTTATCTAGGATGGTCTATTATCTGGGTAGCACCTGTTGTAGCTACGTTTGTTGCTTATTTTAGCGGTTTAAAAGTACTGCCTACTTATACAGATGTGTATATGGGAGGCTTTGTAAATTTCGCTGCAAAATGGTTCCCCATCTTTTTATTAGGAGCCGTCTTTGGAAAGCTAATGGAAGATACAGGCGCAGCTAAGTCGTTGGCGCAGCGCATTGCTAAATTGTTTGGAAGTAAAAGAGCCATTTTAGGAGTGCTGATTGCTTCAGCCATTTTGACATACGGCGGAGTGAGTCTATTCGTTGTTGTCTTTGCGATTTATCCCTTAGCAATCGCGCTATTTCGAGAAGCTAACGTATCGCGAAATTTACTGCCAGCAACCATTGCACTCGGAGCATTTACATTTACAATGACAGCGATTCCAGGTACGCCTCAAATTCAAAATCTGATTCCGACTGCTGCATTTAAAACCAATGCAATGTCCGGTTCGATTATTGGAATTGTCTCAGGCCTTATTATGGCAGTGGGAGGCTATTTATGGTTAGCTTATCGCGATAAAAAATTAAAAGCTAAAAATCAAGGATTTACCGAGCCTAATGAATCATCGGTTGCCGCAAGTGAAGAGCAGGACTCGATGAATGTGATATTAGCTATTTTACCGCTGATTATCGTTGTCATGACATTAAACGTTTTAAAATGGGAGCCTATCGTATCATTATTAATTGGTATTTTTTCTATTTTACTTATTAATTTCAAACACTATAAGACGTTTATTTCTTCTATAAATGAAGGAACAAAAGGATCCGTAATGGCTGTTATTAACACGAGTGCAGCAGTTGGTTTCGGCTCGGTTATTACAGCAGTTCCAGAGTTTAAAGATGTCACGCACGTGCTGCTAAACGTCTCGAGTAATCCGCTCGTTTCAGAAGCGTTAAGCGTTCAAGTGCTAGCGATGATCACGGGTTCAGCATCCGGTGGTATGGGTATTGCGCTTCAAGCATTAGGAGATACGTGGTATCACTTGTCTCAAACGACGAATTTAAGCGCCGATGCTCTTCACCGCATTGCAAGCGTTGCGTCAGGTGCATCTATTTTACCGCATAACGGTGCGCTGTTAACGCTATTAGCCGTAACTGGTCTTCGGCATAAAGAAACGTATAAAGACGTATTTGTTGTTGCATTTATCATCCCGACAATCGCTTTATTTGCAGGAGTCGCATTAGCGGCAGCCGGTATTATTTAAAAACAGGAGGAGAATACACATGGTTGAAAATCAAGTAATTGTAATCACAGGAGCAGCAAGAGGAATTGGATTTGAAATAGGTAAACGATTCGCAGAAAACGGCGGAAAAATTGTGTTATCCGACATTGATCAAGCTGCTGTAGAAGCTGCAGCACAAAATCTTCGTGAAGCTGGATTCGAAGCGCTTGGTGTCAAAGCCGATGTAACAAAAGAAGAAGAAATCAAACATTTAATTGAAACAGCAAACGCACATTTTGGAGCGGTTCATACGTTCATTAACAACGCTGGCTTGCAGCATGTTTCTCCAATCGAAGAGTTTCCAACTGAAAAATATGAGTTAATGATTAAAATTATGCTAACAGCTCCATTTATGGCGATTAAGCACGCGTTTCCAATCATGAAAAAACAAGGATTCGGACGTATTATTAACGTTTCTTCTATCAACGGTTTAATCGGTTTTGCGGGCAAAGCAGCTTATAACAGTGCCAAACACGGTGTGATCGGCTTAACAAAAGTAGCTGCTCTTGAAGGTGCAGCACATGGTATTACGGTTAATGCACTTTGTCCTGGCTATGTGGATACACCACTAGTAAGAGGTCAGTTAGATGGTTTAGCTAAAACAAGAAACGTACCATTAGAAAGCGTTCTTGAAGAAGTTATTTATCCTTTAGTCCCTCAAAAAAGATTACTAGACGTTAGCGAAATTGCTGACTATGCTATCTTCTTGGCGAGTGATAAAGCAAAAGGTGTAACTGGTCAAGCGGTAGTAATGGACGGCGGATATACAGCTCAATAAAAAATAGAATAAATCATTAAAAGCATAAATGAGTCCAACGGGCTCATTTATGCTTTTTTAGGTTATATCTATTCTATTGAGTTAATCAACGTTAAAATATAATTAGGCTATACATAAAAAAGCCTCATATGCTATTTCTACTGTAAAGATAAATAGTATGATAAAAGAGTGTACAGATTAGAAAGGATGATACATATGGTGCAAACAGTAAATGAATTAATTAAACATCCGGTTTTTTATTTCTTTAACGAAATCTCAGCTATTCCTAGAGGATCTGGAAATGAAAAAGAAATTAGTAACTATTTAGTTTCTTTTGCAAGAGAAAGAAGCCTTGAGGTTATCCAAGACGAGGCTTTAAATGTAATCATTAAAAAGCCGGCAGCTAAAGGATATGAAAATGCTCCAACCATCATTTTGCAAGGACATATGGACATGGTATGCGAGATAAATAAAGGAACTGTCCATGATTTTGAAAAAGATCCGCTTCAACTGCGAGTTGTGGAAGATATGCTTTATGCAGATGGTACTACGTTAGGAGCTGACAACGGTATTGCCGTTGCATATGCACTGGCTTTACTAGATGCTCAAAATATAGCACATCCTTCTCTTGAAGTAGTCATTACTACTGAAGAAGAAACAACTATGGGGGGAGCTATTGCTGTAAATCCGGCTCATTTTGAAGGGGAAATCTTTATTAATCTTGATACAGAAGAAGACGGAAAGCTGCTTGTCAGCAGCGCAGGCGGGGTAAAAGGTGTACTTCGTATCCCGCTAAGCTGGGAGACGCCTTCCGATAAGTCAGAGACATACAGCTTAAGCATCGGTGGATTGCGCGGCGGACATTCCGGAATGGAAATTGACAAAGAGAGAGGAAATGCTAATAAACTGCTAGGGAGAGTTTTATATGATTTACAGCAGGAACTTTCCTATTCTTTAAGCAGCATTAGCGGAGGATTAAAATCAAATGCGATTCCCCGTGAATCAGAAGCAATTCTAACGCTGGAGCCTTCTGAGGTAGGAAAGTTTGAAAATAAGGTTCGTGAGTGGAACGAAATAGTAAAGAACGAATTACAAGCGGCTGATCCGGGCGTCTATTTGAAAATGAACAAATCTTCTTGCGTTAAGAAATGTTTTACAAAAGAAACAACAGAACGAATTGTACAAGCCATTATGCTAACACCAAACGGCGTTCAAAGCATGAGTATGAATATTGAAGGATTAGTAGAATCTTCTACCAACTTAGGCGTAATCACTACTAGCGAATCTGAGGTTGTTCTTCAAAATGAAATTCGCAGCTCAGTAAAAAGCTTAAAAGAAAAAATAGTAAGCCAAGTGCGAATCCTTGCTCAATTAGTCGGAGGAACAGTTGAAACAAAAGGTAATTATCCTGAATGGGCATACAATGGAGATTCAAAAATTCGTGAATTATGTAAAAAGGTTTACAAAGAAAAGTATGGAGAAGAGGCAGAGATCATCGCTATCCATGCTGGAATTGAATGCGGTATTTTCCTAGAAAAAATCCCTGGATTAGATGCCATTTCGCTTGGACCCGATATGTACGACGTTCATACGCCTGATGAGCACCTGAGCATTTCGTCTACTATTAAGACATGGGAATATTTATTAGCAGTATTAACAGAAGCAAATAAGATATAAAGTTATCAGGATCCCTATAATTTTTTAAAAAGAGCTTCTGCAAAGGAGCTCTTTTTCATTCGTCATTTATCATATAATAAACAGGGTGCCCTCAATGCAACAGGCAATTGAGAACATTTATGTAAGCGCTTTACAAATAAAGGTTTTAAAATGGCCCTAAAAGAGGTAAACAATTACTAAAACGATAGACAAATAAATTCAAAACAAGCTCTGCAACTAATAAATTAGTAGGGAGAGAATGTATATGAATGATAATAGTCTTATCAAAGATCCCTTTTTGGAAAAAGGAGAAATTGAATTTTTAGAATTAAAGAAAGAAGAAATACGTTATCTAAAGTTCGATCGGTTTTTAAAAGTCATTAAAGCACTTAATCAACGCAGTGATAAAGGCTATCAAAGTCTTATGCTTTCCGTTGATGGCTTTAAAAGTAATTCAAGAGAATTATATGAGATAGAGGAGTTTCGCAGATACGTAAATCTGTTAATTAATCAAGTCCCTCAAATGTTATTTTATATTCATGATAAAAATAAAATGACTAATCAAATTTTGAAGAGTTTATCAAACAATAGCAGTCAACAGGCGTCTATAGATCCTAAAAAAGCACGTTTAATGATTGACGCCATACAGGAGCAAATAGAGAAAACAGAGGATAAAGAAATAAAGGAGGATCTTTCTGATTTCGTATGTAAAATACAGAGCTTTGTGAATCCGTATTAACAGCTTCCAATAGAAAAAGTAGAATCTACGGGATAAAAAGTACGAGAGCTTAAAGCTTCTCGTGCTTTTTTGTTGGAAAAACTGTAGAAAAAGAAAAGGATTATCAACATATATTGATAAATAATAAAGGGAAAACTTCATATTCGGACGTGAAATAATCAGGAGGAATGAACATTGGATCATATTGAAATAAGAAGACCAAAAATAGAAGACAGCGCAGAAATCCACGAACTTTTTAGCGCAGTGATTACAGATACTTTTCATAAAGAAGGCTTATCTGACATGGTGAACGATATACAAATAGAAATTGAAAGTAAAAGAAGATATTTAAAATGCGACCTTAATAGCAATGGAAAACATCGATTCTTTTGGCTTGCGATAGATACGTGTACCAATAAAATTATTGGCTGTATTGAATATGGTCCTGTTAGTGAATTAATTACGGCGTGTACAAAAGGGGAGCTGCAGGGATGGATTGAAATCGGCACAGTTTTTGTTCATCCAAAGTACCAAAGAAACGGGGTAGGAACACTGCTTGTACATATTATGCTGCTTACGCTTCAAAGCAGAGAAATTAAAAAAATCTGTTTGGACAGCGGATACAAGAATGCTCAGAACGTATGGAAAAAAACATTTGGAGAACCACATTATCTAGTAAAAGATTACTGGAGCAAAGGGTATCATCACATGATTTGGAAAATAGAAACAGAACGTACACCGATAGTATTTAAATTCAGTCATAACGGATAATAAGATGTCTTCTAAAAAATAGCCGGTAGAAACGTACCGGCTATTTTTTACGGATTGAGCTGCTTGCATATATGAGCAATTATAAATCAGAGTAGTTTATTAAATATAATACCTTGACTGTCATAGTAATATGATTTAAATTATACATAAAGAGGTGATACTTTGGTATATGCAAAAATGTCTTCAGATTTACTTCGGGGACATACAGATACAATGATTCTAAAATTACTTCTCAGCGGCGATAAGTATGGTTATGAAATTAGTAAGCTTATTTATACCCACTCTAAAGAGCAGTATGAATTAAAAGAAGCCACAATGTATTCAAGCTTGAAGCGTCTAGAAAAGGATGAACATATTCTTTCTTACTGGGGAGATGCCGTACAAGGCGGTCGCAGAAAATACTATAAAATTACAGAACAAGGAAAAAGCATATATAAACAAAACAAAGAAAACTGGGAGCAAGCGAAAAAAATTATTGATTTGTTGCTGTAAGAAAGGATGTTATAAATGAACGAAAGAATAAAAAATCATGTGCATAACATTTTTGCTCCTTATCAGGATGTAAAAAACGTTCAAGATTTAGAAGAAGAACTATCACAGAATTTGCAGGAAAAGTTTACAGACTACAAAAAAGACGGACACAGTGAGGAACAGGCTTATCATATGACAATCAATTCTATTGGTGATCTCACTGAACTGATTGAATCAATGAATGTAGCCACAAAGGAATTGAAGCAAACCGTTCCTATGGATTTTTCAAAGACCGAGCTTGCAAAATCTGATTTTCGTTCTGTATCGGTGTATAAAGGGAAATTTAATGCAAGTAATTTGAACGAATCTGATTTTAGCTACGCAGACCTTACAGACAGCATGTTTAAAAGCAGTAATTTAACGAAAGCGATATTTCATCACGTTAATCTGACAGGCGTACAGTTTAAATGGGCAAATTTTAAACAGGCTAGTTTTAAAGATTGTATCTATGACAATACGTACTTTAAGCAATGTAATTTAACAGAGATTGTGTTTGACGAAGAAACATTTAACGGAACAATCTTTGAAGGAACATCATTAAAAAAATCCTCATTTCGCAACGCAACTTTGCTAAATGTACAGTTTCGAGGATCAGATTTAAAGAAATCCGATTTTGAAGGTGCAAAAATGGATAAATTGACATATAACTTTTTAAAAAGCGCCAAGATAGATCTTAGTAAAGTTACGATTATTTAAAGATAAAAAAGACCTCTCTGAAGGTCTTTTTTATGGACATATAACAATTCTTTTTAAGAGCGAGCAGGATAGTTTAGTAGAGAGCTAGAACACATTCATAATACGAACGATTACGGCAACAAGCTGGATATGAGAAAAACATATTCGTATCTTTTAAATAATAATAAAGCTTTTATGACTTATGTAGAGGAGTATGGAAATGTCTATATATGAAATTTGGAATGAAGTGGATCTTTATATGAATAATAAGCTTATACAACCTGACCCCATTCTTGAGGAGGTATTGAAGGCAAATCAAGAGGCTGGACTACCTGCTATCGACGTCTCGCCTAGTCAAGGAAAGTTTCTGCATTTGTTAGCTTCATTAAAAGGAGCTAAACGCATTTTGGAAATTGGCACTCTTGGAGGTTACAGCACCATTTGGCTAGCCAGAGCTCTTCCGAAAGACGGGCAGCTTATTACGCTGGAATTAAACTCTCAGCATGCAGAAGTAGCAAGAGCTAATTTAAAAAGAGCGGGAGTAAGTCACTTAGTAGAAGTCATTGTCGGCCCCGGGCTTGATACATTAGCTGTATTAAAGGATAGGAGAACAGAGCCGTTCGATCTTATCTTTATTGATGCTGACAAGCCGAATAACCCCAATTACTTAAAGTGGGCCTTGAAATTATCGAAAAAAGGAAGTCTGATTATTTGTGATAATGTTGTTCGTCAAGGGCATGTGGTGAATGCAGAAAGTGAAGATGAAAATGTAAAGGGAATTCGCCAATTTATGAATGCTCTGGCTCAAGAAAAACGAATCAGTGCCACGGCTATACAAACCGTTGGAAGCAAAGGCTATGATGGCTTTATTTTAGGAATTGTTGAATGATAGAACTCGTGTTACATATAAAGAGGCTGGGACAAAAGTAGTTTTGTTGAAGGAAAAACCGCACGATGAATTCAAGTTCTTGATGGAGAATCTCGATTCATCGTGCGGTTTTTTTTACGGTGATAGTAAACGTAGATTTCATGCATGTATTTGCTTTTAGCTGTTCAGATCATGTATCCGATCCGTTCGTCTTTAGAGTGGATTGATGCCGTTATCTCCCAGCCTCTATTTAATTTGCGTCCAACTTATTTGTCATTTGTTTTTCGGTTAAAAAACTAATTAATTCTCGTACAGCAAATGAACTGTAGCGTTCTTTTAACAGAATAATTCCAAGTTCCCACATCATTTCTGGATCTGCAATAGGTATCGTAATAATGTTCGGGTCCTTTACCTTGGCGTAAAGCGATTCGGGTAAAATAGCAATACCAAGTTCTGCCGCTGTTAATTCAATAATTAAATCCCATTGAGAGCTTTTATACGCGATAGAAGGCACAAAGCCTGATTTTAAAGCATCTTGAATTAACCGGTCGTGCAGCGTAAATTCTTCACTGAACATAATAAATTTTTCATCTTCCAATTCTTTCATCCAGACGGAAGAACGTTTCGCTAAAGGATGGTTTTTATGGGCGTATAACAGAAACCTTTCCTTAACGAAGGGGTATACGTGAAAATGATCATCATGACCGCTTGTGAGAGGAAGCATAACAATCCCCATATCTACACCAGCCTCTTCCACAAGCGCTTCAATTTTTTTTGCTCCAAATTCAATAAGCTCTAGAGATACTTTAGGGTATTGTTTATTAAATGATTTTGCAATCTTCGGGAAAAACAAGGTCCCGATGAGCGGAGGGACTCCCATCTTGATTTGCCCGGTTTGCAAATTCATCAAATCTCCCAACAAGTGAGGCATGTCTTTTAACACCGACAGAGCTTTAGTTGCCTGGTGATACACAACTTCTCCTGCATCAGTCAGCTTTAATTCTCTTGTCGAACGATCAAGAAGCTCAAATCCTAGTTCATTTTCTACTTTTTTGACGGCTTTACTTAAAGCCGTTTGTGACAAATGAACTTGCAGCGCTGCCTTTGTAAAATTTTTATGATTCGCTACCTCTATAAAGTATTCTAAGTCTCTGATTTCCATGTGAAACTCCATTTCTGCAAACTGCTTATCCTTTTTCTTTACTCTTTATTTTACCTATTAAATTATTTACTGTAAATGCGCTGATTAAAAAGGGAGAATCTATTCAATGAATAAAAACAGGGAAAAAATAAACTAAAGTTTCTGTCGAAGTTGATTTATAAAACAAATAATCTTTTTATAGAGAAACCTAGATTTTGCTATTAGCTGATGGGGAATATAAAGATTTTTGCATCTACGTTCGGGCAAAAATGCAAGACTTATCAAAATAACTGAAAGTCCAAAGGCTGCGGCTGTAATCTCTAGCCAAGAAAACATCATATCATTCCTCCTTTTACAAACCTATTAATAGAATATGTAAAAGTTTGAAAGGAGGTTGTACGATAGACCTATAACGAGCGGCGCTATGAAGCTCCTTCTAAAAATAAAATGACGTTAAAGAACGCAGAGCCTGTGCCACACGTTCTTTAACGTCATTTTATTTGCGCTCTTCAGCCTGATGCTCTTGTTTGTTTTGCTCAGTGAGACGTTTTTGATGAGCTTTTGTTTCTGCACTTACGTGATTCGCATCATTCGGTTGATTCTTCTTTGAACCTCCTGCAGCGTTACTCATTAGACGACACCTCCAGTCCGGTTATGCAACATACCTATAGAATGTGCGTATTTACAGACTTTATACATCGCTATCGATATTACTGCACACGAAAAAAGCAAAGGAAGAGTCACTAAGACTGTTCCTTTGCTTTTTTACTAGGCGACTTTATCGGTGGTGATAATTTTGTTAATCCAGTCTTTTCCTTCTGTAAACCTTGTAACAAGCATCGCTGTTACTGTATTTCCCGTACTGTTTAAAAGCGTAGCAGGGGCGTCAATAATCGTTGAAATGACCGCAATAATAGGCAGGACTTCTGGAGAAAATCCATAAATTGTAATAATTAACATTTCGCCAATCATACCGCCTCCAGGAATCGCTCCCATTACGGCTCCAACTAAAAAGGCTACGCCTAAAATACTCAAAATACTCGTAGCAGACGTCATATCTTTGCCAAACAAACTGAATAAGAAAACAATTTTTAGAATACCGCCGATAACAGAACCATCTTTATGGGTGTTTGCTCCTAATGGAATAACTGTTTCAGCAATATCCAGCGGCACACCCATTTTCTTTGTTGCATCTAAATTAACTGGAATAGATGCAGCAGAAGAACAGGTAGCAATAGCGGTGATAGAAGGAGCGGCTGCATTTTTCCAGAACAGCTTAATTCCTGCTTTACCGCCAGCAATCCATGCGTATAGCGTAAAGAAGCCAAAATAGTAAACGATTGCAATTAATAAGTAAAGAATAAATGCTCTAGCGTACCCTTGTAAGATCTTTGGTCCAAGTTCTCCTACTACAGTAGCAAAATAGCATCCTAAACCAATTGGAGCATAGTACATCACAATTTTAACAACCTTCATCGATACTTCTTGACCAGAAGTCAGAAATTTCGCCATAGGCTGTCCTTTTTCACCAGCCATCGTTGTAGCAATACCGAAAATAACGGCAAAGACAATTAATTGTAAAATATGCTCTTTCGAAAATAACTGAACAAAATCAGGTACAGTAAATGTACTAACAAGCTGAGTTAAAAGGGCCATTTTTTCAGCTGTATTTTCACTGTCACCCATTAATTCTTTAATGGCAGAAGTATCTACGTTGTGCAGGGGATTGTAAAGTGAGGCGCCTAAAAAGCCTAGAACGGCTGAAACAGCAGCAGTGGCGACAAACACAACGGCAATACCCAGCATAATTTTACCAAGACGTTTCATTTCGTTCATGTTTGCGATCGCCGAAGCAACACTAAAAAAGACAAGGGGAACGATAATCATGAACATTAAATTAAGAAACAAATCACCAAAGGGCTTTACGACTGCCACATCGGGCCCGATAGCATATCCTGCTATCCCGCCAATTAAAATAGCGAGAAGCAGAATAAGCGATGATCTGTACGTTTTAAATACACTTAAAACCATAGTTAGATTTCCTCCAAACAACAATAGCTTCTTTACTACGCAAGAACAGCTATCATTTGCTCATTGCATAGGTAGTAACGACTGGCTTTACATCTTTACGCACCAAATCTTCGTATGTTTCTCGCTCTACAGCAAGACGAGCTTCTCCATTTTTCACAAATACAACAGCAGGGCGCGGAATACGGTTGTAATTGCTAGCCATTGAATAGTTGTAGGCACCTGTAGAGGATACTGCTAGTAAATCTCCTTGATTAACGCGCGGTAAATCGATATCCCAAATAAGCATATCTCCTGATTCACAGCATTTCCCCGCAATTGATACCGTTTCATCTTTTTTATCCGTCACTCTATTAGCCAAGACAGCTTCATGTTTTGCATCATAAAGGGCAGGACGGATATTGTCAGTCATACCGCCGTCAATTCCTACGTATTTGCGTACACCTGGAATCTCCTTAGTTGAGCCAATTGTGTAAAGCGTTGTACCTGCTTCTCCTACAATGCTTCTTCCAGGCTCAATCCAAACTTCTGGAAGGGTATAATTTTGTTCAGTTAACGTGCGGCTTAGCTTTTCTGTCAGTGCATCTACATAATACTCAACTGGAAGAGGAGAGTCGCTTTCGGTATAACGAATACCAAAACCACCACCTACGTTTAAAACTTTTACTTCAAACTCCATTTTATCACGAATACTGAATAAGAAATCAGTTAAAATATCAATGGCGCGAGAAAAACCATCTACTTCAAAAATTTGCGAACCAATATGACAATGAATGCCTAAAAGATCGTAGTAAGGCTTTTCTAAGGCAGAACTTACCGCTTTCATAGCTTGGTCATTGGAAAGACCAAATCCAAACTTGGAGTCTTCCTGTCCGGTCATAATATACTCATGTGTGTGGGCTTCAATCCCTGGAGTAACACGCAGAAGAATAGATGCTTTCTGTTTGCGCTCAGCTGCTAACGCATGCAAAACTTCAAGTTCGGTGAAGTTATCCACAACAAAACAGCCAATATTCGCATCAAGAGCCATTTCCATTTCTTCAATCGTTTTGTTATTTCCGTGAAAATGAATGCGTTCAGCTGGATATCCAGCTTCAAGAGCTGTAAATAATTCTCCTCCTGAGACCACATCTAGTGACATATCAAGCTTCGTTAAAAGGCTAGCCATTTCCATGCAAAGAAACGCTTTCCCTGCATAGGCGATTTGATATGAAAATCCGCTTCTTTGAAAGGCTGAATGGAAGGCCTTGCATTTTGTCTCAATTAATTCTTGATCGTAGATGTATAGGGGAGTGCCGTATTGTTTTTTCAGTTCAACCGTATCGCACTTCCCAATTTCTAAATGATTGCTGCTGTTAATTTTACTCGTTCCATGTAAGTACATAATCCGTATCCCTCCATTTAAATCATTCAACTATAACTTTGATGGTCAGTAGAAAAACACAAAAAAGACCCGTGAAGTGATGTTCACGCGTCTTGGTTTCATAATAATAAAGTATTATTACATTCTAGGCATCAACATCTCTTCAATAGCTCTCCACAAACCAAATGGTTTGTGACAGCTCAGCATTTATTCAATACTGAACCAGTATATGAACACAATGGATGTTTATATACTTCGGCACGAAATCCCTTTTACTTATCTTCACAGACTCCATTAGTCTCCAATAAGTGACTCTTGATTTCATGCACCTCTATTCTCAGAGAGGAAAATTATATTTAAATGTAACTCCTATTATATTTCCTTTTCCTCTGTCTAGTCAATGAAAAGTTAAGGCATAGGAATATCAAAGAAGATAAATAAAAAAGCTATGAAGCTTCCAGAGAGTATCCAAGCAGCCAGCGCTGTCTTCTGATGAATCACTAAAAGTGAGAACGTGACAATATTGAAGAGAAAAGAACACAGCAGCGACCATCCATAATGATGAGTGATACTGTGATTAACATAAGCAATGAACTCAATCACAGTAAATAAAAGCGCCCACAAAAGAATCCACCACAGCCGGCCGCTTACATGCAGCGGCAGCCTTCCTAAAAATACCGGTATGACAAACGGATAAATAATTAAGGTTATTCCAAGGGAGACCATTAGGTGATCGGGTAGAAAAAGGTGGTCAATACCAACAGGATGAAATACCCATACCCGGTGATGAAACAGCAGCACTTCATAAAGCAAATTCCCCGTGACCCAAAACAGCAAAGTAGGATAGTATTCTTGATATCTTCGCCACTTGCCAAATAGTAAACCAAGAATGATAAAAAATAATACAAATGAAGATTGCATACGCTCTCCTTAAAATAATGGTTATTTCTTTTTATTTACATATTATAGCGGTTTTATTCTTTTATCTTTTTATTCAGAACCTATAATAGAAAAGCGGTAAGCAACAGCGTTAAAGATGTACGATCACTATTTATGATTTTCTCCACCCTGCTATACTCTCGGTAAAAGAACTTCTAACGCTTTTGTTTACGATGAAGGGAGCTATATGTCAAAATCAGCACGCGCCAAAAACAAGTTAAAAATAGCTTCGCCTAGTATGTGGCTTCTTTTTTTGCTATGCTAAAATTACATACATATAGCATGAGAATACTAGAAGAAAGAAAAGGGTGTTTTGGTATGAAAACATACATCGTAGTTGGAGCAGGGATACTTGGAGCTTCTACAGCATATCATTTAGCAAAAGCAGGAGCAGATGTGACATTAATAGATCGCAAGGATGCTGGTCAAGCTACTGATGCAGCAGCAGGAATTGTTTGTCCATGGCTTTCACAGCGTCGAAATAAAGCATGGTACCGCTTAGCAAAAGGCGGCGCCAAGTACTATCAAACATTAATTCAGCAATTAGAAGAAGATGGAGAAACGGATACGGGATATAAGCGAGTAGGAGCAATTAGCTTACATACTGATGACCAAAAGCTTAAAAAAATGGAAGAACGAGCATATAAGCGTCGGGAAGAAGCTCCTGAAATAGGCGAGATTACACGTTTATCAGCTAAAGAAACACAGGCTTTGTTTCCGGTTCTTTCCGAAGAATACAGTTCAGTTCATATTAGCGGAGCCGCTCGCGTTAACGGAAGAGCTCTTCGAAATGCACTTGTGAATGCAGCGAAGAAAAACGGTGCAAAAACAATAGAAGGAAACGCAGAACTTCTTTATGAAAATAATCGAGTAACGGGCGTTTCCGTAAATGGACAAACCCTTCTAGCAAGTACAACAATCTTGACAGCAGGAGCGTGGGCAAATCAATTACTAGAGCCTCTTGGAGTGGAATTTTTAGCAAGCTTTCAAAAAGCGCAAATTGTCCACTTGCATCTTCCAGATTTAGATACCAAAGACTGGCCCGTTGTGATGCCTCCAAGCGACCAATATATTCTTTCGTTTGAACAAGGTCAAATTGTCATAGGAGCAACACATGAAAACGATACGGGTTATGACTTGAGAGTAACGGCTGGGGGGCTTCATGAAATTTTTTCAAAGGCCTTATCCATTGCTCCCGGCTTAACAGAAAGCACAGTCTTAGAAACAAGGGTAGGATTTCGACCATTTACTCCGGGCTTCTTGCCAGTCATTGGAGCTCTTCCGGCTTACGAAGGAATACTAGTAGCAAATGGTCTTGGAGCTTCTGGCTTAACGTCGGGCCCTTATCTTGGTTCAGAACTTGCTAAATTAGCACTTGAAATGGAAATGGAAATTGATCTTAGCGATTATGATGTAAGAGGAGCTATTGAGTCCTAAGCAAATAGAATGAATGAAAACAAATAGAAGTTCGCAAACTATAACTACTACATGATGAAAGGAAGTAGATTGTTTGCGAAAGGTTATAATAAGTGCAGCAGCAGCTTTTTTATTTATGAGCGCGACGCCTGTATTAGCGGAAAACAATCCTCAGCCAGAAACAAAAGACGTGAAGCTGACGTCTCAGCAAAAGCAGGAATTATCCGTGCTGTACAAAGAAATGTTCGAAAAAAAGAAAGAAATACTTTCAAAATATGTGGAGTACGGCGTGCTAAGCAAAACGGAGAGTCAAAACATTTCTTCACATATGGAAAATCGCTATCAGCATATAGAGAAAAATGGTTTTGTGCCGAAGCGGCACTGTCATAACATGCATCATTCAAAGTAATTCCTATTCACATAAAAAAAGCGCCTGTATAGGC
>NZ_JYOO01000046.1 GCF_000956595.1 Priestia aryabhattai B8W22 | reverse complement strand
TATTATTATTCCACAGTAGCTCAGTGGTAGAGCTATCGGCTGTTAACCGATCGGTCGTAGGTTCGAGTCCTACCTGTGGAGCCATTTGGAGAGCTGTCCGAGTGGCCGAAGGAGCACGATTGGAAATCGTGTAGGCGGTTAACGCTGTCTCAAGGGTTCAAATCCCTTGCTCTCCGCCATTTTTATTTAATTAGCACAGTGGCCCGTTGGTCAAGCGGTTAAGACACCGCCCTTTCACGGCGGTAACACGGGTTCGAATCCCGTACGGGTCACCATTTATTTTTATCTACATAATAGTGGAGGATTAGCTCAGCTGGGAGAGCACCTGCCTTACAAGCAGGGGGTCGGCGGTTCGATCCCGTCATCCTCCACCATATATTATCATCGCGGGGTGGAGCAGTTCGGTAGCTCGTCGGGCTCATAACCCGAAGGTCGCAGGTTCAAATCCTGTCCCCGCAACCAAATGGTCCCGTGGTGTAGCGGTTAACATGCCTGCCTGTCACGCAGGAGATCGCGGGTTCGATTCCCGTCGGGACCGCCATTTTAAATTGAATAAGGCTCGGTAGCTCAGTTGGTAGAGCAAAGGACTGAAAATCCTTGTGTCGGCGGTTCGATTCCGTCCCGAGCCACCATTTTAAAAACAAATGTTTTTAAAATGCCGGTGTAGCTCAACTGGTAGAGCAACTGACTTGTAATCAGTAGGTTGGGGGTTCAAGTCCTCTTGCCGGCACCACAGTTATTGTGGAGGGGTAGCGAAGTGGCTAAACGCGGCGGACTGTAAATCCGCTCCTTCGGGTTCGGCAGTTCGAATCTGCCCCCCTCCACCATTTACAGGGGCATAGTTTAAAGGTAGAACTACGGTCTCCAAAACCGTCAGTGTGGGTTCGATTCCTACTGCCCCTGCCAATTATAAAATTAACATTGCATATATACGTGGCGATTGTGGCGAAGTGGTTAACGCACCGGATTGTGGTTCCGGCATTCGTGGGTTCGATTCCCATCAGTCGCCCCATTTATAAACGATATGCATATTCCAATATTGGGCTATCGCCAAGCGGTAAGGCAACGGATTTTGATTCCGTCATGCGTTGGTTCGAATCCAGCTAGCCCAGCCATATTTGCGGAAGTAGTTCAGTGGTAGAACACCACCTTGCCAAGGTGGGGGTCGCGAGTTCGAACCTCGTCTTCCGCTCCAATTTTAATAAAGTTATTTAGTCTTGAGTAAATGGCGGCATAGCCAAGTGGTAAGGCAGAGGTCTGCAAAACCTTTATCACCGGTTCAAATCCGGTTGCCGCCTCCATTTATTTACAAGCTGCCGGGGTGGTGGAATTGGCAGACACACAGGACTTAAAATCCTGCGGTAGGTGACTACCGTGCCGGTTCAAGTCCGGCCCTCGGCACCATTTATAATTTTAACTTGCCTTTTTTATTTTGCCGATGTGGCGGAATTGGCAGACGCGCACGACTCAAAATCGTGTTCCTTCGGGAGTGTCGGTTCGACCCCGACCATCGGTACTTTAGCTTTACTTGACAGGATGATTCCTGTTTTTATTTTTACTTATTGGTCGACAAATTTTGATAATATTTGCGGGTGTAGTTTAGTGGTAAAACCTCAGCCTTCCAAGCTGATGTCGTGAGTTCGATTCTCATCACCCGCTCCATACATATTGTTATCACAACGCAGTGTCTCGCTTTCAAAGCTGAGATGTTGCGTTTTTTATTTTTAGCGTAAATACAGCGTCTATCTTTTCAAGATAGACGCTGTATTTACGTACATCAGTTAATGACTTGATAGGTTGCTTCGCCGCCGTGAATTTGAATGAACATGTCACTTAGGGATTTAGTTAGTTTATAAGCCTGTTCTTCTGAAAGTGAAGGTTTTAAATAGATGAACTGTACAGCTTGTGTTGTCTTTTCAGTTACGTACGCTCGGTTAGAATCAACATAAGGGCTTCCGAAAGCTCCGAGGGCATCTTTTGAAATGATTTTATTTTCTAAAGAAATGTTACGTTCATTTAGAGCTTCATAAGACTCTTCTTTTTTACCGATAGTAAATTCAACGTGGCCCTCTAAATTAGAGGAATCATAAATTCCAATTGGTACTTCATATTGCAATGAAAAAAAGTTATTAATGTCCACAGCAGAATTGATAGAAGGCAGATACGTTTGTTTTCCTATTCGTCGAATTAAAGCTTCTATAGAAGGACGGTATTTACTTGGATCAGTACCAAATGTTTTGAAAAGCTTTCTCCACTCGCTAACACCTTTAAATTCTGTTACTTTTTTTGACTCAAGGTCGAAATAAATGGATTCTTGAAAAAGGCGTAGACGTCCTTTTAGCATTTGAGGAGAATCGCCAACTTCAATATTTTTATACTGAATGATTCCCATTTTAAAAGAAGGGCAAAGCTGTTTAATAGAGGGTGATAATGTAAAGTTCATTTTTTTGATCCTTTCTATTATAATTAGTATTTGTTCGTTTATAGATACCATCCTATCATTTCATTGAGTGAGAAAACAGTTCAATGCATGAATATATAGAATTTCTGAGAAAGGAGGCTATGACTCACTATGAATGCGTATCAGTTGAAGGAAGAAATTATTTCATACAGCAAGGAGATTGGAATCGATAAGATTGGATTTGCGAGTGCTTCTATGTTTGATGAATTAAAGAATCGATTGTTAGCACAGCAAGAGTTAGGTTATGCTTCAGGCTTTGAAGAACCTGATATTGAAAAGAGAGTAGATCCCACATTAGTTGTTCCAAAAGCTAGATCTATTATTTCAATTGCACTTGCGTATCCTTCTAAATTAAAGGATGCACCAAAGAGCACAAAGGAAGATCGCCGAGGGATCTTTTGCCGTGCTTCTTGGGGACAAGATTATCATACGGTTTTACGTGATAGGCTTCAAAAGCTTGAAGCTTTCATAAAAGAAAAAGTACCTGCAGCTATCCTTCAATCGATGGTAGACACAGGCGAGCTGTCGGACCGAGCTGTAGCGGAAAGAGCTGGTATTGGCTGGAGCGGTAAGAACTGTGCCATTATTACACCTGAATTCGGTTCCTACGTGTATTTAGGAGAAATGATTACAGATATCCCGTTTCCTCCTGATAAACCGATAGAAGACGGTTGTGGTACTTGTAATAAGTGCGTGGACGTGTGTCCTACCGGCGCGCTTGTAACAGGCGGTCAGCTGAATTCGCAGCGATGCATTGCCTTTTTAACCCAAACAAAAGGATTTTTAGCTGAAGAATTTCGAAGTAAATTAGGCAATCGTTTATATGGCTGTGATACATGTCAAACTGTGTGTCCTGAAAATAAAGGAAAAGACTTTCATTTCCACCCTGAGATGGAGCCTGACCCAGAACTTGCGAAGCCTAAATTAAAACCGCTTTTAACGATGAGTAATCGTGAATTCAAAGAGAAATTTGGGCATGTTTCAGGGTCTTGGAGAGGGAAAAAGCCAATTCAGCGTAATGCCATTATTGCACTGGCCCATTTTAAAGATCAAACCGCCGTTCCAGATTTAATTGAGTTAATTAAAAATGACGTTCGCCCTGTCATTCGAGGAACAGCGGCATGGGCGTTAGGCAAAATTGGTGATAAAGAAGCGTTAGATACACTTATGAACTTAAGAGAAAAAGAAAAGGACCAAGAAGTAATTGAAGAAATGTCAAAAGGTATAGAAATGCTTCAAGAGATCTAAACCGTATTTTTATTGATAAAGTTAGCTAATGAGTCATAGCGTATAATAAACGCTTAGAAAAGTGGTGACATTATGCTAACAAAAAGGAATGTATTATATACTTTAATTAAAGCGCGTGCGGACAGCTATGTAAAAGGTGAGCTTCATGAGGACTTTAAGCCTTTCATTGAACATCAGTGTGAACTAAAGCGGTCTCTTATAAAAAAAAGAGATGTTGATGTTTTAAAATGTAACATGAAAGGTTCTATTCAATCTGCTCATAGGGATCAGGAAGAAACAAGAGTATTATATAAGGTGCACATTCAGGCATTTTTAAAACAAAACGATTTTTTCTATATAGAAGAAGAAATTGAAGATCGTTTAGCTCTTTTTTATAAAGATACGCTTATTCAAGATGAGCTGCTGGTAAAGAATTTTTCTGAAGATGAGGTTAACATGGATGTAGAAGAAGTAGAGCAAGACGAAGAAAGAGCCTCTTATTATGATCGTCTTGCGGCTGTTCAGTATGCAGAAAAATATTGGGATAAACCTAATGAAAGTTATAAGCAGTTTGAGGTAAACTGCACCAACTATATTTCACAGTGTTTGCATGCAGGAAAGGCGCCGATGCGAGGATATCCTAAAAAAGCAAACGGATGGTGGATGAGAGGGAACGCCTGGAGTTACAGCTGGGCAGTTGCTCATTCCATGCACAGCTATTTAAGTAACTCCAAATCTGGACTTCGGGCTGTGCGGAAATCTTCAGCAAGCGAACTTGTCCCTGGAGACGTTATCTGCTACGATTTTGAAGGAGATGGAAGATGGAATCATACGACGATTGTTGTAGCAAAAGACGGTCACGGTATGCCTCTTGTGAATGCGAACACGTATAATAGTCGAATGAGATATTGGGCTTATGAAGATTCAACGGCTTACACGCCAAAGATTAAGTATGATTTTTTCCATATCGTTGATCGGTAAGACTTTCGTTTTAGCAAGTTAGTGGTATAATGATGAATAGATTTGTTAGCAGAGGTGAAAATTCGTGGGAGTACACGTAGTATTATTTCAACCAGAAATTCCAGCAAATACAGGAAATATTGCGCGAACATGTGCAGCAACCAATACGACGCTGCATTTAGTGCGACCGTTAGGCTTTTCAACAGATGATAAAATGTTAAAGCGAGCTGGATTGGATTACTGGGAATTTGTAAATGTGGTGTATCATGATTCATTAGAAGAAGTATTTGAAAAGTATCCTGAAGCAGGTTTCTACTTCATCACAAAATTTGGTCAGCAGCCACATACAACATTTGATTATAGTGACTTAGAGCAGGATCATTTCTTCGTATTTGGAAGAGAAACAAAGGGTCTGCCAAAGCACATTATTGAAGAGAACATGGAGAGATGTCTTCGTTTACCGATGACAGAAAATGTTCGTTCTTTAAATTTATCTAATACAGCAGCTATTTTAATCTATGAAGCGCTGCGCCAACAAAATTATGCTGGTTTATCTTAAGTAAAAAGCGAGGTTCAAATTTTATTGAACCTCGCTTTTTTATTTATGTCGACGATGATATGTAGTGGTTATTTTTTAACGCCCGGTTTATCATTGTATCCCGCTCTGAAGATGGATGCTAAAAAAGCAATTGTTACTCCTAATACTAAAAGTAAGCGCATTGATTTTCCTCCTCAATCTAATTAAAAGGATTATACAGCTATTACAGTTAAAACCCGACTTCCCATATCTCATGATGTGTAATAATGACAAAATAACTCTTATAGAGACGTAAGTTCTCTAACAACGTTTAACCGTTCCTTCTTACTCTTTTATTATAGCTAATAAATACTTCACTGTGAATGCCTAGCAAGGACAAATTTCTGAATTTTACAATTTAAAAAGCATGTTCAAACATTTTGCTGCATAGATTGTATTAATCTTGTTCACTAGCACCATAACTAGTAGGGGAGGTCCTTTAATGGATATATTAAAGAAAGTTGAAAGATACCGCGAAGAAGAGAATCGTCTTAAGTGGGAAGGGACATTTGAAGAGTACCTAAAGCTGATTAAAGATGAGCCTTTAATTGCTCAGCCTGCACACTCTAGAGTATACAACATGATAAAGGATGCAGGAATTGAAGAGGTAAATGGTAAAAGACATTATAAATTTTTCAGTGGACAAATGTTTGGACTTGAAGATTCGCTAGAACGCTTGGTGGAAGAATATTTTCATCCAGCTGCAAAGCGTTTAGATGTTCGTAAACGTATTTTACTTTTAATGGGTCCAGTAAGTGGTGGTAAATCGACGCTAGTGACCATGTTAAAAAGAGGGCTTGAAGCTTATTCGCTTACCGATCGAGGAGCTGTTTATGCTATTAAAGGATGCCCAATGCATGAAGATCCGCTGCATTTAATTCCACATCATTTACGTAAAGACTTCTTTGAAGAGTATGGTATCCGAATTGAAGGAAACTTATCTCCTTTAAATACAATGCGATTAGAGGAAGAGTATGGCGGCAGAATTGAAGACGTCATTATCGAACGCATTTTCTTCTCAGAGGACAAACGAACTGGAATTGGAACGTTCAGTCCTTCTGATCCGAAATCTCAAGACATTGCCGACCTAACAGGAAGCATTGACTTTTCAACAATTGCAGAGTATGGATCTGAGTCAGATCCGCGCGCTTACCGCTTTGACGGAGAGCTTAATAAAGCAAACCGGGGAATGATGGAGTTCCAGGAGATGCTAAAATGTGACGAGAAATTTTTATGGCATTTACTCTCTTTAACCCAAGAAGGAAACTTTAAAGCAGGAAGATTTGCTTTAATTAGTGCAGATGAATTAATCGTAGCGCATACAAATGAAACGGAGTATCGCTCGTTTATTTCCAATAAGAAAAATGAAGCTTTGCATTCACGAATTATTGTCATGCCTGTTCCATATAACTTAAAAGTAAGTGATGAGGAAAAAATTTATGACAAAATGATTCGTGAAAGCGACGTATCAGATGTTCATATTGCCCCTCATACGTTACGTATTGCGTCTATCTTTACTACGTTAACAAGATTAAAAGAGCCTAAAAAAGGCGATATCGATTTATTAAAGAAAATGCGCCTATACGACGGTCAATCTGTAGAAGGCTATAACGATGCAGACGTAGAAGAGTTACAAAAAGAGTATACGGATGAAGGAATGAGCGGTATTGATCCTCGTTATGTCATTAATCGCATTTCATCTACCATCATTCGAAAAGATATTAAATCAATCAATGCATTAGATGTACTGCGTTCATTGAAAGAAGGGTTAGCACAGCATGCGTCTATTTCTGCTGAGGACCGAGAGCGTTACCTGAATTATATTTCTCTGGCGCGTAAAGAATATGATGAAATTGCTAAAAAGGAAGTGCAAAAAGCGTTCGTTTATTCGTACGAAGAGTCTGCTAAAACATTAATGGATAATTATTTAGATAATGTCGAAGCATACTGCAACAAAAATAAGCTTCGTGATCCGCTAACAGGAGAAGAGTTAAATCCAGATGATAAATTAATGCGTTCAATTGAAGAACAAATTGGTATTTCAGAAAATGCAAAAAAAGCATTCCGCGAAGAAATCTTAATTCGTATTTCCGCTTATGCACGTAAAGGAAAACGATTTGATTATAATTCCCATGAGCGCTTACGCGAAGCGATTCAGAAAAAATTGTTTGCGGATTTAAAAGACGTAGTGAAAATTACAACGTCCACTAAAACACCAGATGAGCAGCAGCTGAAGAAAGTAAATGAAGTAGTGGCTCGATTGATTGATGAGCATGGATACAATTCAGTATCTGCTAATGAACTGCTGCGCTATGTAGGAAGTTTGTTAAATCGATAACTCAGTACTAACAAGAAAACATGGCACTTCCGATCTGTGCCATGTTTTTCTTATCTTTAAAATACTCTGCATAATTAGGCAAGTGTGTAGTACGCATTGCACTTAACCATCATATGATAAGTCATAAACATATACATGACACTAGACACTATAAAATGAATAGTTAATAGTGAAAGAATTAGTTAGCAAGTATACCATTCTTGCGCATAGGATAAGAGTAACCAACCTTTGAAGTAAAGGTATTTGTCAGAAACTTTCGGTATAGCTTATGCATGCCGAGTAAAAACGTGCAGGTGTTTTTTAAATAAGGAGGGGAAAAGCGTGGGAAAAGAAGTAGATAAAAGTTTTGCTGTCTCAAAAGAAGACTGGTCCCTCCATCGTAAAGGCCACGATGATCAAAAAAGACATCAAGAAAAAATTAAAGAAGCAATTAAAAATAATTTACCGGATTTAATTACAGAAGAAAATATCGTGATGTCCAATGGAAGAGAAGTTGTTAAAATCCCGATCAAATCATTGGATGAATATCGAATTCGGTACAATTATGATAAAAACAAACATGTGGGTCAAGGTGATGGAGACAGTAAAGTTGGGGATGTAGTAGCACGTGACGGATCTGCTGGAGATGGTCAAAAAGGAGCAGGAAAAGGTCAAGGAGCAGGTGACCAGGCTGGAGAAGACTACTTTGAAGCGGAAGTGTCCCTCATGGAGCTTCAAGAGGCTTTATTTGCTCAATTAGAACTGCCTAATCTTCAGCGAAAAGAATCTGATCAAATTGTTGTGGAACACATTGAATTTAATGATATACGACGTACAGGTTTGATGGGGAATATTGATAAAAAACGAACGATGATGAGCGCTTATAAGCGAAACGCAATGACAGGAAAGCCTGCTTTTCATCCTATTTATCCTGAGGATCTGAAATTCAAAACGTGGAATGAAGTTATAAAGCCAGAATCTAAAGCAGTCGTTTTAGCTATGATGGATACGAGCGGTTCGATGGGCATATGGGAAAAATATATGGCACGAAGCTTTTTCTTTTGGATGACACGCTTTTTACGTACGAAATACGAAACAGTGGAAATTGAATTTATTGCGCATCATACAGAGGCAAAAGTAGTGTCAGAAGAAGACTTCTTCTCTAAAGGAGAAAGTGGAGGAACCATCTGCTCATCTGCTTACCGAAAAGCGCTTGAATTAATTAACCAAAAGTATGATCCGAGCCGTTATAATATTTATCCGTTTCATTTTTCAGATGGTGATAACTTAACTTCAGATAACGCAAGGTGTGTAAAGTTAGTAAATGAATTAATGAAAGTGTCAAATATGTTTGGGTATGGGGAAGTGAATCAGTACAATCGACATTCCACTTTAATGTCTGCGTACAAAAATATTCAAGACGAAAGCTTTAGACACTTTATTTTAAAACAAAAATCAGACGTTTTTCACGCGATGAAGAGCTTTTTTAGAAAAGAGACCGAAGACCAGAAATATGCATAACCTAAAAGGCCTAGACTTGTTATCTAGGTCTTTTTTATGCGGTTTATTCAGCGCTTCTTTGGAGATAGTAAAAGTACGACCTTATCCAAAAGGAGAATAAGTGAATGAACGAAGATATAAAGAGTGAAATGCAAAAACGTCAACAAAATCAGCGGTTGAATGCAGCCGAGTTAGGTTACTTATGGGCGCAATATTTAGGTGATACGCTGTATGTATGTGTTCTTGGTTACTTTCTATCTGTTGTAAAAGATCCAGAGATTAAAGAACTCTTAAAAAAAGCACATCAGTTTTCACAAACCCATGTAGATGAATTAACGGAATTATTCAGTTCAGAAAAAATTCCAATACCAGTAGGGTTTGGGGAACAAGATGTGAACAAAGGAGTTCCTGCTTTATTTGATGATATTTTTATGGCTATTTATGTAAACGAAATGGCCATTGGAGGTATGAAGAAATATGCCAGGGCGCTAAGCGCAGTGAGAAGGCAAGATATTTATGATCACCTATCTCGATGTGTAAAAGAAAGCGACATTCTTTTAGAGAATTCTAACCACGTTATTTTAAGAAAAAGCATGCTGATGAGACCTCCAGTTATTCCTTATCCTGTAAAAGTGAATTTTGTTGATGAAAAAAAATTTATATCACCATTTTTCTCACAAATGCATCCTTTAACTTCTTTAGAGGTTACGGCTATTCAAGAAATTGTTAATACAAACGTATTAGGCAAAACGCTGATGCTGGCCTTTAGTCAAGTAGCTACCACACAAAAATTACGCTCTTATTTTTTTGATGGAGTCAAGCTTGCAAGTAAGCAAATCAAGCACTTCACCGAGTTACTGTCTGAAGCTGATTTACCAAGTCCGAGGCTGCTTGATGCATATGTAACCAACTCAACGATTTCACCGTTTTCAGATAAGCTGATGATGTATCATACTTCTACAGCGGTGACGATCGCTATTGATAACTGCGGTGCTGGTTTGTCTATGGCCTTCCGTTCGGATGTAGCAGTAGAATTTTCTCAGCTAATTGGGCGCATAGGGAAGTACGGAAAAGATGGAATTCGAATTATGATTGAGCAAGGGTGGATGGAAGAACCTCCAATGGCAACTGATCGTAAGAAGCTGGCAGAGAAATAAGAAAGATATGTTGTGGATTATCAGTAATTTTGCGGTGCTGAAACATATATAGCTAAATGAAAATAGGTTGCTCTAGACCCACTTGAATGAACAGTGATAAGATAAAAAAGCTGATTTTTCAAGAAGTAAGTCGAGGTGTGCAAATGAACAATAGTATAAGGGAGTCCATTGCCAAAAAAGTAGCATGGATTAGCGTATGGAGCAATATTGCCCTTACGCTAGGAAAAGTAATAGTAGGATGGGTTGGAAATAGTGATGCCGTATTTGCTGATGGTATTCACTCTGCAGCAGACGTATTTGCCTCTATTATTGTCTTGTTGGTTATACGAGTAGCAAATAAGCCGGCAGATGATGATCATCCATATGGGCATGGAAAAGCAGAAGTAATTGTCTCAGGGATTGTAGGAATTATTTTATTGCTTGTATCATTTTATGTGGTATTTGAAGGAGTCGTTGGTTTATTCCATCCGGTTGAATCTCCAAATATTTTAGCCATGTGGATTGCAGTTATTTCATACATAGCAAAGGTGTTGTTGTACCGTTATTCTTTAAACGTAGCGAAGCAGCACCACAGTAAGGCAATTGAGGCAATTGCATTTGATCATAAAGCAGATATTGTTGCTTCTATTGCGGCGGCAATTGGTGTTTTATTATCCATTATTGGTGATAAAATGGATGTTCAACTGCTGTTATACGGAGATAAAATAGCAAGTATCTTTGTTGCTTATTTAATTTTTAACATTGCCAGACAAATGATGGGAGAGTCTTTTCAAATCTTAATGGAAGGCAATATTGATGAAGAGCTACTGAAAGAACTTGAAGAAAGTATTTATGAATTTAAAGATGTGAAGCGGATTGATCGCGTTCGAGCAAGAGAACATGGCCATTACATATTAGTGGATGTACGTATTTCAATTGACCACTTTAAAACAATTAAGGAAGGCCATGATTTAGGACGAGAGATCAAAGCTACACTTATGAAAAAGCATGATAATATTCAGGAAGTATTAATCCATTTGAATCCTTATTATCCAGATTAAATAAGAAGCAGCGAAGTGTTATCTCGCTGCTTCTTATTATTTATAGATGTAGAAATTAATGAAATGAGTAGAATAAAATGATGAGGATTTTTATTTATAAAGAATCAAGCTTAATAAAATTGTATAAAGGGAATTGTATTTATTTATTGATGTGATAGGATAAAAAAGCATGTAAATGCATTCACTACGAATGAAAGCAGTGGACGGGTACATATAGATAATAATAAATGGTTTTGGGAGTCAAAGAAGGTGATGTTGAAGTGAATGTAAGCATCAGGTCAATCGTTAAAAAAGTCATGTTCACTCTATTTATTGCGTATACGGCAGTGGTCATTTATGCTACTCTCATACGGGAAAACGAACATGTTTACGGAAAAGCAATGAACTTGGATTTATTTAGTACGATCCGTCTGATGTGGGACAGCGGGAATATAATGCTCACTCTGACAAATATACTGGGAAATATCGTGATGTTTGCGCCTCTTGGAATGTTTATTCCTTTGTTTATGAAGTGGTTTGACGGTTTTATTCAAGTGTTTACGACTGGTTTCTTAATCAGTTTTTTGATTGAAATTTTACAGTACAAGCTAACGGAACGCGTATTTGATATTGATGATATCTTTTTGAATACGCTAGGTACATTTATAGGCTGGGTTATTATTAAAATACTATATTGGATTAAGAACATGCTGAAAGCACGTTTCAAAAAAAGATGAAAGTAACTCCATGCATGAAATCTACGTTTACCCTACCAATGAAAAAATCCGACGAGTTGGATTCTTAATCAAGAATTCAGCTCGTTCGGATCTTTCTTCAACTAAAATACTTTTTTCCCAGCTTCTGCTTCTTGTTGATAGAAACACTTAATGCAGCGTCTTACGGAAGAATGTGAGGATTCAACGATAATGTGCTGACAATTTTGCTGAACAAATAATAACTTTCCTTCAAGCTGCTTAATTTGTTCTTTAAGCTGTTCTACTTCATTATTGATAGATATTTGAACCACTGTTAACAAACTCTTTAGCTTTTTCTTTCATTCCTTCTTTTCTTACTTCGCTTACATCTTTTTCATTTTCGTGAGCCATGTTACGAATATCTTGAGAAATACGCATCGAACAGAATTTAGGTCCACACATTGAACAGAAATGGGCTGTTTTAGCACCTTCAGCGGGAAGTGTTTCATCGTGATATTCTTTTGCACGCTCTGGATCTAGTGACAGGTTAAATTGATCATTCCATCTAAATTCAAATCTTGCTTTAGACAGTGCATTATCGCGTTTTTGTGCTCCTGGATGGCCTTTTGCCAGGTCAGCGGCATGCGCAGCAATTTTATAGGTGATAACGCCTTCTCGAACGTCTTCTTTATTCGGCAGACCTAAATGTTCTTTTGGCGTTACGTAGCAAAGCATAGCTGTCCCAAACCAGCCAATCATTGCAGCGCCAATACCCGATGTAATATGGTCATAGCCTGGAGCGATGTCAGTTGTAAGCGGTCCAAGAGTATAGAAGGGAGCTTCCTGGCATATTTCCATTTGTTTATCTACGTTTTCTTTGATGAGGTGCATAGGGACATGTCCAGGACCTTCAATCATAACTTGAACATCGTGTTTCCAAGCAATTTTAGTTAATTCACCAAGCGTTTCTAATTCACCGAACTGTGCCTCATCATTAGCATCTGCAATGGAACCAGGACGTAGCCCATCGCCAAGCGAAATAGAAATATCATATGCTTTACAGATTTCACAGATTTCTTCAAAGCGAGTATATAAAAAGTTCTCTTCATGATGAGCTAAACACCACTGCGCCAAGATGGATCCTCCCCGTGAAACAATACCTGTCGTACGTTTCGCTGTCAGAGGAATATAGCGTAAAAGAACACCTGCGTGAATAGTAAAGTAATCAACACCTTGTTCTGCTTGTTCAATTAATGTATCGCGATATGCTTCCCACGTTAGATCTTCTGCTACACCTTTTACTTTTTCAAGCGCTTGGTAAATAGGAACGGTCCCTACAGGAACAGGCGAGTTGCGGATAATCCATTCGCGTGTTGTGTGGATATCCTTTCCTGTTGATAAATCCATAATTGTATCGGCTCCCCAACGCGTTGCCCATGTCATTTTTTCTACTTCATCTTCAATAGCTGAACGAATAGCTGAATTTCCGATATTAGCATTAATTTTCACGTGGAATTTGCGGCCGATAATCATCGGTTCGCTCTCAGGGTGATTGATATTATTAGGGATAATCGCACGTCCTCTTGCTACTTCTTCACGCACAACTTCAGGATCCATCTGTTCACGAATAGCGATAAATTCCATTTCGGGCGTGATGATTCCTTTTTTCGCATAGTGCATTTGCGTTACATTTTGATTTTTTTTCGCGCGCAAAGGTAAACGATTAGTAATAAAGCGCTCGTACTGATCTCTTGGATCACCATCATAATAACCGTTATCCTGTGGCTGAACCGTACGGCCTTGATATGTTTCTACATCGTTTCGTTCTGCAATCCACTTTTCGCGCAGAGCTGGTAATCCTTTTTGTAAATTAATTTCATAAGAGGGATCTGTATAAACACCGCTCGTGTCGTATACACGTACGGGACTATTTTCTTCTTCACCAAAAGACCCTGTAGTAGGAGACTGATGAATTTCACGCATAGGCACTTTAAGGTCTTGTCTGGATCCTTGGACATATACTTTGTGACTGTTTGGAAAAGGCTTTTTCATAGAAACTGATACATTTTGTTTTGACATTACATATTCCTCCGGTTTCGCATAAAGTGTAGCTATACCGAACCATAAAAAAATCGGGTTCTGTGATAGACAGAACCCGATGGAATAGGCGAAAAAAGAATAAACATATACTATTCTTTTCAAGACTACTTCCCTCCGCTGGTATAACCCAAATCAGGTTCAAAGGGTTAAAGAGTTTTATTGCACTCTTCTCTCAGTCTGAGCTACCAGACACCCCTAGTAGAAATAACATTCAAATTATTCGATTTACGGCTTAAGTTTACCATCATTCGGTAAAAAATCAACCCTTAAATAAAAAAAGCTAGACAATTAGCGTTGTCTAGCAGCATCGATTGCAATCACAATAGCTGTAATAATATGCATGATAAATCCTAAAAATGGAACCCAAGCAACCAGTGAGGTAACAATCCCTAGTATGTTTCCATAAGCAGATAACCCTCGTCTATTAGCTAAAATGAGCGTGATAGCATGAAGAATAAATCCAATAAAAAGAGGAGTATAGCTAAAGCCCATAACAATCCCCGCACCGATTAAAGGAATTCCCAGCAAGGCTTCGTACCCAGCAGTGACCCATTTCATTGTACGTACATTTCCATTCATAGTAAAAAGCCTCCTAAAAAAGATACTACTATATACGAGAAAAGAGAGAAAAAAGTTTCAAATTACTTAGGGGATATGTCGTATAAGTCAGCACTAGTTGATTAAAATGATAGATGACAGCAAAGGGGATGGAAAAAACATAATGATTTAGTCATTTTTTCACACCAAAGAAAAATAGTCTAGATGATTCATTTTTAGCTAAGGTACCGGAATTTATACCGAACATAGTGACTGCTTTTTAAAACAAATAAAAGCTGATATCTTGTTTTTTGGGTATAGGATGTAAGCTTTTTATTACAAATTATTAAAGATTCTTATCTTTTTGCAAATACACATTGTATTTCATAGTTTTAACAATTATGATAAAAAAGCAAGTGTCAAAATAGGAAAATAGTTGAGCATGTAAAACGAAGCGATAAGCTTATTAATTTGAAAGAAAGGCAAGGTACATAGCTTTATGTGGGAAATTATTGTAGCAATCATTTTAGGGATTGTAGAAGGTTTAACAGAGTTTGCTCCTGTTTCGTCAACTGGGCATATGATTATTGTGGATGACCTGTGGTTAAATTCAAAAGAATTATTTTCATCTCCAGTAGCTAATACATTTAAAATTGTTATTCAGCTAGGGTCGATCTTAGCAGTAGTTGTTATTTTTAAAGATCGTTTTATTAATTTATTAGGATTGGGAAAAAAACCAGCTGCTCCAATTGGACCGACAAATCGCTTGAATTTAATGCAGGTAATTGTTGGTCTGTTACCCGCAGGAGTGTTAGGACTTTTGTTTGATGATTACATTGATGAACATTTGTTTTCTTTAAATACGGTGCTAATTGGCTTAGTGGTCGGAGCTGTATTAATGATTCTAGCAGATTTGTTTGGACCTAAACGTCCGCGTGTAGAGACGGTGGACCAAATGTCTTATGGACAAGCACTGGGTATAGGACTGTTTCAATGTATTGCTCTTTGGCCAGGGTTTTCTCGTTCAGGCTCAACAATTTCAGGAGGGGTTCTTCTTGGAATGAGCCATAAGGCAGCCGCAGATTTTACATTTATTATGGCAGTGCCAATCATGGCAGGAGCAAGTGGACTTTCATTGGTTAAAAACTGGCAGTATTTCACATCAGATGCACTACCGTTTTTTATTGCTGGTTTTATCAGCGCCTTTATTTTTGCGCTTATATCTATTCGCTTTTTCCTGAAATTAATTAATCGTATCAAATTAGTACCATTTGCACTATATCGAATTGTTTTAGCAGCTATTCTATATTTTGTATTTTTATAAAATAAACACGCGTGTTCTTTAGTCCCTTAAGCTTCTAATTAAGACTCAAAGAGCAAGAAAAAGCTATTGCAACATTGCAATAGCTTTTTTGCATAAATATATATTATCGCCTTTTGTAAGCGTTTTATAAACATGGGTATTGACAAAACGTGTCGAAAAATAGTAAATTAATATTTGTGCAGTATAAAGTTAAGTAAAAGTAAGACTTCTGTTTAGTTTTATTGACTGTAAAAAACGTATGACAACGTATAGATCGTTTTAATTTTATAAAAACTGAATAATAAGCTTAATCGTATAGAGCGGGGGAATCATTATCGGCAGTAAAGCTGCCTTGGGGTGAATCCTTACAAAAAGGTAGGAAACTCTCAATTCCGAATCCGACAGTTAACCCCGTTTGCTTCATTGAGAGAAAGAGCCCAAAATAGCGTAAGTAAAAGGCTGTTCTTTCTTAAGAATAGTCTTTTTTTGTTTTTTCAGAAAAGTATATACAAATGTCATACATCTTTGGGGAGGTACATCTATGAAAAAAATTCGTTTTGGTTTGGCTACGCAGATTTTTACCGGTTTAATCCTCGGTGTTCTTGTAGGGGTAATTTGGTTTAACGATCCGCGTGTAGTAACATACCTACAGCCGCTAGGAGACCTATTTTTAAGATTAATTAAGATGATTGTTATTCCAATTGTTATCTCAAGCTTAGTCGTTGGAGTTGCAGGAGCAGGGAGCGGTAAACAGGTCGGAAAGCTTGGCGTTAAAACCATTCTCTATTTTGAAATTATTACAACTTTTGCAATTGTAATCGGTGTATTGATTGCTAATATTTTTCATCCTGGGCAAGGTGTAGACATTCATTCAGCACAGAAGAGTGATATTTCACAATACGTTGAAACATCCGAACAGCAAGAAGGAAAGTCAGTGGCTGAAACGTTCTTACACATTGTTCCGACAAACTTCTTCCAGTCAATTGTTGAAGGAGACATGCTAGCAATTATCTTCTTTACAGTGTTATTTGCACTTGGAGTAGCGGCAATTGGGGAAAGAGGAAAGCCAGTTGTACAATTCTTCGACGGCGTTTCTCACGCAATGTTTCACGTGGTAAACCTTGTAATGAAAGTGGCTCCAATTGGTGTATTTGCTTTAATTGGTGTAACAGTTTCAAAATTCGGCTTAGAGTCACTCCTTTCATTAGGAAAGCTTGTTATCTTAGTTTACTTAGCGTTAATTTTCTTCCTACTTGTTGTATTAGGAGGAATCGCGAAATGGGCAGGGATTAACATTTTCCACTTATTCCGCTATATGAAAGATGAACTGTTGTTAGCATACAGTACATCTAGTTCTGAGACAGTTCTTCCACGTATTATGGAAAAGCTTGAAAAGATGGGCTGTCCAAAAGCTATCGTATCGTTCGTTGTACCAATTGGTTATACGTTTAACCTAGATGGTTCTGTTCTTTATCAAGCTATTGCAGCGTTATTCTTAGCGCAAGTGTATGGTATTGATTTAACGATCGTTCAGCAGCTGACGCTCATTCTAGTATTGATGGTTACATCTAAAGGAATGGCTGCAGTGCCAGGAACATCATTTGTTGTATTACTAGCTACTCTTGGAACAATCGGCGTTCCGGCAGAAGGATTAGCCTTCATTGCGGGAGTAGACAGAATCATGGATATGGCACGTACGGTTGTTAACTTAGTAGGAAACACACTAGCAGCAATCGTAATGTCTAAATCTGAAGGTAAATTTGACCCTAAAAAAGGTACAGAGATCATGAGGGCCGGCTAATTTATAAACTTAAAAGCTACTTATTCTATTCAAAAAATTAGAATAAGTAGCTTTTTTCATAATAATTCCTTTATTATTATGGGAATTGACCCTATAATATGTAACATCAGGTATAAAAATATCCAAATTTTATTTTTACATAAAGCAGTCACTGGTTCCTTTCTTTATCAGTAAATGTAGAGATAGCTTAGCTAGTAGGGGGATAGTAGAGTATGTGGAAAAAGCGAATATGGGTCATCGCCTCGGTAGTAATCGTATGTTTGTTAATCCCTTACAGTTTACCGATTGTGTTTGCTTTATTAACAGCATTAGCACTTGAGGGTATTGTTCAAAAATTGCATCAATCTTTTAAAATGAAGAGAGTCTATGCAGTGCTTATGACCTTCATTTTATATGTTGTTTCGCTCATACTTATTGGATTTTTTATTGTTCGGACAATCGTTACGCAAGTGGTTGCTCTTTCAAAAATAGCACCTTCATTTGTAAAAGAAATCTATGAAACCGCAATTTATCCAACTATTATTAAGTGGAAGTACTATTCAAACGCTCTTCCTACAGAAGTGATTTCTTCTATCGAGCGCACACTTGAAAAAACCGTGAATTCATTAGATTCTCTACTAAAAAGTACTGTAGAAATCATCATTAGCTTTGCCGCTACTGTTCCTGGGTTTCTATTAGAGTTTCTTATTTATTTAGTAGCGCTTGTATTTATCAGCCTTGAGCTGCCTGCTATTAAAAATAAAATTAAGTCATTCTTAACAGAAGAAACGAAATATAAGCTACAAGTTGTCATCACTCAGCTTATCCAAGCGGGGGTTGGTTTTATCAAGGCACAAATTATTTTAAGTGTCATGACTTTTATAATGGCTTATGTAGGGCTTTGGCTACTAGATGTTCCGTATACCGCGCTTCTTAGTTTATTAATTGTAATTGTCGATATCTTACCAATCCTTGGGACAGGCTCTGTACTCGTCCCGTGGGGGATTTTTGCTCTTACTCAAGGACATGATTCACTTGCAATCGGCTTATTTATTCTATTTGGAGTCATTACGGTAGTAAGACGTGTAGTAGAACCAAAAGTATTTTCTACAAATATGGGTATTTCACCTTTGGCTGCACTAGTTAGTTTGTACATTGGATTTAAACTTTTAGGTTTTGTCGGGTTATTTTTAGGACCGGCTTTAGTTATTTTATACGATGCTCTTCGCAAAGTAGGTATTATTCAAATTAACTTTAAACTATAAAAGCGCTGGATAAAACTAGCGCTTTTTTTATTGAAACTTTTGTAGTACGTCATACGTAAAGAGGGAAAGGAAAAAACTATGTCGCGTTGGTTTTTATCTATCAATCGGCTGAATTATAGTTTTGCAGTCTTAGATTTAATGACATGAGGAGGAGAATTTTTGTTAGAGTCGGTTTTACTTTCTTTAATTGAAGCGCTAAAACAGCTCTCTTATTTTGGCGTAATTTTAGCATTAACGTTTGAGTTTGTCCCGGCAGAGCTAGTTTTACCTTTAGTAGGGTATTGGGTGTATCAAGGTGATATGAACTTGTATCTGGCTATCCTTGCAGGTACAGTAGGCGGTGTTTGTGGACCGTTGACTCTTTATGCACTGGGACGTTACGGTGGACGACCGCTGGTTTTAAAATATGGAAAATACTTTTTGGTGAAAGAAAAAGAAATTGACGCTGCCGATCGCTTTTTTAATAAGTACGGCAGCGGGGTCGCTTTTTTTGGACGGTTTATTCCAGGAGTGCGCACGGCTATCTCTTTTCCGTGCGGGATGGCAAAAATGAATGTCTGGCTGTTTTCTATTTACACATTTGTTGCGATGCTTCCAGTAACGGCTATTTACGTATATTTAGGATATAAGTTAGGACCTAAGTGGAAAGAGGTGGGGCCGATTGTGTCTCAATATATGCAGCCTATTGGAATCGGACTGGTTGTTTTAATTGCATTGTTTTTTATCATTAAATATGTGCGGAATAAACAAGTAGGACAGAGCTGATAAATCGAGGAAAAGAGTGAGGATATGTCAGAGCATGAACATTTGAGAATAGAATTACGAAAAATTGAAAAGTGGGAGAAAGACCAAAAAGGACTTTTTTTCTGGGAGCGGCTGGCTCGCTTGCCTTTTTCAGCTTTAGATAAAGTAACCCCAAAGTTCATTCATCAAAAAATAGAAAAATTATTAGATGAAATTGCTAAGTATGTTGATAATGGAGGTCAGTATTTAGCTAATACATCTGCCACGCTAGAGAAAGCATCAGCCCAGTTACAAGAAAATAATCAGCTTTCAATAGAGGATATTCAGCATTTATCTCTGCAGGAAATGGATGAATTGGCGGAGTATTTTATTGAAGTCCGAAAAAAGAATGCACAGCTGCAAGGAGCTACAACAGGAGTAGGTGGAATTTTTACACTGGCGATTGATATTCCTTTTGTATTGGGACTTACACTTAAGACACTGCAAGAAGTGGCTGTTTCTTATGGTTACGATCCCACTGAGCAAGAGGAACGCATTTTTATGGTCAAATGCATGCAGTTTTCATCCTCTGATATTGTAGGCAAGCGTGCGATTTTAGAAGAATTAGCAAGCGGCAATCGAACGCAGAGCTTGCAGCAGCTCCAAGGTTGGAGAGAAGTGTTTCTAACTTATAGAGACAACTTGGGATGGAAAAAGCTATTTCAAATGATTCCTATAGCAGGAATGGTATTTGGGGCGTATATTAACAAACAAGCGATTACTGACATAGGAGAAGTTGGAATGATGCTTTACCGTAAAAGACGCATTTTGGAAAAGGTCTCACAATCTTAAAAATAAAAAGAGACTGGTGCGAAAGTATTTTAGTTGAAGAAAGATCCGAACGAGTTTGATTCTTGGTTGAGAATCAAACTCGTTCGGATTTTTTCATTGGTATAGTAAATGCAGCTTTCAAGTGTTTAGTTGCTTCTAGCTGTTGATTGGAGGGCAAGGCGAAGACTCCTGCGGAAAAAGCGGAACAGATGAGACCCCGCAGGAGCGAAAGCGACGAGGAGGCTCAACGGCCGCCCGCGGAAAGCGAAGCCTTGCACGGAAATCAACAGCGGTGTAACGAGTGATTCATACTAGATCGTTTACCCTTTTGTTCGTGTTTAGATGGGATTGATTTGCTTATGTCTCAATTACTTTTTTTCGACATTATTTCCGGGAAAATATGTCGAGGTGTGCTAAGTCTATTTCCTTAATCAAAATGAAAAGTAGGAATGGTAATGGTATTTTTTCGTCTAGCAATCAGCAAATAAATAATACCGATTATACTCCAAACAATACCGATAAATAAGGATGTTTTTTCTAAGTTAAGCCACATAAAAAACAAAAATAAACTGCCGAGTAGAGGCATAAGTACATATGAAATATATCCACTGAAGGAACGCTTGTTTTGATGAATAAAATAATGGATAAAAACTGCTATGTTCACTGAGCTGAACGCAATTAAAGCGCCAAAATTAATTAAAGAGGTAGCTTTTTCAAGAGACAGACCTAGTGAAATTAAAGAGAGACCACCAATAATTACTACGTTCCAAATAGGCGTCTTTGTTTTAGGGTGAATATAGCCAAAAATTCCTCGCGGCAGATAACCATCTTTCCCAATTGCGTAGAGAAGTCTTGATGCACTCATATGTGAGACAAGTCCAGAAGCAATAGTTGAAGTCAAGGCCGCTGCTACAAAAATAGATTGAAAAAGCTGGCCGCCAATTTTATAAGCGATTTCAGCCGATGCACCTTCTAAATCATGAAACAAAGAGGCTGAAGGGAAAAGAAGCTGAGCAAAGTAAGAAACTGTAATAAATAACGCGCCTCCTGTACATGCAATAATGAGAATCCCTTTGGGAATGGTTTTCTCAGGCTTAATTGTTTCTTCCGCCATGGTGGTTACGGCATCAAAGCCTAAAAAAGAAAAGCATAAAATGGCCGCCCCGTTTAATAACAGAGATACAGAGGCCGCTTCACTTATAAACGGTTTAAATGATAACTCTTCGCCTTGAGTTGTAGCACTTAAAATAATAAAGATGATAGCGACTAAAATTTGAAAAGCAACTAATAGCGTACCAAAAGAAACGGTTAAATGAACGCTAAAAATATTCATTATGGTCATGATGACAACAAAGCTGATAATCCATACGGCCTTTGGAACACCTGGAAACAGAGAGCTTAGGTAAATATTTGTCAAAAGTGCATTAATCATCGGTAGAAATAGATAATCAAGAAGAGCCGTCCATCCTACCAAAAAACCAATGCTTGGATTCATTACTTGCTGTGCGTATGTATAAGAAGAACCAGCTCCGGGAAAAGCTTTTACCATTTTTCCATAACTAATGGCTGTGAATAAAATAGCAATCAACGTGAATGCATAAGCACCTGAAACATGTCCATCTGTGGATTCAGTTACAATGCCAAATGTATCGAAAACGGCCATGGGTGCCATGTAGCCTAATCCTATCACGACGATATGCCATAATTTTAGTTGTTTAAGAAGAGAAGGTCCATGATTCATATTTGTCATCCTTTCTTTGTATAATCATTCTGCAGTATTTATTATTATACTATATTGTTAGATTTGTCATCTTTTTTTGAAAAAGAAGAGAAAATTGCGCGCTAAGAGATAAAGAGCGTTTAGTTAATTGCTAGATAAAGCAAAAAAATGCTTTTTTTCACTTTGATTTTTACCATTGAGTCTAGAAAGTATTTTACATAAAATGAAAGAAAGTAAAAAAGCTTCGATTAGAGTGATCTACTTGTAATAAATACGAAAACAAACTTTTGAATGCGGTTACATTTTCGTGGGTGTATAAACTTATAATGATGATAAAGGAGATGAAAGAAGTGATTGCTACACCCTATATAAACTTGGAGATAAACAAGGGACCAGGTGTGCATGTTGTATTGGATGAAACAAAAAAAGATGGTGTTTATTTTATTAAATTAACGGTCAAGTCGATTAAAAAAAGAATTCTTCCAAAAATGGCGTTAAAATGGAGCGTTCCGTTGTTAGATATTCAACTATATAAATCTATACAAACTAGTCAGGGGGATGTGAGTACCTCTTCTGTTCATTGTTTTATGAATAAGAATGGCTCTAACCGCTACACTATTGCATGTTCAGACATACTTCACCCTATTCGGTGTGCCCCCAATTGGAAGGAAATGTGTCTAGATGTGGAGATGACCCTATTTAATGAAAGCACTTGGTCTCTTCATAGCTACGAAACTGAACTGCGAGTAGATACAAGAATGATTGAAACAGAAGAGTTATTCCAAGATTTAGCCAAATGGTATGAGAGCAAAGAGATTAATGTAGCAGCTACTTTTGAGCATGCAACGGCAATAGATGAAAAAGGAAATGTCTCGTTAGATATTTGATGGTGAGGAGAGAGATAGAGTGGGAATATTATTTAATGAACGTACCAAGGAGTTTCACCTGCAGGGCCGCGATGTAAGTTATATCTTTTCAGTGTTGAGAAACGGGCAGCTTGGTCACTTATACTATGGAAAAAAGCTTAAGCACCGTCCGTCTTTTCAGCATTTTTTACGTGTAGAAACAAGAGGAGCTAGCGCTTCGGTATATGAAGGAGAACTAGCATTTTCTCTTGAAACAATCAAACAAGAGTATTCTTCTTATGGGACAACAGACTTCAGAGAGCCAGCCTATCAACTTCTTCAGCAAAACGGAAGCCGAATCACAAATTTTGAATACGATAACCATAAAATTTACAAAGGCAAGAAGCCATTAAACGGCTTACCTGCTACATACGTAGAAGAAGAGGGTGAAGCCACGAGTGTAGAAGTTGAAATGATTGATAAATTGCTCAATGCATCACTTATTTTAACGTACACCGTTTACGAAGACCGAAATATTATTACGCGTCACGCACGATTTGAACATAGAGGAGAAGAACCAGTCGATATTTTGCGTATCATGAGCGGCAGCATTGATTTGCCTACATCAAATTATGAAATGGTTCAGCTTTCCGGTGCTTGGATTCGAGAGAGACACGTGAAAACAAGAATGCTTCAGCCGGGTATTCAAAGTATTTCTAGTGCGAGAGGTACAAGCAGCAGTCAGCAAAACCCATTTTTAATTTTAAAGAATCCAGCTGCAACTGAACACATTGGAGAAGCGTATGGTTTTAGTCTCGTATACAGCGGAAACTTTCTTGGACAAGTGGAAGTAGATCACTATAATGTATCAAGAGTAACGATGGGCATTCATCCTTTTGATTTTCAGTGGCGACTAGAAAGTGGACAAACTTTTCAATCACCAGAACTAGTACTGGCTTATTCGAATAATGGGCTAAACGGCCTTAGCCAAGAGTATCATGAGCTTTATCGCAAGCGTCTCGCTAGAGGAAAATGGCGGGATTTAGAGCGACCAGTTTTAATTAATAACTGGGAAGCGACGTATTTTGATTTTAACGAAGAGAAAATTGTACATATTGCCAAAGAAGCACAAAAGCTGGGCGTTGAACTTTTTGTATTGGATGACGGCTGGTTTGGTAAACGTAATGATGATACAACTTCTCTTGGAGACTGGTTTGTAGATGAAAATAAGCTTCCGGGCGGTATGAAATCACTTGCTCAAAAAGTAACGGAATTAGGTATGGACTTTGGATTATGGTTTGAACCTGAAATGATTTCAAAGCAAAGCAATTTGTATGAAAAGCATCCAGACTGGCTAATTCATGTGCCAGATCGTCATCAGTCTCATGGAAGAAATCAATATGTGCTTGATTTTTCACGAGAAGAAGTAGTGAATTATATTTATGAACGAATGGAAGCTATTTTAAGTGAAGCACCTATCTCGTATATAAAATGGGATATGAATCGAAATATAACGGAGATTGGATCTGTTGGGCTGCCTGCGAATCGCCAGTTTGAAGTAGTACATCGCTATATTTTAGGAGTATATGATTTGTATGAGCGACTAACAAAGAAGTTTCCGGATATTTTATTTGAATCGTGTGCAAGCGGGGGCGCTAGATTTGATCCGGGAATGCTTTATTATGCTCCCCAAGCTTGGACGAGCGATAACACGGACGCGATTGAACGTCTGAAAATTCAGTACGGCACGTCTTTTGCCTATCCAATCAGTTCAATGGGAGCACACGTATCAGCCGTACCAAATCATCAAGTACGCAGAGTAACAAGTCTAGAAACAAGAGGAGACGTTGCGTATTTTGGGGCATTTGGTTATGAGTTGGATGTTACGCTGATGACAGAAGATGAAAAAGAAACGGTAAAAAAACAAATTCAGTATTATAAAAAACACCGATCTCTTATTCAAAATGGAACATTCTATCGATTAAAAAGTCCGTTTGAACAAGATGGAAATGTGACGAGCTGGATGGTTGTTTCATCCGATCAAAAACAGGCAATCATCGGTTATTATCAAGTATTAGCTAGACCAAATCCTTCTTATGAACACATTGAGCTAAAAGGGCTTCATCCTGATTATGAATATACGGTGATGGAAACAGACCAAACAGCTTATGGAGATGAGCTCATGTACGCAGGAATTGCTCTAACTCATGAGTATCCGGGTGTTGAAGCATACGATGAAAAATCCGGAGACTTTGTATCGGTTATTTACACACTGCAAGCGCAATAAGCAAAAAGCCACTTCTATATCATAGAAGTGGCTTTTTGAGTTAACTATTAATTATACAGTGTTGACATAAAAGGAGAAGTAATGGTAACTTTTAGTTATAATTGTTAACTTTTTATTTTTATAAGTTTACTAAATGGAGGGGAATCGATGGAAACCACAAGTTTAAGAGATTGGAAAGCACTTGCTCAGTCTATTATTAAAGGGAAAGAAATTACATATAATGAAGCGCTTCAACTTCTTCATGTACCGGATGAAGAAGTGTTAGAGGTCATGAATGCCGCTTACTTAATTCGTCATCATCATTATGGGAAAAAAGTAAAGCTCAATATGATTATTAATACTAAATCGGGTTTATGCCCAGAAGACTGTGGATATTGCTCACAGTCGATTGTATCAGAAGCGCCGATTGATAAGTATGCGTGGTTAACAAAAGAGAAAATTGTAGAAGGTGCTTTTGAAGCTCAAAAAAGAAAAGCAGGTACATATTGTATCGTGGCGTCAGGCCGCCGCCCTACTGATAAAGAAGTAGCGCACGTAGTGGGAGCGGTAAAAGAAATTCGTCAAAAGACAGACTTGAAAATCTGTGCCTGTCTAGGATTTTTAACAGATGATCAAGCACACGAACTAGTCGAGGCGGGTGTTCATCGCTATAATCATAATTTAAATACTCACGCTGATAACTACGACAATATTTGTTCTACACATGGCTATGAAGATCGAGTCGATACGGTTACTACATCTAAAAAAGCAGGTTTGTCACCTTGTTCTGGTGCGATTTTTGGAATGGGCGAGACAAATGAACAAGCCGTTGAATTAGCTTTTCAAATTAAAAAGTTAGATGCAGATTCTATTCCATGCAACTTTCTTGTTGCCGTTCCAGGAACGCCTCTAGAAGACAAAAAGGCGTTAAAGCCAATGCAATGCTTAAAGCTGTTAGCGATGATGCGTTTTGTAAATCCAACCAAAGAAATTCGAATTTCAGCAGGCAGAGAAGTCAACCTCAGATCACTTCAGCCGCTTGGTTTGTTTGCTGCAAACTCAATTTTTGTAGGTGATTACTTAACGACTCAAGGTCAAGAACCTACAGCTGACTGGGGTTTAATTGAAGATTTAGGATTTGAAATTGAAGAATGTGCACTGTAAAGCCGTTGAGAAATCAACGGTTTTTTGATTTTTAGGCGATTTACAGGAACTATACGGTTTTTTTACAAAACTCAACAGCTTCTTTATATTTCCTTCATAAATAACCATTATTATGAAACATGTGAACGATAAGTGAATAGTTACTAAGGTTATGAAATTGAGAAACCACAAAAAACAATAGGTCTATATCAATACCCTATGCGTTTTTTGTGGTTTTTTGTGAATGAAAGGAAGGCATCGTCTTGAATAAGGAAGCAGATTTCTTACAACAGCTTGGGCAAGACCGTTTAATTGCATCTATTAAAAGCCCAAAAAATTTAGAGCAATTTTTAGAAACAGAGATCCAGGCAGCCTTTTTATTAACGGGCAATATTAGTGTGATTAAACGCTATGTAGATTTACTCAAACAGCATAATCGAACGGTTTTTTTACACGTTGAAAAAATTCCGGGGATTAGCTATGACCGAGAAGGGCTTAAATTCCTTGCTAAGTTTGTAAAGCCTACAGGTATCGTAACTACTAAAAGTTCACTCATTAATTACGCAAAGCAAGAAGGACTGGTTGCTATTCAGCGGCTGTTTTTAGTTGATACAGACGCGGTAGCACAAGGGTTAAAAACCGTTCAAGATATTAAACCGGATGCATTAGAACTAATGCCAGGATTAATTCCGGAGATGATAGAAAAAGTCGTTAAAAAAACAAGTATCCCTATTATTACGGGTGGACTCATTCAAAATGAAAGCCATATCCAAGCTGCTTTAAAAGCAGGAGCTACGGCAGTTTCTACAGGGAAATCATGGTTGTGGAAAAAATATGAATAAGAGAAAGGAGCGTTTTTAATGAAAAAAGTAGAGCTAGTTAACATTGGGAAGTCATACGATCAAAAAACAAATGTTATTCAAGATATTAACGTCACAATTGAACCGGGAGAGTTTTTCGTACTAGTAGGTCCTTCAGGGTGCGGGAAAAGCACAATGCTGAGAATGATTGCCGGATTAGAAGAAGTCACGCAGGGAGAGCTGCTAATTGGAGATGTAAAAGCAAATAAACTGCTTCCAAGTCAGCGCAATTTGTCAATGGTGTTTCAAAACTATGCCTTATATCCGCATTTGACAGTGGAACAAAATATTCTTTTTGGTCTGCATACAAAGAAAATTTCAAAGCAAGAACAGCAAAAGCGCTGCAGGGAAGCAGCAGAAATGCTTGGTTTAAGTGAATATTTAAAGCGAAAGCCTAGACAGCTTTCGGGAGGACAGCGTCAGCGTGTAGCGCTCGCACGTGCTATTGTTACTCATTCGCCTATTTGCTTGATGGATGAGCCGTTATCCAACTTGGATGCGAAGCTGCGAGCAAAGATGAGGTCAGAAATTCGTCAGATTCAGCGTAAGTTAGGTATTACGATGATTTATGTCACGCACGATCAAACAGAGGCGATGACGATGGCAGATCGAATGATGATTTTAAATGGAGGAAATATTCAACAAGTTGGACGTCCGCTTGATATTTACAATGCACCAAAGAACACGTTTGTAGCATCTTTTATAGGTTCTCCCCCTATGAATCTATCAAACGTTTCTATAGAAAATAACTTACTAGTTTTTGAAGATAGACGAGCTATTTCTATGAGTACACCACACAGTAACCTTAACGGTAAAAAAGAAGTTGTGGTTGGAGTGAGACCTGAGCATATACAGCTTGCGACAAACGATAACACGAGTTTTATTGTGGAGGTAGATAATGTAGAAATTCTAGGCACGGAAACACTGCTTACATTTCATATAGGTGACAAGCAGTGGATGGCTAAGTGGAACGGTCAATGGAATATAAAGGTGGGAGAGCGCGTTCCTATTTTTATCGATCCAAAACACCTGTTTTTATTTGATGGTGATACAGGTTCATGCTTGCACTACGAACCATTAACGGAAGATTTAACTGTAAAGGGGGCATTTGTATGAATGCTGTTACCAAAACAGCAAACTCGCCTGTTTCTGTTTCATCAAATCCAAAAGAAAAGAAGTCAATGCCTAATATTATTGTAGGATTATCTTACTTGCTACCATCATTGTTGTTATTTGGGGTATTTCTTTTCTACCCAATGATTAAGACCTTATATTTAAGTCTTTTTATTACAGACACACAGGGAAACCCCTTAAATTTTGTAGGACTGCAAAATTTCTTTTATCTATTTACAGATCCGAACTTTTTGCAAAGTATGAAAGCCACTTTTCTATTTGTACTCTACACAGTGCCTATTGGTTTAATTATTGCATTGTTCCTAGCGTTAATCGCCAATGAAAAGCTGAAAGGAATTGGTTTTTTCAGAACAATGTTTTCATCTACCATGGGAATGAGCGTAGCGGCTTCTTCTGTGATTTGGATGTTTATGTATAATCCGACAATCGGGGTTATCAATAAAGTATTAAACCTTGTAGGGATTCATGACGTGCAGTGGTTATTAGATCCTAAGTATGCATTGGTTGCTGTGTCCATCTCTACGATTTGGATGAACATTGGGTTTACTTTTTTAATCTTACTTGGCGGGTTACAAAATATTGATGAAAAGCTGTATGAAAACGCACGTATTGCTGGAGTTAGCTATTGGTATCAGCTGCGTAAAATTACGCTTCCTATGCTTTCGCCAACGCTGTTTTTTATTATCACCGTTTCGTTTATTAACGCGTTTCAAACGTTTGGACAAATTGATATTTTAACAAAAGGCGGACCTACAGATTCGACAAATGTCATTGTTTATTCAATCTACAAAGATGCATTTGTAAACTATAATGTTGGTTCTGCGAGCGCTCAAGCTACAATTTTGTTTTTCTGTATTCTACTGGTTACCGCTCTTCAATTCAAGCTGGGGGAAAGGAAGGTACATTATCAATGAGCATCACGAGAAAATGGACAACTTACTTGCTACTCATTGCAGCTACTTTAGTATTGATGTTTCCTATTCTATACGCTTTTTCCATTAGTTTTATGAGTGGAGCGGAAGTGTTGGAAGGAAAGATTTGGCCGTCATCTTTTTCATTTGAAAACTATCGGGATGCTTTTGAAAAAGTTCCGCTGCTTCATTATTTAATTAACAGTTTTGCAGTGTCTATCTTCGTAATGGCTGGGCAACTGTTAGTTTCGAGTTTGGCTGCTTTTGCATTTGTATTTATTAAATTTAAAGGAAGAGATGCTATTTTCTTTCTCTTTATTTCTACGATGATGATTCCATGGGAAGCCACGATGGTTCCTAACTTTTTAACAGCACAAAAGCTAGGATGGATTAATAGCTATTTAGGATTAACGATTCCTTTTTTTGCTTTAGCGTTTGGGACATTTTTATTGCGTCAACAGTTTAAAACCATTCCGAATGAGTTATATGAAGCTTCACAAGTTGCAGGGGTCAGCCGCTTTCGTTTCTTTTGGAACGTCGTGCTCCCTGTGTCTAAAACAAGTCTAGTTACGCTTGGTGTATATAGCTTTTTAACAACATGGAATATGTATTTATGGCCACTATTAGTGACAAATACGGAGGATGTTCGTACCGTTCAGATTGGTTTAAAGCAAATGCAAACACAGGAGATTTCAACTGATTGGGGCGTGGTTATGGCCGCTGTCGTTGTTGTTATCTTACCGACATTATTACTATTATTCCTAGGTCAAAAACGTCTTCAAAAAGGATTAACCCAAGGTGCAATTAAATAGGAGAGTGAATGTGATGAAAAAGATATTGGCTATCGTAACGGCATGCTTGCTAGTTATTCTAGGTGCTTGCTCAAATTCAACTGGTTCTTCGGAAGCGCAAGAAACAAAAAAAACAGCATCAGGTAAAACAGAAGTCGTATTTTGGCACGCTATGAGCGGTGATCTTGAAAAATCACTCAATAAAATTGTCGATGAGTACAATAAATCTCAGGACAAAGTCGAAGTAAAGCCTGTTTTCCAAGGAACGTATGAGGAGGCACAAACAAAATTTAATACAGTAGCAGGAACAAAGGATGCACCGGCTATTATGCAAACGTTCGAAGTAGGAACGAAATTCATGATAGACAGCGGCAAGATTCAGCCTGTTCAAAAGTTTATCGATCAAGACCACTATGATACTTCACAGTGGGAGAAAAACATTTCAAGCTATTACCAAGTAGATGGAAAGCAATATTCAATGCCGTTCAACTCTTCAACACCTGTTCTTGTTTACAACAAAGATGCTTTTAAAAAAGCAGGGTTAGATCCTGAAAATCCTCCAAAAACGTATGATGAATTAAAGGCAGCTGCAAAGAAATTAACAGAAAAACAAGGAAATAAAACATCGCAATACGGTTTTTCAATTCTAAATTACGGATGGTTCTTTGAAGAGCTAGTTGCTTCTCAAGGCGGTTTGTATGTGGATCATGAAAACGGCCGTAAAGGTGATGCTGAGAAGGCAGTATTTAATGGAAAAGAAGGACAAAACGCATTTAATTTAATCAATGATATGTACAAAGAAGGTACATTTTACAACGTAGGGCAAAACTGGGATGATATGCGCGCAGCCTTTCAATCTAAAAAAATTGCAATGTTCCTAGACTCATCAGCAGGTATTAAAACATTAGTAGACAATGCTCCATTTGATGTAGGTGTATCTTATATTCCGGTTCCAAAAGAAGAGGATCGCCAAGGAGTAGCTATCGGCGGAGCATCTTTATGGATGTCTAAAGGCATCAGTGATGAAACATCAAAAGCAGCATGGGACTTCATGAAATATTTAGCAACACCAGAAGTTCAAGCAAAATGGCATGTAGAAAGTGGATACTTTGCAGTTAACCCAAAAGCGTATGAACAAGATATTGTAAAAAAAGAGTGGGAGAAATATCCGCAGTTAAAAGTAACGGTTGATCAGCTTCGTGAAACAAAGTCTACGTCAGCGACACAGGGTGCTTTAATTTCTGTGTTTCCTGAATCGCGTCAAAAGGTAGTAACAGGAATGGAAAGCCTGTATCAAGGAGTAAAGCCAAAAAGAGCACTTGATCAAGCAGCAAAAGAAACAAATAGAGCATTAGAAGTAGCCAATCAAAAATAACGTATGATTACGAAGCTCGTCTTTCAAGTTATTTTGAGGACGAGCTTTTTACTTAGTGAATGACTAGTTAGGGGAGATAGAGGACAATGAATACTTCAATTGATCTTTATGCGCATCGCGGCTTTAGCGGACGATATCCTGAAAATACAATGATTGCATTTGAAGAAGCTAGGAAAATGCAAGTTGCAGGTATTGAATTAGATGTACAATTAACAAAAGACGGGGAAATAGTAGTTATTCACGATGAACGAATTGACAGAACGACGAATGGAATGGGGTATGTTCAAGAATTTTCATACAAACAGCTGCGTTTATTCGATGCTGGAAGTTGGTATGACTCTCGTTTTTCTAAACAATCGATTCCAACTTTAGTAGAAGTGTTTGAGTGGATGACGGACAAAAAGACAAAATTAACGGTGAATATTGAGTTAAAAAATGACCGAATTTACTATCCAAAACTTGAAGAAAAAGTTCTTCGTCTAATCGATGAGTTTGATTTAGAAGATCAAGTTATTTTGTCATCTTTTAACTATGATAGCTTGGCTAAAGTGAGATCTCTCCATTCATATATACCAACAGGTTTTTTATTTGAAGGGGTGAGCGAGGAGGCGATTGGAAAAGCGAAATCGATTGGAGCGCATCTACACTGTGATATGTCGTTTGCTCTTTCTCCATACGGGAAAAAAGCAAAGCAAGAAGGATTAGACTTACGAGTATATACGATTAATGAAATGGAGGACCTCTTAAAGCTCCAGCAGGCTTCAGTAGAAGTAGTAATGACAGATTACCCTAACCGTTTTTTCTCTATAATGTTCAAAGGATGACGTAGAAAGGCCGTATGTATTCATACGGCCTTTTTTACAGGATAAAAAATTTTTTATTCTGAATAGTATAAAATTTATATTGTGAAATTGTTTTATAGATGATATATTGAGAATAGATTATAATGTTCCTTGTGAAAGCGAATACATGTTGCGTAGCTCCGCAAACGTTCATTTGCCGGTCCCTAGCATCGTCTGTTAGCTCTTTTAGGAGGAATAAAAAATTATGTATGATCAAGATACTATCTACATTATTGGAGATGCCAAAGCTCCTCAAAGCAATCCGATCACTAAAAAGTTCAATCAGTATTTTTTAGGATTGGTAGTTGATAAAACAAATGGGAAAATTATTGATGTGGAATGCTCAGCGACGATTGAGCTGACCGTTCGATTTGTTCAATCGATTTTTATTGGACGTCACATAAGTGATCCCACCCTTACAGACGAAATTAACAGCCGCTACTTTGGGTCTTCCCAAAAAGCGCTGGTGGTAGCGTTTTATGATGCACAGAAAAAATATCAGCAAATAACAGCTGCTTTGTCTACATAGACCTAGACGAAATCCAGCCTGACGTTTTCAAACGTTAGGCTGGATTTTGTTTTGTATAAAAACATTTTCGTGGAGATGAAGGGGGAAGAATAAATGATTCAAGATGGATTTATGTATGTGAGTGTGTTAACTGCCTTTGCGGCGCTCATGGTAGGAATTGAAAAAAGATTTAAAGCCAATCGATTTTTTAAGTTTATTCCAGGTATTGTACTTATTTATATAGGAGCTGCTCTTATGCAAACGGCTGGATTATTTGGGGACAGCGAGTCAAATGCCTCCATGTATACGGGCGTTAAAAATGCACTTCTTCCTGCTATGCTGATGCTTATGCTCCTAAAGTGTGATGTTCGAAGTGTAATTAAACTTGGGCCAAGAATGCTGGGAGGGTTCATCGTTGCGGTTTTTAGTATAATGATAGGTTTTATCCTAGTCTATGCCATCTTTAAGAATTTCTATGTAGAGGATACGTGGAAAGCTTTTGGGGCTTTATCAGGAAGCTGGACCGGGGGATCAGCTAACATGGTTGCCCTCCAAGGGATCTTGGATGTTCCAGAAAATATATTTGGCTACGCTCTTATGATGGATACGATTAACTATGCCGTATGGGTTATGTTTATGTTTTGGCTTGTACCATTTGCATCTAAATTTAATAAATGGACAAAAGCAGACGTCAGCTTTATTGAGAATAGTATAGATGAAGTCGCAGCAACGTCTGAAAGCAAAAAAGAAGGTCCTCAGTTTCAGCATCTTCTTTATTTGCTTGGTCTAGGTTTGTTCGTTTCGGCATTATCTACATTTATCGGAGGGCGTTTGCCTGAAGTGGGGGCCGTTATTAATGCAACGAGCTGGACGATTATGATTGCATCTGTCGTTGGTTTAGTACTTGCTGTAACCCCAGCGGCAAAAATTCCAGGTACGCTCGATGTATCCAATGTTATGTTATACATCGTTGTAGCGCTAATTGCTTCCCAATCAGATTTTTCAAATTTAGCTCAGGCTCCTATTTACTTAGTATCTGGTTTTCTCATTATGTTCGTGCACTTAGTGATCATGCTGCTGCTAGCTAAACTATTTAAATATGATTTATTTACGCTCGGGGTAGCAAGTTTAGCTAATATTGGCGGAATGGCGTCTGCTCCAATGCTTGCAGCTGCTTATAACCGTGCACTGATTCCTGTAGGAGTCATTATGGCTCTGATGGGTTCCTTCTTAGGTACTTATTTTGGTATGATGATCGCCAAAATTTTAGGGACGATCTAAGAATAAACCAAAATACGTATAAAAGAATATTTGTGCTGAATCGAAAGGAAGCGATTGAAATGATAATTAAAGATATAACTGTAAAGCATCAAACCGTTCCACTGCTCGTTCCGTTTAAAACAGCGCTTCGAACAGCAACAGAGATAGACAGCATAAGTGTAGAAATTCAGTTAGAAAACGGAATAAAAGGAAAAGGAGCGGCTTCGCCAACATATGTTATTACAGGCGATTCTTTAGAAGGCATTCAAGCTGCACTTCAAGGACCTATTAAACTAGCGTTAGTAGGGGAGGATATACGTCAGTTTCAAAAACTCTTAAAAAAGATTCAAAGCTGCTGCATTCACAATTCAAGTGCTAAAGCGGCTGCCGATATCGCTTTGCATGATGCTTATACAAAACTCCTCAAAATTCCTTTATATGCTTTCTTGGGCGATAAGCAGCCTATCTCTACGTGTATGACAATAAGTGTGGATACACCTGAGAAAATGGCTGAAGACGCACAAAAAAGTGCAGCGGACGGATTTGATATTTTAAAAGTAAAGGTAGGTTCAATTCCTGAGCTAGACCTTGAGCGAATCAAACATATTCGATCTGTCATTCCGGATCGTGTAAAACTTCGTTTGGATGCAAATCAAGGATGGACTCCAAAGCAAGCAGTGCAATTAATTAATGAAATGGAAGCTCTCAATTTTGGTATTGAGCTGGTAGAACAGCCTGTTGCTGCTCATGATTGGGAAGGGTTAAAGTTTGTGACTGAACGAGTAAACGTACCCATTATGGCAGATGAGAGTCTATTTTCTGCCAAAGATGCATTAAAGCTTGTAAGCGGAAGATACGTGGATCTTTTAAATATTAAGCTAATGAAGTGCGGAGGAATTAATGAAGCAAGAAAAATCGCAAGTATTGCTGAGGCGAACGGTGTTGCGTGTATGATTGGAAGCATGATGGAACCATCACTTTCGGTTGGAGCAGCTGCTCATCTGGCAGCCGCTCATCCGAATATCACGTATTTTGACTTAGATGCTCCTCTTTGGCTTTCAGCTGAACTGGATGTATTAAAGTACAGCGGTCAAGAGGTTTTCTTATCAGATCTTCCCGGAATAGGAGAAATCACCGTTCCTATCTCAAAATAAAAAGATAGTAATATAGTAGAAGGAGAGAGACGATGAATATAAAACGTTGGCTTTTGACGGCAACAACAGTTATTTTAGCTACATTTGGGGTCAGTGCAGTTCCTTTAGTTCATGCTTCTGAAGAAAAAGAAACTGCTTATATAGATGTCGCAGCAGCTACTCTGTGGACAGCACCAAACATCTTGCGTGAAGTGGACGCCCCGTCAGCTACCAATCCGGTAGATATGAAAAAGTGGACCACATCGATGGATTTGAAACAGAAGCAGCAGTTATCTAGCGACGGAATGCTTGAGACACAAGCGTTATATGGAAACAAAGTAACGGTTTTAGAGAGACAAGGAGACTGGGTAAAAGTAGCTGTAGACGGACAGCCTACTTCTCGAAATGAATTAGGATATCCCGGATGGATGCCTAATAAGCAGCTAGCCTATAGCAAAAGGTACGACCAGTATGCAAAGGATCCTTTTGTAATGGTGACAGCTCCCACTACGTATTTATATCATTCTCCTTCTTTAAAAAAGAAAGGCATTGAAGTTAGCTATAACACGCGCTTACCTCTTTTGACAAAATCAAAGAGTGCATATAAAGTATTAAAACCAAATGGAAAGACAGCATGGATTTCTGCAAAAACAGGAAAAATCTACGCGTCTCAAAAAGATATTCCTGTACCAACTGGGACGGAGCTTGTTGAAAGTGGAAAGGCATTTTTAAACCTTCCATATTTATGGGCTGGCATGAGTGGTTTTGGATTTGACTGCTCTGGATTTACGTTTACGATGTACCAGTCCCATGGTATTACGATTCCACGTGACTCAGGGCCACAGTCTCGAGCAGGAAAACCAGTAGAGATGAACAACCTTCAACCTGGAGACTTATTATTCTTTGCCTATAACCAAGGAAAAGGAAGCGTCCACCATGTAGCAATGTATGCGGGAGATGGCATGATGATTCATTCGCCGAACTCCGAGCGGACAGTAGAGATTATTCCTTTAAACACGAAGGGATATATTGAAGAGTATGCAGGTGCACGTCGTTATTTACCTTAATCAGTAAGATAAGAAGGAAGCTCTTTTTGTGAAGAGCTTCTTTTTTAATATAAAGTATAAAAAATTAGAAAATTTAGTTTATTTACGTTTAACTACTTCTCAGTAAGGGAAGTAGTTAAACAAGAGAAAGAAATTATTTTTTTCTTGAAACATATTGACTTTATATGAAAAGCGTTATATTATTATAAAGCGTCGTTGAGACATAACGGTAACAACGAAGCTGAAAAAAAGAATTTTAAAAAGTTGTTGACATTACGTTGATAACTTGATAAGATAATAAA
>NZ_JYOO01000045.1 GCF_000956595.1 Priestia aryabhattai B8W22 | reverse complement strand
GTTTGGCTCGGTAGCTCAGTTGGTAGAGCAAAGGACTGAAAATCCTTGTGTCGGCGGTTCGATTCCGTCCCGAGCCACCATTTTAAGACGGCGATTGTGGCGAAGTGGTTAACGCACCGGATTGTGGTTCCGGCATTCGTGGGTTCGATTCCCATCAGTCGCCCCATCTTAAGTAACGCGGGTGTAGTTTAGTGGTAAAACCTCAGCCTTCCAAGCTGATGTCGTGAGTTCGATTCTCATCACCCGCTCCAAATAATGGGCCTATAGCTCAGCTGGTTAGAGCGCACGCCTGATAAGCGTGAGGTCGGTGGTTCGAGTCCACTTAGGCCCACCATATTCCACAGTAGCTCAGTGGTAGAGCTATCGGCTGTTAACCGATCGGTCGTAGGTTCGAGTCCTACCTGTGGAGCCATACTGGCCCGTTGGTCAAGCGGTTAAGACACCGCCCTTTCACGGCGGTAACACGGGTTCGAATCCCGTACGGGTCATCTCAAAAGCAGTTTGCATATGCAAACTGCTTTTTTTGTTTGTAAACAGAGTTTAGACAAAAGAATAAACTCTGTTTTTCGTTTTTCTATGATTTTCTCTTCACAATTTGCATTTCCTATAGCACATCTATAAACGCTTGTTCTAAATTTCGAAAAAAAACCTACAATAGTAATAACGGAATACTGTTTGTACAAAAGGAGGGGAATGCGTGAAAAAAATTGTTTTGTGGTCCATCGGAGTTTTTCTTGTGTATGCAGCTTGTATATGGGTGTATTTATTTTATATAAGTGACACCTCTATTCCACAATCATTAAAAGGCACCAGCGTAGATCCGGCTACGTTTATGAATGCAAGAGAACTTATATTAACCGAAAAATATTCAAAGATTAGAGATGCGCTCTTTTTTATCCGAATTCCATATGAGTGGCTAGGGTTTATTTTAATTTTAGTGTTAGGTGTGTCTAAGAAAGTTAATAAGTGGTCTAAAGACATCAGCCGTTTCAGTCTTCTCCAAACTGCTATTTATGTATTTTGGTTATCTGTTCTGCTGCTGATCTATTCTTTTCCTATGGACTGGATTAGCTATAAGCTTTCAACCGCATATCATATTACAACGCAACCTTTTCAAGGATGGATGAAAGATCTTTTTACAGATTTTTGGGTGAACTATGCCACGATGTTTTTAGTGATTGCTGTGTTATATGCATTCATTCGTAAGTTTTCAAAAAGATGGTGGCTGTATGCGTGGCTAGTATCTATTCCATTTACGCTATTTTTGACGTTTATTCAACCAGTGGTTATCGATCCGTTATATAACGATTTTTATCCGTTAAAGAATAAAGAGCTGGAGACGAAAATTTTGAATTTAGCAGATGAAGCTCATATACCTGCTAAGCATGTATATGAAGTAAACATGTCTGAAAAAACGAACTCTCTCAATGCATATGTAACGGGAATAGGTTCTAATTCAAGAATTGTGTTATGGGATACTACTCTTAATAAATTGACGGAACGTGAAATCTTGTTTATCATGGCGCACGAAATGGGTCACTATGTGAAGAAACATATTTATGTGGGGATTGCTTCAGCTTTAGTTTTATCGATTGTAGGTTTATGGCTAACGAAACATTTAGCAAGCTTTGTGATTAAGAGATGGGGGAAAGCATTAAAAATCACTTCTCTTAGTGATTTAAATTCATTACCGCTTATTCTACTTATTTTTTCTGTGCTCACATTTGCTGTAAGTCCGTTAACAAATATGCAGTCGCGTCATCATGAACTTCAATCTGACACGTACGCCATGGACTTAACAGGAGATAAACAAGCTGCTATTAAAACATTTCAGGATTTAACAAAATCAGGACTGTCCCAGGTAAATCCGCCGTATTTAGTGAAAATTTTCCGATATGGTCATCCAACAATACTGGAAAGAATTTCATTTGTTGAGAAGTATGAAAGAAATGAATAAGTGATATAAGAAAAAGTAAAGGATATATGAAGCCTTTTATACGTAGGTATTAATAGAAAAGCCTCCTTGCGAGTAGGAAAAAAATTCTAAAAGGAGGTTTCATTTTCGAAAGTACTGTTATATAATAACGTATGTAAAATAAAAACTGTTTTATAACAATAGGGAGGAATAGTTATTTGTGATTGAAAAGATAGCAGTCGAACTTATCAGCGTATATTCACCTCAGCAAAGTCTTACTACATGGCCTTCAACTATTTACTTATTTCATCTACGTTCTTACTAACACTATGGCAAACTGCTAATTTACTTCATCATGAAACAGACATATTCTCACTGCTGCGTTTTCTATTTTTATCAATATAGAATTTTAAATTCATTAGGGGGTATAAAGAATGAAAGAGATTCGTGTAAAAAACCTTGAAGAGAACTGGAAAAGCGATGAGCGTTGGAAAGGAATTGAACGTCCATATTCTGCAGAAAAAGTCATTGGACTGAGAGGATCCATTGATATTGAACATACGCTTGCTAGACGAGGGGCTGAAAAGTTCTGGAACTTATTAAAAACAGAGCCATACGTTCATGCATTAGGAGCTTTAACAGGCAATCAAGCGGTACAACAGGTAAAAGCAGGGTTAAAAGCAATTTATCTCAGCGGATGGCAAGTAGCTGCAGATGCAAACCTTTCAGGAAATATGTATCCTGATCAAAGTCTATATCCAGCAAACAGCGTGCCGCACGTTGTGAAACGAATCAATCAAGCGCTGCAGCGTGCCGATCAAATTCAGCATTTAGAAGGAGAAGGAGATATCGATTACTTTGCTCCAATTGTAGCAGATGCAGAAGCAGGGTTTGGAGGGCAGTTAAACGTATTTGAACTCATGAAAGGAATGATTGAGTCGGGAGCATCTGCCGTACACTTTGAAGATCAATTATCCTCTGAGAAAAAGTGTGGTCATCTCGGCGGCAAGGTATTGCTTCCAACTCAGACCGCTGTGAAAAATTTGATTGCTGCTCGTTTAGCTGCTGATGTAATGGGTGTTCCAACACTTCTGATTGCTCGTACCGATGCTGATGCCGCTGATTTAATTACAAGTGATGTTGATCCTGTAGATCGCCAGTTTATTACGGGTGAACGCACCGCTGAAGGCTTTTATCGCACGAGAGCCGGAATCGATCAAGCTATTGCTCGCGGCTTAGCATATGCGCCATATGCTGATCTAGTATGGTGTGAGACGTCTGAACCAAACTTGGAACAAGCACAAAAATTTGCAGATGCTATTCATGAAAAATTCCCAGGTAAAATGCTTGCTTATAACTGTTCACCATCTTTCAACTGGAAGAAAAAATTAGATAAGAAAACGATTGAAAAGTTCCAAAGAGAAATCGCAAAAATGGGCTACAAATTCCAATTCGTTACGCTTGCTGGCTTCCATGCTTTAAATCACAGCATGTTTGAGCTGGCACGAGGATATAAAACAAGAGGAATGGCAGCTTATTCAGAGTTACAAGAAAGAGAGTTTGCTAGTGAAATAAATGGATATACAGCTACGAGACATCAGCGTGAAGTAGGCACGGGTTATTTCGATGAAGTGGCGCAAGTAGTTTCTGGTGGGACCTCCTCTACAACAGCTTTAAAAGGTTCAACGGAAGAAGAGCAGTTTCAAGCACATAAATAACAAAAAACCTATGAGTGGAACGGTTGGGTACTTCCACTCATAGGAAAAATTCTAACAAAAAAGATTCTTACAGATGTAAGAATCTTTTTTTATGTAGTAAACACGATTTAACAGACAGCTGTTCTTCCTGGGAAGAAAGTATCTGCCTGTTAAACGTACATATAAATCATTAACATGAATTAAGTTCTTAAAATATTAAGTAGATGTTTGAAGCAGGGATTGGTACTGTGCTGATAGCTCATAAAAAGCAGTTTCATCACGTTGATCTAATGCCGTGTTAATGTTTGTTTCTAACAGTTCTTTTTGACGCTTAAAAAGCGATTCATCAATTACCATTTCGATATAAACATCCAACATACTCACAGTATCAATTACTTTTTTCTTGCGAGCGAGGGACTTCATCATTTCCGTGTACGATTTTTCATTGTTCATACCTCATCACCTCTGCACCCTTTTTATTATTATATAGATTAAAAGAAGAAAAAACAACTAATTTTCTAAATTTTTAGATTTTTATTTTTAGAAATGATAAAGTAAGAGGGAAACGCTACTTTCGTTTTTATCGATTGGCTATTTGGTTTAAAAATGAATCCTTGGGGGCGAAGAAATTGAATCATTTAAAAAAGCGTAAGGTAACCGTAGAGGATTTGTATGAATTGAAGTCTGTGTATAATCCTCAGATTTCTCCAGATGGAAAAAGTGTAGTTTATACGGTTCGAGAAACGAAGAAAATAGAAAACAGTTACGAAACGCAGCTGTTTATGTTAGATCTTGAAACGAAAAAAACAAAGCAATTAACGTACTATAAAGGAAATAATCATTCTCCCGCCTGGTCCCCTGACGGCAAGTGGATTGCTTTTTTATCCGATCGCAGTCCAGCCGTTCAGCTCTACTTATTAGCAGCGACAGGCGGGGAAGCAAAAGCACTCACAGATCTTGAAAAAGGCGTTAGTAATCCGGTATGGTCTCCTTATAGTGACGAAATTATGTTTTCTACAAAAGTAGAAGAAAAAGCCGTAAGAGTTGAACAAAATCATGAACATCCTCAGCCGTACGAAGTGGAACGTTTACTGTACAAATCCGATGCTAGCGGCTATTTAAAAGGTGAATATACGCAAGTTGCTGTCGTTAAACTTAAAAATAAAGAAGTGACGTTTTTAACGGATGGACCTTATCATCACTCTGTAGGATGCTGGGCCCCTGATGCAAACTCAATCGTATTTTGCAGCAGCCGAGGAGAGAATCCGGATTTATCGTTAACCATGGACGTGTTTATTTTGCATCGTGAGACTAAAAAATTAACATCTATTACAGCAGAAACAGGATATTTTCATCAAGTTTCGTGGTCACCGGATGGGTCATACATAGCTTACATCGGAAATGAACGTACATACGGATCAGCTTCAATGAATGACATATACATTTATCAGGTCTCTAACCAAAAAACAGCTTGTATCACTGCTGGCATAGACTTAGAAGTAGGAGATATGGTAGCAGGAGATTTTCACTTTGGAAGAACCTCAGCGGGAATTATGTGGAGCAGTAATGAAGAGTTTTATTTTGTAGTAAGTGAAAAGGGTTCTGTGGGCATATATAAAGGAAATGTGAATGGAAAGTTAGACCCTATGCTTATGGATAGTGCTCACGTATATGGGGTATCCGTTCTTCCCAATGGTGAGGAAGCTATCGTAGCAATCAGTACATTTACACATCCTGGAGATCTTTATTCTCTAAATTTAAAAACAGAGGAATTAGTGAAGCTGACAAACGTTAATGACTCATTTTTACAGCATGTGCAGTTAACGGAAGCAGAATCTTTTTACGCGACTTCTACGGACGGTATACATATCCACAGTTGGGTAGTAAAAGCTGCTGCTACCAATGATATATCTCCAACCATTTTAGAAATCCACGGAGGTCCGCATCTTATGTATGGTCATACATTTATGCTTGAATTCCAAGTACTTGCATCAAAAGGATTCAATATCCTCTTTTCTAATCCAAGAGGCGGCAGAGGATATGGACAAGCATTTACAGATGCGGTTCGAGGGGATTACGGAGGCATGGATTATACGGACTTGATGGCAGTGACCGACGAAGCGGTTAAGCGCTACTCTTATATTAATGAAGATAAGCTTGGCGTAACAGGGGGAAGCTACGGAGGCTTTATGACAAACTGGATTGTAGGAAGTACAAATCGGTTTAAAGCAGCGGTGACGCAACGGTCTATTTCAAATTGGACGAGTTTTTACGGCGTTAGTGATATTGGCTATTATTTTACCGAATGGGAATTAAAAGCTGATATTTATGAAAATCCGGAAAAACTTTGGAACCACTCGCCGCTTCGTTTAGCGGAGAACGTTAAAACACCGCTGTTAATCCTGCATAGCGAACAGGATTATAGATGTCCAATTGAACAAGCTGAACAGCTTTACGTGGCATTGAAAAGAAAAGATAAAGAAGTAGAATTTATTCGTTTTCCTCAGTCTAACCATGAACTTTCTAGAAGCGGTAAGCCTAATTTACGAACGGCAAGACTAAAATATTTAACAAGCTGGTTTAAACGTTATTTAAAACAGTCTCAGTAAAAAGTGCATGGCTGTTCAATTAAATATGTGTGCGTAAATAAAGGCTGTATGGCAAACGTAAAAGGACAGGAAAGATAAAACGCTGTAAAACTTTTGTTTGGTAAAGGAAAGTAGTACAATAAGTGAAAAGTAGCACAGTTGTTTAAATAAGGAGAACATTCGATGGATTTTGAAACATTAAAGCATTATTTGACATTAGACGGCGTCCTCGAGTTATTAAAACAATATCAATCATTTGGGATCATTCCCGGACTGCTGTTGCCTATTTTAGAAGCGTTTATCCCCATCTTGCCGCTTTTTGCGTTTGTAATGGCCAATGCTGCCGCTTTTGGCTTATGGTTAGGCTTTTTGATTTCATGGGTTGGCAGCTGTGTTGGATCACTGCTTGTCTTTTTGATTTTTAGAAAATACGGACAGGCGAGGTTTTTGCATTTTATCAGCCGGCATGCGCAAATTCGAAAAATTATGATTTGGGTAGAAAGACACGGTTTCGGACCGCTGTTTATTATGCTTTGTTTCCCTTTTACCCCGTCTTCGGCCATTAATGTAGTAGCGGGACTTTCACGTGTTAGTATGGCTCAGTTTATGCTTGCTGTATTAGCTGGTAAAATGGTGATGATATTTATGATGAGCTTTATTGGGGCCGATTTTGTTTCATTTGTGAAACAGCCTCTAAAAGCAGTACTTGTTTTAGTGATCATTTTTGTTCTATGGCTTGTTGGAAAGCAAATTGAACGGAGATTAAACGAAAAATCTAAAGTGAAACAGTATGACAAATAGTTTGTTTATATATAACAAATAGTGATGAAAGACTGCTTTTTAATAGGTAGTCTTTTGTTATACATGCAGCCGAAAGGGGTATTGTAAACTATAGAAAAGCCTTTTCTTATAGGGATACAACAGCATTTTTGAAAGGATCTTAAAATTTTTCCCGAAGAAGTTATTTGTCTGTTTATTCGGTTGGTAGAACAATGCACATATAGAGTATCTGTCCAGTAATGAACAAGTTTTTTGTTTATCAATTATGAAAAATATGCTAAAATAAAAGAAAAAACTGGGAATAAATTAGACGTCTATTCCTAGTTGCACCTAAGTAATGAACCCTTTGTTTTCTAAAGATATACATGTTTTTTCTCAACATGTATTATCACCTCATGTATTTCAAAACGTTTTCTTAAAAATTATATGAATGATTTTTGAGCTTGACTACTAAGATGTAAGTAGAGGGATCATTACTAGAAAAGCACCGAATGATCATTAAGACGTGCTTGGCGTCGTTTTGAGGAGGGGAATGCGCTACTAAGATTCAAGCGACTTGCTGATTAATCGTTGTTAGTAAGCGTCTTATAGCGCGGGTGACATGAGATTAAAAGATAAAGTGGCAATTATTACGGGTGCAGCAAATGGATTAGGGTTCGAAGCTTCTCGAATTTTCGCACAAGAGGGTGCAAAAGTCGCTATGGTTGACTACGATGCAAAAGCAGGAGAAGAACGAGCAGCTCAGCTAAAAGAAGAAGGCGGAGATGTAGCATTCTTTCAAGTGAACGTAGCGGATCGAGACAGTGTAGATGCAATGGTAGAAGAAGTAGTGAAACGCTACTCTAAAATAGATATTTTAATTAACAATGCTGGTATTACCAGAGATGGAATGCTAACCAAATTATCAGTTGAAAATTTTCAAGCGGTAATTAACGTAAACCTTACAGGCGTTTTTCACTGTACGCAAGCAGTGGTACCGCATATGATTGCTCAAGGTAAAGGGAAAATTATTAGCACATCTTCGGTATCGGGCGTATATGGAAATGTTGGTCAAACAAACTATGCGGCGACAAAGGCGGGCGTAGTGGGAATGACAAAAACATGGGCTAAAGAACTGGGACGAAAAGGAATTAATGTAAACGCTGTAGCTCCTGGGTTTATTGAGACGGATATGGTGAAGGCGATGCCAGACAAAATCATTGATCAAATGAAATCCACTATTCCTTTACAAAGATTAGGTCAGCCTTCTGACATTGGTTATGCTTATCTGTATTTAGCATCTGATGAGTCCAACTATATTAACGGTACAACTCTTCATGTAGATGGTGGAATCATGATGTAAAAGTAGAAAATAACTCGCTTTTCTAAAACTTTTCAGTGGTCTTTTGACTACTGAAAAGTTTTTTTGTTGCATCCAGCATTTCACATATCGGCAAAGTGGAATTTTGTCTGCAAGTTCAGTAAAATAATAAGGAGAGAGATAGAGAGATAGAGAGATTTAGCTGATTATCACTATAAAATTTTGACGACTGCGTCACGTGTTTACGTGGCGTTTATCCATTTTGTACTTAAACAAATGAAAATATAGAGAAAAAAATGAAGGGGTGAAAATGTGGGGCTACAGTTTTTATTAGGACGTTCAGGAAGCGGGAAAACGGAATATCTTTTAAATAGCATGCGCCAAGAGCTGTTAAATGCTCCGCTGGGGCATCCACTTATTTATATTGTACCTGAACAGATGACATTTCAGTCGGAGTATGCACTTGTTCAAACGCCTAGGTTAGAAGGCATGATGCGTGCTCAAGTTTATAGTTTTACACGCCTTGCATGGCGTATCCTGCAAGAAGTCGGAGGTATTAGCCGCTATCATGTGGATCAAACAGGTATTCATATGATGCTTAAAAAAATTATCGAGCATCAAAAAAAAGAGCTTCGACTGTTTGCGAATTCTTCAGAACAAGCAGGGTTTATTGAAGAACTAGAAAAAATGGTTAAAGAATTTAAACAGTATACGGTAGATGCCCCGTCTCTCGAAGAGATGAAGCAAAAGCTTCAAGCAGAAGATGAGAAAGTCCTTGCTGATAAATTACATGATTTACATCTCATTTACGGAGAATTAGAAAAACAGCTGATGACAAAATATGTAGATGGAGAAGATTATTTGAAGCTGCTGAGTGAAAAAGTAGCCTCTTCTGCGTACCTTGCTCAAGCAACGATTTATGTAGATGGATTTCATCACTATACTCCTCAAGAATTAACGGTATTAGTAGAGCTGATGAAAGTTTGTAGAGAAGTGAAAATAGCGGTTACTTCTGATTATTCATATCAAGATTTTATTCCGAATGACTTGCACTTGTTTCGATTAACGAGCGAAACGTACCAAGAAATAATGAGTCTGGCGGCTGAAAACGGGATAGAGATTCAAGAGCCAAACGTATTTAAAGAACAAAAAAGGCATCAAAACAGTCCAGAGCTTGCCTATTTAGAACGATATTATGATGAACGGCCAACGCCGGAATTTCAGTCAGAGCCCGAGCACATCCAGCTGCTGCCGGCTGTTAGCCGAAGAGCAGAAGTAGAAGGGATTGCAAGAGAAGTGCTGTCGCTTGTGCGTGATCACGGCTATCGCTATCGTGATATTGCCTTGATTGTTAGAAATGCAGAAGACTATCATGACTTGCTTCAAACCATTTTTCGAGATTATGAAATTCCGTACTTTATTGACCAAAAGCGAGCGATGTTTCACCATCCGCTCGTTGAATTTATTCGCTCAGTCTTAGAGGTGGTAAGCGGGTCATGGCGATATGAAACCATCTTTCGAGCAGTGAAAACAGACCTTTTATTTCCTGTGTCATCTGATGTGCACCAGCTGCGCGAAGAGATGGATGAATTAGAAAATTACGTGCTTGCTTACGGTATTCAAGGATCTAAGTGGACAAGTAAGGAGCCATTTACCTACAGAAAATATCGTTCGCTTGAAGACATGAACCTTGGAAAAACGGACGAAGAGCTTGCTTTTGAGCAAAAAATAAATGAATTAAAAAATATGATTGTTCCTCCTATTTACTCGCTTCAGCAAAAATTAAAACAAGCGAAAATAGGAAAAGAAAAAGCAGAAGCGCTCTATCGCTTTTTAACGAATTTAGATATTCCACAAAAGATAGAAGCGCTGCGCAACCGATGTGAAGAAGAAGGAAAGCTTCAAGAAGCAAGAGAGCACGAGCAGGTATGGAAAGCAATTCTTCACTTATTTGATCAGTTTGTTGAAATGATGGGAGAAGAGAAAGTATCGATTTCTTTGTTCGCAGATCTATTTGAGACAGGGCTTGACAGCATGCAGTTTGCACTTGTTCCGCCTGCACTCGATCAAGTGGTTGTGGCAAGTTTTGAGCGTTCGCGTTTATCCGATATCAAAGCAAGCTTTGTGTTAGGTGTAAATGACGGTGTGATTCCAGCTAAACCAAAAAGCGATGGCCTGTTATCTGAGAAGGAGAGAGAGCAGCTGCTTGAATCAGGTTTATTGCTTGCGCCAACTGGAAGACAAAAGCTGTTCGACGAACAATTTCTCATTTATTTAGCACTTTCCAGCTCTTCTGAAAAACTTTATGTTTCGTATCCTCTTGCCAATGAGGAAGGGAAGACTCTGCTGCCTTCACTCGTTATTAATCGAGTAAAAGAGCTGTTTCCGCTCCTGCAGGAAAAGCTGTTAATGACGGAACCTACGGATTTAGAAGAAGAAAAGCAAGTGGATTATATAACAAATCCCTTAACGAGCATCGCGCATTTAGCCAGTCAGCTGCAAGGATGGAAACGCCATTATCCGATGAGTTCCGCTTGGTGGGATGTATATAATTTTTATGTAGAAAATTCAGATTGGAACTCATACAGCGAGAAAGTACTAAGCAGCTTATTTTATAAAAATGAAGCCAAACGGTTAACAAAGAAAACGAGTCAGCGTCTGTATGGAAAACATATTCAAGCAAGCGTATCGAGAATGGAGAAATTTGAAGCCTGTCCGTACGCTCATTTTGCTTCTCACGGGCTTAAGCTTAAAGAGCGAAAAGTTTTCAAATTAGCAGCTCCTGACATAGGCGAATTATTTCACGCGGCGCTGAAGATGATTTCAGACGAGCTTCGCGGCGGTCAAAAAGAATGGAAGAACTTAACGAGAAAAGACTGTCAGCAGCTTTCAACGGCTGCGGTGCATGAACTTGCTCCGCGCTTACAAAATGAGATTTTATTGAGCTCCAATCGCCACCACTATTTAACGCATAAGCTGCAGCAAATTATTGAACGGGCGTCGCTTGTGTTAAGTGAGCACGCTAAGGTGAGCGGCTTTGTTCCTGTTGGATTGGAACTTGGATTTGGGCCTAGCGCCGAGCTGCCTTCTATGCAGTTCACACTGCCAAATGGGCATACGATGGAACTCGTTGGCCGAATTGACAGGGTAGATAAAGCGGAAAGCTCCAGAGGGCTTTTACTGCGTATTGTCGACTATAAATCAAGCGATAAAGCATTAAACCTAGTGGAAGTGTACTACGGTTTATCTCTTCAAATTTTAGCTTACCTAGACATAGTCGTGACGTATGCTGAACAGCTTCTTCATGATAATAGAGGAGCATTGCCTGCTGGCGTTCTTTATTTCCACGTTCATAATCCAATGATCAACAGTACTAAAGCATTACAGCCTGATCAAATTGAAGCTGAAATCTTTAAGAAGTTTAAAATGAAAGGACTGCTTTTAGGAGACGAGGAAGCAGTAAGGTTAATGGACGAAACGTTAGAATCAGGACACTCACAGGTTATATCAGCTGGCATTAAAAAGACAGGGGGCTTTTATTCTAATTCTTCGGTTGCGAGCGAAGAAGATTTTACACATCTCCGTCAGTATGTGCGAGGTAAATTTGTGGAGGCAGGTACAGAGATTACAAATGGGAAAATTGATATTTCGCCTTATAAACTAAAAGATAAAACACCATGTGCGTTTTGTGAATACCGCTCAATCTGTCAGTTCGATGAATCAATGGAAAACAACGAATATCGTCAGCTTAGTACAGAGAGTCAAAGTGTTATTTTAGATAAAATTCGAGAGGAGGCCAAACGAGATGAGTGAAGATATACACGTAAAACCGGCCGACTCCCAGTGGACGGATGACCAGTGGAACGCCATTGTTTCATCCGGTCAAGATATATTAGTAGCCGCGGCGGCTGGCTCAGGAAAAACAGCGGTTTTAGTCGAACGTATTATTAAAAAGATTACGATGGGCGAGGAACCAATCGATGTTGATAGATTACTAGTTGCTACGTTTACAAATGCTTCTGCAGCCGAAATGAGAAATCGAATTGGAGAAGCATTGGAAAAAGAGTTAAAAAAGAATCCATCTTCTTTACACTTGCGCAGACAGCTTAATTTATTAAACCGTGCGTCGATTTCTACGCTCCATTCTTTTTGTTTAGAAGTTATTCGAACGTATTATTATTTAATCGATGTAGACCCTGGTTTTCGGATTGCAGATGATACGGAAGCGGATCTTCTGCGGGAAGAAGTATTAGAAGAATTGTTTGAAGAGCAGTACAGTATTGAACAGAACGAGCGATTCTTTGATTTAATTGATCGTTATACAAGTGACAGAAATGACTTAGATATTCAGTTTATGGTAAGAAAGCTATATGACTTTGCAAGATCTAACCCTGACCCAAACGGCTGGCTTGAAATGATCGTGAGTCAATATGATGTGACAGAGGATTCTTCTATTGATTCACTTCCGTTTCTGTCTTTTCTTTTACAAGAAGTAACAACGCAGCTCGTGGGTATTGAGTCGATTTTAAAACAGGGCTTAGAGCTAACAAAGCTGCCAGGAGGGCCTGCTCCTCGCGCCGTTAATGCAGAGGAAGACCTGGCTCAAATTCATCGGTTGCTCAGCGCTTCTAAACATTCTTTTGCTGATTTGCATGAGGAAATGCAGAATTTGAATTTTACTCGTTTAAAGCCATGTAAAGGAGAAGCATACGACTCGCAGCTTTTAGATGATTTCGGAGAGCTTCGCAAAAAAGCTAAGACAAGTCTTGAAAAACTTCATGCTGATTTGTTTTCTAGGCCTTTGCACGGCTACATGGCTGATTTTGAAAAAATGAAGCCCGTTATTGAAACGCTAATCTTTTTGGTTCAGCGCTTCGGTGAAGGATATGAACACATTAAAAAAGAGAAAGGGTTAGTGGATTTTTCTGATTTAGAACATTATTGCCTGCAAATCTTGAGTGTAAAAGAAGATGGAGTGCTTAAGCCGTCGTCCATTGCCCAAAAATATCGCACTCAGTTTGAAGAGGTGCTTGTTGACGAATATCAAGATACAAATATGGTTCAAGAAACACTGATTAAATTAGTGACGAGAGATAGTGAAGAACAAGGAAATTTATTTATGGTTGGAGATGTAAAACAATCCATTTACCGCTTTCGTTTAGCGGAGCCATTTTTGTTTTTAGCAAAGTACAAGCGCTTTACGCAAGATGGTCGCCAGTTCGGAAAACGCATCGATTTGAATAAAAACTTCCGCAGTCGTTCCCAAGTGCTGGATGCTACAAACTTTATTTTTAATCAGCTGATGGATGAAGAAGTCGGAGAAATTGCATATGACGATGATGCTTCTTTAAAATTAGGAGCATCGTATCCAAAAGTGGAAGGAATGGAAACGGAGCTTCTGCTGATTGCAAAAGAAAATGCAGAAGAAGGAGCGGAAGAAGAAGCGGATTCTTCTCTCGTCGCTTTTTCAGAAGCGGAGCTTGAAACCGCTCAGTTAGAGGCAAGAGCAATGGCGCGCAAAATCAAAGAACTCGTTCAAAACCGTTTTCAAATATATGATCGCAAGCTCGATATCATGAGAAACGTGACGTATCGTGACTTTGTTATTTTGCTTCGTTCCATGCCTTGGGCTGCGCAGATTATGGATGAATTTAAACAAGAAGGCGTTCCGATTTATGCCGATTTATCAACAGGTTATTTTGATGCTACTGAAGTGATGATTATGATGTCTTTATTAAAAGTAGTAGATAACCCGCATCAAGACATTCCGTTAGCTTCTGTTCTTCGCTCGCCGGTAGTAGGGCTTTCAGATGAAGAGTTAGCTACACTGAGAGCGGAGCAAAAGAAAGGAACGTATTACAATGCGTTAAAAACGTACTTAGCGGTTTCGGATGATGAAGAACTTCGCGATAAAGTAAAATATTTCTATGAGCAGTTAAAAGCATGGAGAACACAAGCTAGACAAAGCTCTTTGTCAGAACTAGTATGGCAAATTTACCGCGATACGGGTTTCTTTGAATTTGTTGGCGGACTTCCTGGCGGGAAACAGCGTCAAGCCAATTTACGTGCTCTTTACGATCGCGCTCGCCAGTATGAGGCGACTTCATTTAGAGGTCTGTTTCGCTTTTTACGCTTTATTGAACGGATGCAGGATCGAGGGAACGATTTAGGAGCTGCTCGAGCGCTGGGAGAACAAGAAGATGTGGTGCGTTTGATGACGATCCACAGCAGTAAAGGTCTTGAATTTCCTGTTGTTTTCGTAGCTGGTCTTGCTCGTCAGTTTAACTTGATGGACTTGAATAAAGCTTATTTACTCGATAAAGAACTAGGTTTTGGATCTAAATATATTGATCCGAAACTGCGTATTACGTACCCGACTCTTCTTCAGCAGACCATGAAGAAAAAAATGAAAAAAGAAAGCATGGCAGAGGAAATGCGGGTATTATACGTAGCTTTGACGCGTGCGAAAGAAAAACTTATTTTAGTTGGAACAGTAAAAGACGCACAAGAAAAGCTCAGACAATGGAGCTCGGTTATGGCACATGAAGATTGGACGCTCCCGGCTCACGTGAGAAGAGATGCAAAATGTTATTTAGACTGGATTGGACCTTCTTTAATTCGTCACCAAAATGTTAGTCACATGGTTGAAGGAGAGGTCCAGCCGGCTGAGATGATTCATCAGCACTCTTCAAGCTGGAAACTTTCAACGTTATTAGCAGGTGATTTAGCCGAACAGCCCCTTGAAGAGCAGCAGCACCATGAAGAGCTTTTGAACGCTCTTCAAAAGCATGAGCCAGTTTCAGAATACAGCGATTATAAAGACGAAGTGTATAGACGCTTAAATTGGTCTTATGATTATCGTGTAGCTTCCGTTCATCGTTCGAAGCAATCTGTTTCTGAACTAAAAAGGCAGCAGCAGCTGACGGATGCAAGTGGAAGCGACGATCTCGTTCGGAGATCTAAAGCACCTCTTGAAAACCGTCCGCTGTTTCTTCAAGAAAAATCTCTCACAGGAGCGGAAAGAGGAACAGCTACACATGCCGTTATGCAGCAGCTTCCATTAAATAAAGCTTATACCCTTGATATGGTTCAAGACTTTATTCAATCAATGGTTACCAAAGAATTATTGACGCAAGATCAAGCGGATGCCGTTGATGCAAATGATGTAGCAGCTTTTTTAGAGAGTGACATTGCACAAGATATTCGAACGGCTCGCACGGTTTATAGAGAGATGCCTTTTAGTTTAGGTGCCTCTGCTAAAGAAATCTATGATCATTGGGAGCAGGAAGACGAAACGATTTTAGTGCAAGGTATTATTGATTGTCTATATGAAACGGAAGAGGGCCTCGTTTTACTTGATTTTAAAACGGATAATATTTCGGATCGTTTTCAAGGAGATTTTGAACGAGCAAAACCGTTTCTAATTGAAAGATACCGCATTCAGTTAGAGCTTTACGCAAAGGCCATTGAGCGGATTGTAAAACAACCTGTGCAGCATCGCTATCTGTACTTTTTAGATGGTGGACATGCTGTTGAAATATAAAAAAAGAAGAAGGCGCTGGTCTTCTTCTTTTTCACCAATAAGGAGAGAGTAACATGCGTTTATTACATACAGCGGATTGGCATTTGGGGCGAACGCTAGAAGGACGAAGCCGACTGGCTGAGCAAGCACAGTTTTTAGATGAACTGGCAGACATTGTGGAAGAGGAAAAGGTAGATGCTATTCTCATGGCGGGAGATGCCTTTGATACGGTTAACCCTCCAGCAGCGGCAGAACAGCTTTTTTACGAAAGTATGTCTAGGTTGAGCAACAATGGAAAACGTCCGATTATTGTTATTGCAGGTAATCATGATAACCCGGATCGGCTGTCGGCGGCTTCTCCATTAGCTGTTCACCAAAATATTAGGCTTCTTGGTTTGCCTACTACCGATGTAGAAAGCATTCACATTCCTACATCAGATGAAATATTAAAGGTTGCGGCTCTTCCTTACCCATCTGAATCAAGGTTAAAGGAGCTGTTAGCAGAAGAAAATGATGAGCTGGCTCTTCGAAATTCATATGATGCCAGAGTAAAAGGTATTTTCGATAAAATGAGCGAGCAGTTCACAACGGATACCGTTAATATTGCCATGAGTCATATTTACGTAGCAGGCGGAAGTTCAACGGACTCAGAACGTCCCATTGAAGTAGGAGGAGCTTATACAGTGGCGGCAACTAGTTTACCTGCTAATGCTCAATATGTAGCTCTAGGACATTTGCATCGCCCGCAAATGATCAATCGCGCCCACACCCTTGCCAGATATTCTGGTTCACCTCTTGCTTACAGCTTTTCAGAATCAGGATACGCAAAGTCCGTGAGCATTTTAGATGCTAAGCCAGGAAAAGAGGTTGAAATGACTGAAATTCCATTATCTAGCGGAAAGCCTTTGACGCGTTGGAAAGCGAAAAACGGATTGACAGAAGTATACACATGGCTTGATGAGCAAAAAGATGCGCAGGCATGGGTCGATTTAGAAGTTCACGTAGAAGATGCACTTTCTCTAGAAGAAATCCATCGACTTCGTAAGCTTCATCCAGGCTTTATTCATATTCGTCCGGTATTCAAAGCAGAAGAACTAGCAAATGAAACACGTTCACAGCGCGAAGTGCCAATCGAAGAACTGTTTACAAAGTTCTACAGCAGGCAAACCGGCGGAGGGGCACCTGATACTGAATTAGTCAAACTGTTTTTAACCTTAATTAACGACGAAGAAATATCGGGAAAGGAGGATGAAAAATGAAACCTATTAACTTGACCGTTTCGGGACTTCACAGTTTTAGAGAAAAACAAACTGTCGACTTTGAAGCGCTGTGTTCAGGCGGTGTGTTCGGAATATTTGGTCCTACAGGAAGCGGGAAATCCTCCATTTTGGATGCCATTACACTAGCTTTATACGGAAAAGTAGAGCGTGCAGCCAATAATACACAAGGAATTTTAAATCACGGGGAAAATGAACTGAAAGTATCGTTTACGTTCGAGCTGGAAAACGCGAGTCATAAAAAACGCTATACTGTTGAACGAAGCTTTAAACGGACGGATGAGCTGCGTGTGAAATCAGCTTCCAGTCGATTGATTGAAATCGAAGATGAAACGTATGTATTAGCGGATAAAACAAATGATGTAAACCAGCAGGTACAGGAACTTCTTGGTTTAACAATTGATGATTTTACAAGAGCTGTTGTATTACCACAAGGAAAATTTGCAGAGTTTTTATCGTTAAAAGGGACGGAACGCCGTCAAATGCTTCAGCGTCTTTTTAATCTCGAGCAGTACGGAGATCAGCTTAGTAAGAAAATACGCTATCAAGTTCAGCAGCTAAAAACAGACCTAGATAAAATCACGGCAGAACAAGCGGGATTAGGTGAAGCTTCAACAGAGAAAGTAACGGAAGCTGAGCAGCTTGTAAGTGATAGCATTGTACTTTTGGAAAAACGAGAAAAAGAAGCTGCTGATTTGCAAGAGCGATACGATCAGCAGGCGTCTCTTTGGAAAGCGCAGCAGGAAAAAGCACAGCTAGAAGAAAAGCTAGCACATGCTTCTAGACAGGAAGAGGAGATTACACAAAAGAAAGATTTGCTGATGAAAGCCCAGCAGGCTGAGCGTCTTTTTCCTTATTTAGAAACCTTTGAACAAGCTGAAAAACAGCAGAAGCTTTATGAAGATAAAGTAGAAAATTTAAAAGCACAAATTGTTCAAAAAAGTGAGGAATATAAGCGTTCGAATAGCTTATATGAGCAGGCTCGCTTGTATAAAAATGAACAGCAGCCCAAATTAGTTGTTCAAAAAGAACAGCTCCAACAGGCTTCTGATCTTCAAAAACAAATTAAAGATGGACAGCAAGAAGTAAAAGAAGCGGAAGTCTCTCTTCAGCAAAAGCAGCAGGCACTTCAAACGAAAAATGATGAATTAATGGAAGCGGATAAGCGGTATCAGCAAGGTCTGAACCTTCAAAAAGAGTTGAAAGAAGCATTAACAAAAGTGGAGATTCAACCTGATTATCGGCAGGCTGTTCAGCAAGCATTCTACCGGTATCAAGTATGGAATAATGATAAAAAAAATCTAGATGAAGGCCAAAAAACGTATAAAGAAAAAGCGGAACAGCTTCAGCATTTGCATACACAAAAACAAACACACCAAGAGAGATATCAGCAAACAATAGAACGAAGTAAAGAGTTATTTTCAGATATTCAAGGCTTGTATCACACTGTATGTGAGCGGGAAAAAGAGTTTCAGCAGCTTTTTCAACAGGCGGATCATTTAATGAGTGATCTAAAAAGACGCAAAGAAAAAGAATGGTCACATCGTCTGGCTCATCAATTAGCTGAACAGCTGACTAAAGGAGAGCCTTGTCCAGTTTGTGGCTCTGAGCATCATCCTAACCCCGTGTTAAACCAAGAAGAAGAAAATGGTACAGTAGAATCAGCGGATCAGTTCGAAGATCAAGTCAATCACTTGCGAGAACAGCGATTTAGCTATTCATCGCTTAAAATGCAGCTTGAACAGCTAGCTAAACCTCTTGTTGAAAAGATACCTGATTTAGCTGGGTTTATGAACGAAGCTGGCGAAGTTCCTGCTTTAGGAGAAATGGGTATAGATGCCTTTGGCCAGTATGCTAAGAAAATAGAAGTTGAAATCAAATCTCTTGAGCAGGATTATTTGCAGGTAAGTGAAAAGCAGCAATCAATTCTTGGGCAGGTACAGAAAGTCCAGCAAAGTCTTGAAAAGATTGAATTAGAGCTTGCTCATTATCAAAAAGAACAAGCTGAATTAGAAAGAAAAGTCAATCAGCAAAAACAAGCGCTACAAGCAGGAAAAGAAGCTTTTCAACAAGACTATCCTTCCTTTGTATTTGAAGAGATGGAGAAAATTAACGAAAAGCTGACTGAAAGAGAAAAAGAAGAGCAGACAATAAAGGCTCGAATTGAAAAAAGCAGCGTATTTTTTGAAAATCAGCAAAAGAAAATCGAACGTCTAAAAGAAGAAAAATATGCGGGCGAAAAAGAATTTACCGAATTAAAAGCAATGCTGTCTCATAAACAATCTCTTGTTCACTCACAAATTGAACGCTTGCGTACGCTTACAGATCAAGAAGATATTGAACAGGCGCTGCAAAAAACAGTTTTTTTACTTGCGGAGTTAGAGACGAATGAACAACAGGCGTATCAACATTGGCAGACTGTTCAAAAAGCGTATCAAACGCTGCAAATGGATGAAAAAGCAGCGAGCGAATCCCTAGAGACAGCTCATATCCAGTATAAAAAAGCAGCTGAAAAATGGAAAGAAGCGATAGGGAATTCTTTATTCAGTGAAGGAAAAGAAGTTCAGCAAGCTCTGTTATCACATGATGAGATGAAATTGTTGGATGAAACTGTTCAGGCTTATTGGGACAACATAAAACAGATGAAGTTATCAATTGAACAGTTAAATATCCAGCTGAATCACCAGTCCATAGAAGAGCAGCAATTTGAAGAAACTCAGCAGCTGCTTCATGATATAAAAGCAGCTGTGAAAGAAGCCGTTCAGCTCAAGGGAGCAGCTGAGCAAACGTTAAAAAGCGTCAAAGAACGACATGAGCGATTTTTGGTGCTTGAACAAGACCGTGAAGAAAAACAAGCTTTATTTGAACAGTATCAGAAGCTTCAAACAGTATTTAAAGGAAATGCTTTTGTGGAATATATTGCTGAAGAGCAGCTGATGTCCGTTAGCCGAGATGCTTCGGAGCGTCTGGGTATATTAACACGCCAGCGCTATGCGATTGAAGTTGATTCACAAGGCGGCTTTATCATGAGAGATGATGCAAATGGAGGCGTAAAACGTCCGGTTTCAACTTTATCAGGAGGCGAAACATTTTTAACTTCCCTCGCTCTGGCCCTTTCATTATCTGCACAAATACAGCTAAGAGGAGAATATCCACTGCAGTTTTTCTTTTTAGATGAAGGATTTGGAACGCTTGATGGCGAGCTTCTTGATACCGTGGTTACGGCGCTTGAAAAACTTCAGTCCAATAATTTATCAATTGGAGTCATCAGTCACGTGCAAGAACTTCGGGCTCGGCTGCCAAAACGTTTGATTGTGGAGCCATCCGAGCCTTCTGGCAAAGGAACTAGTGTAAGAGTAGAAACTTTATAGGGAAGGAAATCTATATGAAGAAAAAAGACAGGCGAATAGGAACATGCGAATTATGCGGAAGGCAGGATGTCTTGACGACCGTACATCATTTAACGCCAAAGGAAATGGGCGGAGCGTTTGAACCGACGGCAAACTTATGTATTCCGTGTCATAAACAAATTCATGCGTTATACACAAATGATGAATTAGCCATTCGTCTTAATACGATTTCTTTATTACAAGCTGATTCTAAAATTAGCTCTTTTATTAAATGGATTCGTAAACAGCCTTCTTCTAAATTACCTAAAACCAAAAAATCAAACAGCCGAAAATCCAAGTGAATAAAAAACCCCTTATCCGCTTTAATAGCAAAGATAAGGGGTTTTTTTAAGCGTTTGCTGCTATATTTTGATCAAATAAATCTGGATCTAACGTATTTGTTCCTGAAATGCCGTTATTGGTATTAACAAAGTTCCCTGTATTTAAAGAACCGGAGCCTGAGGCTGTTTTAGCAGCGCTTTTTGGAGAAACATAGAACGTATCTCCAAACGTTACGACACCGCCTCCGACGCTCATGATACTAACGGGTCCAATTATTGCTGGCATGAAGTTCACACCCTTTTTTTCGTGATATTAATTTAATATATGAGCAGCTTCTTAAAAGGTTCAATCATCGCTGCGAGCTTGTGAAGTAGGGCTGTTTGATGTTCCTGTTTCAGCTTCCTTTGAAGGTTCATCGTTGATCAGTTCACGAATATGCTTAATGCGAGCTTCTGCATAAACATTGCACGTTGAGCCCACATGAATAACTGACGAGAATGAACATCCTTTTATATCAATTCTGTTAACGCGTATCAAAGGTATTTCATTCCATATTTGAACGGGAATAGGTTCGTAATCGCCATGGGGAATAGGCTCACTAAAGATAGCATAATCATCAAAATTTCCTTCTCTGCCGTAGAAAAACGGGTATTGTCTCCGATCAGCTAAAGCTTTATTGAGTAGGTGAATTTCTGTTGAATCTCCAATTTGGCAAAAAGAGCTCGCCGACAAGGAATTAATTTCTATATAATTAACAGAAGATGTGCGTGAAAGCATACATACGCTCCTTTATGATAACGATAGTGGAACATAAGGGCCGATAATCAAAGATTCCGCTGGCGTATCAAATGTTGAGGATAGAGAGATGTAATTTGCATCACCAATTAAAAAAAGAGAGGAAGAAGATACACCTGTAATATTAATGTCTCCAACAAGCAATTCACGGTTTACAACGTTAAAGTTCATGAAGGGGGTCCACCTTTCTTTAAAGATTCAGGTAAATACGTTAAAAATGCGTCAATTCCTTTTTTCATATCTTCGTAAAGTTTACCGATAATTTGCGGTTTAATTTGTTCAAAATTTCGTTCCATTTCTTCCGGCTGAACTTGCTGTATATAAAAAGTAATCCGCTGCTGCAGCTGCTTTTTAATATCCTCTAAAATAAACTCGTAGTACGATTCATCAATCATCATCGAGCGCTCATCAAGCACATGTTGAACCATAGAAAACCCATGTTGATTAAGTTCACCTAAAATCGTTTCGTGAATATCAGAGACCCACTGCTTTTCCGGGTGGCGATCCAATGGCTTTAAGCTGGGATTTTGCGGTCCAGGACCTCCGGGTTGTCCCGGCTGCTCACCTTGAGGCGGCTGCCCTTGGGGCTGAGCTCCTTGCGGAAATGTTACTTCTGGTTTCTCATTAATAATGATATCTTCTAAATTATCGGGTGTAAGAGGATTCAATCCAATATTTAATGTTCCATCTAAAGAATCAATTTTTAACTGTTCAAATTTATATTCAATTTTATCAATTTTAATAGGTGGCTGTTCACCTAATTCTTTTATTTTTTGCTGAAGTTCTTGTACGTTTTTTTCAAGCTGAGCAATGCGTCCTTCTTGCTGCTGAATATACGAAGACATTTGCTGAACATACTGATGAACTTGCTGAATATAGTTCATGTTATCCACCTTCAATCACCTCGATTCCCTTATCTTCCGATAAAGAAAATAGTTATATATATACATATGGCGATGAAGGTTGTAACATGTCAGTCGTTGTCTCGAGCTGGGGGAGTTAAAGACTGGGAAAAAGGAGCTGGGGCAGTTCCTGCGCCGGTTCCTGGGGTAAATGTAGAAGGAGAAACAGATCCAAGAATGCCTTTTTTTGTTTCAGTAGGTGCAGCACCTGTAAATCCTCCTGTATTAAAGAGATTTGAGTTTGGCTTAATGACACCGACGCTTCCAATTTGAAGTACCGAAGAGTTACTGACAGCACTGATTTTCATACTTTGAATACAGATACTTTGATTCACATAAAAGTTCATAAGCATCCTCCTGTATGAGCTTCATTTCTATTAGAGATTTCCAGCGACATTTTGATCATTTACGTCATTGTCCGACGTATTCGTTGAGCTCTGCTGATTCACAACATATAATCCGTCGCCTGTATTAAACGAACCTGCGCCAGCAAATGTTTTAGCAGTAGAAATAGGGGCTATTGTATAAACATCTCCAATATGAAAGACGCTGGCTGAACCAACACTGTTAAGATTAACAACACCAACAATGGCAGGCATAGGCAAACACCCTTTTAATTTAGTCTAGTAACAGCATATGAAGCCTAGACAAAAAGGTGATTAATGCTTTTTCCTTATCTATATGCAAAGAGTAAGTAAAACATTAAAGAGAGGAATGGAAATAGTAAACATTGAAGAAAAATTTTTATGTTCGATATAATGTGAAAGCAATAATGAAATCATGTAAGGTGTGAAAGAATGAAACGATTCAAAATGAACGCGACTGATAAAGAACAGCGTATTGAAGCAGCGGATGTATTAAAAGGAATCGCGCTTATTGGTATTTTGCTGATGAACATGCCGGATTTTTATTCGCCTGCTTCCTATTACGACAATAATTTGTTTGATGGTTCAAGAATGAATACTGTTGCTAATGGATTAGTTGATATAATAGTAGGGCAGACAGGGTACGCGCTGCTCGCTATTTTGTTTGGATTTGGTTTTATGAAAATGTTTCAGCGTACATACGAAAGGCAAGTAAGCTTTACTCCTTTTTATGTACGAAGAATGACGGCTTTGCTTCTCGTTGGAGCTATTCATGCTGTATTTATTTGGCATGGTGATATGATTATGATATACAGCTTCTTTGCTTTGATTATGCTATTTTTTCAAGAAGCAAAGAAAGAAGTGTTATTAGCGTGGGGAACCGGAATATTTAGTATTTATGCTTTGATTATGATTGTTATTTTAACAGTAGCGGCTTTTGCTAATGAAGGAGATACAGCAGCGGGAATTCACCAGCCTATTATTGACCAAGCGCTTCAAGTATATGGACACGGAAGTTTTGCGTCGATTTTTCATCAGCGTTTGCTGGATTGGTACTACGCGTATAATTTAAATACGGTTCCTTTTCTGTTTTTATCGCTATTTCCACTATTTTTATTAGGCGGTTTTATGGCGAAAAGCGAGTGGTTCGAAGAAACAGAAGAATATATAGTGGAGACAAAGTGGCTTTGTCTTATTTCATTTATCGCGTATACAGCATCATCCGTACTGCCGTATGCTTTAGATCACAATGTAGCTACATCCTATATCCACGATGCAATCGGAGGAACGGCAGGAGCTATTTTTATTGTAACGTTGGTCACATTAGCTATGCGAAGTGTATCTATTCAAAAAATCATGCAGCCATTTGCTCTTTTGGGGAGAATGATTTTAACTAACTATATTGTCCAGTCCATTGTATGTACATTCCTTTTTTACTCATATGGGTTAGGGTACTACGGACATATTTCCATTGTAGAAGGGTTGGCTATTGCGGGGATTATCATTTTTATTCAACTGCTGGGAAGCTGGATATGGATGAGCCTATTCTCAGATGGACCGCTTGAAAAACTCATTCGGTATGCTACTTATGGACGCAGCCGCTAAAAATCCTTTTCTTTCCTTATATTATTGGTGAAGGAAAGGTTTTCATGATATGATATTTTCAGAAAGGACGTGAGATGAATGGCTCCACTACATATTCATGTAACGCTTTGGACATTATTGATTATCTCGTTTGTGGTTTCGTTGATTTTACATCGAGCAGGTAAAGCTAAAGGTCAGAAAATTCTACATATGGTAGCGAGACTTCTATACTTATTAGTATTAGTATCAGGTCTGCACATGTTAGCAGCTTGGTACCATTTTCAAGGTGCAGCGCTCATTAAAGGGATTGCCGGAGTGCTAGTGCTTGTGGGAATGGAAATGGTACTTGTTCGTACTGAAAAAGGAAAGCGTACAGGCGTTGCTTGGGCAGTTCTTGCAATTGCGCTTATCTTAGTATTCTATTACGGATATGTCGTACTAGGATAAGAGGATTTTAGTTGAAAGAAAAACCGAAGTATTAATCAGAGTTATTGATTAATACTTCGGTTTTTCTTGTTGTCATCGTGAAGGCAGGTTTCATGTGTGTAGGTGCTTCTAGCTGTTGATTGGAATCTTCGCCTTGCACGGAAACCAATAGCGGTGTAAAAGTAATCCATACGAACTCATATATCCAATTTGTTCGTTTTTAGATTGGGTTGATGAAGTTATGTCTCACACTCTTTTCTGTTGCTTTAATCTAAAAAAAGATTCATTGAGCGTTCTCCATCGTTAACGGTATATTCAAATCGGTCTAGGTACTGGGTGCCTCGTTCGAATAAATGCTGAACGGCACAAATTTTTTCCTCATTGTCATAAATGATAAAATTAGCACCTTTTGTATCACCGTCTGTCGGTAAAAAACATAATGTGTTGTGACAGTAAATACAATCATAAAGAGAGAATTTTAATGAATTTAAGTGCTGAGTGAATGATAAAAAGGTCTCTTTCGGTAGTGATTGAAGAAGCTGTTCGTATGCATAAGGTAGCTTTTTAGTCAGTCGTAGCTTATCCCCATTTCGCAATAAATACGTTCCATCGTGAAGCTTTATTTGACGGTCATCAACCATAATGGCTTTTTCCCAGCGTGTATCAATAAGAAGTTCTAATGTATCATCCATTACTTCATGGAGCATGGAAGCTTCGTCACTTTCATCTTCAAAGAAAATCCACTGTGAATCAACACATTCAACCGTACCAATCACGAAGGAACGCGGCTGATTGTTCATAGCTTGTTGTTTAGAATAATGATTCATAATCAAACCTCCGTGTGATATTTATCCATATTTTTTTATTGCCTAAAAAAGCTCTCTTTATAACTTGAAAGTAAAAATAAAATATAAGGACAATTCAACTGTAACTATTGCGTGCATACAATGGCATTATTTCATTCATAAACAAGAGCGTGAAAGAAAGGATGATAAACGATGTGTGGTATAACGGGTTGGGTCGACTTAAAGCGATCGCTTTTAAATGAAACAGCAACAATAACAAAAATGGCTGACACTTTATCGAAAAGAGGTCCTGATGACACCAACGTATGGACACAGCAGCACGTTGCTTTTGGGCACAAACGCTTAGTTGTAGTAGATCCTCAAGGCGGAAGACAGCCGATGACACGAGAAAAAAATGAACAGCTCTACACGCTTTGCTATAATGGAGAGCTTTACAACACGGAAGATATTCGGAAAGAATTACTAAAAAGAGGTTATCAATTTCAAGGACATTCAGATACGGAAGTACTTCTAACATCTTATATAGAATGGAAAGAATCATGCGTAGATCATTTTAACGGTATCTTTGCTTTTTCGATCTGGGATGAAGCCAATGAAAAGTTATTTATAGCACGCGACAGAATGGGAGTAAAGCCCTTATTCTATCGATCTTATGAAGGTGGAATTCAATTTGCATCAGAATTAAAGGCGATATTAGCTCATCCTGAGGTAAAAGCGGAAGTAGGATTAGATGGATTAGCAGAAGTGTTTGGCTTAGGACCTTCTCGTTCTCCGGGCCACGGCGTATTTAAAGAAATAAATGAATTGCGCCCGGCTCACGCGCTCACGCTTACGCGTAACGGATTGAAGATTTGGCGATACTGGAACGTAAAAAGTGAGCAGCATACAGATGATTTAGCTGAAACGACAGAAAAAGTTAAATTTTTAGTGCAAGACGCGATTATAAGACAGCTAGTGTCGGATGTCCCGGTTTGTACATTTTTATCAGGTGGAGTGGACTCAAGCGCCATTACAGCAATTGCTGCAAATGCGTTCAAAGAAAGTGGAAAAGGCTCTCTTCATACGTATTCTATCGATTATGAAGACAATGATAAATTTTTTAAAGCAAATGAGTTTCAGCCAAATTCTGATGGAACTTATATCAAGCTCATGTCGGATACGTTTCAAACAAATCATCACCGCTGCATTATTTCAACGGAGGACCTTGTGCAGCATTTAACAGAGGCTGTAGAGGTGAGAGACCTTCCTGGAATGGCTGATGTAGATTCATCGCTGCTTTGGTTTTGCCGTGAAATCAAACAAGATTTTGTCGTGAGCTTATCAGGAGAATGTGCAGATGAAATTTTTGGAGGATATCCGTGGTTTCACCGAAAGCATGATTTGTCTTCGGATACCTTCCCGTGGATGCGTTCATTAGATGCTCGAATTGATTTGCTGCAAAGCTCATGGAGAAAGAAATTACAGTTAGAAGACTATGTGCGTGCAAGATATGAAGAAACATTAAAGGAAGTGCCTGAACTAGAAGGTGAATCGTTAGAAGATGCGCAGCGGAGAAAGCTGTTTTATTTAAATCAGGTTTGGTTTATGACAACTTTATTAGATCGTAAAGATCGTATGAGCATGGGCGCGAGCTTAGAAGTACGCGTACCTTTTGCAGATCATCGCCTTGTGGAATATGCATGGAATATTCCGTGGGAGATGAAAATGACGGGCAATAAAGAGAAGGGGATTTTACGCAAAGCGCTTGAAGGAATTTTGCCTCATGACGTTCTTTATCGCAAGAAAAGCCCTTACCCTAAAACGCATAACCCAGCTTATACGAAAGCTGTAACTGTATGGCTTCAATCTCTTTTACAAGATAAACAGTCACCTCTTCACGAATTTTTTGATAAGCAGCAGTTAAAGCATATTATTGATACAGGCGGAGAAGGATTTAAAGCGCCGTGGTTTGGTCAATTAATGACAGGTCCTCAGCTGCTAGCTCATCTAGCTCAAATTCACGTCTGGTTTACTCACAATAATATTCAAATTGTTGAATGACAGGACCCTCTCAGTACGGAGGGTTTTTTTTATGAAATAAGTCATCTATTTCTCTTTTTTATACGTTTAAGTAGAGAAGAAGACCGCAGTCTATTTTTGTATAACTTTACATAGATATAAAATAAAAGCTTGAAAGCACCGAATACAGGGAAAGTGTACTGAAACCCTGGAAAAATGGTACAAACGTCATATTTTCATGGTTTAGTTATTGGTAATTTTATGATTCGAATAAAGACAAGCAGTTTATCGTTGTGTTTAATAATAAAGATTTGTATAATGTTTGTATAACTATTGTATAAGATTAGGAGTGTATGTATGCAAAAAAACGTAATCGTGATTGGAGCAGGTCCAGGAGGACTAGCGGCAGCAATGCTGTTAGCAAGTCATGGCTATAAAGTAGATGTATATGAAAAGCAAGGATACGTGGGCGGGCGAAATTCAGCGATTAAAATGTCAGGTTATACGTTTGATATGGGTCCTACATTTTTGAGCATGCCACAGATTTTTGAAGAATTATTTCAAGCTGCTAATCGCAATGCGCATGACTATATGGACTTAAAACGTCTAAATCTCATGTATGAGCTTATCTTTGATGATGCGCAGATTCAGATGACGGATAACCATAAAAAGATGAAAGAAGAAATCGAACGTTTATACCCAGGAAACGGAGAAGGCTATGAGCGCTTTATGAAAGACACCGAAGCAAAGATGGCGGCTTTGCTACCTTTATTGCAGGGCCAGATGGATCGTTTTCATCACTATTTAAAGCCTGAAGCAATTCGAGCACTGCCGCATTTATCCTTAGGTAAAACGCTCTATGATGTACTTGGCAAGTATTTCACTGATGAGAAATTGAAATTAGCTTTTACTTTTCAATCGAAGTACTTGGGAATGTCCCCTTGGGAATGTCCAGGAGCCTTTTCTATTTTATCGTTTATGGAACATGCTTACGGTATCTTCCATCCGATAGGAGGAGTAAATCAGCTATCTCAAGCAATGGCAAAAGTAGTGGAAGAACATCAAGGACACATCCACTTAAACCAAGGTGTTCAAAAACTATGGATTGAAAAGAAGAGAGTAAAAGGAATTATTCTAGAAAATGGAGAGCGAATAGGAGCAGACGACGTCATTATCAATGGAGATTTTGCTCATGCGATGACGAATTTAATAGATGAAGGTACGCTTAAAAAATATGCAGTTAAAAAACTTGAAAAGAAAAAATACTCTTGTTCCACTTTTATGATTTATCTAGGCATAGACAAACAGTACAAAGATCTGCCTCATCACACGATTGTGTTCGCTGAAGATTATAAAAAAAATGTAGAAGAGATCACAAAAACGTTAGCTCTTTCAGAAGACCCTTCCATCTACATTCAAAACCCAAGTGTAACAGACCCAACTTTAGCACCAGAAGGAAAGTCTGCTCTTTATATTTTAGCGCCGGTTCCAAATAATTTCAGCGGTGTAAACTGGGAGGAAAAACAAAAAGCTTTTCGAGATGCAGTATTAAAAATTGTAGAAAAGAAAACGGGTTTCAAAGATTTAGAGAGTCATATTGAAGTTGAAAAAATCATTTCACCAAAGCAGTGGGAAGAAGACGTGCTTGTCTATAAAGGAGCGACATTTAACCTTGGACATCAGCTCACTCAAATGATGGTGCTGCGTCCGCATAATAAATTTGAAGAATTAGAAAATTGCTGGCTAGTTGGAGGAGGAACTCATCCAGGGAGCGGTCTACCAACTATTCTGGAATCATCTCGCATTACGACAAAGCTCATCTTAAAAAGAGACGGACAATTACTGAATGAGCCGTTTAAAACCATGAAGGAAATGGAGAGTGCATTATGAGAACAGCAATTGTTGGAGGCGGCATAGGGGGGTTAATTACCGCTTTGTTATTAAGTAAACGAGGTTTTTCTGTTGATATTTTCGAAAAGGAAAATAAGCTGGGCGGCCGGTTGGCGTTTGTAGAAAAAGACGGTTATAAAATTGATGAAGGTCCCACGATTGTCTTGCTACCTTTAATGCTTGAACGTATTTTAGATGAAGCGGGCATTTCTGCTTCTCAATATGAACTAATACGCTGTGATCCACTTTATGATCTTCATTTTCCAGACGGTACGACCTATACAAAAAAAGCGACTGAAAAAGATCAGTTAGAGGAGATTAGCCGTTTGTTTCCAGGCGAAGAGCAAAACTACCGGCGTTTTATGACTGAATTAAAAAAGCGATTTGAATTAGGAAGTAAGGCATTTTTGGAAAAAACATTTGTAAATAAACGAGATTTTTGGACATGGCAAAACATTAAGGCATTAAAAAAAATGAATGCAAATAAATCAATGAGAAAATTTGTTTCAACGTATTTCCAGGATGAACGTCTAGTAGACGCCTACTCACTGCAATCTCTCTATATTGGAGGAAATCCTTATTCGGCACCAGCTATTTATTCCCTTGTTCCTTACAGTGAGCATGCTCATGGCATCTATTACGTAAAAGGGGGATACGCAAGTCTTGTGCCACTTCTTGAAAAGGCGCTTATAGAGCAAGGTGTAAGCATTCATTTGAATAAGGTAGTTCAAGAGCTTTCCATATCAGGAGACAAGACAGAAGGGGTTATTGTTGACGAAAAACTTCACCTATTTGATCAAGTAGTTTTAAATGGCGACTTTCCTAATATGGCGAAAATTGCTCAAAAAAAAGAAAAGAAGTATGTGCCTTCGTCCAGCTGTCTGCTCCTTTACCTTGGTTTGAAGAGAAAATATGATCATCACAATGTGCATCAATACTTTATGGGCAATGATTTGGCTAAACATATGGAAGCAGTGTTTAAGCATAAAACGATTCCTGAAGATCCCGCTATTTATACATTTAATCCCTCTGTTATTGATCCATCGCTAGCTCCTGAAGGGAAAAGTGTGCTGTATGCACTTGTACCGGTTCCATCAGGTGGCCACATTGATTGGAGCAATCAGCAAGATTTTGTTGATGAAATCATTCTGACTTTGGAAGAAAAAGGGTTTGAAGAGCTGCGTAAAGAAATAGAGTGGGTAAAAGTACGCACGCCAAATGATGCTCAAGCATTTGGACTTTTCGAAGGTGGAAGCTTTGGTATTGCTCCTGAGCTGTTCCAGTCAGGCGTATTCAGACCCCAGTACCAGCCGTACGAATATAAAAATGTTTTTGCGGTCGGAGCATCTATTCATCCAGGCGGAGGCGTGCCAATTGTTATGCAAGGAGCAAAAATGTTGGCTGATCATCTTATTGAACAATCGTCTATTCAAACGGTTGCAAAGCTTTCTTAAGATCTTGTGAAGCCATAAGGAAATGATGGTTTATCCTTTAATAGAGAAAGGGGTCCTATATGATGAACATTTCGTTAGACAAAGCGTACAATCAGTGTGAAGAAATTATTAAAGAAAACTCAAAAACGTTTTACAAAGCTTTTTCCATGCTGCCGTCAAAACAAAAAAAGGCAGTATGGGCGGTATATGCATTTTGCCGTCAAGTTGATGACATTGTAGATGAAGGAAGCAACCCTGAAATAGAGCTGCAGCAATTCGAAGGAGAATTTGCCCGGTTTAAAAATGGAGAACTATTAAACGAAAGCGCCATGTGGGTAGCTCTGCGAAATGTATTTGAACAATATGAAATGAATGTTCAAGCATTTGATGATATGATTACCGGCCAGCGGATGGATTTAGCAAAAAAAGAATATGAGACGCTTGATGAAGTGAAAACATACTCCTATCACGTAGCGAGTACGGTAGGGTTAATGCTTTTACCGATTTTAGCTCCAACTACTCATAAAGAATTAGAAGAAGAAGCAGTCGCGTTGGGCATTGCGATGCAGCTGACTAACATTTTAAGAGACGTGGGGGAAGACTTAGAGCGAGGGCGCATTTATTTACCGAAAGACCTTATGGATTCTTACGGATATACGCGCACGCTGTTAGAGAACCGGTGGGTCACTTCTGAATTTATAGAAATGTGGGAGCACCTGGCCAAAGAAGCAGAAATGTATTATATAAAAGGGCTTCAGTCAATTCATCAATATCCCGTTGCTTCTCGTTTGCCTCTTACAGGAGCGGCGCATTTATACCGAGCGATTCTTGATAAAATTCGAAAAGAACATTATGAAGTATTTACAGAAAAGCATTTTGTCACAAGTCAAGTGAAAAAACAAATTATGACATCTATTTCTACGGGGTAACGCAAAGGAATTACTTTTCCTTTGCGTTACTTTTTTTGGAAAGATATGAAAGCGCTAACTGTTATGTAAATAAGAAAAAAGTCTCATTTTTATCGCGTATTAACTTGAATATTCAGAAAATTACCTATATGATAATATACATAACATTAAATGTTAATAAAACTAACACGAAAGAGGGGTTACAATGAAAAAAGTAGAAGCCATCATTCGTCCAGAAAAATTTCAAGCACTGCGCGTAAAATTAGAGGAAGTAGGAATAAACGGATTAACGGTCTCAGAAGTGGCAGGCTGCGGTCAGCAAAAAGGAGAGCAGGGACTGTTCAGGGGACAAAGTTTTGAAATCAAACTAGTACCTAAAGTCAAGGTAGAAATGATTTTAGAAGCAGAACAAGTTGATGAAGTCATTAAGATCATTCAATCAATTTGTTCTACGAACCAAATAGGCGACGGAAAGGTTTTTGTATATCCGGTAGAGGATGCTGTACGAATTAGAACAGGAGAAGCAGGTGTAGAGGCTATTTTATAAAAAGAGAGTGTTATTTTAATAGAGGGGGAGTTAAGCGTTGAAAAAGAAAATTAGTGCGGTTTTGTTTATTAGTTTGTTGGCGGCAACACGCGTTAATGCGGCTGATCCAACTGTCGAATCAGTTAGTGCATCAATTGACATGATGTGGGTAATGTTTGGGGCGGTACTTGTATTTTTAATGCACGCAGGGTTTGCGATGGTTGAAACAGGCTTCACTCGTTCGAAAAATTCGCTTAATATCTTAATGAAAAATATGCTAACGGTAGCTGTATCTTCCGTATTGTATTTTGTGATCGGTTTTGCCCTTATGTTTGGTAATTCAAAAGGAGGATTTATCGGTTCAAGCGGTTTCTTTTTAAATGGACAAAGCGATCAAATGAGCTTTTTTGTCTTCCAAATTGTTTTCGCAGCAACGTGTGCTACGATTATTTCAGGAGCGGTAGCGGAACGTATGAAACTATCCAGCTATATGATGCTCACAATTGCTATGGTAGCTGTGATTTATCCAGTTGTAGGTCACTGGGTATGGGGAGGGGGATGGTTGTCCAAACTAGGCTTCGTAGATTTTGCAGGGTCGACGGTTGTTCATTTGACTGGAGCTCTTGGTGCGGCTGTAGCAGTTACTTTTCTAGGAGCACGTCTTGGAAAGTATGGAAGCGATGGAAAAGTCAATGCTATTCAAGGGCATAACATTCCACTTGGCGCATTAGGTGTATTTATCCTCTGGTTTGGCTGGTTTGGATTTAATGGAGGAAGTACATTAGCAGCCGATCCTGCTCTTGTCCCAGGAATCATTGCAACGACATTAATGTCTGGGTCATGCGGAGTCCTGTCTTCTGCTTTATACACAAAGTTTCGCTACAAACGTATTGATGCTAGCTTAACATTAAACGGTGCCTTAGCTGGGCTTGTAGGGATTACAGCTGGAACAGCAAACGTATCGATTCCAGGCGCGATCGTCATTGGGCTGATTGCAGGAATTATTCTAGTAGAAGCTGTGCATTTTATCGATAGCAAAATGAAGTTAGATGATCCAGTTGGTGCTATTACTGTTCATGGAATTTGCGGTATTTGGGGGACGTTAGCAGTGGGGCTGTTTGATACAGCTAATGGTTTATTTTATGGCGGCGGCGTACAGCTATTAGGTATTCAAGCTCTTGGAATTATAGCTGTGATGGGCTGGACAATTGGAACGGTTGGGCTGTTCTTGTTTGTCCTCACGCGTTTTTCTTCTATTCGAGTATCAAGCGAAGAAGAAATTGCTGGTTTAGACTTTGCTGAACACGGTTCATCCGCATATGAATTTCGTGAAAGTTTTGTAGCGACAGGAGACGGTAATCTTCATCCTGAATTTGGTGTTGGACTGATTGATCGATTAAATAAAGTGGGTAAAGTATCGGATAAACCTCATATATCGAACGTAAATGAGACGGTATAGCAGTATATAGATGGAAAAAAGTGATTAAAAGTAAAAACTTTTAATCACTTTTTTTGTTTTTATCAACTTATTTAACAATAATGTAAGCGTTAACGTTATAATGGAAACAAAAGTGAGTTTGAAACAGTTCGTCTATAGGAGGGGAATAGATGAAATGGAAAAGGACAAGTATGCTACTTATACTATTATTACTTTTTGGAAGCAGCGCCTCGGCACAAGGTCATAAAGATATACGTGATGAGGTGATATACTCGTTGATGATTAACCGTTTTTATAACGGAAGTGAACAGAATGATCGAAATGTGAACTATGAACGCTCAGATGCCTATTATGGAGGCGATTTACAGGGAGTAGCACAAAAGTTAGACTATATTCAAGAGATGGGATTTACCGCTGTTTTATTAACTCCTTTTATGGAAAATGATGAGACAGGCTATCATGGATATGCGGTGACCAACCATTATAAAATAGACGATCATTTTGGAACGTTAAAAGACTTACAAAATCTTGTGAAGAAAGCACATGAGCGCAATATGAAAATTATGGTCGAATTTCCTTTGACAATCAGTAACAATCATACCTGGGTAGCAGATAAAGGAAAACAAACATGGATAAGTAATGAATCCGTTACAGATAATGAAGTAATTAAAGCATTGCCGCACTTTAATCTAAAAGAAAGCGTTGTGCAGAAATACCTTATTAAAAATGCTGCTTGGTGGAGCAAACAAGCAGATATTGACGGATATTACGTTAAAGATATCGATCAAGCTCCTTCTGCATTTATTTCATCCTTTTCTCAAACGTTAAAAAGCATGGATCCTTCCTTTCTATTAATAGGAGAAATAAGCGGGCATTCATTAAAAAAAAGTGAGCAGGCTGATTTATTAGGAATGGATTTGCTTGTAGATAGAACGCTAGCTGAAGCCACTGCTGCTACGTTTAGCGGTACTAATCGTCCGCAGAAAATGTTGTATGACAAGTGGAAAAAAGGAAGTAATTTGCCTTTAACAAATTTTTTAGATGATGTTCATAGCACACGTTTTACAGCAAAAGCATTAAAAAGTGAAAACCATCCTGGAGCCCGAACAAAGCAAGGGCTTTCCTACCTTTATACTTCGCCTAGTGTACCAATCGTTTTTTATGGAACAGAAATTGCGCTGAATGGGGGAAAGGGAGCAGAAAATTATGGCATGATGAATTTTTTAGCTAATCCCGATATTATAGATCATTTAAAAAAATTGGCTGAACTTAGAGCAAAATCGCCTTCTCTTCGAAAGGGAAGCTTTACCCTTGTGTCTGAGCAAAAAGGTGTGGCTGTATACAAGAGAAGGTATAAGGACGAAACGACGTTTGTTGTGATCAATAATACAAAGGAAACGTCGGCCATTAATGTCCCGCTTAAAAAAGTTGGAAAAGAAAATGAATTAAGAGGGTTAATAACGGAAGGAATTATACGACCAGTTGACGATGTATACAACATTTCATTGGAGCCTGAGACTACAAATGTATATAAAGTAGTGAAAAATTCAGGGGTTAATATTGGATATATCGCAGCGGTTGCCGCTGTTTATACGGGATTCGGCATCTTTTTGTACAAAGCATCGTCAAAAAGAAGAAAAGAAAAGAAAATTTCTCAATCTCATAAAAAGGACAGCGCGTCGTAGTTGTCAAACTATATTGGATAAGTAGTAATGAAGAAAACATAATTAAGAGGTGGAATTATGGGTGTAACAATAAAAGATGTGGCAAATTTAGCAAATGTAGCCCCTTCGACGGTATCTCGCGTCATTGCAGACAGCTCAAGAATTAGTGAAAAAACAAAACAGCGCGTGCGATCGGCTATGAAAGAACTTGGTTATCACCCAAATATTATTGCGCGAAGTCTAGCAAATCAAACGACAGAGGCAGTCGGCCTAGTGATGCCGAGCTCAGCAGACAAGGTGTTTCAAAATCCATTCTTCCCAGAAGTGCTAAGAGGAATCAGCACCGGGGCTCACGAAAACAAAAGAGCGATTTATATGTCCACTGGAGAAACGGAAGAAGAGATTTTTGCAGAAGTTGTTCAAATGGTACAGGGAAGACGAGTGGATGGATTAATTTTGCTGTACTCCAAAGTTGATGATCAAGTACTTTCTTATTTACAAGAACAGAGCGTGCCGTTTGTAGTTATTGGAAAGCCGTTTAAGCATAGTGAAAGCATTACGTTTGTTGATAATGATAATTTTAAAGCTGGAAAAGAAGCGACGGAATATTTAATTGAATCTGGTCATGAGCGTATTGCGTTTATTGGTGGAAGTCTTGAATTAGTCGTTACCATTGACCGTTTAACAGGCTATGATAAAGCGATTCAAAAAGCAAACATTCCTTACCGGGACGAGTATGTGATTCATGAAGAATTTCTACAGAAAGGAGGAAAAGAAGCTGTTTGCGAACTTTTATCTCTAAAAGAACGTCCAACGGCCCTAGTAGTAGCAGATGACCTAATGGCATTAGGTGTTTTAAATACATTGGATGAAATGGGAATTTCGGTTCCAGAAGACATCTCTATTGTCAGTTTTAATAATGTCTTAATCGCTGAAATGGCTAGACCAGCTCTTACATCAATTGATATTAATATTTTTGAACTTGGTTATCAGGCTGTAAGCTGCTTGATTAAGCAGATTGAAACGCCATATGCTGTTGCAGAACAAGTGCGCGTTCCTCACAAAATGATTAAAAGACAGTCCTGTAAAACTATTCAAATGACGCAAAGATAACTTAATACAAAAATAGACAGAGGCTGAGACAAAAGTAATATAGTTGAAGGAAGATCCGAACGAGTTTGATTCTTGATGGAGAATTAAACTCGTTCGGATTTTTTCGTTAGTAGGATGAACGTAGGTTTCATGTATGTAGCTGCTTCTTAGCTGTTGATTGGAGGGCAAGGCTCATCGGCCGCTCGCGAAAAGCGAAGCCTTGCATGGAAATCAACAGCGGTGAAACAAGTCATCCATACTAGATTATG
>NZ_JYOO01000044.1 GCF_000956595.1 Priestia aryabhattai B8W22 | reverse complement strand
TTTTTTCAATTTCTAACCTCTATTCAGATGGACTCAATTATAATTTTGTTCCTATCTGATTATATATCAGAATTGAGTTAAAGAATCATGAATATCATATACAAAATCAGTTTACATAATACAACTTACCGGAAACAAAATAAAAAGCCTTATAAAATAAAAGGCTTTTTATTTTAAAACTTAACTCGTATAAATATTATTTCTTTTCTCAATTTCTAATATAATTTCATGTAAATTCTCTATAGAATTCATTACATAATCTGCATAATTAAAATTCGCATCTTTAGATACTTGAGAAAATAATATGGTTTGCATTCCGATTTTTTTTGCAGGAATAATGTCTTTATTATAATCATTACCTATCATAATACATTCCTGAGGAGTAATGCCTAAGGTCTGAACAATCTTATTAAAAAAATCAAGACTAGGTTTGGAAAAGCCCAATTCTCTAGATGTAAAAAGATACTGAAAATATTGTTGAATATCAACACGCTTTAAAGCCATTCCCAATAGTTCTGAATTTGAAGCTCCAGCATTAGAAGCTACACAACATATGTAACTCTGACTAACACTATGTAGAGATTTACTAACGCCATCTATAATCTCTACATATTCCCAATCAGCCATGGGGCCTGCATACTCAGAAAAATCTTTCATGAGAGTATCTCCCCAATCAAACACAATTGCTTTAATTCTAGGCATTATTTCTCCCTCCTTAAAATCTTCCCATTCTCAAAGCATCTGCCCAATCTGGACGCTGATTTATTTCTGCCATGGCAGCTGCTTTTTCCCAATGATATGGAACACTTATTTGATCAACTACCCAATTAGCTACCCAATTAGCTGATGTCTTTTCAATAATTGTATAATTGGCATGGGGAGATCCAGATTCCATTTTATGAGGTACCGGTAAATCATCTATGTATGCGGGAAGTCCTACACTACCAGGATTTATAATTAATTTTCCGTTTGGCAAATAGAGCGTTCTTGGAATATGACTGTGACCACATAATACAACGTCTTGTTCAACATCTTCTAAAGCCTTTATAATGTCTCTTGAACTTTTTAAGAGTGCACCTTCTTTCGTCATTTCTTCTACTAAATATATCTCGTCAGAATTAGGTGTACCATGACATAAAAAAATATCATTCATAGTTAAGCTACTAGGATGCTGTTGTAACCATTCGAGAGCCTCTGGGGTTAGACTTCGTTTCACATAATTAATTGTAGAAGATGGATTATTATCTGATGAATCAACTATTATTCGATCACAATTCCCTATAATATGTGTAATATCATACTCATGTTCCATTAATAGTTTAAAAGTTCCAAGGGGATCCAACGGCCCATATAAACTATCACCTAAATTAAATATAGTATCAATTCCACGATTTGAGATATCAGATAATACGGCTTCCAATGCTAAGCTATTTCCGTGAATGTCTGAGATAATGGCTATTTTTTGATTCAAGAAATATAACCTCCTTCTTTGTATGTTTTATTATACATTAAGATGAATTTTATTGTATAAATTAATATAATAATAGGAGTTATATTACAAAAAAATGAATATTTATAATAAATTAAGAGAGGTTATTTTAGGATTAATGACACTGGTAGCTGGTACAAGACGCATGTTAAATAATACACTTTATATTAAATGGATATTCGTAGGAGCTGGATGTGTGCTAATTGGATTTTCGGTGTATTTCCTTTATAAATTCGTCGGAAATATGAAGGCATATTTTTAAATTAATTATGTATATGATATGCAGAGCTAGTTTACATAAAGTCTCTTTCCAGAACACACAAAAAAAGAATCCTTGTGGGGATAGGGTTCTTCATGAAGCTGCATTTCTTCTTTATACAGCTGTTTATACATCGTTGATTTGTTAGGCTTTTCTTTAGGAGGATCAACCTTTTCAATGAATAAAAAGTACACCTTTTATCATATGCTAAGTGATGAGTTCTGATTATAAAATAAAAAGGATATTCTTGATTAACAATAAATGTTAATCTACGGTATCTGTAAACTCTTTATTATTACAAAAAAATACATTATTAAAAGTACTTTTTTCTTAATTATCTAAAAATTATATTTTTTTACTAAAAAGTGATATTCTTACAAAAGTTCAAGAAATAACATAAGAAAAGAGGAATTAATTTGAAAAGAAGAAATACTTTACTGTTAGGATTTAGTATGAGTGCAGGCTTATTTCTTTTATCACAAGGAAATGTATTAGCTGCAGAGAATGTGCAAATAAAAGAAAATGTATACCAGGAAGCAGCAAGCTCTCATTTATTAACAGTAACAGAGAATGGACAAGTAGAAGCAAAAGACGAAAGTTTAGTAGAAAAGTTAGCTGATAATGATAGCGAATATAAAGATTTTACTGATACAGTAGATAGTATTAACTACTTAGTTGAAAAAGATGTAGCTAAAGTAAATAATGATTTTAATATAGAGATGCTTTCTCCAGAAGAAATTACTGAAGTAGCTCATAATTCTTATGCAAGTGCAGAAACTTCACAAAAATTTTCAACTTTTGCAGTGGATACTGGACTAACATCATTAAATTTAAAAAGGTTAGTAGAGAGTAACAGAAAAGAATTAGAAAAATTTAATGCATCAGTACTCAAAACTTCTCCTGGTTCAGCTTATAATGCAACCGTAGGTTATTTTGTTGGTAAAGTTCAGGAAGGTGGACCATGGGATTATAAAGTAAGATCCGGATATAAACCATGGTATAAAGAATTCAACGCTAGTACTTACAATGGAAAAAAAGTAATTAATTCTGAGTATATTGGAAACTATAATTATGCATATACAGGAGAATTGCTATTTAGTAAAAAGACTTTACTTATTGGTGGCGGTGCAGTAGGTGTTGGAGTTGGACAACCGGAAGACTCTAAAGATAAAGATGTAATCACAAAAGGGTATAATGACGCGGTTAAATATTGGTAATATTGAATTATTTATGTAGAGCACATTATATGATATTAATAAATGAAACCATATAGGGAGGGACATTATGAATTATTTTTTGAAATTAAATTTCTCAAGTATACTATATGCAGTTTTAATTTTTATTAATATCGAACTAATTTTCAATATTTATCGTATTAGTAGAATAATAGAACTTGATGTAGCAGTAGCAAGAAATATTGGGATTGTAATTATGTTGATTTCCGTTATCGTATTTAGTTTCATTTATTATTTATTGAATCGTCGATACTTAACAGACAGTAAACTAAATTATTATGGAACTGTATTATGGATTCCTTACTTTGCAATTATGCTTATCTTATTTAACAAGCTTTTTCCAATTAGTAACCATGGAGATCAGCTCAATCCTATAGGGAGAATTGTTATATACCTTGGCGTTTTACTTTATCCAATATACTTAGCCATTGTAATTGCCTTATCTAGAAAAAGTAAAATCTAATAAATAAAGAAATACATCCTTTAAAATAAGGCAGATATTATAATGCTGCTATTGTTCGCATTTGAATACGTATGAAAGAACCTTTATAAAGGGCAACCTCGTTATTGGCAAACGAGGTTGCTTTTTTATGTTCAGATTATATATGCGGAAAAATTGTGTTACTGGCACTTAAAGGAACAAGGAGCTTAATTTAAGCTCCTTGTTCTAATTTTTATCATAACCTTCAAAAACTGATCCAATATAGATTCGTACTAGCAATCAACCCAAAAGATATAAATCCCGCAATTTTTACAGGGTGAGTAATTTTATATGTAACAAAGGGATTAACTCTCCTTATTACCTCTGCGAAGAGCAGAGTACCTATGGATGCGAGTACTAGTCCAAGCAACAAAGCATTTTCCTTTAACTGAACGAAATCAAAAATTAAATAAATGAGAAAGACCCATAGATAAGCTGAAAAGATATTTAAAACAATAGATAATAAAAAATCTTTATTTTTCATAATTAGCTCCCATTACAATTTTTTCTAGCTTCTATGATTTTATCATAGAAGCTTTTTTATATTGCTATTTAGTAACCATTTTTCAGGAACTATCATAAATATTTTTGTTTAATTTATAAAAATATTTTGAATTAATGATCTGGCTATGATAATATTTAAATCAGTAAATCATATATAAAATTTAAAATCACATATGTGATTTAGAGAGGATTTCTTCATGTCAGTAAAATCAGCAGAACGTGTATTAAGGGTATTTGAATTGATTGCTCAACATCCCGAGGGATTAACGGTAAAAGAGGTTAGTGACTTACTTTCGCTTCCGCAAAGCAGTACGTTTAATCTTGTGGGAACCCTTCATAATGAAGGGTATTTAAATCAGGACTCATTAAAAAGGTATAAGCTAGGGCCAAAGCTAATTCAAATTGGAACAGCGGCTATGGAATCATTGGATATTTCTTCTGAGGGAAAACCGTATTTAAAGAAGCTGATGGAGGATGTTCAGGAAACGGTGTTTATGGCCTTGCTGTCAGATGGAGAGTTGGTCTATGTTGTTAAGATTGATAATAATCGCTCTATTAGAACAACAGCTCAGCCTGGTAACCGAAAGCCGCTCTATTGTACCGGATTAGGAAAAACCTTTTTAGCTTTTCTTCCTAAAGATCAGCGAGAACAGCTGCTTGAACATACGGAGCTGCTGCCTATTACGGATTATACAATTACAGATAAAAAAGTTCTTAATGACAATTTAGACTCTTTTATTCAAATGGGTTATGCAATTGATGATGAAGAAAATGAGGAAGGGTTATTTTGCCTTGCTGCACCTGTATTTGGAGCAAAGGGAAGCATTCAAGCTGCTATTAGCGTAGCTGGGCCTAAGGAAAGAATGCTGAAGCATAAGGACTTTATAGTAGAAAGGCTGCTTCAAACAGCGACTAATATATCTTTTATTGCTGGATATGAAGAGGCAAAGAGATAAGTGAAAAGAGGGGTAAAATGGATGTGATAAGCATGGGGGAAACAATGATTCTGTTTACCCCACACTCGAATGGAAAGATGCGATATGCTAAAGATTTTTCTTCGAAAATTGCAGGGGCAGAAAGCAATACGTTAATCGCCCTGTCAAAACTCGGTTATCAAACGGGATGGGTTAGCCGGTTAGGAAAAGATGAGCTAGGAGAGCGGATTCTTTCAAGTATTAAAGGAGAAGGAATAGATGTAAGACATGTGATATTTGATGATCATGCTCCTACGGGTCTTTTTTTAAAGCAAAAAACAAATGAAATGAACAGTAAAGTCTTTTATTACAGGAAAGAATCAGCAGCAAGCTTTATGAATCCGCATGATATGAATGAAGAGTATATCTCTTCTGCCAAATACTTATACGTGACAGGCATTACACCTGCGCTAAGCGATTCCTGCCACGAAGCTGTTTTTCAAGCGATGAAAGCAGCTAAAAAAAATGGCGCAAAAATAGTGTTTGATCCAAATTTACGCAAGACGCTTTGGGATGAAGAAACTGCGCGTCAAACACTCATTGAAATGGCTACATATGCGGATATTATTTTACCAGGAGTGAATGAAGGCCAGTTTTTATTTGAAAAGGATAACCCTGAAGACATTGCATCAGCGTTTCATCAATTAGGTGCAGAGCTAGTTGTTATTAAGCTAGGTGAGGAAGGAGCTTATTATTCAACTAAAAATGAATCCGCTTACGTAGAAGGCTTTAAAGTTGCTAGAGTGATAGATCCAGTAGGAGCTGGTGACGGTTTTGCCGCTGGGATACTATCGGGATTAATAGATAAATCTTCTTTAAAAGAAACGGTTAGAAGAGGGTGTGCTATAGGAGCTATGGTTGTAACCGTAGAGGGTGATATTGAAGGCTTGCCTGATAAGAAAGAGCTTTACGAATTTATGAATGCGATTACAAAAGAAGACGTTATACGATAAAAGAAAGGGGCTTACCCATGACGGATAGTTTATCACATTTATTAGAGCATAAAATCGTTGCGATTATTAGAGGAGCCAAACCGAAGGACGTAGTGAAGATTGCCTCTGCGCTTAATGACGGCGGTGTAAAAAATATAGAGATTACTCTAAATTCGCCGGACGCACTTTCAGCTATTAAAGAGGTTTCTACAGAACTAGGTAATCAAGTGCTAGTAGGAGCGGGGACAGTGCTTGACCCTGAAACAGCACGTTCAGCTATTTTAGCAGGTGCAAAGTTTATCCTTTCTCCAACTGTTAATATTGAAACGATTAAACTAACAAAAAGATACGGTGCGGTGAGTATTCCAGGTGCTTTTTCACCTACTGAAATTTTAACAGCATATGAAAATGGCGGAGATATTATAAAAGTATTTCCTGCTAGGCTGGGTGCTAGCTATATTAAAGATATTCGAGGGCCGCTTCCTCATATTCCACTTCTTCCAACAGGAGGAGTAAGCCTAGATAATATTCAAGAATTTGAAGAAGCAGGAGCTGTAGGGTTTGGTATTGGAAGTTCTTTAGTTGATACAAAACGTGAAATTACTCATGGATATCTGCAGGAGCTAACACAAAAGGCTAAAGCATACGTAGACGCAGTGAATGGTATAACGAAAGGGGACAAAGTACATGAAAATTACTAATTATGAATTATTCCAAGTGCCGCCACGCTGGTTATTTTTAAAAATAGAAACAGACGAAGGAATTGTTGGATGGGGAGAACCAGTTATTGAAGGAAGAGCCTCTACCGTTAAAGCTGCAGTAGATGAGTTAATGGAGTATCTTATTGGCAAAGATCCATTAAATATTGAAGATCATTGGAACGTTATGTACCGAGGCGGCTTCTATCGAGGCGGACCTATTTTAATGAGTGCCATATCAGGGATTGACCAAGCTCTGTGGGACATAAAAGGAAAATATTACGATGCTCCTGTGCATCAATTATTAGGCGGAAAAGCAAGAGAATCCATTAAAGTGTATTCGTGGATCGGAGGAGACCGGCCTTCAGATGTAGGCGAAGCAGCCAGAGAAGTTGTCTCACAAGGATTTACAGCAGTAAAAATGAATGGAACAGAAGAGCTTCAATACGTGGATTCATATGAAAAAATTGATCAAGTAGTAGAACGTATCGCTGCTGTCAGAGAAGCAGTGGGGCCTTATGTAGGAATAGGTATTGATTTTCACGGACGAGTACATAAGCCAATGGCAAAAATTTTAGCTAAAGAACTAGAGGTCTATCGTCCAATGTTTATCGAGGAGCCGGTTTTGCCCGAAAACAATGAGGCATTAAGAGAAATTGCCAACCATGTATCCATTCCTATTGCGACGGGAGAAAGAATGTTTTCAAAATGGGAGTTTAAAAAGCTCTTAACAGACGGCTACGTTGATATTATTCAGCCCGATTTATCACATGCAGGAGGAATTACAGAATGTAAGAAAATTATTTCGATGGCTGAAGCCTTTGATGTAGCAGCTGCGCCTCATTGCCCGTTAGGACCTATTGCATTAGCCGCTTGTCTTCAAGTAGATGCAACGTGCCACAACGCATTTATTCAAGAACAAAGCTTAGGCATTCACTATAACCAAGGCAGTGATTTACTAGATTATATTGTTGATAACCACGTATTTAAATATGAAGAAGGATTCGTGAAAATTCCTGATGGACCTGGCTTAGGTATTGAAATTAATGAAGACCATGTTAGAAAAATGGCTGATATCGGTCATAATTGGCGTAATCCAGTATGGCGTCATAAAGATGGTTCTGTAGCGGAATGGTAAATGGGAAACCATTTTAGCAGGAAAGATCTGATTGATAAATGACCGTCAGTCAGATCTTCTTTTTAAACTAGTCATATACAGGGGGATAAGGGAATGAAGGGGTATAGCGAAAAGCCGACTCGCGTTAGATTTCGTGTTTTAGCATTTATTTTCGTAAGCGTTGTCATCAACTATATGGATCGAAGTAATATTTCTGTAGCCGCCACGGCCATGTCCAAGGATTTAAAGCTATCATCAGTAGAACTGGGTCTTATATTTTCAGCCTTTGGATGGGCTTATGCTGCTTTACAAATACCAGGAGGGGTAATGGCTGACCGTTTTGGTGCTCGTGTTACGTATGCCGTTAGCTTAATTACCTGGTCCATTGTTACATTGCTGCAAGGATTTACTAAGGGATTTGTGAGTCTTTTTGGTCTGCGTCTAGCGACAGGAGCGTTCGAAGCACCGGCTTTTCCTACCAATAATAAAGTAGTTACCAGCTGGTTTCCCAATCAGGAAAGAGCATCAGCAATTGCTTTTTATACTTCAGGACAGTTTGCAGGGCTGGCATTTTTAACACCTACATTGGTGACCATTCAGCACTTTTTAGGGTGGAGAGGTCTGTTTATTACTACAGGGATTATCGGTATAGCGTGGGGCATTATATGGTACATTTTTTATCGTGATCCTTCTCAGCATAGCAAAGTAAATAAAGCAGAATTGCAGCATATCGAAGAAGGTGGAGGCTTAGTTAAAGCTGCGGATAAGAAAGGAGAAAGAGCAAAATTCGAATGGGGAAATCTGAAAGAAGCCTTTTCTCACCGTAAGCTATGGGGTATCTACTTAGGTCAGTTTGCCGTAAACTCTACTTTATGGTTCTTCCTTACCTGGTTTCCAACGTACCTTGTGGAATACAGAGGGTTAGATTTCTTAAAATCAGGCTTCCTAGCATCAGCTCCGTTTTTAGCAGCGTTTGTAGGAGTATTATTATCTGGCTTTGTATCTGACGCCTTAGTGAAAAAAGGAGTATCTTTAGGCATTGCAAGAAAAACACCGATTATCGTAGGCCTGCTTTTATCAACTTCAATTATCGGAGCCAATTATGTAAATAGCACATCTCTCATTATCATGTTTATGGCTATTGCGTTTTTTGGAAATGGCCTGGCTTCTATTACATGGGTGTTTGTTTCAACGCTAGCACCTAAGCACTTAGTCGGTTTGACAGGCGGAGTTTTTAACTTTATCGGAGGTTTGGCTTCTATCATTGTCCCAATTGTTATTGGTTTCTTAGCTAAAGGAGGAAACTTTGCTCCAGCGCTAGTATTTATAGCGGCATTGGCTCTTTTAGGAGCACTTTCGTATATCTTCCTTGTAGGGAAAGTGGAAAGAATTAAAGTGGTTAAAGAGGAAAAATTGAATCGAGATATTGTGTAAGAAACTATCAAGAGAGATTTACGTTTAGTCAAGATTAACGAACAAGCAAATCAAAGACCGTCTATAATTTTAGAAATTATGGACGGTCTTTTTTATAGATTATTTCGCAAGGTACATATCTGACCAATAGGGGATAAAAGTAATGCCATTTTTATAAACGATTCGCAAATTATCCCTTCAACGCATATTTGACCATTATAAAAAGATACGCCCATACTTAACACCCCTATACATACCGGTGTTAAAATATATGTTTAACTATTCTTTTCTAGTTACTATAAAACTAATTTCTAGGAAGTGATAAAAAGAAGTATCTCATTGAGAGATTTATTGTCTATTTATTCCTAGACTAACTTAGATTTTAAAGATTAAAAATGAAATAAAATTAGATTAGATCCTTTATTTTTGCATCCTTTTTAAATTGCAAAATAGTTTCTACTGCTTTTTGGTATCCTCCAGAATCCCTTAAGGATTTGCCAATTTCCAAACTCTTTTCTTTAAATGAAGCGTTTGATAGCACTTGTTCCGTTGTGTTTCGTAATGTAGTGGCGTCTAGTTCTTGACGATTAAGTTGTAGACCAGCTCCTAATTCTTCAATCCGATTAGCTACTATTAGCTGATCTCCTACAACAGGCATAACCACAAGAGGAACACCAAAATAAAGTCCTTCACTTGTACTATTCATTCCACCATGAGTAATAAAAACATCTGCTTGTTCTAGTATTTCTAACTGAGGTACATAATTACGTATAATGAAATTAGATGGAATCTCTTTAAATTGGCTAATGTCCGTCTGTTTTCCTACTGATAATACAACTGTAGCTTGTATTTCTTGGAATGCTTCAAAACAGGTAGCATATAACTCAGGTTGCTGGTTAAATATTGTTCCCATTGAAATAAAGATAAGCTTATCACCAGGAATATTTTTTAATGAAAGAGTTTCTACATCTTTTCGCGGCGCAATAGAAGGACCAACAAAAATAAAAGAGTTATCAAACTTTTCAGCACGAGGTTGATATGATCTTGATGTATATACAAGAGTAATATCGCCAGGACAAGACATCAGCTTATGATTATCGTTAATTAGTATGTCGTATTGTTGTTTCCACTTTTTTAATATCTCTTTGAGTTCTTGATATGTTGGAGATGTCTTATCCATTTCTCCTCGACTTTTCATAACGTTCGAAAAGACCTCTTCATCAATAGCGAACGTTGTACAAGAAGATATTTTAGGTATCTTTAATATATCAGCAATAATCCATCCTGCGGCGAAATTATTATCATAAATAACATAGTCGTACTTTTCATCTCTTATGTCCTCCAGAACACTTTCTATGAATGTATCCGCAGACCGTACCATATATAATAGCATTTCAAGAGGGTCCATTCTTTTTGCGATTTTTTTCACTAGATCTGCATTACGTGTGAAATTTTTATAGGGACGAAATGCTGCTCCTGTTTTCTCAATTTTATTTCTATATTCCTCTATACAGTAATAGACAACCTCTTCACCCTTTTTTAGTAGTTCTTCCACTAATGCAATTGTAGGGTTGACGTGGCCTTCTCCTGGATAATTAAAGAATAGAACTTTTCCCATCTGAATTCCTCCTTTTACAAGATAATTAAGCAATATGGTGGTAAACAACGTATGCCTATCAGAGAATATTACCCAGGAGAAAAACCATATAAAATGGTTTATGTAGAAGATCCATTTGGAGATATTTTCTAAATTTATACGCATAGCTATGAGTTAACTTATTCACAAGGCGCTTACTAATAAATGATTTCTTTCCGCCAGCAAAATCTTTTGCTGGTGTTTTTTCTGTCTATATAACTTTTATAAAAGCTACTTTTGTATATTATATGGCAGCGACATGTTACAAAACAATAAAAAAGAGAGTTTATTAATATTTCCAAATTTAATTATCCAGTGGTTTTTGACATTGTGAAACAGAATTAAAAAGAAAAGTCCGTAAAAGTATACTGATTCCAAACTTTATGATAATAGAGAGAAGAGCGCACAATGAAATATGCATGCTTTTTTCTAAATTATAAGCAGCCGTATGAAATATATTAAAAACTATATTCGTAAAAAAGAAGGTGACTGTTCTGTGAAAGCTGTACAAGTAAAGGGGTATGGAGACGTAAGTAAATTAAGCCTAGTGGAAATTCCTATACCTGAACCGAAAGAAAATGAAGTTCTTATAAAAGTAAAGGCCTGTGCTATTAACAATACAGAAATTTGGATGAGAGAGGGTGCTTACGGTACTGATTCAAAATCTGGATGGCGACCGGAAGGAGTCCAGTTTCCACGTACACCAGGATCTGATATAACGGGAAATAGTAAAAGCAGGGAAGTTAGTAGAAGAGTCTATAGTGGGAAAAGATGTTGTGTCATTCCCTTTTATATCTAGTGGAGAAGAAGGGTACGAACATATTGCTGATGTGATGATATGTCCTTTATAAGTTCAGAATACGATGGTGGTTATGCTGAATATGTGGTTTGGCCTGCTGAACTTTGCTTTGACATGCCCCTATCAAGCTATTCAGAAAGTGCTGTTTTTTCGGTAAGTGGGTTAACTGCTTGGCACATGGTCAAACAAATTCAAGCTCAACCAGGTGAGACAGTTATAGTAACTGGAGCAAATGGTGGTGTGGGATTATTAAATGTACAGATTGCCTCTAAAGTCTTTGGTGCTAAAGTTATTGCAGTCACGGGGGACTTAGAAAATCAAGAAAGAATTAAGGAATTAGGAGCCCCACACGTAGTATCATATAAATCTGATACTCTTTCAGAAGACATTTTAGAACTGAACGGAAGTCCGGTCGATTCCGTTCTAGATGTTGTGGGAGATGCTTTGTTTTCCATATCTCTTCAAGTTCTAAAAAACGGAGGGGAATTTTGCATTTCAGGTTCTGCTGGTGGTCAGCATAAAAATTTTGATTTTAGAACATTGTATCTAAAACATATTACAATGTATGGATCTGTGTTGGGAACGAAAGCAGAGTTTAAAGATATGCTTAAGGCAATTTCTGAGGGGGAAATTTTATTACTTCCCGAAGAATAACTTTGTATCACAAAGGGTTCTTTCAACGAGCATGAAAGAACCCTTTTAACATTATTTTTGATTTTTGTTTGCCTGAGCGTTTTGACGTTTAACGTGTTGTACGTCAGTCTCACTAGCAAATTCCGTACCGTATTTGCCAGAAGATGCTTGAGCATTCTTTTGCTTCACATGTTGTACATCTGTTCCTGAAGCTGTCTTGTTAGAGTATTTGTTTTCCATTACTATCACCTCCACAAGAATTAATATATCCAAGTGGACAGACAGTATCCTTCGAAGTACCTGGTAAGAAAAAATTGAGAATTTCAGGAAGTATTGGTCATGCCACTATGAGGCAACAGAACGTATTTAAAAGCTAGAGTAATCAACATTACGTTGATTTAAATTTCCTTGAGGCAATTACGCTTTGGAGTTGAAAAATAGACCAACCTGCTGTCACTCTCAGCAAGTTGGTCTATCAGGTAACATGTACAAGAAAACATCATCAATAGTTTGTTCAAATTTTTAGCGATTATATATTATAATTCTTAGGCAGCATCCTCTTAAGATAATTCGTTGTGTAATTTTAGAATAGATGTACACCTTAAAACAGAGAGGTGTATAAAATCATGAAAAAGAATAGACTATTTTTAATACTGTTAGTTATGACTTGTTGGTCCAGCTTTTCATTTATGAAAGGCAAAGATTTTAAACGTTTTCTTCCAGCGTCCATTGCTATTTGTATGGTAACTAAATACCTTAATTCTTATGCTAAGAGAAAGAATTTTTGGTCTTTTAAACAAAGCATACATCCGAAAGTTCCTGGTGAAGATGTGTGGACATGGGGGCCCTTTTTTACTGTATCTATGTGGGTGCTTAAATCCACATACCGTAAATTGCCTCTGTATATAGCTGTAAACTTTATGATTCATACTACATTTACATTTGTAGTTGTACCTAAATTAAAAAAGGACAGCATCTTTAAGCTTAAGAAAATTAATCCTTTTCAGTATGTAACCATTTTGACTGTTAGACAACTCCTGTTATATGGTTTTCAACATATGAGTGAGTTTATAATGTCGAAGAAACTAGAGATAAAGTCAGATAATGGGGAGCATTAATAGGAGCATTCCTTTATTAGGTAAGTGATAAAAATATCTAAGCATCTTCATCAGTACACAGGGTACGAGCCGTTTGGATAAAGGCATCCGTTTCTTTTGATGTACCTTTCCTAGCACTGCTATATTAATTTTTCTGAACGTGTTCGGCTTTAACTCTCGAGAAACTACTTGTTCTGGCAGTGACAAGTAGTTTCTTTTCGTTGTAATCGTAATTCATAATCCTCCTTGTACCATACTTAAGGCTGTGTCATATGTAGTTCTTCACCGCCTTTTGTAAAACTTCCTGTTTCCGATATCTGAACAATAAGTTGAATTTGTGATTTGTTCATATCATTTTTGTTATATACCATATAATTAATATGCATTTTATTTATAACGAAGCCTAATGTACCATAGAAGAGGATTAAGTTTCAAGAAATCAACCGGAGGTAATTAGTATGGTCAATCGTAATAAATTGTTTCTATTTGCACTTATACTAGCTGCATTTAATCTTAGGCCGGGTCTAACTTCAGTTAGCCCAGTATTGCATGGAATAACGAAGGATCTAGGTATGAGTTCTACTTTAGCTAGTTTGCTCACTTCCATTCCTTTGGTATGTTTTGGTTTTTGTTCGTTATTTGCTGGTCGTTTAGCAAATCGCTATCAGCCAGAGAAGATGATTACTTTCGCTATAACTTGCATAGGTATTGCAACGTTTCTAAGAGCCTTTACAAATTCCTCAATTTACCTGTTAATAACGGCTTTATTAATTGGTGCAGGGATTGGTGTTGTAAGCCCTTTGCTTTCTGGTTTCATTAAAAGTCATTTTCCAGACAAGGCAGCATCGATGATAGGCATATACTCTACTTCAATGGTAGTGGGTGCATCTATTTCTATTGGGCTAACGACACCACTTCAACACTGGTTCAATCATTCATGGAAAAATGGATTAGCATTTTGGAGTATTCTTGCTCTACTCGCTGTTCCACTTTGGCTTATGGTAATAAAACAATCTCGTATTCCTGCGAGTAATTTTTCACAAAAGACTAAGGCTTCTTTACCATTAAAAAATAAAAAAGCCTGGCTATTAACTTCTTTTGTAGGGATTGTAACTCTTCTATTTTATTGTTTTGCAGCATGGCTGCCAGCCATTGTAGAGGAAAAAGGGTGGACGCCAGCATTTGGTGGTCTTGTAGGTACAATCGCTATGATTGCACAGCTACCAGCTACTTTTTTATTACCTAGTCTTTTAAAAGTGCTACCGAGCAGAAGGTTTTGGATTACAACCTTTACCTTAAGTATAATAATTGGTTTATCCCTTTTATGTTTTACAAACGTAACACCTATTGTTTCAAGTATATGTTTAGGAGTTGGTGCCGGTGGTCTTGTGTCGCTAACTTTGTTGTTACCATTAGATATGGCATCTTCCCCTATGGAAGCAAGTACTTGGTCGGCAATGACTCAAGCAATTGGATATATGATCGGTGCAGTCGGCCCATTCATAATTGGACTTCTGCATGATTATCTAGGAAGTTTCGTTCCAACATTATATCTTCTTATAATTATAGGATTCATTGCCATCTTATTAGGGTGGAAAATTACCAAACCAGCTAGGGGTAAAGCAGAGGGTCTACCTGTGAAATAAAAACCACGAAGTAAATCGTGGTTTTTATTTTAACTTTTGAAAAAGCGGATATAACAACTTTTAAAGTATAGAGTGATATTACTGTGTGCAAGAGGAGGTTTGGTCCCATGAATACATTTGGTCAGATAAATAGTAGCGATTATATAGAATCACGCGTGGGTATCGCCTACTAATAAGGACTTATATGACTCGATTATTAGCTTAAGACATATTTTTCTATCTTTCTGAGGTGACGTTATGGATTTACATGATTTAACAAGCCATCTTATTCATCGTACAGATGTAAGAGCAATGAATTATTTCAAGAAAAAGCTCAAACCTTATGGCATGACTCCAGTACGATGGAGCATCATTAGTGTTCTAGACTCTCAAAAAGGGATAACCCAAACAGAACTAGCAGAAGCAATTGATAAGAAACAAACAACTATTGTGGAAATGATTTATGCGATGGAAGAAAAAGAACTCATAAAAAGAATGTACAGTGAACGAGATCGTCGCTTACACTATCTATTTCTTACAGAAAAGGGAGAAGAGTTGAAGAAAACTCTTTCACCTTTAGTTAAAGACGCTCACCTCTTCGTCACGCGTCAATTAAGTGATGAAGAAAATACTCAACTAAAGACATTATTAAACAAGGTATATAATAGTATACAATAAGCCGTGTTACTGAATATTCCTTTCTCTAATCAGGATCCTATACTGATTCTTCCATCATTCTTTTGTTTGATTAACAACGATTAAAAAGAGTAGAAATAAAAAAGACAGCCACTTTTTGAATCAACCGGCTGTCTTTTTTATATGCACTAAATAGCAACACATGTTTCTTTAAGTGCTATTTAAGCATCTTCTTGAGCAAAAAGAGTGAGAGCTGTTTGAATAAAGGCATCTGTTGCTTTGGATGTATCTTTCATATCTAGCACTGCTATATTGATATCTCTAAACGTATCTGGTTTTAATTCACGAAAAACGACTTGGTCTGGCAACCACCAAATATTTTGTTTCGTTGTAATGGTAATTCCTAACCCTTCTTGTATCATACTTAATCCTGTCTCTATATAATCCATTTCAAACCGTACTTTAGGAGTCAAGTTATACTCGTTGAATAAAGCATGAATCTGTACCTCATAACCGCATTTTCCAATTAGTATATCTTCACCTTGTAGGTCAGGAATACTTATTGTTTCTTTCTGAGATAAAGGATGGCTTGAGTGCATAAGTACGATCAGTTGATCTTTAATTAAAGGTACGGTATCAAAATCTTTATCAGGAGGAATAATAATTCCTACATCAATGCATTTGGAACGTAACCACTCTTTTACTTGATCTACACTACCTTCCGAAAGCTTGATTTCTATACCAGGATACTGACTTTCCATTGTACGTATGATCTTAGGAATAAACCTAGTACAAGCAGTTCGGTAAGCGCCAATGTGTACCTTCCCAATTTCTAACCCCTGTTCTGCCACAATTAATTCATCTACTTTTTGTAATTCACTCAGGATTGTTCTAAAAGTAATTAATATGCGCTCTCCTACATCTGTAAAAGATAATCCGTTCTTCTTATCTCTCTTGATTAACTTTGTTCCTAGTTGCGATTCAATTGTTGCTACAGCACGACTTACCGCAGGTTGTGTCATATGTAGTTCTTCACCGGCTTTTGTAAAACTTCCTGTTTCTGATATCCGGACAATAAGTTCAATTTGTGATTTGTTCATATCAATTTTGTTATCTCCTATATAATTAATATGCATTTCATTTGTAATAGAATCCAATGTATCATGAAAGAGAATTAAACTTCAAGAAATTAACCGAAGATAATTAGAATTAGCAATGGCAATAAATTATTTTCATTTGGGCTTATAGTACTGTTTTGAGGATTTTATTTTTAAAGTGCACTTGGCTTTAGCAAATGAGATCTCAATAGTGTATTTGCTACTGTAATGTTAGCTTGTACTCATATGATGTATCTAATTGATTTAGGAAAGCGGGGTGCTAACAATGGAGAATAACTCGAAGTTACAGCAAGCGATAAAAATATATAAAGCACTCGGTGAACCAACACGATTAAAAATTGCTCGTTTGCTTGCTAATGAAGCAAATTTATGTTGTTCGGATATTGGGACAAAACTTGAATCAATTGCTGGATCAACTTTATCCCATCACTTAAAACAATTAACTGATTGCGGACTTCTGAGTACTTACAAAGAAGGAACATATATATATTACAGCCTAGACCGTGAGTTAATTGGAAAGTATGCTCCATATGTGATGGGGTAATTTCTCTTATTTCTATATTTCTATACTTAAGGAAATATAGAAATAAGAGGTATGATTTTTCTTGTCTGGATTATGGCTAAAGTGCTTAATAGGTATCCTCATCTAAATTCTGAGTATATCCATTACTGGTACTTTAGATAAAAAGGCTAAAGCAAATCATCTATCGTTATCATAAGCGCGTTAAATTCATGGTGTGTTACCTTTATAAAACATGTTTCAAGAAACTGTAAAGGTCAGTTTGTCTACGCGCAAAGATCAGCTCTTTAAAGTTAATTTTTCAAACGCTCGGTTAATTTACGAAATTAAATCTGTATTTCTGGAAATACCGAAATACAAAAACAAAAGGTGTGATTTATTTTGTCAAATATGTGGAAAATTTATTTGTTAGCTGCCATTAGTTTTCTTAATGGTACATCAGAATATGTTATTGCCGGAATCTTAGACAGAATTGCTGAGGCCAATAACATTTCAGTTTCATCTGCAGGACAGCTAATTACTGTGTTCTCAGTAGCTTTTGGAGCAGGGACACCTTTTCTAATTGCTATGACTGCTCGACTAGAACGAAAAAAGCTTCTCGTCTATGCTTTAACCGTTTTCTCTGTCATCAATATTCTTATTGCGATTATAACAGGTTATGAAATGCTAATGGCAGCTAGAATCATCTCTGCGCTTAGTGCCGGCGTTATTCAAGTTACGCTTCTAACCCTTGCTGCAGTTTTAGCAGCTCCAGGAAAGCAGGGAGGTGCGATTGCTACAGTTGTTACGGGGCAAAGTACTGCTTTAGTTGTAGGTGTACCTATAGGAAGAGTTGTGGCTTCGCATTATGATTGGAATGTAATATTCATTGGGCTTGGTTTAGTAGGATTACTTTTCTCCGCCTTAGCGTCGTTTACTATACCAAAAACAGTTGCTGAAGAACCTGTACCTTTGCGTGAGCAGTTTAAATTTCTTATGAAACCACGGATCTCAGCATACTTGCTCATCACGTTTCTATGGTTAGGTTCATATTCCATTGTATTTACGTACATTTCACCGTATTTCTTAAATACATTCGGAATGAGCAATCAAGGGGTAACTACAGCTCTCTTTATATTTGGTATTGCTAGCGCTATTGGATCCAAATTAGGAGGTTTTAGTACAGATAAGTGGGGGGCATTTCGTACATTAACTGGAGGAATATTACTCCATGCTATTGCACTACTGCTATTCCCGTTTATCGGTCAATTAGCTTTTCTTTTCTATGTATTGCTTATTTTCTGGGCGCTTTCAGCTTGGTCTTCCGGAGCGCCAATACAATTTCAGCTTATAAGCCTTGCTCCTGCTGCAGCAAGTATTGTGCTTAGCTTACACAGTGCTGCTGGACAACTTGGAATGGCAGCTGGAGCCGGTATCGGTGGTATTGCTGTCAAAAATGGTTTATTGAATTATATTCCTTGGATTGGGGCTTTTGCTCTTGCCATTTCTGTCGTAGTAATTGTTGGTGACAACGTTCTATCTAAACGAAAACAGACTAAACAAGCTCAGAGCAATCTTTGTATAGAAAAATAAAAGTTTCATATCTAAAGTAGCAAAAGGCCACTTGTTTTGTACAAGTGGCTTTTTACGTTGGCTATTTTTTGTTTTGAATCACTATACAAAGCGAACATCGATTAAACCGCTTAACCTCATTTTGTTCCTTCATAAACCATCCGTTGAAATGGATAAGAAGGAAATTAGTAAACTCGCTTCAGCAGTAGCGGCTACGTATATGAAAGACGAAGAAGACATTGAGTTTGTTCTCAAAGATGTTAAATTTTCAGATGGAGAAGATTTAAGTACAGTATTAGTCCACATTAGTCCACGGATATGCTAATGGTAAAGAGAAGAAAAAAGAGGTGTCTGTCACAGTAGATTACGGTGATGATTACCGATTAACAGGGTACGGATACACTTAAAGAAAACCTATGTAGAGAACTCTGTACACCTTAATGGAAGCCTTACATACAAATAAACAAGTATACCTTAGATATTATGTATAACAAAAACGAGATGCAAACGATTATGCATCCCGTCATGTGAAGAAGGAAAAATCAGCTTTTAATGCAGCATATGATCTTTAAGGAACACCTCATTTACGTAATTCCGTTGCCTAATGAAACAGTAACTTGAAAAAGTATATTCTCTTTAACAAACACCTCATTTAAGCATTGAGCTAAAAAATATACAATGTGAACGAAATCGTTCTTGGTCTGGGACAAACACCTCATTTGTATAATGATAAATGAATATTATTGTCTACCCATTATATATATTCTTACTACGTTCATGACTACCATCCCCTTATGAATCAAACATACATCGATTTACAATAAGGTTTTCTGAAATATGCCTGCTGTAGACACCTCATCCCAAATGTAAGAAGCTTTGTAATGATTAGTTGTAATCAATAACTTGTTTTCCTTCTTCCCTATATAGAATATCCCAATAGCCACTTTATAATTCAATAAAGCTAACAGGTGTTTTTTGGATTACATATATCCTTTATTTATAAGAAAGATTAAATAATGAATGATTATGAATAGCTATAATAAATGGAGATATACACATATTCAATATGCTCGAGCATTCATAAGCTATGCTACATATGCCTATCATAAGTCTTGGTAGGGGAAAGATGAGTAGTTAGAACTTGTTGAAGGGGCTATTTTCCTTATTTGCTATCAATCCTACTATGTGTTACACTACAGATAACTTATTTTTGTTCGGTATATTGAGAAAAGAAAAAACCCTAATGAGAAGTTTTTATCTTGAAATAGTATGTTTGGGCAAGATTAGTAATACATTTGTGGAGTATTCCACAGCAGGAGGCAACATTATGACACAAGGTACAGTAAAATGGTTTAACGCAGACAAAGGTTTCGGTTTCATCGAAGTTGAAGGCGGAGACGATGTATTCGTTCATTTCAGTGCTATTCAAGGTGAAGGTTTCAAATCATTAGAAGAAGGTCAAAAAGTTACTTTTGATATTGAGCAAGGTCAACGCGGAGCACAAGCTGCTAACGTTCACAAAGCATAATCAAAAGCGATAACAAAAAAGATTCCTATGAAGGAGTCTTTTTTGTTATGGTCTCATAATTAGCATACTATTGGTTCAATAGAAAACCCAGGCTTTGAAAAAGCCTGGGTTTTAGACAAGACGATTGATACAAGGTTAACTAGTTATAACATACAATAGAAATAGAAAGCAAACATGAACCAAGACTTTTTTATGGATAGATAGTGTTTAATCTTTAAGAAAGCATAGGTTTGTATTATCTTCTATGCGGATTACGGGGGATTTTATCAATAAGCCGTTTTTTAGCTTCCATCTGACTTTTACACAAAGGACATTTCTGATGACTATCGTAAGAGAAGTCTTTCCTCATCCAGCCTTTACACTCTTCTACTGTACATTCCCAAATTTCTGTTTCCTCTTGAATCGGAGGTTCTTCATTTCTTTTACTATAATACATATTAATCACTGCTCCTCTCTTTAGAAGTATACCTTATAAAGAGAGCATAAATACTTTATATCTTTTATTTCGTTCATATTTCACTAGCATCGATCTCGTATTTGAAAATAAGAGTGAAAAGGAGGAGTTTGGATATTAAGACACAACAATCAATATTTGATGAATAGCTGTTAGTGTGATGTGTAACATACAATGGAAATACAAAGTGTACTAATACCTTTGCGTTTTCTTGTGGGGGGTTTTATTGTTTAGAAGTTAGAGTAGTTTGCTCAATTTAATACACTTTATTCTTACACAATATCTTCATTACTTTTTCTAAAAGTAAAATGTTTTCTTTCATTAGTACTTTCATGTCGGCGAGATCAAGTAGAATATATTCTTCTTTTAAACGTTCTAATTCCTCTCACGAACAGAGATCCTGTATAGTACCCGTAATACGTCATGAATGCATATCACCTTAAGTGTCCATTATCGACTAAGAGAAGTAGGAAAGGGTGGAAAGAAATTTGATAAGTTACTTCATCCATCGCTATATGAACGAATTCTCGCTTTTCGAGAACGACGTCATGTCAGTACAGCATTAAATTCAAATGATCAAGGTCCATTATTTCCAACTAAAGATGGTATTATCAATATAAAAACTTAAGTAATTATATTGTGCGTATCATTGAACGAACAGAATTACCTTTTGTAAAAGAACGGAATGACAGGATTACGCCTCATTATTTTCGTCATTTTTATGCGATTTATAGTAGGCAGCAGGGAGCTGATATTTTTCTAATTCAAAAAGAGCTTGGACATAGTGACCGTAAAACAACGGAACGTTATTTGGAGAAAGTCTTGCAGCGAGAACAAGAAATTGGATTGTTGTGGAAGGAACAAGATTTTTAATGGTAGGTGTTAAAACAGAATGCTAACAGAAATATTTGGATTAAAATAATAACAAGCCATTTTATAGCTGTTTTTATGGTTCTGGTGCAAAAAATACTTAATGGTAGCGATACTGAACTAGCTACTAATTAGATAATGAAGTTAAGATTCTTTAGATAATATGTAGCTACTGCAGTATGCTTGCCTGTCCAATCGAAAAATAACAAAGAACCCTTACTGCAGTAAGAGATCGGTAGATGATTACATAATATGTTTTCTTTTTTGACTTCTGGTATGAATATAAATAAGCCCCCTATTTAAGAGGCTTATTATCAAAAGAACGAATTCAACTAAGTGTTACATCGGTATTCTCTCAATTTTGTTAATTTATTTAACAATGCCATACCGGACAATCTCTACTTCTACTTTGGATTTAAACTTTACGTTTTTAAAATAGCTTTCTTTATCCTTTTTTAACCAGAATCCATGATGAAAAGCAATTAGTCGTCTTCCGATGCCAAACGCATCACAATTAGCTCCTTGCAATTTGTGGATTACTTCTCCTGCTTCACTAGTGAAGCTTTTTGAGAGTTCTTCATTTAGTTGATTAAGTTTCTTAGGTACATTTCCTATAGGGAATTCTTCTACTGCTAAATCTAAGCGTAGGTTTAGATTTACAGAAACGTCTCCGTCATTATTTACTGAAACATCTAGTTTACGTCTCATATTATCAACATTCAGAGAAATAAAATTTGTCATCTTGGACTTATTATCATTTATGTTTTTTGTAAAACGCGCATATTTTCCTCTCTTATTATTTAGTAAAAGAAAAAGTGTGGATTCTTCTCGAGATAGAGTTCCTGCTAATTTTCTGTCATTAAATAATGCTAGGCCTTCCACATCAATAGCCGTACCATTATGGCCTATTTTTAATAAAGGAAGAACAATGTCTTCACCTGGATCAAGTATCTCTGAAGCAAGAGACTGTATGGTTTCGTCAGGAATGATGGTATTTGTTTCAGTACTTTGTATTAAATTTAAGATGTTTTGACTAATACTTGATTCTAATTTAGGTTTAACACGGAGTATATCTACTGCAGCTCCTTTTACTACTGCCAATTTAGCACTCATAGAACTACGTGGATCACGCCAAATTACATCTAAAGATGGATAAATATCACCTTTTGCAAATTGTTCACCGAATAATATAAGCTTATTTTTCGAAGCATCTAAATTACCAGGTATTTCTGTATTTAATTTCATACGTCCTTCTCTAGGCGTATTTGCAATTGTAGACAGAGTTTGACTATTACTAGCTTGAGTCTCTTGTCCTGATGTCAATAAGTTGCTATAAATATCAGGTATTGCAATTCCAAATAAAAATTTATCATCGTCAGTGCGATCAAAAGTTATAGTTTGTATTAGGATGGCGTTTTTCATCAAATTTTGATCCCAGCACCCTGTTGTTAGCAATATGCATATACTGATTGTAACTAACCTTTTAATCTTCATACACTGTGATCTCCGGACCTTTTTTTAGCAAAGAAAAACGAAAATAAGAATAGAAATAATGGTATGACCACGATAAATCCTAAGTGTGCTGGTTCTAAAATCTTATTAAATTTCTGAAGATCAGTTTCATTTCTAGGAAGAAGAGCGATTATGAAAACAATCCCCGCAGTACATGGAAGAAACCTAGCGTGACTGGCACGTCCAAAAAAGTATTTGAAACCATTAGAGGCAAGAAAAATCCAGCTTGCGATAGATGTAACAACAGATATAACCCAAATGGATAAGAAAAACAAATCAATTCGTTCAACAATCTGAAAGGAATAGGATTTAATCATATACAACAAAGGCTGGGGAGTAAGATAGAGATCTTGCCTAGTTTCAAAAAAGATTAGACTAGCAAACACCATATACGTATAAAACAGCGTTACGAAAAGGTTAGCACTTGAAACCGCAACAAGTTTACGTCCATCAGTTGCTTTTACATATGGATAGAGAAAAAGCATAAACTCAAATCCTAACATTGAAAATATAGCTTCTTTAGAGCCCTTTACTATATTTGGTATACCGGATTGACCGATAGGAAAGATGTATAGAAAATTAGCATCTTTCAGTGCATATGTAACTAAACCAAATAGGATAATTAATAATGGTGTAACAAGTACATAAAAACGAGCAATGCTTCTTAAAGTATCTTTTACAAGATACACGCAAACTCCTAACGTTAAAAGAATTAATATCCAATTTGGTGTCCTCTGTAGAATCCACGTATCAATTACTTGAATGAAACGAGATAAAACTAGACTTCCTGTAACAATAAAGTAAATGGCATAAAAGAAAACAATAATTTTTCCTAACCTTTTTCCTATTAAACGAGGGATTATTTCGTAAATAGTTAAAGACGGAAATTTTCTGCCAAGACCCCACAAAACCAGAATAATGACTTGCACCATTGCCCCTGCAATTAAAGTTGATATCCATCCATCGTTTTTTGATATTAGTGATACGTCATGAGGTAGTGATAAAATACCAACTCCAATTTGAGCTTGAATAATGATAAAAAACAATTGTGTATTTGAAATTCTATTTTCTTTTCGTATCATTGTAGTTCCATCCCCTTAAAGGATCTTGTTGTTTAATATGTTTAGGATGTGAATCTAATGGTCGTGTTTTTAATTTCCAAATGGGCAATCGTAAAAAAGTATCTTTAATATCTTTTATTCTAAGTGGAGCAAATGGAGCAAAGTAGGGCGTACCAAAAGATTCTAACTTACATAAATGAGCTAAAAGAACAATATATCCAAAGACAATTCCAACAAATCCAAATGAGGCAGCGAGAAACATAAAAGGAAAGCGTAATAACCGGACCGCGTCACTCATTCCATGGGATGGAACACAAAAAGAAGAAATAGCAGTTAGAGCGACAACAACAATCATTGTAGTTGAGATAAGCCCTGCCTGAACGACGGCGTCCCCAATAACCAGCCCTCCAACTATACCAATGGTTTGACCAATTCTTGAGGGAAGGCGTATTCCAGCCTCTCGAATTAATTCAATGGTTAATTCCATAATTAACGCTTCAATCAATGGGGGAAAGGGGATTTTATTAATTGAACTTCCAACAGGGTTTACAAGCTCATCAGGCAATACTTCAAAGTGAAAGGCGATAACAGCAATATAAAAAGCTGGCAATATAATCGAAATCAAAAAACTAGCATGTCGAATAGCACGTATAAACGTCCCAATTATCCACCGAGAACTATAATCGTCTGGTGACTGATAAAAAGCAAAAAAGGTAACCGGAAAAAGTAAAGCAGTTGGGCTTCCTTCCATTAAGACAGCAACTCTGCCTTCATTTAAATGTCCTGCCACACGATCTACTCTTTCTGTATTTAATAGTTGAGGAAAAGGTGATAGTGTAGAATCTTCTATTAATTCTTCCAAAAATCCAATATTTACAACGTTATCCATCGATATGGATTTTATCCTATATTCACATTCATGAATTATTTCTTCATTAACAAGGTTATTTAAATAAACAAGTGCTATTTTAGATTTCACTTGTGTACCAGTAGGAAGATACTTCACGGATAGATTAGGACTTTGCACTGTTTTTCTAAGTAAGTGAAGGTTGGTCAAAAGGGTTTCAATAAACCCATCATGAGATCCTTGAACAACTTTTTCGTTCTCCGGTTCTGTAATAGAACGTTCTTTTGATAGAGAGACATCAACAATAAACAGCTTTGCATAACCGTCTAAACTCAGAACACAAGAACCTTCTAAAAGCGCAGCCTCAACCTGATTAAAAACAGTGGCAGACTGGAAGTTAGCACCGAGCATATCCGAGATTGGTTCCAAGGGTGATTGTAAACAAGGATTCAAAACGTATTTTTGTATCTTTTCCTTATCTACCATTGTTTCAAGATAAATAATGACGCCCTGTACAGTCTTTATCTCTAAACTTTTTATAACTAAATCCTCTGTATTTGAAAAAATTTGATTTATTGTGGAGATATTCTCTTTAATTGTTGAGAAAGCATGGTTAGAGACTTTTTCTCTTTTTTTTGAAGGATTATTTTCATTTTTATCCTTGTTATACTTTAATAATTTTTTAATGAACTTCATTAAATCTAAGCTCCTATGTTTTTATTTAAGGATATTTTCCCCACTAATTATCGATGTATGTAAAAGATTCCAGTGATTTAACTTTCTTTTACGTATCTTTTGTAATGTCAGGGAGATTGTCAAGTGAATTAAAATTGTTTATCTGTAAGTTTAATTACATTAGCCTGAAAGCTGTATAACTATATAACTTTTACATTCGAAACTATGTTAAAAATAAGTTGAATGAATGCTCAATAATCTATGGCTATGCTATGTTGTATAGACAATTCTGGGGCACTTACTTTTTAGATAGGATAGCTGAGTCCAGTGATCAAATTGGCTGTTTGGAAGGTGTCTAAAAGAATAAAATAAAGCAGTAGCATAGCTATATAACCCTATTCCATTTGAAGAAAAACTTCAGCAAGGAAAAAAATAACAGGATTAATGGATTTTAGTGGAGGGTAAAGTCAACTAACTATTTTAAAAGGAGAGAATGATTTATGGGAATTCTATGGACGCTAATTGTAGGTGGAATTATCGGCTGGCTCGCTAGTTTACTTACAGGACGTGATGTTCCTGGAGGTATTATCGGCAATATTATCGCAGGTTTTATTGGCTCTTGGTTAGGTAGTCTGATCTTAGGAAGTTGGGGACCAGTCATTGGTGGCTTTGCGATCATCCCCGCCATTATTGGATCAATCGTATTGGTATTAATTGTAAGTTTTATTCTAAGAAAAATGGGACAAAAAAAGAATCATGGTTATCATGCATAATAAATTAAAAAATAAATTGGAGTGATTAAAAATGAGAGAAGAAAGTGAATTTGTGTTAGACGACTTTGTTGAAGATAATCAATTTGAATTAGATTCTTACCTTACTTATTTGTTCGATCAAATTAATCATGATAACGAAATTCTGTTAGAAACTTAATGACAAACCAAATATTTTATTATAAAGAAAAAGAGTAAAGAATAATAAATCAGAATATAACATAAGCGACCTTAGTAACTTTGTTTACGATACATAGGGTCGTTTATTGTTATGGAAAATGTTTGAAAATAAAGTGAAGATATTCTTCTTAATAGGCCCTGTTGAAAGATTATTGATCACTTTACCTACTGCTTTATTAAAAACCGGTTGGTCCTAGTCTCCGACTAAAGGCCTTTCATGGTGCCAAACAGATGATTGTACATATGATTAAAAAGGCACAACCTCTGTTGAGAAAAGTCTGTCCATTATTAAATAGATTTTATCTACTTTAATAAGCCAACGATTTATTAAATCATTTCATGGCAAAGGAGATGGAAGTATGTTTGGATTCAGTGATATGCCTAAGTTCTTGTTTTCTTTCTTACTTGTACTACCACTTGTGTCTCTTGTTCATCAATTAGGTCATTCTATCATGGCGATCTTTTTCGGAGGGAGAGTGGATTTTACCATTGGAAAAGGAAAAACGATTTTTAAATGGAAGAAAATTAAAATAAAATCTGTTTACTTTTTGGATTCTTTTTGTGTATATGAAAAACTAAAATACGACAACCGATTTACCCATGCTTGTGTCTATGCTGGAGGTGCCATTGCTAATTTAGCTTCTATTTTCCTTATAAATGGTTTAGTTATGGATGACATCCTTTCAGCAAGTCTCTTTTCTTACCAATTTGTCTATTTTTCTGTTTATTATATTGTCTTCTCGCTACTGCCTATTAAATTTACAGAAACAACTTCAAGCGATGGACGTGCTATTTATGATGCATTGAGGTATGGAAAAATAACATGTAACCCTGATTAATAAGGCTGAAATAATGATAGAGATTGAAAGATCAACAAAGCTACATATTATTTCGTTTGTGCAATAAGTTAGACAGTAAAAATAAAACTACTTTAAATAATGTAGTTAATTCAGTAATCAGTATTGATGTTGATAATAATTGATAACAAAAAACCTTCTACTCCTGTCAGGTAGAAGGTCATTTGTGTGATGGAAATGTCATTATATACCCTGCGAGAAAGGTAACATATACCGTCTAAAGTAGAACATAATGAGCAGCAGTGGCAGCGTGAAGGATTGTATATTTCAGATTTTAAAAATAAGTAAATAAAATTATATAAAAAAGAGAAGGACTTTAATCTTCTCTTTTTCTACAACATCAATGATTAAGCTTTGCTAAAAAGGCCTTATACTGGATTTAGATATAAGGCTTTTTCTAATGTCATTCATTGTAGTTTATTAATTACAATTTATAATTTATATATAATTACCGATTCTTAAGCATCTTGTCGTTATAACCAAACAGCCATGTCAGAATAAATGATACAGCAAAGGCAATCAAATTAACGAAAATATAGATAAAAATCTGATTATTCAAGTACAATAATAATCCTGGAATAGCTGTAACAGACATTCCTGTTGCTTTTAGATGAAAAATCGAGGCTAAGAATCCCCCTACTGCTCCTCCTATAAGGCCCATTATAAAGGGTTTAAAGAACCTTAGGTTTACTCCAAATATAGCCGGTTCTGTAATTCCTAAAAAGGCTGAAAATGCTGATGGGAATGCTAATGCTTTCACTTTTTTATTTTTAGATTTCAATCCAACTGCTAGCGTTGCAGCCCCTTGAGCTACGATTGCGCTAGTAATTAATGGATTGAATGGATTAAATTTTGTATCAGCTAATAATTGAATTTCAAGTAAATTAAATATATGATGAACGCCAGTAATTACAACAACTTGTTGTAGGCCACCAATAATAATACCAGCTAAACCAAACGGTAAATCTAAAATTGCTTTTGTGCTTGTTAGAATTACGTTTTCTAATGAATGAAAGACTGGTCCGATAGCGAAGAGACCTAATGTAATCATGATTAATAATGTTAGAAATGGCGTGAGTATTAAATCAATTGAATCGGGCACTTTTTTACGAATCCAACGCTCTAATTTTGCTCCTATAAGACCTACAAAGAAAGCTGGTAAAACAGAACCCTGATATCCTACAACTGGAATAAATCCAAAGAAGTGAATAGGATGTGCGTCTCCTGAACCTACTGCATATGCGTTTGGAAGTGCTGGATTTACTAACATTAATCCCAAGACAATTCCTAGAACAGGGCTTCCACCAAATACTTTAAAGGCTGACCATGCAATTAATGCTGGTAAGAATGCAAAAGCTGTATCTGTGACAACTTGTGTAAACATTATAAAGTTTTCAGGGATATCATTGGGTGTATAACCCAACCAATTTAACACTGTTTCTTGAGTTAGTACCCCACGTAAACCCATAAATAATCCGGTTGCAACAAGAACTGGAATAATTGGAACGAAAACGTCACCAAAGGTTCGGATAGCTCGTTGAAAAGCGTTTCCTTGTTTCTTAGCTTCTGCTTTTACTTCAGCTGTAGACGTGCCTTTAATACCCAACTCATTTACTGCTTCATATACTTTATTAACAGTTCCTGTACCAAAGATAATTTGGTATTGTCCTGAATTATAAAATGCACCTTTTACTTTCTCTATATTTTCGACTGCTTCTTGATTTACTTTTGTTTGATCATGTACCATAATACGCAATCTTGTTGCACAGTGAGCAAATGATGAAATGTTTTCCCTTCCACCTATTGCCTCAACTACTTTGCTAGCTATGTCTTTGTAACCCTTTTCCATTTGATGATAACACCCCTTTGGTGATGATAATATAATGAAATTGTAATAAGAAAAAAACTAACATTCGTGATCCGATCGCGACTATATTTCTTGCTATCTATAAAAGATATAGCCCGAACAAATAGGAACCGGTTCCAAAAAAACTAAAAAACAACATACATGTAGTTAAATGTTTCCTTTCATAGGAGCCAATTTCGTTAAGTAAGAAGTCAACTTGGAACCGGTTTCTTTCGCTTATTATAGTTTATGAAATAAGAAAATGTCAACGCTTTCTTTTGTTAGTCAGAGATTCTAAATTCCAGATCTTAAAAAACAAACATAGCTATATAAAAAAGAAGGTACTTGAAGTGTGCGTAATTACGCATATAAAGCTTGTATTAACGCGGTAACGTTACTGAATTAGCCACTGATTAGGTCACGAAGTCGCAATTCTTTAGATACTATGTAGCTACTGCAGTAAGCTTGCCTATCCACTCAAAAAATAACAAAGATTTTATTTAACTGCACCTAAATATTTAAAGAAGGATTTATTTTACTGTTATTGAATCTATACAGGACGGTTTATTTCAAATCTCAATTGCAGAGAGGGGAAATGATAATGGCCACTGGAAGAGAACGGGCGGCAAGGAGTATTTTGGGTCAATCAGGATTGAGGAATAGGAATCCAGACAATGCTACGTTTGATGAAAAAGGAACAAAGCCTCGTACCTCAAATTTTGAAAAAGTTGCGACTCCTCGTGAGGGTTCTACTCGAATAGCAAGGATGGCAGAAGAATATAGAGCTGAATATAAAAGAGTAAAAAGAAGAGAACAATTTTTGCAAGACACAATAGATTTATTAAGTGATTGTAATAACAAACAGTCCGTTAGAGAGTTAAAGGAATTAATTAATTTAGCAAAAGAGCGATTAATAATGTATCAAGGTAAATAGAAATTATTCCTTTTTTATTACGGATATAGTATAACACTAATACGTTCACATACACGTTTGTGTGAGTGCATTTTTGCTAGGAGAGAGCAGCCAGTATATGATGGTTGCTCTTTTCATTTTTAAGGAAATATGATTACATGAAAGATTGGTTTAGAGTATTCACTCTGAGAGATGGTTCAAAGAGAGAAATTAGAATTGATTACGACAAATATAGGCTTTTTCTTTTCTAATTTAGTTACCATAAGTTTGATTTTAGGAACCAATTAAAATCTTTTCTATAAAAAATAAATGTAGTTAGTCCAAGATTAATTCTCGTTAAAAACTAAGGTGTTTAAAACATAGCTGTCATTCTTATTTCCAAAGACAATTATTTTACTGAAAGAGTATTTAGGGTGAAGGAATCTTTCTATATTCCTTATTCCAAATTACTTGACTAGAAGATGATCTTATAGTGATTTTTACCTTTAGGGGAATTTAAAAACTATAAATAACTTCATATTTACATGATTGGATAACATTTGTAAGTTAAAGACTTATCTATCATAATGACGCTAGTAAATGTAGTGTCAATAGTTTTTAATTCAGTGGAATTGTTCGTATCCTCTGTGAAAGCTTCATCAACGTATCAAGTTTACTTTTCTGCTGTAATCTAATTTATTAAAAGCTATGGGAACAAGGATATTACATAATTTTATTCATAGTTTCTTATTTGTAATTATATTTGAAAATAGTTTTGTAACAGTTTCAAATGAGTCCAAGGGTGAACTTTATCAAAATAAAGTTTTAATTTAATTAGACAGCGTTTTTTAAAGGGATAGTCAATTAGGAAAGCTATTAGCTCATTCTGGAATACCTGAATATTAAATATAAAAAATATGTCAGGTTATCTAACCATATATTTGCATAAAACCTTAAAAGTAATATAATCATTCTATCGTATGAACAAAAGTGTTCAAAAATAAAAAAATGAACACTTTCGTAAAAAAAATATGTACAAAACCCATCAAAGGTGTTTATAATACATTCTTATAAAGATAAAATGTTCTAAAAATTATAAATTAATACATTATTTTAAACTTTTAGAACCGGTTATCTGATAAATATTGATAATTTGAAGATAGTATTGGCCAGTACTACGAAACACATCAATTTTAAAATTAGAAATCTATTAAAACTTTTAAGGGAGAGAATAGTACAATGACAACAACTCTTACAGAAATCAAAGCATATAAACACGAGCCTTTTACAGACTTCAAGCTTGAAGAAAATAAAAAAGAATTCAAAAAAGCTTTAGAAACTGTACACTCCCAACTTGGAAAAGATTATCCCCTAGTTATTGGTGATGAGTTAATTACAACAGATGAAAAAATTGTATCAATTAACCCAGCAAATAAAGTAGAGGTTATTGGACGAGTGTCTAAAACGAATCAAGAATTAGCTGAAAAAGCTATGCAAACAGCTCTTTCTACATTCAATACATGGAAAAAAGAAAATCCAGAAGTACGCGCAAACATTTTATTCCGTGCAGCTGACATTATCCGTCGTCGTAAACATGAATTCTCAAGCTATTTAGTTAAGGAAGCTGGTAAGCCTTGGAATGAAGCTGATGCAGATACAGCAGAAGCTATTGATTTTCTAGAGTTTTATGCACGCCAAATGTTGAAGTTAAAGGACGGAGTACCTGTACAAAGTCGTGAAGGCGAAGAAAATAAATTTAATTATATCCCACTTGGTGTAGGAATCATTATTTCTCCATTTAATTTTCCGTTAGCTATTATGGCAGGAACTGCAGCTGCAGCAATCGTTACGGGAAACACAATCTTATTAAAACCTGCTGATGCAACTCCTGTCGTAGCAGCGAAATTTGTAGAAGTAATGGAGGAAGCTGGGCTTCCTAAAGGAGTACTAAATTTTATTCCAGGCGTTACACCTGAGATTGGCGACTATTTAGTTCAACATCCTAAAACACGTTTTGTTTCATTCACAGGTTCTCGTGAAGTTGGTTGCCGTATTTATGAAAAAGCATCAAAAGTACAACCAGGTCAAAAATGGTTAAAACGTGTTATTGCTGAAATGGGTGGAAAAGATACAGTGGTTGTTGATAAAGATGCAGATTTAGATTTAGCAGCATCTTCTATCGTGTACTCTGCATTCGGCTTCTCAGGACAAAAATGTTCAGCTGGTTCTCGTGCTGTGGTTCATCAAGATGTGTATGACATTGTACTTGAAAAAGCAGTTGCATTAACAAAAACATTAAAAGTAGGGAATCCAGAAGATGTATCTACTTATATGGGACCTGTTAGTCACGAGGCTTCTTATAACAAAGTATTATCTTATATTGAAATTGGTAAGAAAGAGGGTTGCTTGATGACAGGTGGAGAAGCAGATGACTCTAAGGGTTACTTCATCCAGCCCACAATCTTCGCAGATGTCGATGAAAAAGCACGCCTAATGCAAGAAGAGATTTTTGGTCCAGTAGTAGCTTTCTGTAAAGCACGCGATTTCGATCATATGATGGAGATTGCAAATAATACTGACTATGCTTTGACAGGTGCCTTGCTTTCTAGTACACCTGCTCATATTGAAAGAGCAAAAGAAGAATTTCATGTAGGTAATCTTTATTTCAACCGTGGTTGTACAGGTGCAATTGTAGGGTATCATCCGTTTGGTGGATTTAACATGTCTGGAACTGATTCAAAAGCAGGAGGACCGGATTACTTAATCCTGCACATGCAAGCAAAAACAACAAGTACAGCACTTTAAAAACAATGGGACAGCTTTTCGAGGCTGTCCCGGTTTTAAAGAAAGGTACATATATTTAGGGGGGATTTTCATGTTAGCAGAGGTTTCAAAAAATGTTTTTCTTCATGTTTCTCAAAACAGAGTACTAAATAAGGCTGCAAAAAAATGGGGTCTTAAATTTGGAGCTTCCCAAGTTGTGGCGGGGGACACAATTGAGAGCGCCATCAAGAAAGTAAATCAATTAAATCAAAAGGGGTTAGTTTGCACTCTCGATCATTTAGGAGAATTTGTATCCAGTAGAGAAGAAGCTGTAGAAGCAACACAGTATAACGTGCGTACATTAGAAGCTATGGGGGAATCAGGTGTAAAGTGTAATCTATCCGTTAAAATGACCCAGCTTGGTTTAGATATTGATTCAAATTTCTGTTTGGAAAACATGCGTCGAATCCTTGAAACAGCAAAAAAGTATAATAATTTTGTACGAATTGATATGGAAGACTATGCACATTGCCAAATTACATTAGATATCTTAAAAGAATTACGTCAAATATATGGTTATGATAACGTAGGTACAGTTATTCAAGCATATTTATTTCGAGCTGAGCAAGATGTAAAAGACTTAAAAGGCATTTCTCTTAGGTTAGTTAAAGGGGCTTACCAAGAATCTCCTACAGTAGCTTATCAAGAAAAGAAGGAAATAGACAATAATTACATGAGAATTATTGAAGAACATCTATTAAGTGGAAGCTATACAGCCATTGCCTCTCATGATCATAATATTATCGAAAAAGTAAAAGAATTTGCTAAAAAACATCACATTAATCGTAATCAATTTGAGTTTCAAATGCTATACGGATTTAGAACCGATATGCAGTTGAGTTTAGCTAAAGAAGGCTATAAAATGCGTGTGTATGTCCCTTTTGGAAATGACTGGTTTGGATATTTTATGCGTCGTATGGCAGAAAGACCACAAAATGTTGCATTTGCACTAAAAGGCTTTTTTTCTAAATGAATATCTAAATTTTCATAATATTTAGATATCTTTGAGGTTCTGTCAAAAAAATTAAAGAGCCTTTGTTATGTGAGCAAAGGCTTTTTCTGATGACTTTCTTCTCTACTCCACTATTAAATTTTCTTTCTTTATGGATAGGAATATTAATTTTTACAAAGGAGGTTATAAAATATGTACGATCAACAGCCTGAGCTCAAAAAAGAACTAAAAACGCGGCATATTACCATGATTTCTCTTGGTGGTGTCATTGGTGCTGGACTATTTATTGGAAGTGGAACATTAATTAACACTGCAGGACCCGGTTCAATTATCTCGTACGCATTTGCTGGTTTATTAGTCATTTTAGTAATGCGGATGCTAGGTGAAATGTCAACAGCCAATCCATCCAGTGGGTCTTTTGCTACTTACGCCAGAGAGGCACTTGGACCATGGGCTGGATATACTATTGGTTGGTTGTACTGGTTCTTTTGGGTTATTGTTATTGCGGTAGAAGCAATAGCTGGTGCAACAATTATTCAATATTGGTTTCCTTCTTTGCCATCCTGGTCCGTGAGCTTAATTCTTACCTTTCTGTTAACTTTAACTAACATATTTTCTGTTAAATCTTTTGGTGAATTTGAATATTGGTTTTCTTTAATTAAAGTGGTAAGTTTGGGTCTGTTTTTAATCCTTGGTGGAGCTATTATATGTGGTTTTATACCAGGAGTAGAATCACCTGGTACATCAAACCTTCTCGACAGAGGTGGATTCCTTCCCAATGGAATAAGTTCGATCTTCTTAGGAGTAACTGTTGTAATGTTCTCCTTTATGGGAACAGAGATTGTAGCCACAGCTGCAGGAGAATCACCTCATCCAGAAAAAGCAATTATATCCGCAACAAATACCGTCATCTATAGAATTTTACTTTTCTATCTTGGCTCTATCCTGATTCTTGTAACAGTTCTTCCTTGGGATTCTTCTAGTTTGATGAAAAGCCCTTTTGTATCGCTCTTAGAAATTGTCAATATTCCAGCAGCAGCTCAAGTAATGAATTTTATCTTGTTAACAGCTGTACTTTCTTGCTTAAATTCAGGTCTTTATACAAGTTCTCGTATGTTATTTTCTATGGCTCAGAAAGGAGATGCTCCTAAGCTGTTTTTAAAGGTGAATAGAAAAGGAATCCCCTTTAATGCAATTATAGGCTGTACAATTATTTCTTATATCAGCGTAGGTTTTAATTATCTTTCTCCTGATAAGATTTTTTTGTTTCTAGTCAATGCTTCTGGGGGAGTCGCCCTTCTTGTATATTTGGTAATCGCTTTCTCTCAATTACGTATGCGTAAAAATTATGAAAAGGAGCAGCCTGAGAAACTCAAAATAAGAATGTGGCTATTTCCTTACTTGACATACGGCACGATTGTTGGCATTACTAGTATTTTTATCGCAATGCCTTTTATTGATTCTTTACGTACACAGTTCTTTTTAACTTTACTCATAGCTTTATTCATTGTAGGATCTTTCTTTCTTACAAAAAACAGAAGGAATATAACAAAAGTAGAAGTAGAGAAAAATATTTCTTAAATTTAAAGCCAATACAAATAAAGGAGCTATTTTTATGTGGATAATCACTACTTATTCAAATCTAAACAATACTACGATGTTTGAATATGAAAACGAAATAGAAGCAAGAAAAACCTTTAGAGAGATCCAAGGTTGTAAAATCCTTTCGGAGGTTATTTATTTTAGTGATTCTAAATTAGAGTTGGATGTATACTAATCCCTTTTATTGTATGATTCATTATAAAAAGCTCGTCTAAAATAAGCTTATCTCTAAGAGTAAGCAATTTTCAGACGAGCTTTTCCTATTATATAGTAGTCACATCAAGCGTATTTTCATGTTGCTTCACTAACTTATAAAACGTTGTCTTTTTTAAGTTTGCCTCCTTCATTGCTTGTACAGCTGTAATTTCTGTTTGCTTCCATCGATTATAAACTTCAATAAACTCCCTACTGACTTGAGCTTTAGGTCGCCCAAAAGATACTCCCTTATTTAGCTCAGCATCAATAATACCCTCACGTTGTCGCTTACGAATTCGGTCCCGTTCTTCTTGAGCCATCCAAGACAAAATTTGAAGAACTAGATCGGCAATGAATGTTCCTAAACTGTCCTTGTACTGAGTTGTATCAAGCAATGGCATATCCAACACGACAATATCAGCCTCAGTCTCTTTTTTAATCGCATTCCACTCTTGTAAGATTTCTTCTTTATTACGACCAAAACGATCTAACAAATGAATATAAAGGATATCCCCTTTGCCAATCATTCGCTTCAATAATTGATACTGTTCTCGATTAAAGTTTTTACCACTTTGTTTATCAATGAAAATATCTCGAGGAGAAATACCTACTTCTTGCATAGATTGAAGTTGATGACCTTCATTTTGATCTCGACTACTCACACGTATATATCCAAATCTTCTGCTTTCCTTTTTTATACTCCTTTTATAGGTTTATTCCTCTTATTCTATCAAAAAAACGTTCGTAAAAGTTCATTTACAAAAGAGAACGTTCGTAATTTATTTTTAAACTTAAATGAACCACAAAAATGATAAATTTCTTATAAAAACTAAAAGTCCGTAAATATATACTTTTATGAACTATATATTTTGTGTTATTGTTAAATTTATACAAATAATTCCACTTTAAATATAGGTTTAAATACTATATCCATAATTGCATAAAAAAGCCTATTCCCTGGTGCTGTGATGTGGGAATAGGCTCAATGAGTTAAGATGACATTTCGAAAAATCTCCAATTAACATGCCTTTTTTATTTTACAACAAATCAAATTAGAAAACGATTACATTTTTTTGTTTTAAACACAAAAAATTCGCAGCTTAGAAAGAGTGGTGGACTCGTTGGAGTTGGGTTTTAAGAACCAATATGCACGAGTATATATTTTCCTTTATCAACTACCTTATCCCTATTTACATAATAAAAAGAAAAGCT
>NZ_JYOO01000043.1 GCF_000956595.1 Priestia aryabhattai B8W22 | reverse complement strand
TTTTTTTAGATCTATCTATGCGTTTTGAAGTGTTCTCGCCATTTCTAAAAACGGAGTTAAATCCCTTTCGGATTTAGGAGCAAAGATCGTTAATCGGAAAGTAGGGTGTTGATTTTGCTTTCGAACAAGAAAGCCGTATGCATTACTTTTATCATCGGACGCTTTGTACGCAGCTTCTATCTCTAAGCTATGGTGAATGATGTGCGTGTCAAGAGAAGCCACTTCCGAAAAGCCTGCTCTTAAGATTCCTTTTGTTTCTTTCTTAAGCTCCTCTGCACTTTTATTTGAGGGAAACACTTCAATCCGCATCCACAAAGCATCATTTTTTTTATTGTAAATGACATCTTTTCGGGGTTCTTCTTCTGTAAACTCGTATCCTTCCAATACGTAAAGCGTATAATTTTGATTACTGCTTCTTTTAAGATAACCCACATCTGTTCTGCTGCTTCCCTTGTAAGGGTAGGTGAAGTTTTGCTGTGGCAAGCGTTCTTTTGGAATTTCTTCTTGTGTGTTGATAAGCTCTTCACGAAAAGCAGTTGAGCAGCCACTCATCAAACATATAAAACAAACAAGAAATATCTTTTTTTTCATAGCTGGCTTCCTTATCTATTTTCATTCATGCGTTTTGACTGAGTTAACAATTGAAATTAACTTTTTTTCATCATCAGAATTTCTAGCCGTAACCATCGTGATTTTTAAAGCAGGGTGCCCCTTTGTTTCTCTTAGTACATACAGCTTTGCCGTTTCTTTTTTACTTCCGGATGTAGATGCAAACACAGTTGGTTGAATAAATAGGGATGGAGAAGAAATTTTTAACGATTTTCCAAACTGGTCATCAAACAATTTTTTTGAACGATCTAGATATGATTTGCTTGTACTTTCTTTCCCGGAAAGGACTTCAATTCGCATCCAGGTATAGGGAGTCTTGGTTGAAAAAAGAATATCTTTTCCATCTTCTTCTTTTTGAAGCGTATATTCACCGGGCAATGAAAGAGAATATCCTTGTTCGCTTACGGTGAGCTGCTGATGTTTCTCATTGCTTTCACTGATTGCTTTAACAGAAGGCAGTATAACCATGGTTCCGCTTATCATTAACAGAAGCGCTAAATAAAATTTTCGCATGTATATATCTCCTATTCAAAACGCTAGACAGCGTGTAGTTACTATATAAAAATGTTTTCGCCATGTTAGAACCCGTAGGTTTATTTTTGACTTTTTGGTAAAGCTAAAAACACAATCAATTAGTAATGGAGAGAAGACTATGAAAAACCGTAAATCAACTTCTGCAGCTAATCGCCGTCAACAGCGCGTGTGTTTGGGTGATGAACGATTATTTGCAGTTGGTATTAAAGCGTTTATTGACAATACGCATGAATCACACCTAGACAAAAAAGGAGGTCATTGAGTGAAATGGTGCTTGTCAATTATCATTATTGTTTCCATTAATTTCTATGGTATTCAGGCGGATGCTGAAAAGAAGAGCAGATTTTATTATGAAAAAAAAGGAGATATCGTGTGGGAAGTTCCCATGAAAGATGAGAAGTTAATTGCGCTTACATTTGATGATGGACCAGATCCTAAATATACGCCGACCATTTTAAATTTATTGCAAAAGTACGGTGCCAAAGCAACTTTTTTTGTAGTCGGCGATCGAATAACGTCTTTTCCCAAGCTTGCTCAAAGAGAAGTTCGTGAAGGTCATGAACTTGCTAATCATACATATAGCCATTTGAAAGTAAGGGGCCAGGAAGTAGAGAGAATTGAACAAGAAATTGAAAAAGCGGATGAACGTATACAAGCTATTACAGGAATAAAACCTTACCTGTTTCGTCCACCTACTGGCTATTATGACGATCAGGTAGTAAAAGCTGCTAAAAATCAGCAGTATACTATTATTCTTTGGTCTTGGCATCAAGATACATTTGATTGGAGAAATCCAGGCGTAGGTAAAATTGTAAGTCAAGTGCTTAACCATGCCAGGTCAGGAGATATTGTATTGTTTCATGATACTGGAGGAGATCGAACCCAAACCATTGAAGCATTAAAACAAATTTTACCAAAGTTAAAGGAAGAGGGGTATAAATTTGTAACGGTCTCAGAACTTTTAAAACATCACCCCAATTATAAATCTCTTTATTTGATGCAGCAGCAAAAACAGCACTCCGTTCAATAAGCGGGTGCTGTTTTTCTAGTAAAAGCTTTCGCCAATTTTTTAACTGGTTTTTCCTTTTCTTTCATGCCCATCAGACGTATTTTTTTGGAAAAATGCTTTTACTTTATCTCGTTTTTTCTTCGAAATAAGAATATATAATGTATCACCTGCAAAAATTTGTGTATTTCCTCTAGGTGTAAGTAATTTATCATCTCGAATAACAGCAGTCACTAAAATGTCTTCAGGGAGGTGAAGTTCTTCAAGCGATTTTCCTGATATATCTGCATGTTCCACGAGCTTCAACTCAATCATTTCATTTTTGGTTTTGCCCATCGAAACAAGCTCGAGACTGTGAGGAACCGTCTCTTTTTCACCTTGAGAAAGGTTTAGAAATTTGGCTAAAGGAGCGATTGTTGCTCCTTGAAGAAGAGCGGAAGTTAAGACAACAAAGAAAACGACGTTAAAAATAAGCGTGCTGTTCTCCAAACCTGCCATCATAGGATAAGTAGCCAATACAATTGGAACAGCTCCTTTTAAACCGGCCCAAGAAATAAACAGTTTTTCTTTGGATGAGTATTTAGCAAACATCATCGAAAGAAATACGCCGAGTGGACGAGCGACAAACATAAGTAAAAGAGATAACAGTATACCCTGCCAAATGATATCTAGCAGTTGACTAGGAAAGACAAGAAGGCCGAGTAAAATAAACATTAAAATTTGCATCATCCATGCAAAACCTTCGTTAAAGCGGACAATTGTGTGACGATAAGTTAGATCTGCATTTCCTACTACCACTGCCATTACGTATACAGCAAGTAGACCGCTTGCTTCTACAAATGTGGAAATTCCGTAGGTTAAGGCGGCCAATGACAATGTAAGCACAGGGTAAAGCCCTGAAGAATCCAAATTAATTCGATTAATAATCCAAACGGATGCTTTTCCAAGTACTAAACCAAGTACCAGCCCGATTCCCATTTGCCAAAAGAAATTGAGGATTAATGAGAGAATAGGAGAGTCTGGATGTTGAATTAATTCAATAATAGAAACAGTTAAGAAAATGGCCATTGGGTCATTGGAACCAGATTCTGCTTCTAGCGTGGAGTTTAGTTTTTGGCGGATGTTCTGTGTCCCTAGTACAGAGAACACGGCTGCAGCATCCGTAGAGCCAACGATTGCCCCAAATAAAAAGCCTTCAAGCCAAGTAACACCCAAAATATATTTGGCAAGTACACCCGTTAAAACTGTCGTAATGAGGACTCCGAAAGTAGCTAATGAAACGGAAGGGCGAACGACGCGTTTGACATCTTTCCATTTGGTCTGCACGCCCCCATCAAAAAGAATAATGATAAGCGCTAATATTCCGAATCCTTGTGTTAAAAGAGCATTGTCAAAGTAGATGTAGTGGCTAACAACCATTCCTACAATAATAAAGAGTACAAGCGAAGGGACGCCAAGGCGAGTAGAGAACTTAGCAGTAAGTACCCCTATGACAAGGAGAATAGATAATAAAAGAATTGAATGGTCTACCGTAAAATCCAAAAAATACACCTCTTTTGTTCAAAATTTTTATGTAAACAATAAGTGAGGTTCCTCCATAATAATTGTAGCATAATGAATTTAAAACTTTGAGAAATCTGCTTATCAAAAAAAGAGATGCATAAACATCTCTTTTTTGTCATGTATGAATAACAGGGATAGATTCTTATTTGACATCTTGCTCGTGATAAAGATGAGGTGCTTTAAATGTTGCTCTCTTTTTAACGGAAGAACCTTGTTGGTCGGGACGGGAACGATCGTAAATAGCTGTTCCAACAATCTCAGCCACATCTTGAAGTTTTTCTTTGCTTATTTTATCAAGGGTATCTTCAGGCGTATGATACCAAGGTTCAGACGGACTATGAATAAATAGAGCAGCCGGTATTCCTTCCTCTGCAAATGGAACGTGATCACTGCGGCCGCCAGCTTGGAATGGCGTAGGTGATCCATTTAATCTTGTACTTGAAGCTTGAGCTAATTCTGTGACAAGATTTGGTGTTCCATCAGCTGTATTCATCACCAAATCCCCCGCATCTCGACTTCCTACCATGTCTAAATTAAACATTCCAACAATACGATTTTTCTCATCTTCAGATAGCTCACTAACATATTGCTCGGATCCTAGTAAGCCTACTTCTTCAGCTCCGAATGTAACAAATCGCAGTTCTGTATCAGTAGGAAGAGTTTTAAATACGCGAGCTAATTCAAGCACCGTTGCTGTTCCAGAAGCATCGTCATTTGCCCCAGGTGCTCCGGCCACAGAATCATGATGAGCACCTACTACAATAATATCATTTGTTCCTTTTTTCTTAAAAGTAGAAGGTTTAGTAGCGGTTACATTATAAGATGTTCGCTCACTTACGACAGCTCCTTCAATTTTTACTGTACCTGAAGGCTTTTCGCCTTTTTGAATAGAAGTAAGAATCTTTTCACCTTCTTCTTTGGTAACAGCAAGAGACGGAATGTAGTTATCATTAGCGCCGCCAAGCGTTCCGTTTAGCTCACCGTCTGTATTATTAAAAATAATGACTGCTGCAGCCCCTTTTTCAGCAGCATTTAATACTTTTTCACCAAAAGTAATAGTGCCTCGCTGAACTAATACAATTTTACCTGTCACATCTTTGTTTGCTAAATTATCTTTTGTACCCAGTCCTCCATCTACAATTTCAGCTGTGACATTTCCATTGGTGCTATAAGTAAAAGTTGTGGGAGAGTAGCTGGTACCGTTTACGCTTAGTGAAAAACTAGCTGCTGGTGTGTAACCGGTAAATGTAAAAGGCTCTACTGCGCTCTCATAGCCTAGTTTAGACAAACGCTTTTGAACAAATGTAGCAGCTTCGCGTTCAGATTCAGTGCCTGCCACACGAGGTTTTTTTGAGAGATACGCAATGTCTTGATAAATTTTCTCAGCATTGACTTTTTTTAATACTTTTTGTTCGGAACTTTGATTGTGAGAAGCATTTGCAGAAGTAGAAGCTTGTACACTTGTAAAAGATAAAGTCAAACTGGTTGCTACAGCCAAAGAAATCACGGTTTTTTTCATTAAAATCCCCCTAAATTTATCGATGTGGTTGGTGCTATTCGAATTTACAATATTAAGAAAATACAAAAAAGAGCATTATTACCTAAATGTTCCAGTTTATTCCGTATCTAAATTCCTATTTTGATAGAGAAAATAATTCAAATAAAATGAAAATGCGGAAACAAATAAAGGGGGATAAAAGAAACTGTGTCAAAAGTAATGAAAAAAGGTATTAGATAAGAATAAAAAAATAAGGTAAACTAGTTTAAAAGTAAGAAGAATGTTCAGAACTTAATTGATAAGACATAGAGAGTGTTAACGTAAAAAACAAAGGCTGGTGGGAAATATTGATAAAAAATAGGGAGGGTGTACGAAAAGCAGCGGCGGTAGCGGGTCTTCTGCTTGTAGGGGTGTACATCGTCTTTCAAACAATGGCATATTTTAAAGGAGCATATGCTCTTAGCAGTTTGATAAAAGATAGTTTACTCGTAGGCGTAACGGCTGGCACGTTTTACTTACTTCATAAGCGTTCCGTTCATACACAGGTGTCTGATGAACAGTATCAGCTTGCAACATTAATAAACTCAATGCCAGATTTTATTTGTTTTAAAGATGGAGCTGGCAAATGGGTGGCGGTGAATGATTTTGGAAGAGAACTTTATCATTTAAAGGGTATTAATTACAGGGGGAAAACTGATGCAGAACTTGGGGAGCTTGTGCCTTTCTTTCAAGCCGCTTTCTTACACTGTATTTCATCAGATGAAGAAGCTTGGAGAAAAAAGGAAAAGGTACGCATGGAAGAAGCATTTGAAGTACCAAACGGCGAGGTCAAAACATTTGATGTTATTAAAGTACCTGTGTTTTTCGATGATGGCTCAAGAAAAGCTCTTATCACGATTGGACGAGATATCACTCAGCAAAAGCTTGCAGAAGCGCTTCTGATAAAAAAGGAAAAGCTTTCTGTAGTAGGCGAATTAGCTGCTGGAATTGCCCATGAAATTAGAAATCCGCTTACGAGTATTAAAGGGTTTGTTCAGCTCATGAAAGAAACAGACCGATCCGCGGTAGGGTATGCTAACATCATGCTTGATGAGCTGGAACGAATTAATGGTATTGTCAGTGAAATGCTCCTTTTGTCAAAACCTGAAAGTGAACATTTTCGCGTGTTTTCTCTTACAGAAGCGGTTAAGTATGTAATGAGTTTAACTTCCCATGAAGCTTTATTGAAAAATATTGACTTCTTATACGATGAACAAACAAATAACGCGAGCGTATATGGAAATAAAAATCACCTTATCCAAGTATTACTGAATGTTTTTAAAAACGCAATTGAAGCCATGGATAAGCCTGGAAATATCTACATTACGATCAAAACAGCGCAGGATGACTATGTTTTTATAGAAGTTAGAGATGAAGGAGTAGGAATTTCTAAAGACCGTCTAGAACATATAGGAGAACCGTTTTTTACTTTAAAAGAAAAAGGAATGGGGCTTGGATTAACAATCAGCTCTAAAATTATTCATGATCATCAGGGTACTCTGCAGATTGAGAGTGAACAGAAAAGAGGGACGATTGTGAAAATCCGACTGCCTCTGTATGTGGAAGATACGGCGGCTTTTGCAAGCAAATGAAATGTTGTAAACGAAAAGTAATGAAAACGTCATCCATTTCTTATTGCTAAACGCAGCCGTACATGATGTAATAAAAGAAACGAACATGTCAGGAAGGTAGCAAAATGAGACGTGCAGATCAAAAAATTATATTACCGTATACACCGGAAAATTTAAGAATGCTATTGCTTCAAGTATGTGACGGAGAAAATCCTTTTTCCCATCAAGACCTTACGTATTGGTGTGATAAATATACTCTCCATTATTATGAGTATGAAGCGGATGAAACGCAGTGGATGAATGATATGCAGCAGGGAGATAATAGGCAAGATCTAGCTAAATCCTATGCCATTGCTAAAGATATTGGCTGGCAGTGGTACTTTTATATGGCTAGAGGAACGACGCTATCTGATATTCAATATGTCGAGCTTCACGAACTAGAATTACCTAGACATTTGTTTGTAAAATGGCTAAATGAATTATATGAAATGTAATCCTATATATATGAATAGTAGTACATTTGGTGTGATGAAAGAAAGACCATCTCTGGTAACGGAGCAAAAGACCACTGAAGTACATACAAGCGTAAAATAGAAAGCTAAGGAAAATCCTTAGCTTTTTTGTTTTGTCAAAATTATTCAAAAAAACTTTCTTTAGGAAAAAACCTAAAACCCAGTTGACTTATTGGTATTGTTGTATTATAAGTAATAGAGACATAATTTATGGAAAAAATTACAGGGGGAACATCTATGAATAACTTATTAGTCATTCTAAACATCCTTATTATGCTGGCATTGCTTGCGGGGCTGTTTATGATGCAGAAAAAACATGTATCATTCTCAAAGCGTGTGTTTACAGCGCTTGGACTGGGGATTATTTTTGGCTTTGCTCTTCAGTGGGTGTATGGGCCGACTCATGAAGTAACGATAACGACCGCTGATTGGTTTAGCATTGTAGGAAGCGGATATGTGAAGTTTCTTCAAATGATTGTCATGCCGCTTGTATTTGTATCGATTGTAGCGGCATTCACTCGCTTAAAATTGACGAGCAATATTGGAAAGATTAGTAGTTTAATTATTGGGATTTTGCTTGTCACAACAGCGATAGCAGCTACAATTGGTATTTTTACAACAACGAGCTTTAATTTAGAATCTGTCCAAATCACAAAAGGGGAAGCGGAACTTCAGCGTGGAGAGGACTTAGAAAACAATTTATCTAGTTTAGAAGCAAAAACAATCCCGCAGCAAGTAGTAGAATTATTACCTGCTAACCCGTTTCTTGATTTAACAGGCGCACGTTCAACTTCCACGATTGGCGTTGTCATCTTTGCGGCATTTGTTGGAATTGCGTATTTAGGCGTGAAGCGTAAAAAGGCTGAGGAAGCAGCGTTATTTTCAAAAATTATTGATACGCTTTATGCAATTGTAATGCGTGTAGTGACGCTAATTCTTCGTTTAACTCCTTATGGGGTACTTGCAATTATGACCAAAACAGTAGCAACGAGTGATATTGATGCAATTGTTAAACTTGGAAAATTTGTTGTAGCATCATATGTCGCATTGGCAGCTATGTTTATTGTTCACTTAGTTATTCTAACAATTATCGGTGTAAATCCGGTCACATATGTTAAGAAAGTATTTCCTGTATTGGCGTTTGCCTTTACTTCCCGTACAAGTGCTGGAGCATTGCCTTTGAATGTTAACACACAAACAAGACAGTTAGGGGTTCCAGAAGGAATTGCGAATTTTGCAGGTTCATTTGGTCTTACAATTGGTCAAAACGGATGTGCTGGAATATATCCAGCTATGTTAGCCGTTATGATTGCGCCAACGGTAGGTATTGATCCTTTAACACCTTCATTTATTTTCACGTTGATTGCCATTGTAGCAATTAGTTCGTTTGGCGTAGCAGGGGTTGGCGGAGGAGCGACATTTGCGGCTTTACTTGTATTATCTTCTATGAATTTGCCCGTAGCGCTAGCCGGGTTATTAATTTCAGTAGAACCATTGATTGATATGGGACGTACGGCACTTAATGTAAGTGGAAGCATGACAGCCGGAGTCGTAACTAGTAAACTGACAAAAGAGCTAGATACAAACGTATACAACGATCAAACCATCTCGCCTGAAACAGCAGAAGTGTAAAAGAGATAAGGCATCCATAGTTAACATTGTTAACTATGGATTTTTTTCTTTATCAGCATAAAATAGGAAAAAATACTTATGATAACGCTTTCAAAAAAGGTTATAGTGAAAAATGTGTACGTACTCTATTTTACGGGAGGGTTTTAATTGAAACGTAGTTGGACTAAATATGCAATGGTACTGATGGCTTTGCTCTTACTGGTAAGCTCTTTTTTTAGCCCGTTTATGCAATCGTTTGCATCTGCAGCGGATACTACAAAACTAACGATTCACTATCAGCCTGCTTCGAACGATACAAAAGAATGGGGATTATGGGTTTTTCCTGAAGGAGGAGAAGGGAAGCCTTACGCGTTTACAGGGGAAGATCAATTTGGAAAAATAGCGGAAGTTGAATTACCCGGTACTTATGACAAAGTAGGCTTTATTGTACGAACAGAGTCGTGGGAAAAAGATGGAGGAGACCGCTTCGTTTCAGTAGAGAACGGTGAAGGAGAAGTATGGGTGAAAAGTGGAGATGAATATACATATACGTCTCCTCCTGACGGTGAATACCGAGATTTACCGAAGTTTGATAAAGTAAACGTTACCTTAAACTATCATCGATATGACGGAGATTACAGCGGATGGAACATTTGGACATGGCCAGGTGATGAAAAAGAAGGCAAGCAAATCGTATTTACGGAAGACACGAATTTTGGAAAGAAAGCAACTTACACGATTAACAGTGGAACTGGCAATTTATTTGACAAAATTGGTTTTATTGTACGCCATTCTACTAGTGACAGCGATTGGGAAAATAAAGACGGAGGAAACCGTTTTATTACCAAGATTGGTAAAGATGGGAATGTAGAAGTATGGATTGTTCAAGGGCAAAATCGGATTTACTATGATAGAGATGGAGTAGATATCACTCGGAAAATCATGAAAGCGACGATGGATACATTTAATCAAATTACCTTAGAAACAAACGTGCCGTTTGACTCTTCTAAGAGCTTAGGAGACATTGAAATTGACGGAGCTCAAATTGAGAAAGTGATACCTTATAAAGATGGAGGAGACGCTGTTACTGCTAAAGTTAAAATCATAACAAAACAGCCTTTGGACGTTACAAAAACATATAGAGTTAAGCAAAAAGGCTACGGCTCAGCTGACGTAGTCAATGGAAATGTCGTTCGTACAAAAGAATTTGATGAAAAGTATGCCTATAGCGGAAATGATTTAGGAAACACATATTCTAAGAAACAAACAAATTTTCGCGTGTGGGCTCCAACCGCAAGCGAAGCAAAGCTAGTGACTTATTCGTCATGGAACTCGAAAACTATAAAAGAAATTTCTATGAATAAAAGTGAAAAAGGAACGTGGAAAGCGGAGTTAAAAGGAAATCAAGATGAACTAATTTACACGTACAAAGTGAAAATTGGAAACAGCTGGAACGAAGCGGTTGATCCATATGTACGAGCAACAACGGTGAATGGAGATCGCGGAGTTGTCGTAGATTTGGCTAAGACAAATCCAAAAAAGTGGAGTGCAAATAAGCCGAAATTTAAAAATCCAGAAGATGCGATTATCTATGAACTGCACGTGCGAGATTTATCGTCTCAAAAAGAGAGCGGTATCAAAAATCAAGGGAAATATTTAGGCGTAGCGGAGTGGAATACGAAAGGACCAAATGGAGTAAAAACAGGACTCAGTCATATTAAAGACTTAGGTGTAACGCATGTTCAATTCCTGCCTATTTACGATTATCGCACGGTGGATGAAACGAAATTAAATGAGCCGCAGTTTAACTGGGGGTACGATCCAAAAAATTATAACGTCCCAGAAGGTTCTTATTCAACAAACCCATATAATCCCAATACTAGAATTATTGAGCTTAAACAAATGATTCAAACGCTTCATGACAAGCAGCTTCGTATGGTAATGGACGTTGTCTATAATCATGTGTATGCAGTGAGTGAGCATAGCTTTGATAAACTAGTTCCAGGCTACTACTTCCGTTATAAAGAAGATGGAACTCTATCCAACGGAACAGGTGTTGGAAACGACACGGCTTCTGAACGGAAGATGGTCCGGAAGTTTATTGTAGATTCTGTTGCTTATTGGGCAAAAGAGTACCATATTGACGGGTTTCGTTTTGATCTAATGGGGATTCACGATACAAAGACAATGAATGAAGTGAGAAAGAAGTTAGATGAAATTGATCCTTCCATTATCGTCTTAGGAGAGGGCTGGGATCTAGGAACCGAGCTTGACGCTAAGCTCAAAGCTAACCAGAAAAACGCTCAAGATATGAAGCGCATCGCTCACTTTAATGACGGTATGCGAGATGGTCTTAAAGGCAGCGTATTTTTTGATCGTGACACCGGATTTGTTAATGGAAAACAGGGACAAGAAAAGCTCATACAGCAAAGTATAGCAGCTGGAATTGATTATGATCGTTCAACTGCCACGTATGAAGATCCAGATCAAGTTGTTACGTATGTAGAAGCGCACGATAACCATACGTTATGGGATAAACTTCAGCTGACGAACCCTGCTGACACCGAGCAAACGAAAAAGCAAATGCACAAGCTTGCTTCTTCTATTATTTTAACATCTCAAGGAATGAACTTTATACATGCAGGTCAAGAGTTTATGAGAACAAAAGACGGAGACCATAACAGCTATCAGTCACCCGATTCTGTCAATCAGCTAGATTGGAAACGCCGAGCAGCTTTCAGCCAAGAAGTAAATTACATGAAAGGACTTATTGCGCTTCGAAAGCAATATTCGTCATTTAGAATGACGAGTGCACAGGCTATTCATCAAAATTTACGCTTTGTTGATGCACCAGCAAACGTAGTAGGCTATACGTTAAATGCTAAAGCCAACAAAGATAAAGCAAACGAAATAATGGTGATTCATAATGCAAATAAACAAGCTCAAACGGTTCATTTGCCTTCTAACAGAACGTGGAGGGTACTTGTTGACGGCGAGCAGGCAGGAACAAAAACGCTCCGTACGGTGAAAGGAAATACCGTAAACGTTTCGCCTCTTTCGACATTTGTACTAGTAAGATAAGTTTTAGATAGCTAGAATACATGTAGAAAAATTCAGAATATTGTATGCAAAATTGTTGATTTTACTAGATAACATGGTAAAATATTCATTGTTAGCGTTTTCAAAATTCGTGGGGAGGTATGTATTTGATGCAAAATCTTGGAGCGAAAAAAGTTGAAATGAGTCCGAAAGTAGTGGAGTTTTTAAAAGGAGTTAAACAGCTATACATTAACGGTGAATGGGTAGACTCTGTTTCAGGAAAAACGTTTGAAACAGTAAATCCAGCAACGGGTGAAAAGTTGGCAGATGTAGCTGAAGCAAATCCGGAGGACATTGATCGTGCCGTCAGAGCGGCTAGAGAAGCGTTTGATCATGGACCTTGGACAAAGATGTCAGCAGCTGAAAGAAGTCGACTCATTTATAAATTAGCTGATTTAATGGAAACACATCAATTGGAACTTGCGCAGCTTGAAACGCTTGATAACGGAAAGCCAATTCGTGAAACATCAAATGCAGACATTCCATTAGCAATTGAACATTTCCGCTACTTTGCTGGGTGGTCAACTAAAATGGTTGGACAAACTATTCCTGTGCAAGGAGCGTATTTTAACTATACGAGATATGAACCAGTAGGAGTTGTTGGCCAAATTATTCCGTGGAACTTTCCGCTTTTAATGGCAGCTTGGAAGCTCGGAGCCGCTTTGGCAACTGGATGTACAATTGTGCTCAAGCCAGCCGAGCAAACGCCGCTTTCTGCACTTTACTTAGCTCGACTAGCCGATGAAGCAGGGTTCCCAAAAGGCGTGCTAAACATTGTGCCAGGCTACGGGAAAACAGCAGGTGAACCGCTCGTTCATCATGATCTTGTCGATAAAATTGCTTTTACGGGATCTACTGCTGTCGGAAAAGCAATTATGAAACAAGCTAGTGACTCCTTAAAGCGTGTGACGTTAGAGCTTGGAGGAAAATCACCAAACATTATCCTCCCGGATGCAGACTTAACAAAAGCTGTTCCTGGTGCGCTTTCAGGTATTATGTTTAACCAGGGACAAGTATGTTGTGCCGGAAGTCGTCTGTATGTCCAAAAAAGCTTATATGATAATGTCGTAGCTGATTTAGTTTCTCAAACGAAATCTATTAAACAAGGAAATGGATTAGCTGATGAGACAACAATGGGTCCGCTTGTATCTGCGCAGCAGCAAAAACGAGTGAAAACCTATATTGATAAAGGAATTGAAGAAGGAGCGGAAGTACTCGCAGGAGGAAACATACCGTTTGATCAAGGCTATTTCGTAGAACCGACTATCTTTGCAGATGTCGATCATTCGATGACGATTGCTCGTGAAGAAATCTTCGGTCCGGTTGTAGCTGCTATGCCATTTGACGATCTTGATGATTTGATTGCCAAAGCAAATGATACAGCATATGGTCTAGCAGCAGGCGTCTGGACACAGGATTTAAAGAAAGCACACTATATTGCTCATGGTATTAAAGCGGGTACAGTTTGGGTGAACTGTTACAACGTATTTGATGCAGCAAGCCCGTTTGGAGGTTATAAACAGTCGGGAATTGGTCGTGAAATGGGAAGCTATGCGCTTGATAATTACACTGAAGTGAAAAGCGTATGGATCAATATGGAATAATAAGTAAGATTTTTTGTGAAAATCAATAGCATATCTTTGTGTGAAAAAGAGTAGTCTTTAGTGGACTACTCTTTTATTTGTTTAAGTCCCGCATTTTTAGAAAAGGAGTGATAACATTGCCGGTTATACAGGGCCCCTCGTCGTATAAGCTTACCGGTCACCTGCAAAAGTTTAGAGAGAACCCACTGGGTTTTTTGGAAAACTTGACTCAGTATGGAGAAATTGCAACATTTAGAGTTGCGCACAAACGCTTTTATGTAACGAGAGACCCTCAACTTATTAAAGATGTAGTCATTACAAACAGCAAGGCGTTTCAAAAAATTAAACTAACGCATATGTTTAAAATGCTGCTAGGTGAAGAAATGTTATGGACAGATGAAGCATTATACATGAGCCCCATTCAACCCTCACAACTTAAACAACATCTAACTTATAATAAGGAAGCAATCGCAAAAATAATTGAAAAGCATATGGAAACGTGGGAAGAAGGGCAGCTTCGAACGATAGTAAAAGACATCAGACAAATAGTCGTAGCTGTACTCCTTCAACTTGTATTTGGCATTTCGATTGAGGATAAAGATAAAATTCACTATGTTCAAGCGCTTATGAGAAAAAAAGAAAAGTTAGGCAAAATTTATATTCGTCTACCTTTGCACCAGCCTGACTCAGATGAGCAGCTAGAACAACTCCTTTTTGAACGCGTTCAAATGCGTGTTCAAAACAAAACCGAAGGAAATGATTTACTGCAGTATGTATTAAATTCTCACGGGGAAGACATCGATGAAAGAGAAATATATGAACAGCTAAATTCTATATTCCTTTCGATGTATGAAATGATTACGCACGTATGCAGCTGGTCTATTCATTTACTGTCTCAAAATACTAGGGAGCACCTTCAGCTGCATAAAGAAATTCAAGCCTATGCTAGCGGTGAATCACTTTCAACCAAAAATCTGACCTATATGCGCAAAATAATTGCTGAAAGCATGAGGCTGTATCCGCCTCTTTGGCTATTTGGACGTCAAGCACGTGAAGATATACAAATAGATGGTTACAGCATTAAAAAAGGGGAGATTATGTTAATTAGCCCTTATATGATGCATCGCCATGAAGATTATTTTTTAGAGCCAAGTGAATTTTTACCTGACCGTTTTGAAAAAGGAGGGTCCATTGATGTCCCAAGCTATATGTATATGCCGCTTGGGATTGAGCATCAAGCGGAAAGAGGCATGGACTATATCACTGAAATAGTAACTATTTTTCTGTCAGAAATGACAAAGCGCTTTTTATTTCAACTGACTAAGCCCGAGTCTATTGCTCCGATGGCGGGCGTTATGCTGAATATGAAAGAAGAACTGAATGTGAATGTTCACAAAGTTCACACGCAGTCTTGAATGAACGGGAATACTTTCCCTCTTTATATCAGGCTGTCAATTTATTGACACATCCTGCATTGAGATTTATCATAGGGTAATATTTGATAGAGATTACTGAAGGATTTTTAGAGGGGACTATGGATAAAACAATTAAACAGTTAGTGTCGCTAGTTGAAACATCATTACTAACGCAAGTTATGATTCAAAGTGAAAGTGACTATGATCCAGTTGAAGTTACGAACAAAACAAAAGAGTGGGTACTTATTGGTAAAGGAAACTATGCCGGTGTGTTTATGCACGAGAATTATCCTGAATTTGTCGTAAAAGTGTACGGAAGAGACGTTTATGGTGTAAAAAAAGAAGCGCAAGTGTATAGAAAGCTGGGCGTTCACCCAGCTTATTCTCAACTTTTCCATGAGGGAAAGACGTACTTGATTTTAAAAAGACTTACAGGCGTTACTTTGTATGATGCCGTACAGCGGGGAATAAAGATTCCAGAACAAGTCATAAAAGATGTGAACAAAGCTTTGGACTATGCAAGAAGCCAGGGGTTAAACCCTTATGATGTGCATGGCAAAAATGTCATGATGAAAGATGGAAGAGGGTATGTGGTGGATATTTCTGACTTTTATAAGAAGGGTATTGATAAAAAATGGACAGACCTTGTAAAAGCCTATTACACCTTTTATCCGTTTATTGATAAATACCATATCCGCTTGCCGTACCCGCTTTTAAACGTTATCAGAAAAGCATATCGTCTATATCGTAGAATCAAATCAAAAAGGAGTTTCCGCTGAAGGGAACTCCTTTTTAAGATGAAATACAGCGCAGTACATGCTGCTGCTCAAAAGTTGGTTTTAATTTGAATAGAATAGTTTGTAGTATTTCAGATTGATAGACAAATTTTAGCGTATGTTTAAGGGAAAGAGGGTGTAAGAAAGAACGTATTCTTTTTTCAGCATAACGTATCACCTGTTCTTCATAAAATAAAGTACGTGCGGAGATTTTAGCGTGAATGTCTTTTGTTAGTTCGATTGTAAACTGGATAATCATTAAATCAGTGTTTTTACAGTATTTTTCTAGTAGCATAATATCACCTCCATTTTGTCAACTCATTTACATAATCTTAATATAAAATTTACAAATGTCAATAAAACACGGAAAAATAAATGGTAAGACTGTTCTTTTTATATGTTGAATAAACAAGAACGTTACAGAGGTGAATAAAGTTGAACATTAACGTCGGGTTTGCAATTTTAGCTGATATTGATAATAAGATGACGGCTGCTATTTATGTGGAAAATCAAATTGTAGCAATTATAGCTGGACCTTCAGATATTCTGTATGAAAAGTTGAAAAAAGTGTTTTTATAATAGAGAAAAGATGTAATTGTAAATATGCTTCATAAAAAGCTTAAAAATTCTATGAAATAGTCGAAATAAAAGGTGAGGATAAAATATAGAAAAAGAAAGAACAGGAAGTTAAGGATAGGAGAATTACATATGGATAAAACATCTTTTATTGGACTGATTTTAGGAATAGCCTCTCTTATTGTAGGCATGTTTTTCAAAGGGGTTAATCCATCTGTGTTAGGAAATCCCGCTGCTATTTTAATTATTATTGTCGGAACCGTCGGAGCAGTAGTGATTGCATTTCCTTCAAATGAAATCAAGAGAGTCCCAAAACTGTTTGGTGTCCTGTTTAAAGAACAAAAAATGCTGCAGCCTGTTGATTTAGTATCCATGTTTTCTGAATGGGGACAAGTTGTTCGAAAAGAAGGGTTACTATCACTTGAAGCCCAAATTATTGATGTAGACGACCCTTTCTTAAAAAATGGTTTGAATTTAGCTATTGATGGTCAAAGTGCGGATTATATACGAGACGTGTTGTCTGAAGAAATTGATGCTATGGAAGAAAGACATCAAACGGGTGCAAGTATTTTCGCTTTAGCAGGTACATATGCTCCAACTCTGGGTGTACTTGGAGCTGTTATAGGGTTAATTGCTGCGCTTGGGAACATGGAAGACACAGATACGCTAGGACATGCGATCAGCGCAGCGTTTGTTGCTACGCTTCTTGGTATTTTTACTGGGTATGTACTATGGCATCCGTTTGCAAATAAACTAAAGCGTAAATCGAAACATGAAGTAAAGGTAAAGTATATGATGATCGAAGGAGTGCTTTCACTCCTAGAAGGAGAAACACCAAAAGTAATTGAGCAAAAGCTGGCTTCTTATTTGCCCACAGCGGAACGTAAAAAGCTTCTTCAAGAAAGTGAAGTGGGTATAAATGAGTAGACGCAGAAAACGAAAGCATGAAGAGGACCATGTTGACGAAAGTTGGCTGCTTCCTTATTCAGATTTGCTTACACTTTTACTTGCTTTATTCATTGTATTGTTTGCAATGAGCTCAGTGGATGCGCAAAAATTTAAGAACCTTTCTCGCGCATTTAATGAAGCGTTTGTTGGAGGAACGGGCGTGATGGAATTTCAATCTCTGGAGGAATCTGAAGAAGCGGTTCAGCCTTCAAATACTCCCGCAGCTAAAAGTACGGAAAAAACAAATGAAGTGGAGACAGCTCCTAATCAGTCTTCTGCTTCTTCACAATCGTTAACGAGCGAACAAAAGGAGCAAACCATACGAGAAGCTGATGAAGAAGAACTTCAGCAAATTCAATCTAAAATTAATGCGTATATTCAAAAGAAAAACTTAACAAATCAATTACAGACTTCGCTAACCGAGGAAGGTCTCTTAATTTCCATTCGAGACAATGTATTGTTTGATTCGGGAAGAGCACAAGTTCGAAGTGAAGATACAAAAATTGCAAATGATATTTCAGAGCTTTTGGTGATTGATCCTCCTCGTAATATTATTATTAGCGGTCACACCGATAACGTCCCTATACGCAACGCTGGTTTTGAATCCAACTGGGAGTTAAGCGTGATGAGAGCAGTTAACTTTATGAAAGTTATTTTAAAAAACGATAAGCTTAATCCAAGCATGTTCAGTGCAAAAGGATTTGGAGAGTTCAAACCGGTGACATCTAACAATACAGCAGAGGGGCAAGCGAAAAATAGAAGGGTTGAAATATTGATTACTCCTCGTACAATTAAACAGCCGTAAAAGCAGTCCTGCTTTTACGGCTGTTTTTCTATGTGTTATAAAGCTAAGAGTCTTCTCTTCTCAAAGTTTCCTCGTACTAACTTGAGATCCATTCCATCTAAAATCAAGTCAATGAGAGCGCCTTTAAAGACATCCGCTGTTTTTTTCTTATCATTGGACTGCAAATATTGCACCCGATACCACTTGTCTTCAACTTGAAAGTACATAAAACGTCCATGCGTAAAGTCAATCCAAAATTTTGTAGGTTGTCCATTGAGATTTTTATAAACATATCCCCAGCTTCGGCCTTGGTGAGAGTCCTTCATTTTAGGGCGAGCTGTATTAAATACTTCGTAATATACTTTGTGCTTAATATCATAGAGCATCATGTGACAGTCCTCCTATCTATAGACGTGCTAGCAGGTAAAGGTATATTTGTATACAACAAGTATACTCAGCTGAAAGGAATCGTAGACTACTTTTTTGAGACAAGCAGGGGCAAAGGTAAATGAAAAAGACAGTTTAAATTAGCTCAATCATTCCGCTTTTTTTATACTGTAAGTAAATGAGTTAAATAAGGAGGAAAAAATGAAACGAGTAGGAATAGTAGGTGCAGGAATGACAGGCCTTACAGCAGCGGCTGAATTACAAAAAGCAGGAATAGAGGTCTTTCTTCTTGATAAGGGTAAAAGTGTAGGGGGACGAATGGCTACCCGAAGAGTAGGAGAGGGAAAAGCAGATCACGGAGCTCAATTTTTTACAGTGAGATCCGATGAATTTCAGCAAGCCGTAAATAAATGGATAGGCGATAGAGAAGTTAAGAAGTGGTTTGGTGACCATCACCCTCGTTATCAAAGTATTAATGGCATGAATGCGTTAGCTAAATATTTAGCAAAAGATCTATGTGTATATATGAATCGAAAAGTTCAAACCATTGATTTTCAAAACGGGAGGTATCAGCTTTATACAGAAGAAAACGAGATTTTCGAAGCGACTGATATCATTCTTACACCTCCGTCTCCTCAGGTTATTGAGGTGCTTAATAGCAGTAGGTTACAGGCGGACCGATCTATCCTTAACACACTGAAATTCACTCCTTGCTTGGTTGCTATCGTAGAGCTTTATACAGAGATGCTGTATGGTGATCATGGTCAACTCACGAATCCATCTGGCACCATTCAAAGAATCGTGAATCATGAGCAAAAAGGAATATCAAAGACGCCTGTTCTTAGCGTATACATGAATAAAGACTGGTCAGAAAAACATTTTGATAAACATGAACATGAGTTGCTGCGGGCGATAAAAAATGAAATAAAAGAATCGATAGGTGCAAATCATATTAAAAGCATTCAGTTAAAGAAATGGCGCTATGCAGAGGTTGAACAAGTTCTTCACCAGCCCTTTATCGAAATTATGCCGTCGCTACTGGTGGCAGGAGATGCTTTTTTAAGAAGGGAAGATAAGACGAACCACTCACGGTTAGAGAGCGCATATTTGTCAGGGAAATCGGCAGCCGCTGAATTGATGGAAAAGAACATCTAGAAAAAGGAGAGAACAAGAAGTGAAAAACAATTGGATAATGAAGCAAACGTGGAAAGATTTACTGTTTATTCATTGGCCTGTAGATCCGGCGTTTCTGGCTTCTTTATTGCCGAGTCAGTTAGAGCCTGACACCTATAATGGTCAAGCGTGGATTGCCCTTGTGCCCTTTACGATGACAGACATTCGATTCAAAGGGACCCCCGCCGTGCCCGTCTTTTCACGATTATATGAGCTAAATGTGCGTACATACGTTACATATAAAGGGGAAAAAGGCGTTTACTTTTTTAGTTTAGACGCAAGCAACCCACTAGGAGTATGGATTGCTCGTCACTTTTTTCACTTGCCTTATTACCGCGCTGCTATGACATTCAACAAAACTCAGAACTATATTTCTTTTCAGTCAGTTCGAACGCACAGAGACTCAAAAAAAGAGCGAGTAAAGCTTACATATAGAGGTACTTCTCCGTCCTATCACAGTAAAAAAGGAGAACTAGCTCATTGGCTTACAGAGCGCTACTGCTTATTTACCACTCATCAAGGAAATGTCTACAGAGGAGATCTTTATCATGACCCTTGGGAACTGCAAAAAGGAGAGTGTGAAATAAGAGATGATTCTATCACTCAGCCTTTTTTGCGTCCGCCGGACCATCATGATTTAACTGTACACTACGCAAAGAAAGTAACCGCTTATTTTTACCCTTTTAAAAAAGTATAGGCATCAAAACAAAATTAAAAAATCTTCATAGCCTTCTTCTTTAAGCTTCTCTTTTGGAATAAAGCGCAGAGCCGCGGAATTCACTTGATAGTATCCGCTGTTTTCTTCTGTTAAAAGTAAACCCAGGTAGTTATCTCCTTCTTTGCTTTTTAGCGCTGTTGAATGCTGCGCCGGCACTCTTTTTATGTTTCCGTATAAGATAGGGCGCTTAAAAATGGGCCAGCCTGTATGAGAAGGAAGCTGATCTGACGTTTTGAACAGTGCTTCTCCAGTTAGAAGGTCAACGTAAATTCCTTGTTTTTTGTTATTCCAATATAAATTTGTAAAAGGAGGTTCGGTACCGTTTTCCTGCGTAACAAAATATTGCATAGGCGTTAGGATCTTTTTAAGGTAAGAGCGGTCCTTGGGCCAATGCTGCGTCAGAAAATCAGTGCGCCCCGAGCCTTCTTTGTATAATTTATAGTGAAATGCATTTTTTCGATAATAATCCTGATGCTGCTCTTCGGCTTCGTAAAAAGAAGAAAAAGGTAAAATAGGTGTGACGATAGGATTGTTAAAACGTCCGCTTTGGGCAAGCTTTCTTTTAGAATCGAGAGCCGCTTCTTTTTGCTTTTCGTTATGATAAAAAATGATGGCTCGATACGATGGTCCGCGGTCTGAAAACTGTCCGGCGGAATCCGTAGGGTCAATTTGCTGCCAATACAGATTAAGCAGATCTTCAAACGTAATTTGAGAAGGATTCCATACAATTTGCACGGCCTCTACGTATTCGTTTTCCTTTTCTACAAGAGCAGAAGCTTTAGAAGTGATTTGTTTATCTCTAGCGTAGCCCGAGCGGATACTGCTTATTCCTGTAAGCTGATCAAAAGGAGCGACCATGCACCAAAAGCATCCTCCTGCAAACGTTGCATATTCTTTCATATTACTTTCCTCTTTTCGTTGAATAAAATAAATGAAAATATATTTATATATTAAAATGTATAAACAAACAGAAAGCGCTTTATAATGAGTCTTGTAAGAAAGCACATTCTTATGGTATTATGACCACTGGATAAAAGAAAATGGCTTATTGTTTACGCGAGTATCCTTATTTTATGTTCTTAAAAAGATGCAGTTTATTGTTTAAGTACTCATAGAAATACATATGTTGGAGCAGTAAGAGGAACAATTAAAAAATAAGGACGTTTTGCTCTTAAACGATACCACATTCCAGAATCTACATACCAGTTTAGGAGGAGCTAGTTTGAACACAACCCGTTTACCATCTATGTGGGAAATAATGATTGTGCTTGCTTTATTTTTAGCTGTTGTTATTTCATTTGCAACTGTTTTTAATTTACCTATTCAGCTCGCTTTATTTATTTCATGGTTTATTGTTATGGCGCTAGGAGTACGACTTGGGTATACGTATAATCAGCTGCAAGGGGCCATTACAAGAGGAATATCAAACGGCCTAGAAGCTATTTTAATTTTATTAGCCGTCGGTACGTTAATTGGAACATGGATTGCCGGAGGAGTTGTTCCTTCTCTTATTTATTTTGGATTAGAGTTTATTAATCCAACATTCTTTTTACTTGCTACACTTATCATTTGCTCTATTACCTCGATTTCAACAGGAACATCTTGGGGAACGGTTGGTACAGCCGGAATCGCGATGATGGGAATCGGACAAGGCCTAGGTATGCCGCTTCCGTTAGTAGCTGGAGCTGTGATTTCAGGAGCTTATTTTGGAGACAAGCTTTCTCCTCTTTCTGACAGTACCATTTTATCTGCGTCAATGGCTCGAGTGAATGTTATTGATCACGTAAAAGCAATGTTAGTGTTGGATATTCCTGCTTACCTCATTACAGCAGTATTATTTACGGTAACAGGTTTTATGTATGGGGGAAAAGATTTTGATGCTGGACGGGTAGAAGAATTAAAATCTTCGCTGTTGGATACATTCCATATCAGCGGGTGGATGCTGATTCCGGCATTGGCTGTCATTGTTCTTTTAGCTTTAAAGAAACCTTCTCTTCCAGCAATTGCGATTGGTTCATTATTAGGAATTATATGGGCAGTTGTCTTTCAACATATGGATGTGGCGAGCGCATTTAATACGGCTTATGAAGGATTTAAAATTAATACCGACAACACATTTTTAAGTGAGCTGTTAAATCGTGGCGGAATTTTAAGTATGGTAGGTTCCATTATTGTCATTATTTTTGGACTAGGATTTGGCGGGTTATTAGATGAGCTCGGCGTCTTAGAAGTCCTGCTATCTAAATTTGAAAAAATTCTTGTCAATTCAGGAAACGTTACGGCTTCTACTATTTTCGTTGGGTTATTAGGAAATATATTTGGTTGTGCGATGTATGTTTCATTAATTTTAACACCGAAAATTATGGAGAAAAGTTATGATAAGTTAAGAATACAGCGTCTGGTGCTTGCCCGTAACTCAGAAGTAGGGGGAACCTTAACTTCTGGAATGGTTCCGTGGACGGATAACGGTGTATTTCTAGCTACAACGCTTGGAATTTCTACATTCGCTTATCTGCCGTTTATGTGGCTCAGTTTTGTCTCTATTATTTTAGCGATTATTTACGGATATACAGGGAAATTCATTTGGTACGTAAAAGAAGAAAAGCAGCGTTCTGCTATAGCAAAATAAAAGAGGCTGGGACAAAAGTGTTTTAGTTAAAGAAAAATCCGAACGATGAATTAAGATTCTCAATGAAGAATCAACTTCGTTCGGATTTTTTTATTGGTATGATAAACGTAGGTTTCATGTATTTCGTTGCTTCTAGCTGTTGATTGAATTGATTTAGTTATGTCTCGATCTCTTTTTAATCAAATCATTTCTGGATATTCGATTTTCCAATGAACATTTTGAAGGTAAAGCTGAACATCCGCCTTTTTTTTCTGCTGCAGAAGTTTCAGAATATGTCGGTGATGTTCATTCATTACATGTAAAATGGCGTATAGCTCTTTATTGTCATCGCTAAAGTACGTTTGTCTGATGAATCCGTCTTGTAAAGACATAAGCTGTTCTTTTAAGGCCACATTATTGCATCGGTTCAAATAGACTCGATGAAAATACGTTTGATATTTTTGATAATCCTGATAATTTTCTAATTCAATCGAAACATCGATTTTTTTAATAAGCTCATCCATCTTCGTAAAATCTTCTTCCGTTAAGTGATCAATCGACAGGGCAGCTGCCAGACCATCTAAAGCACCGACGATTTCAAATACTTCTAGTTTTTTTTGTGTATCAATTTCTTTTACAGTAAACCCTCTGCGCGGTCTGTATTCTAATAGGTTGTCTGAAGCTAATTTAATAAGCGCTTCTCTTACAGGCGTTCGGCTGACATTCAGCTGAGAACAAATACTGGCTTCATTTATTTTGTCGTTAGGCAGCAGTGTACCTTCTTGAATTTGACTTGCTATGTAGTTATATACATGATCTTTTAATGAATGATAAATCATAGGCCCCTTGTTCATTGTTTCCCCCTAAAATAAATATCGCATCAGCCGTTCTTTCTCTTCATGTCATGATGATGAAAGAGTATAAAAATAGCGTGAAAGAACGTACAGGTGTAAAAATAATCATATCATATCACTTCATTTAATCTTAGTTAGAATATAAAAAATAGAATTATTGAAATATTTTTTACTATTGATTGTTGTAAAAAATCTGAAAAATGATATAATCGTAAAAAGATTTAAGAAGTGTATATTGTATACAATATACAAAATTTGTACATATCGAAGAAATAGAGCCTACTCCTGCAGAGAAGAGACTATAGAGAATATGCAAATAAACCAAGTTTTTGGATGGGTTTACTACAAAAAAAGGAGGTACACAATGGGAGAGAATACAACATCTATGAATCAGTTACAAAGAAAAATGAAAAGCCGTCATTTATTTATGATTTCTCTTGGCGGTGTTATCGGTACGGGGTTGTTTCTTAATTCAGGCTATACAATTAATGCAGCAGGTCCAGGGGGAACACTCCTTGCTTATTTAATCGGTGGATTAATTATGTATTTAGTCATGATATGTCTAGGGGAACTAAGCGTAGCAATGCCTGTGTCAGGATCATTTCAAGTATACGCTACAAAGTTTATCGGGCCAGGTACTGGTTTTGCGGTTGGCTGGCTCTACTGGCTGACTTGGGTGGTATCTGTCGGTTCGGAGTTTACAGCGTCTGGATTGCTTATGCAAAGATGGTTTCCTGACGTTTCGGTTTGGATATGGAGCGCGCTGTTTGCTCTTTTATTATTTGGTTTAAATGCAACATCTGTACGTTTTTTCGGCGAAACAGAATTTTGGTTTTCAAGTATTAAAGTATTAACGATTATTGTATTTATTATTTTAGGCGCAGCAGCGATGTTTGGATTCATTCCTCTTAGCGGTCATGAAAAAGCGCCGATGCTTTCTCATTTTACAGGAGAGGGCGGTTTATTTCCAAATGGACTTATGCCTGTATTAATTACCATGGTTTCCGTTAGCTTTGCTTTTTCGGGAACAGAATTAATTGGTATTACGGCAGGAGAAACAGAGGATCCGGAAAAGAACATACCTCGAGCAATTAAAAATATCATTTGGCGTACGTTCTTCTTCTTTATTGGCGCCATGTTTGTACTATCTGGGTTGATTTCGTGGAAACAAGCAGGAGTATTAGAAAGTCCTTTTGTGACGGTATTTGATCAAATAGGTATTCCTTACGCAGCAGATATTATGAACTTGGTTATTTTAACAGCTTTATTATCAAACGCTAATGCAGGATTATATGCATGTTCGAGAATGCTATGGTCATTATCTGATCAAAAAATGGTCAGCACTTGGTTAGGGAAAGTAACGTCTAAAGGAGTTCCATTTAATTCGTTGCTTATCAGCATGGGAGTGGCATGTCTGTCCTTGCTGTCAAGCGTGGTTGCACCAACTACTGTTTACTTAGTATTAGTTTCTATTTCTGGATTTGCGGTGGTAGCTGTATGGATGGCTATTGCAGCTTCTCATTTTATGTTTAGAAGACGCTATATTAAAGAAGGAAATGATGTATCAAAGCTTGTTTACAAAGCACCTTTATATCCTCTTGTTCCTATTTTAGCATTTGTGTTATGTTTTGCTGCTTGTGTAGGACTGGCTTTTGATAAGAGTCAGCGCATTGCATTATACTGCGGTATCCCGTTTGTCCTTTTTTGTTACTTGTTTTATTATTTAGAAAAATAAAAAAGGAAACGGAAAAAACGAAAGTCAGCCTATAGCAAAATAAAAAGCAGAAGACCTAGGTCTTCTGCTTTTTTTTGCATACAAAAACACCCTATCCATCCGTACTGGTTAAGTGTCCCGCAACAAGCGAAATTGAATTGGATAGGGTGCGTATCTATATAGTAGAGAAAGAGGCGCCATTTGTCAAACTTATTTAGCGGCACCCTACTTAAAAATAGAAAAAAGAAAGGTTTTCACTGTTTTTTCATTTTCACTATGTATAGTAAGGAATGTAAAGAAAAGATATTCGCAGCAGCACGTCGTACAAATCCATAGAACGCAAAAGAAAGGAGGAAGTCAAATGGCTAAGCGGGATGCGTATTTTGATAACGTAAAATTTATCTTAATTGTACTGGTAGTGTTTGGCCATTTGTTAACTCCCTTCATCAATGATGAACAGTGGTTACGAACACTCTACATATTTATTTACACTTTTCATATGCCAGCATTTATTTTAATAAGCGGATATTTTGCAAAGGGATACCGAAAGAAAGGATATATGTGGAAGATGGCGAAGAAAGTATTGTTTCCTTATATTATCTTTCAACTTATCTATGCGGTATATGATTATAAGCTGTATGATGAATCGTCATTCGAAGTTTCAGTATTTCAGCCAGCTTGGTCACTGTGGTTTTTACTAAGTTTATTTTGTTGGAATGCGATGCTGTTTATTTTTACAAAGATCAAATATCCTTTAGCCGTCGCGGCAGCGTTAGGAATTATGATTGGCTTATGTGAACCGCTAGAAACAACGTTAAGTCTTTCTAGAACATTTGTATTCTTTCCCTTCTTCTTAGCAGGGTTTTATATGAAAAAAGAACATTTTAAAAAATTGACGTCTGTTTCTTGTAAGAAAGTAGCTGGAGGCACATTGCTGATTATTGCTCTGTGGATCCAATATGTAGCACCGGATTTTGAGAAGGAGTGGCTATTTGGTTCAAAATCTTATGCCTCCTTAGGTGTAAATCAAGTAGAGGGAATGATTATTCGTACGCTATTTTATAGCATCAGCTTAGCAATGACGGTTTCCTTTCTAGCTTTGATCCCTACACAGACGATGTCTTTTACATCTCGAGGTGCTCAAACCTTTTATGTGTATTTGCTACATGGATTTCTGATTAAATATATTCGCTTATCTTCTTTTGGAGACTGGATAGAAAGTGTACAAGGATACAGCATTCTTTTGATTGGAGCTTGTGGAGTGGCGTGGTTGTTGTCGAGTAAATACGTATCTACGATTGCAAGGCCTTTAATTGAGCTTAAACCGTTACCAACGCGCAAAAGTTTAAGTTTAGGTAAGTAATGAGAAATGGAAAAGGAGTTTAATGATGTCTAAAAACAAAATAATTATGATTATTGCAGCCGTTGTCATTATTGCTGCAGTAGCTATTGGTGCCGTAGCAATGAATAAATCAAAGGTAGTTGCTACCGTTGGTGATGAAAAAATCACAAAAGATCAGCTGTATGATGCTCTTCTTGCTCAAGGAGGATCAAGCGTCCTTGATTCACTAATCGAACAAAAAGTCATTTCAAAAGAAGCAGCTAAACAAAATATTAAAGTAACCGATAAAGAAATTAATGCTGAATTAGAAAACCTTAAAAGTCAGTACGGGGGAGAGGATGCACTAAATCAAGCATTAGCATCTAGCGGTGTAAAATTGTCAGAGCTGAAAAAAGATTTAAAGACGAATATTGAAGCAAAAAAAATGGTCGAGTCGACTATTAATATTAAAGATAGTGAAATGAAATCGTACTTTAATCAAAATAAAGATTCACTAGCTACAGAAGCACAGGTGAAAGCTAGCCACATCTTAGTAGCAGACGAAAAAACAGCAAAAGAAGTAAAGGCAAAGCTTGATAAAGGAGAAGATTTTGCGAAGCTAGCAAAAGAATATTCAACGGATACAGCTTCTAAATCAGATGGCGGAAACCTTGGATACTTCAAAAAAGGTGATATGGTCGAAGCTTTTGCCAACAAAGCATTTTCAATGAAGGTAAATGAAGTAAGTGATCCTGTTAAAACAGAATACGGTTATCACATTATTAAAGTAACAGGCAAAAAAGAAGCGCAAAAAGCAACATATGAAAATAGCAAAGCAAAAATCAAGCAAACGCTGCTTGATCAAAAATACCAAACAGAGTATCCAACATGGTTACAAAAGCTAAAGAAAAAGTATGATATTACAAACAAACTTGATTCGTAAATAATACCTTAACGAAATGAGGGGATGGATATGAAACAAACAGCGTCTTATAGCAAATTAGAAAAAATCGTCGAACAATTGAAGCACAGAGGTGTACGAGCTGAAATATGCCGGCGTGTTGTAAAGGTCACAGAAACTGTTAATGGATCAAATCCTTCATATTCAAATCAAATCGTTAGTCATTCATAAAAGTACAAAAGACGCGAACTGCTGAACAGCAGTTCACGCCCATTCTTAATACAGGTAGGGAAAATTAAAATGAAAAGTGATCAGTAGAGGCAGCTTGTTTCTGCTGATTCTTTTTGTATAATAAAGTAAACAAAAGGATGCAGGGAAATGTATCAAATGAAGGAAGGAGTTACGCAGAATGAATGTACTGCTAGCAGAAGATGATTTGCAGCTAGGTGAATTAGTTAGTTATATGCTGAAGAAAAAAGGAGGCTATAACGTCGAATGGGTGACGGAAGGGAATGATGCATATGATTATGCATCTGAAGCGCATTATGATGTGTTAATTCTTGACTGGATGATGCCCAATGGAGACGGAATCGATGTATGTAAACGTCTAAGAAAAGAAGGATACGCCGGAGCTATTCTTATGTTAACAGCAAAGGATGCGGTTCAAGATCGTATACAAGGCTTAGATGCGGGAGCGGATGATTACGTTATTAAGCCATTTGAAATTGACGAGCTGCTTGCAAGGCTTCGCGCTTTGGCTCGTCGTAATTATGCACCAATCTTAGAAGAAGAAGTAGAGATTGCAAGCATGATATTAAAAAGAGCAAGTCAAACCGTGCAGTTTGACGAGGAGTTTATTCAATTAAGTCCTCGTGAATTTCAACTGCTAGATTTTTTAGTAAAAAACAAAGGACAAGTTCTTTCTCGAGATATTATTTTAGACAGGGTATGGGGATATGAATCAGATGTTTCGATTAAAACGATTGATGCGACGGTTAAACTTTTGCGAAAAAAACTAGAGAAATTCAACAAACAAGATCTTATTCAAAGCATTCGTGGAGTAGGCTACAAAATTGAAAGCTAAACTTCTTACGAGGGCTAAACAGAAAGTAAAACAAAAAGTAAAACAAGATTTATTCAGCCAGACGCAAAATCGTTTAACATTCCGATACAGCGCATTGCTAATGCTGTTTCTGCTTTTATTCGTATTTATTGTTTATGCATTGGTGTATGTGGTTGTATCCAATAGTCAACAGCAAAACTTAAATAGCATGTTAAAACAAGAGTCTCGAATTGTCCAAAGCATCTTAATTAAACAAGCGGTAAACAGCTCGAATCAACAGTCGAAAGAAGAGTACAAAAACATTGTCGTAGCCGGTGAAGACCAGTTTTTTTATTATGTCATCAGTCCTGAAGGGGACCTTATTATGGGCAACGAAGCGAGTGAGCGTCTTCGCTCTACCTTGTTAGATTTAATTGATGGATGGATCCCTATTGAAAATGAGGTGCGAAAAGAACGAATAAAAGCCCCACGTCCTAGTTTTGAACACATTGAAGGAGTAAAAGGGCAAAACGGAGAAGGCAAAATAGATATTGATTTAATGATGGCGGGGGAACCTATTTTTTATAAAGGTCAATTTTTAGGGATGCTTTATATTGGAAAAGACGTTTCGTTTCTTTATCAGCTGTTAAAGTGGCTCCTCATTATTATGCTGAGCCTTACCGTACTGTTTGTAGGAGTAGCCATTTATATCAGCCGCTTAATGTCAAAACGTGCGATGGTCCCAATTGAAACAGCTTTCCAAAAGCAAAAAGAGTTTGTGGCGGATGCATCCCATGAGTTAAGAACGCCGCTTAGCGTTATGCTTTCTTCTATTAACGCTTTAGAAATGCAGGAGGAAGTAACAGAAGATCCTTTCTCTAAAAAATTAATTAATAATATGAAAGCTGAAGTGAAGCGGATGACGAGTCTCGTCAGTGATTTACTTACGCTTGCACGCTCAGATTCTAATAAAGTAGAAAAAGCAATGATGCCATTTGATATTACAGATGCGGTACAAAAGGTAATGGAATCGGTTGAAACTCTAGCGATTTCCAAACATATTGATTTGCAGTTAGATACGCCCGAAAAATTAGTCGTAACTGGAGATCAAGAGCGTCTAACTCAGCTGATTTACATTTTGTTAGACAATGCTATTAAATATACGACTCCTCATGGAAGTGTAAACATTCAAGTGGTTCAGCATGGGAGTGAATGTATATTAAAAGTACGTGATACAGGGGTTGGAATTCATCCCGACGAAAAGGATCGAATCTTTGACCGCTTTTATCGTGCTGATAAATCCCGATCCCGTCAAATGGGAGGTCACGGGCTAGGCCTAGCAATCGCTAAATGGATTGTAGAAACACATAAAGGAAAAATTGACGTAGAAAGCGAACAAGAAAAAGGAAGTACATTTACAGTAAGGCTGCCAATGTCACAAAAAGTAAAAAAGAGTTAAAAGACGCTGTGACAAAATTAGCTGAAGGAAGATCCGAACGAGCTTGATTCTTGATTGGGAATCAAACTCGTTCGGATTTTTTATGGTTAGAGTGGACGTAGGCTTCATGTATGCAGTTGCTTCTAGCTGTGGATTGGAGGGCAAGGCGAAAAACTCCTGCGAGAAAAACGAAATAGGTGAGCCCCCGCAGAAAGCGAAGGGTTGCACGGAAATCAATAGCAGGGTCACAAGCAATTATACTAGCTCATTTATCCAATTTGTTCGTCCATTGATTTAGTTATGTCGCAACCTCTTTTTAATTAGGGAAAGTGACCAAATGAAAAAAAGTTAAGACAAGATGGTGGATAAAAAAATCAGATAATTCAGTTATATTTCCTGACTTAATAATCAGTCTGTGTGTCAGGGTTCTTTACAATGATAAAGACTTTTTAAAGGAAACAGTGCATGATAGAACAATAGCAGACTACTTCGTTTAATAAAAAGATGAAGTAATTAAGTAAAGGAGAGTTTGATAACATGTACGATTTAATTATTCGGGATGGTTCGGTCGTATTAGAAGACGAAATAGTAAAAGCGGATATAGGTATTAAAAAAGGAAAGATTGCAGAAATAGCGCAAGGTGTTAGCACACCAGCAAAAAAATACGTAGATGCTAAAGGCAAATATGTTCTGCCTGGAATGATTGATATTCACGTGCATTTCGATGAACCGAGCCGAGACCATTGGGAAGGGTTTGACTACGGTTCAGCATCTATGGCTGCAGGAGGCTGCACTACATATTTTGATATGCCTTTAAACGGCGTTCCTCCTACCGTAACAGAAGCAGCGCTGTGGGAAAAGAAAACGCTGGCTGATCAGAAGTCAGTAGTAGATTATGGTCTATGGGGAGGGTTGGTTCCTGGTAATAAAGAAGAATTAGCTAAAATGGCTCATTCGGGTGTAATAGGTTTTAAAGCATTTATGTCAGAAGCCGGTTCTGAATTTGATTTCTCAGATGACCTCACATTATACGAAGGAATGAAAGAGATTGCGAAACTAAACAAGGTGCTTGCCCTGCATGCTGAAAGAAATGATTTAATACAAAAGCTTGAACAGGCTAAACAGAAGCAAAAGCAAACTGCTATTAAGGATTATTTAGAAACGCGACCTGTTCTAGCAGAAGTAAACGCAGTAAAGCAAGCGCTTGAGTATGGTGGAAAAACAGGATGTCCGCTTCACTTTGTACACATTAGCAGCTATGAAGCCGTGCAGCTTATTACGGAAGCAAAGAAGAATGGGATGAACGTTACGCTGGAAACTTGTCCGCATTATTTGCTTTTTACAGAGGAAGACTTTGAAGAAATTGGGGTAACGGCTAAGTGTGCACCTCCTCTTCGCAGCAGGAGTCAGAAAGAAAAATTATGGGCTTGTATTCAATCAGAGGAAGTAGATATGATTTCTTCAGATCATTCTCCCTGCCCGATTGAGTTAAAGACAGCTCATCAGAATGATTTATTTAAAGTTTGGGGTGGAATATCAGGCGGTCAGTACTCTTTGCAAGCAATGATTAGTGAGGGAGCCATCACTAGAGGGATTTCTCTTTCACACATTTCAAAGCTTGTATCAACCAATCCAGCTAAACGATTCGGTTTATATCCTAAAAAAGGAAGCATTTTGCTAGGATCCGATGCGGATTTGGTTATTGTTGATCTGGATCAAACTGAAAAAGTGACAAAAGAAGGAATGTTTTTCAAACATAAGCACAGTATATATGAAGGAACGGTATTTAATAGCGTTATTTTAACTACCATTAATAGAGGAACGATTGTATACACTAAAGAAGAAGGTGTGTTTCCTCTTCACAAAGGACAAATGGTAAACGGTGAATACGTAAAAATGTAGCTACAGTACAAAAAGAGGTAAAAAATAAACCTTTTATCTCTTTTTTTACATAGAAAAATGAGGATGACTTATATTAAAGGTATTACATAGGTGAAAAAATAGTATCTACTATAACAAAAGAGACATTTTTAAAGAGGGTTTTATTATTTTAAAAAAGTATATTTCCGGTTGAGGGAAGCATAATGAAAAAATAATAAAGCTTCTTTTTTAATATAAAGAAAAAATTCCCAAAAAGAAAAATATTATCTGGTTGTATGAAAAGTAGATAATCATATGCTTTGTAATCAAGGGTTTTGTATAAAAAAAAATTCAAAAAGATATTTTAAGAAAAGAAATCTTGATTTAAAGCTTTTTATAGGTGCAATTTTATAATGGAAAACCGTATTTTATGCACTCATTGTAAAATTCTGATATTGACAGAATCATTTTATAAGAATAAAATTTTCTTGTTTCTATTTTTTTATATCATCATAATTTTTTGACAGTTTTGTCTATGATGGTTTACGGTTGAAAGAGAGGTTAAGGAATATGTCGGTAGAGAGAGAAAAAGTGTATGAAACAGTTCCTCAAAAAGGATTCTTCGGACATCCTAAAGGGTTATTTACCTTGTTCTTTACAGAATTCTGGGAGCGTTTTTCATACTATGGAATGCGTGCGCTACTTGTATTGTACATGTACGATACAATTGCAAATGGTGGATTAGGAATGGAACAAGGAACGGCTTTAGCGATCTTTTCTATTTATGGTTCCCTTGTTTATATGTCTGGAATTATTGGCGGTTGGATTGCAGACCGCATTTTAGGTACGTCTAATACGGTGTTTTACGGCGGTATATTTATTATGCTGGGACATTTAGTACTTGCATTGCCAGCAGGTGTAACAGCGCTGTTTATTTCAATGTTCTTAATTATTATTGGAACAGGTTTATTAAAACCCAACGTTTCGAGCGTTGTAGGTGATATGTATAGCCCGACTGATAACCGTCGAGATGCTGGATTTAGTATCTTCTATATGGGTGTAAATGCAGGTGCATTTATCGCACCGCTAGTTGTTTCAACAGTAGGGGAAAAATATAATTATCACTTAGGTTTTGGAATCGCAGCAGTAGGAATGCTTTTAGGTCTAATTGTATTTATGGCTACACGAGGTAAAACCTTAGGTCGTGCAGGTAGACAAGTTCCAAACCCTTTAAAACCAGAAGAACGCAAAAAAGTATTTGGTACTATTGCATTTGCTGTAGTTGTACTTGCTATCTTTATTGTACTGACTTCTTTAGCAGGTATTTTAACAGTTGAAGGCGTTATTTTATTTGTAAGTATTTTAGCGATTGTTATTCCTATTATTTACTTTGTGGTTATGTATAAGAGTCCCAAGACAACAGCTGATGAGCGTTCACGCGTATTGGCTTATATCCCTCTTTTTATTTCTGGAGTAATGTTCTGGGCAATTCAAGAGCAGGGGTCAACAATTTTAGCAACGTATGCAAAAGATCATACACAGCTAACGTATGGCGGCTTTAAAATTCCAGTTGGCTGGTTCCAATCGTTAAATCCGTTATTCATTATTATATTTGCCCCAGTTTTTGCAGCGATTTGGGTGAAATTAGGAAACAGACAGCCTTCTACACCAAAGAAGTTTTCATTAGGACTATTATTTGCAGGACTTTCTTTCCTTGTTATGGTTATTCCAGCTAGTATTCATGGAAATGAAACGTTAGCGAGCCCGCTTTGGTTAGTGCTAAGCTTCTTCTTAGTTGTAGTTGGAGAGCTTTGTTTATCACCAGTAGGGTTATCAACTACAACAAAATTAGCACCTGCAGCGTTTTCTGCTCAAACGATGAGTTTATGGTTCTTAACAAGCGCAGCGGCGCAGGCAATCAACGCTCAGCTTGTTCAATACTATGAAAACATTTCGCAAGTTGTTTATTTTGCTGCATTGGGTGGAGTGTCGGTCATTTTAGGTGTAATCGTGCTAATGATTTCGCCAAAAATTCAGCGTTTAATGAAAGGTGTTCAATAAGAAAAACCGTCCTTAAGGACGGTTTTTTTATGATTTATTTGAAAAAATATTCATGAAGGAGGCGTAGGTCTGATCGTCCTCACCCTCATAGAACGCAAGATTTAAAAGTCTGTTAAGTTCGTTTGTTGATTTTTCAGTTTCTGCAATAATTTGATGCATATGAGCAATCTTAGACATAGATCCGTTGCCATGAGCATTTTTGATTTGATTTAATGTTAAATGAAGCGATAAGACCTCTCGGCGGAGAGCTTGTCTTAATTCAGAAGAAGCAGGGATAAAAAAGCGTTTATAAAAATAACTGGCTTCTTCAAACACCAATTCTCCATTTTCTAGCTCTTTAACCGCAATTTCTTTAATCTCTTGATCGTCTAATCGACTGGCCGCTTCTTCGATAAGAAATCCAAAAATAATAGCTGTGTCTGGTTTTAACATACAATAACCTCCATTATTATAAAAAAGAACTATGTAATTTATATGTATAGATAGAAAGGAAAGAATATTCATAGTAATTCATTAATCAGCATAGACAAAAAAATAAAAAATATTCTTTTATAGGCAAACTAAAATTATTTCAAAATAAATTTTTTATAATTAAACATTTTTTCCATATTAAAGGATTATTTTGGCTTTCAAAAAGAGATGAATAGAATAAAGAGGGTTCTTAGTACCTATATAAAAAGAAAATTGATAAAAGATATTAAATTCAGAAATTTCTACCTCTTTATAACTAAAAAATTGCTCTACTAAAATAGTTGACAGCAGAAATAGATAGGCATAAAATATACTATTGTCAAATGAATTAGCAAGCTATTCATAAAAAGTTAACGGACATTTGAATAATATGAGTAATATCCATATAAGGTATCAATTACTTAAATCTAACCAACTTGTATGCTTGTCATACAAGTCTACAGAAAGGAAGATCGTCGTATGCGCAACGTATTTTTTGCAGATAATGAAACAATTGAAACGACTTTACGTGGGAAAGAAATTTTAGGAGCTCCAATGTTAAACAAAGGAGTAGCTTTTACAAAAGAAGAGCGTAAAACGTTAGGATTAGAAGGTTTACTTCCTCCAATGACTTTAACTTTAGATGAGCAGGCAAAACGTGCATATGAGCAATTTTTAGCTCAGGCAGATAACCTTGGTAAGAATGTGTATTTAAACGATTTACAGAACCGTAATGCTGTATTATTTTATCGTTTATTGCAAGATCACTTAAAAGAAATGCTTCCGGTTGTTTATACACCAACAGTTGGACAAGCAATCCAAGAATACAGCCATGAATATCGCCGTCCGGGGGGCGTATACTTGTCAATCGATAATGTAGAAGGCATTGAAGAAGCTCTTAAAAATATCGATGCAAATAGTGAAGACATTGATTTAATGGTTATTACAGATTCAGAAAGTATTTTAGGAATTGGTGACTGGGGCGTTGGCGGTATTAATATTGCTATCGGTAAATTAGCCGTGTACACAGCTGCAGCAGGAATTGATCCAAGCAGAGTACTTCCAGTTGTTCTTGATGTAGGAACAAACAATGAAAAATTATTAAATGATCCTTTATATATCGGAAACCGTCATGAACGTATCCGCGGTGAACGCTATGATCATTTCGTAGATCAATTCATTTCAAAATCTCTTGAAATATTCCCTAATGCACTGTTACACTGGGAAGACTTCGGTAACGTAAATGCTCGTAACATTATTAACAAGTACGGAAAAGAAATTCTAACGTTTAATGATGATATTCAAGGAACAGGTGCCGTGACGCTTGCCGCTATTTTCTCAGCAGTTCAAGTGTCTAAAATGCCGCTTCGTGACCACCGTGTTTTAATCTTTGGACCAGGTACAGCAGGTATCGGTATTGCAGATCAAGTACGTGATGCAATGGTATTAGACGGGATCACAGAAGATGAAGCATACAAAAACTTCTGGGCAGTCGATTTTCGAGGTCTTTTAACAGATGATATGGACGACTTATTAGGTTTCCAAACGCCTTATGCCCGAAAAGCAGAAGAAGTGAAGGACTGGAACCGTGAAGAAGACAAAATTTCTCTTTTAGAAGTTGTCAGACAAGTTAAGCCGACAATCTTAATTGGTACGTCTGGTGTAGCGGGCGCATTCTCAGAAGAAATCGTAAAAGAAATGGCGAAGCATGTAGAACGCCCAGCTATTTTACCAATGTCAAATCCAACTCCGCTTGCGGAAGCTACTCCTGAAAATCTATTAAATTGGACAGAAGGAAAAGCACTTGTAGCAACTGGCAGTCCGTTTGAACCAGTTAACTACGATGGTGTAGAATATGAAATTGGTCAATCTAATAATGCTTTTGTCTTCCCAGGTCTTGGTCTTGGATCAATCGTGGTAAAAGCAGAAGTTATTACAGACAGCATGTTCGCAGCATGTGCACACGCTGTAGCTCAAATGGTAGACAGCAGCAAACCAGGCGCTTCATTACTACCACGCGTAGAAGAATTACGTGAAGTATCATATAACGTTGCTTTAGCGGTTGCTAACGCAGCAATTAAAGATGGCGTTGCAAAAGAAATTCCAGCAGATGTTAAAGCGGCAGTAAAAGCAGCAATGTGGGAACCAACATACAAAGAAATTAAAGCTTTAGAAACAGTAAATGCTTAATTTTTAGATAGAAAAAGCACAGCTTCTGAAAAAAGAAGCTGTGCTTTTTTTAGTTACAAAAAGAATTCTTAAGTTACATAACGTATATAGTTTTTTAAAACTTGTGTATGATTCTCTATATTAGAACCACAGGGGGTTATGAGATGAATACAGCACGTAAATTGGAAACGTTTACTCAAGATTCACAGCCTGAAAATAAGGGTTTTTGGAACCGAATCAACAATATTAAAATAGGAGTTATTCCTCTGCCACTATACGTTTTACTTGCATTAATTGTATATGGCGCGGCCGTTTACAACGAGCTTCCTCCAGATATGATTGGCGGATTTGCGATTATTATGGTAATGGGAATGCTGCTTGGTGATTTAGGATTAAAAATTCCGATTTTAAAAGATATTGGCGGACCAGCTATTTTATCACTGCTTGTACCTTCCGTATTAGTTTTTTATAATGTTTTAAATCCCGCGTCTATGGAAGCGGTAACAACTTTGATGAAAACATCAAACTTTTTATACCTTTATATTTCTTGTTTAGTAGCCGGAAGTATTCTTGGTATGAACCGTAAAGTTTTAATTCAAGGCTTTACACGTATGTTCGTACCGCTTGTATTAGGTACGCTAGTCGCTGTAGCTGCAGGTGTAGCTGTTGGGATGTTATTTGGTTATGGAGCAAAACATACATTTTTCTATATTGTTGTACCAATTATTGGAGGAGGGATTGGTGAAGGTATTTTACCGCTCTCACTTGCTTATTCTCAAATTTTAGGTAGTTCAGCCGAATCTTTTGTGTCGCAAATGATTCCAGCTGCTGTTATTGGAAACATCGTTGCTATCGTATGTGCTGGCTTAATGAAACGTCTAGGAGAGAAAAAGCCAGAATTAACAGGTAATGGAGTTCTTGTGAAGACAAAAGGCGGAGATGGCATCTCAGAAGATACAAATATCAAGAAACCGGTAGATTTTTCGTTAATGGGCGCAGGTCTTTTAATTGCATGTAGTTTCTTTATTTTCGGAGGCTTGGCACATAAATTTTTAGGAATTCCAGGTCCAGTTTTAATGATCGTAGCGGCAACGCTAGTCAAATGTTTACAAGTAATGCCTGCTAAGATGGAGCAAGGTGCTTACCATATGTACAAATTCATTTCTACGAGCTTAACATGGCCGTTAATGGTAGGGCTAGGAATTTTGTATATTCCTCTTGAAGATGTAGTGAAAATTGTGACACCAGGTTATGTAGTCGTATGTGCAGCAGTTGTCATTGCTATGGTAGCAACGGGTTATTTTGTAGGTAAAATGATGAAAATGCATCCAGTGGATGCTGCAATTGTAACCGGCTGTCACAGCGGTTTAGGAGGTACGGGAGACGTAGCGATTTTATCAGCTTCCAACCGTATGTCACTTATGCCATTTGCTCAAGTAGCAACAAGACTTGGAGGCGCTTCCACAGTTATTTTAGCTACGCTTCTTATGAAACTTTTAGGAGTATAAAATCAAAACAAAAAAGCAGTTCGTGTCATGCGAGCTGCTTTTTTTGTCTTATGAAATGCTAACAGGTTTTAAAATAAATTCTTCCACAACTTTTGCCACACCGTCGTTCATGTTTGTATCTGTTACGTGGTTGGCTTTTTCTTTAATATCGTCAGGAGCATTTCCCATTGCTACGCCAAGTCCAGCAAATTCAATCATGGCAAGATCATTATAACTGTCGCCAATGGCAATCACTTCATCGCTTGTAATGCCAAGCTGTTGAATTAATAAGTGGAGACTTGTCCCTTTAGTGACGCCTTCTTCTGTAAATTCAAGGAAGTATGGTTTAGAGCGCATTACGCTTAGCTCTCCTTGAAGCTGCTTTTGAAGTTTCTTTTCAACGTGAACCAGCATTTCCGGTTCTGCAAGCATGAGTACTTTTACAACAGGTTCTGTAACGGCATCAGTAAAAGATGAAACAACACGGATCGGCAGACCAGTAATGTCACTTTCAATATCCGTAAATTTATTTTCTACTTCGGTTATAATTTCATCTCCAACGTACGTATGAATTAAAACGCCTTCTTCGCGGCTAATATCGTTAAGACGTGCAACAGTACGCGGAGATAAGGTGCTGCTAAATAGCTCTTCATTTGTTAGGCAATTAATGATTTTTGCCCCATTAAACGATAAAATAAAGCTTCCGTACTTTTCTAATTCTAGCTCTTTTGCGATGTGAACCATTCCGTAAGTTGGTCGTCCAGAAGCAAGTACAACTTTCACTCCTGATTCTTGCGCCTTCATTAAAGCTTCTTTCGTGCGCGGAGAAATAGTGTGATCATCGCATAATAGTGTATCATCCAAATCTAAAACAATCATTTTGTAAGGCATATTTGTAAATTCCCTTCTTCTACTAGACTCATATCTTCATATGGTACTATAAAAAAACGTTTGATTCAATTTAATGATTTTTTGAAAAAAAGAAGCATGCGTATACTTTGTTTGAACTCCTTGTAAGTAGATCAAACAAAGAAATTGAGACATAACGAAGTCACTCGAATTTATAAACGAACAAATGGGATAAATGATCTAGTATGGATGACTTGTTACACCGCTGTTGATTTCCATGCAGGACTTCGCTTTCCGCGGGCGGGAGCTGAGCCTCCTCGTCGCATACGCTCCTGCGGGGTCTCATCCTTCCGCTTTTTCCACAGGAGTCTGCGTCTTGCCCTCCAATCAACAGCTAGAAGCAACTAAACATATGAAAGCTACATTCATTTTAATAATAAAAAAA
>NZ_JYOO01000042.1 GCF_000956595.1 Priestia aryabhattai B8W22 | reverse complement strand
GACAAAAGGCCAAAAGACTGTCCGTGGTGAGCAAAAGACGGAGGCTGGTACAAAATTAATTACAACGGCCGTACGGGCTACGTGAGCAGCGATTATGTACAGTCATCAGGAACAACAACTCCACCAGCAGAAAGCATAACGTACATAGTAACGGCAAGCAAGCTGAATGTAAGAAGCGGAGCGGGCACAAATTATGCATCTATAGGAAGTGTGACAAAAGGTCAGAAGCTGTCCGTGGTGAGTAAAAGCGGAAGCTGGTACAAAATTAATTACAACGGCCGCACGGGCTATGTAAGCAGTGACTATGTACAGGCTTCAGCTACAGCGTCTCTAAAGCTCGTAGTCGATTCTTTTAAAACGTTAGGTAACGCTCAGCAAGTCATCTTGGTTACAGCAGATAACTACGATACGAAGTCTGCTAAAATTCAAACGTTTGAAAAAGTTGATGGGAAATGGAAGCAAGTTTTAACCGCGAACGGTGTACTTGGACAAAAAGGATTCGCTTTATCGAAAAAAGAAGGAGATATGGAATCTCCGACAGGGAAATATACAATTGGCACAGCATTCGGACGCTATGCAAATCCTGGAACTAAGCTTCCATATCGAAAGATTACCTCAAATGATGTTTGGGTAGACGATTCAAAAAGCTCTCTATATAATACGTGGCAGCAAAAGCCGGCTAATGGCCGCTGGGCGAGCGCTGAGAATATGGACATTCCCGCTTACGATTATGGGTTTGTCATTAATTATAATGAATCTAGAACGCCAGGAAAGGGAAGTGCAATCTTCTTCCATGTAGGAACAAATTACACAGCAGGATGTACAGCTACTTCTAAGGAACAAGTTGTCTCTATATTAAAATGGTTAAATCCAGAGAAAAATCCAGTTATTATTCAATCTCCTGTAAGTGAATTAGATAAATATTAAGTTAAAAAGCAGCTGAATTTTTACAATTCAGCTGTTTTTTTATGTAATTAAAAGCTTTGTCTGTCTGTGGTACGACAAAGTTAGTTTTCCTATTCATTGAATGAAAGCGTTTAATCTCTTACGATTAAAGTATCATCACGTAGAGAAAGGAAGAGAGCAAATGGCTCAATCTAATATAAAAGTAGCTGTACAAAAGTTTGGGAACTTTCTAAGTTCAATGGTTATGCCAAATATCGGAGCATTTATTGCATGGGGACTTATTACTGCTTTATTTATTCCAACAGGCTTTTTTCCAAATGAAAGCCTTACCAAACTAGTTGATCCAATGGTCAAGTATTTGCTGCCGCTGCTAATCGGCTATACAGGAGGAAAGCTTGTACACGATCAGCGCGGAGGCGTTGTAGGTGCTATCGCAACCATGGGGGTCATTGTTGGATCTGATATTCCAATGTTTCTTGGCGCTATGATTATGGGGCCGCTTGGCGGTTATATCATCAAGAAGTTTGATCAGTTTATTGAAGGTAAAGTCAAAACAGGATTCGAGATGTTAATTAATAATTTCTCAGCAGGTATTCTTGGAGGCATTCTAGCAATTCTAGCCTTTTTAGGCGTTAGTCCAGCGGTGGACGGATTTACAGGTGCGCTTGTAGTTGGTGTAGATTGGATGGTCGCGCATGGCCTTCTTCCTCTTACAAGTATTCTAATTGAGCCCGCTAAAATTTTATTCTTAAACAATGCTATTAATCACGGTATCTTATCTCCAATCGGAGCAGAACAAATTCGAACAAATGGACAGTCCATTCTATTGTTATTAGAAACAAATCCTGGTCCGGGGTTAGGAATTCTGTTAGCGTATTGCTTCTTTGGAAAAGGAACAGCAAAACAGTCAGCTCCGGGAGCAGCTATCATTCATTTTATTGGTGGAATTCACGAAATTTACTTCCCTTACGTTTTAATGCGTCCGCTTCTAATCATTGCGGCTATTTTAGGAGGAATGAGCGGCGTATTTACCTTTGTTCTTTTAGGAGGAGGCTTACAGGCGGTTGCTTCACCAGGAAGTATTTTGGCCATTTTAGCTGCTACACCAGGCAATGCAGGCAGCTATGTTGCAAATATCTCAGGTGTTCTCGTTGCAGCCATCGTATCGTTTATTGTAGGTTCATTAATTTTAAAAACAGGCAAGCAAACAGAAGATTTAGACGAAGCAGCTCGCAAAATGCAAGAGATGAAGGGCAAGAAGAGCTCTGTAGCAGGAAGCTTTACAAAACAGCAAGGAGAAGTACCAGCAAGCGTTCAAAAAATTGTTTTTGCCTGTGACGCAGGTATGGGATCGAGTGCAATGGGTGCCTCTCTTCTTCGCAAGAAAGTTAAACAAGCAGATTTAAATATTTCGGTGACAAATACAGCAATCAGTAATATTCCAAGTGATGCTCAAATCGTTATTACACAGGAAGAGCTAACGCCAAGAGCTCAAAACAAAGTTCCAGATGCGTATCATATCTCGGTTGATAATTTTCTATCTAGTCCGGAATATGACAAACTAATTGATCAACTAAAAAATGATCATACTACTTCTAAAGCGGAAGAAGAAAAGAAAGTAGCTGCAGAAAATAATACAGATAGTAATGATGGTTTACTAAAAGAAGAAAACGTTTTCTTGAATCAGCACTTTTCTTCTAAGGAAGAAGCAATTCGATTTGCAGGAAGCGTGTTAGTAAAAGGCGGATATGTAGAAGAAAACTACGTTGAAGCGATGATTGAGCGCGACAATATGACTTCCACTTATATGGGAAATGACGTGGCAATTCCGCACGGTACGGAAGAAGCGAAAAAGAACGTTTTAAGATCGGGTTTTACAGTGATCCAAGTGCCAGAAGGCGTTGATTTTGATGGTGAGAAAGTTCGTTTGATTTTTGGGATTGCTGGAAAAGACGGGACCCATTTAGAAATTTTATCTGGTATCGCGATTACGTGTTCCGATATGGACAATATTGAAAAGATGGTTCATGCCAAATCAGCTAAAGAATTAATGACTATTATTCAAAGTAACTAACGGGATAGAAAGGCATGAAGATGCCTTTTTATCTTTTGTTTATAAATAAGAAAAGAGTTGATGTTCTTGTTTATTACTTCAAGAGAAAAATCAATCATTGAGTTAATTATTAAAACGGCAGGGAAGCATACAGCCCTTACACTTGCTACTTTTTTGAACGTAAGTGTAAGAACCGTTCACCGAGATTTGAAAGCAATTGAATCAATACTTAAAAAATTTAATTTGAAGCTGATTCGTACACAAGATGAAGGGCTAATGATTGAAGGTAAAAATGAACAAATTTTTCGTCTTATCCAAGAGCTGATGAAGATTAAAACGACGGATCAGTCTCCACAGGAAAGAAAATTAATTCTTTTAATTCTTCTTCTAGAAGAAGGAGATTCCTTTAAATTGCAAACGCTGGCTAAAGACTTAGGAGTAAGTATCACTACACTCACTGCTTATTTAGATGAACTCACGGAGTGGTTAAACACATTTGACGTTTTCCTTCATCGAAGAAGAGGGGTGGGAGTAGAGGTTCAGGCTACCGAAGCCAATAAACGAAACGCATTAGCCAATTATTTTCTTTTTCACTTTAATGAAGAGTTAATTGAGTGCTTGTTTTTAGCAGAAAATCAGCAGCATACGGATGAAACGATTTTGCATTATTTTTATCCGAATTATTTAGCAGAAGTAGACCGAATTGTACATGAAGCGATTAATCAGCATCATTCTAAGCTGGCTGACAGCGATTATATAGGGCTCATTGTTCATATTTGCATTATGATACAGCGAACGAAAAAGCAAATGTATCTAGAAGAAGACGGCGGCCAAACGGAAGAGCTGGCGAGTGAAATGTTCTTAATGAAGGATATTTGCCGTGAAATTGAACGGGTATTTTCTCTTTCTTTTACAGAAAAAGATATTCATTTCTTAGCAGTACGGCTGCGTGCAGCAAAGTTCCAAACTACAAGAGACGTATATTACGACAGCGTAGTGGTTGGGCAGATTATCAAGAATATGATTGCTCATGTTTCTGTTCAGCTTAACACCGACTTAACCGGTGATTTTTCCCTTTACCAAGGGCTGCTTGCTCATATGGAACCAGCCATCTTTCGCCTCAAGCAGAAAATGGAGCTTTTTAATCCGTTAACAGAAGAGATTAAGAAAAAGTACCCTGTTTTATTTATGGCTGTAAGAAACAGTATCGATCAAGAGCTGCCGGATTTAGTTTTTCCAGATGATGAAGTGGCATATCTTGTTTTGCATTTTGGTTCAACGCTAGTGCTAAAAGAAGAAGTCATGGAAATTCAGGCACTGATTGTCTGTCCAACTGGAATCGGCACCTCAAAAATGTTAGCTAGCCGTATTCGTAAAGAGATTCCGGAGATTAATTCAGTTGTCATTAAATCGGTAAAAGAAATCAAAGAAGCTGCGCTTGAAGGGTATGACGTAGTGATTTCAACGGTAAGACTTCCTTTTTTAAATGTAGATTACATTTTAGTCAATCCACTCTTAACCGAAGAGGATATTCAGTCCGTTCAGAATTTTTTACAGAAAAACATTCAAAAGTTAACCAAGGATAAGGACTATCGCTCGTTCCAATATAAAAATAAGACTGTTTCTAAAGAAAAACCGTCTTTTGAGGAAACGATGAAGCAAATTAAGGATGTGCATGGAAGTATCGAATCAATTCTTCAAAACCTTAGAATGTATCGATTTTCGGATGCAGTGAGTCAAGATCAAGTGATTTCGCACGTAGTACACGCCGCTGAAAAAGAGCGTTTAATAACCAATGCCAACTGCGTTATTGATCAGCTTAAGGAACGAGAAAACAAAGGCGGTTTAGGAATTCCGCAAACGAGTATGGCACTGTTCCATTGCCGTGAACATCACGTGAAAGAGCTGATCTTTCAAATTTCACATTTAGAACAGCCTTGCACAGTTAAAGGTATGGACGGAACGAACATGCAGGCGCGTAACCTTCTATTAATGCTCGCACCTGAAGAGCTAAGTGAAGCACAGCAAGAAATTTTAAGTTTAATTAGTACAAGTTTAATTGAAGATCATGAAGCAATGATGATTTTTTCGTCCTCGAACGAAGAGATAATTCGCAAAAGGCTAGAAGATACGTTTCATGAGTACCTTCGAAATAATTTGATAAAGGAATGATTTTTGTGAAACAAGCAGTTCATTTTGGAGCAGGTAATATCGGGCGAGGATTTATTGGAGCATTGTTTTCTCAAAGCAACTATCACGTTACATTCGTAGATATTGCGGAAAAGATTATTAATCAGTTAAACACAGATGAAGGGTATAACGTAATAACAGCCGCAGAGCACCCCGAGACATTAGCTGTTCAAAACGTATCTGGTTTAAATAATCTTACACAAGAACAAGCAGTCATTAAAGCGATTAAAGAAGCAACGTACATTACGACGGCGATTGGACCGAACGTTCTGCCGCGAATTGCTCCTTTAATTGCTAAAGGTTTGGCTGAGCGTGTGAAAGCAAGCGACGAAAATGTATATATTATTGCATGTGAAAATCAAATCTCTGCGACAGATTTATTAAAAGGCTATATTTTTGATGCGCTGGATGAAGAGACAAAAGCTCATATGGTAAATAAGGTCTTTTTCTTCAATTCAGCTGTAGATCGTATCGTACCTATTCAACACAACCAAGGTTCGCTTGACGTTTTAGTAGAATCCTATTATGAATGGGTAGTAGAGGCACCTGAAGATATTCCTTTTGTAGAAGGAATGAAGATTGTGCCTGACCTTGCTCCTTTTATTGAAAGAAAGTTATTTACAGTAAATACAGGACATGCGGTGATTGCATATTTTGGTTATTTAAAAGGAAAAGAAACGATTGATCAAACGTTAAGAGATTCAGATATTTACGAACAAGTACAGCAAACGCTACGAGAAACAGGAGACTATCTAATTAAGAGATATGCTTTAGATAGAGAGGAACACGAAGCCTACATCGTAAAAATTATTGAGCGCTTTAAGAATCCTCATCTAAATGATTCAGTTAAACGTGTAGGAAGAGCGCCAATTCGCAAGCTTGGGCCTCAGGATCGTTTGATTCGTCCAGCGCTAGAAGCAAAAAAAGCGGGCCTTTCTTATACCCACTTAGCGAAGGCTATTGCCGCTGCGCTTTTATTTGACCCGCAAGAAGATAAAGAGGCTATGAAGCTTCAAGCGAATATTCATGAGTATGGTATTGAGTATGTATTAAAAGAGGTTAGTGGGTTAGAGGCAAGTAATGATTTAACAAAAGAAATCATTGCTCAATACAATGCTTTAAAATCGTGAATAAATTTGGTGCGTGTAAACAGTCCATTTTAAATGGGCTGTTTTTCTTTTTGTAGAAAGGGAATGTTTGTGTATAGGAGGATGATAAAATGGTAGCTATTACTCACGTTGGATTAGCTGTACCTGATGTAGAAAAAGCCGTGCAGTGGTATGAGCAAGTTTTAGGATTCAAGAGAATTGCTGGTCCCTATACGTTTAATGCGGAGGAAGAACAAGCTGAAAATATGACTCAAGATTTACTGGGATCTCATATCAAAAAAATGAAAAATGCTCACATGACAGCTGACAACCAGGTAGGCATTGAACTATTTGAATTTAATAAGCCGCAAATGCCTCTTGTATTAAAAGACAGCGATGAGCAGTATCAAAGTTATTTTCACATGTGTTTAATAGCCGATGACGTGGAAAAGTTAGCGGATAAAATCGAACAATCAGGAGGTAAAAAGCGCAGCCAAGTATGGAATACAAGACCTGGAAAACCTTATTACTTAATTTATTGTGAAGATCCGTTTGGGAATATTATTGAGCTATATTCACACAGTACGGAGCTCATGTATGGGAATAGAGAAGAATAAAAGCTTATCCAGATTTCTTGGATAAGCTTTTATTTTTTCATAGCTGTCCGTAGCCGTATACTTTTGCCAGTTCTTCAAAGGTTTTTGATGAATACGTAATAGTTACAGATGTTCCTACCGCCACTTTACTGAATAATTCTTCGACATCCGCATTATGCATTCGTACGCAGCCGTGGCTTACATATTTGCCGATGCTATCTTCTGAGTTATTCCCATGAATAGCGTATGTGTCGCCGGTTGTTCCGTTTGCATTAAGCCCTAGCCAGCGGGAGCCAAGAGGGTTATTAGGAGCGCCTCCTGCAATGTGCCCTGTATAGTAAGGACGATTTTTAATTTTATTAACAACCTTAAAAAAGCCTACCGGCGTATCGCTCCACGTTTTTCCCGTAGCTACTGAATACGTCTTTTCTAACTTTCCATTATGAAAATAAGCAAGCTGATTTGTTTTTTTATTAATAATAATTAAATCTTTATTTGCTGTGTTTTCACTTGCCTCCGCCGTGCCTGCTGTATAAGAAATACTGATAATAGCTGCGAGACACAAAGCCGCTGCTCGCAGTAGAATTTTTCTCACGTTCTAGCCATCTCCTCTATTGTTCGTTCACATATTTGATGAATTACATGCTATTAGTGTATAAAAGAAAAATGGACTGAATATGAACCTTTCCTGAATGAAAACTGAAAGTGCGTTTTTACACGCGAATATAAAGTGAAAATCTGGGCAGAAATACAACTAAAGGTCTGGTACATATCTCATGAAAAAGAGAAAAATGAAAATGCACCTTGTCTGTTTAATTTAGGATGTATTATCATGAAAGTTTGAAATGAAGGGCAGGAGGTGGAATAAACAGATGCTTAAAGAATTTAAAGAGTTTGCTTTGCGAGGAAATGTATTAGATTTAGCTGTCGGTGTTATTATTGGAGCTGCATTTGGAAAAATTGTCACGTCTCTTGTAAATGATATTATTATGCCGCTGATTGGTTTGTTGTTAGCAGGGATAGACTTTAAAGATTTATCCTTTACGGTTGGAGATGCTACGGTATTATATGGATCTTTTATTCAAACAATTGTTGATTTCTTAATTGTTGCATTCTCGATTTTTTTATTTATTCGTTTCTTTAATCGTTTTAAGAGAAAAGAAGAAGAGAAAGTAGAGGAAGAAGTGGCTGTTCTGTCAAAAGAAGAAGAGATCTTAACAGAAATTCGTGATCTGCTAAAAGCAGAAGCAGTGAAAGAGCGTTCATAACAGCAATTTTTACATACGTATAAAACGGCTAAGAGGCCCGTCTTTTCATAAGAAAAGCGGGCTTTTTTTTGTGAAATTTCTCGGGAAATGTTATTGATGTGATTTTGGGGAAATTAGGCGTGAAGGCGAGAGAGATAGGAATGTTAAAATCATATTAAAAGTGTTAAGATATTGTAAATAGGAGGCTTAAGGTTATGTTTAAACATTTGTATCGTTCTTTGCCAATGCTGGCAGCGTATGGGCTGCTTAGCGTTTTTTTATACAGTGTTGTTATGCTTAATATATCAAATGACACAAAGATATTGTTTGACTGGGCCCAAATCCATACAGCTGGGTTCGTCGTATTAATAGGGGGATGCTCACTTGTCTTATGGGCGCTCACTTTCTATTTGCTGCTTCGATTTAATCAGATAGAGAGAATACAAGGTTCGCAGTGGTACGCCATTTTTACGGCAATTGTGTTTTCAATTACGGTAGCAGCCGTTTCTGCTATGGTTTTTGTTATCTATCATATTGATATACATAATCCAGGCAAAACAATAGAGTGGATGCAAGCATATCCCGAACGCTATCTTTTTACCGTATTTTTACTTTCGCTGTTAACACTAGCGATCATTATGCTAGTAGGGGAAGCTTATTTAGGGGCTGGAATTACCTTTGTTCTGTATTTTATTTTAGCTCTTGTAAACTATTATAAAAAAATCTTTCGAAATGAACCATTGTTCCCGAACGATTTTATTCAAGCGAGTCAGTTAAAAGAAGTTATTCCGATGATTAAAGATTCGATTTCAATTCCCATTGTAATAGGAGTTATTGGATCTATTGTCGTACTAATCGCTCTTTGGTTTTTCTTGCCGAAAATTAAAATTCGATGGTTTCTTCGAATTATTATGATTCTGCCGCTTATCTTTTTAATGAAATCATTTTTATTCTTTGAACACTCGTTTGCTCAAAAATATTATGATCAATATGCTGCGCTGATGCCTTGGAATCAGCAAAATAATTATTACTATAATGGACCTGTTATTGGCATGATTTCAAATGTTAAAACAGATGTGCTGCAAGAGCCGGATGACTACTCACAGGAAGTAATGGCCAAAGTGGCAAAACGCATTCAGTCAAAGGAAGAGAAAACACAAGAAAGCAGGACTGAAGTCAAGCCAAACGTTGTGTTTGTAATGAATGAAACGTTTTGGGACCCAACAAAGCTTAACGTGACGTTCTCTGAAGATCCAATGAAAAATACAAGGGAGCTTCAAAAGAAATATCCTTCTGGGTGGTCTTTAAGTCCTTCATTTGGCGGAGAGACAGCTAATGTGGAGTTTGAAGCGCTGACGAGCTACTCTTTGTCCTTCTTTAATCCTGGAGGCCTTCCTTATCAGCATGTATTGAGTAAAAAAGAATATCCGTCTTTTGTTTCTTATTTAGAAAAACAAGGCTATGCTACAACAGCTATGCATCCAAACAGCGGCATGCTTTATATGAGACAAAATGTGTATCCAAATTTGGGATTTGATCAAGTGAAGTTTATTGATCAAATGAAGCATACGCAAAAAGATAACAAAGAATTTGTTTCCGATGAAGCTGTAGTTGATGAAGTACTCGATACGCTTCGTCAGTCGAAAAAGCCTGCATTTGTGCATGCTGTAACGATTGCAAATCACCTTCCTTACTCAGCGGATAAGTATAATGGTCAGGAAACAATTAAAGTAACCGGTAAAGGGTTATCACCGGAAATGCAAAAGGAAATTGAAATTTATGCTGAAGGAATCAAACGTTCAGATGCTGCTTTAAAACGATTAAACGATGAAATTCAAAAGTTGGATGAGCCGACTATTGTAGTGTTTTGGGGAGATCATTTGCCAGCACTTGGACAAAATCTTCAAGCTTACAAAGAAACGGGTTTTGGAAACGAGAAAACGCAGCAAACATCTCAAAAATTTTATGAGACGCCGCTCTTATTTTTATCTAATTACGATACAAAAATAGATAAAAATCTTGGTACGATGAGTCCTATTTATATTGCTCCGACACTTGTTCAATCTCTTGGTTACAAAAGTAATCTGTTCTACGATCAGCTGAATCAAATGAAAACAGAAGTGCCGGCTTTTCGTTCAAATATGTATATAAACTCAAAAGGAAAGCTAGTAGATGAGCCGGCAGCGCTATCTAAAAAAGCTGCAAAAGACCTTCAAGATTACCATGAAGTTGAGTTTGATACATTATCGGGGAAACAGTACGAAACGCATAAGTTGTATAAATAAAAATAAAAACTCCTTTTAAATAAAAGGAGTTTTTATTTTTTAAGTGTTTAAGGTTGTACTAAAAAATAATTCATGTATAATATTTTAAGGTTAAAAGTAAACTTTAAGTTAAGTAAAACAAAACTTGAGTTTGAAACAGCATGAACAATCATTCATGCTGTTTGCTAATTTTAAATACAGTTGAGGATCGAGAGTATGGAAATAGGAAAGAAAATTAAAAATTTACGATTAAAAAAAGGTTTAACACAAGAAGAGCTAGGAGAACGTACTGATTTAAGCAAAGGCTATATTTCGCAGCTAGAGCGCGATTTAAGTTCGCCGTCTTTAGAAACATTTTTTAGTATTTTGGAAGTACTGGGGTGCGAACCGAAAGAATTCTTTGAAATTGATACACATGTTCAAAAGGTTGTATACAGAGAGGAAGACTACACGAGTTATTGCGAAGATGAAAAAGGTTACCATATTCAGTGGCTTGTGCATGAGTCAAATGAAAAAGAAATGGAGCCAATTCGTCTTATTCTTCATGAAAAAGGTGCATTTAAGAGATTTGAGCCTTCTCTTTCAGAAACGTTTGGCTATATTTTGCGCGGGTGTGTGAAGGTGAAGCTTGGAGGCAGAATATATGAAGCCAAACAAGGAGAAACCATCTATTTTCAAGCTTCTGAAGAGCATCAGATTTTAAATGCTCATGACGGAATAACAGAGTTAATTATTGTGGCGACAGAGTCTTATTTATAGAACAAAAGAGGTGAAGTGAAATGACATCTACGAATGCAATTATTCAATTTGAAAATGTGACCAAGCAATATGATAATGATTCAGTTGTATTGGATCATGTAAGCTTTGAAATTGAAAAAGGGAAGTTTTATACCCTCTTAGGTCCATCGGGATGTGGAAAGACAACGATTTTACGATTAATTGCAGGTTTTACGGAGGCCTCGAGCGGAACGATTTATTTTAATGGGAAAAGAATTAATGATGTTCCGGCTAACAAACGTCAGGTTAATACGGTTTTTCAAGACTACGCGCTTTTTCCGCATTTGAATGTATTTGAAAACGTAGCATTCGGTCTTCGAATCAAGAAGATGAAAAATGCTGATATTGCGATAAAAGTTAAAGAAGCCCTTCGCTTTGTTAACCTAGAAGGATATGAAAAAAGAGAAATAAAGGAAATGTCAGGCGGTCAAAGACAGCGCGTAGCCATTGCACGAGCAATTGTAAATCAGCCTGAAGTTATTTTGCTGGACGAGCCGCTTTCAGCTCTTGATCTAAAATTGCGGACGGAAATGCAATACGAGTTAAGAGAATTACAGCGCCGTCTAGGTATTACGTTCATTTTTGTTACGCACGATCAAGAAGAAGCGCTTGCGATGTCCGATGAAATCTTTGTTTTAAATAAAGGAAGAATTCAGCAGAGCGGGGAACCTACAGATATTTATGATGAGCCAATTAATCGTTTTGTTGCTGATTTTATTGGTGAATCAAATATTGTGCCAGGTAAAATGATTGCTGACTTCTTAGTGGAGTTTGGCGGCCAGCAATTTGAATGTGTCGATCAAGGGTTAAACCAAAATGAGCAGGTTGAAATTGTGATTCGACCTGAAGATTTAGCCATTACAAGCTCCGATCAAGGGAAGCTGCAGGTTCGTGTAGATTCACAGCTGTTTAGAGGAGTCCATTATGAAATTTTAGGCTATGACCATGCAGGGAACGAGTGGCTCGTTCACTCTACGAAAAAGGCAACGGTTGGCGAAGAAATTGGTTTATATTTTGAGCCTGAAGCTATTCATGTTATGCGATTTAATGAAACGGAAGAAGAATTCGATAAGCGACTCGAAGGTTATGAAGAGGATTACCATGCAAACTAAATCAAGAAATATTTATTTAGTCCCGTATGTGTTATGGATTTTGCTTTTTGTAGTTGCTCCCATTATATTAGTTGTCTATTATTCTTTTTTCAGCATTGATAATGAGCTGACGCTTGAAAACTATAAGAAATTTTTTACCCCTGTTTATTTACAGATGACGCTGAGCTCATTTTGGTATGCCTTTTTAATTACGTTATTTTCCTTGGTTTTTTCTTATCCCACAGCTTATTTACTAACAAAGCTTAAGCATAAGCAGCTTTGGCTTCTACTGATTATTTTACCGACGTGGATTAACCTATTATTAAAAGCCTATGCTTTTTTAGGTATATTTGGCACGTACGGTACGGTTAATAAATTTACTGAATTTCTGGGACTTGGCACTCATCAAATTTTATTTACTGACTTTAGTTTTGTATTTGTATCGGTGTATATTTTTATCCCCTTTATGATTTTGCCGATTTTTAACTCTTTAGAAGAACTTAATCCCTCGCTTATCTACGCTTCTCGAGACTTGGGGGCATCTTCATGGGTGACATTTAAGCGCGTGGTATTTCCGCTAACGCTAGAAGGGGTTAAATCAGGTTGTCAGGCTGTTTTTATTCCAGCACTATCACTCTTTATGATTACGCGTTTAATTGCTGGAAACCGCGTTATTACACTGGGAACGGCGATTGAACAACATTTTTTAGTGACGCAGGATTGGGGCATGGGAGCCACAATTGCCGTCTTTTTAATTATTGCGATGGCCGTTATGATGCTCATAACAGGCACTGGAAAGAGAGGTGTGTAAAATGAAGAGAAAGTGGAAGTTCAGCCACCTTTATTTATTTTTTGTATTTTTCATTTTATACGCGCCCATTTTCTATTTAATGTATTACTCTTTTAACAGCGGAGGAAACATGCGAGAATTTGAAGGGTTTACGTTAGATTGGTACAAAGAAGTGTTTCAAGACACACGTTTGCTCATTATTGTCTTAAATACCTTAATTATTGCTCTATTGTCTTCGGTTATTTCAACGATTATTGGCGTGATAGGAGCACTTGCTATCGTATACGTGAAGCGCAGACGTGTTCAAAACACGCTGTTAACATTTAATAATGTGTTAATTGTGAGTCCAGATGTTATTATTGGCGCATCTTTTTTAATTCTATTTACCATTATCGGTGTAAAGCTCGGGTTTATATCGGTATTATTAGCGCATATTGCATTCAGTGTACCGATTGTGGTCATCATGGTTCTGCCTAAGCTGCAGGAAATGAGTCCGACACTGCTCGATGCAGCCCGTGATTTGGGCGCAAGCCGCTTTGAAGTACTTTCGAAAGTGGTATTGCCATTTATTCGTCCGGGTATCTTTGCAGGCTTTTTTATGGCTTTAACTTACTCTTTGGATGACTTTGCGGTTACGTTCTTTGTGACCGGGAACGGTTTTTCTACGCTTTCAGTAGAAATTTATTCGTTAGCAAGAAGAGGGGTATCGCTGAAAATCAATGCTCTTTCTACTCTTATTTTCATGTTTACCGTGCTGATTGTAATTGGTTATTACTTTATCAGTCAGCGATATAGCAATAAAGTGAAAGGGGTGGCGACTGGAAAATGAAGCAATTAGCAAAGCCGTTTATCTTCATCGTCATCCTTTCTTTCGTTCTTATGTATGTGGTTCATCATTTGAACAATGCCGAAGGTTACTCGGGAGGAGATACGCTGACCGTCTATAATTGGGGAGATTATATTGATCCTGACTTAGTGAAACAGTTTGAAAAAGATACCGGAATTAAAGTCATTTATCAGACCTTCGATTCGAATGAAGCAATGATGACCAAAATTGAACAAGGCGGTACGACTTTTGATATTGCCGTGCCTTCTGAATATGCGATTAGCAAGATGCGTGAAGACAATTTACTGTTGCCAATTGATCATTCGAAGCTGCCTAATTTAAAATACATTAATCCGCGTTTTTTAGACTTATCTTTTGATCCTGACAATAAGTACTCTATTCCTTATTTTTGGGGAACTGTAGGTATTGTTTATAACTCTGATATGATTCATGGTAAGAAGATAAAGAGTTGGAATGATTTATGGGATCCTAAGCTAAAAAATCAAATTTTACTTGCAGATGGCGCTAGAGAAGTGATGGGAATGGGGCTAAACAGCTTAAATTATTCATTAAATGACACGAATAAAGCTCATCTTCAAGAAGCAAAAAGAAAGCTTGATACATTAACACCAAATGTCAAAGCCATTGTAGGAGACGAGATTAAGATGCTCCTAGCAAATGAAGAAGCGGCAGTTGGCGTTGTTTGGTCTGGTGATGCTTCTGAAATTATGAGTGAAAACGATAAGCTGAATTACGTTGTTCCAGAAGAAGGTTCGAATTTATGGTTTGATAACATGGTTATTCCAAAAACGGCTAAAAACGTAGAAGGCGCACATAAATTCATGAATTTTATGCTAGATCCTAAACACGCTGCTCAAAATGCAGAATATGTAGGATATTCTACGCCTAATAAAAAAGCGTTAGATTATTTGCCGAAAGAAGTAGCGGAAGATGAACGTTTTTATCCAGAGGAAGAACTAACAAAAAAGCTTGAAGTATATAATAACTTAGGCAAACGAATGCTTGCTTATTACAACGAATTATTTTTAGAATTTAAAATGCACCGTAAATAAAAGGGATTTAATTAGGTCTTTGTATTTAAGTTCTTTATTGTTTTTGTAAATTCAGTTGCGTCATAGCAAGAGGAAAGATAAAATACAAACGAGTAAAGCTAATAACATTTATTTTATGTTATTAGCTTTTTTATTTGTAAAAACGGGAAAGATAAGAAAAAATTGAATGTTCTATTATTCATCTAGAATTTATATTTCACATGATATAGGAGAGAAAAAGTGAAGCAAAAACAAAAGCAGCATATTCAATCCATTTATTTTTTACGCTTATTCGCTATGATGATGGTTGTGCTCGTACACGTAACAGCGGCATATGCAACGGTACTGCCATTTGCAAGCGAAGCTTATCAGAAATATCATTTTCTTAATCGAATTGTTCGAATTGAAGCAGGCATCTTTATTGTGATCACAGGTTTGGTTTTCTTTTATAGTTATATTAACAAGCCGTTAACAAAGACTTTATGGAAAACGTATTATGCTCGAAGAGTGACATATATTTTGGTTCCCTATGTTATTTGGGCACTTATTTATGAATTTTATTCGTATTATGTGGGAGCAACAGAATTAAATGCAGCTGACATTGCAAGGCGTATTTTACGCGGAGAGTCTTACTATCAGCTTCATTTTATCTTTTTAATTGTACAAGTGTATCTTGTGCTGCCGGTTTTTGTGTGGCTAGCACAAAAAGTAACCATTTTTAAAAAATACATGTGGCTGTTTGGTATTATCATTCAGCTTGGTTATTTAATGCTTAACAATACGTATCATATCACTTCATTTAATTTATTTTTAAATACGATGGCTACGTTTTTACTCGGCGGTTGGATTGGTATTTATTATCGCGAACAAGTGGATAAAAAGTATAGTCGTTCAAATATTGTATTATTTCTGGTGACGCTCGGATCGGGAATAGCTATTTCACTGTTAAATTATCACTTATACACAATGAAGACAATTCAAATTTCAGGCTTTACGTATGAGGCTGTTAATACAATTTATTTGGTCGTGGGAAGTTATTTCTTTTTCCGAATTGCAGAGATATTAGCTGAAAAGCTTTCTGTGAAGTCCGTGACGGTTGTTAAAAATATTGCCATGTACTCTTTTGGATTTTACTTGATTCATCCAATGGTTTTAAACTTTGTGGCAAAAGCAGTACCAATACAAGGCAATTACATGTTTCACTTTGAAATCTTGGCACGCTATATTTTAACATTAGCAGGCTGTTACCTAATTATCTGGGGATGTCATCGTCTTTTACCGTTTGCTAGCTTTTTGTTTGGTAAACTGCCAAAAGAAGCGGTGTTCATTTACCGACGTCCTGATCATAAATAGCGTTTAGTTAAAAGTTATGTCTGCTTGCAGACATAACTTTTTTTATAAAGTATAAGAGATGATAACGCGCTAGTTTTAAAATATTTTTAAAAGTGACATGCTAAGATAATGATTATTGAGGTAAGCACAAAAGGGGGAATTTGATATGCGTGTACTTGTAGTAGAAGATGATGCTTCATTATTACACGGTATCGTAGAAGGCTTAAAAGAAGAAGGATATGAAGTTGATTGTGCTTCTGAAGGAGATGAAGGTTTGTTTTTAGCAGAGCAGAATATTTATGATGCCTTAATTTTAGATATTATGCTGCCTGGTATGACAGGGCTTGACATACTAAAAAAGCTAAGGAAACAAAAGGTACTGACGAAAGTTATTTTTCTCACCGCAAAAGATAGTGTAGAAGATCGAGTGAAAGGACTCGATTATGGAGCCGATGATTATTTGGTTAAGCCTTTTGCCATGGCTGAACTTTTTGCGAGGTTAAGGGTAATGCTCAGAGACTTGCAGGCAGAAGAAGGGATGATTTCATATGGTCCCATTTCTATACGAGAAGCCAATCATGAAGTTATGATAAATGGGAGTGCCCTAACGTTAACGATTAAAGAATTTCAGCTTTTAGAATATTTTATTCGAAATAAAGAACAAATCCTTATTCGAGATCAAATTTTTAATCGGGTATGGGGATTTACATCTGATGTAGGAGTGGGCGTAGTAGACGTCTATGTTCACCATTTAAGAAAGAAGCTTCAGCCTTTTAATTGTGACAATTATGTACGTACAGTCAGAGGCGTAGGCTTTATGTTAAAAGGGGAAGAGCATGTTTAAAAAAACGAGAATCAGGCTTGTGTTATTTAACACAATGGTGCTGATGGTTATTTTGAGCATTTTTAGTGTAGTTTTGTATTTTTACATGCAGCATCTTATTTTTTTAAACCCGGACAATCGGCTAAGTGAGATGAGCGAGCAGGTTAAAAAAAGAAACTTACATGAGATCCAAGAAAACAATGAGAGAGAAACAGAACGGCGCGTTGCGTTTTTACTTTGGAGCAGTGATAAAAAACTAATCAAAATTACACCTAAAAAAGGGTTATATACAAACGATATTGACGACTTTAAGCCTGCACTCTCAGAAGGAAAAATCCAAACGTCGCAAGAAGTAAACGGTCATGCTTATCGAGTGATGAATGTGAAAAACGAAGGATATATAAAAGATCAAAACGTTTCAACAATTCAACTTGTCTTAAACGTAGATCCAGAAACTCAAACCTTAGAGCACCTTGCTTTTCTTCTTATCATTTCAGCTTTTATTGGACTGCTTCTTTCGCTTGTAGCTGGCTTGTTTTTAGCCAATCGAGCGCTTGTACCTATCCAAAAGTCTTGGAACAAACAAGTCGAATTTATTGCAGATGCTTCCCATGAGTTAAGGACGCCTCTTTCCGTGATGCAAACGCATCTCGAGCTATTGTTTAGACGACCAAATCATACGATTGAGCAAGAAAGCGAAAATATTTATCAAAGCTTAAACGAAGTGAAGCGGATGACGAAGCTGGTTGGCAACTTACTAACACTGGCTAGATCTGATTCAAGTGCACAGCTGCTAAACAAAACGGTCTTTAATATGGGTGAGCTGGTTGATAAAGTGGCTAATCAGTTTGATCCTATATTTGAACTAAAAGAGCTGCACTTCACAAGGGAAATTGAATCGTTAATGTGCGGAGGAGATCAAGAACGACTTCATCAGCTATGTATGATTTTATTAGACAACGCTTTTAAGTACACCCCACCTGGAGAAAGCATTCATGTTAGTCTAAAGAAACATCACCACTCTATGACGCTAATTGTCAAAGACACAGGCATTGGAATTGAAGCGAAAGATCTTCCGTATGTGTTTGATCGTTTTTATCGAAGTGATAAGAGCCGAGCCCGTGCCGAAGGAGGGTCAGGATTAGGTCTGGCGATTGCCAAATGGATTGTACAAGCTCATGACGGAGAAATTAAGGTTTTTAGTCAAAAAAACGTGGGTACGGAATTTCATGTGAAAATTCCGCTATGAAAAAAGCTGCCTGTCGTCAGGCAGCTTTTTTTGTTACTTTTTTGTTTACAGCCTTCCATGCTTTCCACGCATTAGCAATTAACAGGCCAATTAATAAATAGGCGAGACCGCCAAAAACTAAGTAATCTACGGCGCTAATTGCCCCCGCAAGCAGCCCAAATTTAATTTGGTCTTTATACTTCACAGGAGAAGTTGGCGGATCCGTCACCATAAAGAAGGCTAAAAATAAAGCAGAATTGACAAAAGGAGCTCTTAAAGCATCCGCTACATCACCTACTCCTATTAATGACATAATCGCAAAAACAGCAAAATACACGCCTAAAAACGCAAATACTTGAGGGAATTTATTTACTTTGCTTGTCACAAGGTACCCTGTCACAAACACGAATACAATGAGCCAGACGGGTAGTAAAGATAAGCTTCCCCACCAGCTTTGGCCGCTTGAAAAGACAATAAGCGAAAAGAGAAGACCAAAAGCGGCAGGGTTAAAAATAGGCTTCTTTTTTACTTTTACTAAGTGCTTGGATAAAATCGCTACAGCTACGGTGCAAAATGTGACCGAAGGCGGTGTAGATGTGCTAAGCACTAAGGCAATAATTAATCCAGTAATGATCCCGCCGTCAGGGAGCTGAATTTTCTTTTTATAAGCGAAAGAAAATCCTAAATCTAAGGCGGCCGCCGAGCATATGGCAAGCAGTAGGTGTCCTAATCCTTGAAAGGCAGAAGAGTTGAATTCACCTAATAAGGTTAAAAGCAGCAGCATAGCCATCACGTATCTTTTAGGTGTTTTAACTAGCTGCGCCCACCGACTTATTTCTTTTGGTTTGTTTTCATCTACAATAATATAACCTTTTGGTGTACTAATATATTTAACACCGCTTCTTCGTTCAGAACGTGTGGTCATAATTCATTCATTCCTCCATATCTGATGTGAAAAAAGGAGTGAAGCTAGAGTCGAAGAGTACGCCGCGTATGTCGGCATCATTCAATAAATTCACTCCTTTTTCCGCTCCTAAAATAAAAGCTGATGTAGATAATGCATCGGCCAGCATGGCAGAAGGAGCAATCGCTGTACAACTCATTAGACTGCTTCGAGTGGATGGGGATAAGGGATTAACCAAATGATGCATGGATGGTTGCGTCTTATTTTTTCTAGCATAATTTCCTGATGTGCAGACAGCCGTATCTGTTACACGTAAAGTCAGTAATGACTGCGTTTGAATCCAAGGGTGCTGAATCCCGACTTTCCATAACTCTCCGTGTTGATTGAGTCCTTTAACTAGAATGTCTCCTCCGGCATTAATCATAAAATGCTGATAAGGAAGGGAGCGGGCAGCCAGATCAATAGCTAATCCTTTGGCAACCGCTCCAAGATCTATAATCATCGGTTTTTGTAAGAGAACCGTTTTTTTATGTGTATCCAATACGATATCTTTATACCTTCCAGAATCGACTGCTTCGTCCGTTTGTATGGAATTTCCATATAAGTAATGTTCGTTAAAACCTCGGTTTTCTAATTGTTTTCCTACCGTTGGGTCAAAGATTCCATACGTTTCATTTGCTACTAAGATAGCGAAATGAAGGGCTTCAAATAATAGAGGGCTAACGGCAACAGGTTCTTTGATATGTCTAATTAGCTTCATAACTTCGCTTTTGGCATCAAATCGACTGCATGTCGTTTCAACGGTCTTAAAAATAGTAAATGCCTTTGAAATATGGTGAAGGACATTTGCTTCCTCTGATTGGGGAGCAATTACTTGAATGGACACGATTGTTCCCATAGATAAGACAGAGCGGCTATACGTTTTTATGGGCATCATTCGTTTCTCCTTTATGCATTCATTGCTTGCTGAAGTGCGTTATCCACCGCATTTTGAAAATCTTCCGTGCTAAGCGTTGCTCCGCTCACGACATCGACATCTGAGCTTTGTCTTTGTACGACTTGAGACGGAAGGTTCTCAATGTAACTTTGAGAATAGTGAGTATCCGCTTCTGTAATTTCAACTGTATCAATTCGGTCATTTTTAATGGTCACGGATACGTAGACAGTTCCGATACGGTTGCTTCCTTGGCCAGAATATGTACCATCTTTGTATTTTGTTTTAGGAGCAGAACTTTTGGTACTTGCTGATGACTGGCTTTTATTAGACGAAGCTATATCTTCTCCCCAGCTGTCATTGACAATCGGTTGATTGTCTGTCTGATGGGTCGTTTTTTTCTGATGATGAGCCGGCGTGACTTGAACAGCTTGCGCGTCAGATAGGGTGTTTATATAACCCGTTGCATAAATACTTCCAATGGCTACGCTGCATGCAGCAATCATCTTCTTTCCTATTTTACTCATGTTTGTTGAACCTCCTGATTTGTACCAGAACGATAATTTCAATTATTGATGGTTATCTTTAGCATAAATAAACTGTACAAATAAACTTTTAAAAAAGATTTAAAATCAATAAAGTTTTTTGAAAAAGCAAATGAGCTAAAGAAAAAGGTAATTCTGAATAATAAAGGTAGGCGATGGAATTTCTTTCACAAGCCTAGCTATTTTGACATACGTAATAATAGTTAATATTTCTGTTTACTATCTAAACGTGCATGATAAAATAGAAAAGATGAATATGTGTTAGGAGGAACATCAGTGAAAATTAAGCTTGGCCTTTTATACGGAGGAAAATCCGCTGAACATAAAGTATCTTTACAAACAGCTCTAGCAGTTTCAAAAGCAATTAATCACGATAAATATGAAGTGCATCCAATTTACATTACAGAAACAGGAAAATGGATTCGCGGCACACAGCTGACTGGTCCGCTTGAAACAGTTGCCCAATTAGAAATTCAAGATAACGGAACAGCTATTTCACCAGTTTCATTGAATACAGAAATGTTTGCATTAACAGATTCAAAAACAGATGATCAGCTAGATGTTATTTTCCCGCTTCTTCATGGTCCAAATGGAGAAGATGGTACGGTACAAGGATTATTAGAATTATTGAATATTCCTTATGTTGGAAACGGCGTATTAGCTTCAGCAGCTGGTATGGATAAAGTTGTAATGAAGCAGCTGTTTGCACAGGCAGGTCTGCCTCAAGTAGAGTACGTATCATTTATCCGCCGCGAGTGGGAAGCAGATCGAACGGCTGCTTATGAAAAAGTAGAAGCACTTGGATACCCTTGCTTTGTTAAACCAGCAAACTTGGGTTCAAGCGTTGGGATTAGCAAATGTGATAACCGCGAAGAGTTAGAAGCGGCATTTGTTGAAGCCTTCTTATTTGATCGAAAAATCATTGTAGAAGCAGCAGCAGTTGGTCGTGAAGTTGAAATTGGTGTGTTAGGGAATGATGAAGCAGCTTGTTCAGTAGTTGGAGAAATCTTACCTAAAAAAGCGTTTTACGATTACAAAGCAAAATATGAAGACGGCGATACAGGTCTTATTATTCCAGCTGAAATTACAGAAGAACAGCATCAAGAAATGTCAGCACTAGCAATCAAAGCATTTAAAGCAATTGATGGATCTGGTCTTGTACGTGCAGATTTCTTCTTAACATCAGAAGGTAAATTCATTATTAATGAAGTGAATACGATGCCTGGTTTTACACCTTTCAGTATGTTCCCGTTATTGTGGAAACACGCAGGCGTTGAATATCCAGATTTAATCGAAAAACTTGTATCACTAGCAATTGAACGTCATACCGAAAAGCAGCAAATTAAACACACAATGTAACTCACACAACACTATTCATCATGAATAGTGTTTCTGTGTTTAGTTTCAATTAATAGTATCCACAGTTTACTTTATATCGAGAGGAGCAAACCAACAATGATTAAACGTACGCTTAAACAGCTAGCTGCAATGATTCCAGGAAGTGTATTTCATAGCGGGAACAAAGCAGCTGGAATTGAGGGAGTCTCAATTGATACGAGAACAATTCAGCAAGGCAATTTATATATCCCAATTAAAGGGGAACGTTTTAATGGGCATACATTTGTCGATAAAGCAACTGAAAACGGAGCGGTCGCTACTCTGTGGAACAAAGATGAAGAAAACCCACCGACAGACATTAGTGTTATTTTAGTCGATGATACGCTAGAAGCTCTTCAGCAATTAGCGAAATCCTATCGTCACGAGTTAGATATTAAAGTAGTGGGCATTACAGGAAGTAACGGAAAAACAACGGCAAAAGACATGGTGAAAGCTGTGCTTGATACAACTTACTGTGTTCTGAAAACAGATGGAAACTTTAATAACCATATTGGCATGCCGCTTACTATTTTGCGTTTAGATGAAACTCATGATATTGCAGTTTTAGAAATGGGCATGAGCAGCCGAGGAGAGATTGAGTTTCTTTCTAATTTAGCGGAGCCTGATGTGGCCATTATTACAAATATCGGAGAATCGCACCTTCAAGACTTAGGAAGTCGTGATGGAATTGCGGAGGCAAAATTAGAAATTACAAGCGGCTTAGCGCCAACAGGTCAGCTTGTCTACAATGGTGATGAGCCACTTTTAACGTCGCGCGTAGTTAATCCATTATTTGAAACGGTGACATTTGGCAGCTCAGAACAAAACGATTTGTATCCAAGTGCTATTTCAGCTGAAGAGTTAGGAACAACATTCACTGTTTCACGTGAAACAACATATTCATTCTTTATCCCGGTATTAGGTAAACATAATGTTCACAATGCGCTTTCTGCTATTGCGGTAGGTCATTATTTTGGACTAGACAATGAAACAATCGCTAAGGGTTTAAAAGAATTAAAGCTAACAAATATGCGTATGGAGCTTGTGAAACGAACAGATGGCCTGACCTTCATTAATGACGCATACAACGCAAGTCCAACGTCCGTTAAAGCTGCTATCACGTTGATGCATGATTTAGAAGGCTATAAGCAAAAAATTCTTGTTCTCGGGGATATGCTTGAATTAGGCGATCAGGAAAAAGAGTTCCACAAAGAAGTGGGAGAGTTTATTCAGGCAGAAAAAATTGATTATGTTCTAACATACGGTCCCTTATCTGTTGAAATTGAGCAAGGAGCAAAAAATAATTTTGCAGAAGATAAGGTAATGCACTTTGAGGAAAAAGATGAGCTTGTTAAAAAATTAACAGCGATTACAACAAGAGAAGATGTGGTTTTAGTGAAAGCATCTCGAGGGATGAAGCTTGAGGAAGTTATCTCAAAAATGATGTATAAATTATCGTGATATTAAAAAGAGTATAAGTAAGCTCTATTGCAAACGGAAAGCCATAGTGTTATGATGTAGTCTGAGTGTCTTGAGGCGCTTATACTCTAAACGTTGAATTTATTGAAGTAGTCGTTTAGAGCATTTTCCGTTTCCTCGGAGAATGCTTTTTTTTGTAAAATATAGATAGTCTAAATATAAAAGGAGTTTGAAAAACTTGGCATTATTTCAAGATTTAGGATTAAGTCAACAGCTTAATAAAGCTGTGAGTAAAATGGGTTTTGAAGAAGCAACACCAATTCAATCAGAAACTATCCCATTAGCACTAGAAGGTCACGATTTGATCGGACAAGCACAAACAGGAACAGGTAAAACAGCGGCATTTGGTATTCCTCTTATTGAAAAAGTTGATGTAAACGTAGATGCAATTCAAGGGTTAATTATTGCTCCTACTCGTGAACTTGCTGTACAGGTATCTGAAGAACTTTACAAAATTGGTCAAACAAAGCGCGTACGCGTGCTATCAATTTATGGTGGTCAAGATATCAGTCGTCAAATTCGTGCATTGAAAAAGCACCCTCATATCATCGTAGGGACACCAGGGCGTATGCTAGATCATATTAATCGTCGTACACTTCGTCTACAAGACGTTCATACAGTTATTTTAGATGAAGCAGATGAAATGTTAAACATGGGATTCATCGAAGACATTGAAAAAATCTTATCAAACGTACCTGAGAACCACCAAACACTTTTATTCTCAGCAACAATGCCTACTCCAATCCGTCGCATTGCTGAAAAATTCATGAACGAACCAAAAGTGGTAAAAGTAAAAGCAAAAGAAGTAACGATGCCAAACATTACGCAGTATTATTTAGAAGTACAAGAAAAGCGTAAATTTGATATCCTTACTCGTCTTTTAGATATGCAATCACCTGAATTAGCTATCATCTTTGGTCGTACAAAGCGCCGTGTTGATGAGTTATCAGAAGCATTAAATATGCGTGGTTATTCTGCACAAGGTATCCATGGTGACTTGACGCAATCGAAACGTCTATCTGTACTACGTCAATTTAAAGAAGGTTCTATTGATGTATTAGTTGCGACAGACGTAGCTGCACGCGGACTTGATATTTCTGGTGTTACTCATGTATACAACTTTGATATCCCTCAAGATCCGGAGAGCTATGTACACCGTATCGGACGTACAGGACGTGCTGGTAAAATGGGTGCTGCTATGACATTTGTAACGCCAAGAGAAACTGGACAGTTACACAATATTGAGCGTACAACAAAACGTAAAATGGAGCGTATGACTCCTCCAACGCTTGATGAAGCAATGGAAGGTCAACAGCGTATTGCAGCTGACAAATTAACAGAATCTGTGACACAAGGCAACTTATCTTACTACAAACAGTTGGCAGAAGAGTTACTTGAAGAGCACGATTCAGTTTCATTAGTGGCAGCGGCAATCAAATTATTTACAAAAGAACCAAACGAATCACCAATTCAATTAACTGCTGAACCACCGGTAATTGCAAAAGGTGATAAAAACAAACGTGGAAATGGCGGAGGTCGTTCACGTTCTAACTCTAAAAACTACTCACAGCAAAATCGTCGTGGAAACTCAAAGCGTTTTGGTGACAAGCGTCGCGGTGGAAGCAACGGCAGTGATAATAGAAATCGCAATAGCAGCAGTAATCGTAAAGATTCTCGCAGCAAAGCGTAAAATAAAAACGGGCCTTAACAGGCTCGTTTTTTTTTATGTGTTAATTGCTATTTTATTGGTGCACACTATGAGTAAAATAAAATGGGGTGTTCACTAATGTCGACCATTGTTCGGTTAGGTTATGTGGCGATGAGCGTTCATTTGGAAAATAGTTCTCCTTCTCAAACCATGACTTTTGCACAATTTCAGCGTGTGAAAGACCATGAAGCGGCCATTCGCAAGCTCGAACGTATTGCAATATCCAACTTAGAAAACTGCTTACGGTTATTAAAACATAACGCGTGGAGTGAAATTGAGTTTTTTCGATTCAGTTCTAAGTTAATTCCATTAGCTAACCATGAGGCGCTAAAAGAGTGGAACTACATAGCTCCTTTAAAAGATGCTCTTCAGCGTATTTCTGTATTTTTGAAGGAACACCCAATGCGAGTAGATTTTCACCCGGATCATTTTGTTGTTTTAAACTCAACGGATAAAGAGGTTTTTAAGCATTCTATCCAAACTCTTCGCATGCATCAAAAGTTGCTGAAAGGAATGAATATTCCGCTTCAAAATCGCTGTGTTTTACATGTTGGAGGAGCTTATAATGATAAAGAAAAAGCACTGGAGCAGTTTATTCATAATTGGGGGCTTGTACCTCAATCCCTTCAGCAAATGATTATGTTGGAAAACGACGATACAACCTTTCATATAAAGGACGTCCTGTATTTATGTGAAAAACTAAATGTCCCAATCATTTTTGATCTTCATCATCATCAGGCGAACAACGATGAAACTTCATGGCAAGAGCATTGGGACCGTATCATTCGAACATGGGAACATGAAACGCTGCCTCTAAAAATGCATATATCTAGTCCTAAAAGTGATAAAGAATTTAGAGCTCATGCAGATTATATCGATGTTAATGGGTTTTACAGCTTTTTAAAAGAAGTAAATGGAACAATACCGCAAATTGATTGCATGATTGAAGCTAAGAAAAAAGATGAAGCACTCTTTCAGTTAGTAAGAGATTTAAAGTCTTATGAAGATGTGGAATTTATTAACTCATCCACTTTTTATATTAAATCCTAAAGCAGGCCTCATATCTGTGGCTTGTTTTTCTGTTTGAATATAAGAAAAGCGAGAAGAAATCCAGCAATACCTCCAGCGAAATGAGCAGTGTTGTTGGTTCCTGGGGTTAGCAGACCTGAAAGTAATCCAATAACTAAAAAAACGACAATGATTTGCTGGTTGCTTTTAGAAAGCATATGCTTTTGTTTTATGACAAGATAGAGGTAAAATCCAAGCAGTCCGAAAATGGCACCGGATGCACCCACGTGGCTGTAAAAAGAAGGTTGGATTAGAAATGTAACGATATTTCCAAGCAATCCACACGTAAGGTAGAATAGAAGAAACTTATAAGAAGAAAGAATGCGCTCAGCACCCGGTCCTAACAAGAACAATGAAAATGAGTTAAAAAGAAGGTGTGAAAAGCTTAGATGCAAAAAGATAGGTGTGAAAAGCCGCCAGTAGTCTCCTTGGGAAATTAAGCTATTCATACCAATAAGCTGATGTATAAAAGATTCTGCAAGGTGTGAGGGAAGAGCGGCAAGTAACCATAGCGCAATGTGGATGCAGATAAGCGTGAAGGTAACAGGATAAAAACGTTTAAATTCAGCTGCATTTTCTGTGCGTACGAACATATTTGTCACTCCTTTTTATAAAGGCATTTTTATATACTATTCTGTAAGAGAGGATTAAATGAAAATGATTATAGGAACTGGAATTGATATTACAGAGTTAGAGCGGATTGAAAAAATGGTGCAGCGTCAAAGCGCTTTTATTACTCGGATTTTAACAAAAAACGAAAGAGAACGCTATGAAAAGCTATCAAGCCGACGCAAGGTCGAATTTTTAGCAGGAAGATTTGCTGTGAAGGAAGCATATTCGAAAGCTCTTGGAACAGGAATAGGGAAAGATTTCAGCTTCCAAGATATTGAAATCGTGAATGATGAAAGAGGAAAACCCCACATTGTTACAAAACAACCACTGGACGCGTCGGTACACGTATCTATTTCCCACAGTGCGCACTATGCGATTGCTCAAGTAATTATTGAACGCTTGTCAAGCTAGTCTGCATATTCACTATTTCTTGTTCATATATTCATAGTGTGGATAGGGGAGACAAGATATGTTCTTGCTTCTCCGTTTAGTTGTGAATATACGAAATAAAGGAGTTGGGGAAATGCATAAAAAATGGATTGGCTTATTTGTTTGCGCCTTTTTTCTCTTAGCCTTATCAGCATGCGGTGAAAAAAGTCAGCAGGATGTAACAGATGCATTGGATGCCAAGGTACAAGAAATGGCGGGGTATAAATCAGATGCTAAGATGACATTAAATACAGGGAAAGATGCTCAAGTATACGATGTAGAGATTTGGCATAGTAAGCCTATGTATTATCGAGTGAATTTGAAAAATACAAAGAAAGATCAAAGCCAAATGATTTTGCGTAATGATGAAGGGGTTTTTGTTTTAACGCCTGCCTTAAATAAAAGCTTTCGTTTTCAAAGCGACTGGCCGCAAAATAGCAGTCAAGCCTATTTGTATGAATCCCTTGTCCAAGATATTGTAAAGGATGAAAAGGCAAGTTTTAAATCGACGGATAAGCATTATATTTTTGAAACAAAAACCAACTATCAAAATAGCACAATGCTTCCTAAGCAAGAAATTACGCTGAACAAAAGTGACTTAGCGCCTGTTTCGGTTAAAATCATGGATACGGATAATAAAGTGTTAATAAAAGTTGATTTCTCTAAGGTGAAGTTCGATTCTAAGTTTGATAAAGGGGCTTTTGATACAAAAAGGAACATGACAAGTGCAAAGATTGACGTTCCGACATTAGCTCAGCAAAAATCATTTAGCGTTCTTTATCCTAAGGATGTTCCAAAAGGTACAAAGCTGTCCAAGGAAAAGAAAATTGAGACGGAAAATGGCGAGAGAGTTGTTTTAATGTACAAAGGAGAAAAGCCGTTTACGCTTGTACAAGAAAAAGCTCAAGTAGCTAAAACAGCAACATCTACAGTTACTGCCGGAGAGCCATTTGATTTAGGTTTTACTGTGGGAGCTTTAACGGATAAAAGTCTATCTTGGACATATAATGGAGTAGACTTTATGCTGGCTTCTGATCAGCTAACACCAGATGAATTGAGTACAGTTGCTAGATCTGTGCAAAGTCAGATGGGAAAATAAGAGAAGCTTACAAGCCTGCATATATGTAGGCTTGTTCTTGCTTAATTTGAATAAAGATCGAGATGAAGTTTGGCTATAGATGTATTATACTAACAGAGGAAAGTACGTTTAGAATGGTTCTGAAAAAAGGAAGTGTCGTAGTAATGGATGCATTTTATAGAGAAACATGGGCAGAAATTGATGTAGAAGCCATTTTTCAAAATGTGAATCATGTAAGAGAACTGATACCGGGGCATAAAATGCTAATGGCCGTAGTAAAGGCCAATGCGTACGGGCATGGGGATAAAGAAGTAGCAGAGATTGCGCTTCAAGCGGGCGCTGATACGCTAGCTGTAGCTTTTTTGGATGAAGCTATTGCTCTTCGGAAAAAAGGAATAAAGGAATCCATTTTAGTATTAGGAGCCGTACCTACCTTACACATTCAAACCGCATTGGAGTGGGGTGTAACGGTCACTGCTTACAGCAAAGCTTGGATTGAAGAAGCGGCGTCTGTACTCGGTGAAAACAGTCAGTTGCATATGCATTTAAAAATAGATACAGGCATGGGGCGCTTGGGAATTAGAACAAAAGAAGAATTACATGAAACGATGAAAATCATCGCTTCTCATTCAGGATTCGTGCTGGATGGAGTGTTTACACACTTTGCAACAGCAGACGAGCTAAACTCATCTTATTTTGAAGAACAATACACATTCTTTGAAGAAATGGTTCGAATTGTGAAAGAGCATAATTTTACACCTCCGATGATTCACTGTGCAAATAGCGCAGCCTTGCTTCGTCGTCCCAAAGATATCTTTAATGGCGTACGCTTAGGTATCTCTATGTATGGCTTAAGTCCTTCTGAGGAATTAAAAGAAGTCTTGCCAATTCCGTTAAAACAAGCTTTTTCGCTGCACAGCCGTATTGTGCATGTTAAAAAAGTCAAAAAAGGCAGTCATATCAGTTACGGAGCTACTTATGAAGCTAAAGAAGATGAATGGATTGCTACTATTCCAGTAGGATATGCAGACGGCTGGATTCGTAAATTAAGTAATTTTGAAGTGTTAGTAGATGGAGTTAAAATGCCAATTGTTGGTAGGATATGCATGGACCAATTGATGATTAAATTACCTAAAATGTATAAAATGGGTACAAAAGTTACATTTATCGGGAAACAAAAAGGTGCTGAAATTACAATTGATGAAGTAGCGAAGCATCTTGAAACAATCAATTATGAAATCCCTTGCATGATTGCAGCAAGGGTTCCGAGGGTTTATACAAGAGATTCGCAGCACATTGATGTTAATAATTATATCTTGCGCTGAATATATATCTTCCTGAGTCAACATAAAAAGCCTTTGAACAAAAGACAATAAAATAATAACTTCCATGCATAAAAGAGGGTATCAATTGACGATAATAGTGTAGAAATTGACAGAATTAACTTTCCATTAAAGCTAATCAATGTTATGATAAGGAAAGATGAGACTATTGGTGTGTGTATTGATGTTGGAGGTGTATGTTTGTGTCTGAAGCGAGCGCAACTACAGAAATCCTAGTAAGATTACCGAAAAATTTAGTATCGGAGCTCGATCTTATGGTTAAACAAGAAAATGGCAACCGAAGTGATTTTATTCACCAAGCAACAAAATTGTACCTTCGTGAGCGAAAAAAACGCCATATTCGCGAATCAATGAGACGTGGATATATGGAGATGGCAAAGATAAACTTAAATATTGCTTCCGAGGCTTTTCTAGCAGAGTATGAAGCTGATCATACTGTGGATCGTTTAGTAAGCGGGGGGTAATGACTTGGTAGTCAAACGTGGCGACGTTTATTTTGCTGACCTATCTCCTGTTGTTGGCTCAGAACAAGGAGGCGTTCGCCCTGTACTTGTCATTCAAAATGATATAGGCAATCGTTTTAGCCCAACTGTTATTGTAGCTGCGATCACTGCTCAAATTCAAAAGGCAAAGTTACCTACGCATGTTGAAATTGATGCAAAGCGCTATGGATTTGAGCGAGATTCAGTTATTTTACTAGAACAAATTCGTACTATTGATAAACAGAGGCTAACAGACAAGATTACCCATTTAGATGATGAAATGATGGACAGAGTGGATGAAGCCTTGCAAATCAGTGTAGGACTTATCGACTTTTAGAATTATACTTCCATTTATGCTAAGTTGCTCCTTTATGAGCAACTTTTTTAATTTGACTAGGAATAATCAGTAAACGTATATTGTAATAAGAAACGTTTTAAAAATGATAATATATATATAGATATAAATGAGTGTATTGACTCACAAGGAGGACCTCATGAATCAAGATTTATTCAATTATATACAAAATCATAAATCAGAAATTTTTGATCGATGGCTAGTGTTAATGAATGATGTGGAAACAGAGCGGATTAAAAACATTGTATCCGAGCAAGTGTACGTAAATGTAAGCTCTGATTTTGTAAATTTACTTTTGGCAAAAGCATTCCGTGATCAGGAAAATTTTGCCGAGGAACTAGAGGAAGTAGTAGGACGAGTTGTGAGTTTAGGATGGCCTCTTGCTTATTTGACACAGGGTGTACGTAACTTGGGGCATGTAGTGGTTGAAGGGTATGTAAACAGTGAACATGTAAAGGCTGATCAAACTCATTCCGAATTATTCTATCGGTTTGACAAGTGGTTAAGCCCTATTTATAACAAAATAGTAGAACAATACTCCAACTCGTGGGAAAATACAGTTATGTTGCAAAAAGTTGCACTTCAAGAATTGTCTGCTCCATTAATACCGGTATTTGATAAAATTACGGTAATGCCGCTTGTAGGAACAATTGACACTGATCGCGCGAAGAAAATTATGGAAAATTTACTGCAAGGTGTCGTAAAACACCGATCAGAGGTCGTATTAATAGATATTACCGGAGTACCAGTAGTAGATACGATGGTTGCCCATCATATCATTCAAGCTGCTGAAGCTGTACGTTTGGTTGGAGCCAAGTGTTTGTTAGTAGGAATTCGTCCGGAAATTGCTCAGACTATTGTGAACTTAGGTATTAACTTAAACGAAATTATTACGAAAAACTCTTTAAAAAAAGGTGTAGAGTTTGCGTTAGAAATGACTGAGCGGAAAATAGTTGATATAGAATCGGAGGAATAAACGTGAGAATACCCATTTTGAAATTGTACGACTATTTATTGGTATCCATTCAATGGGAGCTGGATGATCAAACGGCTATTCAATTCCAAGAAGATTTGCTAAGTAAAATTCATCAAACTGGAGCAAAAGGAGTGGTAATCGATTTAACTTCAATTGATATGATCGATTCATTCATCGCAAAAGTGTTAGGTGACGTGGTTAGCATGTCTAATTTGATGGGGGCCAGAGTAGTATTAACAGGTATCCAGCCTGCAGTAGCTATTACACTTGTTGAGTTAGGGATTGGCCTAAACGATGTTCTTACTGCACTCGATTTAGAAAAAGGTCTTGAGAAACTCCAATCGGAATTGGGGGATTAGTATATGGAATTCCAATCCAGCGTAAAAATCGTAACAGAATGGGACATCGTAGCGGCACGCCAATTAGGTAGAAATGTGTCGAAAGAGCTAGGGTTTGGAACAGTTGACCAAGCTCGTATTACAACCGCCATTTCTGAATTAGCTCGTAATATTTACCTATATGCGGGTAAGGGTCAAATCTATATTGAGAAATTAAATCGTGGAGGAAAAAACGGTCTTCTTGTCGTAGCAACAGATGAAGGGCCAGGTATCCCCGACGTTCGCAAAGTAATGGAAGATGGATACTCAACATCGGGTGGGCTAGGAGCTGGGCTTCCTGGGGTAAAACGATTGATGGATGAGTTTGACATCGAAACAAATGTCGGAGAAGGTACTGAGATTAAAGCAGTTAAGTGGCTCCGGTAGGAGGAAATAGATAATGTCTTTTGATAAAGAGATGAGAGATTTATACAAAGATATTTTGGGGAACTATATCCAAACACAAAATGAACAAATTTTGTATCAAGGACAAAAACTAAGTAGAAAATCTTTAGAGAATGAAATATCGCCAGAAGATATTGTGAGCATTCATAAAGAAGTGATTGAAGAAATTTATTCTGATATTCCAGAAAAAGTGCTGCATTCTCTAGACTTTTTACTTGAAGTAATGATCAGCTACGGTCTTGCTCTTCGTGAGCACCAAACATTAAAAAATAAGCAGCGGGAACTTCGTTCTGAAATTGAAGTTGCCGCTAACGTCCAGCAGACGCTGTTGGGGACAAAGGTTCCGGCTAGTTCAACCTTAGAAATTGGCGCTATTAGTGTACCCGCTAAACAGATGAACGGAGATTATTTTCACTTTGTAGAAGAAGAGCACGGTGGGTTAAGTATTGCCATTGCCGATGTGATCGGAAAAGGAATTCCAGCTGCAATGTGTATGTCTATGATCAAGTATGCAATGGACAGCTTACCGGACTCAAGAAAAAATCCAAGTTACGTATTAGAGAACTTGAATAATATTGTAGAGCGAAACGTAGATCCAAGTATGTTTATTACGATGTTCTACGGAAGCTATAATCCCGAGACAAACTTATTTGATTACGCATCTGCAGGGCATGAGCCAGGCTTTTATTATGATGCTAAAGCTGATTCATTTGAAGATTTGGAAGCAAAAGGACTCGTGCTAGGAGTCGATCGTCATGTGAAATATCTTCAGTACGAGCAGCAGCTTTCAAAAGACGATATGATTGTTCTATTAACAGATGGTGTAACAGAATGCAGAACTGAAGAAGGATTTATCGAAAGATTGGACATCATAAAATTAATTCGAAAATACATGCATTTGTCTCCTCAAGAAATTGTAGAATCTGTATATAAAGAGCTGGAGAAATTACAGCATTTTCAATTGAGGGATGACTTTACATTGATTATTTTGAAGAGTTTAGTTTAAGTATTCTAAATAAGGGTACAGAAAATATAGCACAAAATTAGAGGGGGTCTACTAATACGATGAATTTAAAAATAGATATACAAAAGGACGGTCAAGCATATCGTATTAAGCTGGCTGGAGAGATTGACGCATATACAGCACCTAAGCTAAAAGAAAAGTTCATGGAAATTACTGAACATACTGAACCGGAAATTATAGTCGATTTAACCGATGTATCATACATGGATAGTACAGGACTAGGTGTATTTATTGCATTGTTAAAAGCCAATAAGAAAAATAACGGTTCTTTGAAATTTGTTGGTGTATCAGAGCGCATCAAGCGCTTATTTGATATTACGGGCCTCACAGACATTTTAAACGTGAATTCACAAGTAGAAGGTGGCGTAAAATGAAACAGCCTTATGACTTTGTTGAGATGAAGATTCCTGCTAAGCCAGACTACGTAGCAATTATTCGACTGACGCTGTCTGGTGTAGCGAACCGGATGGGTTTTTCTTATGATGAAATTGAAGATATGAAAATTGCCGTGAGTGAGGCATGTACAAATGCCGTACAGCATGCTTACAAGAGTGAAGAAAATGGTGAAGTGAGAGTAGGTTTTGGTTTATTTGATGACCGTTTAGAAATCATGGTGGTCGATAAAGGTGAAAGCTTTAATTTTGAAGAGCTTAAGGAACATATAGGACCTTATGAAACATCAAAAGAAGTTGAATTTCTTCCTGAAGGTGGACTTGGTTTATATTTAATTGAAACACTAATGGACGAAGTGAAAATGGTCAATTCAAAAGGTGTAACGCTAATGATGACTAAGTATGTGCAAAGAGAGCAGGTGGAGAGTGATGAAAACACAGTCTCAACCTATGAAATTAACTAAAGAACAGGTTCAGGAACGAATTGAGCGCTTTCAAAAGACGCAGGATGAAGAAGCACAAAGTGATCTAGTAGTACATTACAAGAACCTTGTTGAATCTATTGCACGTCGTTATTCAAAAGGCAGAAGCTTACATGAAGATATTGTGCAGGTAGGGATGCTAGGACTGTTAGGAGCTATTAGAAGGTATGATGCTTCATTTGGAAGAAGCTTTGAATCGTTTGCTGTTCCTACAATCATTGGAGAGATTAAGCGATTTTTACGCGATAAAACGTGGAGTGTTCACGTACCGCGCCGCATCAAAGAATTAGGTCCTAAAATTAAAGCAGCTGTCGAAGAGCTAACAACCCGTTTACAGCGATCTCCTCAAGTAAAAGAAATTGCTGATCATATCGGAGTGACAGAGGAAGAAATTTTAGAAACGATGGAGATGGGGCAAAGTTATCAAGCGTTGTCTGTTGATCATTCCATTGAAGCAGACTCTGATGGAAGTACTGTTACAATCCTTGATTTAGTAGGTGAACAAGAGTCGGGTTATGAGAAAACTGATCAGCGCTTAGTGTTAGAAAAGATTCTTCATGTATTAAGCGATAGAGAAAAAGAAGTAATTCGCTATACATTTATTGAAAATCTGAGTCAAAAAGATGCCGGTGAGAAGCTAGGGATTTCTCAAATGCATGTATCTCGACTGCAAAGAAGAGCTCTTGATAAGCTAAGGACTGCAGCTCGCTCAGATTCTAACGATTCGGAGTATATGTCGTGATGACAGTAGACCCTAATACAAAGTCGATTCAAACTCATATATATCAAGAACCAAAGCAGGGGAACGTGTGTTGTGGAGATAGTTACTATGTCAAAGAAACGGATGACTATTTTCTGTGTGCAGTGGCAGATGGATTAGGAAGCGGTGAACAAGCGAGAGCCGCTTCTGTAGCTGTTACGGATGTAGCGAAAGCTCATCATCATCTGGATGTGGATGAGATCATTTCTAAGTGCAACAAAGCTACTCGACACACAAGAGGTGCGGCAGTAGCTATTTTGAAAATTGATAAAAAACATAACGAATTTCATTACACAAATGTAGGTAATATCCGCTTTTATCTGTATTCTCCGGAGGGGAAATTAACGTACCCTCTGCCAATTCAAGGTTTTTTATCAGGGAAAATTCAAAAGTTCCGCACCCAAACCTTCCCGTATGACTCCGGTTCTAAATTTTTGATTCATACAGATGGCTTAGAATTAAAAGAGATTAAATCTGTTTTTGCTAACTCGATGAATGTAGATCAATTGTCGACACGGCTACAGGCAGCAATTCGCTCTCATAATGACGATATTACGTATATCGCTGGTCATCTTCCAACTGCATAGCCTTTCTTTTTAGCTCACATGTGTTATTGCATGTGAGTTTTGTTACAATAGAGACAAAGTTTCATTTAGGTAGGAGGATAAGCTGTGTCTGTTGCAACGAAATTAGATAATCAAATTGTCCAACGTGTAAGTAAAGAGGTAGAGATTTCACAAAAGCAAGTACAAAACGTAATTGCTTTAGTAGAAGATGGTAATACAGTTCCCTTTATTGCTCGATATAGAAAAGAACAAACTGGTGCTTTGGATGAAGTCCAAATCCGGAATATTTTAGATTCCTGGAACTACTTAATGAATTTAGAGGAGCGTAAAGAGGAAGTTCGTCGATTAATTGAAGAGCAAGGGAAATTAACTGAGGAACTGGCTGCTCAAATTCATCAAGCGAAGAAATTGCAGCAGGTAGAAGATTTATACCGCCCTTTTAAGCAAAAACGACGTACAAAAGCAACTGTAGCAAAAGAAAAAGGTCTTGAACCATTAGCACAGTGGCTACTAAGCTTTCCGCGTTCTGAAGTGAAGAATGAAGCGCAAACATACATAAATGAAGAATCAGGAGTTCAATCTTCTGACGAAGCTATTCAGGGAGCCCTAGACATTGTAGCGGAACAAATTTCTGACGAAGCATCTTACCGTCAATGGATTCGTGCGACCACTGTAAAAGATGGCATAATTGTTACTTCAGTCAAAGATCGGGAAAAAGATGAAAAAAATATCTATGAAATGTACTATGAGTATACAGAAGCGGTAAAACGAATCGTTCCTCATCGTATTTTAGCTATGAATAGAGGAGAAAAAGACGGTATTTTAAAAGTGAGTATTGATGCGCCTACAGATCGTATTCTTTCATATTTACATAAAGAAGTAATCAAGAAAAGGGATTCTTCAGCTGAAGGTCATATCATCTCAGCTATAGAAGATGCCTATAAACGCTTAATAGAACCATCTATTGAACGTGAAATCCGTAAAGAGCTATCAGAAAAAGCGGAAGAAAGAGCTATTCACATCTTCTCTGAAAACTTACGAAAGCTTCTTCTCCAGCCTCCATTGAAAGGAAAAGTGGTATTAGGAGTAGATCCAGCTTTTCGAACAGGCTGCAAATTAGCTGTAGTAGATGAAACAGGCAAGGTATTAAAAATTGATGTTATTTATCCACATCCTCCTGTGAGAAAAGCAGCTGAAGCGCAAACTAAATTAAAGAAAATGTTCGCTGAATATCCTATTGAAGTAGTGGCAATTGGAAACGGAACGGCATCTCGCGAAACGGAGCAATTTGTAGCGGATGTTCTTAAAGAAATTGAAAACCCAGTTTATTATTTGATTGTGAATGAAGCGGGAGCAAGCGTATATTCGGCTTCTGATGTTGCTAGAGAAGAATTTCCTGATTTTCAAGTAGAAGAGCGAAGCGCTGTATCGATTGCCAGAAGGCTGCAAGATCCGCTGGCTGAACTTGTGAAAATTGATCCTAAGTCGGTAGGGGTAGGGCAGTATCAGCATGATGTGTCTCAAAAGCAATTAAATGATTCACTGACTTTTATTGTAGAGACAGTAGTAAATCAGGTAGGAGTAAATGCAAACACGGCTTCTGCTTCGCTTCTACAATACGTTGCTGGTCTAAATAAGACAGTTGCTCAAAACATTGTAAAATATCGGGATGAAAACGGGAAATTCTCTAACCGAAAACAGTTGAAGAAAATTCCGCGTCTAGGTGCTAAAACGTATGAGCAGTGTATTGGGTTTTTACGTATTATAGAAGGTGAAGAACCTTTAGACAGAACGGGTATCCATCCTGAAACATATGGAGACGTTAAAAAGCTTTTAAAGAAAGCGGAAGTGAAAGAGACTGAGCTTGGAACGGAGAAAGTAAAAGAAGCATTAAAACATATTTCTTTACCCGAAATATCAGAAGAATTAAGCATAGGGGAGCTTACTTTAAAAGATATTATAGAAGCGCTCGTAAGACCGGAAAGAGATCCCCGTGACGAACTGCCAAAACCTTTGCTCCGTCAGGATATTTTGAAGCTAGAGGATCTAGCAAAAGGTATTCAGCTTGAAGGCACGGTGCGAAACGTCGTAGACTTCGGAGCGTTCATCGATATAGGAGTTAAGCAAGACGGTCTAGTCCATATTTCTAAATTAACGAATCGGTACGTTAAGCACCCCCTCGATGTCGTTTCAGTAGGAGATTTGGTGAATGTGTGGGTAGAAGACGTAGATATGAAAAAAGGAAGAGTCGCACTGACGATGATTCCACCTCATCAATAATAAAATTGCCTTTTCAGATTTTCTGAAAAGGCAATTTTATTTGTAAAAAGAAGTGATTTAAGAAGCGGAGTTATTTTTTTGATAAAAAAACCAACATTGATTGAGCAATTTTATTTGTGCACGGTCTTTTTCAGAATAAGCGCGCCTCATTTGTTTTTGTAGCCACATTGGCATAAGGACAATCACTCCTTTTCATTTATGATAAGGTAAATAGTGAGTATGTAATGAAGTGTATGCCCAAAGAGCTAGTCAGGTGATTTCATACAGTAGAGGAGTATATAAGATGAATGATAAGGATTTACAAATACTTGTAGAAGAAATTTCATTGAAGCTGTTTCACAAACCATTTCGTCATGAAGCCACTTTTAATTCTCGTTTACGTACGACAGGTGGAAGGTATTTATTACGTACATCTAATATAGAAGTAAACTACAAATACTTTGAACAATATGGCAGACAGGAAATAGTAGAAATTATTAAGCATGAGCTCTGTCACTATCATTTGCATATTGAGGGGAAAGGGTATAAGCATGGAGATCAAGACTTTAAAAGCCTAATGAAAGAAGTAGGCGCCCCCCGATTTTGTCAGGCATTGAAAAAAGAAAGTGATGGAAAGAAAAAAGAGCACATATATGTATGTATGCAGTGTGAGCAAAAATATGTTCGAAAAAGAAAAGTGAACACGGTTAAATATGTGTGTGGGAAGTGTAAAGGTAAATTAAAAAAAATGTAGAAGATGCTTGACTAAAATAGATTGATTATGATAAATTAATAAAGCCGTCTCAAATAAACGGCAAAGAAATTACAAAAACTTATTGACATTACATATAATGTCGATTACAATGTAAGAAGTCTGATGAATATTATTCCACAGTAGCTCAGTGGTAGAGCTATCGGCTGTTAACCGATCGGTCGTAGGTTCGAGTCCTACCTGTGGAGCCATATGGAGAAGTACTCAAGTGGCTGAAGAGGCGCCCCTGCTAAGGGTGTAGGTCGTGTAAGCGGCGCGAGGGTTCAAATCCCTCCTTCTCCGCCATTTATAATGGCCCGTTGGTCAAGCGGTTAAGACACCGCCCTTTCACGGCGGTAACACGGGTTCGAATCCCGTACGGGTCACCATTGATTTTTATTCACATATTCTGTGGAGGATTAGCTCAGCTGGGAGAGCACCTGCCTTACAAGCAGGGGGTCGGCGGTTCGATCCCGTCATCCTCCACCATTTGACTGTTTTATACATAATTTTGGATGGTCCCGTGGTGTAGCGGTTAACATGCCTGCCTGTCACGCAGGAGATCGCGGGTTCGATTCCCGTCGGGACCGCCATTTAAAATTATTGGGCTATCGCCAAGCGGTAAGGCAACGGATTTTGATTCCGTCATGCGTTGGTTCGAATCCAGCTAGCCCAGCCATAAAGAGCCATTAGCTCAGTTGGTAGAGCATCTGACTTTTAATCAGAGGGTCGAAGGTTCGAGTCCTTCATGGCTCATTTTCATTTCTTGCGGGTGTGGCGGAATTGGCAGACGCGCTAGACTTAGGATCTAGTGTCTTTACGACGTGGGGGTTCAAGTCCCTTCACCCGCATCTTATTCATTTTATGTATTTAGCGGTCGTGGCGGAATGGCAGACGCGCTAGGTTGAGGGCCTAGTGGGGGCGACCCCGTGGAGGTTCAAGTCCTCTCGGCCGCACCAAAAAAACTTTTCAAAAAGTGTTGACATAAGAAAAAAGAAATGATATTATAATAAAGTCGCCAAAACAACGGCGGTAAACATCATAAGAAGCGCCCGTAGCTCAATTGGATAGAGCGTTTGACTACGGATCAAAAGGTTAGGGGTTCGACTCCTCTCGGGCGCGCCATATTGCGGGTGTAGTTTAGTGGTAAAACCTCAGCCTTCCAAGCTGATGTCGTGAGTTCGATTCTCATCACCCGCTCCAAATATA
>NZ_JYOO01000041.1 GCF_000956595.1 Priestia aryabhattai B8W22 | reverse complement strand
TCTATTCTCTGCCTTTTTTTTGTGTGTTTTTTTGGTGCTAACCCTTCCTTATTTTGCATAGGTTGTACTAAACAACGCAGAGATATAGGAGGGGCTTATGAAGCAGTGGTTGGATCATTTAAACGGTACGGTATTAACGATGGCGTGCCTTCGATTTATTTCTTCATTTATTGAGTTTATTGCCGCTATTTTAATTGTAACAAACAATGATGTGAAAAAAGCATTAATGATTAATGGAATGCTAGCGCTTGTTGGTCCGATTGTGATGGTGAGTTCTTTCACCATTGGTTTAGTGTCCGTAGCAGATCAATTATCTTTTGGAAAATTAATCATGATTGTAATAGGGGTGCTCTTCATTTTAATCGGTGTTTTTAAATAAAAGGTAGGCATAAAATGGTCAAGCTCATAATACATTGAAATGAGTTCAAATATGAGGGGATGAATATGTTAAACGAAATACTTGCAATTTTTCCGCCTAATTTAAAAAAGACTGTTGAATTTTATGTCACAAACCATTCTCATGTACTAGAAGAAATTCGAGTGCGCATAGGAAGACCTATCGAATTTACAATCAACAATCAGCCTTATTTCGAATCGTATCTTCCAAGTGCAGAAGATGCTTTATTTATCTTAAATAAATTAAGCCAGTTTTCGATTTATATGATTGAAGAAGAATTAAAAAAAGGATATGTCACCATTGAAGGCGGACACCGGGTTGGACTAGCGGGAAAAGTTGTAACGGAAAATGGACAGGTTCGTGTGATTCGAGATGTATCATCCTTTAATATCCGGATTGCTAAACAAAAGATTGGCATTTCGAATCAGCTTATTCCTTTTTTATACAATCGTTATTGGCAAAGTACGGTCATTATAGGACCTCCGCAAACAGGAAAAACAACCATGATTCGTGATTTAGCCAGAGTAATAAGTACTGGCATAGAGCGCTCTAAGATTCCTCCGTTTAAAGTAGGGATTGTAGATGAACGATCAGAAATTGCTGGGGCTGTTAAAGGAGTTCCTCAGCATACATTTGGATCTAGAATGGATTTATTAGATAGCTGTCCAAAAGCTGAAGGCATGATGATGATGATTCGCTCCATGAGTCCCGATGTACTGATCGTGGATGAAGTTGGAAGTGAAGAAGATTGTAAGGCCGTACTTGAAGCCGTTAATGCTGGCGTTCGTGTCATTATGACTGTTCATGGGTATGACATTGACGATTTAATGAAGCGTCCCACTTTGCAAGCTTTAATGAAACTTCACGTATTTAAAAGGTATGTTGTGCTATCGAACAGCCGAGGTCCTGGAACACTTCAGGCTATCTATGATGAGCATTATAACTCCATGAAAACGACCGCTGAAAAGTCGCTTATTGAAAATAGTAAAGGATGATGGTGTATGAAACTGTTTGGTGCCATCTTTATCTTATTTGCTTCCACTTACACAGGATTTGAGTTTGCAAAGCAGCTTAGCGAAAGACCTAGGCAGCTCAGGCAATTAAAAACGGCTCTTCGGTCGTTAGAAGCAGAAATTATGTACAGCAACCGGCCTCTTCAAGAAGTTGCTCATTTGTTATCTTTACAGCTTCCTAACCCTTTAGCTTCTTTATTTAGCGAGTTTTCAATGAAATTAAAAGAAGGTACTGAAAGTGTCAAGGAAGCTTGGGAAAAGACGTTGGATCAATTTTGGAAACAAACCGCACTTAAAACAGGAGAACTAGAAATCTTAAAACAATTTGGTGAAACGCTTGGTCAGCATGATCGTTATTCGCAGCAAAAGCATATCTTGCTGACGCTGAACCATCTCGAACGCGAAGAACAAGATGCAGTTGATAAGCAGAATCGCTATGAAAAAATGGTTAAAAGTTTGGGCTTTCTATCTGGATTGCTACTGGTCATCCTATTGATGTAGCGATGGAGGAGGATTGAATGTGGGAATTGATATGAACACCATTTTTCAGATTGCTGGGATTGGTATCGTCGTAGCTTTTTTAGTCACCGTACTCGAACAGATGGGAAAAAAAGATTACGCGAATTGGGTTACCCTCATCGGTTTTATTTATATTTTATTTATGGTTGCTTCGATTGTGGAGGACTTATTTCAAAAAATCAAATCGGTTTTTTTATTTCAAGGGTAGAGGGGTGATTTGCCATTGAAATGCTTCAAATTGTGGGCTTAGGATTAGTAGCGACATTTTTGGCACTTATTTTAAAAGAACATAAATCACCTATTGCTTTTTTACTTGTCGTATTCGTGGGATCCGTGATCTTTCTTTTTTTAATTGATCAAATCTACGAGATTATTAAGATGGTTGAGCGGCTGTCGATCAATGCCCACGTTAACATGATTTATGTGGAAACCATTTTGAAAATCATTGGTATTGCCTATATCGCCGAATTTGGTGCTCAAATTACGAAAGATGCAGGACAAGGTGCCATTGCTTCCAAAATTGAATTAGGTGGAAAAGTGCTGATTCTCTCCATGGCAATTCCTATTTTGACGGTCATTATTGAAACGATTATTTCAATGCTGCCCAATTAATTTTACTTAATATGAGGTGACGAAATGAAGCGGTGGACGTTTAAAGTGAATATACTCGCTCTTCTTTTGTTCCTCTTTTTTTTCTTTCCAGAAAATGTACAAGCTTCCGAACCCCCGAAGCAGCAAGAACTTGTCAATGAACAAATTGATAAGCTCGGTATCGATGAAGTCAAACAGTTTTGGGACGATATTATTACCCAATACGGCGGCTTTTTACCCGAGAGTCAGAAGGGAAGTTTAGTCGATTTTTTAAAAGGAGAAAAAGAGTTCTCTCTTAAAGAATGGCTAGGAGGTCTTGTAAAGTTTTTATTTCACGAAGTATTAGCGAATGGAAAGCTCCTCGGTACGCTCATTATGCTAACGGTTTTTAGCGTGTTTTTGCAAACGCTCCAAAGTGCGTTTAATCAGCAAACCGTAAGTAAAGTAGCGTATGCGCTTGTATATATGGTTTTGATCATCATTGCTCTTAATAGCTTTCAGATTGCTATCTCTTATGCAACGGGAGCGATTGAGACCATGACTAAATTTATTTTAGCTCTGGTGCCGCTGCTGCTTGCCTTAATGGCATCATCAGGAGGAGTTGTATCGGCAGCCTTTTTTCATCCGATGATTTTGTTTTTAATGAACACAAGCGGTTTGCTTATTCAATACGTAGTGATGCCGTTACTTTTTCTTTCAGCACTGCTTAGCATTGTGAGTACGATTTCAGATGAGCATAAGGTTACACAGCTTGCTCAGCTGTTAAGAAATATAAGCATTGGCGTGCTTGGAATATTCTTAACCGTCTTTTTAGGTGTGCTGTCCGTTCAAGGTGCCACATCAGCTGTTGCTGACGGTATTACGATTCGAACGGCAAAGTTTGTCACAGGGAACTTTATACCTGTTGTAGGGCGTGTGTTCACAGATGCGGCTGATACAGTCATCAGTGCCTCGCTTCTATTAAAGAATTCAGTAGGGATTGCTGGAGTAGCAGTCTTACTGTTAATCGTCGCGTTTCCGGCTATTAAAGTGTTAACGCTCGCTTTTATCTATAAGCTAGCAGCAGCTCTTCTTCAACCCATTGGAGGAGGACCGGTTATTTCCTGCTTGAGCATTATCAGCAAAAGCGTCATCTATATTTTTGCGGCGCTTGCGGTTGTCTCGCTCATGTTTTTCTTATGTTTAACGGTCATCATTACAGCGAGCAACGTCACAATGATGGTGAGGTGAAGAAATTGCAGGCCTTAACGACGTGGATTACTAATATCGTTCTTTTTATCTTATTAGCTACCATTATTAATTTACTGTTGCCCAATTCTAGTTTTCAAAAGTATACGAAGCTGGTGGTTGGACTTCTTTTGATGCTGATTATTATTACACCCGTTTTTCAAATTTTTAAAGTGGATGTTAATCAAATGCTGAAATCACTTAGCTTATCATCTATTCGATCCGATCAGCAGGTAGAAAATTCAATAGAAAATCAGAAAAAAGAAATACAAGCTTCACAACGTGCATATATTTTAGAACAAATGGCTGTCCAAATGGAGGCAGATGTAAAAGAGGAGTTGATGGATCAGTATGGTGTAGCAATTGATCGAATTCACATTGAAACAAAAAAGCCGAACGACGAACCTACCGCTGATAATATTAAATCCATTTCAGTTGCCGTAAGTAAAAAAGCATCGGATGATTCCGAGGTTGTTTCAGCTGTGAAAATTATTTCTATTGATACCTCCACACCGATCGAAACAAACAAACCAACAGAATCCAAGAAATTATCCAACTATTTAGCAGCAAAATGGGATGTAAAACAAGGCCAAGTTGTTGTGAATATGGAGGAGGGAGACACGAAATGAGTCAAAAACCAGAAAAAGGTGACCCATCATTTTTTCAGCGGTTCTTTTCACTTAAACAGTCATCAACTACGAAGAAACCTTCAAAGTTAATGTATATAGGCATTTTACTAGCAGCAGGCGTTATCTTTATGGTATTTAGCAACTCACTCACAACATCTATGAATTCAGGCGGATTATTAAAGAGTGCAAGCAAAGAAACCAGCGCACCACCGGTATCACAGGATGTTCCCGCTTTTAGCTCCAAAAAGACAACAACGATGACAGGTTATGAAGAGCGGTATGAGGAAGAATTGAAAGATATTTTGGATCAAGTTAGAGGCGTAAGTAAGGTAAAAGTAATTGTGAACCTAGATGCAACAGAATCCAAAATATATGAAAAAAACAGCGTGACAAAATCGCAAACCACCAACGAAACGGACCGTGAAGGAGGGACTCGTAAAGTTGAAGATTCCTCAACAGATGAACAGCTGGTCATTGTAAGAAGTGGAGAACAAGAAAAGCCTGTTGTAGTTAAAACCGAAAAGCCAAAAGTAAGAGGTGTGTTAGTTGTCGCTAAAGGAGCTGATAATATCGAGGTAAAGAAATCTATTATTGAAGCCGTGACAAGAGCGCTCGATATACCAAGTCATAGAGTAGCAGTATTAGCGAAAAAAGGATGAGGGGGAAATGAATATGTTATTAAAAAAGCAAACGGTTTGGTTATTAACAATGTTAAGTTTAGTTGTTGTGTTATCGGTGTACTATATGACAACGCCAGAAAATCCTCAGAGTAATGTTGCGCTAGTAGACAATGAAAAACAAAACGAAAAGCAGGCTGATGACAAGGCTCCTGCAGAAGATACAAAACAACAGGCAGATGAGAAATCAGGAACAAAAGAAGATTCAAAAACTGAAGGCTCAGCAGAAGATGTAAAGAAGGAAACGGCTAAAAATGCAAAAGAATCAGCGGTTGTATCAAGTACAGATAGCGATGAGCTATTTACGGCGCTTCGCTTGGAATTAAATGATGAAAGAAGTCAGCTGAAAGAAGAGTATCAGGAAGTAGCGGCATCAAAAAATGTGACGCCTGCAGAAGTAAGCAAAGCGATGGATAAAATCGATGAATTATCAAAGCTTGGTGAAAAAGAAGCAACGCTGGAAACATTAATTAAAGCAAAAGGATACAGCGACGCGCTAGTAAGAGCAGATGGAAAACAAGTGCAAATTACCGTTAAGACAGAAAAACACTCAAAAACAAAAGCAAATCAAATCATTCAGCTAGTCAAAAAAGAAATGGGGCCAAAAGAAGTAGCGGTAGAGTTTCAGCCAACTAAATAAAGGGAATAAAAGAAGTGTAGAACAGCCGCAAATTGGGGTTGTTTACACTTCTTTTTTTATGAAATGACTAAAATCTAAGCGAGACGGTAAAAATTTTAACATGGCTTTCTTTTTTTACTTCGGTTATAATAGGTTTCATAATCTTATATTAGTACTAGGTGACAAATGTTTTCATACGTATTGTCATCTGTAAAGCTATGTTTCCATTTATAAAACGATAACGCTAAAAAGTTATTATAGAGTAAGTGGAACTTCTTTTTAATGTTTGCCAAACGAATTGAATGGCTGTAGCCATTTATCGTATTATTAACATTGTAGAGAATTCTATTTTCATGAGGTAGGAGTGTTCAATATGTTAAAAATTCAAGAGATCCGTGAGATCATTAAACTAGTTGATCAATCATCAATCGAGGAGTTCACCTATGAGCACGAAGGCTCCAAAATCAAGATGAAGAAAAAAGACGCAATTGTTTCCAAACAAGCGCAACAAGTAGTGGTTTCGGCACCTGAACAAGTGGCAGCACCTGCACCGCAGGCAGCAGCGGCTCCAGCGCCAGCCCCGGCAGCACAGTCTGCACAGCCAAAAGAAGAACAAGCGGCCCCAGCGGTTGATGAAAGCTTACATAAAATTACATCTCCAATGGTAGGGACATTCTATGCGTCATCATCGCCAGAAACAGATGTATACGTAACGCCTGGAGATAAAGTACAAAAAGATTCGGTTGTATGTATCGTAGAAGCAATGAAATTATTTAATGAAATCGAAGCAGAAGTTAAAGGTGAAATCGTTGACGTATTAGTTGAAAATGGACAACTTGTAGAATACGGTCAACCTCTTTTCTTAGTAAAGCCTGAATAAGGAGCGGTAAATATGATTAAAAAGCTATTAATTGCGAATCGAGGAGAAATTGCGGTTCGAATTATTCGAGCGTGTAAAGAGTTAGGTGTAGAATCAGTAGCTGTTCATTCTCAAGCTGATCGCGAATCTTTGCATGTACAATTAGCAGACGAAGCGTATTGTATTGGACCAACGTCATCTAAAGACAGCTATTTAAACTTTACAAACATCATGAGCGTTGCGATGCTAACGGGCTGTGACGCCATTCACCCTGGATACGGCTTTTTAGCTGAAAACGCTGATTTTGCAGAGCTATGCAGAGAGTGTAACGTTACATTTGTAGGACCAAGTCCTGAAGCCATTAACAAAATGGGAACAAAAGACGTAGCGAGAGAAACGATGCGTGAAGCCGGTGTCCCAATTGTTCCTGGTTCAACTGGAATTGTAGAGTCAGTAGAAGACGGTATGTCAATCGCTAATGACATTGGCTATCCTGTTATTATTAAAGCAACGGCAGGAGGCGGAGGAAAAGGAATCCGCGTTGCGAAAAATGAACAAGAGCTTATTAAAGGTATTACAATTACGCAGCAAGAAGCTGCTACAGCTTTCGGTAACCCTGGTGTGTACATTGAGAAGTTCATTGAGGATTTCCGTCACGTTGAGATCCAAGTGTTGGCTGATTCTCATGGAAATACTGTACATTTAGGAGAGCGTGATTGCTCGATTCAACGCCGTCTTCAAAAATTAATTGAAGAAACACCTTCTCCAGCGTTAGACGAAAAAACGCGTGAATTAATGGGCGACGCTGCTGTTAAAGCCGCGCAAGCCGTTAATTACACAGGAGCCGGAACCGTGGAATTCATTTATGATTACCGTGAAAACAAATTTTACTTCATGGAAATGAATACGCGTATCCAAGTAGAACATCCTGTTACAGAGATGGTGACAGGAGTTGACTTAATTAAAGAACAAATCAAAGTGGCAAATGGTGAAACTTTACCGTTTACGCAAGAAGAAGTGACATTTAACGGATGGGCAATTGAGTGCCGAATCAACGCAGAAAACCCAGAGAAAAACTTTATGCCATCACCAGGTACGATTCAAATGTACTTGCCGCCAGGCGGCTACGGAGTGCGCGTAGACTCTGCTGCATACCCGGGCTATGCAATCCCACCTTACTATGATTCAATGGTGGCTAAATTGATTGTTCATGCGCCAACTCGTGAGGAAGCTATTGAACGAATGAAGCGCGCGTTAGATGAATTTGTTATCGATGGCGTTGCGACCACTATTCCTTTTCACCAAAAGCTATTAAATCATGAAAAATTTGTTAGCGGTGAATTCAACACGAAGTTTCTTGAGCTATATGACGTAATGAATTCTTAGTATAATATAAACTATAGGAGGTGCTGTACATGAATGAAAATCATGTATTAGAAATGGAAGAACACCCAAATTCTCTTGGCAAAGTAGAAATTGCTCCTGAGGTTATTGAAGTCATTGCGGGTATTGCTGCTTCTGAAGTAGAAGGCGTTTCTGCAATGAGAGGAAATTTTGCAGCTGGCGTTGTGGAGAAACTAGGAAAGAAAAACCACGGTAAAGGTGTAAAAGTGGACTTAACAGAAAACGGGATAAAAGTAGACGTATTTTGTATGATGAAGTTTGGTGTGTCTATTCCAAATGTAGCGCAGCAAGTACAAGATAACATTCGTCAAGCCCTTAAAAATATGACAGCTATTGATCTCGATGAAGTAAACATTCATATCGTAGGGATTCAGTTTGATACGCAAAGAACTGATATTGAAGAAGTTGAATAAAACAAACGTTTACCTAACGGCTGTTGCTAAAATGGAATAACGTATGATTACTTGTTCCTTTTCAACACAAGCTATGGTAAAGTGAAAAAGACTGTCTCGTCATAAAGACGGTCTTTTTCGTGTTCTACAAACTTCGTATAAGAACAATGAAGTATCGTTTCATAAACTATGCTATTATCTAGGTATACTAGTTGAAGAAGATAAATAAAGGAGCAAAAATAATGAAAAGACATACAGCACGCCAAAAAGCACTACAAGCACTATTTCAGCATGATTTAGGGCAAACCGAGCCAATGGAGGCAATCGGAAATGTTGTACAAAATGAAAAGTCTGATCAATTTTTAGAAAGTCTCGTGCTAGGTGTGGTTGAGCATCAGCAAGAAATTGATGAACTTTTACGCAATCACTTAGAAAAGTGGACGTTAGATCGCGTAGCTACTGTAGACCGCGTTATCCTGCGTATTGCCGTATACGAAATGAAGTATGAAGAAGAAATTCCTACGAGCGTTACGTTAAATGAAGCGATTGAATTAGCAAAAACATTTGGCGATGATCAATCAAGCAAGTTTATCAATGGCGTATTGTCTAAAGTGTTAACAGCTTTATCTAAATAAACGTTCATCTTGCCAAATCAAGTGACTAACATGCTTCTCTCCTTTATATAAAGGGGAGAGGGTGACTGCAAAGGAGGCGAAATGATGAGTGAAGTGCGTTATCTAACCGTTACGGCTCTTACGCGATACATCAAGCGCAAGTTTGACGTAGACCCTCACATGCAAGATGTATGGATTAAAGGAGAAATTTCTAACTTTAAACGTCATAGTCGAGGACATATGTATTTCACCTTAAAAGATCAAAATGCTCGTATCGCAGCCGTTATGTTTGCTGGGCATAACCGTCAGCTTAATTTTCAGCCTGAAGAAGGAATGAATGTACTTATTCGAGCTGAAATTTCGGTTTATGAACCAAGCGGAAATTATCAAATGTACGTAAAAGAAATGCAGCCTGACGGCGTTGGAAACTTATACTTGGCCTACGAACAGCTGAAAAAAAAGCTGGAAAAAGAAGGCTTGTTTGATCCTGCCAGAAAACGAAAACTTCCGAAGTATCCAACAACAATAGGTGTGATTACATCTCCTACTGGAGCCGCCGTACGTGATATTATTACGACATTAAAGCGCAGATATAACGCGAACATTATTGTTATGCCCGCTCTTGTTCAAGGAGTGAATGCGGCACCGTCTATCATAAAGGCAATTGAAGAAGCGAACCGTCGTAAAGAAGCAGACGTATTAATTGTCGGCCGCGGTGGCGGGTCAATTGAAGAGCTTTGGGCGTTTAACGAAGAAAGCGTTGCTCGCGCAATTTTCACTTCTACTATTCCCGTTATTTCAGCGGTTGGACATGAAACCGATTTTACAATTGCAGACTTTGTAGCAGATCTGCGAGCCCCTACTCCAACGGGTGCTGCGGAGTTGGCTGTACCTCATATCAGTGAAATTACGGAAAGGTTGACTCAGCGAAATATCCGTCTTCTTCGTTCGATGAAAGAGATGCTTCAGTCTAGTAGCCGCAGGCTTGAACGATCTCAGAAATCATATGCTTTTCGTTATCCCCAAAAGTTGGTCGAGCAAAAAGAGCAGCAGTTAGATCAGCTGATGGAGCGTTTTTATCGTGAAGGTAGAAGGTACATTGAGCATAAACGGACGAACTACGAGCAGCTAACAGCCGCTTTGTTGCGAAATCACCCCGCGCATCAGTTAACGAAAGCCGCAGACCGTCAACAGCAGTTGACGAAAATGCTGACAAAAGAGATGCAGCAGCTGCTAAAGCAAAAACAGCTTTTATTTGCCACGGCAACGTCAAAATTACATACGCTTAGTCCATTAAAAACAATGGAAAGAGGCTACAGCTTGGTATACGATAAAGAAAAAGAGTTAATTAAATCAACCAAACAAGTATCCAAAGGTGATGTAGTAAACGTTCGTTTGACCGATGGACAGTTGCAGTGTGAAGTTTCGAAAATAGAGGAGCGATGAAAAATGGCGACAAATAAAGAGTATACGTTTGAAGAGGCGATGGAGAAGTTAGAAACCATCGTAAATAAGCTAGAAGAAGGCGACGTGCCTTTAGAAGAAGCAATTCAACAATTCCAAGAAGGAATGACTCTTTCAAAATTCTGTCACGATCGTCTTCAGCATATTGAAAAACAAATGGAAACTATTTTACGTGAAGACGGAACGCTTGAGCCATTCTCGGTACAGGAGGAAGAGTGATGGTGAATGAAATGAATTTAAAAGAGTATATTTCTTTTACAAAAGATCGAGTAGAAACACGCTTGCCTGAAGTCGTAAAAGCATTACATGCTCCGGTTAACTTAAAGGAATCCATGCTTTACTCGCTTACGGCAGGAGGAAAGCGACTTCGCCCAGTGCTGTTGTTTGCAACGCTACATGCATTTGGAAAAGACGAGAGCATGGGATTAGAAACAGCCTGTGCAGTGGAAATGATTCATACATATTCGCTCATTCACGATGATTTACCTAGTATGGATGATGACGACTTAAGAAGAGGAAAACCGACCAATCACAAAGTGTACGGCGAAGCAACGGCTATATTAGCTGGAGATGCTCTTTTAACAAATAGCTTTCAGCTCATTTCTGAGGCGGCACACCCTGAAATTACATCACATATGAAACTTGAACTCATTACAGAACTGGTAAAAGCAAGCGGAACAGAAGGTATGATCAGCGGACAGGTTGCAGATATGGAAGGCGAAAAAAAGCAGCTCACGCTAGACGAGCTTGAATATATTCACCTTCATAAAACGGGGAAGCTGCTAGGATTTTGTGTAAAAGCAGGAGCAATTCTTGCAAAAGCTACGCCTCTACAGCAAGAATTATTAGAAGAATTCAGTAAGCATGTAGGGTTAGCGTTTCAAATTCAAGATGATATCTTGGATGTGGAAGGGTCTGAAGAAAAGTTAGGAAAGCCAATTGGCAGTGATACAGAAAATGAAAAAACGACATATCCTTCTTTATTAGGTATGGAAGCGGCCAAAGAAAAGTTACAGTATCATGTTGAACAAGCACTTCTTTCGTTACGTCAAGCTCAAATTAAGCACGGATTACTAGAAGAAATTTGTTTATATATAGCAAAACGTGATAGTTAATGACGATTTCTGTCAGGTTTTTTGAGTGATACAGTAAAATAAGATTGAGTCCCCATAGGGGCTATGCTATAATGATTTTACTACTGTATAAAAGCGTAGTGCATAGGTTTGAAAGACATATACAATATCTTGGTGGCCGTTATCACATTTGTGTTAGCGGCTATTTTTTCACTGTTTTCCTTTGAATATCACTGGTTTACTGATAGAATATCAAAGGTATTGTAAGTAATAAGGAAATACTAAAAATTGACTATACGTATAAAACAATAGACAATGTATTAAGGTAACTTTATAACAAGTACGAAAGTGAGTGATCCACCTTGGATCTTACAACGATAAAAAATCCTGAGTTTTTAAAGAAGATGTCAGTAACACAATTAGAAGAACTAAGTGAAGAGATTCGTCGTTTTTTAATTACAAAGCTTTCTGCAACTGGTGGTCATATAGGGCCAAATTTGGGGGTTGTTGAGTTAACGCTTGCACTCCATAAAGTGTTCGACAGTCCAAAAGATAAATTTTTATGGGACGTCGGGCATCAGTCATATGTCCATAAAATTTTAACAGGACGAGCGGGAGAGTTTGATACAATCCGTCAATATAAAGGGTTATGCGGTTTTCCGAAGCGAGATGAAAGTGAGCATGATGTATGGGAAACGGGACATAGTTCTACATCTCTTTCAGCCGCAATGGGAATGGCTGCAGCAAGAGATTTGCAAAAAACAAAAGCGCACATTGTTCCTATCATTGGTGACGGAGCTTTAACAGGTGGTATGGCTCTTGAAGCGCTTAACCACATCGGGCACGAGCAAACGGATATGACCGTTATTTTAAATGACAATGAAATGTCTATCGCTCCTAATGTGGGGGCTGTACACAGCATTCTGGGACGTTTGCGCACGGCGGGCAAATACAACTGGGTAAAAGATGAGCTTGAAGTCTTACTGAAAAAAGTGCCTGCGGTAGGCGGTAAGCTTGCGGCAACGGCAGAACGTGTAAAAGATGGCCTAAAGTACATGGTTGTGTCAGGCATGTTCTTTGAAGATCTTGGCTTTACGTATTTAGGGCCGGTTGACGGCCATAGCTATGACGATTTATTGGAAACGTTACAATATGCAAAGAAAACAAAAGGACCGGTACTGATCCATGTGATTACGAAAAAAGGGAAAGGGTACTTGCCAGCGGAAAGCGATAAAAGCGGAGCGTGGCATGGTACAGGCCCATATAAAATTGAGTCCGGTGACTTTATTAAAGACAAAAATGTTCCGATTGCTTGGAGTAAATTAGTAAGTGATACGGTATTGAAAATGGCTAGAGAAGATGAGCGTATCGTAGCAGTAACGCCAGCAATGCCTGTAGGTTCAAAACTTGAAGCGTTTCAAAAAGAGTTTCCGCATCGCATGTTTGATGTTGGGATTGCAGAGCAGCATGCTACAACAATGGCAGCGGGTCTTGCAACTCAAAATATGAAGCCCTTTTTAGCTATTTATTCTACGTTTTTACAGCGTGCATACGATCAAGTGGTTCATGATATTTGCCGCCAGAAGCTAAATGTATTTATTGGGATTGATCGCGCTGGGCTAGTAGGTGCTGATGGTGAAACGCATCAAGGCGTGTTTGATATTGCATTCTTACGTCATTTGCCTAACCTTGTTATTATGATGCCAAAAGATGAGAATGAAGGCCAGCACATGGTTCATACTGCTTTGACTTATGAAGAAGGTCCGATTGCCATGCGCTATGCGAGAGGAAACGGATTAGGTGTTGAACTAGATTCAGAACTGAAAAACATTCCGATCGGTACATGGGACGTATTAAAAGAAGGTTCAGATACAACCATTTTAACGTTTGGTACAACGATTTCAATGGCGATGGATGCAGCAGCAGAACTTGAGAAGCAAGGAATCAGCGTCAAAGTGGTCAATGCTCGTTTTATTAAACCGCTGGATGAAAAAATGCTTCACGAAATTTTCCAAACTAATAAGCCTGTGATTACGGTGGAAGAAGCGGTACTTCAAGGCGGTTTTGGAAGCTCGGTGTTAGAGTTTGCATCAGAGCACGGCTATTATGATACGCGCGTTGAACGTATGGGGATTCCAGATCGCTTTATCGAGCACGGCAGCGTAACAAAACTTTTAGAAGAAATTGGCTTAACCAAAGAAGAGATTATAAATCGAGTTAAAAAACTCGTAACACCAATACAAAAGAGGCTTGAAGTTAAGTGACAAAAAAAGAACGAGTAGATGTATTATTAGTAGAAAGAGGTTTGATTGAAACAAGAGAAAAAGCAAAGCGTACAGTGATGGCAGGACTTGTTTATGCGAATGAAGTCCGTTTGGATAAGCCGGGAGAGAAAATTGAACGTGATACGCCGCTGACAATTAAAGGTGCAGTGATGCCTTATGTCAGCAGAGGCGGCTTTAAGCTTGAAAAAGCAATTAAAGAATTTAATGTCCATGTAGCGGATAAAATCATGATTGATATTGGTTCTTCTACTGGAGGCTTTACCGATTGTGCGCTTCAAAATGGAGCGAAGATGTCCTATGCGCTAGACGTAGGCTATAATCAGCTAGCTTGGAAGCTTCGTCAGGATGAGCGAGTAGAAGTAATGGAACGAACAAATTTCCGTTATGTGACCCCAGCTGATTTATCAAGAGGCTTGCCTGAATTCGCTTCTATCGATGTATCATTTATTTCCTTAAGACTCATTCTCCCTGTGTTAAAAACACTTCTTGTTCCACACAGCGATGTTGTTGCGCTTGTTAAGCCCCAGTTTGAGGCTGGAAGAGAGCAAGTTGGGAAAAAAGGAATCGTGCGTGACTCAAAAGTGCATGAAGAAGTCCTTCAAGGCATGGTGGATTTCTCCCTTCGTCAAGGATACGATGTATATAACATGTCGTATTCACCGATAACAGGAGGAGATGGAAATATCGAATTTCTTCTTCACCTTCGCTGGAAAGGCGAGCGTGAACTTGGTGACAATCAAGCTCCGCTTACTGTGCGTGAAGTGGTCGAAGAAGCACATAAAACGTTAAAAGAGAAAAAGTAATAATGGCCAATGTTAAGCAAAGACTTAGCATTGGCGATTTGATTATGACTCTTTATACAAAAGGTGCATAATCAAGTTGAACACATTATGATACTTAATTAGTGAAAGACTTATAAACAACAAAACAAAAAGAAGATTACATATTAATGTGAGGTGCCAACATGAATAAAGGGCAAAGACATATTAAAATTCGTGATATTATCACGAATAATGATATTGAAACACAGGATGAATTGGTAGATATTTTAAAAAACCAAGGTTTTAATGTAACACAGGCAACAATCTCTCGTGATATTAAAGAACTGCACTTAGTCAAAGTGCCTTTGATGGACGGTCGATACAAATACAGTTTGCCTGCAGATCAGCGTTTTAATCCCTTACAAAAGTTAAAGCGCTCTCTTATGGACGCATTTGTAAAAATTGATTCAGCCGGGCATATGTTGGTGATGAAAACATTACCGGGAAATGCAAATGCGATTGGCGCATTAATTGATCATTTGGACTGGGACGAAATATTAGGAACAATTTGTGGAGACGATACATGTTTGATTATTTGCCGTACTCCTGAAGATACGCAAATTATATCAGACCGATTCTTAGAAATGTTATAAAGGTGAGTGAAGCAGGTTGTTAGCTGAATTATCCATTAAAAATTTTGCGATTATTGATGAACTTTCTGTTTCATTTGAAAAAGGCTTAACGGTATTAACAGGTGAAACAGGAGCGGGAAAGTCAATTATTATTGATGCCATTTCATTGTTAGTAGGTGGAAGAGGCTCTTCGGAGTTCGTCCGCCACGGAACAGACAGAGCCGAAATCGAAGGGCTTTTCTTATTTGATGAAGAACAGCATCCAAGTCATGAAAAAGCTAAACAAGTCGGTTTAGAAGTGGAAGATGGAATGATTGTGCTTCGCCGAGACATTACCACAAATGGGAAAAGTATTTGCCGGATCAACGGTAAGCTCGTCACGTTAGCTATCCTACGTGAAGTCGGACAAACGTTAATTGATATACATGGACAGCACGAGCACCAAGACTTAATGAATCAAGATCGTCATTTAACTCTTCTTGATCAGTATGGAGGAGAACAAGTAGAAGAGGCTTTGACGGAGTATCGAGAGGTATTTTCGAGGTATACATCGTTAAAAAAACAGTTGGATCAATTAACTGAAAATGAGCAGCAGATGGCGCACCGCCTAGATCTTATTCAATTTCAATTAGATGAAATCAAAGCGGCAAATTTGCAGCTGAACGAAGACGAGGAACTAAATGAAGAGCGTTTGAAGATTTCTAACTTTGAAAAGATCTATACGTCATTAAACGATGCGTACAATGCGCTGCACGGTGAGCATCAAGGTTTAGATTGGGTAGGCGTAGCCATGAATCATACGGAGGATATTTCGTCACTGGAAAAAAACTATGCCGATATTTCTGAAATCATTTCATCGAGTTTCTATCAGCTAGAAGACGCGTCTTATAAAATTCGTCAGCAGCTTGATTTATTAGAATTTGATCCCAAACGCTTAGACTTTATTGAAGCGCGTTTAAATGAAATTAATCACTTAAAGCGTAAATACGGTCAAAGCGTAGATGAAATTCTAGAATATGCTGCACAAATTGAAGATGAAATTGATCGTATTGAAAATCGAGATACGCATGTGAGCAAGATCAAAGAACAGTTAGACAGCGTAGCGCAGGATTTATTAGTAGAAGCTAACAATGTTTCAACTATTCGAAGAAAACTTGCTCAAGAGTTAACGGATAGCATCCATCATGAGCTTCAAGAACTTTATATGGCTAAGACCGTATTTCAAATTAAATTCTCTGTCGTAAATGCAGGTAAAAATGACGTTGAAGTAAATGGAGAAAGAATAAAATTCACAAAAGACGGCATTGACAGCGTAGAATTTTATATTTCTACCAATCCAGGTGAACCGTTAAAGCCTCTTGCAAAAGTAGCTTCAGGAGGAGAGCTTTCAAGAATTATGCTGGCGTTAAAGAGCATTTTTTCTAAGCATCAAGGTGTGACGTCCATTATCTTTGATGAAGTTGATACAGGCGTAAGTGGAAGAGTAGCTCAATCGATCGGTGAAAAGATCCATGCCATTTCTGTTGATTCACAAGTTCTCTGTATATCTCATCTGCCGCAGGTAGCAGCTATGGCAGATACTCACCTCTTTATCGCTAAAGAGATAAAAGGTGATCGTACAACGACGTCTGTTCTGCCATTAACTCTTGATGAAAAAGTAAAAGAAATTGGTCGAATGATTGCAGGAGCTGAAATTACAAGCTTAACGAAGGAACATGCCAAAGAGCTTTTAGATTTAGCGGATAAGATGAAGCAGACCATGTAACAAAACACCTTTTAACACGTAACAGTATGTGTTAAAGGTGTTTTTTTATACAAAATGAAGGAACTGAAAATGTTTCCTTGCACTTCTTTTCATTTTTCTCGGAACTTCTGTTATAAATGCGCTCTAAGAAGGCTAAATTAAATGTGTAGCCATTTAGGCGAGGAAGCGAGGAGAGTGAAAACATGCAAAATCGATACAGACATATAATTGGTGCGATTCTCCTTGTTTCGTTCATTTTTGTAGGATTTATTCCAGTTGTGCAACAATATATACACATTCCAAAACAAATCGTCTTATTTGAACAGCAAAAAGAAAAAATTAATACGACATTACCGCTTAGCGTAGAAGCTTCATCACCTGTTTACGATGTAACAAGTAACAAGGCGAAGCTGACCGTAGCAGGCAAACAGGTAGGCAAAGAAGAGTTGATGCTTCATTTGGCCGGTATTCCTGTAAAGCGTGTAGACGTGCAGGTATTATCTGATTTTAAAGTCATTCCAGGTGGACAATCAATCGGTGTGAAATTAAATTCAAAGGGTGTTCTTGTTGTAGGCTATCATCAGGTAGATACAGCAAAAGGTAAAAAATCTCCTGGCGAGATTGCGGGTATTCAAGTTGGAGATATGATTACGAAGATTAATGGTAAAACCATTGAAAAAATGAGTGATATTACACCGTTTATTCAGCAGGCAGGGAAAACGGGTGAACCATTAAATCTGCATATTTTAAGAGAAAAAAAGCAGTTTGACACTAAGCTGTATCCGTTAAAAGATAAGCAGGATTATGCTTACAGAATCGGTTTATACATCCGTGATTCAGCTGCAGGAATTGGCACAATGACTTTTTATGATCCAAAATCTAAAAAATACGGCGCTTTAGGCCACGTTATTTCGGATATGGATACAAAAAAGCCAATCGTAGTAGAAGATGGACAAATTGTCCGTTCGACTGTGACATCAATTGAGAAAGGTTCGAACGGCGTTCCCGGTGAAAAGCTAGCGAGGTTTTCTGAAGATAGACAAATCATTGGAAATATTACACGAAATAGTCCTTTTGGTATTTTTGGAAAATTGTCTTCAACGATGGAAAACGGAATAATGGATAAAGCGATGCCAATTGCTCTATCTCATCAAGTAAAAGAAGGACCGGCTAAAATTCTAACGGTAGTAGATGATGATCAAGTGGAAGAATTTGATATTGAAATTATGAGTACTATACCTCAAAAGTTTCCGGCTACTAAAGGAATGGTTATTAAAATTACAGATCCTAAATTGTTAAAGAAAACAGGTGGAATTGTTCAAGGAATGAGCGGGAGTCCGATTATTCAAAACGGTAAAGTCGTTGGAGCAGTTACCCATGTTTTTGTAAATGATCCTACCTCGGGTTACGGTGTCCATATTGAATGGATGCTTAACGAAGCAGGAATCGATATTTATAAAAATAATCGAAAAAAAGCGAGCTAATGTTGTCATTAGTTCGCTTTTTTTTGATAAAAATTATTGTCGTAAATGTACGAGAAAAACGTCGAAAAACAAAGAAAATAAGAGAAAATCGAATAAATTCCATTTAAAAGACTTTTTTCTAAAAAAATAAAGGAAATAATGTTGCATTGTCGAATTTGTCCTTTAGAATAAAGAATAGAGACACGTAGGAAACGACGTATAACATAAAGGACTGAGGAGGAAGCTGCATTGAAAAAAATTAAAGTATGCTTGGTTGATGATAATCGGGAACTAATTGGTTTGCTTGAAGATTATATTTCAGAGCAAGAAGACATGGAAGTAATCGGAGTAGCTTACAATGGACAAGAGTGTTTATCCATTTTAAAAGATAAAGATCCGGATGTTCTTGTATTAGACATTATTATGCCGCATCTAGATGGATTAGCAGTTTTAGGTCAGTTAAAAGAAATGAAAAAAGAAAATTATCCAAATGTCATTATGCTAACAGCATTTGGGCAAGAAGACGTAACGAAAAAAGCAGTTGATTTAGGAGCTGCTTATTTTATTCTAAAACCGTTTGATATGGAAAACTTAGTGAATCATATTCGCCAAGTTAGCGGACAAACATCTTCATTTATGCAACGTTCATCTTCTTCCATGCGTTCACATCGCGACAGCAAACCAGCAAATTTAGATGCAAGCATTACGAGCATCATTCACGAAATTGGCGTGCCTGCTCATATCAAAGGCTATTTATATTTAAGAGAAGCCATTTCAATGGTATATAAGGATATTGAGCTGCTTGGGTCGATTACAAAAGTACTGTATCCTGATATTGCAAAAAAATATAATACAACAGCAAGCCGCGTTGAGCGCGCCATTCGTCATGCTATTGAAGTAGCATGGAGCCGAGGAAACATTGATTCCATTTCTTCATTATTCGGATATACTGTCAGCATGTCAAAAGCGAAGCCGACAAATAGTGAATTTATCGCCATGGTTGCGGATAAATTACGCCTTGAACATAAAGCGAGTTGAAAGGGATAGGACTGCTGGAATTACGGGGTTTTGAGTGAACTGATACCTTTTGTAATACAGAGTACATGCCGATAAACTTTTGGAATTTACACTAGATATTAAACTGAAAACCAATAAACTTTTTACTGCAGGGCCGATGAATTTTAATCATTCATGGGTCCTTTTATTTTGGTTTGAGAGATGAAGGTATTGAGGTTAACGGGAACGTGCATCTTGTTTCTCTTCATATCAGTAGCGGGGTATTTTATTGGGATAATTTATTTAATTGTTATGAGGGCTTTGTGTTTGAAAAAAGATTTAGAAGATGCATAAAAAAATTTATCTACATATCTTAAATGGGATATGCATAAGTAAATGATAAAAAGCAGCCTTCAGAAAAGGCTGCTTTTTCTAATCCATTAATTTAGCAATCGGTTTTGAAAGGAATAAAACAATAATTCCAAGTACAATTGTCACAGCACCGATTAAGCTGAAGATGTCGAAATAACCTAACGACTGTGTATAAGATGCCAGAACACCCGCTAGTTTATTAGCAACAGCAGAGCTTGCCATCCATACGCCCATTAACAGAGAAGCAAGTTTTAATGGAGCCAGTCTACTTACCATAGACAACCCTACTGGCGAAATCATAAGCTCAGCCAGCGTGTGCAGAAAGTAAGTGAAAATCATGAACAGGATATTTACTTTTAAAGCTGGGTCATTACCAGTATACATAACGGCTGGAATTAAAATTAAGAATCCTAATCCAACTGTTACAAGTCCCATACCCATTTTTGTTGGCGTTTTGAAATCACCGCGTTTTGAATTTCCTAGCTTGTACCAAACAAGTGACATAATTGGTGCTAAAATCATGATAAACAGTGGATTCAACGATTGGAACCACTCTGTTGGAACCGTGAAACCGCCTATTTGACGATCAATTTGATCTTGAGCATATAGCGTTAAAGAACTTCCAGCCTGTTCAAAAGCTGTCCAGAAAGCAATAACAACAAAGGCTAGAATAACGATAGCAACCGTTCTTTTCTTTTCTCGTACTGTCAGAGGAGCAGCTGATGTTTGAGATGCTGCTGCATGAACTTTTCCTGTAGGTTCTTTCCCAATATCACCTAAATAGCGATTAGCCAGTAGGTTAAATAAAATTTGTCCAACAACCATTCCAATAGCTGCTGTTAAAAATCCGTATTTGTAACTCATTAATCCAACAACTAGCGGCGCGAAAAATGCACCAAAGTTAATACCCATATAAAAAATAGTGAAAGCACCGTCACGGCGAGGATCATTTTCTTCATACAGATCTCCCACTAATGTGGAGATATTTGGTTTGAAAAATCCGTTTCCGATAATTAATAAAGCAAGTCCGATATACAAAGCGGCTACGCTTTGATGAATGAAGATGGAAAAATTCCCGAGCGCCATAATCACACCACCGATCGTGATGGCTAGCCTTCTTCCGAGGAAGCGGTCTGTTAAATATCCGCCAATCATCGGCGTAATGTAAACAGCACTAGTGAATGTTCCATATAAGCTCAGTGCAGTTGCTTTATCTACCCCGAGTCCACCTTGAGCAGCGGTAGCAGTTAAATAAAGAACCAGAATGGCTCTCATTCCATAATAACTAAATCTTTCCCATGCCTCAGTAGCGAATAACAAGTACAGTCCAGGAGGGTGTTTTTTCCTAGACTCCTTTGGCTGCTGATTTTCGTGTTGTACAGCTGCTTGCATAATGAAGTCCCCCTAAAATTTTTCTCATACTATTTAATTCTTTTGTTTGAATTGATCAAAAAATCAGAATATAAGTACTGGAATAAATATAATGTATTTTTATTTTAGTAGAAAAACAATAATTTCGTCAATGAAATTATATGGAAAAATCAAAAAATAATTAAATATACACAAAAAAGCATTAAATTACTTATTTGAAAGCATTTTTAAAAATACATTTATATTATTAAATATTCTAATATATGTTATAGGGGATGAAAAGAGAAGGTAATACTATTTTTTGAAATGAAAACTCGAAAGAAAAAAGGATCTGTTATTCAGATCCTTTTTTATCTTCGTCCGCATTTAGTTCAGCGAGTTTTTGCAGTAAAATATGCTGAGGCATATGCATTAATTGCTCGAGAGGGATATTCAATTGTTCGGCTAATTTTACGGCTGTATCCGGTGAAATTTGCAGTGGTCTCATACACAACAACCTCCTTTTGCATATAAAGTAATGAAAGTGAAAAAGTATAAACAGTAAATTCGTGCTTTCACTATTAAGTAATGCTAAAGTTAATAATAAGTGATAATAGAGGAGTTGAGCAAGTATGTTTGTAATAGGTCATCGCGGCGCAGCTGGAACGTTCCCTGAAAATACGATGATTTCCTTCAAAGAAGCAGCGAGAGTTGGAGCACATGGAATTGAACTTGATGTGCATATGACAAAGGATGGAGAACTTGCTGTAATTCATGATGAAAAAGTAGATCGAACGACGAATGGAAAAGGGTATGTAAAAGATTTTACGTATCAAGAGTTACAAAAATTAGATGCGAGCTATAAATTCAAAAAAAAGTATGGAGTATGTAAAATCCCCGCGTTAAATGAAGTAATGGAGTGGGCTTCAAGTGAAGGAATTAGTGTAAATATTGAGTTAAAAAACAATATATTTGACTATCCATACTTGGAAATGAAAGTCCTGGATTTAATTTATTTATACAAGATGAAGGACCGAACGATGATTTCATCTTTTAATCATAACAGCTTAGCCCGAATTGGTTCTTTGGATTCTACGATTGAAACAGCTATTTTATATTCTTATCCGATGTATGAGCCTTGGGTATATGCGCAGCATCTTGGCGCAAAAGCTCTTCACCCTAATCAGCGTACCGTGAATGAAGTAAATGTAGCCGCTTCAAAAGATTGTCAAATTCCAGTGCGGCCTTACACAGTAAATGATGTAAAAGTAGCCGAGCAGCTTCGGAAATATGGATGTGAATCCATTATTACTGATTATCCTGAAAAAATGGTGAAGCAATTTGGAGGGCGTTTTTCGTAAAAAAACATCGCATTAATGCGATGTTTTTTTATCTTTTTGAAATCTGTTTTGAACTTTGTTTCGCTTGCGGTCTCTGTGCAGAATAAAGCCAGCAACAAATCCAAGGCCGATTACAAATAACAGAAGGCCGACTGAAAATTGCAAAAATAAAGAAGGGAACGGGGATTGCAGGATGCCAAAAAGCATATCTCTCATCAGTTTAATGCCATATCCAGCGAGTATACCAGGAATAAGTAAGATTAGCAGTGCGATAATTCGAACCATAACTGCTCCTTTCGCTTCTCTTTTTTAAAAATGAATGCGTTTACATTATGAAACCGTTATACTTGAATCATAAAAGAACTAAATAAATTGTCAAGAGCGTTTCTTTTTTTATATGATAGGTATATGCAATATTTTGCACGGAATATGTACATATTAAGTAGAAAAGGTGAAAAAATATGCAAAATGTGTTGATCGTTGGAGGAGGAAAAGGCGGATTAGCTATTCTGAAAATCTTGTTGGAAACCGAATTTATGAAAGTGATTGGTGTAGTAGACGTACGAGCTAACGCGCCGGCTGTTTTGCATGCGCAAGGACAAGGTATTTCAACCGGAATGAATTGGGAGCCTTATATGACAAAGCAGCTTGGCGTCATTGTTGAAACAACAGGTAAACAAGGCGTTTTTCAACAATTGCAGAGAAGCAAACCTGCTGATGCACTGGTGGTTCCGGGATTGGTTGCTGAAATTATGGCCAATCTGATGGAGGAAAAAGAAGAGTTAATTCAGCGGTTAAAGCAAGAATCGTATAAATATGATCTTATTTTTAACGCGGCTCATGATGCGATGGTCGTGATTGATAGGAATGGATATATTACGCTATTTAATCAAAGTGCCGAGCGGTTGACGAACTTTTCGCACAGAGATGTAATTGGTAAGCATCTTCATGAAGTCATTCCAAATAGTAAACTTGTTGATGTTCTTCATACAAAAACGATTGATCAAAATAGTGAATTTGTGTTAGATAGCGGACGGAAGGTAATTACGACTAGAATACCAATACTCGACGAGAATAGAGAGCTGTTTGGGGCCTTTTCGATTTTTAAAGATATTACGGACGTTGTGGGGTTGGCAGAAGAAGTTACGAACTTAAAAGAAGTACAAACTATGCTTCAAGCTATTATTCAATCTTCTGAAGAAGCTATTTCGGTTGTAGATGAAGAAGGAAGAGGGATTTTAATTAATCCTGCTTATACGAGAATTACGGGTTTAAAAAAGACGGATATTATTGGTCAGCCCGCGACTGCCGATATCTCTGAAGGAGACAGTATGCACATGAAGGTGCTGCAAACAAGACGTCCTGTTCGAGGTGTAAGAATGAGGCTTGGTCCGAGTAAAAGAGACGTAGTTGTGAATGTTGCCCCCGTTATTGTCGATGGGAAATTAAAAGGCAGCGTTGGCGTTATTCATGATATGTCTGAAATTCAAGAGCTTACAAATGAACTCAAAAGAGCGCGTCAAATTATCCGAACGCTTGAAGCGAAATATTCATTTGCTGATATCATTGGTCAGTCTGAAGAATTTCAGCTAGCAATTGAGCAGGCTAGACTTGCTGCTAAAACACCAGCTACTGTTTTGCTTAGAGGTGAATCTGGAACGGGTAAAGAGCTGTTTGCACATGCAATTCATAATGCGAGCAGCCGAAAGTTTAATAAATTTGTTCGGATCAACTGTGCTGCGCTTTCTGAGTCTTTGCTTGAAAGTGAACTTTTTGGGTATGAAGAAGGAGCTTTTTCCGGGGCAAAACGAGGCGGGAAACGAGGCGTTTTTGAAGAAGCCAATAACGGTAGCATCTTTTTAGATGAAATCGGGGAGCTCTCAGCTCATATGCAGGCTAAGCTGCTTCGGGTGCTTCAAGAAAAAGAGCTTATTCGCGTTGGAGGAACGACTCCTGTTCCGGTGAATGTTCGCGTTATTGCAGCTACGAATGTGAATTTAGAAAAAGGAATGGCTGATGGAAGCATCAGGCAGGACTTGTATTATCGGCTAAACAAAATTCCGATTCACATACCTCCTCTTCGGAAGAGAAAAGAGGATATTGGAGCACTTGTTACGCATTTAATTACAAAAATTAATCAAGATTACGGCCGGCATGTTGAAGGGGTAACAGAGCGGGCTTTACAATCATTAAGATCATACGACTGGCCAGGAAACGTCAGAGAGCTTGAAAACATATTAGGCAGAGCCATTATTTATATGCACTATACGGAAACAATGATTGATTCTGTTCATCTCCCTTCACTTGAAGGCAAGGGCAAAAAAGAAAAAAATCAGATGAACGAAGAGGTAGTATTCGAAGGGAAAACTTTGGCGCACATGATGGAAAATTATGAAGCTGAACTTATTCAAAAAGTGTTGCTTGCAAACGAGTATAACCGAACGAAAACAGCAAAACAGCTCAATATTTCCCTGCGTTCTCTGTATTATAAGTTGGAAAAATACAATCTTGCAAATAACAGCATGCAATAAAATGCATGGTGTGCAATTTATTGCATATAAATAGAGAGGTATTCTTTTTTTCTGTTTGTTGTTAGAATCAATAAAAAAAATTTTTTGTGCGTAAGAACGGATATAAGCAGCTATATTATGTAATATATGCAGGGGATGGCACAAATCTTGCATGTATTTTAGATGACTGCATAAATGCGCAGTATGCTCTTTAAAAAGGGGCAAAAGAAAGAATGAAAAAGGAGAGGTCGAACATTCCATGACTCTTGCTACCATCTTATCTCGGGTTGCTAAGCAGTCTTCTTTGACTGTTGCTGTTGCTGCAGCTGAAGACTTAGAAACAATTGAGGCAGTGTATGAAGCTGTGTCAAGGGAAGTTTCTGAATTTATTTTGTTTGGCAACGAAACGACAATTAATGAATTATTCAGGCATTACCGCCCATCCTTACTCACTCATAAGGCTGTGACGGTCGTACATACGGAGTCCGTTTTAGAAGCGGCTCAATTGGCTGTGCGTTCAGTTCAGCAAGGTCAAGCTCATATCGTAATGAAAGGGAATTTATCCACATCGCTTATTTTAAAAGCTGTGTTAAATAAAGAGCATGGTTTGCGTACGGGAAATGTTTTATCACATGTAGCGGTGTTTGACGTTCCTTACTATGACCGCCCTATTCTTGTAACAGATGCAGCTATGAATATTACGCCATCTCTGGAAGAGAAAGTTCAAATCATTCAAAACGCGGTGAACGTTGCTCACTCAATTGGGATAGAGGTACCCAAAGTAGCTCCTATTGCAGCGGTTGAAGTTGTGAACCCTTTGATGCCTGCAACAGTAGAGGCTGCACTTCTTACACAGATGAACCGCAGAGGACAAATTAAAGGCTGCGTTATTGATGGACCTTTAGCACTCGACAATGCCATTAACATAGAAGCAGCCAAGCAAAAAGGCATTCAAAGCGAAGTTGCCGGTCAAGCAGATATATTACTCGTTCCAGCAATTGAAACTGGGAACGTCTTATATAAATCCCTTATTTATTTTGCTAAAGCAAAAGTTGGAGCTATTCTAGCGGGGGCAAAAGCTCCGGTCGTCTTAACATCCAGAGCAGATTCATCAGAAAGTAAATTATACTCACTGGCGCTCGCTATCAGCGTCGCTCAACAGAATTCTTAGGAGGCACTAACAATGAAAATTTTTGACTATATGGAAACATACGATTATGAGCAGTTATTATTTTGCCAAGATAAAGATTCAGGCTTAAAAGCCATTATTGCAATTCATGATACAACAATTGGACCAGCTCTAGGCGGTACGAGAATGTGGACATATGAATCAGAAGAGGCTGCAATTGAAGATGCGCTTCGTTTATCACGCGGAATGACTTATAAAAATGCAGCAGCAGGCTTGAATTTAGGCGGAGGGAAAACGGTTATTATCGGAGATCCTCGCAAAGACAAAAACGAAGCGATGTTCCGTGCATTTGGTCGCTTTATTCAAGGATTAAACGGTCGATATATTACAGCAGAAGATGTGGGCACAACGGTAGAGGATATGGATATTGTATATGAGGAAACGGATTATGTAACGGGTGTATCTCCTGCTTTTGGTTCATCAGGCAATCCATCACCTGTCACAGCCTACGGTGTATACCGAGGAATTAAAGCAGCAGCAAAAGAAGCATTTGGAACAGATATGCTTGAAGGAAAAGTAGTAGCTGTCCAAGGCGTAGGAAACGTAGCATATAATTTATGCCGCCACCTTCACGAAGAAGGAGCGAAACTTATTGTAACGGATATTAATAAAGAAGCTGTTCAGCGTGCGGTAGAAGAATTTGGTGCGCAAGCAGTAGACCCAAATGATATTTATGGTGTAGAATGTGATATCTATGCTCCTTGTGCACTCGGAGCAACGATTAACGATGAAACGATCCCTCAAATAAAAGCAAAAGTTATTGCAGGGGCAGCTAATAATCAATTGAAAGAAACGCGTCATGGTGATTTAATTCATGAATTAGGCATTGTATATGCACCGGACTACGTTATTAACGCAGGAGGCGTTATTAACGTAGCTGATGAGCTAGTTGGATATAACCGTGAGCGTGCGCTGAAAAAAGTTGAAGGTATTTATGATAATATTGAAAAGGTAGTTGAAATCTCAAAACGAGATGGCATTCCAACCTATCTAGCAGCAGATCGCTTAGCTGAAGAAAGAATTGAAAAGCTGCGTCGTTCACGCAGTCAATTTTTACAAAATGGACAGCATATTTTAAGTAGACGTCATACGCGCTAATGTTTGAGCTGAAGGCTGGGCAAAAGGAATAAATGAAATCCTTTCGACCTAGCCTTCGTTTATGAGAATGATAAGGTAGGAGGACATGTGTTGGATATGCACGAATATCGAATGCTGATAATAAATCCGGGTTCAACGTCCACAAAAATTGGCGTGTTTCACAACGATAAACCAATTTTTGATCGAACAATCCGCTACGATTCACAGCAAATGAATCAGTTTGAGACGATATATGCACAGTATGAGTTCCGTAAAAATTCGATTTTAGAGGCACTTGATGAAGAAGGGATTAATTTATCTAAATTAAGTGCAGTATGTGGAAGAGGAGGGCTTTTACGCCCCATTGAAGGCGGCACATACGAAGTAAATCAAGCCATGCTCAAAGATTTAAAAGACGGTTATGCCGGCCATCATGCTTCAAATTTAGGCGGGATTTTAGCGTTTGAGATTGGGTCTGGATTAAATATTCCAGCGTACATTGTTGATCCAGTGGTGGTAGATGAGCTAAGTGACATCGCTCGTATCTCTGGAACTCCTTTTATGGAAAGGAAAAGCATCTTTCACGCGCTGAATCAAAAATCGGTTGCTCGAAAAGTGGCTAAAGAAATGAACAGCACATATGAACAAATGAACGTTATTGTTACCCATATGGGCGGAGGCATTACAGTTGGAGTCCATCAACGCGGAAAAGTAATTGATGTGAACAATGGTCTGCACGGTGACGGTCCTTTTAGTCCAGAGCGCGCTGGCGGTGTACCGGTTGGTGAATTAGTTCGTCTTTGCTTTTCAGGTCAGTATTACCGTGAGGAGATTATGAAAATGCTTGTAGGAAAAGGCGGGCTTGTCGGTTATTTGGGCACATCTGACGTGCAGAAAGTCGAAGAGTTAGTGAAAAATGGAAACGAAAAAGCTAAGCTTATCTACGAAGCAATGGCTTATCAAATTTCGAAGGAAATTGGAGCTGCCAGTACGGTTTTGTATGGAAAAGTAGATGCCATTATTTTAACGGGAGGCATTGCTTATTCAAAGGCTTTTGTTGAGCTGATTATTAATCATGTAAAGTGGATTGCAGATGTCATTGTTTATCCTGGAGAAAATGAGCTTCAAGCGCTAGCAGAAGGGGCTCTCCGAGTGCTTACAGGTGAAGAAGAAGTGAAGGAATATAAAGGCGCTTAATAGCGTTTGCAGAAAGGTGTGAAGCAGTGTGGCAAAAGAATATGATTTGGTCATTCTCGGCGGTGGAACCGGAGGGTACGTAGCAGCTATTCGTGCCTCTCAGTTAGGTCTATCAGTAGCGGTTGTGGAAAAAAATAAGTTAGGCGGCACATGCCTGCACGCAGGTTGTATCCCAAGCAAAGCTTTACTAAGAAGTGCAGAAGTCTATCAAACGGCTAAGAAAAGCAGTGAATTTGGCGTAGAAACGTCCAATGTACTATTGAACTATGCACGTGTACAAGAACGAAAGTCAGAAATTGTTTCACAGTTACATAATGGTGTCAAACAGCTAATGAAAAAAGGTAAAATTGACGTATATGAAGGGATTGGACGTATTTTAGGACCTTCTATCTTTTCTCCTATGCCAGGAACCATCTCCGTCGAATTAAAAAGCGGTGAAGAAAACGAAATGCTTATTCCAAAGAATGTAATTGTCGCAACAGGGTCTCGTCCTAGAACATTACCTGGTTTAACGATTGACGGAGAGAAAGTAATCACTTCAGACGAAGCATTAAAGATGGAAACACTTCCTGCTTCTATTATTATTGTGGGAGGCGGCGTCATCGGAATTGAATGGGCGTCAATGCTCACAGATTTTGATGTTGATGTAACGGTTGTTGAATACAGCGATCGAATTTTACCAACAGAAGATCAAGATATCTCCCGTGAAATGACGAAGCTTTTAAAAGCAAAAGGAGTTACTATTATTACTTCTGCTAAAGTAATGGCTGATACACTGTCTATTGATGGTCAGGTAAAAATTTCGGCTCAAGTAGGAGACGATATGCAAGAATATGAAGCAGAAAAGCTGCTTGTATCTGTAGGGCGTCAAGCGAATGTCGAAGGAATTGGTCTCGAGAATACCGATATTGTAGTAGAAAACGGTGTGATTGCCACGAATGATTTCTATCAAACGAAAGAATCTCATATCTACGCAATTGGAGATGTGATTGGCGGACTGCAGCTTGCACATGTAGCTTCTCACGAAGGAATTGTAGCTGTTGAGCATTTACACGGTGAAAAGCCTTTGAAGATTGATTATAGAACAATCTCTAAATGCGTATACAGCAGCCCGGAGGCAGCAAGTGTAGGATTAACAGAACAAGAAGCCAAACAGCAAGGGTTTCAGCTGAAGGTTGGAAAGTTTCCGTTTAAGGCCGTTGGAAAAGCTCTTGTGTATGGAGAGGCAGAGGGATTTGTTAAAATTATTGCTGATGCCAACACAAATGATGTCCTTGGTGTGCATATGATTGGACCTCACGTGACGGATATGATCTCTGAAGCGGGTCTTGCAAAGGTATTGGATGCTACACCATGGGAAATTGCTCATACCATTCATCCTCACCCTAGCCTTTCAGAAGCGATGGGAGAAGCTTCATTAGCTGTAGATGGAAAAGCGATTCATTTTTGATGATTAAAGGAGGTTTAAACATGACAAAAAACCGTCATGAATCATTAGGATTAACTGATGAACAAGTACTTGAAATGTACCGCACTATGCTGCTTGCACGAAAAATTGATGAGCGTATGTGGCTGTTAAACCGTGCAGGGAAGGTGCCTTTTGTTATTTCATGTCAAGGTCAAGAAGCCGCTCAGGTTGGCGCAGCTTTTGCCTTAAACAGAGAGAATGATTACATATTACCTTATTACCGCGATCTGGGTGTTGTGCTAGCATTTGGAATGACCGCCCGCGATTTAATGCTTTCTGGGTTTGCTAAAGCAGAAGATCCAAACTCAGGAGGTCGTCAAATGCCAGGTCACTTTGGCCATAAGGAAAAGCGAATTGTAACAGGATCTTCTCCAGTTACAACACAGGTGCCTCATGCAGTAGGAATCGCTTTAGCAGGACGATTGGAGAAAAAAGACTTAGTCACGTTTGTCACGTTTGGAGAAGGATCTTCTAACCAAGGAGATTTCCACGAAGGCGCGAACTTTGCAGGTGTTCATAAGCTTCCTGTTATCTTTATGTGTGAAAATAACAAGTATGCGATTTCTGTTCCGGTTGAAAAACAGCTAGGATGCGCAAAAGTATCTGATCGTGCGATTGGATATGGCATGCCAGGCTACACAATCGATGGAAACGACGTACTTGAAGTATACCGAGTGGTAAAAGAAGCAAGAGATCGTGCATCCAGAGGAGAAGGACCTACTCTTATTGAAACTGTTTCAGAACGTTTGACTGCCCATTCAAGTGATGACGATGATCGTGCATATCGCGGAGCAGAAGAATTGTCTGAAGCTAAAAAGAGCGATCCGCTTGCGTACTTTGCGACTTATTTAAAAGAGGTTAACGTGTTAACCGATGAACGAGAAAAACAAATGCTTGATGATATTATGAATATCGTTAATGATGCAACAGATTATGCTGAAAACGCTCCTTATGCAGAAGCGGAATCAGCTTTAAAATACGTGTACGGTGAGTAAGGAGGAGAACATATGCCGGTTATTTCATATATTGATGCAGTAACAATGGCCATTCGTGAAGAAATGGAAAGAGATTCCCGCGTGTTTGTATTAGGAGAAGACGTAGGGAAAAAAGGCGGCGTATTTAAAGCAACCAACGGGCTGTACGAGCAGTTCGGAGAAGAAAGAGTTATTGACACACCTCTTGCAGAGTCGGCCATTGCGGGGGTAGGAATCGGAGCAGCAATGTACGGTATGCGTCCGATTGCTGAAATGCAGTTTGCTGATTTTATTATGCCTGCAGTCAATCAAATTGTGTCAGAAGCAGCAAAAATTCGCTATCGTTCTAATAATGATTGGAGTTGTCCGATTACAATTCGAGCTCCTTACGGCGGCGGAGTTCACGGTGCTCTTTATCATTCTCAATCTGTTGAAGCACTATTTGCCAATACGCCAGGGTTAAAGATTGTGATGCCTTCTACGCCTTATGACGTAAAAGGATTATTAAAAGCAGCTATTCGTGATGATGATCCAGTTCTTTTCTTTGAGCATAAGCGTGCTTACCGTTTGATTAAAGGAGAAGTCCCTGAAGATGATTATGTACTTCCGATTGGCAAAGCAGACGTAAAGAGAGAAGGAGACGACATCACGGTTATTACATATGGTCTTTGTGTACACTTTGCTCTTCAAGCTGCTGAAAAACTGGAAGCAGACGGTATTTCAGCACACATCTTAGATTTAAGAACGGTCTATCCGCTTGATAAAGAAGCTATTATTGAAGCAGCCTCTAAAACAGGTAAAGTACTGCTTTTAACGGAAGACAACAAAGAAGGCAGCATCATGAGCGAAGTAGCAGCTATTATTGCTGAACACTGCTTATTCGATTTAGACGCGCCAATTCAGCGCCTTGCTGGCCCTGATGTTCCAGCTATGCCGTATGCACCAACAATGGAAAAATATTTTATGGTGAATCCAGATAAAGTAGAAAAAGCAATGAGAGAATTAGCTGAATTTTAAAAGGAGTTGTATCAATTGGCTATTGAAAAAATTACGATGCCGCAGCTCGGTGAAAGTGTAACAGAAGGTACAATTAGCAAATGGCTCGTTTCTGTTGGAGATCACGTAAATAAGTACGACCCTTTAGCTGAAGTCATGACGGATAAAGTAAATGCTGAAGTGCCTTCTTCTTTTAGTGGAACAATTAAAGAGTTAATTGCAGGTGAAGATGATACTTTACCCGTGGGAGAAGTGATTTGTTTAATTGAAGTAGAAGGAACTGTACTTCAAAAAGAACAGGAAACGTCTGATAAGACCGTAGAAGAATCAGCGCCAAAAACAGCGGACAGTCAATCCAATAAAAGCCGATACTCTCCAGCTGTTATGCGTCTGTCACAAGAGCATAATATTAATTTAGATACCGTGACAGGAACAGGTGCGGGCGGCCGCATTACAAGAAAAGATATTTTAGCTGTTATTGAAAAAGGTGGAGCTGCTGAAGTGAAAGAAACACCTGCATCAACAGTTCAGCCAGAAGCACCCGTAGCGGCAGCTGCTCCGAAAACGAAGCAGCCCGCGCCGGTTGTGTCTGCAGCAGGAGATCAAGAAATCCCTGTTTCAGGCGTGCGTAAAGCTATTGCAGCAAATATGCTTCGAAGTAAACATGAAATTCCGCATGCATGGACAATGGTTGAAGTTGATGTAACGAACTTAGTTTCTTATCGTGATTCATTAAAGGCGGAGTTTAAACAAAAAGAAGGTTTTAACTTAACGTATTTTGCGTTCTTCGTAAAAGCAGTGGCTCAAGCTTTAAAAGAATTCCCTCAAATGAATTCAATGTGGGCAGGAGACCGTATTGTCCAGAAAAAAGATATTAATGTATCCATTGCTGTTGCAACAGATGATGCTTTATTTGTGCCGGTTATTAAACAAGCCGATGAAAAGACAATCAAAGGCATTGCGCGTGAAATTACAGAGCTCGCGCAAAAAGTTCGTACGGGTTCATTGAAGTCTGAAGACATGCAGGGCGGAACGTTTACTGTTAACAACACAGGCTCATTTGGTTCCGTGCAATCAATGGGGATTATTAATTACCCGCAAGCGGCTATTTTACAAGTAGAATCTATTGTAAAACGCCCGGTTATTATTGATAACATGATTGCTGTTCGAGATATGGTTAATTTATGTTTATCACTTGATCACCGCGTGTTAGACGGCTTGGTGTGCGGCAGATTCTTGGCAAGAGTTAAAGAGATTTTAGAATCTACGTCTAAAGAGAATACGTCCGTCTATTAAAAAAAAGCAAATGGAGCTTTCTCCATTTGCTTTTTTATTTTGAAGCAATGATTGAACAATTTGTAAAAGATGTATTAAAATAAAAGAAGAATCATCAAACTTCAAAGTGTAATCATCTAGGTCTAGCAGGCAGCTATTAACTGTAAAGGGGCATGGAAATGAAAACAAATACATTATCATTTCATGAATTTACACGTACACCTAAAGAAGATTGGGCACAGGAAGTTAGCAAAAACACCGCGCTCGGCTCAAAAGAAACGTTAGAAAACATCTTTTTGAAACCGCTTTATTTTGAAAGTGATACGGCACATTTAGACTACTTGCAGCAGAGTCCGACGGGAATAGATTATTTAAGAGGAGCCGGTAAAGAATCATACATACTAGGGGAATGGGAAATCACCCAAAAAATCGACTTACCTTCTATTAAAGAAAGCAATAAACTTCTTTTACACAGTTTGAAAAATGGACAAAATACGGCCGCTTTTACGTGCAGTGAAGCAATGAGGCAAGGAAAAGACGTGGATGAAGCAACTGAAGCTGAAGTAGCCTCAGGCGCTACAATTTCTACTTTAGAGGATGTTGCTCATTTGTTTCAGCATGTAGCTCTTGAAGCTGTGCCTTTATTTTTAAATACGGGATGTACATCTGTTCCACTTCTTTCGTTTCTAAAAGCATACTGTGTTGATCATAACTTTGATATGAGACAGCTAACAGGTACAGTTGGAATGGATCCGCTCGGCACCCTTGCTGAATACGGGAGAGTTCCACTTTCTACTCGAGATTTATACGATCATTTAGCTTACGCAACACGTTTGGCTCACAGTAATGTTCCAGAGCTCAAAACAATCATTGTATCAAGCATTCCTTACCATAACAGCGGGGCAAATGCTGTTCAAGAACTAGCTTATATGCTTGCTACAGGAGTGCAGTATATTGATGAATGCATGAAACGCGGTTTGTCCTTGCATCAAGTTTTACCTCACATGACCTTTTCTTTTTCAGTTAGTTCACATTTATTTATGGAAATATCAAAACTTCGTGCTTTTCGTATGCTTTGGGCAAATGTGGTTCGTGCTTTTGATGACACGGCCGTTTCAGTGCCGTTTATTCATACGGAAACGTCACATCTTACACAGTCTAAAGAAGACATGTATACAAATGCATTAAGGAGCACGGTTCAAGCATTTGCTTCTATTGTAGGAGGAGCGGATAGTCTGCATATTGAACCATATGATTCCGTCACATCCTCATCTTCTCAGTTCGCTCATCGCCTTGCTCGTAATACTCACTTAATTTTGCAGCACGAAACACATATATCAAAAGTAATGGATCCTGCCGGAGGCTCTTGGTACGTTGAAGCTTACACACATGAATTAATGACAAAAGCTTGGGAGTTATTTGGCAACATTGAAGACCACGGCGGAATGGAAGAAGCTTTAAAACAAGGGCGAATTCAAGATGAAGTTGAACAAATGAGAGTAAAAAGACAAGGAGATATAGAGTGCCGAATTGAGCGCTTGATCGGAGTCACCCACTATGCTCCTAAGCAACACGTTGCATCCGAAGAGATAAAAAACACTCTGTCTAAAAAAGAAGAAAGAAAAATGAACAAATACAGCGACCAGAACGCTTCGGAATTCTCATCAAATCTTTTGCTAGAGGACTATACAAAGCTAGCATCCAAAGGGGTAACAGCAGGATGGATGCTAAAACAAATGGCGAAGCAGTCACAGCCTGACAGTGTTGTGCCGCTCACTAAGTGGAGAGCAGCAGAGAAGTTTGAAAAAATACGGGTTTATACAAAGGGAATGAGCATTGGCATTATGGAGCTCACCGATCCTAGCAGCCGTAAAAAATCTGAGATTGCCCGGTCTTTATTTGAAAGCGCAGGCTTTGCGTGTGAAACAATTAAAAACATAGATTCCTATGTCGAGATAGCAGATTGGATGAATGAACAAAAGCACGAAGCATATGTGATCTGTGGAAGTGATGAACTCGTAGAAAAGCTCTTAACAAAAGCGATGGCTTATTTTGAGGAAGATTCGGTTTATGTGTACGTAGTGGGAGAAGAACATGTATCACGCAAAACGCAGTGGCAGCAAAAAGGTGTAATGAGCGTCATACATCCTAAGACGAATGTTATTCAATGCGTTAAGAAGTTATTATGTGCTTTGGAGGTAGAAGTTCATGTATAAAAAGCCTTCTTTTTCTAATATTCCATTATCATTTTCAAAGCAGCAAAGAGAAGATGACGTGACTCAAAGTTCATTCACTGCTTTTCAAACAAATGAACAAATTGAATTAAAATCATTATATACAAAAAAAGACAGAGATAACCTCGACTTTATTCACTTTGCACCTGGTATTCCGCCTTTTGTGAGAGGACCGTATGCAACGATGTATGTGAATCGGCCTTGGACTATTAGACAGTATGCAGGGTACTCAACGGCGGAGGAAAGCAATGCCTTTTACCGCCGAAACCTAGCTGCTGGACAGAAAGGGCTGTCTGTTGCTTTTGACCTCGCTACCCACCGCGGCTATGACTCTGATCATCCAAGAGTTGTGGGAGATGTAGGGAAAGCAGGCGTGGCAATTGATTCAATGATTGATATGAAGCAGCTGTTTGAAGGGATTCCGCTTGATCAAATGTCCGTGTCAATGACGATGAACGGGGCGGTGCTTCCTATTTTAGCTTTCTACATCGTAACAGCTGAAGAACAAGGCGTAAAAAAAGAAAAGCTGGCTGGAACCATTCAAAACGATATTTTAAAAGAATATATGGTGCGCAATACGTATATTTATCCTCCTGAGATGTCAATGCGAATCATTGCGGATATTTTTAAATATACAGCGGAGTACATGCCGAAATTTAACAGTATCAGTATATCAGGCTATCATATGCAAGAAGCAGGTGCTCCAGCAGACTTAGAGCTTGCTTATACGCTTGCAGACGGACTTGAATATGTACGAACCGGCTTGAAAGCGGGAATTACAATCGACGCATTTGCTCCGAGGCTATCCTTTTTCTGGGCAATTGGAATGAACTATTTTATGGAAGTAGCGAAAATGAGAGCAGGGAGGCTGCTGTGGGCAAAACTAATGAAGCAGTTTGAGCCGGATAATCCTAAATCTCTAGCTCTTAGAACGCATTCTCAAACGTCCGGATGGAGCTTAACGGAACAGGATCCATTTAATAATATTATTAGAACATGCGTAGAAGCTTTGGCTGCAGTGTCAGGTCATACGCAGTCGCTTCACACAAACGCATTGGATGAGGCAATTGCTCTTCCAACTGATTTTTCAGCTAGAATTGCCCGAAATACGCAGCTTTATTTGCAAAATGAAACGGAGATTTGTTCCGTTATTGATCCTTGGGGAGGCTCTTATTACGTGGAATCATTAACGAATGAATTAATGATAAAAGCGTGGAAGCACCTTGAAGAAATAGAGCAGCTCGGCGGAATGACAAAAGCAATAGAAGCAGGCGTACCTAAAATGAAAATAGAAGAAGCAGCTGCGCGCAGACAAGCAAGAATAGACTCCCAGGCAGAAATTATTGTAGGTGTGAATCAGTTTCAGCCGGAGCAAGAAGAACCGCTTGATATTCTTGATATTGATAACACAGCAGTTCGAATGAAGCAGCTGGAAAAGTTAAAGAAAATACGCAGTGAACGTAACGAACAAGCGGTAATCGAAGCGCTTAATCGACTGACCACTTGTGCCAAAACAGGTGAAGGAAATCTCCTTGCTTTTGCGGTTGAAGCTGCAAGAGCTAGAGCTACACTAGGTGAAATTTCAGAAGCTATTGAGAAAGTGGCTGGAAGACATCAGGCTACTTCTAAGTCAGTGAGCGGTGTATACAGTGCGGAGTTTGTGCATCGAGATCAAATCGAAGAAGTTCGAGAGCTCACGGCTGAATTTTTAGAGGAAGAAGGAAGACGCCCAAGAATTTTAGTTGCGAAAATGGGGCAAGACGGTCATGATAGAGGATCGAAAGTGATTTCAACAGCCTTTGCTGACCTTGGATTTGATGTGGATATTGGTCCTTTATTTCAAACGCCTGAAGAGACAGCAAGGCAAGCTGTAGAAAACGACGTACATGTGATTGGCATAAGTTCTTTGGCAGCCGGGCATAAAACGTTACTGCCGCAGCTTGTTGATGAGTTAAAGAAATTAGAGCGCGACGATATCGTTGTTATTGTCGGAGGCGTTATTCCTAAACAAGACTATTCATTTCTTTTAGAACACGGCGCTTCTGCAATCTTTGGACCTGGAACAGTAATCCCAAAAGCGGCCGTTTCCGTCTTACATGAAATAAAGAAACGGTTAGAAGAATAGTTGGTGAAGACAATTGGTGAAATTAAAAACGGTACAAGATTATAAACAAGGGCTGCTTGAAGGGAAAAGAACAGCGTTAGCTCAAGCCATTACTTTAATTGAAAGTAAAGCGCTGAAGCATAAAGCAATAGCACAACAGCTGATTAAAGAAATCTATCCTCATACGGGGCATTCAGTGCGCATTGGTTTTACAGGTGTACCAGGAGCAGGAAAAAGTACGCTGATTGACAAATTTGGATCGTACCTATGCAAAAATGGCTATTCCGTTGCAGTTTTGGCAGTCGATCCAAGCAGTACCTTGTCTGGAGGAAGTATTTTAGGAGATAAAACCAGAATGGAGCTGCTTGCCAAACAAGAGAACGCTTTTGTCCGTCCTTCACCTTCTCAAGGGACGCTTGGAGGTGTTCATCTTAAAACGAGAGAAGCCATTTTTCTTTGTGAAGCGGCTGGGTATAACATCATATTTGTCGAAACGATGGGTGTTGGCCAAGGTGAAATGATAGTAAAAGAGATGGTAGACTTCTTTGTTCTGCTTGCTTTAACCGGAGCAGGAGATGATTTGCAAGGAATTAAAAAAGGGCTGCTTGAATGGGTTAATTTGATTTGTGTAAATAAAGCAGACGGAGATAACCGCCTAAAAGCAGAAGTGACTGCAAAAGAATACAAAAGTGTCATCGGTTTTCTTCATGGTCATTCCGGAGGATGGAAACCACAGGTCATCACAACTTCTGCTTATGAAGAAGCATCCTTTCAAAACTTGTGGAAGATAATTTGTGACTATAAGGAATGGATGAATAAAAAAGATCTGTTTTATGCAGTAAGACAAAAGCAAATGAAGGCATGGTTACAGGCAAGTGTTAATGAATATTTGCAAGAATCATTTTATGAACATCCTTTAGTTAAGCAAACATTAGGGGATGTTGAAAAACAAATGATGACGGGAGATGCCACAATGGCTGAAGCTTTCGAACACTTGATTAAAATCTATCAGCAGGCGATGAAAGAAATATAAAAAAGGATCCTGCACTTTATACGGATCCTTCTACACTAGGGAGTTAAGAGTATGGTTTTCTAGCTGTAAAAATAGTATTGCCATTTCTTTTCTTGTTTAATCTTGATTACCAAGAAAAAATGAGTCAAAGCAATCGCCTTTTTAGTTTTCGTTTGCTATGATAAAGAATAGATAGCAAAAGGGAGGTATGAAAATGAATATCGATTTTAACTTGTTTATGAACGACGTTGTTCGTCAAGCCCGCAAAGAAATTACAGCTGCTGGTTATACAGAATTAACGACGGCTGAAGCGGTAGATGAAACGTTTAAACAGCCTGGTACAACGCTTGTAATGGTGAATTCAGTTTGCGGTTGTGCAGGAGGTATTGCAAGACCTGCTGCAGCGCACGCTGTACATTATGATAAACGTCCAACAAACTTGGTTACAGTATTTGCTGGGCAAGATAAAGAAGCAACTGCACGTGCACGCGAATACTTTGAAGGTTATCCGCCTTCATCGCCGTCTTTCGCCTTATTAAAAGACGGAAAAATTATCACAATGGTAGAGCGTCACGAAATTGAAGGCCATGAGCCAATGTCAGTTGTGATGAAGCTGCAAGAAGCATTCGAACAGCACTGTGAAGAAGTGTAAGAGAGAAGCCGTTTTGAACGGCTTCTTTTTTTATGCATTTTTTTACCTATTTTTATGCAGACTTTCTAACGAGTGGAAAATGTTGAGAAAAGGTATTTTCAAATAGTGAAACTTATATTTAAAAAAGATATTGCATATTTATAATGTTGTGTTAAAATACATTTATATGAATATATATTTAAATTTCGACATTTACTTGCAATAGCAAAAAACTTATTTCATAATATTATTAATTTTTAAAAAATAACGTAAAGAATAAACTAGGGGGAACGAAGATGAAATTGAAGAAGTGGTTATCAGTAACGGCAATTGGTCTCTTAACAGCAGGCGTTTTAGCTGCATGCGGAGCAGGAGAAGGAACGTCTAACGGCGGAGCAAGCAGCGACGGCAAAGATAAAAAAGTACTCGTAATGGGAACATCAGCGGATTACCCACCATTTGAATATATTGATACGGCAAAAGGTGATAGTGAAGCAATCGGATTTGACGTAGATTTAGCAAAAACAATCGGTAAAAAGTTAGGCTATGACGTACAGGTAAAGGATATGGAATTTGGCGGATTAATTCCAGCTTTACAATCTAATAAAGTCGATTTAGTTTTAGCCGGTATGACGCCAACTGAAAAACGTAAAAAGAACGTGGACTTCTCAGACGTATACTATGAAGCAAAAAACATGATTGTATCGAAGAAAGATGCGCCAATTAAAAATGCAGAAGAACTAAAAGGAAAAACAGTCGGTGTACAAACTTCTTCTATTCAAGCAGACGAAGCAAAAGAAATTGCAAAAGAAGTTGACGGAGTAAATGTAACAACGCGTGACCGTATTCCAGAACTAATTCAAGAAATGAAATCAAATCGTATTGATGCAGCGATTATTGAAGATACAGTAGCAAAAGGGTATGTGAACAAAGACAAAAGCTTGCAAATGTCTGAGACAGGACGCTCAGATTCAAACAAAGGATCAGCAATTGCGTTTCCTAAAGACAGCAAGCTAACGAATGACTTTAACCGTGAATTAAAGAAAATGAAAGAAAATGGTGAATTAGATAAATTAATCGTTAAGTGGTTTGACGATCAAAAATAAGAATGACAGTTAGAGAGGAATGGAACTAGGCATGAATTTGGATTTTTCGCAAATCGTGCCTTCTATGCCTTATATTTTAAAAGGGATAGGGGTAACGATACAGATAGTCCTAGCTTCAGCAATTTTAGGGTTTGTGCTGGGAGTTATTTTATCATTATGTAAAATCAGCCGCAATAAACCTCTTCAATGGTTTGCGGATGCATATACGTCCGTGTTTCGCGGAACACCGCTTGTACTGCAATTATTATTAATATACTTTGGGTTGCCTCAGCTGCTTGGGTTTGATATTGCCCCGTTTCCAGCGGCCGTTGCTGCGTTCGGGCTAAACTCTGCAGCATATATATCTGAAATTATTCGCGCTGGTATTTTAGCTGTTGATAAAGGACAGCGTGAAGCGGCATTAGCGTTAGGAATTCCTTATCGCCGCATGATGGGACAAATTATTTTGCCACAGGCACTTAAAAATATTTTACCTGCTTTAATGAATGAGTTCATTACATTAACAAAGGAATCAGCTATCGTTACAGTTATTGGAGCACTCGACATTATGCGCCGTGCTTACATTGTAGGGGGAGAAAAATTCGCCTACCTTGAACCGTTAATTTTTGCAGGGTTGATTTATTATGTAATGGTAATGGGCTTAACGCTCCTTGGTAAAGCAGTCGAGAGGAGAATGAGAAAAGGTGATTAACGTTGAAAATTTACACAAATCATTTGGTAAGAATGAAGTTTTAAAAGGTATTTCAACTACGATTAAGGAAAAAGAAGTCGTAGCCGTTATTGGCCCTTCTGGTTCTGGTAAATCTACTTTTTTACGCTGTATGAACCTGCTTGAAGAACCGACGAGCGGATTAGTTTCAATTAACGGTCAAGTGATTACAGATAAAAAAACAAACATTATGCGTGTGCGTGAAAATGTAGGAATGGTATTTCAGCATTTTCACTTGTTTCCACATATGACCGTGCTTGAAAATTTGACGTATGCTCCGATGACGGTAAAAGGCGTGTCAAGAGAAACAGCTGTTGCTAAAGGCAAAGAATTACTTCAAAAAGTTGGACTTGCTCAAAAAGCCAACGAGTTTCCAAATCGCTTATCGGGCGGTCAAAAGCAGCGTGTAGCTATTGCAAGAGCATTGGCAATGGAGCCGAAAGTGATGCTGTTTGACGAACCAACCTCAGCATTGGATCCAGAGATGGTAAAAGAAGTACTAGATGTAATGAAGTCGCTAACGGAAACAGGAATGACGATGGTCATTGTAACGCATGAAATGGGATTTGCACGAGAAGTAGCGGATCGTGTGCTGTTTTTAGACGGCGGTGTGCTTGTTGAAGATGCGCCTCCGGCGGAATTTTTCTCAGCGCCTAAAAGCAAGCGTGCTAAAGATTTCTTAGAAAAGATTTTTATAATAAAAAAAAGTGCAGAAAGAAGT
>NZ_JYOO01000040.1 GCF_000956595.1 Priestia aryabhattai B8W22 | reverse complement strand
ATAAGCTGATAGGTATTGATCAATCACTATTGAAGAGCGGAATGAATTCATTATTGATAATGAGATTGATTATGCAAATAAAAAACTTATTTAATATTGACCTTATTCCTTCAGAAATAATGGAGAATGACACTATTTCAAAATTGGCACAGTTTATATCGACTCGTAAAAGCCAAGGTGCATCCCAGGGTTCTACGCCTATAAAAATAAACCACAAAAAAATATATCCTTTAACATATGAACAAGAAAATTTATGGTTTATTTATCAAACAAATAAAGATAAAGCTTTATATAATACAGTATTTTCTTATGACATTTCAGGTGCAATTAATAAAGAAAAATTACAACTAGCTTTAAATAAGATGAGTGTACAACATCAAATTTTAAAGAGTGTAATAAAAGAGGATTCAGGAAAAGGTTCCTTGTTTTTTGATGATTCAATTTATCATTATATTGAATTTATAGACCTTTCTGATGTGTTCATAGATCAAGAAAAACAAATAGATGATTTAGTAGAAAAAGAAGTAACACGACAATTTGATTTAGAAAGTGGTCCGCTCCTATCAATTACATTAGTCAAGAAAAACAAAGGGAATTACCAATTAATCTGTAATATTCATCATATTATTTTTGATGGCTGGTCAATTCCTTTACTAGTTGAAGGCTGGTTTAATATCTACGAGAGCTTAGAAATTGAAGAATCAAGTCAAGGAAGACAGCATAACCCTTTACAATATGGAGATTACGCTCTATGGCAAAAGAATTCTTTAACTTATATCCAAGAAAAAGATGAGGATTTCTGGAGAAATGAACTAGCTACTATTAGTCAAAAATCTTTATTACAATATGATTATCCCAAAACCATAGATAGTAACAGTGACTCTAATATTGTCAGATTTTCAGTGCCCAAAGAGGTCCAAAACAATCTGAACAACCTGAATAAGAAAACAAGATCAACCTTATTTATGAGCTTGCTTACAGCATATCAAACTTTTTTGTCTGCATATTTAGACGAAAAGGAAGTTATCGTAGGAAGTCCCTTAGCAAAGAGAAACCACGTGGACTCTGAAAATATAATAGGATATTTCGTAAACACTTTGCCTTTTAAACTCAATATTTCAAAAGAGGATTCATTTGAAGAAACATTAATTAAAAATATTAAAAATATAACAAACGTCTTTGATCATCAGGACTTGCCAACGGAAAAGATATTGAAGCATTTACCTTTTGATCGAAACATAGATTCATCCCTTTTATTTGATACTGTCTTTGTCTTGCAAAATAACCAGAAAGCAAAGTTAACATATCAAGCTCTAAAATTAAAGCCTAAAAAAATTAATACATTTAAAGCAAAGTTTGATTTGGTAGTAGAAGTAGAAGAGCTAAATAATGAGTTATCCATTTCTTTTGAATATAAAAAAGCCTTATTTAATAAAAACACAATTGAAAGAATGGCAAGTAATTTTAAACATTGGCTGCAGGAAATAACTATGAAGACAGATGAACGTTTAATAGATTTATCCTATATTGAACCAGAGCAGTTGCAAACCATTATTAAAATGAGTACGAACAAAGTTGAGTGTGAAACAAAAAACAACCTCTCATTCAAAGACGTTATTACTAGATTTGAAAAAACAGTAAGTATGAACCCTAAAGATATTGCAATTGTTCATGGCACCAGCCATATAAATTATGAAGAATTAAATTCTAGAGCAAATCAAATTGCCCATTGGTTATTTCAAAACAAAGTTACAGTTGAAGATAAAATAGGCGTATTTATGGATAGGTCCATTGACATGATTACAGCTGTTTTAGCTATTATGAAAGTGGGAGCAGGATATGTCCCTCTGGATCCTTCACAACCAGAATCTAGACTTAAATATATGATTGAAGACTCTGAAATCATTTATTGTTTAACTAATGATGAGAATAAACTTAAATATCCAGGTGAAAGAACTAAATTACTATTAGTGGAGGAAAAAATAAATGAACTCCAAGGTGAATTGGTATGCTTTTCTTCAGTTAAATTGTCCAAAGGTAATCTAGCTTACATCATTTATACCTCAGGTACAACAGGAAAACCTAAAGGGGTCATGATTGAACATGGAGGATTAGCAAATCTTTGTGATTGGCACACTAATTATTATTCTCTAACTCAAAAAGATGCAGCATCACTTGCTTCTAACACTTCTTTTGATGCATCAATATGGGAAATTTTCCCTTATTTAACAAATGGAAATAAACTGACGATACTAGACTACTATGATTTACTGGACGTAGAGGTCCTCTCAGAAAAGTTGGAACAAGAACATATTTCCCTTGCATTCTTTTCTACAGGACTACTCGAGCAACTTTTTATTAACAAAATGAAGTTTCCAAAATCAATAAGAGCTCTTTTAACCGGGGGGGATCGTCTAAAAACAATTCCTAATCATCTAGAATTTGACTTGTATAATAACTATGGACCAACCGAGGGTACAGTTGTTTCTACATCTTGTAAAATTACTCCAAATAATGATGCGGTTATTCCTATTGGAAAGCCAATCCTTAATGTAGAGGCATATGTTTTTAATTCAAACATGAAACTCACCCCTATAGGACAAACTGGTGAACTATATATTGGAGGTAAAGGCGTTGCAAGGGGATATATAAATAACGAGGAAAAAACCCGTGAAAATTTCATTAGAAGTCCGTTCGCACCTTCAGAAAGATTGTACAAAACGGGAGATTTAGTACGTTACACAGAAGAAGGAAACTTACTGTTTGTAGGCAGGGTAGATGATCAAGTGAAAATTAGGGGGTTTCGAATAGAGTTAGGTGAAATCAATGCTGTTCTAAAAAATTGTCAAGGAATAAAAGATTGTGTAGTGACTATAAGAGATGAATTGAATTCAAAGAAAGCAATTCTAGCATATTATATTTCAGACATGGAAATAGATGATGCACATATTCGTAAATATATGAAAACTTACCTTCCTGATTATATGATTCCATCTTTTTTCATGAAAATGGACTCTTTTCCTTTAACCGCTAATGGAAAGGTAGATATAAGAAGCCTACCAGCCCTAAAGGTTAGTAATAAAAAAACGCCTACAAAAAAATATATTAGCAATACGGAAGAAAAATTATTAAAAATTTGGAAGAAAGTATTAAAAAATCAAAAAATAACCACATCCGATAATTTTTTCGAATGTGGAGGGGACTCTATCTTAAGTATTCAAATTTGCTCACTGGCAAAAAAAGAAAATCTGTTTATTACAACAAAAGATATTTTTGAAAAACAAACTATCGAAGAGCTTACTCAAATTGTGGAATTAAAATCTAATCTAAGAATAAGTCAGTCTGAGGTTTACGGAAAAGTATCATTAACTCCAATTCAGAGTTGGTTTTTTAATCAACATTTTGAGAATATAAACCATTGGAATCAATCTGTTACTCTAATTGGATACCCTTTATTAACTTTAGAAAAACTAAAAAAATCATTTGTTATATCGTTGGACATCATGATGGATTAAGATCTGAGTTTTATAACAAAGAGCTATTTTCAACTGTTGAAAAAAATATAAAAAATAAAAAATTCTGGAATATAACATTTGTCGATCTCTCCAGTGTAGATAATAAAGTCAAAGAACAAGAAATAATTAAGCTAGAGAACGCTGCACAAAAAGCTATAAATATCGCAAAAGGGCCTATGATGCAGGTTGTGTGTATAAAAACAGAAGAAAATAATCATAGAATTATTTGGATTATTCATCATTTAATCGTAGATGGGGTTTCTTGGAGAATCTTGATTGAAGATTTTAATCAGTTATATCTTCAAGATCTAAATAATCAGGAACTGAAACTAAGTAATAAAACAACATCATTTAAAGAGTGGGCGAACAAACTAAATAGTTATAAAAACGAGATTCCTAAGGAAATCAAAGAGTATTGGCTTCAAGAATGTACTAAATTAAGTGATGACATATTAATTAAAGGAGACGATATCTATGACGGAAAATCTTTTAAAATAGAGCTCGATGCGGAAACAACTGAAAAGATTTATAACGTAATAACCAAACTTTGTCAAGCATCTCCAGATGAAATATATTTATCTCTTTTCAGCAGAATAATCGGAAAATATTTCAATAAAAAAGAAATTCCTATCACACTAGAAGGACATGGACGTGAAGAGGTCATTGAAAATATTGATTTGTCTAGAACTATAGGATGGTTTACCACTATGTATCCGATTTATTTAAAATGTAAAGAATCGTTATCAAAAACGATTAAAGAAACAAAGAGAAAACTAAGGGGTATTCCAAATAAAGGAATAGAGTATGGGATACTAGCGCAATTTTGTGGAGAAAAATATCTTCCCAAAAATAAGCCGGCTATTAGTTTTAACAATTTAGGGAAGTTTTCTCAAAGTGATGAAATATGTGCAAAAGAAGTTATCTTTTTAAGTGAAAATGACATTCAACAAAACTCCTATACTACACATGATATAGACCTTGAACTTCTTTTAGTGGAAGATAAGCAAATAATAAAAATTAACTACAATAAAAATTTTGTAGGTGCTAATTTCGAAAATTATATTTACACGGAATTACTAGAGTTACTAGAAAGCTTTGGAGAAGAGACAGAAAAAACAAGTAAATCACTAAATATCTTGGAACAATTCCCTATATTTCAAGGTACCGAAGGGCATAAATCATTACTCTGTAATGATTTGAGGATCATTGATATTTATGATTTAACCCATTTACAAAAAGGAATGCTGTATCACAGCTTATTCAATAGAGAAAGCCAAGAATACAAGGTGCAACTTATTTTTGAGATTAAAGGAAGTCTCAATATTTTAGAAATGAAAGACGCAATCAATGCTACGATTAAAAAACATGATATTTTAAAAACTAAATTTTACTCTGATAAAAAAGGAATATTTCATCAAGTGGTAATGGATGAATTAGAGGTAGAAGTTCAGTATAGAGAACTTCCATATACCCATATGGCTCTTGAAAATTTATTAACAACTCAGTACAGAAACATAGATATTGAGAACAATAAATTAAACAACTTTTTAATTATTAAGCAAGCTAATAATGACTATCTCTTAATATGGACCTTCCATCATATCCTTATGGATGGATGGAGTTATTCAATGGTGATAAAAGATGTTTTTAATTATTACCATTCAAAAAGGTTTTCTTCTGACAGAAATGCTTCATTTAAAAGCTATATTGAATATATGAAAGACTATACACAGCAAGCAAAACTTAAAAAATACTGGTCAGAAAAGTTGCAGAATTATTCCATATTGCAACCAAATTTAATACATTCATTCCAGAGTGAGGAACATATAGAAGGTTGCTATTCAAAACAGATAGATGAGGAATTAAGTACCTCTATTCAAAAGTTTTGTCAGAAATATAGGATTACGATTAATACCTTCTTTCTAACTATTTGGCTTTCTACATTAAAAGAAATAAAAGGAACAGAGAGTGTATGTTGTGGCGTAGTGACCTCAGGCAGGAATGTTTCGGTAAAACATATTGATGAGATAGTAGGACCAATTATCAACACTGTACCCTTTATAAAAAAGATGACGTCTACTAGTTCCTATGAGGAACTGCTAAAGGAGGTTCAAACAGAATTCTTAGAACTACGTGACTATGAGAATACGCCATTATCAAAAATTTATGAATGGACAAATATAAAAAGCCCATTGTTTGATTCATTATATGCTTTTGAGAATTACCCAATTGATTTACCAAGTACCGAAGAAATGGACGTGAAATTAAAAGAAGGAAGAGAAAAAACACATTATCCAATTGTCATCATTATCAATCCAGGCTCTAATGTTCAAATTAAATTTAATGAGTCAGTTATCGACGAAAAATTAAGAAACTCTTTTATTAAGGTATTTAATCAAATTTTAGACAAAATGTTGCAAAAAATAAAAGTTAAGTGAGGGAAAAAGACATGGAAATCATTACAATACCTGAAAAAACTTTAATTAAGGAAGAGCTTATTAGTTATTGGAAAGAAATTTTGGAGTATGAGGATTTTAGTGAGGACTCCAACTTCTTTGACCTAGGAGGGAACTCCCTTTTAGCCATGCAATTTATTCAAATGGTTAAAAATAACATGGGTGTTAAATTACCAATTAAGGTAATATTTGAACAATCAACCATTAAAGAACTTACAACACTGATTAAACATATAAAGGATATTAATAAATTGAATTAACTAGGAAAGAAAGGAGAGAATCTTGTGTGAATAAAATCGTTACCGGTACCGAAAAGAAGCTATTAAATATATTATCAATTAATCAAAAACAACTTTCTTTGCTTGAAAATATAAATATAATTTTAGAAACTGTTGAAAAGCAGAATACATTTTTGAATCTTGTAAGACAAGAATTTAATATTCTTTTGACTTCTGACATTATTCAAGTTCATTCCACTGTGGAAAAATTGGCTGCTTTTATAGATATGCTTCTCGATATGAGAGAAGATGAAGAAGATAAACCAATGAAGCTTGGACAAAATAAAGGCATACTTTCTCACAATCAAGATCGAATGTATCTGTTCGATAGATTTGAAAATCAGAGAATGCTCTATAACATGCCATTTAAATTTATTTTGAATGGCATGGTAGATGTTAAAACTCTACAACTTGCACTTAATAACATAATAGAACGTCATAAAATTTTGAGGACTAATTTCAAAAGAAAAGATCATGAAATTTTTCAAGTGGTAAATAAAGCTGATATTAATTTAATAGTATATGAAGATTGTCGCAATCTAAATTTAGATGAAGCTAAATTAAGGGTTAATTCTTACCTCAATAAAGAAATAAAAAAGTGTTTTGACTTAGAAAACGATTTACTTTTCAATATGAAATTATTTCAGTTTGAGGAAGATAAATATTATTTAGCATGTAATTTCCATCACATCATTTTTGATGGAGTATCATTTGAGATATTTTTCAAAGAACTAATGAGAGTTTATGAATTGCTCCAATTAGGAAAAAGTGACAAGATACCTCCAATAGAAATGCAATATTTAGATTATGCTAGTTGGCAAAAGCGATGGATTAAAAAACACGTTTCTGAATGTGGTGAATTTTGGAAAAAATATTTACGGCATGAGGAAGAACCTTTGGCGCTTCCTTATGATTTTCAACGTCCCAAAACAACTTCGTATTTGGGAGATAGATTGGAATTAGTAATTCCCAATGAACTGCGTTTATTAATAGAAAAAGTAACAAGAAGTAGCAATACAACTTTGTTTACTTTTATGGTAACTGCTTACCAGACATTTTTAAGTCAATATACAGGAAAGGATCAAATTACTGTTGGCAGCACAGTGGCAAACCGTGGACAAGAAGATTTTGCTCACACAATTGGCTGCTTTGTAAATACGCTTCCTTTTAAAATAACAGTAGAAAATGAGGCGTCATTTCGTAAAATCTTACAGAAGAATAAAAAAATAATATTAAATTTATTGGAACAACAACATTTCCCATTTGAAAAAATTGTTGAAGCTGTAAATCCAAAGCGAGATTTAAGCTATTCTCCTCTCTTCCAAACGGCATTAGCAATGGAAGATAAATTTGAGGAAAGTTTCAGCAATTCATTCTTCTGTATCAAGAAAGAAGAATTTAATGTTCCTTTTTCAAATTATGATCTTATTCTTAAAGTAAAGAATTCTCATCAACTAGTATTGGAGTTTGAATATTCTACTGAACTGTTTCAACATAATACAATTAACAGGCTTATGAAAAGTTTTAAGAAATGGTTATTTCAAATTTGTGAAAATATAGAAGCTCCACTTTGTCAATTAGAGTATTTAGATAATGATCAATTAAATCTACTATTATCTAAATGGCAAGGGGAAGTCGCGGAAATAAATCCGAAAGATACCATTGTTTCTATTTTTAAAAAAGTTGTTAAAAATTCCCCGTATAAAATAGCTGTTGTAGATGATAAAAAAACTATCACTTACTTAGATTTAGATAAAAAGTCAGATGTAATTGCAAACTTAATTAAAAAACGTGTAAAAGGTGAGGTCAATAAGGTTGGACTACATGTAAATAGATCCATTGATATGATAATTGGTATGTTAGGAATCATTAAGGCAGGATGTGCCTACGTACCTTTGGATCCTAAGTTACCTAGTGAAAGACTAAAGTATATTATTAAAAACTCCAAACTAGATATATGTATTACGAATCAAGATTCGAACGCGTCTAGTATAGAAAAAGTTAAAAATAGAATATGTCTTAAGAAGATAAGTTACGAAGTTACAAAATCTCATTTAAAAAAACTATGCCCTTCAGACCCGGCTTATATTGTTTACACTTCTGGAACTACCGGAAAACCAAAAGGAGTGATGATAACTAATAGAGGTGTAGTAAATTTAATTAGGAGTCAAAGAAAATATTTACAGCTTAATGAGGCTTCACGGGTATTACAATTTGCTACTTTTAATTTCGACGCTTCAATTTACGAAATATTCGGAAGTTTATTAAATGGAGCAGAATTGCATATTGGAAATAACCAAGAAGAAATGTTTGATTTATATGCACTTGAAAAGCAAATTATAAATGACAAATTAACTCATCTTGTATTACCACCTGCAGTATTAAAAGAATTAAATATAAATAATTCTAGTGTTGAATATATTGGCTCCGCAGGATCGGAATGTCCAACAGATTTGCCTAGCAAATATAAAAATGTAAATTTTTATAATGCATATGGTCCAACAGAATATTCTGTATGGAGTACATTTAAATTATTTAAAGCAAACGACAGCACACAAACAAAAAATAAGAAGGTTTCTATTGGGAAACCAATATTGAATACAAATATTTATGTATTGAACCCCTATCAAAAGCTTGTTCCTATAGGTGCAATAGGTGAAATATATATTGGGGGTAAAGGATTAGCTACCGAATATATAAATAATCGAGAATTAACATTAGATAAATTCATTGAAAATCCGTTTAAAGTAGGAGAGCGTTTATATCGAAGCGGTGACCTTGGAAGGTTTACAGAGAATGGTGAATTAAATTTTTTAGGACGCATAGATAATCAAATAAAAATAAGAGGGTTTCGAGTCGAGCTTGATGAGATCCTGATTACCCTTAAGCAATTTCCAACAATAAACGACGCATTTATCAAGATTAAAGATCATCCAGAAGTTAATAAACAAATTATTGCTTACTTTAAATCAAATCAACAAACAGATTTGGATCAATTAAAAAACTTTTTAAAAGAGAGATTACCAGCTTACATGATTCCCACGTTTATTATACAAGTGGATAAATTCCCTTTAAATACCAATGGGAAGATTGATTCGTCTAAATTTCCAGAACCTGAAATTAGAATTAGCACAGAATTAAAAGAACCTAAGACAGGTAATGAGAAAATTCTTCTTGAAATTTTTAAGCAGGTATTAGGAATAAAAAGGTTAAGTATTCATGATAATTTTTTTGAACTTGGAGGAGATTCAATACAAAGTATTCAAATATGTTCCTTAGCTCGACAAAAAGGTATTACTATTAATCCTAAGTCTATTTTTGAAAACCAAACAGTATCTGAATTAGCTTCTGTTGCAACATACGAAAATAAATTAGTAATTAAGCCCGTAGAGACAGAGGGATATGTAAAATTGACCCCAATTCAAGAATGGTTTTTCGCAGAACATCAGAAGGCTATTAACCATTGGAACCAATCAGTAGTCTTTAAAAAAGAAGTGTGTGGAAAAGAAGAGGATATTGAAAACATTCTATCTCAAATAGTAAAGCATCATCATGGGTTATCAACCTTATTTGAAGAGCATGATAATAAATATGTAGGGTTTTTAAACAAAAAGAAAAAAACCTGGGAATTAATTTATAAAGATATTCATCATTTAGACGAAGAAAAGCAACTAAAAAAGAGGAATGAATGGGAAAAAAAGATACAAAGTTCATTGAACATAAAAAATGGACCTATTATGAAAATGCTTGTTTTAAAAGAACAAACGAACAGATACCGCTTTTTTTGGGTAATTCATCATTTATTAGTAGATGCTGTCTCTTGGAAAATCTTACTTGAAGACTTTAATTATCTTCATAACCAATTATTAAATGACAAAGTTGGAAAGTTACCAACTCAAACATCCTCATTTAAAGATTGGTCCAACTTTTTAAGAAAATACGATAAATTCCATTTAAACCCTAAAACAATTCACTATTGGAAAGAGAAAACAAATAGTGAAATCTCAGAATTTAAGCTGACGGAAAGCTTTGTATCAAAAGATGAAATAACAGTAGAAAAATCATTTGATAAGAATGAAACAGATTTATTAGTTTTGAAATTAACTGGTCAATCCAAAGCCACTATTGAGGAAGTTTTATTATCATTCATTGTAAGTGGATTGAACCGTTCTTTTGAAATAAATGATTTCTGGATTGAAATAGAAGGACACGGTCGAGAGATGTTAGATGAGAATGTAGATGTCACCAGAACGGTAGGATGGTTTACTGTAATATATCCTATTCTTCTATGTTCAGATACGACATTTTCTGGTACTTTAAAACACACTAAAAATGCAATTAGAGAAATCCCAAATAAAGGATTTGATTATAGTGTAATTAAGTATTTACGTCCGGGAATTATTAGTGACCCGGATGCTCATGTTACCTTCAACTACTTAGGCAAACTTGATTCTCAATTTGAATCGTCTAATAGTAAGGATTTTGGAGAGTTTGAAAACAAACCGAGGCTTCACTTCTTAGCTTTCATTCAGGAGGGAAAATTAACTATAAAAATCATTTCAAAATTAGATCAGAAACGAATAGGTCAATTAATAAAAAGTATAGATGAAATTGTAAAAGAAGTAATCCAATCTCAAGATGATCAAAGCGCCTTAATGGAAAGTGATTTTCCAGATGCTGTGGTTACCGAAGATGATTTGTTGCACATATTAAACTCTATTAATTAAAAATAATTGGATAATTGATAGTAGAGGTTGATTCAATTATCCAATTAACAATATCGGGAGGGATAAAATTGGAGAAATTAATACAAAACATCTATTCATTAACTCCGCTTCAAGAGGGAATTCTTTATGAGCTTAAGATGGAGAATTCAAAAAAGAACTTATACATATCCCAGATGCAAATTAAAGTAACAGGTGAGCTTGAGGCAAATACGTTACTTAGGGCCTGGAATGAAGTTGTAAATCGTCATGAAGCATTAAGAATGAAAGTTATATCTGAAAATGTTGAAAACAGCGTACAAGTTGTTTTCAATACAATCGACTATCAACCCGCAATCATCGATATAACGAACTTCAATGAAAAAGATCAGCTCAAAGAAATACAAAGAATATCTTTTGAATCTAGGCAAATGGAAGTTAACAACTCTAAGTTAATGAAATTTCAGATAGTAAAACTTAAAGAGAGTGAATTTATTATAATTTGGACCCACCATCATATTATTTTAGATGGATGGAGTACAAGCATTGTTATCAAGGAGTTTTTCGACATTTATAACAAAATGATAAGTAAGAATTCAAAAGGGACTATTTCAAGATCTAAACAGTACGGCGATTTTATTCGATTTATAAATAAAATGAAGAAAGAAGATTTAAACGATTTTTGGGAAAATAAAGTTAAACATATAGACCAACCAACCATTACTTTCCCTGTTAATACACAAATAGAGGAAAAGCAGAGAGAGAATAATATCTTTTGGGAAATAGATAAAAAGCAAAGTAAGATTTTAAGAGATTTTGCAGCCGAAAACCATGTAACAGTTAATGTTTTATTACAACTAATATGGTCGATAGTCTTAAAAAAAATTTCGCATCAGGATCAAATAATATTTGGGATTGTGAGTTCTGGTAGATCGAGCGATTTACCAAAAGTAGAGGAAATCGTAGGTTTATTAATTAACACTCTTCCAATGATAATAGAGGTTAAAAATACAGACTCTATCGTTAAAGTGTTAAAACAATCACAAAAAACATTAAACGACATTCTCTATTTTTCACAAGTGTCCTTGGCAGACATCAAAAGATATACTAAGTTAAAAAAAGAAAATCCGTTATTTGAATCTTTATTTGTTTATGAAAATTACCCAGAAGCTAAAAGTGAAAATTCCGCTATTCAGTGGGAAATAAAAGATGGAACAGAATTACACAGCTTTCCTTTATCATTACAAGCTCAAGATAATAAAGAAACGATTAAATGTAAATTATTTTTCAATCCAAGCTGCTTGGAGAATACATTTTCAGAAAAAATAAAGGAAGCATTTATGCAGATTACTAAACAAATCACAAAAGCTCAGCATATCAATGAAATTTCTATTAAAGTTGACTTCCCAATGGTAAAAAACATCATTAACACTAAAGATGAAGAGTCCTTTGATGCTTCCAAGTCTAAAGTAAATATTGATGAAAACCTTAGAAGATTATGGGAAGAATTCTTTAAAGGGAGCGAGATTCATCAGGATTCTGACTTCTTCCAATTAGGTGGCCATTCAATAATGGCTATGAAGTTTATATCTAAAATAAATAAGTCGCTCAATACCAATTTGAAATTAAAAGATTTATTTGAAAATCCAACGCTACATTTGTTGAATTTGAAAGTATATCCAGAAAAAGTCCATGAGTACGAACTAGGGCAGAATGTTATATCAACTGTTGAATATGCCTTTAAGGAAATATTATCCATAAGTTCCGTTAATAAAAATGCTGATTTTTTTGTAGTTGGGTGGCCATTCTCTTCTAGCTATGAAATTATTGACAAAACTTAATAAACAGCTTAATCATAGCCTAACTCTCAAAGATATTTTTCAACATTCAACAGTTCTTTCCCTGTCTAAATATATCATTGATCAGATCCCGCATACTAGTGAGAGTGATATTGAGGAAATTAAATCAGAAAGCTATACTCTGTCTAGTAACCAAGAGGCTTTGTGGTTTGACCAAAAACTAAACGGTAATACAACTAATTATAATATTCCTCAAAAATATATTCTTACTGGAAAGGTGGATATTAGCCTTCTAGAAAAAGCGTTGAATCAAGTAATTAACAGACATGAAATTTTAAGAACCGTAGTTTATGAAAAAGATGGGAAAGGCTATCAAGAAATACAAGAAAATTTACACTGCAAAATAAAAGAAATTGATCTATCCAAAGTGAATACAGAAGATCAAATCAATCAAATTTCCCAAATAGAAGAAGAAGTAAAATTAAAGATCTTTGAGATTGAAAAAGGCCCTCTCCTATCAATTACACTAGTTAAATTAAAGGAAGAAAATTTTATTCTATTTGTTAACCATCACCATTTCGTATTTGATGGATGGTCAGTAGGTATCTTTTTCGATGAATGGTTATCGTTTTATGATAAAGTAATGAATCAAGAAGAAATTTCTGCAAATAAAAATTTTTTGCAATATAAAGACTTTTCTTTAAAACAGAAAGAATGGTTAAAACGTAATTTTGAACAAGAAATGCTTTTTTGGAAAAGACATTTAAGAGGAAACCTACCAAAATTAGAACTTCCCTTAGATGCTGTTCGAAAAAAGAAAAGTCAAAATAAAGGGAATAGTTTCATCGTAGAATTAGATAAAAAAGAACTTCAAGCTTTAAAATTGTTATCACTGGAAAAAAATTCAACTTTGTTTATGACTTTGCTAACAATGTATCAATCTTTTTTAGGGAGATATACAGGTCAAAACGATGTAATTGTTGGAAGTTCTTTAGCAAATAGAATACTTCAAGATACAGAGCGATCGATTGGTTATTTTGTTAATACGCTACCTTTCAGACTAGAAGTGGAACCTAAGGAGACTTTTGGGGACATTTTGAGAAGAAATACTAAACATATTATTGATGTATATGATCATCAGCAAATGCCTTTAGAAAAAATTGTAGAGGGTATTAATCCTGATAGGACTTTGGCGAACAGCTCTTTATTCCAAACTGTTTTCATCTTACAAAACAATGCCAAAGCTAAATTTCAAAGTGAATATGTGAAGTTACAACCTGAAGTTATAACTTCTAATGGAGCAAAATTTGATTTAAGTTTGGCTGCAGAAGAATATGAAGATAAGCTTTTGTGTGCTTTTGAATATAATTCAGAAATTTTCAATGAAAATACTATTCGATTGTTAAGTGAAAACTTTTTATCATGGGTTAAATCTATTATTATCCAACCTGACCTTTCATTAAATCAGATTTCCGTTATAAGTAAGAGCCAAGAGAACGTTTTAATGGATTACGGGCAAGGTGAAACTATTTCATTTGAGGGAATTGACGCTTCTATCCCAGAAGAATTTTACAAAATTGTGAAAAAATCCTCTGCTAAAATCGCTATTGTTGATGGTATAAAACGTATTACATACCAAGAATTGAATGAAATGAGCAATCAAATCGCATGGTATTTACTGAAAAAAGGAGTATCCAAAGAAGAGAAAATCGGGATATATGCAAATAGGTCTATTGATATGGTTGCAGGGATGTTAGGAATCATCAAAGCAGGAGCGGCTTATGTTCCTTTAGATCCACATTATCCAGAGGAAAGGTTAAACTATATTATTCAAGATGCGTCTATTTCATATTGCTTAACCCACGAAAATTTAAAAGAAAAAGGATTAATTAATTCTTCTAAAGCTATCTGTTTTGAGGATATTGAGAGAGAAGCCCCTATGTTAAGGAGCGAAAACCTATATATTGCAAGTCGTAAAAATCTAGCATATGTAATCTACACTTCTGGAACAACAGGACGACCAAAAGGGGTCATGATAGAGCATCGTGGAGTTATTAACTTAGTATTTAATCAAAATGAAATGATGTGCTTAAATTCGTCAGCTAAAGTTCTGCAATTTGCTACTTTTAATTTTGATTCTTCTGTGATTGAAATTTTTAGTTCCCTATTATTTGGTGCTGAACTTCATATAAGTATAGATAAAAAAAACCAATTTGATATAAATAAACTAGTGGAACAAATAAAAAAAGAAAAGATTTCTCATATTATTTTACCGCCCGCTATTTTGAAAGAAATTCCAATCATGGAACTTCCAAGTATTAAAGTGTTAGGATCTGCAGGTTCAGAATGCCCAGTAGACTTAGTTTCAAAATTCAAGCATATATCTTTTTTTAACGGCTATGGTCCAACTGAATATTCGGTATGTACAAGTTATAAGATATTTCCGCCAAATGAAGATAAAACGAGCGAGTTTGTTGTTCCTATTGGAAAGCCTTTGTCTAATACTACTGTATTTATACTAGATAAAAATAGAAAGTTAGTGCCACTAGGCTCAGTCGGAGAACTTTACATTGGAGGAATTGGGTTAGCAAGAGGTTATTTAAATAATGAGAAGTTAACAAATAAACGATTTATATGTAATCCCTTTAATCCTTCTGAGAGATTATACCGAACTGGCGATTTAGTTAAATTTAATAGGGACGGAGAATTAATTTATATTGGCAGGACGGATGATCAAGTAAAACTACGAGGATACCGTGTAGAGTTATCTGAAGTTAACATTTCTTTACAGCAGATAGAAGGAATTAAAGATAGTTTCACAACAGTAGTACAAGACAAGTTTGGGAATAAAAGGCTTATGGCTTACTATATGGTAGATAATAATATTTCAGAAAAGGTCATTAGAAAACAATTAAGAGAGACACTTCCTAATTTTATGATTCCTTCTTATTTTATGAAACTGGACATCTTTCCTCTTACTCCGAATGGAAAGATTGATAAAAAGGCGCTCCCTAAATGGGATGAAAAAGTTAAAATTCAAAGTCATTCACTGGATGCAGAAAAATTATCTGAGATAGAAATGAAAATTTTGAACATTTGGAGAGATGTTTTAAATAATCCATTAATAGGTTCAAAGGATAATTTCTTTGATTGTGGTGGAGACTCAATTATTAGTATTCAAATTTGTTCTGCTGCAAAAGAAAAGCAATTATTCTTTACCCCAAAAGACATATTTGAATATCAAACAGTGCATGAATTAGCAAACATTGTTCAAGAACAAGCACAAAATACGGTTGTACAAGAAAAAATAGTAGGTTGTGTTCCGTTAACACCTATTCAATCTTGGTTTTTTAATGAAGAGCATAAAAATATTCACCATTGGAATCAATCTATTGTATTAATGAAGAAAAATGAAATGTCAACCGAAAAATATAAAAAAGTCGTTGAGAAGTTAGTAGATCATCATGATGTTCTACGAACGTATTTTGAAAAACAAGATGGGTTATATATTGGTAATATTAGAGATTATAATAACACTTTTGATTGTATCGAATATCACATGTCTGATCTTAAAGAAGGAAACAATTTAAAAAGAATAAAAGAATTAGAAGATGTAGCTCAACAGAGTTTGAATATACACAATGGTCCCATGATGAAGGTACTTCTTTTCAGAGACAAAAAAGAAGTAAGAGTTTTTTGGGTAATTCATCACCTTCTAGTTGATGGAGTTTCATGGAGAATCCTTCTCGAAGACTTTGAAAGATGCTATCAACAGATGAAGAACAACGAGGAACTTTTCCTCCCTCTCAAAACAACTTCTTACAAAAAGTGGTCTGAGGAGCTTAATCGATACGGGAACATGAAACCATCAGAAACAGTTGTTCAATATTGGGAGAAAGAAATTAATAAGCCTGTTTCACCTACTGCAATAAACTTAGGAGAAAACTGCGACTTCGAAGATATATTTAAAATAGAAGTTGATGTACCTCAAACACAAAATCTAATTAAAAATACACTAAGGAAATATAAGACAACAATTGACGAATTATTATTATCTGTCATTGCACGTGTATTTGCCAGTAAACTAAATATCAATGATTTTTGGATTGATCTGGAAGGTCATGGTAGAGAAAACATTACAGATCACATCGATCTCACAAGAACGGTAGGTTGGTTCACCTCTATGTATCCTATAAGAATTGAAGGAAAAGCATCTCTGGGATCGACCTTGAAAAGCACAAAACATATATTAAGAAATGTACCAAATAAAGGGTTTGACTTTGGGGTTCTTAAGTATATTTCTAATCAAAACTATAGCTACCCTACAAGTATTATCAGTTACAACTATCTAGGCCAATTTAATAATCTAGAAGATGTAGTGCATACTGAGAGTAGTAATATTGATTTAAGTTATAAGTTTTCATCTAAAATAAATTTTGTTGTAAGTATCGTAAACAATAAACTTATTGTAAATATCATTGGGGATACAAACAATACAAACTTCCAGTTATTTTGCAAGGAATTTAAGTCAAAGCTAAATCTTATCTTAAACGGACAGCTAAATTTAAACGATGCTGTTGTCGCAGCAGATTTTGATTCGGAAAAAGTAGTTGATGAAAGTACTATTAATTATTTTATTAACAGATTTAAAAATATTGAAGACATTTATCCCGTGACTTCACTTCAAGAGGGTATGTTATTCCATAGTGAAATAGCTCAAAGTTCGGAGTACATTTCACAACTCTCTTTTGATCTAAAAGGTGACCTCAACCTTGATAAATTAGAAAGAGCCTGGAATGACACTTGTAGAAAATACGAAATACTAAGGTCTGTCTTTAGGAGAAATCATATAGGCGACCGTTATCAACTCATTCTTAATGATATCTATTACGTGTTTAATCATATGGATCTACAGAATATTAAAGGTAAGGAGTTAAAAGAAAGGGTAGATAACTTATTATTACAAAGCAGAGAAAGGCAAATAGATTTAGAAAATGGACCACTTATGACTGTAACATTAGTTAAACTATCGGATTCCCACTACAAATTCGTTTGGACACATCATCACGCTCTGATAGATGGTTGGAGTTTACAGATCGTTATTGGCCATTTTATAGATAGTTATCACAATTCCTCTCTTACTTTATTAGATACTGGAGAACATCATCGACGTGCGTACAAACAATTTATAAAGAATGTACAAAATATTAATAAAAATGAGGAAGCAGCTTTCTGGAAATCAGAGCTAAAGAGTATAAATGAAGTTAACGCAATTGCAAACAAGGTCACAGTTGACAAAGCTACTGCCTTAAATCAGGTTATTGAATATAGCTTATCAGAAACTTTGACAGAAAAGTTAATAACAGTAGCCCAAAACAATAGGGTGACCATCAATACAATAGTTCAAGGTGTTTGGGGAATTGTTCTCTCCTATATTAATAATAGCAATGCTATATGTTATGGTATTACAAGCTCTGGAAGAAACTCTAGTATTTCTCATATCGAATCAGCTGTGGGATTGTTAATTAATACACTTCCATTCTCTATGAAAGTTGATTTTGAATACAACTTATCTTCATACTTTGCGGACATTCAAAATAAGCAACTAAAAATGAGAGATTATGAATCTAGCTCATTAACAGATATTAAGCAATATGCTCAGATTCCATGGGATAAGGAATTATTTCAACAAATTTTTGTTTTTGAAAATTATCCTAGCACAGAATTCAAAAGGAATTCAGACATAACAATTGAAAATTCTGCTGGAGATGAGTCAACAAATTTTAACCTTACCTTCTCTGCAGCAATAGTGAATTCTAAATTGCGGTATAAAACTATCTATAAAGATAATATCTTTGATGAAGATAATGTCTTACGTGTAATGAATTCAATGGAAACTTTATTTTTCAAGCTTACTAAAGATGGAAATGTAACTATTAATGACTTACTAAATGACTTGAAAGTTGAGGCGCTATAATGAATAAATTTACGACAATGGATAAATTAATGTCAATAACTGAAGCTTTTAATAAAATAATAGATGGCAAGCAAAATAAAGTTGCTTTATGTACAAATGTACATAAAGTGACTTATGAAGAATTAGATACTCTCTCTGACAAACTTGCTCAAAAAATTATTAGCTTAGGAATTCAAAAAGAAACAATGATAGGAATTCCCGCTCAAAGATCCATTGAACTTGTTATAGGAATGCTTGCAATTATAAAATCTGGCTGTTGTTATGTTCCAATAGATGGAAAGTATCCATTAAAAAGATTAGAATATATAACTTCAGATACATGTATGGACTTTTTCTTATCCTTTGGTAACTATGAAGAGGACTTTAGCAATCTAGGCCTTAAGCCAATACATTTTGATTTAAGTGAATTAGACGGAATGCCACATATTCCTGTCAATCTTTCGTCACCTAATAGTTTGGCATATGTCATTTACACTTCTGGAACGACAGGAAATCCAAAAGGTGTAATGATAGAACAAAGTAGCGTAGTTAATTTGGTACTAAACTCAAAAATTCTTGAAATAAATGAAAATAATAATGTAGCCCAATTTTCTAATCCTTGTTTTGATGCAGCTACTTTTGAAATATGGGGAGCGCTATTAAATGGTGCTACTTTATTCTTAATGCCGAACGAATATACTTCTTTTGAGGATTGGAAAGAAGCAATATCTTTTGGAAAAGTAGATATCGCTTTTTTTACAACTGGACTGTTCAATGCAATGATAGATGAAGATCCATTCATATTTAAAGGTTTAAGTAAAATTGTAGTAGGTGGAGATAAAATATCTATTTCTCATGTAAATAAATTAAAAACAGCACTTAGTAATGTTTCTGTAATTAATGGTTACGGGCCTACAGAATGCACAACATTCTCTATTTGCCACGAAGTTGACGATATAGATATAGACGTCATTCCAATTGGAAAGCCATTAAAAAACGTTAATATAAAAATTTTATCAGAAGATAAAATTGAAGTAAATGAGGGAGAATTAGGTGAGCTTTATATTAGTGGTCAAGGGGTAATGAGAGGTTATTTAAATCAACCAAAGTTAACAGAAAAAGCTTTAATTGTAGATGAATTACATCAGATGAAGTGGTATAAAACGGGGGATTACGGCATTAAGTTAAGTAGTGGAAACATCCTCTACAAAGGAAGAAAAGATAGCCAAGTGAAAATTCGGGGTTTTAGAATTGAACTAAACGAAATTCAAGAGAAACTTGATAAATATTCTCTCATTGAAAACTCGGTGGTTATTGTTAAAAATATTAATAATGAGAAATATATTGTGGTTTATTATAAATACCTAGGAGTAGATGAGAAAAGGATCGAGAAAGATATAAAAGAGTATTTAAATACCGAATTACCCAATTACATGATTCCTCATTTCTTTGTTAAAGTCAATGATTTTCCTCTTAATCATAACGGTAAAGTAGACAAAGAGAAATTATTAGAAATCAATATAAAGCAAATTAATACCTCTGAAGTTAATGAAGTGGAGGGACGGAAAAAAGAAGTATTAGAAATATGGAGAAATGTATTAGGAAACAAAAATTTAGGATTAAACGATAACTTCTTTGAAAATGGCGGTCACTCTATTTTAGCTACTAAACTAGTCTATGTAATGAAAGAAACTTTATTACCAGAAGCGACTTTACAAATGGTATTAGAAAATAATACAGTTAATAAATTCGTAGGCGCCCTCGAAGCTAAATTATCAGGCAGCATGCAAGAAGTTCTAGAAAAAGACTCTAAGCTAAGTGAGTCTATAGGAGAGAAAATAAGAACAATAAGCAAGCAATCAATTATGTTTAAAAAAAACATCTTGCTTACTGGTGGGACAGGGTTTTTAGGTGCACATTTATTACACAAATTGTTGTTAGAGATTGAAGATATCAAAATTTATTGTTTAGTTCGATTCCCTTCAAAAAACAGACTAAAAGATGCATTAATAAATTACAGTCTTTGGAAGGATGAATTTGAAAGCAGAATAGTAGTAATTGAGGGAGACTTTAGTAAAACCCAATTTGGTTTAGATAATATGACATATGAAAAATTAAGTAATGACGTCTCTCATGTTTACCATATAGGAGCCGAAACTAATTTTTTTGAACCGTATAATAAATCGAAAATAGCAAACGTAGATGGTGTAAATGAAATTATTAAATTTGCGTGCTCTAACACTCGAAAAAATATTTATTATGCCTCAACACTTTCTGTATTAACTGGAGAAAGAAAGTGGGATGAGGAAGATAAATTAGTTTATTCATCAGATTTAATGATTGGATATAGTCAATCTAAATGGGTTGCTGAAAAATTACTGCTTCAAGCAAAAGATGCTGGATTAGAAATTGATATCTTCCGCTTGGGAAGAATTTCATCTAACTCTGTAAATGGGGTTTGGAACGAAAAAGATATGTTATATAAAGTTTTTCAATCTTTTGTAGACGAAAGAATATTACCTTTTGAAAGCGAAATTTATTTTGAATTAATGCCTGTTGATTTTGTAAGTGAATTTATTTATAAAGTTTCCAGAACAACTCGAAATGATAAACTAGGAATCTATCACTTATATAACAATCAAAAGATTTCAAGCCGACTAATAACTGCTTTCTTTGAAAAATATAAGATTTCTTACAATAATATGAATTTGGAAGAATGGTTACAAGTACTTAAAGAAAAAACTAAATCTGATCAAATTCATTCTCTGAGTGCCTTGTCACAATTAATTGATGAATCTACTAAATTAAAAGAATCAGAGATTCATCAATTTAAAACCCAAGAGGAATTAGACAAGCTATTTATACAAATGCCGATAATCGACTTAAAGTACATTGAAAATTTTATGAGATATATATTGAAATAATTGTTTTCCTAGTAAAGGAGAAAAAAAGATGAGTAGACTAAAGCTTTTTTGTTTTCCGTATGCTGGAGGGAGTTCCTCTTTTTACAGGGAATGGAAATTTAATAGTCAGGATATTGAAGTTATACCAATGGAGTATCCAGGCCATGGCCGGAAATATGGTGAGTTATTGTGTAATAATATCTCCCAATTAACAGATCTCTTATTGGAAGAAATGAACGAAAAATATCATATAGATTCACTAGAAAATATTTCCTTTTTCGGACATAGTATGGGGGCAATAGTAGCGTATGAAATTGCGATGAAGTTAGAAGAAAGATTTGATAACAGCGTAGAGTACTTATTTTTATCTAGTAAATCATCTCCAAATCATAAACTGGAGCACATTGATTTTTCTAACATACACAAGTTAAAACAATCGTTGAGAAAAATGGGAGGGACAAATGAAGAACTTATGGAAACAGATGATTTCATGAATTTATTTCTTCCAATTATCCAATCAGATTTGAATATGTTGTTAAATTATGAAGAAACTAAGCGACCTAAGAAGTTAAATAGTAAAGCAATTCTATTATTGGGCTCAGAAGATTCTGTTTCAAAAGAAAGTGTGGAAAGTTGGAACCAATACATTACACATATTAAGGAACTGTATATTTTAAAAGGTGATCATTTTTACTTGAATCACAATCAAGATACTGTATTAAAAATTGTTAGAAATTATTTGGTTAATCATGAAGCTGGACTTGTTATTTAAATAGCCCTGTGCGGTATAAAATAGTAAAACCATTATAAATGGTTACTTGAAATTAAATTTAAACTTCACAGTAAATAAAAGATATAGAGATTTTAACAAAAAATTCTTTAATCGATGAATTGCCCTTAAAGTGTTAATCAGTACTTAACACTTTAAGGGCAATTTTATCATTATTAGATTTAAGATATAAAAAGTCAGCAACACATTGTATAGAGAATAGAAATATATAAATTTGTAGTGAAATTAAACAATACAATCGAGCTGTATTTCCAAATTATCCAATAAAATTACCTGTATATCTTTTAGAAAATCTAAAAATTAAAAATATTTCTTATACATCTTATTAAGGAATCATCCACGACAATACATTAGATTGTAAAAATGTTAATACGCAGACAATCAGCAGTAAAAATAAGCTGTGCTTCACCGTAAAACGAAGCAAATCGGACTCTTTTCCGGCCAACCCAACTGCAGCACAGGCAACGGCGATGGACTGCGGTGAAATCATTTTACCGGTTACTCCCCCAGAAGAGTTTGCTGCAAGCGCAAGAAGCGGGTCCATTCCAATAGACGTAGCCGTGATTTTTTGCAAGTTGCCGAACAATAAGTTGGCTGATGTATCTGATCCAGTAATAAAAACACCAAGCCAGCCGAGTACAGGAGAGAAAAAGGGAAATAACGCGCCTGTTTTAGCTAACAGCAGTCCTAAGGTTGTACTCATTCCAGAAGCATTTGTCACGTAAGCAAATGCAACAACGGACATAATTGTAAGCAGCGGCAGCGCTAATTCTTTGCACGTCTCCTTAAATGTAATAAACCAGTCTTTCCAAGAGATGTTGACAATAAATTTTGTGACAACAGCAGACAACAGGATAGCTGTTCCGGCAGCGCCTAGTAATTCTAACTTATACACTGCCGCAATCGGTTCTCCATTTCCATTTAAAATTAAATTATTTAACCAAGGTACTTCTGGCATAAACGTTAAATAATGTCCGATGGAATTAATAGCGCCCAAAAAAGCGTTAGCTCCTTCATAATGTCCTGTCAAAGCGGTTTTAATTTGAGGAATTCCCCATACAGAAATAAAGATCGTTAAAATTAAAAAAGGTGACCACGCCTTTGCAATTTGAGCTCCCGTGAATGCGGGTTGATCTGGAGTTTCTTTTGGCTCAGCTGAAGCGGAAGCTACTTCATGTGCTGCTTTTTCAGATTGAAAACGGAACGTTGTTTTTGGTTTCCAGAATTTTAAGAAAATAGCGAGCGCAAAAAGTGAAACGAGTGCCGATAAAATATCAGGAAGTTCAGGTCCTAAAAAGTTAGAGCTGACAAACTGTGTAAGAGCAAAAGAGACGCCGGATACTAGAATAGCAGGGAGTACTTCTAATGTTTTCTTAAATCCAGCCATTACAAAAACCAAATATAGCGGAATAAATACAGAAATAAAAGGAAGCTGGCGGCCTACCATTTTAGAGATTTCCATTGCCGCTACTCCAGTAGGACCTTCCATAGCAGTGATAGGAATACCGATTGCACCAAAAGCAACGGGTGCTGTGTTTGCTAATAAACATAAGCCAGCGGCATACAGCGGATTAAAACCTAGCCCTACAAGCAAAGCTGCTGAAATCGCAACAGGTGCACCAAAACCAGCGGCACCTTCAAGAAAAGCCCCAAACGAAAAAGCAACTAACAAAGCTTGAAGTCTGCGATCTTCTGTAATAGATACGACAGAGGTACGAATAATATCAAACTGACCGGTTTTTACGGTTAGTTTGTAAAGAAAAACAGACGTAATGATAATCCATCCAATCGGCAGTATACCGTATACGGCTCCTTGACTAGCTGACATAAAAGCCATGCTAGCCGGCATTTTATAAGCAAGTATTGCAACGGCAAGTGCGACCAGTAAAGTTGTAACTCCAGCCATATAACCTTTCATTCGTTTAATAGCCAGAGCCCAAAAGAAGTAAAGAATAGGAATCAAAGCGATTAATGAAGACCAAATGACGCTGTTTCCTACAGGAGTGAACTGCTGTGTCCATGTCATAACTAACACCTCATTTTCAAATTAGTGAACTACGAAACAATCAAAACTACGATGATAAGGTCATCTGATGACTTATGTAAAAATGAATTCGCTTACATTATATTCTAATCCTTTTGTGATAGGCAAGTACTAAAAGGAACTTTTTTTCAAAAAAACGGACATTTTTTTGTAGATAAGAAGAAAATATTGGTTGAAAATCCCAAGAATAGGTGATTTAATGATTGTAAGCGTTTTAAATATATCTTTCCATCTATTCTACTAATTATTCTTCTTATTAATCTACTACTTTTAGTCGTATTATATATGGCACTTCTTTATGTTATTAGTGAAACGGTGTTTGCTATTACAAAACGAGAGGAGTCAATTTATTGAGTACGTTGAAGCTTCCAGGTCATTTAAAATCCATTTTATCTCATCCTTCCACACTTGAAGAACAGCATATGAATCACTTCCTTGGAAATAACGGATCCCTTCATGTTAAGCCAACTTCAGAACAAGAAATAGCAGCCGTTTTAAAGTATGCGGCGGAACACGGAAAAAAAGTCGTCATTGAAGGGAACGGTACAAAAAAAGGGTTTGGCGGACTTATAGATACAGTAGACCTTTTGCTTTCGCTGACTGAATACAGCGGAATTGTTGAACATACAGTAGGTGATATGACAGTTACTGTAAAAGCTGGTACGCCGTTTGAAGAGCTGCAAACGTATTTAAAAACGTACAACCAGCAAATTTCACTTGATCCAGCTCTAAGAGACTACGCTACAATCGGCGGAGTTATTGCAGCGAATGAAAGTGGTCCAAAGCGCTTGTGTTATGGATCAGCGCGAGATGCAGTAATCGGTATGAGAGTCGTATATTCAGATGGAACCATTGTTCGTTCAGGCGGAAAAGTCGTCAAGAACGTGGCTGGCTATGATATGAATAAGCTGTTTATTGGTTCAATGGGAACGCTCGGCGTTATTTCAGAAGTAACGTTAAAGCTGCGTCCGCTGCCTAAGTATCAAAGCGTTCTTTTTCTTTCGTTTTCAAGGGGCAATATCGAAGAAATCCATGCTTTTGTTAGCAAAGTCTTAGATTCCATGATAGAGCCCGTTGCTTTGGAATTATTAAATCCTTCTCTAGCTGAAGATGTAATAGGGCAGCATCTGTTTACGCTTGTAATCAGCTTTGAAGACGTGGAAAGTTCCGTTCATTATCAAGAGAATTACATCAAAAGTATTCAGCCTGCTGATACGATTTTAAAAGTACTGCAGGAAAAAGAAGCCGAGGTGTTCTGGGGATTTTTTAGTAACATTAGTCCAAATGGTGCACTTTGTTCTTCCGAAGAAGAAACGGAAGCCACTTTAAAAGTTGGCGTACCAAATATAAATGTACTTGACGTGATAAACAAAAGTACTGCTTTAAAAACGTCCCTTCCAATGCTGATAAAAGCACATGGAGGAGTTGGACACGGTCTTTGCTCAGTCTACATAAAGGGCTCAGAAGAAGCCATTCTTTCCGTTATCACTTCATTTACTGAAACGGCTAAAACGTACGGAGGATATGTGGTGGTTAAACATTTGCCTTTTATACTGCGCCAAAAAGTAAATGTGTGGGGGGAAAAACCTTCTCATTTTCCGTTACTAGCAGGAATTAAAGCAAAGATGGACGCTAAAAATGTGCTTAACTATAAACGATTTATAGGAGGAATCTAAGTGAATTCAGCGAAAGCGGATATCAAAGATGCTCCATGTCAAAGCGTTAGCAACTATTTGTGGAAAGACGCGCCAGACGAAAAAAAATGGGCGGATTGTGTACACTGCGGAATGTGCTTAGAGTCTTGTCCTACTTATGAAATAACGGGACAAGAGCAGCATTCACCAAGAGGACGCGTTCATCTTATCAAATCGGTAGCAGAAGGAAAAATAAACGTAAATGCACAGTTTACAGACCCTGTTTTTGCCTGTTTGGACTGCCGTGCCTGTACAACTGCCTGCCCTGCAAATGTAGACGTTGGCGGACTCATTGAAGAAGCTCGCGGCCAAATTCGTCAAGCAATGCCTTTGACCGGCTGGAAAGGGATGATCAGCAAATTTTTTCTTAAGGAACTTTTTCCTCATTCCCATCGCTTGGAAGCTGCAGGAAGTTTATTAAAGTTGTACCAAAAAAGCGGGATGCAAAAAATGATGCGCACAACAGGCATGTTAAATATGATGCCAACACATCTAGCAGAAATGGAACATGTAATGCCTAAAATTACCCGTTCTGTTCGAAAAAAATATAAAAAAGAACGCGTTCTAAAAGCAAATGCAGAAAGAAAAGCCGAAGTTGCTTTTTTAACCGGCTGCATTATGGACGTCATGTTCAGCGATATTAACGAAGCGACTCTTAATGTATTAAGAAGAAACGGAAACGACGTTGTTATTCCTCATTCTCAGACGTGCTGTGGTGCTTTGCACGTTCATGCAGGAGACCGAGACATGGGAAGACAGCTTGCAAAAAAAAATATAGAGGCGTTTCAGCATGCCGATACCATTATTGTAAACGCTGCGGGATGCGGCTGCATGTTAAAAGAGTATCCTGAACTATTTAGAGAAGAAGAGCAAGAGTGGCTTGAAAAAGCCGAAGCCTTTGCTGAAAAAGTCCAGGATATTTCAAAATATCTTTACGATACGGGATATCGCCCTCCGCAGGCGAAGCTGCATACGCGCATTACGTACCACGATGCTTGCCATTTAGCTCATGGTCAAGGAGTTAGAGAAGAACCAAGAGATATTTTGCTTTCTATTCCGGGAGTTGAAATGGTTCATATGGCTAACGCGGACCGATGCTGTGGAAGCGCAGGAATTTATAATTTAACAAACCCTGACATGGCGGGAGCCGTGCTTCAAAGTAAAATGGAAAATGTGCCCCATGACGTAGAAATGATTTCAATGGGAAACCCAGGATGTATGCTGCAGATGGCAGTAGGAGTGAAAAAATATGGACGAAGTCAGCAAATTGTTCACACGGTACAGCTTTTAGAGTGGGCCTATCAAAAAGAAGAGGAGGAAGCGCATCGTGTTGAAGAAAAATAGAATAAAAGATCTTCATGTAAAAAATCTTTCTCAACTAGTAGATGCTCATTCTATTTTGTATCACAAAGAAGATTTGCTTGCGTACGACTGCGATGGGTTTACCATTCACAGACACTTGCCTAAAGCGGTGGTATTTCCTCGAAACACAAAAGAAGTTTCTAACATTGTTAAATACTGCAATGAACACGATTTGCCTTTTCTTGCAAGAGGAGCAGGCACAGGACTAAGCGGCGGAGCGATTCCTCTTAATAACGAAGTGGTTATTAGTTTAGTGAAAATGAAGCGCCTGCTTAGCGTGGACTATGAAAACAGACGTGCCGTGGTAGAGCCGGGATTTATTAATCTTAAATTAACCAATTCGATCTCTGAAAAAGGATATTATTATGCCCCGGATCCTTCGAGTCAGTATTGCTGCACCATTGGTGGAAATGTAGCGGAAAATGCGGGAGGGGCACACTGTCTTAAATATGGAGTAACTACCAACCATATTTTAGGGCTAGAGGTGGTGCTTCCAAATGGAGATGTGATTGAGCTTGGCAAGCAAGGTATTCCAGATGAACCAGGATATGATTTATTAGGACTTTTAACAGGATCAGAAGGGACGTTAGGAATCGTTACAAAAATTACGGTACGCATTTTGAAAAACCCGGAAGCCAAACAAACGGTTCTTGCCTATTTCGACCGGGTAGAAGACGGCAGCCAAGCGGTATCAGACATTATATCAGCCGGCATTGTGCCCGCTGCGCTTGAAATGATGGATAAAACCGCCATTGAAGGAGTGGAAGCTGCTGCGTTTCCAGTCGGACACCCTAGAGATATTGAAGCTCTTTTATTAATTGAAGTAGACGGCATTTCAGCCGGTATCGAAGAGCAAATCCTTCGTATTTTAGACGTATGCAAAAAACAAAACGTACGGGAAGTGAAAGTAGCTGAAAGTGAAGAAGAGCGCGCCAGATGGTGGGCAAATCGGAAGACAGGATTTGGGGCGATGGGAGCTATATCCCCTGACTACCTCGTACAAGACGGGGTTATTCCAAGAAGTAAACTGCCTCAAGTGCTGAAGCGAATCAACAAAATTAGCGAAGAAGCAGGTCTTCGTATTGCCAATATTTTTCACGCTGGAGACGGGAACTTGCATCCGCTTGTATTATTTGATGCTAGAAAGCCAGGGGAAACTGAAAAAGCACTCGAAGCCGGAAGCGCATGTTTGCAAGTATGTGCAGAAGTAGGAGGAACGATTACCGGGGAACACGGTGTGGGCATTGAAAAAAAAGAAGAAATGCGATTTGTTTTTAATGAAGATGAAATTCAAGCACAAACGAATATACGAGAAGTATTTAATCCTAAAAATCTATTAAATGCAGGAAAGCTTTTTCCAAGTCCGAGCCGCTGCGCTGAAGTCAAAAAAGAAAAGAAAAAAGTGGGATATTTTTAGAAAATTCTTGAAAATATATTCGCTCGATGATATGATTTTTTTAACAAAAATAAAACGCTGTTTTGTAATAAGAAACAGCACCGCATATGTTCGTCTTAACCATTGTGGCAAAAAGAATTGAAAGCGCGTCCAAATTTAAAATGTAAAAGAATAAGAGGAGGAAACAGACGGTGACAAACTACAAACAAGTTGGAAATCTGAAAGTAGCTCCAGTTCTCTATCAATTTATTAATGAGGAAGCTCTTCCGGGCAGCGGCCTAAGTACAGAACAGTTTTGGTCTGATTTTGAAGCGTTAGTAACCGAGTTAACACCCGTAAATAAACGTTTGTTAGAAAAGCGTGATCAGCTGCAAGCTCAAATTAATGCGTGGCATCAAGAAAATCCTGACGGTGACTTTAACGAATACAAGTCGTTTTTAACGAAAATTGGCTATTTAGAAGACAAGGCAGAAGATTTTCTTATTGGTACAGAAGGAGTAGATAGCGAAATTGCCTATCAAGCGGGACCGCAGCTTGTTGTACCAGTGAATAACGCTCGGTATGCTATCAACGCTGCTAATGCACGCTGGGGAAGTCTCTATGATGCACTTTACGGCACTGATGCAATCAGTGAAGAAAATGGAGCTTCGCGCACAAGTTCTTATAATCCAATTCGAGGAGAAAAAGTTATTGCGTTTGCGAAGAGTTTTCTTGATGAAGTTATTCCGCTCGTTCAGTCTTCTCATGCAGAAGTGGTTCAGTACAGTCTTGAAAATGGAAAGCTTGTCGCTCAATTAAACGATGGCAGTTTAACAGAGTTACAGGAAGAAGATAAATTTGTAGGGTATCAAGGAGAAGAAAAAAGCCCTGATGCTCTTTTATTCAAAAACAACGGCCTGCATTTTGAAGTTCAAATTGATCGTACGGATTCGATTGGTAAAACAGACGATGCGGGTGTAAAAGATATTTTAATGGAAGCAGCTCTTACGACGATTATGGACTGTGAAGATTCAGTAGCGGCAGTAGACGCAGAAGACAAAGTAGATGTTTACCGCAACTGGCTGGGATTAATGAAAGGTGATTTGACGTCTACTTTTAAAAAAGGAAGTCAAAACATGACAAGGCGTTTAAATCCAGACCGTACCTATATTTCTCCCGACAAGGAAAAGATTTCACTGTCTGGCCGTTCACTTATGTTTGTTCGAAACGTTGGGCATTTAATGACAAACAGCGCTGTTTTAGATCGAAATGGCAACGAAATCTATGAAGGTATTTTAGACAGCGTAATTACTAGTTTAATTGCCAAACACACTTTGCTTAAAAACGGTACGTATCAAAATTCTAAAAAGAGCTCTATCTATATCGTTAAACCGAAAATGCACGGCTCCAAAGAAGTAGCTTTTGCCAACACGTTATTTAATTCAATTGAAGATATGCTAGGGCTTGAGCGTCATACAATTAAAATCGGCGTAATGGATGAAGAGCGCCGTACAACGCTTAATTTAAAAGCGTGCATCAAAGAAGTAAAAGACCGAGTGGCGTTTATTAATACTGGATTCTTGGATCGAACAGGTGACGAAATTCACACTTCTATGGAAGCAGGCGCCGTTATCCGTAAAAATGATATGAAGGCGTCTAAATGGCTTCAAGGCTACGAACAGTCTAATGTAAATGTAGGGTTAGCAAGCGGGTTCCAAGGCCGCGCTCAAATCGGAAAAGGCATGTGGGCAATGCCGGATATGATGGCCGAAATGCTTAAGCAAAAAGTGGGGCATTTAAAAGCAGGAGCGAATACGGCATGGGTGCCTTCACCGACTGCAGCGACGCTCCATGCTCTTCACTACCATCAAATTGATGTAAGAGATGTTCAAAATGAATTGCTTACTCAGTCTACCGATCTACGAGATGATATTTTGCAAATTCCTGTGGCAGAAAAACCAAATTGGAGCAAAGATGAAATCCAGCAGGAGCTAGACAACAACGCTCAAGGAATACTTGGCTATGTAGTAAGATGGGTCGACCAAGGAGTAGGGTGCTCAAAAGTACCGGATATTAATAATGTAGGGCTGATGGAAGACCGGGCAACGCTTCGTATTTCCAGTCAGCACGTAGCCAACTGGCTTCATCATGGAATTTGTACAAAAGAACAAGTAACGGAAACGCTAAAGCGAATGGCAAAAGTAGTAGATCAACAAAATGAAAATGATCCTCTGTATCAGCCAATGTCATCGAACTACAGCACATCTATTGCTTTTCAGGCAGCCTGCGATTTAGTATTTCAAGGCTATGATCAGCCAAACGGCTATACGGAGCCGATTTTACACCGCCGCCGTATCGAAGCAAAGGCAAAAGCAGCTATAAAACAGTAAAAAAAAACGGCCTGTCAGCATAGAGATGGCAGGCTGTACTTACATCTTAAGAACCTGACTACCTACGATCCTTATTAAAACACAGCAAATGGGAAAAGGAGTTATGTCATGAAATTTGTAAGGTTCGCTGTACAAGATAGCCGTCATACAGGTGTACTAAAAGAGGATGCGATCAGCGTTATTGAAGGAAATATATTTGAGAAATGGAACTATACAGGACAGACTTTTTCAGTAAATGAAGTAAAGCTTTTGGCTCCTTTAGAGCCGAATCAAATTATTGGAATAGGCGCAAATTATGCAGCCGCAAAGTCGGAGCTTCCAAAGGAAATGCCTTCTATTCCTGTCTTCTTTTTTAAGCCCACATCTTCTGTGATTGGTCCAAACGAAGACATTGTTATTCCAACTGCCATTAAGCACGTTAAGTTTGAATCCGAGCTTGCGGTTGTTATTGGAAAAGAGGCAAAGAACATCGCAAAAGAAGACGTACGGGATTATATATTTGGGTATACAATTGGAAACGATGTAACGGCTCCGGATTATTTTCATGAAGACGGGCACTGGACCATTGGAAAATCCTTTGATTCGTTTACGCCTCTTGGACCCGTAATCGAAACGGAGCTTGATTTTAAGTCAATTCACGTAAAAGCGTTTTTAAATGGCGTTGAAAAACAAAACAGCTCGACAGATTTAATGATTATTTCTGTTGGAGAAATGATCGCTTACCTATCTACTGTTATGACCCTTAAGCCGGGAGATGTGGTTTTAACAGGAAGTCCGGTCGGCGCGGAACTGGTGAGCGCAAACGATGTTATTGAATGCACCATCGGAGAAATTGGAACTCTCCAAAATCCATTTGTTGCAGAGAAAGAACGTGTAAACGTATAAAAGTGATAAAAAAATGCCCGGCAGTAAAATGACACATAGAGGAGAGAAGAAAAATGGAGAGAGAAAATATGGTTAAGTCTGTAAGCCGGGCATTGGATATTGTCACAATTGTCAGCATGGAAAGAGAAGGGGTAGGAGTCACAGAAATTGCAAAGCAAATGGACATTAATAAAAGCTCCGTATACCGTATTCTAACTACTCTTGCTCAGTATGGGTATATTGAACAAGATCAAGAAAGCGGGCGGTACAAGCTTGGGTATAAGTTTTTAGAAGTAAGTTCAAAGCTTTTAGATTCTATTGATTTACGGACAGAAGCAAAGCCGTTTTTGCAAGAACTTGAAAGTGAAACAAATGAAGTTATTCATCTTGTTGTCTACGATCAAGGTGAAGTAGTGTATATTGAAAAATTAGAAGGAAATCAGACGCTGCGCATGCATTCAAAAGTGGGGAAAAGAGCACCAATGCATTGCACCTCCGTTGGTAAAGCTATCCTAGCTTTTTTACCGCTTAACACGGTAACAAGCATTCTTGAAAGAAAAGGCTTACCAGCTCATACCGATCACACCATTACAGATGAAGAAAGCTTTCTTCGAGAACTTTCAGAAGTGAAACAAAAGGGATATGCGCTGGATTTAGAAGAAAATGAATATGGAATTACCTGCATTGCAGCGCCTATTTTTGATCACCTTGGTCAAGTCGTCGCTGCAGTCAGTATTTCTGGTGCTACGATGCGTATGACAAATGAGCGCTTAACATATCTTCAAGAACGCATGGTTGATATAGGCAAGAACATTTCGGAGCGGCTCGGCTACAAAACTGAATCTGTGAAAGACAAAAGTTTGTTCTGATTCTTAGAGAACAAACTTTTGCTATATAATAATCTATAAAATAACGTAATTATATTATGTAAACTATAAGTTAGGATTTTTAATTGGCGTTTTATTCATGATACAATGAAGTTGTTAGAATATATACGTAAAGGAGATAAATTATGGAACAGTTTGAGCGCAATATTGAAAAGTACGCCGAGCTGGCTGTAAAAGTCGGTGTAAACATTCAAAAAGGGCAAGTATTAAATATTAATGCCGATATTTCTTCCGCTGATTTTGTTCGTGAAATTGCGAAAAAAGCGTACGAAGCTGGAGCAAAGTCTGTTGATGTAGACTGGCATGACGATCATTTAGTTCGTTTGAAATATGAAAAAGCGGATGAATCTGTATTTAATGAATTTCCTGCTTGGAAAGCTCAAGCAAGAGAAGAGCTTGTGAAAAACGGAGGCGCTGTTTTATCTGTAATTTCAAGCGGTCCTGACTTACTAAAAGGAGTAGACGGCAAACGTATTGCTGCGTTCCAAAAAGTAAGCGGAAAAGCAATGAAAAAATTCCGTGAAGCAATCCAATCCGATAAAATCAGCTGGTCCATTGTAGCTGTTCCTTCAAAAGACTGGGCAGCTAAAGTATTTCCTGACGTTCCAGAAGAACAGCAGCAAGAAAAACTGTGGGAAGCTATTTTTAAATCCGTGCGCGTAGACCAGGAAGATCCAGTGGCCGCATGGGAAGAGCATAATGCTTCATTACATACAAAAGTAGACATTTTAAATGAAAAGAAATTTTCTAAGCTTCACTATAAAGCGCCAGGAACAGATTTAACAATTGAGCTTCCTGACAAACATATTTGGGTTGGCGCAGGCAGTGTGAATGAAGACGGCAACTCGTTCATGGCCAATATGCCAACAGAAGAAGTATTCACACTTCCGAAAAAAGACGGCGTAAATGGTCAAGTAACGAGCACAAAACCGCTTAGCTACGCAGGAAACTTAATTGAAAACTTCACGCTAACATTTGAAAACGGAAAAATTGTTGATGTAAAAGCAGAAGAAGGCGAAGAAACGTTAAAGCACTTAATTGAAACAGATGAAGGTGCCAAATACTTAGGCGAAGTAGCCTTAGTACCGCATCAATCGCCAATCTCTCAGTCAAACATCATTTTCTACAACACGCTGTTTGACGAAAATGCATCCAACCATTTAGCCATCGGCAGCTCGTATTCCTTCTGTTTAGAAGGCGGAAAAACGATGTCTAAAGAAGAGCTATCACAAAACGGAGCAAACGACAGCATCACCCACGTTGACTTCATGATTGGCTCAGCTGAAATGGACATCGACGGCATCAAAGCTGACGGTACAAGCGAGCCTGTGTTTAGAAAAGGGAACTGGGCGTTTTGATTTAAACCTTGATGTAATAGGGTTTTAACCACCTTAACCTTCTGATTGGTCACAAGCTGGTCACATATTAACGAATAAGGTATTCAATTTATCAGCCACTTCTTGTTGCATACTCGGCAAGACGTGGCTGTATTGATTTAATGTGATTTGAATGGAAGAGTGTCCAACACGTTCAGAGATAACTTTCACATTCACATTTTGCTGAATCAACATGGTTACATGCGTATGACGTAAATCATGAAATCGTATCACAGGTAGTCCAAGTTTTTTAGCATGGTTCTTGAATCTCTTAGATAAAGTAGATGAATCTAAAGAGTTGCCAAACTTTGTACAGTTCACTAAGTCATAATCGTTATAGGCTATACCTTGTTTAAGTTTATTAACTAATACTTTCTTACGCTCTTTTTTCAATTGATTAACAAGCATATTAGGAATATGAATAGAACGTACACCAGACGCTGTTTTAGCCCCCACCTTAAGTTCTTTCGCATATCCGTCGTAGATTTGCCTAATGTAGATAACCTGTTTTTCAAAATCAATATCTCTCCATCGTAGCCCTAGGATTTCTCCTTTTCGTATTCCAGTAAGCAGAGCCATAAAAATAATTATTCAAAGGCTATTGCCCTTTTTGTATAAACATATTATAAACATATTATGATTTTCTGCTATAAAAAAAGCGTCTGCTAAGAAAGGTTAGGTGTTTTATAATTAATTTCCGCATTCGCTTTATTATACAGTTTAATAGGGTAAAATGCTAAAGTATTGATAGAAGAGATGGTATTGGAGGTCGAATAATGTATCAAATTAGATCCGAATCCGCTAAAACATTGATTGAAGATAGAAATATTAGGCTCCCGAGGTTCCAAAGGAAACAAACTTGGGACATTAAGAAGAATTTTAAGTTATGTATTAGTATTTTTAACAATTATCCAATTGGAATTTGTGTTATTAATGAGGAGAAAGGCAAAAAGCGAAATACAAAATGGTTACTTGATGGCAGACAAAGGAGAAACGCTCTTTTACTAATGTTAGAGAACCCAGAAGAGATATACAGTTGGGCTAGAGTATTCTTAAAACTAAAAAATGGTGATCAGCCTGATGAGATAGAAGAAAAGTTTTGGAATGCAATTGAAGAGCATTTAGAAAATGATGAAGTGGAAGAGGAGGAAAAAATTGATACTTCCTCAAAAGAAAGTAGTATAGAAGAAAATAGTTATTCTGATGAACTTTATGATGACGATGACGATTATTTGGAAGACAATGATGAAATAGCTGCAACAATAGAAGATAAACCATCTTTAAATCAGGACAAAGATGATTTAAAATTACTGTTGAAAATAATTCTCGTTTGCCATAATAAAAAAAGAAATGGTACAGGTTTCTCTATTCCATTTAACTTTTCCAGACAAATACCTAACTTAGAATACATTGAATATCATTCAGGTTATGCAAAGTTAAATGGTAAAAAATTAGTTTCGTTTATAAGAAACTTTAAAAAGAACTGCTATGATGAAGGAATTGAGGATATATCAGAACAAGATTTCATAAGTTACTTAATCTCCCGTTATAGTTTAGAAGATAAGGTATTGAGTAGTTTTAGAAAACTACTCCATCAAACCTGGGAAAGAATCGAAGAAAGAATTGAAATAGTAGAATTGATTGAGAATAGACTCAGGGATACATTGATTGGTATAATTGAACTGAAAAGTGCTAAAAGCATTGATGCGCAAAATATATTTAAGTTAATTAACTCCGAGGGAACGGACTTGACAGCAGTTGAAATATTGTCTGCAAAACCTTCTTGGAACAGAAAGATTGCTCATCCATCTCATTCTTTAGAGCAACATGTAAACGAACTATATAATGTAATGAATATAAAACGAGAAGGTGTAGTTAGATGGGATTTTCCAGCTACTTTATTAGGGAGATTAGGAACGCTTAATTTCATCTTTAAAAATTTATCTTACGCAAAGGAAACAGAATTTAGGACTAGGGTTACATTAGGTTTTAAAATTTTGGGTGCAATCTTTGAAAAAGGTATTACAAAAGATAAAATTTCTAATGTATCAAGGAACAGGCAATTAACATGGGAAGAAGATATTGAGCAACTGGTTCGAGATTTTAATGAACTCGGAAGAATAATATCTGAACATTCCTTCTTTAAGTTTTTACTCTCTTGGAATACATGTTTAATGGAATTGACTAGTGATACTATTTCTATTAATTTCTTGGTCATGATCTATAAGGATTGGATACAAAGAGGAAGACCTCTTGGTAATCATGAAATGAAGAAGGTTCAAAGAAATAGCGTTGTTCTTTTCGATAAGATGATATATGAATATGTTACTAAGTTGTGGCGGGGTTCAAGTGACTCAAGGCTTGCTGATAATATTGAAAAGTTTGGTTTTAGTAAGACGTTTGAACCTGTTAAGATTGAAAGGTGGACTTCACTACTAGAAGAAATTTTTGAACACAATACCCTTCATGATGAAGTAATTTCAGTTAAAATATTAAAACCAATTCTGTATTACTATTACTGTTTAGCTGAATTTGATGGTCCAAATAATAAAAGTATACCCATTGAAGTTGATCATATAATACCACAATCATCTTTTGAAGGATCGAATATTGATAATAAAATTGTTCAACATAATCTTTACAATCTTGCATTGCTTCCTAAACGTGAAAATATTAGCAAAGGTAATAAAAAATTAACTGCTATAAATGATCCTTGGTTAATAAGAATGATAGAAAAGTATACAGGTCTTAACGAGGATGAATTTCAGAAGTTTTCATCAGTTCAATCAATTGAAGAATTGAGAAGCAGAAGGGAATCTTTCTTTATGGAAGCTTTTTCCACAGGAAGAGACAAATTAATAAATGGTATATAATAAAAGAAAAGGGATTACTAACCAATTGTAATCCCTTTTCTTATTTATAGTCGGATTTAGAATGATTTTATATATAAACTAGTAAAACTGTAATTTTAATAAGAATAAACAAAATCTGTAAACATGAGAAAAGAATATCTTTTTTAACACGTTTAGATAATAAGTATAAGCTTTTTGTTTCATTAGATGTTTTCTTTTATCGATATTGTGTATTTATTAAATATGAAAATAAGAGGGGAGATGCATTTATGCAGACTAACATCCTTATTAAAAGTGAAGCGGAATTTTCTAAAGATGAAAGTGCAACGCATCGTTATCTACTCAAAAAAGTTTGGGATGAAGAAAAATCTATAGTAACAATAATCATGTTGAATCCAAGAAAGGAAACTGATGCTCTTTATTTAGACAAGTCAGTAATGTTATTTATGAATTATTGTATTTCAAAAAATTTTGGAGGTTTTTATATAGTAAATCTTTTTTCATACAGATGTAACTCGGAGAGTAAGTTAAAAGCTATAGACTATGATAAGAGATACGATCAACAAACTGATAAATGGATTAGACATGCAGTAAATAATAGCGTTAAGCTTTATATAGGTTGGGGGAGTAATAACAACAGAAAAAAGAGGATAAAACAAATCCAGGAAATGTTAAGAGAATGCAATGATATCGATATTGTGAAGCTGAATACGGTAGATGATAGAGAGGTTCATATGAGTAGATCAACTTTGAAAAAAACTGAAGTTGTCATTAATATTGATAAGATTTTATAAAAAGATGTTTAACTTGGCGCAAATTTCAATATTTTAATGGGATTATAGACCATTAATTTAACAAAGAGTAGACTTAACAAACAAAAAGAAACACTTATGATATTAATTAATAGAAGTAAAAAGAAAGAAACCGTAACAAATGAAAACTAGCTAATCGATAGAACTAAAGAAGGACTAAAATTATTCCAGTAGTAGAAGTGGAATAATTAAATATAACTAGGGCTACATTCTATCGCAAGGTTAAGGAGTATAAAGTAAGTTAAATTAAGAGACTCACAAAAGAGTCTCTTAATTTATGTTGTGAAGGTGATGGTTATGGTGGGGATATTTCAAAATTTTCACTGAGAATAGGAGTGGGATTAGGACTTCAACGTAAATAAGCTTTTGGTATAAGAAATGAAGGTAACTCTGATACACAAATTAATCTCAGCTAAACTAAATACCAATGTTTTGAATAAAAAATTTTATGTGCAGAATATTAGACAAATATTGATAAAAATATGTAATAATTAGAAAGTGTTAGGCGAATTTAAGGGCATTTAGAAATAGTTCAAAGGAGGTAATTGGATGCTTGATTTAAGCAAGTGTGTACTTGAAACTGCAGTTTTACATTATATTGCTAGTCCTTTAGAAAATGTTAAAAGTGTTATCTCAGATAGTTTAATAAATGACATTGAATATTTGCAAAAAGCATTTTTGACACTATCATTTAATAGGTTCGAAGAAAATGAGATATGTGAATTTTCCCACGAATCTGAACTGAATCTTAATGAAGTTTACTTTTTTACGAGGGAAATATTAAAAGAGAATAAGGATTTCATAAAAAACTCTCAAAATATAGCTAGGCACCTTATTGAAGTATCAAGGCACCCAAATATTAAAGGTGGAGAATTGCTCACATTAAAATTCACAGGTGCTAAATACGAAAATAAAGAAGTAGATATCTTAAGTATTATAAAAGTGGAGGACAAAGAACTATTTTTACAAGTTAATAACCTAAATGAAAAGCTAACATTATCTAGCTATAAAGGGATAAATCTTAAACAAAACAATAAATTGGGGCTAGTTATGTTTTTTAAAGAAACTGAAGAATCTTTAGTTTTCGTCAAAAATAGAAAACAAGAGGATACAGTATTTTGGAAAGAGAACTTTTTGAATGTAAAGTATAAAGTTGATGAACGATATAAAACTGAACAGTTACTTAAAGAATGCAGGAAATTTATAACTAATAGTCCAGATTTAGCACCGGAGAAAAAAGTAGAATATCTGTCAAAAAGCATCAATTATTTTAAAGAAGAAACATATTTTGATGCAGAAAGGTATGTTGAAAATGTGTTTCAAGAAAAAAATTTAGATGTCAGTTATTTTAAAAAACAAATACAGCCTTTAGAGACTAACATTACATCAGATCTAGTAAGAAAAATTGAGAAAAAGTTTACTAAGACGATAGTACTTGATAGTGATATAAACATAAGAATATCATTAAGAGAAAACAGCAAAATGAATGAGTTTTTGGAAAAAGGGTTTGATGAAGAAAAAAGTAAGAAGTTTTACAAAATTTATTTTGAGGAGGAAAAATAGGGATGGCTGGAGGAGAAGCAGCAAAAAATTCAGGAGAACTTGGAGAGAAAATTGTAGCCAGGTTGCTCGAGATGTTTGGCTGGATTATGCCAGACAGTGGCGTTTCAATAAATTGCGTTCAAAGCAAAAAACATGGAAGTGAAAATAAGTCGAAGTTGAAACATGGTATCGACAATGTTTATCAATACAAATCTAACCTAATAGATAATACTAGACAAGATGTATTAATTAGTGTGAAGTGTAGAGATAAATATCCAGCTAGTGAAAACGGCATAAAAACTAAATTTAAAGAGTTCTATGCAGATCTTTCTACAGCAGCAGAATGCTATCCATCTTCAGAATTGTTCAAAAGAAAAATTAACGGTACAAAGGCAAGAAAAATAGATGGTGTAATTTTCTGGATAGATAGGAACGATGTTGATGGTTCGGAGCATTTAAGTTTGTTAGATAAATTAGATAATATTAGGGTAGAGGAAACATCTGCATTAGATTCTTTAACGCTTGTAGACAATAAGCGAGCACAGTTCCTTTTTGAAGCTGTATCCTTTGTACATCAAGAATATGGAGAAGAAAATGTGGAGTATTTTTACATTGATACGGGTTTAAATAATTCTTCAATGGATAAGTTATATTCAGGAAAACAGTTACCAATGGAATATATCTCCTCGTCTATTATTCCATTCACTGCTAATGTAAATGGAAATGAAACATTACTATTAGTGACTGAAGAACCTTTTGATGAAAACTATTTAAAGCGGTTAATTAGCTTAGCGCAATCTTTTACAAGAGATTTTTCAAGTGAAGTTGTACTTGTTTTCCCGGACTATCATGATATGCATCATAAAGATGTAGTGCGAAACGCTTATAGCTCTTTTAGTTCAGATAAATTTATTAAGAAAATTAAACTAAAGAAATTAAATCCTGATTTTAGGGATGGTGTATTTGAATGAGTAGAGATATCTCTGTATTACTTCCGAATGGAGAAAAACTAAAACCATTGCTAAAAAAATCAGTGATAACTGAAAGTGATATGCAAAGGCTTTTGAAAAAAAGAGGGGTTTTTAATGTTAGTAAAGACAGAAAAACTACTGTGCAATTTCTTACTACGACATTAATCAGTCCTAAAGAGTTTGAAGAATTGCAAGAGATTCAAAAAATTAAGGAAGATAACGTGAAGGTGAGAAACAATACAATAAAAAGTAAAACTGATAATACCCTTTTTGAAGTAATTAACATTGATTTAATAGCTAGTGAGCAATTAGAAACAGACGAGAATAACTGTACTTTTCAAACTGATACAGCTTTAAATGTTGAAAATGAAAATCATTTATATGTCGAGTACGAAGTACTGAGAGAGGATATTACATTAGATTGGGCAAGTATAAATAAAAAATTTTCAGGTAGAGTAGATATTATTAAAGATGGAAATACAGGTGAAATCCAATTTTCAAGTGAATATACTTCAGGAGAAACAGAGGAAATAAATTCTGAGATAATAAAAAGGATAAGCTCTTCCTTAAAGGAAAATGATGAGGTAGAGACAAGTAGCGATCTAGCAAGGTACACTTCAGGAAAACTAAACAATAATAATCGAATGAAGTTTATGTTAGCTTTAGCTAACGATATCCCAGGGGATAAGCTAAAGTTTAAATCAGTAAAAAACATTGAAATCGGTAGAGATAAAACTTTGAAAGTAGAAATGGAAAAAACAGGGTTGCTTTTTGATGATGGTGTTAGGAATGTAATAATTAATGGTGAAAAAGGTGAGACATTAAATAATATAGAATATGTTGTAAATGAAGCTTATTACGATTTTTTAATACTTAGAGCATTACAGGTGGAATATAATTTTGATTATGTATCTGCGAAAGGTGTTTGCATTTTAGAATTTGGATTTCCTCATTTTTTTAGAAAAACAAAAAAAACCGAGGATTTTGAAGTGGTAGTAAGTAAAGTATATCTAAATAAAGAAACCAAGGGAGAGAATACCAAGTCTATTACAAGAAAGATTCTAAAAGATTTTAATAGTTTTTACCAACAGGAATTTAATACAATGCAACAACAACAACAACAACAACAGCAACAACAACAACAGCAACAGCAACAGCAACAACAATAAGTTTAACAGAAGGCAATATTGGGAAACCTTTAATAACAAGCTTAAGAACATAAAATTTGTGGTCACACAGTGGTCACGGATTGGTCACAGAACCCTAATTTTTCACTTTAAAACGACAGCATCACCCACGTTGACTTCATGATTGGCTCAGCTGAAATGGACATCGACGGCATCAAAGCTGACGGTACAAGCGAGCCTGTGTTTAGAAAAGGGAACTGGGCGTTTTGAATTAAATAAATAACAATAATAAAAGCTTCTGCGCTACATCCGCAGAAGCTT
>NZ_JYOO01000039.1 GCF_000956595.1 Priestia aryabhattai B8W22 | reverse complement strand
AGTAGAAGAGTTTTTTTATTTATGTTGGCTTTAAAAGTATTCTCCGAATTATTCTTCCCCGCCTTGTGAACACTTTAACAGTTTGATAGCCTTATTAGGAGGCCGTGAAAAAACATGTGTATCTTTTCGACTATGTCTTATGAATCATATTTAGAAATATTCTTAAAAGAATGTTTATTGCCTCTAAGTATTGGGTACACGAAACTAGGGATTAAATTTCAACAGGGAGTGTGAACGATAATTTGATTACGTTTAAGAATGTGTCAAAGCAATATCCAGACGGTACGACCGCCGTGAAAAATATTAATCTAGAAATTAAAGAAGGAGAGTTTTTCGTTTTAATTGGTCCGAGTGGATGTGGGAAAACCACCACCTTAAAAATGATTAACCGTCTTCATGATATTACCGAAGGAGAACTATACATAAAAGATAAGCTCGTATCGGACCACAACATACATGAGCTACGCTGGAACATTGGTTATGTCCTACAGCAGATTGCTCTTTTTCCTCATATGACCATTGCTGAAAATATAGCCATTGTACCGGAGATGAAGCATTGGAAGAAAAACAAAATCAAAACGCGCATTGATGAACTGCTTACCTTGGTAGGACTAGACCCAAAGCAGTATCGAAACCGAAAGCCGTCTGAGCTCTCAGGTGGCCAGCAGCAACGTGTAGGTGTAGCACGTGCCCTCGCAGCTGATCCCCCCGTTATTTTAATGGACGAACCCTTTAGCGCCCTCGATCCGTTAAGCCGCGAACAGCTTCAGCAAGATGTTATTAGCTTAAAAGAAAAAATCAAAAAAACATTTGTGTTTGTTACGCATGATATGAGCGAAGCGATGACGCTTGGAGATCGTATCTGCTTGATGAAAGATGGGGAAATTGTTCAAGTTGGAACCCCAGAGGAATTCATTCAAAAGCCTAAAAATGAATTTGTAAAAACATTTATTGGAAATCAAGGGAATACTTTATTTGAGACATTAGATATGTTTGTCAAAGAAAGTGAACAGCCAGACGTAGAACCTACTGAAGAGCTAGCTTCAACCGCCACTGTTCAGCAGGCAATGGACGCCCTTTACGACCATGAAGCAATAGCCGTGAAAAAAGGGAGCAAACGTATTGGCGTTGTAACGCGCAAAACTCTATTAGCGTTTCTTTCTGATAAAACGAAAGAAGGAGGAACGCTGTAATGAATGCACTAAGCACATTATTAGATCAACGAGGAGATGCACTGTTTCAAGCTCTTCTTGAACACATTCAAATTTCAGTACTGGCTCTTGTTATTGCCGTATTAATTTCAGTGCCGCTCGGACTGTACTTAACGAGGCATGACCGCATAGCTGAACCGATCATTGGCGTAACAGCCGTACTGCAAACCATTCCTTCACTCGCTTTATTAGGATTACTGATTCCTCTTGTCGGAATTGGAACCTTTCCCGCGGTTATTGCACTGTTTTTATATTCGCTTCTTCCTATTGTACGAAATACATATACCGGAATTAAAGAAGTGGACCCATCTTTAATTGAAGCATCCAAAGCCATGGGGATGAACTCGTGGAGACGATTAATCAAAGTAGAACTTCCTCTAGCACTTCCTGTCATTATGGCCGGAATTCGCACAGCGATGGTACTCATTATTGGTACAGCGACAATCGTGGCTCTTATCGGAGCGGGCGGACTCGGAAGCTTAATTTTGCTTGGTATTGACCGAAGCGATAATAGTTTGATTTTATTAGGAGCTATTCCAGCAGCATTATTAGCGCTTATTTTTGATGGAATTCTGCGAACGATTGAACACTCAGCAAAAAAAGGGTCCAAAAAACGCTCGTTCATTATGATTATCGTGTTAATACTTATTCTTGTTTCTCCGTTTGCAGCGATGAGCGCAACAAAACCAGACCTTGTTATCGGAGGGAAAATTGGCGCAGAACAAGATATTTTAATTAATATGTACAAAGAATTAATTGAAGATCAAACCGATATGAAAGTAAATCTTCGTTCGTCGCTTGGGAAAACGGTATTTGTATTTGAGGCTCTGCGTAACAAGGAAATTGATTTGTACCCTGAATATACGGGTACAGCCATTGTGACGCATCTAAAGGAACAGCCGGACAGCAAAGATGAAACACAGGTGTACAAGCAGGCAAAAGAAGGATTTCAAAAGAAATTCGGCCTTGTCTATTTAGATCCAATGAAGTTTAATAATACGTACACATTGACCGTGACAAAAGAATTTGCCAAAGAAAATAATCTAACGACCATTTCAGATTTGGCAAATGCAACAGATAAAGTAAAAGCAGGATTTACGCTTGAGTTTAAAGATCGTGAAGACGGCTACGTAGGCCTTCAAAAAGAATATGGCCTTACCTTCCCGAATATTAAAACGATGGAGCCGAAGCTTCGCTATCGCGCTGTAGAAAAAGGCGATATTAACATGCTTGATGCTTACGCAACGGATCCTGAAATCAAACAGTTTGGTTTAAAAGTCTTAAAAGACGACCAGCAGTTCTTCCCTCCGTATCAAGGAGCGCCTGTGCTTCGTGAAGATACGCTAAAAGAGCACCCTGAACTGAAAAAAATCTTAAATCAACTGGGCGGTAAAATCAGTGACGACGAAATGCGTGAAATGAACTATCAAGTAAACGCAAAAGGAAAAACGGCTGAAGAAGTCGCTCATCAATTCTTAGTGAAAAAAGGATTAATTAAAAAATAAAAATGAAACAAAAAAAAGATCCGAACGATTTATCGTTCGGATCTTTTTTTGGGCGTGATTTCGTTATGTTTCAATCTCTTTTTAATGTGAGAGAAGCGTTAATGAAAATGAGGTCTTATGAACAAGCTAAAGGTACCAAATTTGTTTTCTGATGGAGAGGAGATGCCGTTATGAATTCATTTTTTACGTGTCACCCTGTACAACATTCTTTTCAGCTTTTTTCAGTTGAACATCTTGTAACTTTAGCCATTATTGTGATCATAGGAGCATTTATTTTTTTGTGGCGAAAGCAGCTGCGAAAAAAGAGGTTTGCGTTCGTTTTGCTTTCATTTGTTCTAATTGCTTCAGAAACGGCCTACCAGGCTTGGGAAATCGGATGTCATCAGTGGTCGGTTGAAACTTCCTTGCCTCTTCAGCTCAGTGATATAGTCGTGCTGCTGGCTGCTGTTGTGCTGATAACCAAAAGCCGGTTTCTTTTTTATTTTGTGTACTTCGCAGGAATCAGCAGCTCTGTTCAAGCGATGATTACCCCAGACCTTGGCGGCTATGCGTATGCCCAGTTTCGCTATGTGCAGTTCTATTTATCGCATGGCGGTGTGGTGCTTGCTTGCTGTATACTAATTGCTGCCTGCAGATATGAGCCGACGTTTCGTTCTTTATGGGTAAGCGTAGTATTTGTTAATCTGTACGGAGGTTTTATCTATGCCATGAATCGTTTACTCGGTGCGAATTATTTATACATGATGAGAAAGCCAGAGCACGCTTCCTTGTTGGATGTTCTTGGACCTCACCCTTGGTATTTAGTATGGATTGAAGGAATCATAATTCTTAGCTTTCTTGTTCTTTATCTGCCGTTTTGGGTACATAAGAAAATCAAAGGGAAATCAATTTTGTTGAAGAGAAATGCTAATACTGGTAATTTATAAGTGTAAACTAGCTAGGATTTCCTGAATGAAAAGGAAAAAAACGCCTGAACAAGCTGTTAGAGGCAAACGTAAAAAATAGAAAAGAATAAAGCAAGCACAGACATCAGAAGGAGAGTATCAAAATGAAAACACTGGTTATTTTAGCGCATCCAAATTTAGCATCTTCTCGCATTAATAAAGCGTGGGCAGAGCGGTTAAAGAAAGAAGAGAATGTACACGTTCATGATTTATACGCAAACTATCCCGATTTCAAAATTGATGTAGAAAAAGAGCAGGAGTTAGTTGTTCAATTCGATCGCATTGTGTTTCAATTTCCGTTTTACTGGTACAGCTCACCAGCACTCTTAAAAGAGTGGCAAGATGTTGTCTTAACATACGGATGGGCTTATGGCAGCGAAGGTACTAAACTTCATGGAAAAGAGTTTATCGTAGCTACTTCGACAGGAGGACCTGCAGAAGCTTATCAAGAAGGCGGCTACAACCGTTATCCAATGAATAATCTGCTTCTTCCGTTTCAAGCTACGGCAAATTTAACAGGCATGAATTTCCAAACTCCGTTTTTATTTCAAGGAGCAGGCGGTGGACTGAGCGAAAAAGTCATTCAAGATAGTGCAGAAAGCTACGCTCAATTATTAAGACAATAAAAAAAGCCGCGTCACAGCGGCTTTTTAATTTACATTTGTTCGTGAGAAAGAAGTAAGCAGCTTTTGAGGAGCAATATCCAATCCTTCAATTAGTAATCCTGTCATAGCCGTTAGACTCCCGACTTCAAAAGATTCCCCGGCTCTCCAAAATGCTGATTCACCTTGTTTGATATAAATTTTCAGTCCGTTATCGCCAGCTACCCAGCCTTCCCCGTGAACGACTAAAAGAAGCTGTGGAATCGTAGCTTCTTGACGAGGTGTATAATCATTTTCTTGAAAAGATAAAAAGCTGATTTTGACATCTCCGGTATGAGAAAGTAATGGGTTTACTTTATAGGTAGAATGAAGAAAGGAACGCTCTTCTTCAGATTGAAAACCATATAATTTCATCATTTCATCTCCTTGGTTAAAAAATATAAAAAAAGAAGTCCTTCTCCTTTCATATACGCATACAGAAGAAAAAATAGAACTTCAAAGAAACAGCTGTTTTCTAGAAAATAGCTCCATTTCATCTCCATTTTTTGTCGAAGCTGAAAATTTTTTGAAGGATAGGGAGGAAAAACAGAAGTTTTTTTGAATAGTATAAAAAAAGGTGTCCTCTAATGGACACCTTTTCCTAATTTAAAAATGACTGTAACGCTTGTTTGTTTTCTTCCAGGTCGATGCTTAAAACAGCACCAATACCGGATATTCGTTCATTTGAATAGGAACCTTCAACCGGTAAACGAAGAGATTTTAAATTTGGCTGATTTCCAACTAAAAAATCTTTTCCTATCACAATAAATGTTTTTGGAGGAATATTTGTATCCACATATGGATCAATGACGCCCCATAGCTTAGGAGCTTTCGCCAGTGTCTTTACTTGAAGAGCTTCATCCATTAATTTACCAATCACTTCTTGTTGACGCTTCACGCGCCCGAAATCACTTTGGCTATCATGGCGGAATCGCACGTATCCTAGTAATTTATCTCCGTGAAGAGTTTGTTTTCCAGGTTTTAGGGTCATGCCAATTCCTGATGACATTTCGTGTGGCACGGTAACCGTAATCCCCTCAGGGGCAATCGTATCGGCAACTTTGGAAAAACCTTTAAAATCAACAACGGCATAATAGTTTACATCTACGCCGAAATTTTCTTTAATTGTCTTACGCATTAATTCGGGCCCGCCAAATGCATAGGCTGAATTTAATTTGTTTTTGCCATGTCCAGGAATATCCACATATGAATCACGCATCAAAGAAACAATTTTAGGCTGATTGCTGTCTTTGTCATAATGAGCAATCATAATTGTATCGGCACGCGAATGTTCTTCACCTCGAGAGTCAATTCCAAGAAGCAGCACATTCATGCTATCTAAATTGGCACTTGCACCATTAAAATCAAACTGTCCATCTTTCCCAAAAGCTCCGTCTGCTTCTGCTAACCCTTGTTGGTATTGATAATACACATATGCACCAGCGGCGATTACAAGAATGAGAAAGAAAAGAAGTAGCTTTCTAAAGCGTTTCTTTTTTCTTTGCTTTTTTCTTTTATGTTGTTTACGTTCTGTACGTTCTTCCAAATGTCTCACCATCGCATTCAAAAATATTAATACTTTTTTGTTTGAAACCAATTATGCAAAAAATTATAAAACGACATAATAAAATTAACACTAAGGAATTAGATTAGCAAGTACGTTCACGAGTAAATGGGCGAAGACAGCTAAAATAAGAGAAGGGTATAAATAGAAGAAAGAGGAAATAAAGGTTATTTTTTTCGAGGATATTTGTTATAATCTATCATAGTTAGGGAAAAAGTTCTGTCTTTTAAGAGTGGAATATGAGAAAAGTCTCTGTTTGTTGAGAATCAAATATAGGTCTAAGTGTAGGAAAAAGGAGTGAAGCGAATGAGTATATATGTGTCATCTTCGAACCTTGTGCTGATTCCAGAAGTGGCGTTAAGTCATTGGAAACCTTATGGCGCGGGGGAATTGACCGGAGCTATTATTTCAGGTAAGGATAGTGCTGAAATAATTAAAGAGCTTAATCAATCGTCTATTCTGCCTTTTACAAGTTTTTTCTATCGAAAGCATTTTGTTATTCTGTTTGATAAAGAACAAGTGAAAAATCATTTTGAACAGTTGCTTTTATTATATAAATCTCAGGGCTATATTTTTTATTCTTCTACTTTATACGATGATCATTGGTCCCAGGTCCTTGAAGGAACTAAGCAGCTGCTAACGGTAAATGGACAAGTGGTGCCGGTGCTTGAGCTTGAACAAAACGGTGAATTTGACGTTGTGCGTGATGAAAGTGGTCTGCACATTGTGATAGATGATGACGAAGACGAAGAGAAGCAGCTAGAAAAAAAAGTTCATGAGCTCCCGCTTGAAGAAGGTAACTATTTTATTGGCGATCCGGGATTTGTTGAAAACCGAGACATGCTGGTAAAAGAATATTTTCCTAAAGGTACGTACGAATTTATTTATAGATACGGAGAAAATGGCTGGCTGATGAAAGTAAGTATTCAGCGAAAAGCGATTAAAGAGCAGCTTACTACTCTTCACGCGGCTTTGTCTTAACCTCTATTCATTGTACAATATTGCTAAATAACTATGTTATAATAGTAATATTGCACAATGAAAGGGGTTTTTTTAATGGAAGCACGTTTGCAAAAAGTCGTATCATGGCTGAAGGAAAAGAATGTAGAAACGGCCTTTATTTCGTCAACTGAAAACGTATTTTATTTAACAGGATTTCACACGGATCCGCATGAGCGTCTGCTTGGTTTGTTTTTATTTAATAAAGCGGAGCCGATGCTTGTTTGTCCATCAATGGAAGTGGGTCAAGCAAAAGAAGCCGGCTGGAAATTTGATGTGATCGGATATGAAGATCATCAAAATCCTTGGGAACTTATTAAAGAAGCTTTACATAAACGAAACGTGATAGATGTAAAAAAGGTTGCTGTAGAGAAAGAACAGCTGCTGTATGCGAGAGCTGAAGAACTGCTTAATTTATATCCAAATGCTGAGCTAGTCGGAGCAGAAGAGAAATTAAATCAGCTGCGTTTAATTAAAGATGAGCGTGAAGTTGAGATTCTGCAAAAGGCAGCTGCATTAGCTGATTTTGGCGTGGAAGTAGGCGTAGCTGCCTTAAAAGAAGGCGTTACGGAAATGGATGTTCTGGCTAAAATTGAATACGAGCTAAAGCGAAAAGGAATTCGTGAGATGTCGTTTTCAACGATGGTTTTATTTGGTGAAAAAACGGGAGAAGCGCACGGGAACCCAGGTCTTCGCACGTTAAAGCCAGGAGATATGGTTCTATTCGATTTAGGCGTAGTGTTAGACGGATACTGTTCAGATATCACGCGTACAGTCGCTTACAAGTCGATTAATGATAAGCAAAAAGAAATCTATGAAACGGTACAGCGCGCCGAGCAGGCAGCTCTTGAAGCTTCCAAGCCCGGCACTCGCATTGGCGACTTGGACATGGTAGCACGCGATATTATTACAGAAGCAGGATATGGAGAATATTTCTTGCATCGTCTTGGTCATGGTCTTGGTATCAGCGTGCATGAGTTTCCTTCAATGAGCCGCAACAATAATGATGTGCTTCAAGAAGGCATGGTGTATACGATTGAACCGGGTATCTATATTCAAGGACTTGGAGGCGTGCGTATTGAAGATGATGTAATCATTACAAAGGATGGATACGAAACGTTAACGAAGTACCCAAAAGAATTACAAATTATTTCATAATAATGTCATAAAAATAGAGGCTGCCATGGTGCAGGCTCTATTTTTTATGAGAAAAGAAAAAATTGGTTAAGGTTTCTTGTTTGCTTCTTGAGACAATTTCATAGTATGTTACGAAACGATAACATTTCTATCACATTTTCTAAAAACTATATCGTAAGCGAGTGCTGTAGTATATGCTGTACAGTAGGGGACTTTTTAAGGTCGCAAGCAAGGAGGTTTTTTATGAGTAATTTTACAAAAGATGAAGAATTAATTATACATAAAGCAATAGATGTATTTGGTCAAAAGGACCGAATTGAAGATTATTCAGATGAACGAAAAAAGCATGGTATTCATGTTGTGGCGTGTGAAAATCATCCGCGTCAAGACGTAACCGCATATGCAACGCTCGGTGGACATCAATGTCCGACAGGCTATACAGTTGGAGGGATCCCGCTTCGAATTGAAATCGTTGGGGCTTGTCATGAAGAATTCGGTATTTATTCTGCTATTTTAGCAAACTGTATTTTCCATATGATGAAATCTCATGTCTCCATCTTCCCAGGAGCTATTTATAAAGACGTTATTGCAGTCCTTGATGACAGCTTTCATATGCAGCACATTTTGCTGATTCCGCCGTTTTTATGGGATAATTTTTCAACGATTGAACTATCTGATAAAAAAGTAACGTTTCTGCAGGCCGTTCCGATTTCAGAAAATGAACGTGCTTTTGCACTTGAGTACGGAGTAGATTCATTGCTAAGCCGCTTTGATGCTGAGCAGGTGAATGTCTTCAATTTAGAAAGAAGATCTGTTGTATAAACAAAAAGAGCGCCGACTGAGACGCTCTTTTTTGTTATTGATTAGTAGGTCAATTCTTTTTGCGGTATAGCTTTTTTATGACTCGTTTGGTAGCTGTGAAGCACCATGCCTGCTACGATAACTCCCATTCCAACCCAAGAAAGAAACGATGGCAAAGGACTTGATAGAAGGAAGACCTCTCCTAGCAGGGCAAATAAAACTTCCATCGATTGTGTAGCTTCAACTGCACCTAACTTGTGAGAATCTTTTTTAACAAGGTCAGTTGCTGCAAAAAATAAAACCGTTGCACATACTCCTGAAAGTAAAGCAACTAAACTGCTTTGATATATCTGAGTTGTTTTTGGCAGCCCATCGGTGACGTAGGCATAGACAGAAAGAATAATCCAAAACGGCAGGCTTGAAAGCGTCATTCCAAGCACGCGCTGAAACGTATTAAGTGACGATACCTCCATCATTTTACGGTTGCCAAGCGGGTACGCAAAAGAGGCAATTAAAATGGGAATGGTACAAAGCAAGGCAGTAGAGGCCGACAGTTCAGTCGCATGCTCAAGCTGCATGAGCACAACGCCTATTAAAATAATAAACGAAAAACCTAGCTGCTTGAAAGGAATGCCTCCTCGCTTCTTTCCTTCCTTGTAAAACAAAGGAGCTAGGAGAGATCCCGATAAAATTGTGATTTGCCAAGTTCCTGCAATAAGCCAGCCGGGACCGTAGGCTGAAGCAAAACAAAGAGGAGCGTAGAATAAACCAAATCCAACCGTGCTCCACAGCAGCCATTTTTGCGGCTGGGCTTTTATTTCTGCCACCACAGGTTTGATACCACCCCAAAAATAAACAAGCACAAGCAAAAGAGGTACCATAAAAAAATAGCGCAGAGATGCGCTCCACGCCCAGCTGCCTCCAGATAAATCCATCGCTCGATTTAAAACGAATGTAAAAGCAAAAAAGAATGATGCAGCGATGCCTAATAAAAGAGGCTTCACGTTGATTCCTCCTCATTTGTCAACGCTTCACCTAATGTGAGCCAGTTTGTTTCGACAAGCTGTGATGTTAGGGCGGCATCTTTTTGACGGCAAGCGTTTATGATTTCTTTGTGCTGATCAACGGAAGCAAGACTACCAAGAGAAGAAAAGCGAGCGATTTCCAGACGTTGAATTTTGGCGCTTGTCTGTTTTACAACACGTTCTAGCTCTACATTATTCGCTCGGTTTAAAAAAACGGAATGAAATGCTTCATCCGCTTCGATCGCTTCAAGTACATTTCTTGTTTTGATTGCATGTTCTAGAGATTGGTTGTATTTGATTAGTTCGCCCATATCTTCTTCTTGTAGCGAAGTACAGGCCAGCTTAGCAGCAAGTGCATGAAGAGCTGCGACGACAATAAAAGATTGTTTTGCCTCCTCAAGGTTTAATGGAGCCACTTTTGTAGAAGAGCCAGGTGTCGTTTGGACAAGGCCTTCATCTTCGAGCCTTTTTAATGCTTCTCGAACAGGAGTGCGGCTAACTCCAAATTGCTCAGCCAGTTCTTTATCCTGAAGCTTTTGTTCCGGCTGAAATTCAAGCATAACAATATTTTGTTTAAGTGTTTGATAGACTTCCTCCCGTAGGGAAAGTCGTTTGAGGGGTTGAATGTTATTTTTCATAAAACCAATATATCGCATATTATATTAAATAACAATGTGAAATCTAAAAAACTTCATCTAAAAAGCAGACAGCTGCTTTTTAGATGAAGAGCTTAATTACTGCTGCGCAAAGACTTAGATAAGATGCTCGCAATCGCTTTGCTGTGCTCAACCTGCGTTTTTTTGGACTCTTTTCGTTCAAGAGCTACTTTTTGAAGGCTTTTTTCTTCTTCGGTTTGAGCAATAACTTGAGGAACGGGGGCGGGCTTTCCATTTTCTAGTGCAACAAAGGTGAGAAAAGAAGTTGCAGCAATACGTTTAATGCCCGTTAACAAATTTTCGGCAATGACTTTAACAAAAATAATCATGGAGCTTTTTCCTGTGACAACAACGAATGCTTCATATGAAATAAAATCTTCTTCGGTGACGGGCTCGATAAAGTCAACGTGATCAATGGAAGCTGTAACACACGACTTTCTGGAATGTTTAGCTGCTGAAAGAGAAGCCGTCATGTCCATATCAGCGACAATTTTTCCGCCAAAAAGGGTGTGGTGATTGTTCAGGTCATTTGGAAAAATGTGCTGTGATTTGACTACTCGTGAGACGCTGCAAAGTACTGCTTTTTCACTCATTGAAAACACTCCTTCAAACTGTTTATATGGTTTAATGTATGTTGACTACTTGTTCTTATGTATACAAGTTATAGAAAGCCATTTCGTAAAAAGCTCTTCAAAAGCTTCTATATGGTAAAATAGAGCAAATACGAAAGAGAGGATGAGAGTATGAACTTAACGCAATTTTCTAGAAGAAAATATACGGATTCCCCTACACCTTTAGAAAAGCTATCAGTTTTATCAAAGCAGTTAAATGGACCTTCAATTTATATGAAGCGCGATGATATGCTTGGACTGACAGGGGGCGGAAATAAGACGCGTAAGCTTGAATATCTAGTAGCTGATGCAAAAGCGCAAGGAGCAGACGTGCTTGTAACGTGCGGTGCGATACAATCCAATCACTGTCGTTTGACGCTCGCTGCTGCTGTAAAAGAACAAATGAAATGCGTGCTCGTATTAGAAGAAGGAGAAAATAAAGCAAGCGATCAGCCGACGGGGAACTATTTTCTTTATCATTTATTAGGCGCTCATGACATGCGGTTTGTCGCTGAAGGTTCGGATTTGACAGCGGAAATGGAAAAAGTAGCGCGCGAGCTAAGTGAAAAAGGTCATAAGCCGTACCTAATCCCAGTAGGAGGTTCAAATGTTATCGGTGCAACAGGCTACGCTGCCTGCGCACAAGAGATGCTTATGCAAAGCTATGAGCAGCAAATAAAGCTTAGCCACGTAGTTTGCACAAGCGGAAGCGGAGGCATGCATGCAGGGTTAGTGGCAGGCTTTCAAAGTCTTCAAAGTGACGTGTCTGTTATTGGAATGAATGTGAGTCGTGCTAAAGAAGAGCAAGAAATGAAAGTTGCCAAGCTAACGAGCGAACTTTATGAACATTTACATAGCAAAACGACTTTTAAAAAAGAAGATATTGTTTGTATGGATGAATATGTAGGTCCAGGCTATGCTGTTCCAACAGAAGAGATGGTAGAAGCAGTCAAACTTGTGGCCGGTACGGAAGGGATTTTATTGGATCCTGTGTATACGGGAAAAGCGATGGCTGGTCTAATTGATTTAATTCGAAAGGGTTATTTTAAAAAAGATGAGAATGTGGTGTTCATCCACTCCGGGGGCTCACCGGCTCTTTATGCGTATACATCGATTTTTTCATAAAAAAGCAAGGGATTCGACTCCCTTGCTTTTTTAGTTTATATAGGAATAGTAAGTGAAAACGTCACTCCGGTGTCTGTGTTTTCAGCCGTAATTGCTGCATCGTGCATCGTAACAATACGCTTTACGATACTTAAACCAATACCGAATTCACCGTTTGCTCCTTTTTTAAATGGTTCAAACAAGTGTTCAAGCACGCTTTGATCAATTGGCGGACCATCGTTGCTGATTGTACATTGAACGTTCGTTTGGTGTTTAGCAAGCGAAAGTGAAACCTTCGTATCGGCATAGCGCAGCTGATTATCGAGTACATTTTCAAGGACTTTTGTCCACAGCTCTTTGTCTCCTTTAATCGTTGCGTTTGCGTCGTCAAATTCCCACTGTATTTCAGGGCGCCTCCACCGCAAGCGATCCACTACTTCATGAAGAAGAGCAGTAAAATCAAAGTCGTCTTGTGCAAGCTGGTGAGTGGACATATAGTCAAGCTTGGTTAAGTAAAGCAAATCGCGGATTTTTTTCTCAAGATTTTTGGATTCATCTTCAATGACTTTTAACGTTTGAGATAAATCACCTTTTGGATAAATGCCGTCTTGAATCGACTGAGCGTAGCTTTGAATAACCATTACCGGTGTTTTTAAATCGTGTGAAATATTTTGAAGCAGCGTTTGCTGTGCTTCATCTTTAGATACGAGCCTTTTGCGCATTTGCTCGATGGACGCGCCTAGCTTGCCGATTTCATCGGAACGGTTGACTGTAACAGGCTCATGCCAATTTTGTTCGGCGATTTTTTTTACATCTTTTTCAAGCGATACAAGCGGCTTGCTTAAGTATCTTGACAGCCAAATAGATGGAAGCCAGCTGAATAGAAATACAATTGAAATTACAAGAAGCAGTTGCTTAAAAAGAGTAGAAGTGAGCGCGTTGCGATACGTATCCCAGGAAAATGAAAGCAAAAAAGCAGGCTGTCCGTTTACGCTTACTTTTCGAATCACGTAAAAAAGCGTCCGGTTGCCGAGATCTTTTTCATAGCGAGCGACAATTTTTCGCTGACTGATTGCATCTTCCTGTGCTTTTCTCAAAAAGTCTTGAGGCAACACCCGTGATGAAAAATAAGAGATATCCGCGTGTTCAGGCAATAAAATATGATCCACGGTTCGATTGCCAAGTGTTGGTTCACTGTCTTCATTGCTAAAGTAGTATTCACCTGAGCGGCTTGGCAGGCCGTATTCTTTTAAAATATGCTGTTCATTTTCGATAGTGGTATAAATTTCATTCGTGAAGAACTGCCTGAGCGTCGTTGGGAATAAAATAGCGAGCAAAATTGAAATAAGCAGTAAAATACCGGAGATGACGAGCCAAATTTGAAATGCAAGAGACTTGTTTTTCATGCTTTCATCATCCGGTATCCGTATCCGTAAATTGTTTCAATTCGTGCTTGCGGCATTTTTTTACGTACGCGCCTTACTAAATCATCCACCACTCGGTCTGTGCCGAAATAATCTTCTCCCCAAATGAGATTCAGCAGCTGCTCCCGTGAAAAAGCCTGTCCAAGGTCTTTTGAGATAGTGACAAGAAAATCAAATTCTTTAGACGTCAAATCAATCGGTTTTCCATTTTCACTGACTGTACGCGTATGTAAATCGATTTCATAAGGAGTCAGCGTAATGGTATCGGTTTTCTTTTGATTGGAACCATATACGAGGTTTAGCAGTTTGTTTGCTCGAATAACTAGTTCACGCGGCAAAAAAGGTTTTGATAAATAGTCGTCGCTGCCCATTTCAAGTCCAAGAACTCGGTCAATATCGGCATCGCGTGCTGAAATGAAAATAACAGGCACCTGTGGCGTTTGCTGCTTGATTTCGCGAATAAGCTGATACCCGTCAATGTCAGGCAGCATAATATCTAAAATCCACAGATGCGGAGGAGCTGCAATCATTTCTTTTGCGTCCGTGCCGTTAAAAAATGAGCGAACGTCCCAGCCTTCTTTTTGAAGGTAAAGGGTTAAAACTTCGTTTAAATTTTGTTCATCCTCTACTAAATATAGTGTAAAGCTCAAATTTGACACCTTCCTCTGAATATATGAAAATTAAGGTAAATGAAGCACATTACGCCATCTATGGGCGTTTCTTTAAAGGTCTATGTACCCGCTATTATACTACGTGTTTGCTGTTATAAAGAAATTTTTCACAATTTCACATATTGTTTTGATACTTATCCCAAACTTTTATTTTATAGTATAGATAACATAAAATTTGCTACGTTAAAAGGAGTGTTTTTCATGGATCCACGTGATTATGAAAGAGAGGAAGAACGAAAAGAAGAATATGAAAATCGCCAGCAGCGCTATGATCAGTATCAGCCTTCATCGTCGTCACAGCCTCCAAAAAGACGCTTATTTCCAGTGATCGCATCTTCCATCGCCGGAGCAGTACTAGGGGGAGGAATTGTGCTATACGGCGCTCCGCAGCTAGGGTTAATGGATTCAGCGGATACGCAAACAGCGAATCAAACGAATCAAACAACGCAGACTCAGACCGCAACAACAACGAGCACAACGCCTCGAACAGTAAGCACAACCGTGAATCAGTCAGATCTTGTTTCAGTTGTAAATAAAGTATCAGCCGCTGTTGTAGGCGTGAACAATATCCAGCAGCAAACAAATCCATTTTCTGGAGATACTCAAACGCAAGAAGCAGGAACGGGTTCCGGTGTTATTTTCAAAAAAGAAAATGGAAAAGCATACGTTGTGACCAATAACCACGTTATTGACGGCGCAAGCGAAGTAGAAGTGTCACTTTCAAATGGGCAAAAAGAAAAAGCTAAAATTGTCGGAGCTGATGCGCTAACGGATTTAGCGGTGCTTGAAATGTCCGATAAAAATGTTGAACAAGTGGCGAAGTTCGGAAAATCATCAGATTTAGTGGCGGGTGAAACGGTTCTTGCAATCGGTAACCCTCTTGGTGAACAATTTTCTCGTACGGTCACACAAGGTATCGTGAGCGCAGCAAAACGCTCTGTCCCTATTTCAGAGAATTGGAACGTAGACGCAATTCAAACGGATGCGGCGATTAATCCAGGAAACAGCGGCGGTGCCTTGATCAATTCTTCCGGTGAAGTAGTTGGTATCAACAGTATGAAAATTTCAGAAGACAATGTAGAAGGCATTGGCTTTGCTCTTCCAAGTGATGAAGTGCAGCCGACGATTGAACAGCTGATGAAAAACGGAAAAATAACGCGTCCGTATATGGGGGTAGGTCTTCAAGATGTAGGTCAGCTTTCAGCTGCAACAAAACAAGATCAGCTAGGCCTAACAAGCGATACGTCTGAAGGAGTTGTCGTAACGACGGTTGAACCGTTCTCTTCTGCTTCTGATGCAGGTTTACAATCAAAAGACGTGATTGTTGCCATCGATGGAAATGAAGTCAAAACATCCAGTGATTTACGTCAATATCTATATACAAAACGCAAAGTAGGAGACACGGTAAAATTAGACGTGTACCGAAATGGAAAAAAACAAACCATTTCTCTGAAGCTTTCAGCACAGCAGGATAACAATGGATGAGTTCAACACCGTTAAAGCTGCTGCTAGCAGTATTAACAGCGTTCGGATTTTTGGCAGGATGCGGAGAGAAGCATTCAAACACGATGTTTCCTTCTGTAGAAATTAGTCAGCTATCTTCTGCCAAAGGAGTGGCAGCGTATGAGGGAGGCAAGGTGACAGGAGCAGAATTCAACCGTTTTTTAGCCGTTGAAGGGTTCTTAAATCCAGATGCCCCGCTAAATGATACAAGCTACCGCAAAGAGTTATTGCGGCAGCTTGTTATGCAAAAAATCTTAATTTCGCATCCAAAGACGAGTGATAAAGTACAAAAACAAGTCGAGGATATGTGGAAGCAAATTAAACGCTCATATGACCTGGATACAAGAAAACAAGGTTATGAAGTGTTAAATATTCGTTCTAGTGATGTAACCGGCCAGCTAACGAATCAATTTAAATTAGAAGAATATTTCCGTAAACAAATTACGTCTGATGAACTAACTGCTTACTATAAACGTATTGAAAACGATCTAACACGCGTATCTTTTACGCGGCTGGCTTTCCCGACTTTACATGATGCCGATGTCGTTGCGGCTGAACTGAAAAAGGTAACATCGGTTCAAGACGTTCAAAAAAAATATGCTGATGTTCAGACAATCAGCACAATAGAGAATGATGATAATCTAAAGCTTTCAAGTCTATCTCCCTCTTTTATAGATGTTTTAAAAAAACAGCACATCGGAGAGAGTAGTGAGCCTATTAAAATGGGTAAAGTCTATTATATTCTTATTTTAAAACAAAAAGATAAAAAAACGGAATCAGAAGTCAAAGAAGAAATGATGAAAGAACTTGTTTTGAATCATATCAACCGGTATATCCAGGATGAACTGCCAAGGTTTCACGTGACTTTCAACCTTAGGTAGTTCCCTTTTATATAGATTGATTGTTTTCAAAAAACAAGCAGGTAAAAGAGCTTTCTATTAATAGAGAGCTCTTTTACATTTTTAAGTAGACAGAAATGTCGGCACCTGATAAAATGAAGTTGTAAAACTTTCATTATTCGGAAAATTTATACCCTCCAGCTTTGGAGGGTTATTTTTTATGCTGTTGGACGAATAAAAGAGGCTGGGACAAAAGTAGTTTAGTAGAAAGAAAATCCGAACGATGAATCGTTCGGATTTTTTCGTTAGTATGGTGAACGTATGTTTCATCTATTTAGTTGCTTCTAGCTGTTGATTGGAGGGCAAGGCGAAGACTCCTGCAGGAAAAGCGGAAAGCGAAGCCTGGTACGGAAATCAACAGCGGTGTCAAAAGTGATTCATACGAGCATATTTATCCTATTGTTTGCTTTTAGAGTAGACTGCTTTCATTACGTTTCAATCACTTTTCATCTTTTAAATGACTCAATAATGCAGAAGACATCTCTACATGGGAAAGGGCGATGTGTGAAATCGTTTTGGCATAAGGTGTAATTTCATTAATAAATTGTTCGAGTACGTGCAGGTGAGGAAGCTGAAGCTTTGTAATAAAGCAGGCTTGCCCGGCGATGCGTTCACAGAATAAAGCATACGGATACTGAGAAATAAATCGTTTAAAACGCTCGTGCTCTCCGTTTTTCATGGTTACTTCAATAAAACAAGACACGGGCAACTGCAGCTTTTCATAATCAATATCGATTGTATATCCTTTTATAACACCAAAGCTCTCTAGCTGTCTTACTCGCTCTGCCACTGAAGGAGGAGACAGGTTAATTTGTTTTCCTAGCTCTCTTAAGGAAAGACGGCTGTTTTGCTGCAGCGCCTGCAAAATCGATAAATCAATTTCATCAATTTTCAATTGGAAACCTTCTTTCTTATTAACGTTTCATTTGATTAGTAACAGAAGATAATATGTTTTATATGTTATCTGAAATTTCTATTTTTCTTACTATAATAATTAAAAAGGAGTGAGTAAAAAATGGCAAGAGTTTTGTTAACAAACGAAGAGGGAACAAATTTTGAAAAAGCACTAAATTTAATTCCGCATGTAAAAAGGTTGTATGATGAGCTATACGACAAGCTTTGGAACAGCGATATAGTAAAAAGAGAGACAAAGGAAAAAATCAGGCTTTATCTAGCAGGTGTGAATGGCTGTGAGACGTGTATGAGCATGTCATATGTAGGTGATGAGACGCTTAATCAAAAAGTATTAAGAGAAGAAGAAATTGAAGAAAAAGATCGACTGCTGTTTCGATTTATTGATGTATACCGGGTGCGTCCAAGGGATTTGACGGATGCTGATATGAATCAATTAAAGAAATTTTACAGTGATACGCAGCTGTTAGAGCTTTTGGCTGTTATTAATTTGTTTGATCAATTTCATAAACTGATTGTCAGTTTAGATTTATATGATTTTTGCAGTTTGCAGCGCAAGTAATGTCTTCCTTAAAAATATCTTGACAGACAAAATCCACAGGAGTAAGATAGCTTTCGTGAAGTGAAACGTATCATGAATCGAATCGATTATTCTAAAAAATAGAACATAGACATTTGAATAAAAATCGCTTAATCCATTACGGAGCGGAGGACCCATTATTTACGCACATATTGTGCTCTGGGGTGAATCCTTAAAAAGGTAGGGTTACTCTTAAAACCCGAACCCGACAGCTAACTTCGCAAGCGTTTTGAGGGGGAAGAGTGTAAAAAAACACAGGAGCCTTCCTGTGTTTTTTTGCGCTTTTTTTAAGAAAAAGATGTAATTTTTTAGAAAAAGTATAAGCTAAGAGAACACACAGCAGTTGAAGAAAGGAATAAATACATTATGAAAAAACAGTTTGCTGTATTGGGATTAGGTCGTTTTGGAGGAAGTTTGGTTGAAGAGTTTGCTAATCTGGATGTGGATGTGCTCGCTATTGACCGCAATCAGGAGGTAGTAAAGAAATATAGCAACTCAGCTACATATGTTGTGCAGGCGAACGCAATTGATGAAGCTAGCTTAAAAGGGCTAGGTATCCGCAATGTTGATCATGCTCTTATTTCGTTTGGGGATGATATCGAAGCAAGCGTGCTGGCAACAATGCTTTTAAAAGATATGGGCGTTAAGCAAGTATGGGTAAAAGCGGTGAATATGTATCATCAAAAAGTGCTGGAGAAAATAGGAGCGGACAAAGTCATTCACCCTGAGCGCGACATTGCTAAGCGGATTGCTCATCACGTGGTGTCAGAAAAAATCATTGATTACATTGAACTGTCAAAGGATTATAGTATTGTCGAAATTGTCGCCTCTAAGAAACTTCATAATAAAACGCTGTTTGATTTAAATATCCGTGCCAAGTACGGCTGCAATATTATCGGCTTTCAGCGAAAAGACGGGGAAATGGTGATTTCGCCTACCGCGCATGAAATAATTGAACAAGGAGATATGCTTATTGTCATCGGACATAATCGCGATTTGAACCGTTTTGAAGAAGAAGGAGTTTAACTTATGAAAAAACAAATCATTAAACTCACTCCTCCGCAGCTGCTTGTCTCCATTTTTGGCGGAGGAATTATTATCGGTGCTCTTCTATTGATGATGCCTTTTTCTACCACCGAGCCAATTCGGTGGGTAGACGCCCTTTTTACGTCTACTTCCGCTATGACAGTAACCGGTTTAGCCGTCGTAGATACAGGCACGCGTTTTACCGTCATCGGTCAAACGATTATTATGCTGTTAATTCAAATAGGCGGTCTTGGCATTATGTCATTTGCCGTGCTGATTTTTATGATGCTAGGTAAAAAAATTGGATTTAAAGAGCGTATGCTCGTTCAGCAGGCATTAAATCAGACGAGCGTCGGTGGAGTTGTGCTGCTAGTTAAAAGGTTATTCATCTTTTCATTTTTAATTGAGTTTGCTGCACTTATTTTTTTAGCGATACGCTGGGTTCCGGAATTCGGATGGTCTAAGGGGCTGTTCTTTAGCTTGTTTCATTCGATTTCGGCTTTTAATAACGCAGGGTTTGGACTACTGTCTGATAACTTAGTTCAGTATGTAGGAGATCCTATTATTAACATAACGATTTCTTTTTTGTTCATTATTGGTGGGTTAGGCTTTACCGTCCTTGCTGATATGTGGGTGAAAAAATCGTATAAAAAACTAACGCTGCATTCAAAAATTATGATTATCAGCACGTTCGCCATTAACGTGATTGCCATGCTTTTTATTTTTTCTTAGAGTACGGCAATTCGCATACGCTCGGAAATTTATCATTAGGAGACAAAGTATGGGCTTCTTATTTTCAAGCGGTAACAACAAGAACCGCTGGCTTTAATACGATTGATTTAGCTCACCTGCATGACGCAACGGTCTTTTTAATGGTTTTGTTAATGTTCATTGGTGCAGGAAGTGCGTCAACAGGAGGCGGTATCAAACTCACGACGTTTGTGGTGATTGTCTTTTCTGTATGGGCATTTTTACGAAGCAGGGAAGATATTGTGCTGCTAAAGAGACGTCTTCTTCCTCTTCATGTGTTTAAGGCCCTAGCCATTACGATGATTTCAATTATATTTGTGTTTGGAGCCATCTTCCTGTTGAATATTTCGGAAAACCTGCCGTTTGTAAAAATTATGTTTGAAGTTGTTTCTGCGTTTGGAACAGTAGGTTTATCGATGGGAGCGACTCCTGAACTTTCGTACTTTGGACGCGTGATTATTATCTTTATCATGTTTTTAGGAAAAGTGGGTCCATTAACGCTTGCGTTTTCATTATCTAAGCAAAAGCGTGAAGCCGTTCGTTATCCAAACGAAGATATAATGCTAGGATAGAAAAATCGCCTTCGATGAGGCGATTTTTTTATATTATTTATACGTTCAAGACATATAAGAGGTTACGCACAAAACAGTTGCGATGAATAAAAAGAAGGCAAAGACAAGAACAATGGGCAATTTGGAATGTCGGCGCATTAAAGGTCCCCCTTTTTTATAGTAAAAAAATCTCTTACTATATATAACGAAAGAATCAAAAATATGATTCACTTTTTTGGGGAATTTTGAAGATTTTTCACGTTGAAAAAATCCGCACCCCTGTCCTAAACATTTTGCCAAGCTGTTGCATACACTAAAAGTAGATAACAGGAAGTGAGGGATGGTACGTGGGAAAACAAAATTTTGCGTTAATCGTTGTGTTATTTGTTTTACTTGTTATTGTAGGTGCGTCTTGCTTTCGCTTTTAAACGTTAACTTTATTTGCGCATAGCCCCCGTCAAAAAGGGCATACTAGGCGGAAGTAAAAACCAAAAATTTCTTCAATATTGCCGAACAATGAGTTCCTCTACTCATTCATCTAATCGGTATGTAGCCATGCGAAAGCATGGTTTTTTTTGAAATAGGAGAGGACGAATGATGTTCATCCTCTCTAGAAATTAGTAGTAGCAAGAACACCCTACGATTACTAATAGAATAAATAAAACAACGATAAATGAAAAACCAAAACCGCCTTTTGCGCCCATATGTGTAACCTCCTTTAATAAAAGTCTCTATATCCTATGTACTAATTGGGTTAAGTGATTGAGAAATTTGCCTATTTTTTAAGGGTAACGTTTTTTGTGAAGAATGAAGAACACTTACTTTTTTCATTTGCGCAGAAATCCTTTATGATAAAGAGGAAAAGGAGGACAAACAGGTGGGAATACATGCACAATACGTCATGAATCAGCTAGAAGAGGGAAAGTGGAAAGAGATCAAACGCGAAATTCAACAAGAAATGAAGAAAAAACCTCAAGCGTCTGATTTGTACTGTTACTTAGCGGTTTGTTTAGCAAAGCAAATCGAAGAATCCATTATTTTTGAAAAAATGGTATTGAACTTAGAAATGGACAGAGCTCTTCATCAGGCATTAACATTAAATCCATCTTCAAGCTTGGCGCACTTCGTTCGAGGAATAAAATACCGGGAAACTCCGCTTATGTTTGGAGGTAATTACGAAAAATCGCTGTTTTACTTGCAGCGGGCAAAAGATCTTGGTTTTGAAGGGGTTATGCTGCCGCTCGAACTCGCCAAAACCTATATTCAATTAAAAGAAATGGAAAAAGCGAAAGAACAAATCGCTTATGCCCAGAAAATCAATCCTACTCACGCGGATATTAAAAAAGTCGAAAACATGCTGCAAACAGGACGGTGAATCAAAAGTCCTGTTTTATTTTTGGTTTTCAGAAAACATATGCTGATTTTCATAAAGAATTGCTTTTTATATAACAATAAGAATATTTATAGAAATTTTAAGAAGTGCATGTAAGTCCAACGACTTCTTAACTGCTAGATTTTCTACATTATTAGAGCGTTCAGTCTACATAATTCCAAAAATAGTAAGAAACTATCAGCCTATGGATAAATTGTTAGAAAATATAGATAATTGTAAATGAATAGAGAGAAAAGTTAAACATGCGATTAACTAAAAAAGCAAAGGTATGATTTACTTTGCTTTTTATTTATACACATATGTAAAAAATATCATAATAAACCAATTTATTCTTTGGGGAATCCATCGTCTCAGGCGATGTGAAATAATGTATTTGAAGGAGGAGACCCAGATGAAGGTTATGAAGATGTTGGCTATTGCGTTATTTAGTCTATGTTTAGTTGTCACACCAGCTGCTGCTGAAGTTCCGGGTGTCGACCATTCAATGAAACGGGGTGCTACACAAGGAATTGTAGCGGCATCTCACCCGCTGGCTGCTGAAGCGGGGAGGAAAGTTTTAGCTGAAGGCGGAAACGCTGTAGATGCGGCAGCTGCCATTCAATTATCTCTAAACGTTGTGGAACCGATGATGTCAGGTATAGGCGGCGGCGGCTTTATGATGATTTATGAAAAAAAGAAAGATAAAATTACGATGTTAGACAGCCGTGAAATGGCACCAGCTGATGTCACGCCTAAGCTGTTTTTAGATTCAAAAGGAAAAGTCATCCCTTTCAGTAAGCGTCACATAACAGGAAAAGCAGTTGGAGTTCCTGGTACGCTAAAAGGAGTAGAAACAGCCCTTAAAGATTATGGAACAATGGACTTATCAGATGTTATTAAACCAGCTATTACTCAAGCAGAACAAGGAATCAAAGTAAATTGGTCGATGGCTCAGTACATTGATGAAAATGCGGACAAGCTTGAAAGATACCAAACGGCCGGTAATGTATTCGTGCCGAATGGCAAGCCGTTAAAAGAAGGAGATAAGCTTGTTCAGCCGGATCTTGCTAAAACATTAAAGCTTATTCAAAAAGAAGGATCAGACGCTCTTTATAAAGGAGAAATTGGAAAAGCGCTTGTTAAAGAAGTTCAAAAACGCGATGGAAGCATGACCATGGATGATTTAAAAAATTATGTTGTAAAAGAACGCGAGCCGGTCAAAACAACTTACCGAGGCTACGATGTAGTTAGTGCGGCTCCTCCTAGCTCCGGCGGATTAACCGTGCAGCAGATTTTAAAGCTAATGGAAGGTTATGATGTAGAAAAAATGGGTTCCAATACGCCTCAGTATTTGCAGCATTTAACGGAAGCGATGCACTTAGCTTTCGCGGACCGCGCGGCGTATATGGCAGATGAAGACTTTTACGAAGTGCCGAAAAAAGGACTGTTAGATGAAGATTATATTAAAGAACGTCGTAAATTAATTAATCCAAACAAAGCAACGCCTAATGTCAAAGAAGGAGACCCTTGGAAATATGAAGGAAAAGAAAATCCAAATAAAGCAACAGTAAAGGAAGAAAATCCAATCGGCCAAACGACTCATTTCTCTGTTGTAGACAAATGGGGAAATATGGTTTCTTACACGACTACCATTGAACAAGTTTTTGGTTCAGGAATTATGGTTCCTGACTACGGATTTATGCTCAACAATGAAATGACGGATTTTGATGCCACTCCGGGAGGCGTGAACCAGGTTGAGCCTAAAAAACGTCCTCGAAGCAGCATGTCTCCAACGATGCTGTTAAAAGACGGAAAGCCGTTCATGGCAATTGGCTCACCGGGAGGCCCAACCATTATTGCGTCTGTAGCAGAAACGATTATGAATGTTATTGACCATAAGATGCCGATTCAAAAAGCGATTTTAACACCTCGTATTTATTCAGGCGGCTATCCAACCGTAAGATGGGAGCCTGGTTTTAGCCAAGATACAATTCTTGAAATGATGGCTAAAGGACATGCGTTTGAAGAAAAGCCTGAGCATATTGGAAACGTTCAAGCGGTTATCTATGACTATGAAACGGGGAAAATGTACGGAGGCGCTGATAATACGCGCCAAGGCACGGTATTAGGAGTAGACGCAATTAAATATGTATCCAAACAGCCAAAACCAATTAAAGAAGAGAAAAAAGGAGAGTTTACGGTTGAAGTCAACCGTGCCGTTTATCCATTTACTGATAAGCAAGTGAAGCTGATTGATGGAAAGCCTTACGTTCAATCGGATCGCCTGCTGTTAGGCTTAGGCGTCATTGATTCGAGTGATTTAAAGCTGTATAAGCCAAATCACCACTCCTATTTATCGGTTATCAAAGTAGCCAAATCACTTGGCTACAAAGTGAAATGGGATGAAGAAAAGAAAGTAGTCTCATTAGAAAAAGATCCTGGTGAAGATGATAGCGGCGATGATGAAGATGGAGACATTATTACAAATTAAAAAAGGCGCTGGGATAAAAGTAGTTTAGTTGAATAAAAATCCGAACGAGGAATCCTACTCGTTCGGATTTTTTTATTGCTATGGTGACTATAGTTTTCGTCGATGCAGCGGCTTCTAGCTGTTGAATGAATTTTGTTATGTCTCACTCTTTTTTTATGAAAGCAAATAAAATTGGCGATTTTAAGCCAAATGACAAAAAAGTTTGCATGGTTTGCCAAAAAGTTGTAGAAATCGACAGTTTTTTTGGCATATATAAGAAAACCCGTGATAAAAAGACTGATAGAATGCTACAAACAAAGTTGGCATCATTTTTGCATAAGAAATAGATGAGGGGCTGTATCAATGAAAAAAATACATAGTTAAATAAACGCCTATGTTTACTTCACACAGAATAAAATGCAACGGAGGTATAGAAAATGAAAAAAGAAATTTCAATTATCGGTGTACCAATGGATTACGGGCAAACAAGAAGGGGCGTAGATATGGGGCCGAGCGCAATCCGCTATGCGGGCATGAATACACGCTTAGAAGCTCTTGGCTATACCGTACACGATGAAGGCGATATTAAAGTAGAGATTAAAGAACGGGCAGACGTGGATAAAAATACGAATCTAAAAAACTTAGCGGCCGTAGCGAGTGGCAATGAACAGCTTGCTGCAAGAGTTGAAGAAGTGAAGAAGCAAGACCGCTTTCCATTAATATTAGGCGGAGACCACAGCATTGCGATTGGAACGCTTGCAGGAGTCGCGAAAGGTTCAGAAAATTTAGGCGTTATTTGGTATGATGCTCATGGCGATTTAAACACCGCTGAAACCTCTCCATCAGGCAACATTCACGGCATGCCGCTAGCGGTGAGCCTGGGTATTGGACATCCTGTGCTTTTAAATATTGGAGGATATACGCCAAAAATTAAACCTGAAAATCTAGTTATTATCGGTGCTCGCTCGTTGGATGATGGTGAAAAAGAGTTAATTAAAGAAAAAGGAATTAAAGTGTATACCATGCATGAAATTGATCGTTTAGGTATGACGCAAGTGATGAAAGAAACGATTGATTATTTAAGCGGTACAGACGGCGTGCACCTGTCGCTAGACTTAGACGGCTTAGATCCAGATGATGCACCAGGCGTAGGTACACCTGTAAAAGGCGGCATCAGCTACCGAGAAAGTCATTTAGCAATGGAAATGTTAGCGGAAGCAGACATGGTCACATCCGCTGAATTTGTAGAAGTGAACCCCATTTTAGATCAGCATAACAAAACTGCAGAAGTAGCGGTTGCGTTAATGAGTTCATTGTTTGGCGATAAGCTTTTATAGGAAAAAGCTACTTATAGGTATTGTATGGAGAAAATCTGTTATGATCCAAGAAACGGTCATGCAGGACTAAGCGGCTGCCATCCTCGCTACGGGGCTGGCGCCATTTGAAAATCATCCGGCATCAATCGACTTCAGTCATGAAGAGCTACTTAATAAGCGGATATAAAAACAAAATAAACCTAAAAAAATGAAAGCGATTTCATTTTTATGCAGCAAAGGGAGGAAATGGGATGAATATTCCACAGGGGCAGCCAGGAGAATTAAAAAGAACGATGAAAACAAGGCATCTTTTTATGATATCACTAGGGGGATGTATTGGTACCGGTTTTTTCCTTGGGTCAGGTTATACCATCAATGAAGCAGGTCCGATGGGAGCAATGATTTCCTACTTAGTAGGAGGGATCATTATGTATCTAACGATGCTGTGTCTTGGAGAATTATCCGTTGCTATGCCAGTTGCAGGATCGTTTCAAACGTACTCCACGAAATTTATAGGCCCTGCAACTGGTTTTGCGATTGGATGGCTGTACTGGCTAGGATGGGCAGTAACGGTTGCACTTGAGTTTTTAGCTGCCGGACAATTAATGCAAAGATGGTTCCCAGACTCGCCCGTTTGGTTATGGTGCGCCATTTTTGGAGCGTTAATTTTTTCATTAAATGCACTTTCAGCTAAAGCATTTGGTGAAACAGAATTTTGGTTTTCAAGCGTTAAAATTTTCGCCATCATTATGTTTATTGTTGTAGGCGGAGCGGCAATGTTTGGACTCATTGATATGAAAAGCGGACAGGAAGCACCGCTTTTATCAAACTTCTTTGCCGAAGGGCTGTTTCCAAATGGCGTAACGGCTTTGCTGATTACGATGATTACGGTGAACTTTTCGTTTCAAGGAACAGAATTGATTGGAATTGCGGCAGGAGAAAGTGAAAATCCGGAAAAAACAATTCCAAAAGCGATCAAGCAAACGGTTTGGCGTACGCTTTTCTTTTTCGTCTTATCCGTGTTTGTCCTAGCAAGCATGATTCCTCGTGAAAAAGCAGGCGTCGTAGAAAGCCCGTTTGTTGTTGTGTTAGACAGTGTAGGTGTACCTTATGCGGCGGATATTATGAACTTTATCATTTTAACAGCTCTTCTTTCAGTCGCAAACTCTGGATTTTACGCGGCTACACGTATGCTTTATTCTCTTTCAAGAGAAGGAATGGCAAGTCCTGCGCTTGGAAAAGTCAACAAAAGAGGGGTTCCGTTTAATGCACTATTAATTACGCTTGTGATTTCATGTTTTTCGCTGCTTTCAAGCGTAGTGGCAGCTAAAACCGTTTTCGTATGGCTGATTTCACTCGCTGGACTTGGCGCTCAAATTGGCTGGATTGCGATTACAGCTTCACTGCTTGCGTTCCGTCGTGCTTACGTGGCTAAAGGTGGAAAAGTAGAAGATCTAAAATTTAGAACACCCCTTTATCCGGTTCTTCCTATCGTAGCGCTTATTACGAACTGTATCGTTATGATCAGTCTTGCGTTTGATCCCGAGCAGCGAATGGCGTTATACTGCGGAGGTATCTTCTTTATAGGCTGCTATGTTTATTATTATTTGAAAATTCGAAAACAAAATCAGTCAAAACAGGAGCAAGAAGTTCAGCTTGCGGAAAATAAACGAATGATTATTTAACAAAAAAACCCGGAAAATCGTAATTTTCCGGGTTTTTTTATGTACTCGTCTTTAGCTATCTAGTGTTGTCTCTTCATTTTTACGGAGGCGAAGTCTCCATAGCATGATAAGGGCAACCAGTGTAAGAACAATACCGCTGCCGAGCAGGATATGACTCACTGTTTTATCCTGCTTTTTTTGGCCTTGTTCAAAATATTTCTTGTACATCGCCACCGCAGCTTTATTTTGCTTGTATTTTTTTGGAACGCTCATTTCTTTTCCTAGTTTCCAGCCGTCTTTATAAGCTTTTTGCTGTAAAGATTTCACATCTTTATTCGAATAAAAACCTGCTTTGTACCATTTTACTAGTTCAGGCTTGTCTTGAAGACTTTTAGGCGCTCTATAGGTCTGATAAGTGAAAGCTGAGTCGTATCCGTCTGCTTTTACGTCTTTTTGTTTTTGTTTCTGTCCTTTTTCGTATCCTTGTTCAAAGGCTGTTTGCAATTCGCCCTCTGCTTCTGCAGGTACTTCTAATGAAAGGTCGTGATAGCCTTGTACGTAGCCCTGCTTTTCAAACTGCTTTTTTTGCTGATTCAGTACTTCGGCTTGAGCGGTTTCAAAGCCTTCTGTAAAAGCCTGACGTGTGACATCCTCATCATCATACATGCTGGGAACGCTCATTGAGTCATTTTCAAGACCTTGGTCATAGCCTTCTTTTTTTGCTTTAACAGATAGATCCATTAAAGAAATAGCTTTTTTGTAGCCTTGAACATACCCTTTATTCCAGTCGGATGACTTAGAAGGGAAAGGGTCGATTTCTGATTGAATCGTAGCATGTTTGTAATCAAGGATGCCTTGCTGATAGCCTTCCTCTTCGCCGGCAGCCATTTCATTTTCTTGTTCAGTCTTGAGTTCTTCCTCTTTTTGCTGCTGTCCTTTTTTATATCCTACCGTATACCCCATCATAAACCATGTGAATTCTTCAGAAGATTTGTCCAGTCCTGTTGTTTGATCAAACTGCTCGAATTTTTTCTCTGCGTATCCATCTTCTTCTCCGAGCGAATAGCCTTCTTGATAGAGAGAGTCAAAAATAGCTTTTACATCTTCATTTGTAACGCTTGTTGGCTGATCCAAAACGTCCGAAGAGGAATCAGGAGTAGCATAAGAAGAGACGGGGTCACTTGCAAGAATAAGTAAGCAAGCTGTACTAATAACGGCTAATTTTTTTTTCATCATTTCTTCACCTTTTAGTTCAAAGTTAATATTTATTTTGTAGTTTAAGCGTACAGCTTTCCATGGAGAAAGGCGTGTAAAAGTTTCTCCAATTATGAAAATTATAACATTTAAATGGAAAGGAGAATAGGTGGTAAAAAGGAGAAATATGTGTTTTTTACGGAGTTTTATTTTTGTTGCTGTTTTGCTTTTTTTACTTTAAATGAGCGGTAAAATACTTCAACTGCAAAACAGAACAAAAGGAAAAAAAGGACAAATAGTTCAGCAAACTCTATAACACGAAACGGACTGTAGGGATTTTGCAAGGCCATGGAAAAACTAAATCCTTGCATCATATCCACACCGATAGAAAATCCCATTAAGCATCCTAACAGCAAAGCTGATATCCAAACGATTTTCATATGTCTCACTCTCCGTTTTTATTTTTTTCTTAAAAACATTCTACCGATAGTTTTTGTTATTTTTTTGGTCTTACGCTTGGATTGCTCTATTAAAAATTGCATACAAAGCATTTATTTGGAAAAAGCTAAAAAACAAAAGCGCTGCAACCATCATAATGGCTGCAGCGAATTCGTCTGCGATTCTCTAATGCAAGTGCAGCTGTTCCCGCTCTTTTTTTACTTGTTCTAGCTCTGAAATCGTAACAAGCTGATATCCTTGTGTATGAAGCTTCTTCATAATTTCAACGGCTGCTTCGGCACTTGTTTGATAAATATCATGCATTAAAATAACTTTCCCGTCTCTGACTTGACTCATGACTGCTTGAACGGAGTGAGGAACGTTTCTATATTTCCAATCTTCAGGATCGATATCCCATAGAGTCACGCCAATATTTCCGATATAACGTCTTACATTTGCGCTCACAGCTCCATAGGGAGGGCGTAGATGCAGTGGTTCATATCCGCTGACTTGTTTAATGAGCGCTTGAGTATCTCCTATTTGGTGTTTGACCTGCACTTCGTTTAAACGAGTGAGCTGAGGGTGATCCCAAGAGTGATTTCCGACTTCGTTGCCTTCTTTCACCATACGTTCGATTGTTTCAGGGTAATATTGAACGCGGCTTCCTAACACAAAAAAGGTAGCGTGCCCGTTCACTTCTTTTAATCCATCTAAAATCACATTTGTAGATGAAGGGCTAGGTCCATCATCAAAGGTCATCGCAACGACTTTTTTAGTTGGATCGATAGGCGCTCCTTGCTGGGGCAGTTCGTTAACGATATGTTTTGGAGGCGTTTCTTTGACTTTATTTTTATTTGCTGCTTCGTCTTTGTAAGCATCGCTCAGCATGTCTTTAAATAAATCTTTTTGGATCGCGATTGTTTTCGTTTTCGTTTGTTCAGCACCTAGCTGATAAGGCTTGAAATAAATCACAATACTGTTTTCAAGCAGCGCAAACTGACTGAAATTTTGATCAGCTGCCTGAGTTCCTTTTTGAAGGTCCGGGTCAAAATCAGCTTTTTTCATTTGTTTTTTTAATTCAGCATATGAAATAGCCGAAAGGCGATCTAAATAGTTTGCATCCTCGTTAAATAAATTCTTTAACGTTATTTGTTTTTGAGCAGGCAGGTCAAATGTAAAAGTTTTGAGAGAAGACGTTCCTTTCTCTCCATTTACAGATTCATATTCATCAAAGACAACGCTTAGCGTTTGCTTGCTGTAATGGACGATTTTATATGTAATCGTTAATTCAGATTTTTTCTTTTTTGACTGCTTCTTCAGCTTTTTTTCATAGTGTGCCACTTGATCTGTTACGTAAGCGTGAATGGATTGATCGATTTCTTTTTTACCAAAGGAAGGGTAACTAATGGCATAGCCTCCGTCGGTAAGGTCCTTAACTAGCGTTTGAATTTCAACGTTTGGATAGGTTTGATCTGTTTGAATACTTGCCGTTTTTTTCTCTGTACTGTTTGCTTTGACGATATACCCTGCTGTACCAAGAAACAAAATACAGCATCCAAGCATTGTCAAAATACGTTTGTAGCCCATGGTTTTCATGTAGTAATATTCCCCTTTTTGTATATATCTACCTAATAGACGCATGAGACCATCATTTAGTTTTACTTTTTTGAAAAAAACCAAACTATTTTTCTACTCATTCCGTCTACCTTATAGATGTACTTCAGCAAGAAAAAATAGAAGGGGTATGAAAGACAATGAAAAAACATGATGCACATCAGATGCTCGTAGCGTGCATAACCGAGCATAAAGCGGATTTTTACCGGCTTGCTTTTAGCTACGTGAAAAATCAAGAAGATGCGCTTGATATAGTGCAAGAATCGATTAAAAAAGCACTCATTTCAATGGACAGTATCAAGGATATTCAATCGATTAAAAGCTGGCTTTATAAAATTGTTGTACGAACAGCAATCGATTTCCTGCGTAAGCATAAACGTTTAACGCTTGTGAACGATGAAGCGCTTGAGTATCTGAGCAGCGGACGTGAAGATCAGTATGAAGATATCGATTTAAAACAAGCAATGGATCAGCTGCCGGTTAAATATAAGACCATTATTATTCTGCGGTTTTTCGAAGATTTAAAAATGGACGAAATTGCGGAAATTATTGAGGAAAATGTAAATACGGTAAAGACAAGACTCTACAGAGCGTTGAACCTGTTGCGGATTACGATGACGGAGGACTTAGAACAATGAATGAAAAAATAGAAAAGTTAAAGAAGCAGTATCATGACATTCCTATTCCAGACGAATTAGATGATGTTGTTGCAAAGGCACTTTCTTCACACCCTCGTAAAAAGAAATTCTACATTTGGCCGAGCGCGATTGCGGCAGCAGCGATGATTTTTATCACAACGGTGAATGCAAGTCCAGATGCGGCAAATGCAATGGCGAAAATCCCTGTACTTGGAAAAGTAGTAGAAGTGATCACATTTGATGAACTAAAGCAAGAAGAAAAGCATTCTCGTATTGACGTGAAAACACCATCAATTTCAGGCTTGGAAAACAAAAGTCTTCAAACAAGCTTGAATGAAAAGTATATAAAAGAAAATGAGAAGCTGTATGAACAGTTTAAAAAAGAGATGAAAACATTAGAAAAAGGAGAGAAAGGAAACGTGGCTGTCAGCAGCGGCTATAGTATTATGACGGATACCGATGATTTGCTTGTGGTTCATCGATATGTGGAAGAATCGAGAGCTTCAACGTCGAGCGTCAATCAGTACGACACGATTGATAAAAAACACGAAGTGCTCGTTACGCTTCCAAGTTTGTTCAAAGATAAACGCTATATAAAGGTCATTAGTGAAAATATTAAACAGCAAATGAAAGATCACATGAAGCATGAAGAAGGCAAAATCTACTGGCTGACTGAAGAAGATATGGATCCTTTTAAAGAGATTCCTGAAAATCAAAGCTTCTACATTACAAAAGATCACAAGCTTAGAATTGTATTTGATAAATACAAAGTCGCTCCAGGATATATGGGAAACATTGAGTTTGAAATTCCGACGGGCGTTATTTCAAACCTTCTAGTTGGTAAACGGTATATTCATTAAAAAACAGGCGTGAACGTTCAGCGTTCACGCCTGTTTTTTTACATAAAGAAACGTTTAAATTTATTTTTATGCAAAATAAGTTGAAATATATAAGCAATCATGTATAATATTCTGTATATATTTTCATTCTTTTTATTTATAAAGTCTTAGGGAAAAATGATGTGAACGGTTGCATTTCTAGAGAGGAAGTGAAGAGGTGAAACGCACGTTAAATCAAGATACGATTAAAGATGCCATGCTGTTTAATCAGCTTGTGATGCAAGTAAGCAAAGCTCTTTGGAAGTCTACTGAAAAGGATTGGGAACAGTGGGTTAAGCCGTACGATCTGAGCATTAATGAGCATCACATTTTGGGGATTGCTTATCAGCTGGAAATTGCTTCAATGACCGACATTTCAAAGCTAGGCGTTATGCATTTATCCACAGCTTTTAACTTTGCAAAAAAATTGCACCTGCGGGGCTATCTTACCCTTTCTAAAAATGAGAAAGATAAGCGGAATACATACGTACAGCTCACAGAAGAAGGAAAAAAGATGTTTTTAAAAACGATCGAGGATTATAACCCTCTTGAAAATCCTTTGTTTCAAGGAGCGATGCCGCTGCGAGATGTTTACGGAGAGCTGCCTGACTTTGTAGAGCTGACGGCTCTGATTCGAAGCATATACGGAGAGGATTTTGTCCAGTTTATCGAACGTTCTTCTCAAGAGCCCGCTAGCTTGAAAAAATAAAAAAGCCTTCTTGTGCAAGCTGAGAAGGCTTTTTTGCATATCAACTTTTTTCAGTTAACCGTTCAAGTTCTTCTGAGGAATGTGCCATCTTCTCAATCCGCAGAGATAGCTGCTTCATTACGTCAGCGATTTTATCAAGCTCTTTTTTTGTTAGAACGGTTTGCTGTTTGTTCTCGGTTGTTATGCTAAGGACATTCGTGAAAAAAGAAGTAATATTGTTCATATTGTCAGCCGTATCTTTTGTTAATGTAGCGACTTCTCCGCCTAACGCCGAGACGCTTTCGATTTGTTTTTGAATGTCTCCGATAAAAGTAGAAATATTAGAAATAGATTTCTTCGTTTCTTCTGCAAGTTTTCGTACTTCCTGTGCCACCACTGCAAATCCTTTTCCATGCTCGCCTGCTCGAGCAGACTCAATCGAAGCGTTTAATGCTAATAAATTCGTTTGCTCCGCAATAGAAGTAACAATCGAAACGATTTGATGAATTTGCTGTGATGTATGTTCGAGCGTTTTCATTTTGTTTTGAATGAGCGACGTATTTTTTGTATGCTTCCAAGCATGTTTTGTTCCTCTTTTAATTTTGCTTGACTCGTAACGGATTCTTTTTCAATGACTTCTGCCAATTGGGAGCTTTTGTTTGCATAAGAAACGACGTCAGAAGACTGATTGTGCATTTGATTCATAAATTTCTTCGTTTCTTCAGATAACGAAGAAAGGATAGATGATGTACGAGAGATTTCTAGCTGAATTTGCTCTTTTTGAGTCTGAAGTCCAGCGCGCTGTTCGTCATATTCAAGCTCATAGGCTTTTAACACAATTTGCTGTTCTAGACTAATAAGCTTTGTCATACTTGCAATAAAAGCAAGACAATCTTCTTTCGATTCCATCGTACGTTCACATACTGAAAGAAGCGACGTAAATAAATTTTGAAATGCGCACAAATACCAGTTTGGCTCAAGTCCAATTTTAACGTGCATCTTGGAGATTTTTTGACGTTTTACCACAAAAGCGTCGTCTATTTGTCCATCAAACATTTCTAAGATGTGCTGTTTTAACGTTTGTTTTAATGCGTGGACACTGCTGTGCTTTTCGATAATCGCAACCAAATGAGCCTGTTCGCCAATAGCTTTGTAAAAATCATTCACGATTTCTTCGATGGCGTTCAGCGCGTGTACTTGAAATCTGGCAATCCGTTCGAGGTCCTCTGCTGTTAAAGAAATCATGTTAATCTGCTTTTTTATCACCGGGTTCGATACATGAAGCTTTACAGTGATGGATTCGACAGTCGCGGCTTCGGCGGGTACGTTGTTTCGTTTAAACCAATTCATGTTTATCACCTTTATTTGCTAGAATAGTTGTGTTTCTCTTCTTCTTATATTTCGGCGTTTTACATCCAAGAGTTGAGGCTGTTTAAGAAGATTGTTATCAAATTGTTATCTTCTATTAATTGAATTGTTATCCGCAGATGGTATGGTTGTACGGTGCTTAAAACATGATTCGGGGAGGAAACGAAATGAAAAAAATGCTATCGGCGCTTCTTGTAGGAGGAGCTTTATTTGCAAGTCCGGCAATGGGACATGCTGCGTTTGGCGACACGGTTTTAAAACAAGGGATGACAAATGAGGATGTTGAACAAGTTAAAACGGTTTTAAAAGATAAAGGATTTTTAAAAGGCGAAGTATCGCGTTATTTTAATTATGAAACAAAAAAAGCGGTTATGGCTTTTCAAGAGAAACATAACCTAGAAGCAGATGGAGTTGTTGGAGAGAATACATACAATGCATTAGGTAAAGGCGGCGTTGTAGAAGGCGAATCAGAAGTGAATACGGATAAAGTAATCAGCAAAGCAAAATCCTTAATGGGTACGCCGTACAAATGGGGCGGCACCACACCTTCGGGATTTGACTGCAGTGGATATCTTCAGTACGTATATAAAGAAAGCGTAGGCGTTGATATTCCAAGAACGATTGAAGATATCTATAAAGCAGGTGAAAATGTAAGTGAACCGCAGGTAGGAGATCTTGTTTTCTTTGAAACGTACAAAGAAGGTCCTTCTCATGCAGGCATTTATCTTGGAGACGGAAAGTTTATTAACGCATCGTCTTCTAAAGGCGTTACAATCAGCGATAAAAATTCAAGCTATTGGAAAGAGCGCTATATAGGAGCAAAGCGTATTGCAGCCAACTGACTCATAATTTAATAAATAAACAAGGCAAAGCTAAAAGGCTTTGTCTTTTTTTTGTTTTCGTTTCAGCAGGACTAGATAACAAAGAATAATTCTATGAAAAATGGGCTAGTTATGTGCATATTTGTATGAAGATAAGACAAAAATTCTGTCACCTTTACGACAGAGCTTGTATATATTGATAAAGTAATCTCTTAGGTTGCGTCAATTGTTGTAGGTAATTTGAAGGGATAACAGTATAAAAAGGAGGAACAAACTTTATGTTTTTTTGTTGTTACCGTCGCTATATAGAAAAGATAAAACACCTGTTGTTTTCAAATCGATTTGCTGAATTTATTCAGGAAAACACAAAAAAAGCAGTAGAAGAAGTCGTTTATTCTGACACGTTTAAAGAATACGTAATAAGTATTATTAAAGAATCTCAAGAATCACCTTTTAAAGAAATTGCCAAGCAGTATATTGGGAAAGAAGTTGTGATTGAAACAACGGCTGGTCCACTAGAAGGTGTTGTGACATTTGTAGGGGATGATTATTTAGAATTAGTAGAGTCTCCAACATCAACGGTGTTACTTCCATTTACAAGCATTGTTACTATTCAAAGCGCTTAAACGAAAGGAGAGAAAAGTATGTTTCAAGATACATTACGAGAAAATGTTGGCTCATTTGTGCAAATTATCACAGCTATCGACGTTATTAATGGAACACTGCTTGCTGTTACGGACGCAGCGGCTGTTGTACGTACATCAAGCTCATATGGTGAGCCCACGGACGTAACCATCCCACTAGTAGCCATCACGTATGTTCGAATTTTTAGCGGAGTTGAGTAGATTGAAAGTATCAGTGATTATTCCAGCCTGTAACGAAGAAGATTCATTATTACCTGTGCTTAACGAAGCCCAAAAAATAAAGCCGTTTGAAATTATTGTTGTAGTAAATGGATCTAGTGATGCAACGAAGGCAATAGCCGAGGATGCAGGCTGCCGCGTCGTTTATTATGAGGAAGCTCTTGGCATTAATATCGGAAGAGCCATTGGGGCTAAAAAAGCAAAAGGAGATATTTTGCTTTTTTTGGACGGAGATATTGCGGTTCCTCACGAGGAACTGATGAAATATACTCAAGCTATAGAAACCGGTCATGATATCGCTTTAAATAATCTTACATGGATTATGAAACGAAAGGTGCGTCCTCATCCTGTTTCTGTTGCAAAATACATGTTGAACTTGTGCTTGCAGCGTGAAGGTTTATCCGTTCAAGCCTTAACAGCTATTCCTCATGCCATTAAAAAAACATCGGCTGCTGAAATTGGATATGAGAACTTAGCTCATCCCGCGCTCGCTCAAACGATTGCTCTTTTAAAAGGAATGTCAATCGTTGCACCGTGTTCTTCAGACGTTATTTATACAAATAAGATTAGAACCACCCACAAAACAATTCCTACCAATTCACCTTTTCCTATTTCTACTAATTATATTATTGGAGATCACATTCAAGCGTTAGCTCATCTTATCGAAGAAAAAGGCATAAGAGGCGGACTAACAGATGGCGATCGAAATCGAGAAGTTGTTTCCGCTTATACACCAAGTGTAAAGCGGAAAGCAGGCGTTAAGTACAGTGCTGTTATTCCAGTAGGTGAAGAAAAAGAAACGATTGCAAACGTTATTAAAGAAGTAAAAAAAGCCGGAGTGGAAGAGATCATCGTGGTTGCCAACGGAGCCGATGAAGTAACGGTTAAGCGAGCGATTGAAGCCGGAGCTACTGTTCTTCATTACAAGCAGCGGCTCGGACACAATGTACCTCGAGCAATTGGTGCAATGTACAGCAGCGGTGAAGTTTGCTTGTTCATAGATGGAGACATTGTTATTTCTGCGGGGAATTTACGTCCGTATTTAGAAGCTGCTGACCAAGGGATTGATGTAGCGCTTAATAATTTAGAGTGTCTGCTTGACGAAGTGCATCCTATTCACTCGGTAAGTGCGGCGAAATATTTTCTTAATCTTGTTTGCAAACGTCCTGATCTAACGATTAATACAACGACGGCTATTCCGCATGCAATTAAACGAGATGTAATGGAGAAAGTGGGCTATGATTCTCTTATTATTCCCCCTTTATTTCAATTGAAAAGTATCATGTACGGCTTTACGGTTCAGCCCGTTCATTTTGTAGATGTGGCGCGAACGAACCGAATTCGAAAAGAGCATATGAAAGTCAAAGGTCTAGCAGCATCAACTCAGCGAATTCTAGGAGATTATGTAGAGGCCATGGCGTACTATATTAGCCAAACTAGCGAAAGAGGCGAATTTCTTCCGGACATACGAAGACATGATCTTTTGTTTGAGGTGTTGAAGAATGAATAAAAAAGTTGCCGTTATTGGTCTAGGGTATGTGGGACTGCCGCTTGCTCTTTTGTTTGCTAAGAAAAACTATACCGTGATTGGACTTGATATTGACGTCCGGAAAATTGAAGCGCTAAAACAAGGGAAAAGCTATATTCAAGATGTACGTAATGATGTGATTCAAAGCCAGAAAAACTTTCAAGCATATGAATTGAAAAAAGGTATTTCCGCATTTCAAGCATGTGATTATGTAGTGGTGACCGTGCCAACTCCTATTACAGAGAAACATAATCCAGACTTAGGACCCGTTATTAGCGCATCTACGTTTTTGAAACAACATATGGTAAAAGGACAAACCGTTATTTATGAAAGCTCTACCTATCCAGGCACGCTTGAAGAAGTCGTCTTACCTATTTTAAAGGAGTCTGATTTGCAAGCAGGAGTTGATTTTTATTTAGCTTATTCTCCAGAGCGAGTCGATCCAGCAAACAAGTCGTACGACATTGAGTATATTCCAAAAGTGATTAGCGGCTACAGTAAAGACTGCCTTCATCACGTGCAGACGTTTTATGAAAATATTTTTCAGCAGGTCGTACCTGTTTCTTCTCCAAAAGTAGCGGAAATGTGCAAGCTGTTTGAAAACATTCAGCGCCTTGTCAATATTTCGTTGGTGAATGAAACAAATGAACTGTGCGAGGAATTAGGCATAGATTTTCATGAGGTCTTACAGGCTGCATCTACTAAGCCTTTTGGGTTCACACCGTATTATCCAGGTCCCGGAATTGGAGGACACTGCATACCCGTTGATCCGCTTTATTTTTTATGGAAACTAAAGCAAAATGGATTAACGAGCGAACTTATTGAAGCGGCTCATCATATTAATGAAGAAATGCCAAATAAAGTAATTAGACGTGTTGAAAAGCAGCTCGCAGCAAATGAGAAACGCGTGTTTGTTGTAGGCATGGCGTATAAAAAAGACGTAAATGATATGCGTGAATCGCCGGCGCTGACGGTATGTGAAGGTCTTTTAGCAAAAGGATATGAGCTGACGTATCATGACCCTTACATTGACTCCGCTATATTAAATAAGCAAATGTATTTCTCTGTCCCGCTGACAAAAGAAGAAGTTGAAAAAAACGATGTTGTACTTGTGTTAACCGATCACAGTCAAATCGATTGGTCGATTGTAAAATACGCAAAAAAAGTTGTGGATACAAGAGGTATTTTAAATGAATGAAGCCGCTGAATTGTTCAGTGGTTCTTTTTTTAGGGGGGATATCAATGAAAACTCTTTCTGTCGTTCTGCCCGTTTACAATGAAGAAGAAACGCTAAAAAACGTGCTTAAACAAATTAAAAAAGTGAATGTGCTTGAGATTATTGTGGTCGCAAATGGTTGTACCGATGCTTCAGTGAAAATAGCGAAAGAAGAGGGATGTACGGTAAAAGTAATGGGAAAACGTCTTTCTCCACATGAAGCCAGAATGGAAGGGGCAAAAGCTGCTAAAGGAGATGCTGTCTTATTTGTAGACGGAGATATTATTCTGTCTGCTTCCGAGCTTGAACGTTTTGTGCAGCCGCTGTTATTTAGACATAGCGAAGTTGTGCTAAACAAGTGGGGAAAAACGAAAATGAATGCTTGCAACCGCAGCGAGCTGACGTGGAGTGCGGTTTTACATCATGCGATTGGGAAGTCTCATCATGCCAATGCTTATTTAAAAGCGCCTTACGGGGTGCTGTTAAGCGTTTTGAAGAACTACTGGGAGCTGTCTCCTCTTTCTTTATTTGTGACGTTTTTAACACAGTACCGCGTAAGTATGTCTATGTCGATTGAAACAGAGGGGAAAGGAAGCTTTCGCCCGTTTGATCGCCCGCTGCGCAGCAAAGAGCGAATTCAATCCTATCAGCAGCTTCTTCAAACATACTATACACTTGCGTCAAATCATAAAAGGCGAGTGGATATGCTCGCACAGCCCCTTCCAGTTGTTGAGCACGGCTGGGGGAAATTATCTTCTTTTTATGGAGGCAAACAGCTGTCTGTTATTGTTCCGGTTTGCAACGAAGAACGAACAATCAAACAAGTGATTGCAGAAGCAAGAAAACTTGAGCCATTAGAAATCATTGTCGTCATTAACGGTTCTACTGATCAGTCGGAGGCATATGCCAAAGAACAGGGTGCCAAAACCCTCGTCTACGATGAGCGGTTAGGACATGATTGCGGAAGAGCTGCAGGAGCCCTTGCAGCAACGGGAGATATTCTTCTCTTTATAGACGGGGATTTTGTTCTTTCAGCTCAAGAGTTGTATCCGTTTGTCTCAGCAGTAGCGAGCGGTATTGATGTAGCTTTAAACGTATGTGAAGATGAAGCCAAGCTCACGCATGTTGTGCAGGGGTGGAAGTACGTGTTAAATGAGACGGTAGGAAGAAAGGATTTATTAATGAGCTCGATGACAGCTGTTCCTCATGCCATAAGCAGAGAGTGCCTGCAAAAAATTGGAACCGAATCTCTTGTGATGCCGCCTTTTGCTCAAGTAAAAGCGATAATGGAAGATTTTCATGTGCAGGCTGTTCACCATGTTGATGTAAATAAATTCAACCGGTTTCGATATTCTGAGCACCTGCCATTGAAGAGCCATTCTCCTACAGCAGAACTCATTATTCACGATCATATTTTTGCTTTTCTCTCTTATCTTCAGCGTGACTGAGCAGGGAGTATTGTCTTACTTCCAAAAGAAACGTTTAAAATGAGATAAAGAAATTTGCTGATATCTTGTTTTTCTGTTCTAACCCCTTGAATTTGTTCACAGTTGTAACTAAAATTGTTACATGTGCAGACAAAAGTAAAAAAGGAGGAAAAGAAATGAAAAGCTATCAGCTTGGAACGTTTTTACTTCGTCTTATGTTAGGGCTAACGTTTTTTATTCATGGACTTGGCAAATTCCAAAGCGGTATTGATAATACGGTCGGTTTTTTCCACAGCATGGGCATTCCTGCATTTTTCGCTTATGCGGTTGCGGTTATTGAATTCGTAGGGGGAGCCGCTATGATTCTTGGATTTCAAACGCGTTTAATCGGTGTTCTGTTTGCGATTGTGATGATTGGCGCTATTTTTACAGCGAAAAACGGTGCTGGTTTTACAGGCGGCTATGAGCTTGAGGTTGCCCTTTTTGTCGTTTCGCTTCATATGATTCTAGCGGGAAGCGGCGCGTACGCGTTAGACAACCGATTACAAAAACAAGAAGAACATTATTCTTAAAAAGGTAGGCGCTATGCGCCTACCCTTTTCTGTAAAAAATATCCTTCTATCGATTCATTTTTACTAAAATATACAGCTATCATTTTTAAGGAAATTCGTATATATGGTACTATTTGGTCATAGATGACTACACAGTCATTCTATTTGAACGATACGGGGAGGTTTTAACATGAAAACCGAAAGAGAAAACGGAATTGTCCGTCAAGTGAATACGATTCAAACAAAAGAAGAGCGCTTTAATCCTTTTTCATGGTATGAAGAGATGAGAAACAGCGCGCCTGTGCAATGGGATGAAGAAAGGCAGGTATGGGATGTTTTTCACTATGACGGGGTCAAAGAAGTGCTGGAACAAAAGAATATTTTTTCTTCTGATCGAAGACCTCCACAAAACCAAAGGCAAACTGCTCTAGGAACGAGCCTAATTAATATTGATCCGCCTAAGCATGCTGAAATGAGAGCGCTTGTTAATAAAGCTTTTACGCCTAAAGCAATGAAAGCATGGGAGCCTAAAATTGCGCGTATTACCGCTGAATTATTACAAGAAGTGGAGCATCTTGAAGATATTGATATAGTCGAGCATCTGTCCTATCCGCTTCCGGTTATGGTAATTGCCGATATTTTAGGTGTGCCGATCGAAGATCAGCGCCAGTTTAAAGATTGGTCGGATATTATCGTAGCGGGTCCATCGAATAATGAACGTGAAACGCTCGAAAAACTGCAGCAAGAGAAAATGAAAGCAAACGATGAGTTAGAAACTTACTTTTATCGAATCATTGCAGAAAAACGCACGCAGCCAGGAGATGATATTATTTCCGTACTTCTTCAGGCAAAAGAAGAAGGGAAGCAGCTAACGGATGAAGAAATCGTCGGTTTTTCCATTTTGCTGCTGATTGCAGGAAACGAAACAACCACGAATTTAATCTCAAATACAATTTATTGTTTAATGGAAGATAAAGCTTCGTTTGAACGGCTCAAACGAGAGAAAGAGCTTTTGCCTTCTGCGATTGAAGAAGTTCTTCGCTATCGTTCACCCGTTCAGGCTCTTCACCGAATCGTAAAAGAAGATGTGACTCTTGCCGGTCAGAAACTAAAAGCAGGCGAACACGTCGTTCCATGGATGGGCTCTGCGCATCGAGACGCTCAGTACTTTGAAGACCCGGATGTATTTAAAATCGATCGAAAGCCAAATGTGCACATGGCATTTGGAAGAGGCATTCATTTTTGCTTAGGAGCACCGCTTGCTCGAATAGAAGCAAAAATTATGCTGGCTGAGCTGATTGACCGCTATCCGCAGATGGACTGGAGCCCAGCATTTGAGTTGAAGCCGATTGAAAGCACATTTGTGTACGGGTTAAAAGAATTATTAATTCGTAAACATGTATAAAAAAAAGCACGCTTTGCGTGCTTTTTACTCTTTTTCTGCTTGAATTCTCGCTTCAGCAATTTTATCCGTATGATCATATCCCCATTTAAACATCAGCTCGATAATAGGGATGAGCGTTTCTCCAAAAGGTGTTAAATAATATTCTACTTTAGGCGGAACTTGTTTATAGACTTCGCGGTGGATGATTCCGTCGCGCTCGAGTTCGCGAAGCTGCAGCGTGAGCATTCGCTGCGTCACGCCGGGAATGAGTCTGCGCAGCTCATTAAAGCGCCGGCGTTCCTTCGATAATTGATACAAAATGACGCTTTTCCATTTGCCTCCGACTACATCAACGGCTGCTTCCACAGGGCAAGAATAGCCGTGAGGCTCCCATTTTGTTAAGTCGTATTTCATAGTGATTACTCCTTTTATCAGTGAGTTCAGCTGCATTTGTGCTGTTTATACTATAGCACGTCTTATTTGATAAAAACATGGAAATGATTCATGGAATTATTGACGGAAAATTAAAAAAGTAATGGAAATAATTATGAGTTTGTTGTATGATGAAACTATGAAAATAACTTTTCTATTAAAAAGCGATTTTTTTGAAAGCGCTTTATTTATAAAGAACAACAGGGGAAAGGGCGGAGGAACGATGAAAAGATTTATCAAAGTAGAAAAAAGAAATCATGTGGCGGTTGTACGAATGAATCAGTCGATGCTCAATCGTTTGAACAGTGAAGTTATGTATGAGCTTCAGGAAACGATGAATGAGCTGCAGCACGATTCGTCGGTTGGATCTATTGTATTTATGGGAGAGTACTACAAAATGAACGGAGATCATAGAACAACCTCTTTCCTGCGTGAAGAAACAGGAAGGCTTTATCAGCCTATTCATGCTGTAGCAGCTCGAGCGATTTTTCAGCGTATTTCATGCAGCTCCAAACAAACAATTGCGCTTCTTACAAACTTTACGTTTGGCGGAGGGTATGAGTTAGCTTTAGCATGCGACGTACGAATTGCGGAAGAACCTGTGCAGCTCAAGTTAACAAATGGCATGACCGTTAGTGCGCAAGAAGCGTGCAACATGGGCAAAGTGCAGCACGTTGTGCAAAAAGGAAAAGGATTAGAATATTCACTTACGCTGAACGCATTAGAAAAGGAAGCTTAAAAAACGCTTTCACTTT
>NZ_JYOO01000038.1 GCF_000956595.1 Priestia aryabhattai B8W22 | reverse complement strand
TTTTTTATGTTGTTTTAAAATATAATTTTAAAAAATAAAATAAATTATTGAAATTATATTTTAAACGAATTATAATAACCATAACTTCACTACATGGTGAAAAAGGAGCCGAAAAGATGAATGAACAGCTTACGTTATTAACAACAGAGTCCCAAAACGAGCAGACCATGAAGATAGATACAGCTAGTACAAAAGAAATTTTAAACATAATGAATACAGAAGATCAAAAAGTGGCGCTGGCTGTGCAAGAAGTACTTCCAGACGTAGAGGTAGCAGTTGAGTTTGTAAGCGAATCGTTTCAAAAGGAAGGGCGGCTTATTTATGTCGGAGCAGGAACAAGCGGACGGCTGGGAGTATTGGATGCTGTTGAATGCCCGCCTACTTTCAGTACCAATCCCAATCAGGTACAGGGACTAATGGCTGGAGGAGAAAAAGCATTTGTGAAAGCAGTTGAAGGTGCAGAAGATAAAGAAGAATTGGGAGCAGCAGATTTACAAAAAATACATTTAAATGAACGAGACACAGTCATTGGAATTGCTGCAAGCGGACGTACGCCTTATGTGATTGGTGCATTGAAATATGCAAAATCTGTAAAAGCTAAAACGGTGGCGCTGTCTTGCAATGGTAATTCTCTTATTGGAAAAGCAGCAGATCATAGCATCGAGGTAGTAGTAGGTCCAGAAGTGCTGACAGGTTCCACAAGGTTAAAAGCAGCAAGCGCTCATAAAATGATTCTCAATATGATTTCTACCGCGGCCATGATTAAAGTAGGAAAAGCATATGAAAATTTAATGATAGATGTTCATGTAAGTAATGAAAAGCTTAAGGAACGAGCGATAGGTATTATTTGTAAAATTACAGGTGTTTCCTATGAACAAGCAAGTCGAACACTTGAAGAAGCAAATAATGAGGTGAAAACAGCAGTGGTGATGATCAAAACAAATGAAAATTATGACACCGCGAAGATATTACTGAATGATGCGGACGGTTATGTGAGAAAAGCGATTGACCATTATGTATAAAGGAGAAAAACGATGTCAACAGGTGGATTAACAATGATAAAAAACACGGTGGCTAAGCTTCCTGATTCGGAGCGGAAAATTGCTGAATATATTTTAAACAATCCGCATACTGTGGTAAACAGTACGGCTGGGGAATTAGGTAGACTAGCGAATGCGAGCAGTGCTGCCGTTATTCGTTTGTGCAAATCTATCGGGGTTAGCGGCTTTCAAGAATTAAAAGTAAGAGTAGCCGGTGATTTAGCTAGAGATACAGAACAAGGATACCGGGATATTGAAACAAATGAAACGATTCAATCTATTGTCAAAAAAACGGCAAGCAACAGCATTCAAAGTCTAAGTGATACGGCCGAGCTTGTGAATTATAAAGAAGTAGAGCGGGCTGTTTTCGCGCTGATTGAAGCAAAAAACATTCATTTTTTTGGAATTGGTGCTTCACATATTATTGCGATAGATGCTCAGCAAAAATTTCTTCGAATTAATAAAAATGCTACGGCTTTTGCAGATAGCCATTTAGCAGCTACACTCATCGCAAATGCAAGTAAAGACGATGTAGTCGTGGGTATTTCTTTTTCAGGAGAGACTCCTGAAGTAAGCAACGTCTTATCTTTAGCTAAAAATCGCGGAGTAAAGACGATTAGCTTAACCAAGTACGGACAGTCCACCGTTTCGTCTTTAGCTGATATTTGTTTGTATACGTCTTATTCTCATGAAGCGCCGTTTCGAAGCGCAGCTACATCGTCTCGTTTAGCCCAGCTTTACGTGATTGATGTGTTATTTTTAAGTATTGCAGCGCAGCAGTATGACCAGGCGATTGAGTATATTGACAAAACAAAAGATGCCATTCAGTTTTTGAAAGATAAGAAATAAAAAAAGAAAGCGATTACAAAGGGGATTTTGTGGTCTGTTTCCTCAGTGGCGTATCCATCTAAGAGGAAAATACAAAGGGGGATTAACATGTCTTTAGATAATCATCAATTAGCAAAGGCTGTTTTGGAGATGCTTGGGGGAGCATCCAATATTGAAGCGTATACGCATTGTATGACGCGGCTGCGTGTGACTATAAAAGATGATTCAATTGTGAAAAAGGCAGATATACGAAAACTGGAAGGCGTGCTCGGATTAGTGGAAGAAGAAACGCTGCAAATCATTATTGGTCCGGGCAAAGTGAATAAAGTAACAGAGGAGTTTGGAAAGTTAATTGATGAATCCGGCGGTATTAACTTAGAAAATCGTGCAGCACAGCGGAAATCAGAGCTAAAAGAAAAAAATGCAACTCCGTTTAAGCTCTTGCTTCGCCGAATTGCAAGCATTTTTATTCCGTTGATACCTGCTCTCGTAGCATCTGGACTTATCACCGGAGTAACAAAAGCAGCGGTTCAAGCGAAGTGGCTTCCGGCAGATTCACAGATTGCTATTCTTTTAACTGTTATCGGAAGCGGCTTATTTGCTTACCTTGGTATTTTAGTAGGTATCAATGCTGCAAAAGAATTTGGTGGTTCGCCAGCTCTAGGAGGCTTAGCGGGCATTTTAGTCATTAATCCTGCCGTAGCTGATATTAAACTTTTTGGTGAAGCTCTTTTGCCGGGACGGGGTGGCTTAATAGGAGTGTTGCTTGCAGCAATCTTTATGGCCGTAGTGGAAAAACGAGTGCGTAAATTTGTCCCTCAGTCACTGGATATCATTATTACACCAACCGTTACGGTGTTAATTACAGGAATTATTACGTATGTAGTATTTATGCCAATCGGCGGCTTAATTTCCGATGGAATCACAAAAGGTCTTTTAGGAATTTTAGAGGTTGGAGGAGTTGTAGCAGGCTTTGTTTTAGGAGCAACGTTCTTGCCGCTCGTCATTACAGGACTGCATCAAGGCCTTACTCCTGTTCATTTAGAGCTTATCAATTCAATTGGAGATGATCCGCTTCTTCCTATACTAGCAATGGGTGGAGCCGGTCAGGTCGGTGCAGCTTTTGCTATTTATATCAAAACAAAGAAAAAACGTTTAAAGCGAGCAATTGGAGGTGCACTTCCTTCAGGGCTGCTCGGAATCGGAGAGCCGCTTATTTTTGGAGTCACACTTCCTTTAGGGCGTCCATTCTTAACCGCTTGTCTTGGAGCTGGAATCGGCGGAGCGTTTCAGGCGCACTTCCATATTGCAACTGTAGCAGTGGGAGTATCAGGTTTGCCGCTTACGTTTTTAGTTCATGCGCATCAAATTCTTCTTTATTTACTTGGATTAGTTATTGCTTACGCAGCAGGCTTTATTTGTACCTATTTCTTTGGATTTAACGATGAAATGGCAAGGGAATTTGAATGATTGGTATTTCGTTTTATTTAAATGATAGTGATGCCAAAAAAAGATTAATAAAAGCAAGCGAGTGCGGCGTCACACGCGCATTTACTTCGCTTCACATTCCAGAAGAAAAAGGAGATTTGGCTGAACGGGCAAAAGAATTGCTTCATGTGGCTAGAGATTGTGGAATAAGCGTGTATGCAGACGTATCCAAGCATACGCCGGTTCATTTAGGTATTAAAAGCTTTATGACTCTATCTTCACTTGGCGTATCGGGTATTAGACTAGACGATGGCTTCAGTGTAGAAGAAACTCTTTCACTTGCCAATGAATTTTATATTGCTGTTAATGCCAGTACATTGTTAAAACAAGAAATAGAAGTGCTGTTATCTGCAGGCCTTCATCATCATCAGCTGCTTGCATGGCATAATTTTTATCCGCGACCTGAAACAGGACTTGAAGAAGCGTTTTTTCAACAGCAGACAGATTTATTTAATGAACTTCGTATTCCAGTCTGCGCTTATATTCCGGGAGAAGGCGAAAAAAGAGGCCCTATTTATCAAGGTCTTCCTACTAGAGAAAAAGACCGTAATAAATGTCCTTTTACCTCTGCAGTAGATTTATACGGATGCGGAGTAACGGAGGTTTATATTGGAGATCCATACGCCGCTTCAAGTTTATTAAAGCGTTTAGTTCAATATCAAGAAAAACGCATTATTCCGCTACGCATTCGTTCCCCTCATATTCAGGGAACGTACAGCGTGCGTCTGGATGTATCAAGAGACGTTCTGCGTTTGGTTGATACTCGATCTGTAAAGCCAGTGCCGCCATTTCATACCGTAGAACGCAGAATCGGAGCAATTACAATGGACAATGATGGCTATGGACGTTACAGAGGAGAGGTTCAAATAGCTAAAACCAATTTGCCTGCAAATGCTAATGTTAACGTGATTGGGTATGTGATAGAGGAAGATCATGAGCTGCTTTCATTAGTGAGACCGGGACAAAAACTTGAGCTTATTACTGTCTAAATGGAAAAACGGTGTATTTTTAAAGAAGCCGATAGCTAACTAGTAAGTTTAGTAAAATAAAGAGCACACACTGCTTGAAAAAGGTGTGTGCTCTTTATTTTACTAAAAAGGAAACTATTTCCATCGCTGAATCATGAACCTTTCTATTGAATAAAACGCTTTACTATGATAAAACTATTACAGGTAAACATATAATAATAGATAATCTTATAGAGATACAACACCACTAGGGGTGCTTTCTAAGCTGAGAGAGACGAGAAGTCTTAACCCTTATAACCTGAACTAGGTAATACTAGCGTAGGAAAGAGGTATTGTAATGGATGTTTTGTATGGTATTTCCTTACGAACTCGTTATAATAATTTTTTGTATATAAACAAAAACACTTCTTTCCTGCGAAAGAAGTGTTTTTTTATGCGTAAAGGAAGGTGTCATACATGGAAGAAACAATTGATTTGCTTGTCAAACAGGTAGAGGAGCGCAAAGGGGAGCTAATCCAGTTATTAAAAAAGCTTGTTTCATATAAAACGCCAGCGCCTCCTGCACGAAATTCTCATGAAGCGCAGCTGTATGTAGCGGATTTTCTTAAAAACTGCGGTTTTTCCATCGATATGTGGGACTTATATTCCAACGATCCTATTGTAGTGGGCACATTAAAAGGAAAAAAATCAGCTGACTATCAAAGCCTAATTATTAACGGGCATATGGATGTAGCTGAGGTACAAGAAAATGAAAAATGGGAGACAGATCCGTTTGAAGCTGTCGTGAAAGACAATAAAATCATCGGACGCGGAGTTGCTGATATGAAAGGCGGCTTGGCAGGAGCATTATTTGCCGTTCAGCTTCTAACAGAAGCAGGAATTGAGCTGCCGGGAGACTTGATTTTTGAATCCGTTGTAGGAGAAGAAGTAGGAGAGGCAGGTACGCTGCAATGCTGTCAGAAAGGGTATACAGCTGATTTTGCGCTCGTAGCGGATACAAGTGATTTACATATTCAAGGTCAAGGCGGAGTGATCACGGGATGGATTACCATAAAAAGCAGTAAAACCTATCATGACGGTACACGCCGAAGTATGATTCATGCTGGAGGAGGCCTCTTAGCCGCCAGCGCTATTGAAAAGATGGCAAAAGTGATCGGAGGGCTGCAAGAATTGGAGCGTCACTGGGCTGTTACAAAGAGCTATCCAGGATTTTTGCCAGGTACAAATACGATTAATCCAGCAGTAATCGAAGGCGGAAGACATGCTGCTTTTATTGCAGATGAATGCAGGCTGTGGATCACCGTTCACTATTATCCAAATGAGTCGTACGACCAAGTATCAAAAGAAGTGGAAGAATATATTATAGCTATTGCAAAAGCGGATCCATGGTTAAAAGATAATCTGCCAACCTTTGAATGGGGAGGCACATCGATGATTGAAGACAGAGGAGAGATCTTCCCGTCATTAGAAATTGATGAAAATCATGCAGGAGTACAGCTGCTTGCACATACTCATGAACAAATGGAGGAAAAAAGACCTCCAATTGATGTGTCAACTAGCGTAACAGACGGGGGATGGCTAGCTGATGCTGGAATCCCAGCAGCTATTTACGGTCCGGGAAATTTAGCAAATGCACATGCTGTGAACGAACAATTAGATATTAATCAGCTTGTTCAATATACAAAAGTGATGGTGCAGTTCATTTATACGTGGCTGCATACGCATAAGGAGTGATCATCATGAAATTTAGTGAACGACTATACGAAAAGCTGCAGCCTATTTGGCGTCAAAATCATAATCATCCCTTCGTACAGGGAATGGGAGACGGAACGCTTGAAAAGGAGAAGTTTCGCTTTTACATGATTCAAGATTACCTTTACCTAATTGATTATGCCAAATTATTTGCAATTGGAGCCATGAAAGCTACCGATCTTCAAACGATGGGGAAATTTGCTGCGCTTTTAGATTCTACGTTAAATGAAGAAATGAGTTTGCACCGTGAGTATGCCAAGAAATTTCAAATCAGCGAAAAAGAATTAGAAAAAGCGCAGCCATCTCCTACAACGCTTGCATACACACACTATATGCTGCACGTTGGTCAAAGCGGAACATTAGCTGAATTAGTGGCGGCTCTTTTGCCTTGTATGTGGAGCTACTGGGAAATAGGAAAAGAGCTCAGTGAAAAGCCTGGTGCTGAAAATGAGTTTTATCGAGAGTGGATTGAAATGTACAGCTCAGAAGAATTTGGGGAACTAGCGACATGGTGCATTAATTTATTCGACTCACTTACTGAAGACAAATCAGAAGCGGAATTAGAAAAGCTTGAAGAAATTTTCTTAAATACGACGCGTTTTGAGTATATGTTTTGGGATATGGCTTATAACGAAGCGATGTGGCCAATTCATGAATAAGTCTGTGTTATCTTTTCAAAACGTCAGTTTTACGTACAAAAACGGCGATCAAGCGATTTTAAAATCATTAAACTTAGACGTGAAAGATGGAGAGTTTGTCAGTATCGTTGGAGCGAGCGGATCTGGAAAAAGTACGTTGTTTCGCCTTATTACAGGCCTTGAACAGCAGAGTGAAGGCGATATCGTGATTAACGGACAGTCTTATGAAAAGCGACTAGGAAAAGTAGGCTACATGCCGCAGCAAGATTTACTTCTTCCGTGGCGCACGATTCTAGACAATGCAGCGCTGCCGCTTGAGCTTCACAATGTGCCCAAAGCAAGTGCTCATAGGCAAGTGTCTCAGCTGCTTGAAGAGTTTGGCCTAAAAGGGTATGAAAACCGTTTTCCAAGTGATTTATCGGGAGGGATGAAACAGCGCGTTTCTTTTCTTCGGACGGTATTAAGCGGTTCTAACGTGCTGCTTTTAGATGAGCCTTTTAGTGCACTTGATGCCATTACGCGTTTGTCGATGCAGGAATGGCTGCTTGAACAATGGCAAAAGCGTAAACATAGCATCTTATTTATCACTCATGACGTCAACGAAGCACTTTTTCTGTCAGATCGTATTTTTATCTTTTCAGACAAGCCGGTAAGTCATCTTGAAGAGATTCAAGTGCCGCTTAGCAGACCTCGAACGCAAAAAGATTTGAATCAACAGCGAGTGCTTGATGTGAAAGATTATTTAATTGAACAGCTAAGATCGAAGGTGAACACATGAAAAAGTACGGGGCTTCAGTGATTTTAGTAGTCATTTTGCTGGCTGCTTGGGAAATTGGAGCACGCATTGTAAACTATCCGTTTATTTTACCAACGCCCAGCGGTATTTTAACGAAGCTTTGGGAACTGCGAATGGATTTATTGTTTAAGCATTTACCAGCTACGCTATCTATTGTCGTAATTGGGCTGGTAATATCCGTTGTGCTAGGGGTTCTGCTCGCTGTATGGATGAATTGGAGCCCGCTTATTGAGCGTGCTTTTTATCCGCTTATTATTGCGTCACAAATGATTCCGACCATCGCCATTGCTCCTGTATTTGTGCTGTGGTTTGGCTATTCCATTTGGAGCAAAGTGATTGTGACCGTATTAATTACGTTTTTTCCCATTACCGTTAGCACATTTGACGGGCTTCGTTCCACAAACAAAGAGTTAAAAGAACTCATGTTAACGATGGGAGCAACAAAAAAAGATATTTTCTTTAAGTTGAACATTCCTTCTGCACTGCCTCATTTTTATTCAGGGCTCAAAGTAGCGGTTACCTTTAGTATAATAGGTGCTGCCATTGGGGAATGGTTAGGTGCGCAAGCAGGATTAGGATATTTCAGCCGTCGCATGATGACACAGTTTGATGCAGCTGGTGTATTTGCACCAATTGTGATTTTATCCGCGCTTGGTATTTTATTCTTTATTATTGTAGTAGGTTTCGAAAAACGTTCATTAAAGTGGAGGAAAACAGAATGAAAAAATGGTTTGTAATTGGCTTAAGCCTGCTGCTTGTTTTGATGCTAGCTGCTTGCGGTCAGAACAAGGAAAATAAAGCTGGAGACAGTAAAAAATTAAAAGACGTTACAATTATGCTTGATTGGTATCCAAATGCAGTGCACAGCTTCATTTACGCTGCACAAGAAAAAGGATATTTCAAAAAAGAAGGACTGAATGTAAAAGTACAGTTTCCTGCTAATCCAACAGACTCGCTTAATTTAGCAGCTGCAGGGAAAGTCACGCTCGGCCTTTACTATCAGCCTGATGTAGCAATGGCACGAGCAAATGAAGATGTGCCGGTAAAGTCGGTAGGGGCGATTGTAAGATCTCCGCTAAACCGAGTTGTGGCATTGAAAGATAGCGGTATTAAGCGTCCTAAAGATTTAGAAGGAAAAGTAGTAGGCTACAGCGGAACACCATTAAGTGAATCTGTTCTAAAGAAAATGGTAAAAAGCGATGGAGGAGATCCGAATAAAGTAAAACTAGTAGACGTAGGGTTTGAGTTAAATTCATCGCTGATTAGCAAAAAAGTAGATGCTGTAATAGGTGCGTATATTAACCACGAAGTACCATTACTTCATAAAAAAGGATACAAAACGGTTGATATTGATCCTTCAGATTACGGCGTGCCATCTTACTACGAGCTGGTGGCCGTTACAGGGGATCAAACATGGGCAAAAGATTCTGATACGATTAAAGCGTTTTGGCGTGCTGCGGCAAAAGGGTATGAGTACACAGAGAAGCATCCAAAGGAATCACTTCAAATTTTGTTAGATAATCAAGATAAATCAAACTTCCCGCTTGAAAAAGATGTGGAAACAAAAAGTTTGAATATCTTACTTCCAAAAATGAAATCTGAACAAGGATTTGGCAGTCAAACGAAAGAATCATGGCAGTCAAATGTGGACTGGTTAAAAGAGTCAGGATTAATTAAGAAAAAGCCAAATGTAGATGAAATGTTTGAGAATATCGGAGAATCCAAGTAAAATAATTTAAGACAAATTTAAAAGAACCTTCTTATACTGAACGTAACTTTCTGAACGAGAAAGTGAAAAGGTAAAGGAGGTTTTTTTATGGCTTTTACGATGGTAGATAAGGAAACATGTATTGCTTGCGGAGCATGTGGAGGGAGCGCACCAGATCTTTATGATTATGATTCAGAAGGTCTTGCTTATGCCGTGTTAGATAACAACGAAGGAACAAAGGAAGTTCCTGAAGATCAGCAAGATGAGATGATGGAAGCGTACGAAGGATGCCCAACAGAATCGATTAAAGTTGCAGAACAGCCGTTTTATGGAGATGCAGCAAAATTCGAATAGGATTTTTAAAAAGAGTTAACGATAAAGTACATTTAGTTATATAGAAAATTCCAAAACAAGAAGAGGGTTGAGACATAATCAAATGAATTTAGCTTAAAGACGAACAAATGGGATACATGAGCTGAACCGCTTATTACACCGCAGTTGATCTCCGTGCAAGGCTTCGCTTTCCGCGGGCGGCCGCTGAGCCTCCTCGTCGCTTGCGCTCCTGTGGGGTCTCATCTGTTCCGCTTTTCCCGCAGGAGTCTTCACCTTGCCCTCCAATCAACTGCTAGAAGAAACGAAATAGATGAAACTATATTCAACATAACAAAAAAAAACGAACCACCAATCAAACATTTTGATTAATGGTTCGTTTTTTCACTTAAGCTAAAAACCTTTTCTTAGCCTCTTTTTTATTCTAAATTTGCATGCTTTCCGTACATCGTATGAGTATCAAGTTCTTTCTTCTCCATGAAGCGAAGAATCAGCGCATCGTAAAAAAGAAGAAGCGTTTGTTCAAACAGTGACGCCATAGGCTGTACAGTTTGATAACTGCTTTGTTCTTGATCCTTCGGAGCACCGGGCAGCTTCACGATAAAGTCAGCCAGCTTGCCAAGGGTGGAATCGGGGGAAATCGTGACTACTCCAACTTTTCCTCCAAGTTCTTTTGCTTTTTGAGCGATGGGAATCAAGCTCTTCGTCTCGCCAGAACCTGATCCGATGATTAATAAATCATCCTGCGTGAAAGTGGAAGTCACGGTTTCTCCAATGACATAAGCATCAATGCCCATATGCATCATACGCATAGCAAACGACTTGCCCATAAGACCTGAACGGCCTGCTCCTGTAACAAACACTTTTTTAGATGAAATGATGCCATTTACAAGCTGTTCAGCTTCATCGTCAGCGATTAGAGCTGTTGTTTGTAAAAGCTCATTCATAACCGTTTTTAAATGTTCGCTCGTCTGCATAGAAAGCTCCTTAATTTGTAATAAGCTCTTTCATTTGAGAAGCAACTGATTTTTTGTCGTCATGGCTCGTGATGCCTCCGCCAACGATAACAAGATCAGGCTGTGCTTTTACTACTTCAGGTAAAGACTCTAATTTAATGCCGCCAGCAACGGCAGTTTTTGCATTTTTTACAACGCTTTTGATTGTTACTAAATCTTCAAAAGAGTTTTGACCAACAGCTTGAAGGTCGTATCCTGTGTGTACACAGATATAGTCAACACCAAATTCGTCTAGCTCTTTTGCGCGTCCTTTAATATCTTTTACCCCAATCATATCGACTAGAATTTTTTTACCTTGTTTTTTTGCTTCTTCAACTGCACCTTTAATTGACATATCTTCCGCCACACCTAAGATGGTAATAATGTCTGCTCCGGCTTGAGAAGCTTGCTGTACTTCATAACCAGCTGCATCCATGATTTTTAGGTCAGCTAATACTTTTAAATTAGGAAATGCTTCTTTAATTTCTTTAACGGCCCGAAGCCCTTCATTGATTACAACAGGTGTACCGATTTCCACGATATCAATATGTTCTTCAACTTCTTTTACTACCTCTTTTGCTTGAGAAATATTAACAAGATCTAATGCTAATTGTAATTCCATTCTACTCCACTCCTTACAGAAATCTATAGATACCTTTTGTGCTTTTGTACATAAAAAGCAGCTGGTGTAGTTATTGTACCCGCAGTTTGAGGTTCTTAAAAGTACGCACTTTTCCCACAAATAGTGTGGGGAATGATAGTATACAGAAGTATACTAATGGACATATCAGTCTTGTAACCGCTTAATTTTCATTAAAAATGCGGATGATATGGAGTAATATCATCCGCATAAAAAAATAAAGACTATGGAATAGAAGGAGTAGTTTCCATCATTTAATTAACGTTTCTGCCTTTTGTTCTTGATTGATCAGCACAGTATCACGGTAATTTTTACCCCAATCATACATAGCTGTCAAAATAGGCATTAAACTTTCTCCTTCTTTCGTAAGTGAGTATTCGACTTTAGGTGGTACGACAGGATAAACTTTACGATTAACAATCAGATCTTCTTCCAGTTCCCGCAGCTGATTAACCAGCATGCGCGGCGTAATATCAGGAATAAGGGATTTTAGTTCTCCAAACCGTTTAGTTCCCTCACGTCCTAAATGCCATAGTATCAGCATCTTCCATTTCCCGCCGATAATAGCAAGTGTTAATTCTTTCTCACAGTTAAATTCCTTATCAAGCTGGCTCAATTGCTTCACCCCTATAACCAATAGTATAAGATTTCTTTTAAAGTACTTCTTATTATACCGGTGCTGACAATCCTTTTACAAAAATCCGGCTTGCGCTTTTCCATTCAAAAGGGGGAGTTTTTTTACTATATAGTTATTCTTGACTAGTGCGAGCTAAAAGGTGGTCTTTAGTCATGTTTTTTGTGTTCAATTGTTTAAATATAAAAAAAGTGGGAAATCACTCAATAACAATGCTAAAGGAGGCAGTAAAAATGGAAAGAAGTCGATCTGAATTACAAAACCCTGCTGTAAGCAACAGCGCAGGCATTAACAACGATATAGGAATTAATAACAATCCACAGACAGCTAATAGCCCTACTGCTGTTAGCACGGGAAAAAGCTGCAGCAGCAAGCTGGTAAAAGGTGTTGTTGTCGGAGCAGTTGTGGGTGGGTGTATAACACTACTTGATAATAAAACTCGCTCGTCTGTTAAAAGAAGAGCCGTTACGTTAAAGGACTCTTCTGCAAATATGATTAATCAAGTAAAAGAAAACCCTCAAGAAACAAAAGAAAAAATGGTGCAGCAAATGAAAAACGCATCAAATTTGCTAAAAGACGCAATTAATGACGCTAAACATTTGTACGAGCGTGTAAACGAAGATTTCTTTAAGCAAGCAGAAGATGTGAAAAGCGTTACGCATGATGCAAAATCGACGGTAGAAGATGCTAAAAGTGATTTACAGCAAATTGGTGAAAAAGTGAAAGATGCAACTTCTGAAATAAGTAAGGAAAAGATGACGCCAGACGAAAAACCAGAAGCTGAGCGTGAAAGAACATACCAGTCTATTCACTAAAAAGGAGATGTTAACTGTGAGTCAAATGAATGAAGGAACTACAAAAGACATGAATAAAATTGAAGAAACGGCAGATAATTTAGGAACGGAGAAAAAAGAAGCAATTTTGCAGAACTTTGATACGTTTACTGATTATTTAAGTCAAAAAGTCCATGTCGGTAAAAAGCTCGGGTTAAATGAGGAACAATTAACGGCCGCTACAAAAAAAGTGGCTAGCTATTTAGCCAAAAATGAGGAACCTCGAAACCGAGAAGAAAAAGTCCTTCATGAGTTATGGAAAGTCAGCAGTGAAGAGGAAAAAGAAGTTCTTTCTCATCTCATTTTAAAACTAGTTGCGTAACATTAAAAAAGCATCCCGCTATCAGGATGCTTTTTTAATGTATTAAGACGATTGATTTTGAGCTTCTTGAATTGTTTTATCCCAATCAATACCGCAATCATCCGTCGTGCAAGAAGATTGCTGTCCGCAGCTTGCGCATTTTCCCTGAGTGCTCTTGCGGAAGAATTTTGTCATATGATAAAGGGCATACCCAAATATTAAAACCCCAATTAAAATATTAATAATCAATGTTAGTCACTCCTTTTAAGAAAACCCAAGTATTTTTCCAACCGTGTGTACAAGCAAAGCTACGAGATAAGCGACAACTAAAGGATAGGCCACAGCAAATGCCGTCCATTTCAATGAGCCGGTTTCTCGTCGAATAACAGCGACGGTTGCTAGACACGGAACGTAAAGAAGAACAAACACCATAAACGTATAGGCTGTTAGCGGTGTAAAGAACGTCTTCATTGTGTCTCCAAGCTGTCCTTCCTGTACTTTATAAATGATGCTCATAGTCGAAACAACTACTTCTTTAGCTAGGAAGCCTGTGATCAGTGATGCTACAGCCTGCCATGTCGCAAAGCCTAATGGAATAAATAGTGGAGCAATAGCGCCTCCAATAATAGCCATAAAGCTATTTTCCATAGCTACTCCAAAACCGCCAGGGCCAGCATAAGATGATAGCCAGATAAATACAGAGCCAGCTAAAATAACTGTACCTGCTTTTCGGACAAAGTTTCTGCCTTTTTCCCACGTGCTTCTCCAAAGAGTTTTGGCTTGAGGTACGCGGTAAGGAGGAAGTTCAACAATAAAAGTTGATTGTTCGTCTTTAAGAAGCGTTACTGATAAAATTTTCGTTACAACAAGTGCTAAAATGATGCCAAGCAAGTACATAGAAAACACCACAGCTGCTCCGTTTTGTACAAAAAATGCACCTACAAACAAAGCGTATACAGGAAGACGTGCTGAGCAGCTCATAAATGGATTTACTAAAATGGTCATAAGGCGTTCTTTTCGCTGTTCAATTGTACGTGCGGCCATGATCCCCGGTACGTTACATCCAAAGCTAATAATCATCGGGATGAATGCTTTACCGTTCAAACCGAAAAATTCCATGATACGATCCATTACTACAGCAATTCGAGCCATGTATCCTGAATCTTCAAGCAGTGAAATGAAAAAGAACAGAACAAAAATTTGTGGTACAAATACTAATACGCCGCCTACGCCTGCGATGATGCCATCCACAATTAAATCATGAATAAATGGAGCAGCACCAGCTGCATTTAGAAGAGAATCAGCGCCTTTACTAAGCGTTCCGCCAAAAAAACCGTCCAGTTTATCAGAAAGAGGAATGCCAATCCAAGTAAACGTAATATTAAAAATCAAGTACATTAAGCCAAGAAAAATAGGGAGGCCGAGCCACTTATGCGTCACAATTCGATCGATTCGATCTGTGAAGGTTAGAGGCGTTTCGCTGCCCTTTACGATACACTCGCTGGAAATGCGCTCAATAAATGCTGTACGCACGTCGAAGAAATGCTCGCTAAGCGGCTTGTTTAATTTTTGTGCAGCTGCTTTTCGAAGCTCAAGCAGCTCTGAGTAACTGGTTTTTCCTTTTAATGTTGATTCGATTACGCTATTTTCAGCTAAGAATTGAATGGCAATCCATCTGCTGACATCCGCCTTTGTTTGAATCATATGAATTGCTTGTTCAGCGGTTTCCCCATAATTTAATTGAAATAACGGGGCTTTTAAATCTTGCTTCAAAGTGGAGAGAAGCTCATTAATTCCTTTTCCATTGCGGGCAATAATTGCAGAAACCGGAATATGTAATGATTTGCTAAGTTTCTCCAAATTAAAAGTCAATCCGCGTTTTTCTGCTACATCAATCATATTTAAGCCGATTACTAATGGCTTTCCATATTCCAATGCTTGAATAGTAAGATGCATGCTTCTTTCAAACTGAGAAGCGTCTACGATATTCAGCATGCTGTTAAATTCTCCGGTTAACAAAAAGTTAGTTACCACTGCTTCATCTGAAGAAAGAGGAGTGAAGTCATACACACCCGGCAAATCAACCAGCTGGCTGTTTTGCTTTTTAATAGACCCAACTTTCTTTTCAACCGTTACACCGCTCCAGTTTCCTACGTATTCATAGGAATCTGTTAATATATTGAATAAAGAAGTTTTTCCTGTGTTTGGATTTCCTAAAAGTGCAATTGTACTCATGCTGTCTCAACCTCAATTTTAGCCGCATCTCGTTTTCGGATGCTAATCATTTGACCTTGGCATTCAATAATACAAGGTCCCCCTAAAATGGTTTTTTGTTTCATGCATAGTTCGCAGCCCTTTTTTACTCCAAAAGAAAGAAGGCGGCGTTCTAATGATCTATCTAAAAATTCAATGTTTTTAACTTTTACTTTGTCGCCAATACTCACGGTAGTTAAATTCATCATTCAGCACTCCTGTTAATGATAATCATTTTCAATTTGTATCTATCTCGATTATACATAAGGTTCTAAAATCAATCAATGCTTCTAGAGCGTTACAATTAAAAATATATATTTATAACTATATTTTTTAGGTGAAATTATGTACGATTTTAGCAGCAAATTGTCAGGAGGGATGTGAGTGGAGGTAATCATTCGCAAAATGAGAAAAGAAGATATTACGTCTGTTCAATACGTCGCAAAGATGAGCTGGTATGATACATATGAAGGAATTATTCCTAGAAGCGTTCAGAATCGGTTTCTTTCAGAAGCATACTCCAATGAAAGGCTGCTGTGGCGCTTGCGCAATTCGTTCATTTATGTAGCAACTATTGATGAGAAAATCGTAGGATATGCTAACTTTTTCCGACTACAAAACAGAGGGGAAATAGAACTAGGGTCTATCTATATACTTCCTGCTTATCAAGGGAAAGGAATCGGTTCGCAATTGTTAGAAAAAGGAATGAAGCGGTCGAAGGAATTAAAAATCGTTTACATTAACGTAGAAAGGGAAAACGGAATAGGCCGTGCATTTTATCAATCAAAAGGTTTCCAGCTTGTGGATGAATTTGATGATGAATTTGACGGGCATTTATTAAGAACGATGCGAATGAAGCTCATGATTTAAGCCTGATATTTAGTGTGAACGTTGTCTTAAAAAGCTGATTTTAAACTTTCTGCTAAAATCAGCTTTTAATTACAGAATAACGATTGACCTTATTCTTGTGAATATGGTAACATTAATCAGAACTTAATGACCGAAAATGTTTTTCGGTCAAACAGTCAGGCGGAAGTAAGGATTATTGGAGGCTAGAAAACATGAATATGATTAAAGGAGAATGGAAAAAAATCTTTTCCAAACCAATGACTATTGTTGTGATTTGCGGATTGTTATTTGTTCCATTACTTTATAATGTCATCTTTTTATCTGCTTACTGGGATCCATATGGAAAAACAGATCAAATTCCAGTTGCAGTGGTAAATGAAGATAAAGGTGCTACGTTAGATGGAAAGAAATTGAATGTCGGTCGTGATTTTGTTGATGATTTAAAGAAAAACGATAAATTTGACTGGAAATTTACCAACAAAGAAAAAGCGTTAGAAGGCTTAAAAAATGAGGACTACTATTTAGTTTTAGAAATTCCAAAGAATTTCTCTAAAAATGCAACAACATTAATGGATAAAGATCCTAAAAAAATGAAATTTATCTATCATACAAATGCGGGAAAGAACTATTCAGGCGCTCAAATTAGCTCAAACGCAGTAGCTAAAATCAATGATCAAATTAAAGAAGCGGTCACAAAGCAGTATGCTGAAACGGTATTTGACAGCTTTAAGCAAGTAGCCGACGGTCTTCAAAAAGCAAGTGACGGTGCAGGTGAGCTAGAAGATGGCTCGAAAACGTTAAAAGATAATATGAAGAAACTAGCAGACAGCACGGTTACGTTTGAAGACGGTACAGCTAAATTGGCAAATGGATTAGCAGATGCACGAAAAGGCGCAACAGATTTAAATGCTGGTACGGCCAAGCTACTAAACGGTGCGGACACAATTAATGAAAACTTAGGCAGCTTAAACAGCGGTTTAGGGAAGTTAGAGAATGGAAGCGGGCAACTGTACGCGGCTTCTAAAGAACTTGAAACAGGTGCAGGAAAGCTTAGCACTGGATTAGGAAAACTACAAGATGGAACAGAAAAACTGCAAGGTGGGACTAAAAAACTCCAAGATGCTACAAAGCAACTTAATGAAGGAACAAAGACACTTCAAGGAAAATTACCGCAGTTTACAAGCGGCTTAAATCAAGTGGACGCTGAAGTGAGCAGCGTTACGCAGCAAATTAATCAAGCGGAACAAGAAATTACGCAGATTAAACAGCAGGTTGATTCAAAAAAAGCAGAGTTTGAAAAGCAGCAGCAAGCTCTCATTGACAGCATTAACAGCAATGAGTCCATTCCTGACGAGCAAAAACAAACGCTGATTGCAGGAATTAAAAAACTCACGTCTCAGCAGTTTATGGATGAACAGCAGCAAAAAGCAGAGCAGTTAAAAGCAAAAGTAGATAAAGTGCAAGAGTTATCAGCCGCGCTTCAAAAGCTGTCTAAAGGCGGAGAAGATATTCAAAGCGCTATTAATAAAATTGCTGACGGACAAAGTCAGCTGTACAATGGCCAAACTCAGTTATACAACGCCCAAACTCAGTTATACAATGGTCAAACTCAATTATACGACGGTGCTGTTAAACTAGCAGACGGAGAAAAGCAGTTCAACAGCAAATTTGCAGAGTTCAATAGCGGTATTGCTAATGCTCATACGGGAGCTGGAAAGCTTGCTGACGGTCAGCAGCAGCTGGTGGATGGACTTAAAAAGTCTGAACAAGGAAGCGCAGCGCTAGCAAATGGTTTAACGCAGCTCGAAAACGGGGCAACTAAACTAGCAAATGGATCTAAAGAGTTAACGAATGGTTCGTCAAAATTATATGATGGTTCATCTAAATTATCAGATGGAACAAGCGAACTTCATTCATCTTTAGCAGATGGTGCAAAAGATGCAAAAGATGTTAAAGCGGATGATAAAACATACAGCATGTTTTCAAATCCAACGGATTTAAAATCAGATAAACAAAACAATGTAGATAAGTACGGTGTCGGATTGGCTCCATATATCTTATGTATTGGTTTGTTTGCAGGAACGTTAATGTTCTCATCTGTTTATCCATTAAAAGAACCGTCTATTCGACCAACTTCAGGTATTTCATGGTTCTTGAGTAAGTTTAGTGTCATCACGATCGTAGGTATATTACAGGCAGCAATTGCCGTTACGGCTCTTTTATGGGGCTTACATTTAAACGTAACAAGCATTTGGCACTTCTATATCTTTACGATGATTACAGGTGTAACGTTCTTTGCGCTGATTTTGTTCTTAACAACAGCGTTAGGAAAAGTAGGACAGTATTTAGCGTTTATTATTTTGTTGCTTCAAATTGGCGGCAGTGCAGGTACATTCCCTAAAGCACTTGTGCCGGAATTCTTCCAGGCAATCAATCCATACTTGCCTATGACTTATGCAATTCGCGGCTTCCGTGAAATTATTTCAATTGGTGATGATTTTGGCTATGTATGGCATCAAGCCGGCATACTTGGAATCTTTGCAGCGATCTTCACTGTTCTTTCATTGATAATGTTTTATATCAGCACAAGAAAAGAACAGCACTATACAGAAGAAGAGTCAGCAGCATAATTTAATTAAATAGAAAAAGAGAGTTCCAGTTTAAAAAGGAACTCTCTTTTTCTTTATGATAGTATAGGTTTACGTATAAAAGAGGGGAACGTGAATGCATGCAGCTTACAAAATTTTCGGTATATGAAAGTGATCGCGTGAAAAAGTGGCAGGAAGGCCTGAAGGAATGGGACGGCTCAATATCAGAACGGATGATAAATGACCGAGCTGAAGATGAATTTTGGCAGCAGTATCTAGAAAAAATGTCTTTTGATTCAGAAAACGATCCTGTAGTGAAACAGCTTCAGCAAGAACTTCTTGCTTTGTTGAATCCAACTGACTCTGTCGTGGAAATTGGCCCTGGGTGGGGAAATTATACGTTTGCTATAGCGGATTATGTAAAAGAACTTACGTGTATGGATTGTTCGCCAAGCATCATCCGCTACTTACAAACGCAATCGAATGCCCGCTCTAATCTAAATTTCATAGAAGGTAAATGGGAGTATGAGCGTCTAACAGATAACTATGATGCCGTAGTAGGAATAAACTGTTTTTACCGTATGCATAATATTGTCGATGGTCTCTTAAATATGAATGATTCGGCTAATCGTTTGGCAGTTATTGGAATGTCAACGGGTCCAGAAAAGCCTCATTACGTAGAGTTACATAGAAAACTTGGCTACGAGATTAAATGGCGCCGTAAGGAATATATTGACTTACTAAATATTTTATATGAACTGGGCATTTATGCAGATTGTAAGCTAGTTCCTATAACCAAAACGGTAACTTATGAGACGTACGAAGATCTCATCAAGAAGAACTCGACCAAGGTGCTTTCTAAAGATGTTGACAAGTTAGAAACTGAGAAGATTATTTTACAGCATGTAAAGAAAATAAATGGCACATATGAATATACGTATCAATATCATATGGCTTTTATTTATTGGAAACCGATAAAAAGAACCCGTTGAGTAAAATCAACGGGTTCTTTTTAGTAGTGATAAAGCTGTAATTTAGAATAAGCAATATTAAAATCGTCGCCGCTTAGAAGAACTTTCAATTCCTGCTTCTTCACGGTATTTAGCGACTGTTCTTCTTGAAATTTGAATTCCTTCGCTGGAAAGAAGAGACATGAGCTTTTGATCTGAAAGAGGTTTTAATTTATTTTCTTCGGCAATTAATGTTTTAATTTTTTCTTTTATAAAGGCAGTAGAATTGCTTTGTTCTCCATCATTTCGCTCTAAAGAATTGGTGAAAAAGTATTTTAACTCAAACAGCCCGCGTGGCGTTTGAATATACTTTCCATTAGTCGCACGGCTTACCGTTGATTCGTGACAGTCTACTTTTTGAGCAATATCTTTTAAGGTAAGCGGCTTTAGCCCCGAAATACCCGTTTCAAAAAAATCTTGCTGATGTTCCACAATGGCTTTGGACACGTTGTAAATCGTCGCATTACGCTGCTCAATACTATTGATTAGCCAAGTAGCTTCATGGATTTTTTCCTGTACGTATCGATCGGTTGTTACGCATGCAGAGCGATGAACCAGTTTTTGGTAGGTGTTGTTAATTTCGATGGGCGGAAGCAGCTCGCTATGAAGAATAACATGATAGCGGCCGTCAACTTTCTGTACCGTTACATCAGGCGAGATGTACTTCGTAAGCGGGACGTGGAAATCTCCTGCTGGACGAGGATTTAATGTCCGCAAGCAGTCAACAATTTCTTGTACTTCACGCATCGAAATAGAGTATTTTTTTGAAATGTTCCGATATTTTTTGTTAGCAATATCTTCAATATCATGTTTTACCACGTCGTATAAAAGAGGAGGCTTTGACCTTTTGGCCTTAATTTGAATAAGCAGGGAATCGACAAAATTTTGAGCCCCCACTCCAATTGGATCAAAGCTTTGTAAAACGTGAATCATATCGTTGACTTCGTTAATTGAAACATTCAGCAGTTCGGCTGCCAATTTTGGCTCAATTGCTAAAAAGCCGTTTTTATTTAAGTTTCCAATTAGAAATTGAACGATGTGTTTTTGGTGTGAGTGTAAATGATTTAGCATAGACAGCTGCTCTAATAAATGACTCTCTAATGTCACAGTTTGATCAGATATATAATTAAACGGATTATACTCGTCATCGGTATGACCTTTTGAATATGAACGCTGCTCTCGAGTATAAAATGAATCTTTTTGCTGAGAGTCGCCAGCAGACAGTTTAATTACAGGATTTTCATTGACTTGCTGATGAAGATAATGAACTAAATCGGCCGTAGAATAATTTAAAATGTTGATAGACTGACGTAATTCAGGTGTCATGGCCAATTTTAATAGTTGTTTTTGGGATAAATCTAAACCTAGTTGCATCATTGAATCACCTATCATTCTTGAGTTTTATTTCGACAATTCTGGCTGCATCGTTCGACATCATCATAGCTGAAAATGCGAAAGAATTCTATAGTGTTGTCAGAAGTTCTTACACACGGGCGACTCGCAAGAAAGAGTAGGAGAATAGATAAAACAGCCGAATAGCTCCTCACAGCAGCTATTCGGTTGTTTTAACAGAGCTGCTAGGAGAACTTAGCTGCAATTTGGCGTGTTTCCCATTCTTCTATCTCCCCATGCGCACATCATATTTAAAATTTCTCGTAAGGTTTCGCCTTCTTCACTGAGTGAGTACTCTACTTTAGGAGGAACTTCATTGTATACTTTTCTATTAACTACACCATCTTTTTCTAATTCTTTTAGCTGTTGAGACAGCATTTTTTTGGTAATAGCAGGCATAGCTCGCTGAAGTTCACTAAAACGTTTTTCGCCTTCTTTTAAGAGGCATAAAATAACAACTTTCCATTTCCCGCCGATTACCTCAAGCGTTGCTTCAACAGGTACATTATAGTGGGGTGCTTTCACCGTTAATCCTCCATTCATAAATAGATATGAAATATGGATATAATAATTTAATATCCATAGACCTAGGTTACCGGGAAGGTACCTGGTTACATGAAAGTGCCGTCTTTTGTAAACAACATGTATTTATTATACTGAAAAAGAACTTTTAATTGAAGGAAGAAATGTAAAAGGGGAGATCTTGATGAAAGCTTTACTGCTAGAAGGCAAAGGGAAAGTAAGTGAGATGAAAGTCGGAGATATCCAAATGCCGCATCCAGCTAAAGATGAAATTTTAGTTAAAATTAAAGCTACTGCCCTGAACCCTGTAGATTATAAAACGGGAAACGGCGGTAATCCCAGTTGGACATATCCTCATGTATTAGGACTTGATTCAGCTGGCGTTGTCGAAGAAGTGGGAGAAGAAGTCACAACTGTTAAAGTTGGAGACCGCGTTGTATATCATAGCGATTTATCAAAAAAAGGCGGATTTGCACAATACGGAGTGACAACAGCTCACACAGTTTCTCTTATTCCACAAGGAGTTTCATTTGAAGATGCTGCAGCTATTCCATGTGCGGGGTATACGGCATATCAAGCATTGTTTCACAAAATGAACGCTTCAAAAGGACAAACGATTTTAATTCACGCAGGTGCTGGAGGGGTGGGCGGGTTTGCCATTCAGCTTGCCAAAAATGCAGGTCTTACAGTGCTCACAACCGCATCTTCTGCCAATCATGAGTTTGTAAAAAGTTTAGGTACTGATTATGTAATCGACTACCGTAAAGAAGACTTTGTGAGAAAAACGTTGGAGCTTACCGGTGGAATCGGTGTAGATTTAGTCTTGGATACCGTTGGACGTGCCAATGCAGACGAGTCGGTGAAGGCTCTTGCTTTTAACGGTCAAATTGCATTCATCGCAGGTCCGCCTAATGTAAACGATGCAATTTCGTTTGCACATCCACTATCGTTTCATCAAGTTGCATTAGGAAGTGTACATCAGTCTAATAACGTAAAAGAACAGCGAAAACTTGCTGAAATGGGAAATAAAATGCTTTTGCTTTTACAAGAAAATAAGCTAAATGCACTCGTGGAAAAAGTCATTTCACTAGACGAAGTGCCAGCAGCATTAGATGAACTGGCGACTCGTCGGGTAAAAGGGAAAATTGTAGCCGTGATAGATAAATAATACAACAAAAAAAGCAAACACCATGAAGGTGTTTGCCTTTTAAATCGTAAACTGCTGCGTATAGAGCTTGTGGTAAAAACCTTGTTTCTCTAGCAGCTGGCGATGATTTCCTTCTTCAATAATTTGTCCGTCTTTTAAAACAAGAATTTGATCTGCATTTTCAATTGTTTTAAGGCGGTGAGCAATCACAAAGCTTGTTTTTCCTTTTAATAGATTACTCATTCCTTTTTGAATATCAATTTCTGTTTTTGTATCAATATTAGAAGTAGCTTCGTCTAAAATTAAAATATCACAGTCAGAGAGCATGGCCCGGGCAATCGATAAAAGCTGCTTTTGACCTTCACTTAAATTTCCTCCACCGGCTGAAATCACAGTATCGTATTGCTGCGGCAGGTGCTTGATAAAAGAATGAGCATTTGCCATTTTTGCTGCGCTTTTAACTTCTTCATCGCTGGCATCTAGCCTGCCAAATCGAATGTTATCCGCAATCGTACCGGAAAATAAATAGGTATCTTGAAGAACAATGCCGATTCGGTTTCGTAAATCATGGATGTTATAGTCACTGATGGAGAGGCCGTCAATTTTAATGTCTCCGTTTGCGATGTCATAAAATCGTGTGAGTAAGTTAATGATTGTTGTTTTACCAGAACCTGTCGGACCGACCAAAGCAACCATTTCACCTTTTTTTGCTGTAAGTGTAACATTTTTTAAAATCATTTTTCCGTCAGTATAGCCAAATGATACGTTCTCAAAAGCAACGTCTCCTGCAAATTTTGTAACAGAAAGAGCGGTTGGTTTGTTTGTGACGTCTGGCTGCTCATCCATAATCGCAAACACGCGCTCTGCGCCGGCAATAGCCGAAAGAATGGTGTTTACTAAGTTTGCCATTTGACTGATTGGGCGAGAGAACTGACGGGAGTAGTTAACAAACGAAGCGATCATCCCCACTGTAACGCTACCTTGAACCGCCATAAATGCTCCTGCTCCAATTACTAGTGCTAAGCCTAAGTTGTTAATAAAGTTTGTGACAGGACCTAAAAAGCCTGAAAATGTTTCTGCTTTTGTTGCTGAACTTCTCAGCTGTTCATTTCGTTCATTAAAAACAGTTAAAAAATCTTTTTCCTTACTAAAAAGCGTAACAACTTCTCCTCCAGAGATTGCTTCTTCTACAAAGCCGTTTAGTTCACCTAAGTCTTTTTGGCGTTTGACAAAATTTTCACTGCTTCGTTTTAATATTTGTCGAACGATTATAACCATCAATGGAATAACAATCAGCGTGATAATAGCAAGAATCCAGTTGAGCGAGAACATCGCAATGGTAATGCCCACTAAAGACAAAATAGAGGACAGAGCCTGAATGACACTTTGACTCAGAGCGTTGTTTAGATTATCAATATCATTAGTAACCCGGCTCATTAACTCTCCGTGAGCTCGTTTGTCAAAAAAGCGAAGGGAGAGAGTCTGAAGCTTTGCAAATAAATCTTGGCGGAGCATTCCAATGGTCGTAAACGAAACGTTTACCATTAAATAGGTTTGCAGCCATGTTAACAAAGATGTCGTAATGTAAATTCCTGCAAGAGTGAGTGACATTCGTATCGTTCCGCCGATATCTTTGGGAATAATATGCTCATCAATAATAACCCCAATTAAATAAGGGCCTAATAAATTAAGCAGGGAAGTCACAATAACTAAGATTATCGCAGCTACAAGCGGAGGCTTTCGTTTCCCCATATATGACCAGATTCTGTGCAGTGTTTTTTTCGCATTCTTTGGCTTCACTACAGGACCTTTCATCATTCCTCTAGGGCCGCGAATAGAGCTCATTTGATTTTTACCTTGATTATTCACTAGGCAACACCTCTTTTCCGCCTTGTGCAAGATAAATGTCGTAATAAAGAGAGCGGTGACGAAGCAATTCTTCATGAGTCCCTTGTTCAGCAATTTTGCCTTCATCCATGACGATAATATGATCAGCGTGAAGAAGAGACGAAATTTTAGATGCAATAATAATGACGGTCGCATCCGAAAACTCTTCTTTTAAATGTGTTAGTACCTGCGCTTCTGAGACAGCATCCAACGCCGAAGTTGCATCATCAATGACCAATATAGCAGGCTTTCTAACAAATGCACGGGCGATTGAAAGGCGCTGCTTTTGCCCTCCTGATAAATTGGTAGCTCCTCTCGTTAAAGGATACTCATATTTTTCTGGGAGCTTTTCAATAAACTCCGTGGCGCATGCAAAAGCTGCAGCATCTTCAATTTCTGAGGAAGAAGCATGATCTTTTCCCATTCGAATATTCATATCAATCGTTCCGGTAAACAGCGTAGCTTTTTGAGGAATGAACCCAATGGATGAGCGAAGCTCTTTTACGTCATAGTTCGTGAGATTTTTTCCATCTATAAAAATTTCACCGCCATCAGGATCATATAAGCGCGAAATAAGTTTTGCAAGCGTCGATTTTCCGCTTCCAGTAGAGCCGATAATGCCAATGGTTTCCCTGTGTTTAGCAGTAAATGAAATATCTTTTAATACGTTTTCGCCATTTTTACTGTAGCTGTATGTAACATTTTGAAACGATAGATCACCTTTAAGTCTGTTAATTTGAGCAGCAGAGTTTGCTGGAGGAATGTCTATTTTTGTTTTTAAAACAGAATCGATTCGTTCAGCTGAAGGGAATGCGCGTGTAATTTGCATCAGCACCATGCTGCTTGACATAAGTCCGTTTAAAATAATCGTTAAGTAATTAATAAAAGCTAAAATCACACCTGCTTCAATTTTCCCTGCTTCAACTTGAAGTCCACCCAGCCATAGAGTAGCTACCATTCCGATATTTACTACAAATAAAATAACGGGCATTAAAAGCGAAATAAGCTGAACGGCACTCATATTAGCTCGCGTCAAGGAGCTGTTTGCTTCTTTAAACTGATTGATTTCATATGCTTCTCTTACATACGCTTTTACTACACGCATCCCTGATAAATTTTCTTGGACTTTTGTGTTTACACGATCAACGCTTTGCTGAACTTTTTTAAAAAGTTTTCCAGCTTTCGTGATCACAAACCAAATGCATAAAAATAAAATAGGGACGACCACGACGATAATAGGAAACAAAGAACGAGCTGTTAATAACACGATCACAATACTTCCTGCAAAAAGTAAAGGACCTCTAACTAATACTTTTAGCGTCATATTCAATGCGTTTTGAACACTCGTTACATCGTTTGTCATGACGGTAATTAAGTGACCAGTCCCTAGTTTGTCTCTGTTGCTGTTTGAAAGGTTTTCAATCTTTTCAAAAAGCGATTTCCGAATATCGGTAGAAAAATTTACTGCTGCTTTTGTGCTAAGGATGGCACAGACGATACCAGCAGCTAAGCCAATGATTGCTAATATGAGCATAAGGATACTTCGGGTGATAACATATGTTTGATTGTTGTTTGCAATGCCATAATCAATGATATGCTGCATAATAGTAGGCTGCAGAAGGTCAGCTAACACTTCAATTACCATCAATAGCGGGGCAAACAGCGCAAGCCATTTGTAAGGTTTTAAGTAAGGGTACAAAGATTTAATTGTATTCACACATTGTGGCACTCCTTTCTGTAAAAAATATGGTAACATAGAATAAGTTTAGAAGTTTGTTTCAAGCACCATTTATTATACGCCAATGCAAGCAGAAATCCACTTTTTGAGAGGGTCAGGTATGCAATGAATCAAACATTACGAGTACATCATCCACTTTTTGGATCTTTGTTATATGACTCGGCCTGGGTTGGAAAAAAACAGGTCACTTTCTTTGGACAAAAACAACACGTGCTGCTGACAATTGATGGAGATAAAGAGAAGCCATTTCAAAAACGGCAAGAAGAGGCTTTTCAAGCATTTTGGCTTCAAAGTGAATTATTGTTAAAGAGGACGGAAAAAGCTCTTTTTGATTATTATCAACAGGTGCGAGATGAATACAGAACTCAAGTTGAAAAAGACGTGGTAGACTTATTAGTTCCGAATGTAAAAAAGCGAAAAGACATTGGTTTTTTAGTTGAGTGTATTCAAATCTTTGTTCCTGAAGCACCTCATGATACAAGAGAACTTGGTTTGTTTTTTGAATGTACGTGGGAAGAAGAGCATATGTTAGCTGTAAAGTTTAGAAATGAACAAATTGCCGCTATTGGCTTACAAGAAGATTTATTCTAATAAAAAGCCTTGAAGCAGACTGCTTCAAGGCTTTTTGGCATTAATGTTTGACAGGCTCTTCGATTCCCATACCTGTATTTGCTTTTACTAAAATCTCATCAAATTTCTTTTCGTCGGCTTTTTTAGACGAAAGAAGTGTTCCTATAAAAGCAGCTAAGAAGCCTAGAGGAATAGAGATAATACCAGGGTTTGTGAGCGTGATGAGCGGTTCACCTACAAAGATAGCAGCTCCAGGCTCAGGTGCCCACACGTTTGGACTAATGGCAACTAAAAACAGTGAGCTGAATAGGCCAACCAGCATGCCAGTGACTGCTCCTGCTGTATTGAAACGTTTCCAAAAAATAGTAAGTAGAATAATTGGCAAGTTAGCGCTCGCTGCTACTGCAAAGGCAAGTGCAACTAAAAATGCTACGTTCATGTTTTGAGCAAATAATGCAAGAATAATAGATAGAATGGATACCCCAATAGAAGCCCATCGTGCAGCTACTACCTGTTCTTTTTCAGTTGCAGCTCCTTTACGGAGAATATGACTATAGAAGTCATGCGCGAATGCTGAAGCTGCTGAGAGCACCAGCCCAGCTACAACAGCTAAAATCGTAGCAAAAGCTACAGCTGAGACAAACGCAAAGAGAAAGTCTCCGCCAAGAACTTGAGCGAGAAGGGGAGCTGCCATGTTTCCTGCTGCGTTTGCTTTGATAATATCATCGTACCCTACGAATGCAGCAGCGCCGAACCCTAAAAAGATTGTCATAATGTAAAAAACGCCAATGATCCACGTTGCATAAATAACAGACTTTCGTGCGGTGATGGCATCTTTTACTGTAAAGAAACGAATAAGGATATGAGGCAGGCCTGCTGTACCAAGAACAAGAGCTAAATTCAACGAAATCATGTCCAGCGGATTTTTGAATTTATTTCCTGGATTTAAAAAGCCGTCACCAAGAGGAGTTGCGGTTTTCATCTCAGAAAACATTTTAGCTAAGCTAAAATCAAATTTTGAAAATACGATAATGGAAATAATGAACGTACCAATCATCAGAAGCAAGGCTTTGACAATTTGCACCCAGCTGGTCGCTGTCATCCCTCCAAATACAACGTAAACCGTCATCAAGACGCCGACAATTAAGACAGAGTACACGTAATCTAGACCAAGCAATAAATGAATTAATGCTCCTGCTCCAACAAGCTGCGCAATCATATAAAAAATGGAAATGGTGATTGTGTTTAACGCAGCAACTCCACGCACTTTCTTTTCGTTAAAACGAGCCGCTATCATATCTGCCATCGTGTACTTTCCTAAGTTGCGAAGCGGTTCAGCTACAATGTATAACACAACGAGGTAGGCAACTAAAAAACCGATGCTAGTAAAAAAAACCGTCAAATCCAGAAAGCGCTACCATTCCAGCTATGCCTAAAAATGATGCAGCAGACATATAATCTCCGGCAATCGCCATACCGTTTTGCCAGCCGGTTAAACTTCCATCTGCTGTATAAAAGTCACTGGTCGTTTTTGTCCGCTTGGATGCCGCATACGTAATAATTAGCGTAAGACCTACAATGGCTAAAAAAAGTGAAAAAGCTAGTACGTTCATTCATTTAACCCCCTATTCAATTTGCAGCTTCTTTTTTTATTGTGTCAACAAGTTCATCAAATTTCGAGGCTCTTTTTGTGTATAAAATGCAGAGGGCCCAGGTCATCACAAACTGTGCAAAAGCAAATACCCACGCCCAAGTCATAGAAGCAAAAGCCGGTTTGTTTAAGACGGTTGTGTAAGCCGTTAAGATAGGCAAGGTAAAATAAAAAGCAAGAAAAAACAGAGAGAGCGGTAGAATAAAATTGCGTTTTTGTTTCAAAAGCTTTTGAAATGAAGCAGACTGTACAATTTCTGTGTAATCAGGAGAGGAAGAAGCATTGTTAACCTTCTTTAAAGAATTTTCATTCATCGCCAAGCGGAATTCCCCCTTTGATAATAAATAGATGAAGCAAAAAGCTTCATATCACTTGAATTATATTATTTTCGGAATAAAAAGTAAATTCTGTCTTTTTGTGAGAATGGTAACTTTGGAAGTTTTTTAATATACTAAAGATTCAAACTAAATGCATACTGCCATAATAAAAAACGAACAACATTCAATATAAAGGAAAAATCATTCGCAACAGAAATGTTGAAATTAATCCTTGGTTTCTTTTACATATAAGGCTTTTCTTCATTATTTAAACGTTATTTTTTTGTTTGATCTTTTGAAAAGCAAAAGAAGATGATGATAAAATCATAAGCACACAATAATGTTAGACAGGAAACGGGTTGAGAAAGTACGCTATTATTTAGAGATGGTTATAAATAGGCAAGATATTATGAAAGATTTCTATATGAATGATATTTTTTCTTTATAGTAAACAAATAATGTGACTACTTATATAAAAGAGAAAAGGTGAAATAATGGCATTTGGAATCAAGCGCCCGGAACTAAACGCATGGAAAGCAGCTGTTAAGCGAGGAGAGATCGCATTTTTAACTCATTACTGGCTTGATGAGCGTTTTCCAAATGCAACTACCGTAACAAAAGTAGGTTGCAGTGACTTAAATAAGCTGATTAAGTGGGGAGAAAAGTATGGTATTCCCGCTAAGTATATTGATAATCGATCCGGCTATCCTCATTTCGATTTACTAGGCGAGCGCCAGAAAGAAATTATGAAAAAGGAAAATCAGCTGGAGCAGCTGAAGCGATTTGAAGAAGTTAACGAGTGAAAAGCAAAGCTAATTTAAAAAACTGTAAAAAAATTCTATTGTTAAGGCTTTTTTTATGTTTAAATAGAAAAAACAGTGGAATAGATTAAGAAGAACAATTACGTTATATATTCTCTCATATAGGGAAAATAACTTGGTTTAGTTTCCTTATTTGATACGATAAAGAGCTTTGTTTTATAATAAAATTGTTGTTCGGATAAAAGGAGGAAGAAGGGCATGTCCGAGGTTGGAACTTTAAAAAAAGGATTAGATATCTTCTCTTTGCTTTTAAACCGTCCGAATATGACTATTCCAGAAATGATGGAAGCGCTCGGTTTTAATAAGAGTACGATGTATCGTCTCGTAAGCACGCTTGAACAAAACGGATTTATTGTAAGAAACCCGTCTAACCGCTATACGGTTTCACCGCAACTGGTGCTGGCACTCGTGCAAAATACGATGCATACGAATTATGAAATGAATTGGCTCTCTGTTCCTGCTATGCAGAAGCTGAGTGAAGAGACCAATGAGACCATTTACGCGGGAATTCTCCATCATAAACAAATGGTTACAACTCAGGTGGTGAACGGGCAATATAGCACTCGTACGCATTCCGAAGTAGGAAATAAAAAGCCGCTTCATGCAAATGCTATTGGGAAGTGTATTCTTGCTTATCAAGAGGACAGCGTGCAAAAATCTATTCTTCACGAACTTTCGCTTGAAGCTTATACAGATCGAACGATTACCGAGCTGGACGAGCTTGAAGCTGATTTGGCTTTAAGTAAGGAAAGAGGATATGCTGTCGATGATGAAGAACGGGAGCCTGGCGTTCGCTGTATTGCAGCCCCTATTTTCAGAAAAGGAAAAATAATGGCAGCTATTGCTTTATCAGGTCCATCCGTTCGTATTTCACAAGAGAAAGACGAAGAACATGCTGCACTTGTTAAACAGTGCGCAGAACAAATTTCACAAGCAATTACTCTTTACGAATAATTCAACAGTAAAAAAAGGGGATGAACAGCAACATGGAAAACTTGCAGTCAACGACGACCTTAGCAAATGGCGTTAAAATGCCTTGGTTAGGTTTAGGTGTTTATAAAGTAGAAGATGGTCAAGAAGTTGTAGACTCAGTTAAATATGCAATCAAAGCTGGATATAAAAGCATTGATACGGCTAAAATTTATGAAAATGAAGAAGGCGTTGGACAAGCAATTAAAGAATCAGGTGTTTCTCGCGAAGAACTATTTGTTACATCAAAAGTGTGGAATGCAGATCAAGGATATGACACAACTCTTCAAGCGTTTGAAACAAGCTTAAACAAGCTAGGTCTTGAATATTTAGATTTATACTTAATTCACTGGCCGGTTGAAGGTAAGTATAAAGATACGTGGAAAGCACTTGAAAAGCTTTATAAAGACGGGAAAATTCGTGCAATCGGCGTATCGAATTTCCAAGTTCATCATCTAGAAGACTTAATTGCAGATGCAGAAGTTAAGCCGATGGTAAACCAAATCGAATTTCATCCACTTTTAACACAAACAGAAGTGCGTGAATACTGCAAAAAACAAGGAATCCAAGTGGAAGCATGGTCACCGCTTGCACAAGGTGAGCTGCTTGATAACGAAGTGCTAACTCAAATTGCCGAAAAACACGGAAAATCAACTGCTCAAGTTATCTTACGTTGGGACTTACAAAACGAAGTAGTAACGATTCCTAAGTCAACAAAAGAACATCGTATTGTCCAAAATGCAGACGTATTTGATTTTGAATTAAATGCAGAAGAAGTTGAAAAAATTAACGCATTAAATCAAAATCACCGCGTAGGTCCAGATCCGGATAACTTTGACTTTTAATTTTAAATCAAGACTAAAACGTCTTGTAAGATAAATAATAAACAAAGCGCTATTGTCATTCATGCAGTAGCGCTTTGTTTATTAAAAAGGAAATATGATGGCTGAACGAGGAGGAAAAGTAATGAAAATGTCAGGAAACACTATTTTAATTACGGGCGGAGCGTCTGGAATTGGGTTGGCGCTTGCAGAACGTTTTTTAAATGAAGGAAACGAAGTCATTATTTGTGGAAGAAGGGAATCAAAGCTGCAAGAAGCAAAAGAAAGATTCCCTTCGTTACATACAAAAGTGTGCGACGTATCAATAGAAGAAAGTAGAGTAGAGCTAGTAAAATGGACGACTGAAACGTTCCCAAAATTAAATGTTATTGTAAATAATGCAGGCATTCAGCAGCGCGTAAATCTTTTACACATGCACGAAGAGTGGAAGTATTACGAAAAAGAACTAATGAGTAATGTAAGTGCTCCTATTCATTTAACTTCGCTACTGATTCCTCATTTTGTTCAACAAGAACGGGCTGCGGTTATTAACGTAACGTCGGGACTGTCTTTAACACCTGGAGCATGGGTGCCAATCTACAGCGCAACAAAAGCGGCGTTAAGGTCATTTACGATTAGTTTAAGACATCAAGTAGAGGAAACAAATACCGAAGTGATAGAAATTCTTCCTCCAGCCGTGAACACGGATTTAGGAGGACCGGGACTTCATACATTTGGAGCGCCGCTTGAGGACTTTGCTGATTCAATATTTGAAGAATTGAAAAAAGGTGAAATCGAAATTGGCCATGGAGATAGCGCTAAGAGGCTTCATGCTTCCAAAGGAGAAATTGAGAAAGCTACAGCACAGGCTTGGAAGGGATTTTTGAAAAATAATCCTGAATTTTAAAGGCAGCAAACACAAAGGTTTCTAAACCCTTCAATGGTAGCATGTCACAAAAAGAGGCTGGAACAAAAGTATTTGAGTCCAAGTGAAAAACGAACCGTGAATCAACATGTTTGATTCACGGTTCGTCTTTAGATTGAATTCATCTCGTTATGTCCCAGCCTCTTTTTATCATTAACGATCTACCGTTTGTCTAATTCGTTTTTCCATTTTTTCAAGCATGCGGAGATACTCATCCTGTTCTTCAGGAGTTAGAGCAAAAAGCATGTCTTGCCAAAATAAATTTCGCTGCTCAATTACATAGTTCACTAATGTTTCGCCAGCCTCTGTTAAGGATATCCATACAATTCGGCGGTCTTTTTGGTCACGTACGCGCTTAATGAGTGCATCATCTTCTAATTGATTTAATAAAATGGTAGTAGCCCCAGAGGTTAGCTTTAGGTTTGAAGAAATTTCGGCTACCATACGTTTAGAGCTGATTCCAATAAATTTTAGAATTAAAAATTTCGTAATGGTCAAATTATAGGGCTGCTCACTGATTTTATCTTCCAAGAGCTTTCGTTTGAGTTCAAATAATGAGGTTTTAACTTGGTCGAGTTTTTCTAGTTTATCTATTAACTGCTGATCCATCATAATCACCTTTTCTTTATCATTATAGGTGTTAAACAATTGCTGCTAGTTACCTATTGTGGTTTATGTATATAGGGAGTTTGTTCCAAAAAAAGGAGCTGTTTTTGTGTATAACCCTATGCTTATATATCTAACTTTAAAGTAAAGTAAAGTACTTGTAAAGAAACCAAAACTTTTAAGTTGTATTTCAGTTAAAGATGTAGTAAAGTATTCAGTCGGGAAAACTTTATGAAACATAAATGTTTAGTTTTAAAAATAAATTAAAATCAAAGTTATTTACAACTAAATATCTTTATGATAAAGTTATCTAGCGTAATACTTAACTGAATGAAATATTAAGGAGGTAAAATAAATGTCAAGAGGGCGTTTAATTTTAATGAACTTTATCGGAATTATTGTAGTATTAGCTTTAATTATTGGTGGGGGATACTATTATATTCAAAAATCTAATTATGTATCCACAGACAATGCAAAAGTGTCCGGAGACCTTTATACAGTAGTAGCGCCAGCGGCAGGTAAAGTAGCAAGCTGGAACATTGAAGAAGGTAAAGATGTTTCAAAAGACGATGAGGTAGCTAAAATCCAATCAGAAGATGGGGAAAAAACAGTTACAGTACCAGAGGATGGTAAAATCATCAAAACACAGGTGAAAGAAAATCAAATGGTTCAAGCTGGTCAACAAATTGCTAGCGAAGTAGATATGAATAACTTATTCATCATTGCAAACATTAAAGAAGACAAATTAAAAGATATTGAAGCTGGCGATGACGTTGATGTAACAGTTGACGGAGATACTAAAACAACAATCGATGGAAAAGTAGAAGAAATCGGTTATGCAACAAACTCAATTTTCTCATTAATGCCAAGCTCTAATTCAGACGGCAACTATACTAAAGTATCACAAACAGTTCCTGTTAAAATCTCTATTTCTAACTACTCTGAAAACGTACTACCAGGTATGAACGCAGAAGTTAAAATCTCTAAAAACTAAGAACGTACATGATTAAGAAGAGAAGAAAGGAGGAAGGAACTGATGTCAGCAAACACGATACAACCAGAGGAAAGCTCAGTTAAAAAGCATATCCCGCTGCTAGTCGTACTTATGCTTGGATTGTTCTTAGCAATTTTAAACCAAACGCTGCTAAATGTTGCGATTCCGCATCTGATTACAGAGTTTGGCGTCACGGCTAATACCGCACAGTGGTTGCTTACAGGATATATGCTTGTAAATGGTGCACTTATTCCATTATCAGCCTATTTAATTGAACGTTTTGGAGTTCGTCGCTTATTCTTATTTGCAATGGCCTGCTTTACAATAGGTGCACTTATCTGCGGAATTGCGCCTACTTTCTCGATTATGCTAATCGGACGTCTGGTTCAAGCAGTCGGAGGCGGAGTGCTAGCACCTCTAGTTATGACCATTATCGTATTTATTTTCCCTCCTCATATGCGCGGGAAAGGAATGGGTATCTTTGGTTTAGCCATGATGTTCGCTCCGGCAATTGGACCGACGCTTTCAGGATGGGTTATTCAAAACTATGACTGGCACATTTTATTTACGGGAATGGTGCCACTAGGTGCACTCGTACTTATTATTGCAGCTTTTAAATTAAAAGATATTAAACCACCTCAAAATGTAAAAGTAGATCTAATTTCTGTGTTTACATCCCTTGCAGGTATGGCTTTACTTCTATACGGCTTCAGTGAAGCTGGAAACGATGGCTGGACGGATTCAGTTGTATTGTCAACGATGATTGGCGGTATTGTCTTATTAATCATCTTTGTCGTGCAGCAGCTTCGACTTAAGAGTCCGTTACTTGATGTGAGAGTGTTTAAATACAGTATTTTCTCATTATCTAATATCATTAGTATTGCCATCACAATTAGCATGTATGCTGGTATGTTCTTGTTGCCAATTTACTTGCAAAATATTCGTGGCTATTCAGCATTTGATTCAGGTTTATTAATCTTGCCTGGTGCACTTGTTATGTTAGTTATGTCACCAATTTCTGGTACGCTGTTTGATAAATTAGGACCGCGTCCACTAGGGATTGTTGGGATGCTGATTACAGTTGTGACAACATTTGAATTTACAAAATTAACGCTTGAAACACCGTTTAGTCATATTGTTATTATTTATATGATCCGTGCATTCGGTATGTCATTATTGATGATGCCAATTATGACGGCTGGTTTAAATCAGCTGCCGGCAAAATTAAGCAGTCATGGTACATCAATGGCGAACACGCTTCGTCAGGTGAGTGGTTCAATCGGTATCAGTTTAATGACTACAATCTTTACAAATCGCACAACATATCATGTGAATGAAATGAGCAGTTCAATGACTACATCCGATCCATTCTTTATGAATAACTTCCAGGTATTTGTTCAAAAGATTGCTCAAACGCTTCACCTTTCTCAAACAGAAGCGCAAAAACAAGCTTTAACAACATTAGCTGGAAAAGTTCAAGCGCAAGCAACTGTACAAGGAATTAACGACGCGTTTTATTGGACAGTTATTATCGCCATTATTGGATTGGTTTTAAGTTTCTTCCTACGTGATGTTCGTAAAGATGTAGTAGTAGAAGTAGAAGAGACAGAAAAAGAAACAACAGACGATATTCGTATGTTACCGGCACCAAAAGATATGAACTCATAAGCAACGGAGGGATAAAGGATGAAAATTTGTATCGTATATGATAGTGAAGGCGGACATACAGAGGCATTAGCAAAAGCGATTGCTTCTGGGGCCGAGCTGTCTGGAGAAGCAACCGTATATGTAAAGCATGTCGAAGATGCAGATGTACGTGAACTGCCTGAAATGGATGCTATTATTTGGGGCTGCCCAGGGCATTTTGGAACAATTAGTTCAGGGTTAAAAACGTGGATCGATAAATTAGGTTATCTATGGGCAGAAGGTAAATTAATTAATAAAGTAGGTGCGGTGTTCTGTACAACAGCTACAACGCACGGTGGCTTAGAAGCGACGCTTTTAAATTTAATTACACCTATGCTTCATCAAGGTATGATTATTGCTGGATTACCAGGTAACATCCCAGAAAATGCGCTTTACGGTACTTATTACGGTGTTGGAATTACTTGTCCAATCGAAGGTGACGAATTATTAACAGAGAACGACCAAGCGCTGGGTAAAGCATTAGGAGAACGTGTTGTTCAAGTGACTAAACGAATGACACAAGGACAGTAGGTGACGGTATGTTAGGTATTTTACTGATCGTTGTAGCTGTGATTCTGGTTGTACTAATTATTACTATGAATGCCAAAGCATCATCTTCTAAGCGCCAGCGTACAGTTCCACCTAAAAAAGAAGCGGCTGCTTCAAATGCTCCTAAAGAGCCAAAAGTAGCAGAGAAAAAAGTAAGCAGAAGAAAAACCTGCAGCACCAAAAGAAGAACCAAAAGAGCCGCAGACGAAGATGGAAACAAGAACATCTAGACATAAGAGAGAAAAAGATGTCATGAACGATGATATGTATCGTCAAGTGCTGCAAAAGTTTAGAGAAGGCGAAAAAGACGACACGGTTTTTACAAAAGAAGAACGTGATGTTATGAATGATGACGCTTTTCGTAAGGCTTTAAGATCGTTTAAGAAAAACGATAATGAATGAGTTTCTTCTATTATAATAGTACGGAATAAAAGAGATAGAAAATAGGTTATAAGCATTCTGCGAAACCAGCCGCTCTCCCCAGGTTAGGTTTCGCTTGGAGTGCAGCAGGGGGCTGACATGTTAACATCGACTCCCTGATTATAAGAAAGGGGACGTCAAAACATGGAACAGCTCACATTTATTGAAGAGGTCCAGAGAATTTCGATATCCCTTAACAAAAAGGTAATGACAGAGATAAAAGAAAGGTTACTTTCACAAGGGATTACACCTTTTCAATATCATATCTTATTAATTATCGGTAAATGCAGTCACATTGGGGTAACTAAGCTGGCAGAAGAGATGCGCGTCAAGCCTAGTGCGATTACTCCTGTTATTACTCGTTTAATAGATTTAGAGTTAGTTTCACGCTATCACTCTAAAGAGGATCGCCGTAAGGTAAACATTGAGTTAACTGCTAAAGGTGAACAAGTGATTGAAGAAGCAAATGAAATTGTGCAAAAGATGATTGCTCATTTCTTTTCTTGCTATGAGCCGAAAGATCAAGAGCAATTTTTGAAATTATTTAAGAAACTAGACGCTAATATCTAATGAAAGAAAAATCACTTCTTAATGAAGTGATTTTTTTTGTTAAAAAGATTGTCAACTTCACTTTTCCATGATATTATTTGTGTAAACGGTTACATATATGAAAGGAGGGAAATAAAGTGGTAACGATTCGTGATGTAGCAAAAGAAGCAGGTGTGTCCGTTGCGACCGTTTCGCGCGTTTTAAATAGTACAGGGTATGTAAAAGAAGACACGCGTGTGCGAGTAATGAATACAATTCAAAAATTAAACTACAGCCCTAACGAAGTAGCCCGTTCGCTTTATACACGTGAATCACGTTTGATTGGTCTCTTGCTGCCCGACATTACAAACCCTTTTTTCCCTCAGCTTGCACGTGGAATAGAAGATGAAGTACATAGCCATGGATTTCGTTTAATTCTTGGCAATAGTGATGAGCAGTTAGAGAAAGAATTAACCTATCTCCAAACGTTTACGCAAAATCATGTAGTAGGAATGATTACGGCAACAACAAGTCTAGCTCAGAAACTGTATGAAGGTCTTACATTTCCCGTCGTGTTTTTAGATAGAAGTTCTGATCAGTATCCATCTGTTTATGCTGATGGTTTTGAAGGTGGGAAACTTGCTGCAGAAGAAATAATCAAAAGAGGAAGTAAAAGAATTACCCTTATCAAAGGTCCAGTAAATGTAAAGCCTGCTCAGGAACGTTTTCAAGGCTCTCTGTCTGTTTTGAGTCAGTCTGATGCAGACTTTTACGTATTAAATACAAATTCTCTAGCGTTTGACGATGCGCAGAAATGGGCAAAGGAAATCTTTCAAAAGTATCCTGAAACAGACGGAATCATTGCAAGTAACGACATTGTAGCCACAGCTGTTTTACACGAGGCGTTTCGATTAGAAAAAAGCGTGCCTGATGATCTTCAAGTGATTGGTTTTGATGATATTCCGCAAAGCCGCTTTTCGTTTCCAGCGCTGTCTACAATTCGTCAGCCTGCTTATGAAATGGGCAAGCAAGCAGCAGGTCTGTTAATGAAATGCATTAAGAAAGAACCTTTAATTCAAAAGCAAGTACAACTACCCGTTACGTTTATTGAACGAAATACGACACGAAAGGTTGAGGAACATGGCTAAAGTAACTGTGATTGGAAGTTCATCAATGGATTTAGTAGTAACATCAAATATTCGTCCTGGAGCTGGAGAAACAGTGTTAGGAGAATCATTTAAAACCGTTCCGGGAGGAAAAGGAGCGAATCAAGCTGTTGCAGCAGCCCGTCTTGGAGCGAATGTGAGTATGATTGGATGTGTGGGCGAGGATCATTATGGAAAAGCAATCCTGGAGAATTTCAAATCAAACGGTGTATCCGTGGAAAATGTGAAACCGGTTACAGATTCAGACAGCGGAACAGCTCACATTATACTCGCTGAAGGAGATAACAGCATTGTAGTTGTCAAAGGAGCAAACGATTATATTACTCCAGACTACGTAGAAAAAGCAAAAGAAAAAATTAAAGAAGCTGATATCGTACTTATTCAGCAAGAAATTCCAGAAGAAACGGTTGAATATGTTGCTCAGCTTTGTCAGGAACTTAAAGTACCGCTTTTATTAAATCCAGCGCCTGCAAGACCATTAAAAGCAGAAGTGATTGAACAAGTTTCTTACATCACTCCAAATGAACATGAAGCAGAGCTTTTATTTGAAGGAAAAGAAAAAGAAGAAGTATTAAAACAGTATCCAAATAAATTGTTTATTACAGAAGGAAAACAAGGTGTACGCTATTTTAACGGCGAGAAAGAAGTGTTGGTTCCTTCTTATCAAGTAGAAACGATTGATACAACAGGAGCAGGAGATACATTTAACGCAGCGCTTGCTGTGGCACTTGCCGAAGGAATGGGCTTTGAAAAAGGAATTCAGTTTGCTAATCGCGCAGCTTCGCTATCCGTCACTAAATTTGGTGCGCAAGGCGGTATGCCTACTCGAAAAGAAGTGGAGGAGAGTCTGTAAATGAAACGCCACGGAATGATTAACAGTCATATTACGAAAATACTAACAGATCTAGGTCATACAGACACTATTGTCATTGCAGATGCAGGGTTACCTGTTCCTAGTGACGTGCCTAAAATTGATTTATCTTTAAAGCTAGGAGTGCCTAGCTTTGAAGATGTAGTAATAGCTGTGCTAGAAGATATGGCTACAGAAAAAATAGTGATTGCTTCTGAAATGAAAGAAAGAAATCAAAAGGCTTACGAGCTGATGGAGAAGCAAAACATCTTAGTAGAAGAAGTATCGCATGAACAATTAAAAATGCTGACAAGCAAAACGAAAGTTGTGATTCGTACAGGAGAAGCAACTCCTTATGCAAACTGCATTTTACAAGCGGGAGTTATTTTTTAAAAGAGGTGAACAGCATGCATATTGCAATGAGAGGGATTCATAAAGCCTTTGGAGCAAACCGTGTACTAAGGGGCGTGGATTTTGAATTACATGAAGGTGAAGTTCACGCACTAATGGGGGAAAATGGAGCGGGGAAATCTACGCTGATGAATATTTTAACCGGCCTTCATAAAAAAGATGAAGGGCAGATTCTGATTGATGGCAAAGAGACGTATTTTCAAAATCCAAAAGAAGCAGAACAAAACGGAATTACCTTTATTCATCAAGAGCTGAACGTTTGGCCTGAAATGACGGTGCTTGAGAACTTGTTTATCGGCAAAGAATTAAAAACGCCTTTAGGTTTTTTAAAAACAAAAGAAATGAAAGCGTTAGCAAAGAAACAGTTTGAAAAATTAGCTGTGACCATTCCGCTTGATCAAGAAGCGGGACTTTGTTCTGTCGGACAGCAGCAAATGATTGAGATAGCCAAAGCGCTGATGACGAATGCAAAGGTGATTATCATGGATGAGCCAACCGCAGCGCTTACTGAAAGAGAAATTCAAAAGTTATTTGACGTAATTAATGCGCTGCGAAAACAAGGTGTATCGATTGTCTATATTTCACATCGTATGGAAGAGATTTTTGCTATTTGTGATTCCATTACGGTCATGCGTGACGGACAGACGGTAGACAAAAAGCCGATTCCAGAAACCAGCTTCGATGATGTTGTTCGCAAAATGGTAGGAAGAGAGCTAACGGATCGATTTCCTGCTAGGACATCTCCTAAGGGAGACGTTGTATTTGAAGCAAAAGGCTTGGAGAGAAAAGGTGTATTTCAAGACGTTCATTTTTCAGTGCGATCAGGAGAAATTGTCGGCGTTGCGGGACTAATGGGAGCTGGCAGAACCGAAATTATGCGCGCTATCTTCGGGCTTGATCCGTTAGAAAAAGGCGAAATTATCTTAAATGGCAAACGGGTTAGTATCACAAAGCCTGACCAAGCCATTAAATTAGGTCTCGGGTTCATTACAGAAGATCGTAAAACAGAAGGGCTCGTTCTGGATTTTTCTATTCGAGAAAATATTGCGCTTCCAAGTCTATTCAGCTTTTCGCCAAAAGGCTTTATTGAACAAAAAAGCGAGCAGCAATTTGTAGATTTGCTTATTAAACGTTTAACGATTAAAACCGAGTCGTCCGAGACGAGTGCAGGTAACTTATCGGGAGGAAATCAGCAAAAAGTAGTTATTGCCAAGTGGATTGGCATTGGACCAAAAGTGTTGATTTTAGATGAACCGACGCGAGGAGTTGACGTCGGGGCAAAGCGTGAAATTTATCAGCTTATGAATGAACTGACAGACAGAGGCGTGGCTATTATCATGGTGTCTTCAGAGCTTCCGGAAGTACTCGGCATGAGCGATCGCATTTTGGTTGTGCATGAAGGAAAAATAACAGGTGAACTGACAAGTGAAGAAGCAACTCAAGAAAAAATTATGACATTTGCAACAGGAGGTCAGTAAAATGAAAGCAAACACAGCGATAAAAGAAAATCGCGTTGATAACGTGATGCAAAAGCTAGGTCCGTTACTAGGTCTATTTATTCTTATTGTCATTGTATCGATTTTAAATCCAAGCTTTTTAGAACCTTTAAATATTTTAAACTTGCTGCGTCAAGTGGCCATTAATGCTTTAATTGCATTCGGTATGACATTTGTTATTTTAACAGGTGGAATTGATTTATCGGTTGGCTCTATACTTGCTCTATCAAGTGCGTTAATGGCAGGTATGATTGTGTCAGGTGTAGATCCTATTTTGGCTATTTTAATAGGATGTGTGTTAGGAGCTGTAATGGGTATGATTAATGGCTTACTTATTACAAAAGGAAAAATGGCGCCGTTTATTGCGACGCTAGCGACGATGACAATTTTTAGAGGGTTAACGCTTGTTTATACAGATGGAAATCCGATTACGGGCTTAGGTGAAAACTATTACTTCCAATTATTTGGCCGAGGCTATTTCCTAGGCATTCCTGTTCCAGCGATTACGATGGTACTAGCATTTGCTGTCCTATGGGTGATTTTGCATAAAACACCGTTTGGCCGTAGAACATATGCAATCGGTGGAAATGAAAAAGCAGCATTTATTTCAGGAATCAAAGTTCCGAAAGTTAAGGTTATGATTTACTCATTAGCAGGATTATTGGCAGCGCTATCAGGAGCGATTTTGACTTCTCGCTTGAACTCTGCTCAGCCAACGGCAGGTACGTCTTATGAGTTAGATGCTATCGCTGCAGTAGTACTGGGGGGAACAAGCCTTTCTGGAGGACGTGGACGCATTGTTGGAACGTTAATTGGTGCGCTGATTATCGGAACGTTAAACAACGGTTTGAACTTACTCGGCGTTTCGTCATTTTACCAAATGGTTGTAAAAGGAATTGTTATTTTAATCGCGGTATTAATTGATCGCAAAAAGTCAGCTTAGGAGGGAAAAACATGAAGAAAATTTGGCTCGTGCTATTATCATTTTCATTATTACTGTTAGGGGCTTGTTCACTTCAGCCTCCTGAGTGGGCGAAACCATCTGAAAGTAAAAATTTAAAAGATATTAAAATTGGTTTATCCGTTTCTACATTAAATAATCCGTTCTTTGTTTCGCTAAAAGAAGGGGTACAAAAAGAAGCAAAAAAACTGGGCATGGAAGTAGTTGTAGTAGATGCTCAAAATGATTCAGCAAAACAAATTAACGATGTGGAAGATTTAATGCAGCAAGGTGTTAACATTCTGCTTATTAACCCAACGGATTCAGCTGCTATTTCAACAGCTGTACAATCGGCTAACAATGTAGGCATTCCAGTTATTACGCTAGATCGTTCAGCAGAAAAAGGAAAAGTGGAAACACTGGTAGCTTCAGATAATGTAAAAGGCGGTCAAATGGCTGCTGATTACATTGTGAAAAAAGTAGGGGGAAAAGCTCAGGTAGCAGAACTTGAAGGCGTGCCGGGAGCTTCAGCAACTCGTGAACGAGGAAAAGGGTTCCATAACGTTGCAGATCAAAAGCTAGATATTACGGCTAAACAGTCAGCTGATTTTGACCGTACAAAAGGCTTAAACGTTATGGAGAATGTTCTTCAAGGAAACCCTGGTATCAAAGCCGTATTTGCTCACAATGATGAAATGGCATTAGGAGCTATTCAAGCGATTAACAGCTCAGGAAAAGATGTGTTAGTAGTAGGGTTTGATGGAAACGATGATGCAATTAAAGCAGTAAAAGAAGGGAAACTAGGAGCAACTGTAGCCCAGCAGCCTGTTTTAATTGGTAAACTTGCCGTAAAGTCTGCTAAAAATGTTCTTCAAGGCAAAAAAGTAGATAAGCAAATTCCAGTGCCTTTAAAACTAGTAACCTCTGAAAAATAATGGCTTTATACGTGTGAAGAAAAAAGACGCTCATTTGATTTATGGGCGTCTTTTTATATATATAAAGTGTAAAAAAGAAGTGAAAAAGTCACAACTTTATAAATAGTGTAGGAATTATGTAGGTGGAATTTATGTAATAAAAAGTAAAAAACACCGAAAAAAGACGGTAAAACACATAATTTTCTGTGAAAAATTTGTAATATAGCTGTAATAATAAGCGTTTATTTCGATTTTTAAAGAGTAATTTTGCCCCCTTTGTGACAAAAATATATCTTTTTTAATAAACAGTAAACCTCTCTATCAAGGGATTTTGGTGGTAAATTCCCAGAAAGAGATTCTTGGTTATACAGATTATGGGAAACTTTTAACTGTATTGTAACATAAACAGCTAGTTTTTTATGGTATAACTATGTCTATGAGGAAAGGGGACTATTACTTTATGAAAATTTTTAAGCGTATGACTCTTGCAGCAGTCACAGGAATTTTCTTCATGACCGGCATTACAGAGACTCACGCCCAATCGAATGAAGAAGCGCTCCAGACTACTGAAAATAAAATTAAAGAAACAGAAAAGGCTGTTCAACAAAAAGAGAAAGAGAAACAGTCTATCAATTCAGATGTTCAAAACATACAGTCACAATTAAATTCATTACATACAGTAATCTCTAGCAATAAAAAAGAGTTAGCATCGACTGAAAAGCAGATTTCAGAAGCGAACAAAATGATTGAGAAAAAGAAAAAAGAGATCGTGTTGCTTCAGGAAAAAGTGTTAAGTCGTAAAGATATTATTGAAAATCGATTAGTTGCTTTACAGCAGGACGATAAAACAAGCGTTGTTATTGATACATTAATGAATGCTGATAACTTTGGAGATTTTGTTGCACGTATGGGTGCGGTCACAACTTTATTGTCAGCAGATAATGATATTTTAAAGCAGCATCAAAATGACTTAGATCAAATTGAAAAAGATAAAAAAGAAATTGATAAGCAAGAAAAAGTATTAGAA
>NZ_JYOO01000037.1 GCF_000956595.1 Priestia aryabhattai B8W22 | reverse complement strand
TTTTTGTTTATTCTATAGGGATGTTTGAAACTGCTGCTCTACCAAACGCCGGTAAAAAGAATGAGAGGCTAACAGCTCTTTATGCGTTCCGCTTCCTGTAACCTTCCCTTCTTCTATTACAACAATTTGGTCCGCATTAATGACCGTAGATAGACGATGGGCAATGACGAGTGATGTGCGTTCTTTCATTACCGTTTCCAATGACTCTTGCACAAGCTTTTCTGATTCGGAGTCCAAGCTAGCTGTCGCTTCGTCTAGTAGTAAAAACTGGGGATTGCGTAACAGCGCTCGGGCAATTGCAATACGCTGTCGCTGTCCTCCTGAGAGATTAATACCTCTTTCTCCAATCATTGTTTCATATTGATCTTCAAAGGACTGAATGAAATGATGAGCATTGGCTAACTTCGCTGCTTCTTCTATTTCTTCATCCGTCACATGCCGCTCTAATCCGTAAATGAGATTTTCTCGAATTGTTCCTGCTAAAATCGGAGAATCCTGCTGAACGTAGCTAAACAGGTGACGCCACGAACGTAAGTTGACGTTTTGACTGTCTGTTCCATCCAAGAATATGTACCCCGATGAAGGCTCATAGAAGCGTTCAATAAGCGAAAAAACAGTAGATTTTCCAGCTCCGCTAGGTCCAACAAAAGCGGTAACTTCTCCTTTTTTAGCAGAAAATGAAACCTCCTGCAATACGGGTTTATCTTCATATTGAAAAGCAACTTTATCGAACCTTAAGCTCCCTACCTGTTCAAGCACTTCTCCATTTTCATAGTTCTCTTCTTTCTCAGCTAATATATCAAAGATTCTTTCGGAAGCTCCTTTGGTTTGCTGAAAGCTCGTAACAAATCGGGTAAGTGAACCAACCGGAACCATAATTTGAAAAAGGTAAAGAACAAAAGCCACCAGCTCTCCTGCAGTGATAAATCCCTCACTCACCCGATATGCACCAAACCCGACGATGACAATCATAACAGCGGTCATCACCGTGCTAATAATCGGGGTAATGATGGCTTCAATTTTAGCTCTCTTTACACCGAAGAGGTAGAGTGATTGAAACGATTGTAAGCCGGAATCAACTTCTTTTTTCTCTGAGCCGGATACTTTAATCAAGCGGATTTCACTCAGCATTTGAGCTAAAAAAGCCGTAAGCTTGGACATTTTATCCTGCTGCTCACGTGAAATTTTATGTATTTTTCGCGCTAGCGGCATAACCAGTACAAACATAACGGGAATAACCGCTAATAAAATGAGCGTCATGGGTACATCAAGCGTCAATAAAATAACAACGGCAACGATAATGGATAAAATATTTTTAACAAAGTCAATCATTTCTGTTGACAATAAATTCATCACAATGGTTGTATCATTTGTAATGCGGCTTACCATTTCACCTGAACGATTTTGGTCGTAAAATGAAACCGGAAGCTTTATGAGCTTGTTCCACACTCTCAATCTAAGTTCTTTTACAACACCTTGCCCTACTTGAGCAAGGAGATAAAGAGATACTGCGCTTGTTACCATTTGAGCAGCAAATAAACCAAGAAGTCCTGCTATAAGCTGCGGTGAGACGCCCGCTGCAATTTTCTCCATCACTTCTTTAATAACAAGAGGAATAGAAAGAGACGCTCCGGTATTAATTAAGGCCAGTATAAACGAAATGAGTAGCTTTCCCGTCGGAGGATTCGTTAGCAACCATAATTTTTTAAATGAAAAATGAATTCCTTTTTGCGTATTCATCTTAGTTCCTTTCTGCTTCTTTTAATAGGTGGTACACACACTTTACCTTCAAAGTTCTATCTTATTTTACACTATTTCCTTCCTCAACCTGAACTTCTAAGCTTTTACCTATTCTTCAAACTCGTCTATACGAAAATGACAAGCTGGTCATATACTACTATGGTACACTTAATTCTTTTACTAGATGAGAGGTTGAATAAGAATGTCTGTTTATATTAAATCTATTTCTATTGGAACCATTTCTGGTGGTATCGTTATTTTTGGAAATGCAGGAAATATATCACCTTCAAGCAGCTCTACATCCGGATCTGGCTCTACTTCTAATTCTCAAATGCCGATGCCTCCTTCTCCGGGAAAAGGCCCGAGAGATAACACAGCTTTTAATGGCTAATAAAAAAACAGTGAGATACTTCTCACTGTTTTTAGACTTGAATACTTGTCATCATCGCAATATAAAAAGCAAAAACAAACAAACCTGCACTTAATACGCTAAGCCATACCGTCTTTTTGTAAAAACAAATAAGTAAATACACAAAAAACAGCAGTGCGACAAATAAGAATAGAATTCCTACAACCGTTACGTTAAACGTTAGAGGGAGCGTCACTTGTTTCCCGTAGATAAACGGAAGAATCGATGAATCCATTGTCATATGACTTATATTAGTTGGCGGCGATTGCGTCACCATGATAGCTGTAAATAAAAAAATGATAAGCAAAATAATGCTTTCTGCTCGAATCCACATCACGGGCTTATATTCGGGATGTTTTATCGCTTTTTTCATAAGAAAACCATTGATGACCGCAAATGCAAGCAGTGGAATAATCGTAATATGCTTTAGTAAAAGAGACTGCCCGTAATCTGTAGCCCATGAATTTACATAGTTGGACAGCCCCATAATAATGACCATCGAAATGAATCCACTTAATGAAAGAAGCACAAAACAAGCGATTGCAAAAGGAGTAAACCAGCTTAAGAAACTTTTCCAATTGGAGGTTTCTTTTGAAAAAGCGGCAACAATCAGAACTACCCCTCCCCACAGTCCAACTGCTAAAATATGAAGGGAATGAGAAAGCATCCCGCTAAGCGCAGAAGCGGATGCTGCGTGACTTGCGTAGGCGATTCCTCCCACCAAGGCTACAGTCAGTAATGTATACATATGAGGGTGGCTCTCTATTGAAACAGCAACCATACATAAAATAGCAATCAGTACAACAAAGATCCAGGCGTGTCCCGTTCTTGTTTCCAATAATACAAGACGAACTGTTTCACCTAACCCTCTTATTTTTGAAAAAGATAAAATAATCTCAAGCGAATTTCCAACCGAAAAAATAGCGACAGCCGCTGCACTTGCAAGTAGCCATCGCTTTGATAATAAAATTGTTGGCTTTTTTGTAAGTGGCACATATTGCAGTACGACAAATCCTAATAATAAGGAAAGAGCTACGTATGTGAACCACTCAAAAACAGGCAACAAAACACTCATCTTTTTAAGCCTTTTTCTTTCTGAAGATTAAGAGTAATGCTCCAACCACCACTACAATAGCAATAATCATGACAACAAAAAACGATGAAGAATCATTGTTCTCTGTTTTTTCATCATTTGCTACTGCACTTTTTTGGTGTTGTTCGGATTGCGTGGCGCCTTGCTTTTTTTCACTATCTTTTCCGGCTGCTTGAGTATTCTCTTCTTTCGCTTCATCTTTCACATCTACTTTAAAAGCAATCGAATCTTTTATTACATGCCCATCTTCCCCTACAATTTCCCAGTTCACTGCGTAAGATCCGTTTTCAAGAGGCTGATCCACAGAAGCTATTAAATCATGACCCTCTACTTTTTGCGAAGCAAGTGAAAGGTTTTGTCCATCTTTTGCAACGGTCATTGTACTAATTTTCTCAATGGGTGTTTCAAAGGTTAATTTAATTTCTTTTAGGGGAGCTGTAACAGTTGCACCATTTTCCGGTACTGTTGTTTGCACATGTGTATGAGCAAAACTAGCTGTCGGGACAGCTAAAAAGCATGCTAAAAGTAAACCTATTATTTTTTTCTATATTTGTAACTCCCTATCTCTTTTTTCTTTTTTCATTCATCATATCCAAAAATGCTTTTATGTAGACGTTTCCGAACACGATCTATTTTCCTAGTAAGTGTACTCCTTTTTTACTCATTCTCACAATAACTATCACCAATTCGTTATAAAATGTTCACAAATCCTAGGAAATATGCTGGTGTATTTTTTTGAATATTCTTTCAGACCACCTTTGAATATAGTAAAATAGTTAAATAAGATGGCTGACTTTTTTCTAGCTTAAAATCTCATACAGAAAGGATAGGAACAATGAAAAAGTATACATGCCCTTGCTGTGGTTATCAATCATTAGACAGTGATGGTGACTATGATATTTGTGAGATATGTTTTTGGGAAGACGATCCGTATCAAAAGCTGAATGCCAATGAGCTAGGAGCCAACTCTATTTCTTTAATAGAAGCTCAGCAAAATTTTATAGTTTATGGAGCATGTAATAAAGAAAGCTTACAGCACGTGAGAAAGCCTTCTGTTCAAGATGTAAAAGATTTCAACTGGAAACCAATTATAAGTCAGGAGTAGCGAAACTAGTTTATGAAAAAAGAATGCTTGCGAAAGCATTCTTTTTTTGATTCAGTAAGAAGTGGAAACAAATGTAGAAAGTACATTTGTAAACCTATAAAAAGTTTGAGTTTTAGATGAAGCTCTTCCTTTTGAAGTGAATGAATGAAACATGGCACTTCGCAGCGGTTGGCTAATCTCTAATTGAATACTTTTACCGGTACGATTTTTATTTGCAATATTTTTAGGGTTAATGCCTGCAATCTCATCGTGCCCTTTTGTGATAAGTTCCGCCGGAAATCCATTTTGATTTAATAATTGCGTTAATTTTTTTGCACGTTCCCGATCAGTTCCCCCTACAAAAATATATTTTTTATTCCCAGAATACCCGTGAAGAGATAAAACATTATCATACTTGCTTACCATCTTACGCGCTGTAGGCTCATCAAAATGAGTGCTTGTGATGTGCAGATCTCGCGAGCCTTTCGATTTTAACGATTCGAATAGGTAGAGAGCATTTTGTTTGCCAAGCTCTTGAGCAATTTCGCTTGTCCCTCCTTCAATTCCTCCACCGTGTGGAGCAAAGATAAGGGCAGGACTTTTCGTTTCTTTGGTCGTCACTTTATAGCTAGCTGAAGACTCGTGCTGTGAGAGCTGCTTGAAATTTTGATATTTATCAGTTGATGCACTAGACGTGTCTTGAAAAGGTGAAATGAATAAAACGAATAGACAGATACATAAGGTAGAGAAACTTACTAAACGATAGCTTTTCAATTTGTACTCCTTCTTTCCATTGTGTAATAAGACCTAAAACATTAGAATCCTAAAAAATCCAAAAATAATATTTATAGTAGTCTTATTTACTTATCGTTACAAATTATACTTTATTAAATAGTTCCTAATACCTATTTATGCTATTTAAAAAAACTTCAGCGCATATTCACTGAAGTTTTTTTACTTTTTTTGTTTTTATTTATTTAAAGCAAGCGCCAAACTAATTTTATCCAGCCAAAGAAGGCGATCCATAAAGGTATGCTCAAAGATGTTCCCCACGCTAAACCAATTAAGAAGTTTCCTCTTTCAATCATACAAACCACTCCTTATGAACATTGTAGGTGAACAAGTACAATTCTATACCTTTACTATATCAGAAAGCGCTTTCATTTAATAGTGACTTACACGTTTTTAGTGCTATATTCATACAGAAAACCGGATTTTAAGTAGATAAAGGGCGATATATAAGAAAATGAATAATTACAAGGTGTAAAAGTATAATAATCTACTAAAAAAAAAGAAACCTTCTTTTGAAGGCTTCTTTTCTAGGTGTTTTTTATTGTTCGCCGCTGCGCTGCAAGCGATTCTCAATAAATAGGCGCTCAACAAATTTATTTAGCTGGGCTTGATACAAACGGCGCTCGTCTAGCGTTTTTGCGTCTTGTATTTGCTGCTTAAAGCGTTTGATTTGCTGTCTCTGTTCAACCGTTACATGATGAGAAAGAAGCATAGGTCCCCCTCCATTTCACTAACGTTTGAATTAAGTAAACCAAGGTTTACCAAAACAAACAACAAACCTGTTAGCTTCTCTTACATAAATTTTTTACTTAGCTTCTTTAGCCCCAACTAATGCTAAACCTGGACCGTACGGCGTTGTATGAACATCTAACATTAATTCATTTGTATAAGGCACAATAGAAGCCTCCATTGCTACTTGTACTCCGTCGACTTCATACATTTCATCATTTTCAAAAGGTTCTTCAAAAGCTAACCCAATATTAGGTATTTCACAGCTAATTCCTTTGAAATACAAGCGAATTCCTGTTATCTCCTGCTCTTCAAGTATATTGTTAATTAATTGTTTTGCTTCTGGTGTAATATGCATGACTAACCCTTCTTCCTTTCAATACTCTTGCTCTATCCTATCATATCTTTAAAACTTTTAAAGAGAATAACTGCAATTCAAAAGCATCCTTATTATTATTTAATAATTATTATAAATAAGTATTGATTTTAATTTGATATTTGATATAATATAAACATAAGATAACAACAACTCATTAGGAGGCTATTAACTATGAATTTAGAAAACGTATTGAACCAACAAATTGCCGATTTTAACGTATTATATACGAAGCTACATCGCTTTCACTGGTATGTAAAAGGGCCTCAATTTTTTACGCTTCATGAAAAATTTGAAGAATTCTATAATGAGACGGCGGACTATATAGATGAATATGCAGAACGATTATTAGCCATTGGAGGAAGCCCAATTGCTACGATGAAGCAATTTTTGCAAGCAGCTACTCTTTCTGAAGATGGAAATGAGCAAACGAGTGAAGAAATGGTAGAAACCTTAATTAATGACTATACGCTACTTGTTAAGAACCTAAAAAATGCAGTTGAAAAAGCTGAAGCAGCACATGATCACGTAACAGCTGACTTATTCATTGGAACAATTGGCAACATTGAAAAACATATTTGGATGCTAAAAGCTGCTTTACCTGTAAAAACATCTGTAAATGCATAAAAAGAGCCTAACCGGCTCTTTTTTACGTTTGTTGATTTCCTTTTTTTTGTTTTTGCAGCCACATAAAAAAAGACATATCATCGTGAATGTCATCTTCTAGCACAGCCTTATACACATGGTCACTCGTATAGTAGCGATTATATCCGCTTTGCTGCTTGAAAAATAAAATACATTCCCGCTTCTTTTCGGTGAGAAGTGATTTTAATAATTCTTGTTTCTCAACTTTGGCCTTCACGATATTTTCTGGAAGCACGGAAATATCAAGCTTCCACTCTTCACCCTGCTGAATCATATACACACTCCACTGATACTTATCTTTTTCATTAGCAAATATCATCTTATAAGGTTGAAAACGCTTTGTAAGCTGATACCCCATGTGAAAAATAGATTCTTCATCCATTTCATCATTTCCTACGTAAAAATTAATGATGCGATTTGTCATGACATTTAACTCCAAACTCTCCCCTGAGAGCGGGCAACCGTATTCTCTTAACAAATTAAATAAACGGTTGGATACCACCAGTTGATTTGCTTCATATTTTAATTCACTTGAGTATGACAGCAGCTCATTCATGTTTTTTGATTCCCCTATCTATAGATCGTGAATTGTTATTGATATTCGCTTTTTTTTTATAAAACCCTTTCATTTTTACCCTTTAATTAACTAACTAGAGGTAAATTAAATTATGTAGAGCAACATTTTATGAATAAATCAAGTTTGAGTATAAAACTTGAAGAAGTTTAAAGACTATAGTCGATACCGATTTTAAGGAGGACTTAGTATGAATAATCACGAAATTCCTACAAACATGCAAACTGGAGCTGTACCCCCCCAATTGAACCATGGAGGACATGAACTATTTGACGTTCATGAAACACTTGCCGGCTCGATTAATGTAATGGATCAGTTTATGATGTTTAGGCAATATGTAAAAGAACAAGAGCTGCTTGATATTATTGATCGGCAATATCAGTTTATTTTAAATGAATATAATTTAATCGTAGAAGCTTTTTCTACTGGTCAAAAGCCGGCCGGTTCTACACATGTATATAACATGAAGCAGTCTCATACCTTTGTCTATGGCTTAAAGCCTTCGCAGCCTAAAAAGCCGAATCAGTCCGTTGAGGAAATTAATGAAAAAGGAATTTCAGGTCATATGCTGGGTCTAGTCAAGTCTCAAGCATCTCTTCTAACCATGACCGCTTTAGAAATAACAAATCCTGTTGTTCGCCGAATATTCGGAGACAGTGTTCCTAATTGGATTGAAATGGCTTATGAAATTTCTCTTTATCAAAACAAACACCATTATTATCAAGTGCCGCAGCTTGCAAAAGAAGATATGCAGCAAATGATCACAAGTTTTGCAAAAGCTGCTGCTTCTCCTCAGATGCCTAATAGCCATAAGCTGCATTAATTAAAAAGAGGATGAGACAAACGTATCTTAGTTAAAAGAAGGTCCGAATGAATTTGATTCTTAATCAAACTCATTCGGATTTCTTTATTGGTATGGTGAATGTAGGTTCCTCTTTAGATTCGATTGATATAGTTGTGTCTCCATCTCTTTTGCGCATATATTTCAGAAAATGACAAAAAACTATGCATTTTGAATTATTTTCTGAATATTTGTAGTATTTTGATTAATTATGTATTATAATACAGTTAACTAATAGAAAGGAGTGAGAGATGCATCATATATACTCGGATTACAGTTAAAGGAGGTGTCATAACACGCTCGCAGTACGTTTGCTAAAAGTCAGTTGAACTGTAGAACCGATATGTGATAGACCATGATGGTAAAGTTAAGATTAATTCCCCTAAATGAACATGTAACATAATAAACTGCTTCTTTTTCTTTTTAAAGATAGAAGCAGTTTTTTTATGTGCGTTTTTCTTTTCCCGATTTAATACATGTTTTCTCCACTTTGGCTAACACTTAAGATATACATTTACATACAAGGTGGTGACTTTAATGATCGCCGTAAAATTACTATTAGTCGCAGTTTTAATTGCATTAACTGCTTTTTTTGTAGCCACAGAATTCGCTATTGTAAAAGTAAGGAGTTCAAAAATCAATCAGCTTCTAGAAGAAGGAAATAAAAAAGCCGTCTCTGCCAAACATGTTATTACACATCTAGATGAATATCTATCCGCTTGTCAGCTTGGTATCACCATCACGGCTCTCGGGCTTGGTTGGCTTGGTGAACCGACGCTAGATCGGCTGCTTCACCCTCTTTTTACTACCTTCCATATGAATGAGCCGCTTGCTGGTATTTTATCTTTTGTCATTGCATTTGTTGTTATTACTTTTTTACATGTTGTCTTAGGAGAATTAGCTCCTAAAACGTTTGCTATTCAAATGGCTGAACAAATTACGCTGAACTTTGCAAAACCGATTATCGTGTTTTACAAACTGATGTATCCGTTCATTAAAATATTAAACGGCTCAGCTCGTATGTTGACCAAGTTTTTTGGTATAACGATGATTTCAGAAAATGAAGCTGCTCATAGTGAAGAAGAGCTTCGTATTTTGTTATCTGAGAGCTTTGAAGGCGGTGAAATCAATCAATCCGAATATCGATATATGAGCAAAATTTTTGATTTTGATGATCGTTTAGCTAGAGAAGTAATGGTCCCTCGTACAGAAATTGTGAGTGCTTCCAAAGACGACGTCGTAGAGGTTTTCTTGCAAATCGCAAATGTCGAAAAATATACGCGCTATCCAATTGTTGAAGATGGGGATAAAGATAAAGTAATCGGTCTCGTTAATATTAAAGAAATTTATAATGATATTGTATTCAACGAAAAAGACGGTACCAATACGTTAGAATCGTATGTCAAGCCTATTTTTAAAGTAATTGAAACCGTACCTATTCATGACTTGCTTGTAAAGATGCAAAAAGAACGCATTCAAATGGCTATTCTTTTTGATGAGTATGGTGGAACCGCAGGGCTTGTCACAGTAGAAGACATTATTGAAGAAATTGTGGGAGAAATTCGAGATGAGTTTGACACAGACGAAATTCCTTATGTACAAAAAATTAAAGACGATCATTATATTCTTGACGGAAAAATGCTCATTAGCCAAGTAAATGATTTACTAGGCACGGATATTAGCGACGAAGAAGTAGATACCATTGCCGGGTGGGTGTTAACCGAAAAGTTTGATGTGGCCAAAAATGATATTATTCAGCATGAGCAATTTTACTTTAAAGTTTTGATTATAGAAGATTTTCACATTAAGTATATAGAAGTAAAAAAAAGAAAGAAGAAAGAAAAAAAGGATGATCATCATTAATCATCCTTTTTATTTATTCAAAATCCCTTTTACCAATCGTCTCCTCCATCAAAAAAATCTCCATCCAACAGATCCTCCCCGGCTTCTTCAATATCTTCTCCGATTTCACCAAGCGCCGAGTCTTCAAACATATCATCCATCAAATTCTCAATGAGAAGCCCTCCTAACATACCGGCTGCAAAGCCTCCCATTGCTCCTCCTAACCCGCTCATACGTGGGTGGTGTGAATGCTGATCATAGTGAGAAGGCTTATAATACTCATAGTCTCGAGGATTTTCCATCATCTCTTCCATCGCTTCTTCCAGCAAACGAGCGATAGTGGATGGATGGCTGAGTTCATCATTGGTAAAAAAGAGTTCGTTTTTTATTTCCCTCTCTCGGCCGAAAGAAGGTAAATCTAGCTCCAATAGCACTCGGATACCTTCTCGTTCAATAGCTACCTCAAACTCAACCTCATTTACATACCCCTTTAAGAAGTCTGTAGGAAAAAATGCAAATTCTTGTTTGTATCCGTTAAATTTTCCTGAATGATGTTTTTCTCTAAACCCAAGTGCTTCAAATCCCTCTACTAGCTGATATAAGCTTGTTGGAGCTTTAATGCGCACAGGGTCCCGGTCTGTTGAGTCAACTCCCCCTTCAATATCTAAGTGTGTCTTAAAGAAATAGCTAACGTTGCTCGCAGAGATTGGAAGATCCAAAGGTAAATGATATGTAAATGGAATTTCCTTTTTCTCTCCCTCATTAATTGTAAATGAAGAAGCTGCGCGCAGGCTTTCCACACGGTGTGTATGCATTTGACCGCTTTTCATTTGAACTTCAAGCCAAAATTCAACATCAATTAAATTAATATGTTGCTGAACGTTTCCACCTTGAATGACAATAGCTCCTTCAATTACATGACCGAGCGTATAAGCCGTTTCATTTAATCGTAAATCCACTTTGGCAGCTCCAACTCCAATTTTAGCAAACATTTTTTTAAACATTTTTTTCCTCCTCCAAAATGCTCTTACTATATATACGAAGTATACCGTTTATAAGTTTCAACTTACAAAAAAAGAACTCAATTTCTTGAGTTCTTTCTGTTGCTTCAAAGCTCCGGTATTAAAAAACCCAGCCCCAGCAGCAGTTACGTCTTTTGCAGCAATGACGTTTTTTACAACCGTCGTGATGTCCGCCGTGATGTCCGCCACTGTGGTTACCATCGTGATGCCCTCCATCGTGGTTGCCGCCATGACTCCCGCCGTGGTTGCCGCCATGACTCCCGCCGTGGTTGCCGCCATGACTCCCGCCGTGGTTGCCGCCATGACCCCCACCGTGGTTACCGCCATGATCGCTACCGTGACCCCCGCCATGATGACATTTTTTATGACCTGAACGATGATCATCATCATGTTTAGGACAATGATCGTTATGCTTATAATCGTTATGACAGCATTTTCCTTCGTGGCTACTTCTTGGATCATAACCAGAAGTTTTGTAATAATACTGATTAGAACACCAGCAACACTTCTTTTTGTTGTTGTAACTCACATAAACCATCCTTATCTATAAATAAGATTTATATAGGCAATTTTATACCTATATATAAATAGATTATGTAAACTAGTACAAGGAAGTGCATTGCTGTGGGCCATGACCTACGCCTGTTTTTAGGAATATGTACGGGGGAGATAAGACAAGAAAAAAAGCCATCTAGAGACGGCTTTTTATATTTGATTTTTCACTTTGCTTGCGCTTTCTGCATAAAACTCTAGAATTTCTCTTCTTCTCACAATTCCAATAAATACGTCTTGATCATCCGTTACAGGCACAAAGTTTTGGTCAATTGCCTTTGAAAGGATGTTTTGAACTTCATCATATATAGCAACTGGGTTATAATCTTGATAGCGGTCAATCTCTGTTAATTTAATATTTTCCGTATCTTGAAAGCGATAGTCTCCTAGGCTTTTTAACTTCCAAAGAAGATCTCCTTCAGTAAGAACGCCCACATATTTACCATCATCGTCAACCAGCGGAACTGTAGAATAGCGATGATACTCCATTTTTTCAAGAGCCTGTCTTAATGTAGATTGAATATTTAATGTTACAACATCACTTTTTGGTACTAAGAAAAATGCAATATTCATTTTTTAATCTCCTTTTCCTTACCCGCTCATCTTTCAATTTCTATTTATTTGTTCAGTTTTCGGCTTATTTTAATGTTTTAATCATACAAAATGCAGCTCGCAGTTATCTTACATTTACAACTATAAGCTGTCAATCCTAAGCTATGTAATTTTGGCTTCATATTTCTTTATTACAGTACCCGTTTTCTAAATAATCAAATCCTAATTTTTAGAAAAAACCGTCTAGTTAAAATGATTGCTCCTGCAGCTGCTTCTTTATACTAATAAGGGCCGGAAGAGCTACTTTCAGCTCTTCTTCTCTGCGATAAGAACGCAACTGAACCTCATTATATGCTCTGTTTATACTTTTTGACTCATGAAAAAATCCCACATGATTCGGCTAGCATTGGGGCCTTTAGGATCCGTATAGCTGCCCGCTGAATTCCCTCCTGACCATGCATGCCCCATTCCATTGATAATATATTTATCAATAGCCAATTCTCCCTTACTGCTTTCGTAGCGATATGTTGTATAATCCCGTCCAAAGAGAATTTTTTCCTCTCTCGTTTTAACCGGGCTATTCTGAATCCATCCATCTATTTTTCCGTTATAAGCAAGATTATTCGTTGTAATCCACTGGTGAACCACTTGATCTGCATTGGCTACATTTACCGTCGAATCGGCGTTACCATGAAATACAATGAGCGGCAGTGGCTTTGCCCGTTTTCCCATTTGCTGATAAGCAATTCTTCCTTGTTTAACGGGGGAAGGACCTTTACTGGCCATGACGGAATACGCATTAAATACGTTGAGAGCCGCCTGATATTCGATACCTGCTGACACACCTATTCCAGCAAACAGTTCTGGATACGTTACCCCCATAACGATGCTCATGGCTCCTCCTGCTGACAGACCGGCAATAAACACTTTATTTTTCTGAATAAAGTGCATGTTTTGGACTTTTTTTACAATCCCTGCAATAATAGCTGGCTCGCCAAATCCTCTAATTTGATGAAGCGGTTCAAACCAGTTCCAGCACTTATTCATATTTGAGTTAGAAGACTGCTGTGGATATACGACAATAAATTCCTTTTCGTCGGCGAGCTCGTTCATTTGCGTGCCTATCGCAAAATCATCTGCATTTTGTGTACATCCATGCAGCATAACCATTAGTGGGTAAGATTTTAAAATATGATAGGATTTAGGTAAATAAACCTTGAATTTTTTTCCTTTATGAGTATATGTTTTAAATGATTCAGATGACGCTTCTTGTTGTTCACTTGAAGACACGAGCGTTGACGTATTTATAACATTAGGTAGTGAACCCAACATGGTACCCCTCCTCTTTTTGTCAACGTTTACATTTTTCTTCCCAATTACGTCCTGTATTACAATACTACATATTATTTCGTTTTTTTGCACGTGCTACATACTCTAAGAGTACAACTTGTTTTGGTTTTAAGCCGTTTTTTATATTCTTTAAAATTGGGATTTTTTTGCTATATATATACTTTATTACTATATATGAAAATTGTCACTATAATCATGAAAAAAGGACAAACATGCCGTTTGCCCTTTTATTTGGACCTTGATATTTAAATACCTTTTGCCGAATTAAGCATCTATACTTTTATTATATGATGCTCCCTATCATTTATATGAATTTATTGCTCTGCATGTTTAAATCTGTAACCTTTATTATTTCATGTTCTGCTTTTTATTCACCAATTCTATCAAAGCAAATGGCAAAGTGCAGATGCGGAAGCCATGTTGAAAAAGAAGAATCTTGAAGAGCAAATGTTTTGGTTTAACTTCTTCTTCGTTCGCGACAATCATACAAAGGCTGATTGTAATCACTCTTTTCTCCTCCTTTTGTTTAAATAGGTATAGCAAAGAGATGCTATTAGAGTAGATTCCTTTATTTTGTATACATTTTTTAGAAAACTATGGTAAAAATAAGACTTATCATATGGAGGTGAATAAATTGGCAAATATCCCAAAGGATACTGAGCCCTACTGGCGCGATCATTTAAAGTTTCCAACATACCCATCTCTTTCAGAAAATCGAAAAGTTGATGTTGTAGTAGTAGGAGGCGGTATTAGCGGTATTACAACGGCTTATTTATTACAAAAAGAAGGACTGAACGTGGCGTTAATTGAAGCTGATAATATTTTAAATGGGACAACCGGTCACACAACAGCAAAGATTACAGCTCAGCATGACGTTATCTACGATGAGCTGCTTTCACACATTGGCGAAGAAAAAACGCTGCTGTATTATAAAGCAAACGAACAAGCCTTGCAGTTTATGAAAAACTTAATTCAAACGGAAAACATTGACTGTGATTTTTCAGTACAAGATGCTTACTTATACGGAGAAACGCTGGAGTTTGATCATCGAGTTCGCAAAGAATTTCGAGCCTATCAGCGATTACATATTCCATGTGAATTTGCAACAGAGCTTCCTTTTAGTTTTGATATTAGGGCAGCAGCTATTATGAAAGATCAAGCTCAGTTTCATCCGTTAAAATATCTGCTTCATTTAGTAAAAAAATTCACAGAAAGCGGCGGATTGATTTTTGAAAACACCGTAGCAACGGATGTAGAAGAAAGCACGTCGCCCACGGTCGTCACAAGAGACGGACATCGAATTTCTTGCAAATATGTAGTGGCATGTTCACACTTTCCCTTTTATGATGGAGCGGGCTTTTACTATACGCGCATGTATGCTAAACGTTCGTATGTGTTAGCAGCAAAAGTTGAACAAGCTTACCCTGGAGGCATGTATTTAAGTGCTGATCAGCCTACTCATTCACTGCGTTCAACAAAAGTTGACGGAGAAGAACTCATCTTAATTGGTGGAGAAGGCCACAAAGCTGGACAAGGAATTAATACTATGTTCCACTATGAGTCCCTTCAGAGGTTTGCTGAAGAAAATTTTACTGTTCAACATTTTCGTTACAAATGGTCTGCACAAGATTTATTTACGCTTGATAAAATTCCATATATCGGTCCCATTAAAGAAAGCAAGCCAAATATCTTTATTGCTACCGGATTTAAAAAATGGGGAATGACTCATAGCACCATTGCAGCACATATTATTCGAGATGCAATAACAGGAAAAGACAACCCCTATGCAGAGTTATATAATCCGTCTCGTTTTTATGCGGACCCTAGCCTTAAGCATTTCTTTCGTCAAAATCTTGATGTGGCTGAACATTTTATTACCGGTAAGTTTTCCATGCCTGAAAAAGGACTGGATCAGCTTCAAAATGATGAAGGGTCAGTTGTATATGTAAACAGCAAACGTACGGGGGCTTACAAAGATCCTCAAGGGAAGCTTCACTGCGTCGATACTACATGCACGCACTTAGGGTGTGAAGTAAATTGGAACGCTGGTGACCGCACATGGGACTGCCCTTGTCACGGTTCTCGTTTCTCTTACGACGGATCTGTGGTAGAAGGCCCTGCTAAAAAGCCGCTCACACCAGTGGATGTCGATTCAAGCGATAAAAAAAGCACGCCGTAGGGCATGCTTTTTTTATCATTATCAATGGATTCACATTTGAGTTTACTCTTTACATCCTTCTTTTCTAAAGTATCGATTATACACTAAAACCATTGCATAAATGACTAAAAAAGAAAACGTAAAGATAATTAACCTTCCAGATTCAGGGACATGATCAAGATAGTCTGTTTCAAAAAACATAACAAACATCAAAAATGGCAATAGAAACAAAAACCAAATAAAATCTCGATCCATAAACATTTTTATAAAAAATAAAATGGCCCCGATGTAGACAATCATCAAAAACATAATCATTCACCAAATTCTATTTAATACTAGAGGTGTTGTAATGATTATATCGGATTTCTCCGGCGAAATATAGAGTCATTGGTTTTAATTTTATAAATTCCTTACAACTTTCAAACTGCTATTTTAACATAATAAGGGAATTTACTGCTGTAAAGACTCTAGATGAGCAAAAAACTGCGGGTACGAAACGGATACCGCATCACGATTTTCAATAATTGTTTCTCCTTCTGCAATACAAGAGGCAACAGCGAGCATCATGCCGATACGGTGATCTCCGTGGCTGTTTACATTTGCCCCATGAAGTTTTGTACCTCCGTGAATAATCATTCCATCTTCTGTTGCTTCAATGTTAGCTCCCATTTTGGTTAACTCATTCACTACCGTATCAATACGGTTTGTTTCTTTGACTTTTAACTCTGCAGCATCTTTAATAACTGTAATCCCTTCTGCTTGTGTGGCAGCTAGTGCAATAATTGGGATTTCGTCAATTAGGCGTGGAATTAAGTCTCCGCCTACTTCCGTACCTTTTAAGTGAGAAGCTTCTACAACTAAATCTGCATAGGGTTCCGCTGTTTCTTTTGTTTCTTTGACTGTCTCGATCGAAGCGCCCATATTTGAAAGCACATCTAAAATACCCGTTCGAGTCGGATTCATCCCAACTTTTTGAATTTCAATGCGGCTGTTTGCAATAATAGCCCCGGCTACTAAAAAGAATGCAGCTGACGAAATATCACCAGGCACTTCTACATGCGTTCCTTTTAACGTTTGACCGCCTTCAATTGAAACGGTTAAGCCTTCTTCGTCCACTTTAACTCCAAACGCCTCTAGCATACGTTCTGTATGATCACGCGATTTCGCCGGTTCCGTTACAGAAGTTGTTCCTTCTGCCTGCAGTCCAGCAAGTAAAATAGCTGATTTTACTTGTGCGCTTGCAACAGGAGATGTATAGTGCATACCTTTTGCTTTACCACCTCTAATAACAAGCGGCGTAAAATTAGCGTCTTCTCGGCCATCTAAATGAATATTCATATCACGCAGCGGACCGGTCACACGCTTCATGGGACGTTTGGCAATGGATTCGTCTCCAATTAACGTTGAATGAAAAGGTGTATTTGCTAAAATGCCCATCATGAGGCGAATCGTGGTGCCCGAATTTCCGACATCTAAAATATCAGATGGCTCTTTTAGAGCTTGTAGACCTTTTCCTTTTACCACAACGCTTTGTTCATCAATCATTTGAATATCTACACCTAGTTTTTGAAAGCAGGAAATGGTGCTAAGGCAATCATCTCCTGGCAAAAATCCGTTAATTGTTGTTGTTCCTTCTGCGATTGAACCAAACATAACGGAACGGTGAGAAATGGATTTATCTCCTGGAATTTGAATCGTTCCTCGTAAAGCTTTTACTGTCACAATCTGTCTCTCCTTTTATGCGTGAAGCGAATCACGAAATTCTTTGGCATCTGAAAAGTAATCAAATAACTCGTGTCCGTCACCTTTTTCTACTAATAGTTTTACTTGTTCCATTTCTTTCATCCAGTCATCAAGCAATGTTAAAAGCATAGAACGGTTTTGTTTTAATATGTCTCTCCACATATGAGGATTGCTTGAAGCAATTCTGGTAATATCTCGAAAACCGCCTGCCGCCATTTCTGTAACAAGCTGATTATTTGCTGAATATCCTTTGACTTGTCTTACAAGGCTGGTCGCAATCACATGGGGTAAATGACTGACAACTCCAGTGATTTGGTCATGAGTAGCTGCATCAAGCGGTACAAATTGTGCACCTGTAGGCTCTAGCAAATGCATAAGCGCATCTATTTTTTCTTTTTGCTCATTTTCAAACGGCGTTAAAATATAGCGCGCCGAACAAAATAAATCCGCTCGTGCATTGACTGCACCGCTCGTATGAGAACCAGCCATCGGATGCCCGCCAATAAATGAAATACGTTTCTTATTCAGCGCTTGGGCTGCTTTCATAATTTCACCTTTGGTACTTCCGACATCCGTTACGATAACCGTTTCTTTAAGCTTCCAAGTAGAAAGGTCGTGTATCCATGCTGTCGTGTACTCTACTGGAGTAGCAAGCACGATATAATCTGCTTGGGCTGCTTCTGTTTTTATATCTTCAGCTACATAATCAACGATACCTAGCTGGTTGGCTACTTGTACTTCATTTGTATTGATATCAGCTCCAACGACTGTGACGTGACGATGCTTCTTCATAGCTAGCGCTACTGATCCTCCAATAAGGCCGACGCCAATAAGTAATACACGTGTTTTCACCTTTCATTCTCCTCTATTCATTAAAATTGCTTTGCGTATTCTTCATGTTTTTTTACGTTTTCTTGAATTAACTGAATTCGATCTGCCCCAAACTGATCGATAATAGCAGATGCTAGTTCCCAAGCAATCACTGATTCTGCTACAACCGCTGCCGCCGGTACTGCACAGCTGTCTGAGCGTTCAATGCTTGCAGCAAATGGCTCTTTTGTATCAATATCTACACTTTGCAGCGGCTTGTATAAGGTAGGAATAGGTTTCATGACACCTCGCACAACAATCGGCATCCCTGTTGTCATGCCTCCTTCTAAACCTCCAGCGTTGTTCGTTTTACGCGTATAGCCGTTTTGTTCATCCCATAGAATTTCATCATGGACTTCACTTCCCGGTCTGCGAGCTGCTTCAAAGCCTACGCCGATTTCAACGCCTTTAAACGCGTTAATGCTCATAATAGCAGCAGCTAGCTTTGAATCTAACTTACGATCATAGTGCACGTAACTTCCTACTGCAGTAGGCATTCCTTCTACTACTACTTCCACTACGCCACCAATGCTGTCTCCATTTTCTTTTGCATCATCGATTGCTTTCATCATTTTCTGTCCCGCTTCTTCATCTAAGCAGCGAACAGGTGACGCTTCTGTTTTTTCCTGAAGTTCTGTCAGTGACTCATATGCCGTTTTTTCAGCTTTCACACCGCCGATTTCAAGTACGTGACACGCAATATTTACGCCTACAGCTTTTAGTACCTGTTTGGCAACTGCGCCTGTGGCTACTCGTACCGTCGTTTCACGAGCAGATGAACGTTCCAATACGTTTCGCATATCTCTGTGACCGTATTTAATCGCTCCATTTAAATCCGCATGACCTGGACGAGGTTTTGTGATTTGTCGCTTTACTTCAGCATCATGATCAACTGGATCAGCACCCATAATATTTCTCCAGTGAGTAAAATCTTTGTTTTCAACGACTAAAGCAATGGGTGAACCAAGCGTTTCACCGTGGCGAACCCCGCCTTTAATCTGAACTTGATCTTTTTCAATCTGCATGCGGCGTCCGCGCCCATGTCCCTTTTGTCTTCTTGCTAAATCTTCATTAATATGTTCGGCTGTTAATTCAAGCCCTGCCGGTACTCCTTCAATAATCGCTGTTAATTGAGGGCCATGCGATTCTCCTGCTGTTAAATATCTCATATTATCGATTCCTTTCTGTTATAAAAAATAAAAAGACTCGCCCCTACGTCATAGGGACGAGTCTTTCTCGCGATACCACCCTAGTTGCAAACATTGCTTGCCACCTCGAATTGTTAACGATCCGCTGACCGCTCTGTAAAAGAGTACTCCAAGAGTGTAATTCGCTCACATTTTTGTACTGACTTTCACCAACCGTCAGCTCTCTGAGACAGGGAAATGTTTGCTACTAGTTTCTTATCACTGTATCACTATGAAATTAAGATAATTTTACTGCTGCACCTTTTAATTCTTCCATGAATTTGTGGAATTCAGGAATGTTCATTTGCTGTGCTGAATCTGATAGTGCTACTGCTGGGTCTGGATGAACTTCTGCCATTACAGCATCTGCGCCGATAGCAATCGCTGCTTTTGCACATGGTAATAGTAAGTCTTTGCGTCCTGTTGAATGCGTTACGTCTACTACAACTGGTAAATGCGTTTCTTTTTTCAAGATTGGAACAGCTGAGATATCTAATGTGTTGCGTGTTGCACGCTCGTATGTGCGGATACCGCGTTCACAAAGAATAATGTTTCCATTTCCGCGAGACATAATGTATTCAGCAGCGTTAATGAATTCTTCAATTGTTGCTGCCAATCCACGTTTTAAAAGAATTGGTTTGTCTACAGAACCTGCAGCTTTTAATAGCTCGAAGTTTTGCATGTTACGTGCACCAATTTGAATCACATCTACGTAGTCTAGAGCCGTTTCAATATCTTGAGGAGAAACAATTTCACTGATAATTGATAGGCCTAGCTCATCTCCTACTTGACGTAAGATTTTTAACCCTTCCACTCCAAGACCTTGGAAATCGTAAGGTGATGTACGTGGTTTGAACGCTCCGCCGCGCATTAATGTAATGCCTTGTTCTTTAAGCGCTAAGCCCACTTCTTTTACTTGTTCGTAGCTTTCTACTGCACATGGTCCCATTACAAATTCTAAGTTTCCAGGACCTACTTTTGTGCCGTTGATGTCAACGATTGTATCTTCAGATTTCTTTTTGCGAGATACAAGAAGTGCTTTACGGTGATCGTCTTCTTGAAGCTCTAAGCTTGCTTTGAAAATTTCTTTGAAAATATGCTGAATTGTTGAAGCTTCGAATGGTCCATTATGGTTAGCTAAGATTTGATCTAACGATTTACGTTCACGAACTGGATCAAAGCGATTCACACCTTGTGTCCCTTTTACTTTTCCGATTTCTTGTGCGATTTCACCGCGTTTATTTAATAATTCTAAAATTTCTAAATTTATTTCGTCGATTTGTCCTCGTAATTGTTCTAGTGATTTTGTCATTTTAAAAATCCTCCTTTGATTTTATAACCTTGAACGGATCTTCTCGATTAGTTTGTATTGAAAAACCCGTTTTACACCTACACAGCCGCTTATGCGGATATACAAAAAGTCCCTACTGATTGTATCAGTAGGGACGAATTGATCGCGGTACCACCCTAATTGCAAGCATTGCTTGCCTCTTCATTAAGATAACGGCTATTGCCGCTTTTGACTATCGCCAAAAGAAAGCTCCAAGAATGTAATTCGCAATCTCTTTTGTACTGATTCGCACCAACCATCAGCTCTCTGTTACAGGGAAGATTTTGCTACTATGCTCTTTTCATCGCTTGTAATGGATATAAAATTATAATGGACCGAAATACAAAAAGTCCCTACTCACCCTTAAGATTGTTCTTAAGAGTCAGTAGGGACGAAAGTTCGCGGTACCACCCTAGTTGCAAGCATTTCGCTTGCCTCTTCATTAAAATAACGGCTAGGCCGTCTTTTCCTGCTCGGAAAAGATGCTCAAGGAATGTACTTCGAAAAAATTTTTGTTCTGACTCGCAGCAACCGTCAGCTCTCTGTTACAGGGAAATTTTTTCTACTAGTGCTCCTATCAACGCTCAGTATTGACTATGTATGTGTACTTGGATGATCAGTTCCAATCGTTTGAAACTGTTTGTCGCTTCCAAGTTGTGTGTAATGTTGTGTGATGTTGATTTGTATTATGAATGGTTTTTTTATCTTCGTCAACACTTTTTATTATTTTTTTTATTTTTTAAAAACTATGACTCCTTCAAACCCATCTCTATCAAGAGTTTTGCTGTTTTAATTTTTTTCAAACTTGTATTCCATTTCAGATCCATATTCAATAAATCCATGTTTTTGGTACAAGCTTTTTCCAGCGGAGGAAGCATTTAACCATATTCGGGTTACACCACTTTTTTTGCCGTACTGCATCAAATGCTTTAAAATAGCGGAAGAATAGCCGTGCTTTCGGTGATCAAAAGCTGTATACATGTTCATAACATATGCTTCTTTCCCTTGGAGGTTACCCGGTGAAGGCGGACGTATAAAAAAGACGATGCTTCCTGCTGATACAATTTCTCCATCCGCTTTTAAAATAGCCGTATAGCTATTTGGATTATTTATGTTTGCAGTAAAATATTCTTCTGTAGCTTTTTGAAACAGCTCCTCGTTCCCGTTTAATTCTCCGAGTTCTTTCATAAGCAAAATTCGCAAGTTAACCAGATCCTGAACGTTTTCTAACACCGCTTTTTCAACCATCGCTCTCCCTCTTTTCGTCTCTTTTACACAAAAAAACTCTCATCATTTGAGAGCTTCATTCACGCGAGAAAAACAGCTCCGTATACGAGTGCTCCGACAATAACGAACGCTGGATGCACACGTAATTTTTCCAATAAAAGAAAGCTGGCTGCTACTAAAAATAGAGTCTGCCATATACCTGAATCACCGTATGAATTCATAAAAAATTCATACGCCATCAAGCCCAGTAAAATGGCGATAACAGGACGAATGTAGTTCGTCATTTTTTTTACGTTTGGCGAATCTTTATACTTAAATAATATTCGAAGTAAAATAACTAAAAGTAAAACCGACGGAGCAATCGTTGCAAAAAGAGCAACCACCGAGCCTAAAACCCCTGCCTGCTGATATCCGATAAACCCCGCCATTTTTGTCGCAATCGGACCCGGCAGCGCATTTCCAATTGCTAGCATTTCACTAAACTCTTTGACCGTAAGCCAATGGTAGCGATCTACGACTTCTTTTTGAATAAGCGGAATCGACGCAGGTCCGCCTCCATAGCCTAAAATATTTGAAACAAAAAACGCCATAAATAGCTGAATATAAATCATACCGATTCCCTCTTCTGCTTCTGCTCAGCACTTTCGTCTTTTTTTCCTTTTCGTTTTAGCGGAATCCAAGCTGCTGCCATAAGGACAATAATAATGACCGCTGGATGGATATGGGCAAATTCCATTAAACCTAAGCTAATAATGAGTAAGATAATAGCTGGCGTCCATCCTAAACCAGACGTTGATTTTTTAAAAAAGTCCCACGTCATAACTGCGAGCATCACTCCTACTACAGGGACAACTGCTTTTGTCATGCCCATAACCCACGGCTGATCTTTAAATTGCGTTAAAGTTGTTAACAGCAATACCATTAAAAAAACGGTTGGAATGACGGCTGCAAATAAAGCTGTCACGAGACCCAAAATACCGCCGACTCGATAGCCGATGTATCCAGCGAGCTTTGTAGCAATAGGCCCAGGCAGCGTATTGGCAATTGCTAATAAATCGCCAAATTCATCGTCATCCATCCACTTGTACGTATCGACCACTTCTTTTTTAACAAGTGGAATAGCTGACGGTCCTCCTCCGTAGCCGAGCATACCTGAGCGAAAAAACGCTATAAAAATATCCAATTGTCGCATTTCTCGCGCTCCTTTCTCTGTGATCTAATAAGCAACGACGGCTCCGTCTGTTCGCGCTTCTGTACCGCCGTATAATACACCGGTTTGTTCATCTCTTAAAATAATCTGCCCTCTTCCAAACGTATGTCTGCTCGTAGCCACATGAATATCATGCCCTTTGCGTTCTAATGCTTCTACAATATGTGAAGGCATTTCTTTTTCCACAAGAACCTTTTTGTGTTCAATCCACTGCCATCTTGGTGCATCTAAAGCTGCCTGAGGATTTAGATGAAAATCAATCATATTCATGACGACTTGCACATGTCCTTGAGGCTGCATGAATTTGCCCATTACACCGAATGAACCTACAGCACTTTTATTCTTTGTTAAAAATCCAGGAATAATGGTATGATAGGTTCGTTTTCCAGGCTCTAACCGATTATGGTGCTGTGGGTCTAATGAAAAATTATGCCCGCGGTTTTGCAGGCATATGCCCGTATTAGGTACGACAAGCCCTGAGCCAAAATCCATGTAATTACTTTGAATGAATGATACCATGTTTCCTTCTCCATCGGCTGTCGCTAAATAGATCGTGCCGCTATGAGACGGCTGTCCGGCTTCGGGAATAAGCGCTTTTTCACCAATTAGCCCTCTGCGCTTGTTTGCATAAGAATCATTCAATAAGTCTTCAACTGCTACTGTCATTTTATCAGCATCTGTAATGAATTTTTGTCCATCTGCAAACGCTAGCTTCATAGCTTCAATTTGCTTGTGGTATGTATCGACAGAATCTTTGGCATCAAAAGAAAAACCTTTTAGCGTATTTAGAGCTAAAAGCGCAATAAGGCCTTGGCCGTTGGGCGGTATTTCCCACACATCGTATCCTCGGTAAGAAGTTGAAATCGGCTTTACCCACTCTGCTTTAAAAGCTGCTAAATCCTCTTTTGCTAAAAATCCGCCGTGTTTTTTCGAAAAAGCTGCTATTTTATCAGCTAAGTTCCCTCTATAAAAAGATTCTCCATTCGTTTCGGCAATTTCAAGCAGCGTAGCAGCGTGGTCTGGTGACCGCCACATTTCCCCTACCTTAGGAGCAGATCCATTGTTGGTAAATGTCTCAAACCAGTGCTTATATTCGTCACCTTTTAACGCATGTGTAAATCGTTCAAACGCTCGTTCCCAATTGTACCCTAAAATCGGGGAGATTGGGAACCCTTCTTGTGCATATGAAATAGCGGGCTGCAGCACTTCTTTTAACGATAGCCGGCCAAAGCGTTTTGACAGCTCCGCCCACGCGCTCGGGGCCCCTGGGACCGTAACAGGAACAAAACCGCGAGCCGGCATCTCTGTTATCCCCATGGCATGCAGAGCTTCAATAGAGATAGAAGCAGGAGCAGGACCGCTCGCGTTGAGTCCGTATAGCTCTTCATTTATCCACACAAGAGCAAATGCGTCTCCGCCAATTCCATTTGACGTAGGTTCTACAACCGTTAAACAAGCTGCGGAGGCAATAGCAGCATCTACTGCATTGCCTCCTTTTTTCAACATTTCAAGACCCGCCTGAGCGGCAAGAGGCTGACTGGTTGCTACCATTCCGTTTTTTCCAAACGTGCACGTACGCTGCGATGCATAGGGGTGTGTGAAAAAGTATTCGCTCATAGAAAATCTCCTCTTTTCTTTATATGATGAATAAAACGAATCTTTACAGACTAGACAACGCTACCTCTTCCTCGTAAACTTCTAATGCTGCTTGCAAAGCAGAACCTGCATTCACGCTTGCCCCGTTTCGAATAAGCACTGCTTCAAGACCAGCCAATGTAAAGAGAATGTTGTCTTTCCGGCAGCTGTATCCCATTGTACCGATACGCCATATTTTTCCGTGCATCGGCCCGAAAGAACTTGCGATTTCAATTCCAAATTGTTCAAGAAGCGTCGAACGAACTGCTTCTCCGTCAACTCCAAGCGGAATTAAGACACACGTAACGGTTGGAACTTTTGAATGCTCATCCCCGAATAACGATAATCCCATTGCTTTAATTCCGGCTACAAGTGCTTTTTCGTGAAGACGATGCCTTGCAAATCTTTCTTCTAACCCTTCTTCTAAAATAATGCGCAGTCCTTCTCTTAAAGCATAGAGCATGGACGTTGCTTCCGTGTGATGATTTAGCCTGCGCTCACTCCAATAGTCTTGAAGCTGACTCAAATCAAAATAGTTGCTGATAATATTCGGACGCAGACGAACAGTTTGAGCATCTGCTTTTGTCGCAATTCCTTTTTCAACTTTTTTACGTTCCATGATAATTTTTTCAACACGATCATTGTACGTAATAGGCGCCATACCCGACGGAACAGATAAACATTTTTGTGTACCTGCAATCAATGCGTCAATGTTCCACTCGTCTACTTTTACATCCGTACCGCCGATAGTGGCTACTGCGTCGACGATAAACAAAACATCTTGGTCGCGACATGCAGCACCAATTTCTTTAAGGGGCTGCATTCTTCCTGTAGAGGTTTCACCATGAACCATTGCAACGATTTTTGGGTTTACTTTTTTTATTTCATGGATTACTGTCTCAGGGTCAAACACTTCCCCCCATTCGCATTCAATATTGTGTACCTCAGCTCCGTAGCGCTCGGCAATTTCCGTTAATAAATAGCCGAAGCGGCCGAAAATCGGGACGAATACTTTATCGCCTGGCTCAACTACACTTGCAAGAACTGCTTCAATCCCAGCTCTAGATGTTCCATCAACGGGAAAAGCCCATTTGTTTTTGGTTTGAAATAGTTCACGAAGCATTTCCATCGTTTCGTTCATAATGCGCGTAAATGCGGGGTCAAACTGACCTAAAATAGGTGTTCCTAATGCTCTTAATACGCGTGGATCTGCTTCTACGGGTCCGGGTGTCATAATTGTACGCGGCGGTGTATGAAGCTGTTTTGTGATAGTCATGTCAAATTCCTCCTAGTAGGCAAGTTTATATAATAGTTCTATTAAGACCTTTACTCCTTTTTCTAACTGTTCTCCTTTGGTGAATTCCTTTGGGGAATGGCTGATTCCATCTTGGCTCGGTACGAATAACAAACATGTGGGAACTCTTCGCCCGAATACCTGCGAGTCGTGTCCTGCACCGCTTACTAATTCTCGGGAGGAGATATTCTTTTCCGAGGAAATAATTTTGGAAAGTTCAGATAATTTTTCGCTCATGGCGACGGGTTTTTCATCCATCCAGCAGTTGATATTCACTTCTAAATCCCCTGCTGTTCGCTTTATAATTTCCTTCATTTCTCGTTCTGCTTCTTGTAAAACCTCATACTTATGATGTCTTATATCGACCGTGAATTCTACATATCCTGGTATGACATTCGGTGCGTTTGGAGAAAGTGTAATTTTGCCAACCGTTACGTATAAAGCGTTCTGATATTTTTCGCTCAATTCAATAAATGCTTTAGCGAGTTTGCAGCTCACATAAAATGCATCTTTTCTGATGTTCATAGGGGTTGTGCCCGCATGGTTACTTTCACCTTTAACAGATACTGTAAACCGTTTCTGCCCGACGATACTAGAAACAATTCCGATATCGCAATGAGACATTTCAAGCTGCTTTCCTTGCTCGATATGCAGTTCAATAAAAGAAGCGATGTCCGTGCGGTATGGCTCGCTGTGGAGGCCTTCTCCGAAATTGAGCTGTTTCATTGCGTCATCTAGCTTAACCCCTTCTTTATTTATAACATGTTTTGCATCACTTTTGCTGTGTAATCCATTCATATTACCTGATCCCCAATACGTAAGAGGAAATCTGCTACCTTCTTCTTCACAAAGTGATACAACCTCTAAGGTTTTTGTAGGGGAGCCATAATGCGCATATAGGTACTGCAGAGCAATGATACCTGCTACAACACCAAACGCCCCGTCATATTTTCCTCCGTTTATCACGGTGTCGATATGGGATCCTGTTAAAATAACTTGTTGTTCTGGACCCGTTCCTTGCAACCGTCCAAATAAATTTCCTACATCATCGTAATACGTTTTGAGGTGAAGTCCCCTCATTTTTTCTTCCAATGCCTTTTGAGCTGCATTCCACTGTTCCGTATATAAAAGTCTCGTAACCCCTTCTTTTTCATCTAACCCAAACTGTGACAACCAGCTAATATTTTCTTCGATTTGCTGACAAAGCTTAGATTTTCCCGTCATATCTGCAACCATTGCTATCCCTCCTGCTATCTTCATTTTAAGAAAATGACTGATTGTTTTCATTAACACTTCCTACAATGATTTAGTGGTTTTTTAGCTATTATCACTAAATACGCAAAGTCTTATATACGTCACTTTTTCTAACATTATATGTTATTTATTTTATCTTACAGGATTGAAAAAACTTCTTCATTAACAATTTATACATTTTTTTCTGAAAATTTTATTTATTTTAACTAAATTTTCTTATAAAATAAAAGATAGATAAAAATACGCGCAGGTAAATGTGAGAATTTTTAACAAAAGGAGTAATGAATAATGGAACTACAAACTCTTTTACGCATTCCAATTTACGAGAAAGCATCTGTAGTAGCTGGGCAAAAAGGAGTCACCCGCAAAGTACATAACGTCAATATGATGGACGCACCCGATATTTTATCTTTTTTAAAAGAAGGAGAATTTTTAATTACAACGGGTTATCACTTCAAAGAACATGAAGAAAGCTTAGCAAAACTTGTAGAAGGAATGGCTAAAAAGAAATGTGCAGGATTGGCCATAAAAACGAAGCGCTTTTTCGAACACGTGCCTGCTTCTATTTGTCAGCTAGCTGATGAACTTCACTTTCCGATCATTGATTTCCAAACGGACGAAACGTTAGGCGCGGTTATTAACGAATCTCTCAGCTTTATTTTAGATAAAAAAACAGCCGAGCTTCAGCAAGCGATGGTCACACATCAGCTATTTTCCTCCTACATCTTACAAGGAAAAGGCATGGAGAAAATTATGCAGTCCATTCGAACGTTATGCAATGCTCACGTTGCCCTTTTTGATACCCATGGCCATGAACTCTTTTACACAAACAAACGCGAACCTTTTTCACTCCCGATGGAAGAAGCGGTAGTGGGTGCTAAGCAGCTGTTTTTACGAACGTCAAAATACACAGCCTTTTCCTTTTTACACACAAAAAAAACCGTTACGCTTTTTCCCATTGCTACTCATACAAGAAAGTACAGTTATTTACTTATTGAACACCAAGTTTCTTTATCCGATTCAGCGCTCCTAACGATTGAACAAGCGACAAACGTTTTATCCTTCGAAATGATGAGACAGCAGGCTTTGTATGAAGCTGAACGGCGACGAAAAAACGATTTTTTCAATCAGCTTGTTAACAATTATTATAAAACACCTGAGGATGCTTCCTTTCAAGCACAGATGATGGGCTTATCAGCAGGAAACAGCTATATTTGCGCCGTTGGGAAAATTCATTCTACATTCACGCCTTACAGCGATGATGATATGATCTATGAGCTCCTTCAATATGAGTTATCAGCAGGTCGTACAGAGGCCATTTTGTTTTTCTATGACAATCTTTACATCCTTTTGTTTACACCTCATTCTCAACCTATGATTATAGAATGCTTGCATCGCTTGCAGGAAGCTGTTTACCGTCACTACGATAAGCGAATGTCATTTGGAATTGGAAACCAAAGCCAATCCCTACTTACAATCGCTGACTCATATAAAGAAGCTGTTGAAGCTCTTGAAACCATCCATTTTAAAGATCAGTCGAAGCTTATTCAATTTTATCAGCCAAAACAGTTTAAAGAACTGCTGAGGTTGCTTCCAGCAAACGATTTACAGGATTACTATTCTCAAACATTAGAAGGTTTGCTGCAGTACGATAAAAAAGATCGCTCCATCTTACTTGACACGCTTGAAACATATCTAAATTCCAATTGCCAAATCTCAGAGACTGCTAAGCAGTTATTCGTTCACCGGAACACGGTAATCTATCGAATCGAAAAATGCGAAGAGTTATTAAAAAGACCTATTCACACATCAGAGGAAACCCTTCGGCTGCGCGTCGCTTTTCAAATTTTTTCTCTTGTGCATGCTACTTAAGTATAAATACAATAAAAAACGCCTGAGTGGATACTCAAGCGTTTTTTATTGTATTTCATACTATTTATTTTGCTTTTAATTTAGACTGTACTGATTGTAATTTCCCAGCCATCGTATGATTTTCTTTATCACGGCGATCATCAATTCGTAAATTGGTACATACGCGCTGAATACCATTTTCAAAAGGTACTTCATGCATCTCTTGAACAATTTTTAGCAGCGTGCTTAATTCCCCTTCAATCAACGTATTCATAGGGGTTAATTGATATGTAATTTCATCTTCATGCTTGGCCAACACCTTTTGAATATCAGCTACATACTGACTCACGCTTGGCGTTTCCGTACCTACCGGAATAATGGTTACATCTACAATAGCCATGTTATACACTCCTTTTGTTTATTTCCTAATTATCATACCAAACGACACAAAAATTTCCTACTTTTACGTTTATGGTGCACAGAAAAAAGGAATAGTTCTACAACTACTCCTTTTTATTACACTCTTATCTTATAGGTAACGCTTTGCTCCTAAGTAACGTTTTGACCAGTAAGAGTTGCTTAGTGATGTAATTGTTACGCCTGTTGAAGAACCTGCATGCATGAATTGACCGTTTCCGATATAAATTCCAGCATGGCTAGCTCCTGGTTGGTACGTTTCAAAGAAAACGATATCGCCAGGCTGAGGTGAACTTACACGCGTACCAGTTTGATAGATGCTAGCCACTGTACGAGGAAGACTTACACCTACTGCATTGCGATATACATAGTTAAGGTAACCGCTGCAATCAAATCCTCCAGGCGCAGCTCCGCCCCAAACGTAAGGTGTTCCCATAAAACGTTTACCGTATGAAATAACTTTTGAAGCTGAGCTTGAGCTTGTGCTGCTTCCTGTTGATGTTGAAGGTTTTGAGCTGCTAGAGCTGCTTGAATTTAATTTATTCAGCGTATCCGGACCCGCTTCTCCGTCTACTAATAAACCATTTGCACGCTGAAATGATTTTACTGCACTTGTTGTAATTGAGCCAAAGTAGCCTGTTACACCAGCTGAGAAGTAACCTTTATTTTTTAGTTTTTGCTGAAGGCTGCTTACTGCTGAACCTTTCATGCCTTGACGTAAAATAGTTGAACTGCTAGAGCTAGAACCGCCAGTTGAAGCGCTAGAACCGCCATTTTTTAATTTACTTAACGTAGCTGGACCCGCAATTCCGTCCACAGAGAGTCCGTTTGCACGTTGAAATGCCATTACTGCATTCTTTGTAATTGAACCGAAATATTGAGTTGTAGTTCCTTTAAAATAACCTTTATTCTTTAGCTGTTGCTGTAAAGATTGTACGTTTGATCCAGTTGAACCAACGCGCAATAATGAACTTGAGCTAATTGATGAACTTCCGCTTCCTAGCAGCTTATTAAATGTAGATGGACCTGCAATACCATCTGCAGATAAACCATTTGCACGCTGAAACGATTTTACTGCGCTAGTCGTGATTGAACCGTAATAGTTTGTGGTTGTACCGTATGTAAAATAACCTTTGTTTTTTAATTTTTGCTGTAATTCTTTCACATCTGAATTACTTGTTCCTGGGTGTAGCGTAGCATCTCCTAAAGCAGCTTCACTAATTGTAGGTACTACTGTTAAAGATCCACATAACGCTAACGAATATATCAACTTTTTCATAAAAAAAGGTTCCTCCAATGCCATAATCTACTAATCTATAAGACGTTTACATTGTAACAACACATTATTACAAAATAACATCACTAATATTACATTTATGTTACAGGAAACGACAGCAGCACAGCTGTATGGTGTATATTGTCGTAGTTTCTTGTCGTTTAACACTTAATAAGTTCGACAAAAAAGCTAATATATTCCAATATTATTCCTTTTCCTACACTAATAATAGGTAAAAAATCACCCGTAACATTATCTTTATATTTCAAAAAAAACAATTTATTTTTTTTCGAAATGTGAAACTTTTTTAAAATTTATTCGTTTAGCGGATTTGTTCCCCTCTTCAGTAAAACAGCTTTTCTTCTAAAAATTTATATTATTTCCATATTAATGAATAAAAAAGCGAGGGCTGAAAAAAATAGTCTTATTATGTTGGAAACAAGGAGGATTATTTTATGAGCCATAAAGGCATGCATGGTACAAATGTCAGCGGATCAGGTGACTCGGAAGACAAACGCTATGCAAGCGGAGAGAACGAACAGACGCTTACTACGCGTCAATGAGCCTTCTTCTCTTGGGGGTCTTCAAGAAGCGCATGACCATCCAAAACCTCATCAGCCTTATGTTGAAGGAAATGTAAAAAAGAAAAAATTGATCGTACAAATGACTTTAAGCAAGCCGGTGAACGCTACCGTTTACTAGAGGACTGGGAGCGTGATGAGCTTATTCAAAACTTAGTAGACGGCTTAAAATGCTGTCACCATACCGTTCAAACAAAGATGATTGAGCTTTTAACTCAATGCGATTTTGACTACGGCAATCGGGTAGCCAACGGTATAGGTCTTCTCATGCATGATGATGGCTCTTTAGAAATTGAAATGGGAGCAGAAATAACTCCTACATACGGTAAATTGCCAAAAGAAGGCGGTTCACCGTTAGGAAGTAACAAAGCTGCCGATGCGGTAGAAGAAGCTAATGAAAAAGGAAAAGACGCTCATCCTTATTAACAAAAAACATCCTGCAGCGACAGCAGGATGTTTTTTGGGTTAAACGCTTATGACCAAGTAACGGCAAACACGTGGTAGTCATTTTTTAACTGTGGCGCATCAATGGGTGTCCCGTGCTGATATCCTTGCTTCACTCTTTTAGGATGTAAGGGTTGAACCCATTCTTTCACTTGCTGTTTTGTACCATTTGCTAAAATATATACACAATCAGAAAATGCCCCGTCATTGTTTGGACTATCAACTTTTAGTACTTCCACTAACACATCTTGGACACACGTTTTTCTCTGAATACATGTAAGCGTATGGTAGATGATATCAGCGGACACATCGTTATTTAAACGAAAGCCCACCTTTTTTTGTTCAAAAAAAGACGAGAATGAGACGATTGGTAATGTCTTTTTTTGTTCATACGCTTGAGATAAAATCTTGACAAGAACTTCTCCACTCAAGATGATCCCTCTTTCTAAAAAACGCTTCATCACAACATATGTGAGCATTGGTTATGCTCATAGGATAATATATTATCATAGTTTAATTCTGTGGTGTTAGTCTTTTTTTGGGTTTTCACACTGGGAATTATACCCGCCTATTTCTTGCGTTTTCCCGACGTTCTCGCTACTAGCAACAGAATTAATAATAAAATAAATACCCCTGCTCCTACAAACATATCGTACAAGAAATCAAGCATCATACTCCTCCTCTTCCTCCCAAAAAACGCTATTAAAACCAAGCGTTTTAATAGCGTTTTTTCGTTAGATAAAGCCTAGCATATTAATAAATACAATGATAATTAAAACCGGTGCGATATATCGAATGGCAAGAAGCCATAAAGAAAACCAGCGCTTCACATTCGTTGAACCATGCTTAAATTCTTCAATAAGCACATCTTTTTTCATTTTCCAAGGAACAAAGATGGCAATTAAAAGAGCACCGAGAGGCATAAGGATATTACTTACAAGAAAATCAAAAGCGTCAAAAATGCTTTTTCCAAAGATCGATACGTCACTTAATAAACCATACGATAGCGCTGAAGGTATTCCTACCACAAAGATTAGTAAGCCTGAAATCCAAGATAGCTTTATACGCTTATGCTGCTCTCCTTTGGCTAATGAAGCAACAATAATTTCTAACATCGAAAACGCAGATGTTAAAGTAGCAAATAAAAACAGCGCCAAAAAGAAAGTTTGAAACACAATTCCGAACGGAAGCTGTTCAAAAATAGAAGGCAATACAATAAATAAAAGACCTGGGCCTTCCGTCGGCTTTACGCCCATTGAAAAGACCGCAGGGAAAATTGCCAGCCCTGCTAGTAAAGAAATCAAAATATTTAACGCTGAAATTGAAATAGCCGATTTTGGCAAGTTTTGCTGCTTAGACAGATACGAACTGTACGTAACCATAACCGAAACGCCTACGCTAAGCGAAAAGAATGCTTGTCCCATTGCAAACAAAATGGTTTGGGAGGTAAGCTTTGAAAAATCTGGATACAAAAAGAAAGATACGCCTTCCATCGCTCCGTCTAATGTTAAAGAACGAATAATAATAATAATAAATAAAATAAAGAGAGCAGGCATTAAAATTTTGTTTGCTTTTTCAATACCATTTTGAATGCCTCTTGCGACTACAACAATTGTTAAAAGAAGAAAAACAAATTGAGAGATAACAGCACTTGCCGGATTAGCGATGGTGGAGTTAAATAAACTCCCGTAGTCACTTACTCCATTCAACTGACCCGTGACGCTTGCAAAAATATATTGTAAAATCCATCCTCCTACTACACTATAGAATGATAATAAAATGAAGCATGTAATCACGCCTAAATACCCGATGCCTTTCCAGAGAGAACCGGGAGCGACTGCATCATAAGCACGAATTGCTTCTTTTTGTGTATGTCTACCTAGTACAAATTCAGCAAGCAAAAGCGGTAAACCAATAATTGCTGTAAACAAGATAAACAGTAAAAAGAAGGCTCCACCTCCGCTTGTTCCGGCTACATAAGGAAGTTTCCAAATGGCTCCTATTCCAATTGCTGAACCGGCAGATGCCAAGATAAAGCCGATTTTTGATGTCCATTGTTCGTTTTGACTCATTTTTCTCACCATTTTTCTTTATTTATTCTGATTTGTCATACTATATCACACAACCCTTCTGTCGAAAAGGGTTTTTGTTGTTTTAACCACCATCATGTGTTATGAATAGTATGTAGGTTTCATGATTTATTTTCGTAACTAAAAAAAGTTTGACAGTTAGAGGTACAAAAAATGACAAATCAGCAAGTAATACAGCAACAATTTTTAGATAAGTTCCTTGACTTTATCTTAGTAAAATGTCCAAACTGCGAACTATGTGCGCGAGTTGTAAAACTGGATAAAAAATTGAGCGGGTCAACGCACTCATGCACGTGTCCTCACTGTGGTTATCTAGACGTCATCAGCGCTGAGGGCCAAGGACCGTTAGAACTTTCTGAAGCAGTAGATCCTTTTTTTCAGCTTCCGCTTTACTTGGAAACAATCTGCCCTGAACGTCGACTTTGGGCTTATAACTTAGATCACCTTCAGTATATTGAATCTTATATTGAAGTTAAAACATGCGGGGCTTGTTTCGACGAGCTGTCGGTTGAACACTCATTGCCAGATTGGGTAATTCATAAGCAGGAAGAAGCATTAAACGAAATTCAACGTTTAAAAGACACCGTCTTTTGCACATTCAAGTGAAGATAGAAAAGAAACGTTGCCGAAGAGGCAGCGTTTCTTTTTTTACGAAGAACTTTCTTCGGTAAGTTTTCTTCGATAATCCCCGGCTTTGTCGAACTCTTTTGCGGTGCCGACGAAAAAGTAGGTTACCGTATGATTTTTGTTACCTTGAGTCGTTCCATGAATCATCTTCCCCTGCTTCAATTGCTTTCGCTCCCCATTTTTATTTACATAGAAATATTTATTTCTTGCCCAGCCGCCGCCGCTTAAAAGCGTTTTGGTTTTCCCGACTCCCTGCTCGTTTACTTTAAATACAATGTAGTCTCCTTCTGTCTTGCTAGGATTTCCGTTATCTTTGTCATATTCGACCATAACCCATCCTTTGTACCCTTCTGGTATAAGGAAAATGCTCGGTTGAGACGTTTCATCTGGACGTCCACATCCAGCCGCGATTACGATCAATAAACACAAAATGAGCCACCTTTTCACTTTTCCCAACTCCTTTCTTAATAAAAGACGTGCCTCTATACTGCTTTTAGTTTTTGTTGACGGTAAGATTATATTCTTTCTGTATCCCTCAATTTTTCCCAGTTTACCCAATTAAATATGCTATATTTACGTATGGTTTGTCACACACTATTAGCAGGCGTTTACAATTTACATGGGAGGATAACAAAAATGAGCTATGTTTTTTTATTTATTTTGCTCTTTGTCATTCCGCTTTACACACAGCAAAAAATTGTTCGTGCCGACCGTGAAAATACACGTACATTATTACTAAGTGAACACGAGCAATCTGGACATAAAAAAAGCGATTCCCCGTAAAACAGGAATCGCCTTCTTTTAATATGTTAAGCTTCCAGCTACAATAAGGCTAACAGCTATCGACGCTGCAAAAAGAGTTACTCCAACCGCTACATTTCCTTCTTCTACTTTTTTGGCTAGGCTCGTTTTAGGTGTCATAATAAATTCAATAATCCAATATGTCACTACTTGAGTAATGATACCTACTATTCCCCAAAGAGTTGCATCTACCAAATTTAAGCTGTGGCTCCACACAGTGAAAATGACAATAGCAAGCCCAATTCCTTTTCCCCATAACTTCAAAGCGACTGCTACATTTCCTTTTTTTATGAGTTCACGATCATTAAATTTTGTTGTTAATTCAAATACGATTACTCCGATAAATAATAGCCCTAATCCTACCGCTACGTGAGATAAAAAGCTCCCTATACTAGCCCAATCAATCCATTGTGTCATTTTTAGTTCCCCTTTTCATTTTAATCCAATCGGCAAATAATACGATTCGTTATCTGTAATTTGATTTCCAGCTCGGATTCCTACTGCGCTTGCTTTTCCATTTAATAAAAAGCACCCGTACATGATATGAGCCTCTATTGTTTGCGTTTGCGTCTTCATTGTTGCAGTTGGCAAAGAAATAAACTGTTGATATACAGCAGTGTATTCTTGATATGTCTTATGCTGATCTTCGTCTATTTTGATTCCGTCTTCATTATAAATTTCAACGGTATCTCCCTCACGACCAAACGATGGTTTCTTCACAAATGCTTGTTTTCTTTCAATAAATGGATCCTCTTCTAAATACGTTGGTAAAAAGTATGTTTCAATGATGTGATGCTCTTCTTTAGTGAGGAAAGGATGATGTTGTTCATGCAAAGCCCAAATGAGTGCTTGCACGGCTTTGGACTGCAGTAAAAATGCAGAAGGCGGATTGATTATGGCTACTTGTTTTTGCTGTGCCAATGTTAAAAGCATGTGTCCGACTTTTTCATGCGTACTCGGATCTTCATCTTCAATTAAATGTTCAAGCGGATAAGTTTGGCGATAGAGTACGTCTATTTTTTGTCCATATTGATCATACACGCCCGCTTCTATATGTTGACCTTCTTCAACTGTAGAGGCAGGGACAATTCGAAGCTGCGATAATGGAACATATGTAGCATCTACATCGGCTAGCTTCATTAAATAAAGAGTGGTTAGCTTATCTTCTTCATGTGTATCATGAGAAGAAAAAACGACGTTTGGATAGTTCGTTCTATCGAGCTCGTTATAAGCTTCAAAAATGGCGTGTTTTAATGCTAAAGCAAGCTTTTTTTCTTCAAACTTATTAGGGTTTTGCACTTGAAAATGCCGGCAGACTAACTCATTTACATGAAATAATTCTTTAATGAACGTAGGCGTATCGGCGTTTAGTTCTAAAAGCTTGATTTGATCATCCGTAACAGCAAAATCAAGGCGTGAAATCACACTTTCTGTTTCCATCGTTTTCAGTCGTAGGTACGGGAAACTGGCTTTTGGAAATCCTAAAGAAAGAAGCGTCTGATCATCTAATGAACGAAGTAAAGGTGCCGTTTTAAAAAATAGTTCCCCGATTTGATTTGCGGCTTCTTTAATGGAATGAATGATGTGAGAAGATTCTATATGTACATCATAAAGAGCGTACTCTGTTCCATATAAGTCGTACCAAAAATCTTGAATTTCTTTATAAAACATTTCTCGCTTTTCTTTATGCATTACCCGCCAAAACCGCCTTTAGAGCCGCTCCCAATTCCAGATTTATACGAGCTGCTTGATTTAAATGATTTATAGGACGATGATGAGGTCAGCTGTTTTTCAGACCCGTAGTAGCGCCCTCCGTGATAATATGAGCCGCTGTGCGAAGAAGAAGAATCTGAACAGTAGTACGTTTGCGTATCTTCATCCCATTTCCACTTGTCGCACGATTTATCTTTCGGTTTAGCCGGTCTTGCCTGATCAGTTGAACCGCAGGCAACGAGCGATGTCATTAAAGCAGTGGTCAAAACTCCCGCCATCATTTTTTTTGTTTTGGACATTAAGCCTTTCCCCTTTCATACGTTACGCCTGTTTTTGTTACATATAAACTGTACACGCGGCGGTCTTCATCAATTTCCGCAGAGTCTCTTTCCCATTCCCATCCATTATAGTATGTATAAACAGTTCCGATATAGCTTAATACGTCCAAATGCGTATAAAATGAAGAGACGAATAAAATTGGATGTCCTCGAAGAGAATTCAATTCGCGGACTTCTAACGTAATCTCTCGATTATCCTCTTCTACCTGTTCTTTCGTTCCGTACTCATGCTCCTTTACATAAATAATATGGATATCATCTTCGACTGCAGATGAAGTTTGTTTATACGTTACTCCTTCTTTAACAAAAAATTCGCATTCTCTTCTTGCTAAAATTTGTTCAAGTTCAATAGATTGATAGTGGTAAATAGATACAAACGTATCATCAGGCTTTAGCAGTCGGTATTCTAACTTTCCCATTGCGCAACTCCTTTTGTGACTTTTTTGTGAACGTTCTTTAATAAATACGCACAGATTTTCAAAAAGTTTCAATTTTTCTCATATAAAAAGGCTTAGCTTTAAATAAGCTAAACCTTTATTTTTTTATCACATCTGTCACAACTTCATAACCGCCTGTGTATGGGTCGAATACATATTCAAGCATGCCGTTTCCACGATTGACTTTAAATAGATAACGGTATTTTTTAGGGCTGTCTTTTGCTGGATATACGTATTTTCCTTTTTGAAACTGGCTTAGCAAGAGCTGTTCTCTTTGCGCAAGCATTTTTTTTGCTTCATTATATCCATACAACGGGAGATTTTTGGCATAGAGAACCGGTACGAATACAAGTACAACGACTGAAATCGTAATAAGCCCTTGTTTAAACCACCGCATAAATCTCTTTGGATTTCGCGAAAGCAACATCGTGATGACAATTACTATTAACAAAGGAACAATATATACTTGAACATACGGAATGTTTGCAAATACAGGTCGATTAATCAACAAGACAATTACTTCGATAGCTGCTACTAATACTAAAATAAAATAGACCACTTACTCTTCACACCTCGACGATTCAATGAATTTTATATGTGTTAGAAAGTATTCCCACTCATGAATGAACTCGTCTATTGTATCATAAGAAGCCAAAAAAATATCTACGCTCGTCCATTTTACGGAATTTAGATAATAAAAGGGATTGAGACATAACGAAATCACCCCAATCTAAAGACAAACAAATGGGATAATGCGCTAGTATGCATCCCTTGTTACGACGGATTTCCGTACAAGGTTTCGCTTTCCGAGGGCGGCCGCTCCTGCAGGGCCTCATCTGTTCCACTTTGCCTTGCCCTTCAACCAACAGCTAGAAGCCACTATATACATGAAGCTGCCTTCACTTTAACCATAAAAAAATCTGAACACATTTGATTCTCCATCAAGAATCAAACACGTTCAGATCTTTCTTTAACTAAGCTACTTTTATTCCATCCTCTTTATTACGAAACTTCTACGTTTCGATTTTGATTATACTTTTTCCCTTGTAACAGTGAGTAAATGATCGCTGCTGCCCACACAATAAGTATGAATGCATATACAGCTATCTGAGTAGAGCTGCTTGATACCCAAGTGTTTAAGAGTGTTCGAGCATTTGTTAAGATGATAAACCCACCAACAAGTGAACCAAGCAAGTGAGCCGGGATAATACGAACAAACCATGCAGCAATCGGAGCCGCGATAATTCCGCCAATCATAAGGGCACCTACCCAGAACCAGTTTACCTGCTCCCAGCCAAGAGAAATTAAAAAGCCAAGTGTAGCCGAGACGGCAATAGCAAATTCACTTGTATCCACGGTTCCAACGACTTTCCGTGCTGTTGTGCCTTTTTTAGCTAGCAATACAGGCGTTGCAATGGGCCCCCAGCCGCCGCCTCCTGTAGCATCAGCAAATCCAGCAATTAATCCCAACGGAATGGACTGCTTCGTCGATAAAGGTTTAGTGCTCTTTTCTTCGTTTGTTTTAAACGTAAATAAAAAACGAAATAACACATAAACTCCTAGGAGCAATAAGAATGTTGAAACGTAAGGCCTTACTGCATCTCCAGGTAAATTACTTAGAAAGCAGGCTCCTACAAAAGCTCCGATGGAACCTGGGATAATCAGTTTTAACACCATCGATTTATCTACGTTTCCAAATTTAATATGCGAAACACCAGAAGCTGCTGTTGTTACAACTTCTGCTAAGTGAACAGATGCGGAAGCCACAGCTGGTGCAATTCCAAACGTTAAAAGCAGCGTAGTTGACGTCACCCCGTATGCCATTCCGAGTGATCCATCAATTAACTGAGCTAAAAAGCCAATAAGTGCAAACGTAATTAACTTTTTCATGTTGTCCCTCCACTTTCATCTTCTGTTAGAAAGCACAAAAAGGCCTCCAACAGTTGTTTGCTAGAAGCCTTCGGTATGTCCGATCAGCTGTCCGTTTTATGAATAAGTTGTTTATATTGTAATCCTAACTATTCCTAGAAGTCAACTGTGTTTTTAGTTTTTCTTTTAGTCTATGTATGCTGCTTGGTTATAGTATCAGTAAAATAAAATTCTTCTTGTTAAGTCAACCACATAAAAACGACCGCTCACTTAATAAGGGCGGTCATTTTTATGCATGTCTTGCCAGTGAGCTAGCACTTCAGGTGGCAAACTCACATCTTTATCTAATGACGTCACATCCATAGAAGCAGGCTCATCGCTATTTATCACTTTTTCTACCCAATCTGGCTGTACAACTAATGCTTGTTCAATCGTAATTAAAGACAGCCCTTGCTCAAAAGCTTCTGCTACTTCCGTTGCCATAAGTCCTCCTGTACCCACAAGAGGGACCCTGTGATTGACGTGCTTAACAATCGAAGAAAGCAGTGAATGATTTTCTTCCCTTTTTGAGGTAGGTTCATGTAAAGCACTGATATGTAAATAATCAATTTCTGTATAAACAAGACGGTCAATCCACTCAAATGTATCTTCCACTTTATTTCCTAAATAGCCTTTTTCTTTGGGCGCTAATGTATATCCCACAATAAATGGTTTGCCCGCATGTGCTGCTCGACGCGTCACTTCACGAATAACTTCAAGTGCAAAAGTGAAGCGGTTTTCTGCACTTCCACCATAAGAATCACTTCGTTCATTGGCTTGCCTTGATATAAACTGCTGCAGTAAACATTCATTTCCCCCGTCAATTTCTACTCCATCAAACCCTGCTTCCATAGCTCTGGTGGTAGCTTCGCCAAATGCTTGAACAATATAAGTTATATCGCGCTCGGTCATTTGAACAGGCTTTTTCCCTTTACGTTTATGAGGCTTTTCACTTGGGCTAATGGCTTGCCACTTATTTTCCATTTCTACGCACTTTCTGCCCCCGTGCGATAGTTGAAGAATCGCTTTAGCTCCTCTTCTATGAATCATTTGGGTTAGTTGATGAAGCTTTCGTATGACCTGATCACGATGAATTCCGATTTGACCATGTGCTACTTGGCCATTTTCTGTGATAAACGCGGGACCGATAATTACCGTACTGACGCCCCCTACTCGTTTTTCGTAAAAAGACATATCAATATCGGATATTTCTCCGTTTTCCCGTGAAGCGTATGTGAGGATAGGTCCCATTGCTAATCGATTTTTCATCTCAAGAGCATCAACAAATTTAAAATGTTTAAATAATTTTTCATAGGCTGCCTTCAATTAATTCACACCTTTTTTCCTTAGCTTACCCATCTAGGAGCCGAGTAGACATAGGCACAAAAAAAGAAATACCTTTGCCGGCATTTCTTTTTACGTCGTTTTTCTTATTTTTTTGACGGGGTAAAATACAAATTCGCTTTTTCCCACAATCCGTTTTTCATCAATGAGACCTAGACCATTACGGCTATCCATACTGTACAGACGGTTATCACCCATTACAAATACTTCGTTTTTAGGTATTTGAACGGGTTCAAAATCTCCTGTTAGCTCCATATCCATGTTGTTGGCAATTTGACGATTCGTTTTTAAATAAGGTTCACTTACTTTTTTATCATCAATATAAAGCTGATCTTTTTTCATTTCGATTTTTTCACCTGGCAGACCGATTACTCTTTTTACATAATGCTTATTCTTAGCCTCATCTTTAATAATCACAATATCTCCGCGGCGAATATCATGAAGCGAATACGACAGTTTATTCACAAACAAACGCTCTCCGTTATGCAGCGTTGGGTTCATTGAAGCGCCTTCTACAATATACGGAGAAAATAAAAATGCGCGAATCATAAATACTAGAGCGATAGCGAAGATAATTGTTTTGAATATGCTGCGTAATTGATCGCTTTTTGTTTTTTCCGTAGTCAATATACTTTGTCTCCTTTGTACAGCTCACTTTTCTTATGTAAAAAGCAAGAAACTTCTTACTTTAACACTTATTCTAACTTAATCATAGAAAGAACTGAAATCAAATGTTTTATGCTATGTAAAAAAAGAACCTCTAACAAATGTTAGAGGCTTACATTACGCAAGTTTCGTCTTTACATCTCTTATTATAACATTAATTATATAAAAAAAGACTACCTTTTATGTAAAAATTATGTTTTTTACGCAAACTTAACTAAATCTTCACATTTAAAGGCGTTTCTCCACGTATAAAAAGTTGAGAGATACAATACTCTATAATCTCTCTTCGCCGCACAGATCCAATAAAAATGTTTTGGTTATCTATAATCGGCACAACATTTTGTTCAGACGCGCGTGACAAAATACTTTCCATTTCATCATGAATTATTTTACGGCCTGCTTCCTCCTTCTCCTCTTTCGGAAAAAAAGCGTTCTTATCTCCTCGATAAGAACGCTTTTTTAGCTCATTTTCTCAATTTCATTTACAAGAATTGAAATGGCATCCGTTTTTGTTGCTTCACGCATTGTACGCTTCATCGTACTTGCCTGCTGCTGAAGCTCATTTACTTCACGCAAAAACAGTTCTTTTGTTAACTGCTCTTCTTCTACAACCATGCAGTAGCCTTTTTTCTTAAAGGATTGTGCATTTAAAATTTGATCTCCGCGACTCTGTGCTTTTGATAAAGGAATAATCATCATCGGTTTATGAAGAGCTAAAAACTCAAAAATGGCATTTGATCCGCCGCGTGTAATCACATAATCAGTTGCCGCTAGAACATCAGGAAGCTGTTCGTTTACGTATTCTAACTGACGGTAGCCGGACTCTTTTTCAAGGCTTGTATCAATATTGCCTTTTCCGCAAAGGTGTACAATTTGGAATTTCTTTTGCAGTTCAGGCAAAGACTCTCGAACAATTTCATTAATACGGCGTGCTCCTAAACTTCCGCCCATAATCGTTAAAATTGGGCGCTTATCATAAAAGCGAAGCCAGCTTTCCCCGTTCGCTGCGCTTCCGCTAAATAATTCTTTTCGAATAGGTGAACCAACGACCTGCACTTTTTCTTTTGGAAAGTAGTTTGCCGCTTCATCAAAAGAAGTAAAAATTTTAGTGGCAAATTTCTGCGCAATTTTATTTGCCAGTCCCGGTGTTAAATCACTTTCATGAATGAACACGGGAATGTTTAAAGATTTAGCAGCCATTACAACAGGAACTGTGACAAAACCGCCTTTTGAAAAAACAAGAGAAGGCTTTAGCTTTTTTAGCACGCGACGTGCATCGCCAACCCCTTTTGCTACTCGAAATACATCTTTTACATTTTCCATATCGACGTAGCGACGCAGCTTTCCGCTTGAAATCGCATGATATGGAACGTTTAATTTTGTAATTAATTCTTTCTCAATACCATTATGAGAACCGACATAATGGATATCCCATTTTTCACTGTCTAATTCTTTCATAATGGCAATGTTTGGTGTTACGTGCCCAGCTGTTCCGCCTCCGGTAAAAACGATAACTTGCTTACTCATTTTTTCTTCCTCTCTTTACTTCACTTAATCGATCTGTTTTGACATCAATTTTTATCTGATCTTTTTAGCATGCAATCTGACATGTAAAACGATGGTTTTATTATAGCATTTTTCTTTTTACATATGTATGATAAGGCGTATAAAAGCATGCTATACTTTTCATAAGGAGTGATGATAATGAACAAATCTGTACCTGCAGTAAAAGGGGACACAGTGGATTCCGAAACGCGCTGTACGCACTATCATACGGATAAAGATATTATCGCAATAAAATTTTATTGCTGTCATACATATTATCCGTGCTATCAATGTCATAACGGACATGCGGATCACGACATTAAAAGGTGGCCAAAAGCTATGTTTAATGAAAAAGCTATTCTTTGCGGAGTATGTAAACATGAGCTATCAATTAATGAATACTTAACCTGTAACTCGACTTGCCCTCACTGTCGTTCTTCTTTTAATCCCGGATGCAGCCTGCATGGACACATTTATTTTGAACAAAAAAGCTGAACAAAACATCGTTCAGCTTTTAAAACAATTGCTCATCTATATTTATAATGGAAGGAAGCAGACCTGGGAACAATTCCTCAAGTTCTTCTAAACGCAAGGAGTAATAGTGCTGCGTACCTTCTATACGTAGTTTGATAATTCCAGCTTCGCGAAGTACTTTAATATGATGTGATAGCGTTGATTTTGATACATTTAATTTTTGATAATACGAACAGGTCTGCTCCTTTCTTGTCGCTAAACACTGTACAATTCGCAGCCGATTAGGATCACTCAACGCGTGTAGAATAGGCGTTAATTTAATTTCAGATTTCGGTGGTTGATAAGGTTTTCTCATGCTTAAAATATAACACAGCTTCTTTTGTGTATCAATGTTCGATAACTTTCGAACTAAATTCCTTGCACTGTTATTTAATCGGTGTTATAGTTTCATTGTTCGATGATATTCGAACTTATCTTCATTTTAATCATAAATTGAATGAAAGATTAAAAACAAAACAAATAATATAAAGCACCATCATTATTAAAGGAGGAATCACCCATGATTCATTTACAAGCTTCAATGAAAGTTAACCCAGCAAAAAGAGAAGAATTTTTAGAAAACGTACAAGAACTAATTAAGCATTCTTTACAAGAAGAAGGAAACAGCAACTATCAACTATTTGAAGATGCTTTTACACCTAACACATTTATGATGATTGAAGAGTGGAAAAGCGAAGAAGCAATTCAAGCACACAATAAATCAGCTCACTTCCAAAGTTTTGTAGCATTTGCTCAAACTGGCGTACTTGTAGCACCTTTAGATGTAAAAACATTACAAGGCTAAGAATAACTTCTTTGAAAGGATGACGCATCATGAATGAAGCAATTCGTACAATTCAAGATCATCGTTCTATCCGTCAGTATACAGACGAAGCAGTAAGCGACGAACATTTAGATACGATTATCCAATCTGCTCAGTCAGCCGCTTCTTCTATTAACGGACAGCAAGTGACTATTATTAGCGTCCAAGATAAAGAAAAAAAGAAAAAGCTTTCAGAGCTTGCGGGCAACCAAGCGTGGATTGACCAAGCTCCTCTATTCTTAATCTTTTGTGCGGATTTTAATCGTGCTAAGATTGCTGCTGAGCTTAACGATGCGCCTCTTGGCGTAACCGATGGACTTGAGTCAATTTTAGTGGGGGCAACCGATGCTGGAATTTCTTTAGAAGCCGCAACAGTTGCAGCAGAATCACTCGGTTTAGGTACAGTCCCAATCGGAGGAATTCGCAGAAAGCCGCTTGAAGTCATTGAACTGCTAGATTTACCGGAATACGTATTCCCAGTAAGCGGTCTTGTCGTTGGACATCCAGCAGATCAGTCTGCGAAAAAACCTCGATTGCCACAAGCTGCTGTGCACCATCGGGAAAGCTATAATCACGACTTAAAGTCATTGATTCAAGACTATGATGCTGAAATGGCAGAGTATATGAAAATGAGAACAAACGGTGCTGATGACCGCAACTGGTCACAAACTGTATCAGCTATTTATAAAACCATTTATTATCCAGAAGTTCGAGCGATGCTTGAAAAACAAGGGTTTAAATTCGAATAACCAAAAGCTGCGATGAACATCGCAGCTTTTTTATCTACTTTAACAGCGTACTGAATAGACTAAAAGTAATACTCAATAAATGAGGTGTTGATATGGAGTTTATTTTAATTTGTAATTTTCTTTTAGGTGCAACCGCAGCGTTTTTATTGGTACCGGCTTTTACAAAAAAGCACACCCTTCACGTGACTTTACTTTCTCTCCTTTTCCTCCTTTCGATTGTCCCGACTTTTCTTCTCGCTAATCCACATATCGGCGTTTTACCTTGGGCTATTCGAGACACTCTTCTATTGTTCTCCGCTTTCCTTTTCTTTTATTTAACCTTCACTTTAAACAGATGGGAAACGCTCTTGTTTTTTCTTCTATTTTTACTGTCGATTGCTCCTCTTACCTACGTCGTATATGATGACTTCACGCATACGTATATAGATGCCAATATTGGGCTTGGCCTAGGCTTTTTATTGACATGGCTCCTCACAGCTCTGTACAATATTTTAGCTATTCTTCGATTTTTCCGTCAGAAATCTCAGTAAACACGTCAAAAGTTAACAAACAAACGAATAGTTGATTTTATTTAGTATACGCTAACAACTGCACAGTCCTTCTCTTTACATAAAGCTGTGTATACTAAAAAAGGAGTGATACTTGATGAAACGACTATTCGTAATGGTAGCAGTGATTGCCTTCTTGGCACTTAGCCGCATGTTAGTATTTGCCGCTGAAACACCTCCTGCTGCAGATGAGCGACCAGCTCAAAATGCAGAAGTTCGTATCGTTCATGCTTCACCTGATGCTCCAGCTGTAGACATTTTTGTGGATGACAAAGCTTTAGTAGAAGGAGCAAAGTTTAAAGATGTCTCCAACTCCCTGCCTTTGTCAGCTGGTTCTCATAAAGTAGAAGTATACGAAGCGAAGACAAAAGGAACAAAAGATTCCATCATCGAAGCTACCCTTGTTGTAGACGGTGGAAAATCGTATACAGTAGCCGCTGTAAATAAAGCAGAAAATCTTGAACTACAGGCTTTCACGAATAATAAGCAAGGGATGGCTGGAAAAGCAAGCTTGCGTGTTGCTCATTTATCTCCTGATGCTCCTGCGGTAAACGTAGGTCCTAAAGGTGCTGTTCCTTTATTTAAAGATCTGTCTTTTAAAAGCATTTCAGGTTATCAAGTAGTAAATCCGGGTTCGTATGATCTATCTGTTTCCACAGCAGATGGAAAAGAAATACTAAGTCTTCCAGGAACAAATCTTCAAAGCGGTAAAAACTATACGGTTCTCGCAGTAAATACTGCTGACAAGCTTGAGACCATTGTTTTACAAGATAATTAATTTAAAAAACGTCATTTCAATTGAAATGACGTTTTTTATAGACTGCGCTGAATGAATTCTTCTTTTTTGTACTCATAGGTAGAAATATCGTTCCACAATCGTTTTGAAAGCTCGTATTTCATACCTTCATATTTTTTTCTAGCACGTTCGCTCGAGCGTAACTGCTCCCTGAAATTAATTCTTTCATTCCAGTAAGGTGATTCACTGACCGTTACGTACACATGACTTCTTCTAGCATCATGTGGAATGAGCTTACGGGCATTTTTAGCTGTCATAATTGGAGGGTAGTGTGCAGCTGGAACACCTTCCTTTAATAAGACGAACATCTCTTTTTCCGCTACATATACGTGAGATTTATTTTTTAATATAGCGCGCACTTCATTTATGTCTTCTTCACGTTTGACTCCGATTAAAATATCAACGATTGGTGAACCTGCCAATCCAGGAACGGACGTGCTTCCAATATGTTCGATGTCTACTGAAAAATCTTTTAGTGTATTAAGCAACGCTTCTTTTTCCATTTGATACAAAAGCGACCACTTTGTTTCATACTGAACAATCTTTCGCATATCAGTTTCCACCCTTTCACTTTTTTATACTGTACCATGTTTTAAAATAAAAAGAAAGAATTTTCTAACTATTTACTTTTGGTTTATGCTACGAGCTTTACACCCCTCTAGACAGGCTTTATATTATTTTATATATTTTTGTTATTTTTATTCTAAATGTTTCATAATTGTGGATGTTTCCTCCTCCAAAAGATAGATACTCTTTTATTTTCTATCTCTCCTCTATCATATTCACATTCAGCTGCTTTATACTATTTCACATTTTTTCTAGTATAAAACATGTCCTCAAAACATCGGTGAACAAAGGACTAAAGACCTTTAAATGCCCTTAATATCCCTGAATTTCTCCTTTGATATAATTATATTTTACATTAATGTAAAATTTTATCTGTAAGGATGGCAGATAGTTCAAATTCATTATACAATTGAATTTCGACATATAGTATGATGGATAATATCGGCATTATGAGATAATAGTAGATTTCACTCAAAATTTTGGGCTATTTGCCGATATATGCTTTGTATACCAATTAACTTATGTTGAAATTTGTAATTTGCAAGGAGGAAAAAATGAATAAAAAACATGTCATGTACACAGCCGTTTCTTCTGTTCTCTTAAGCTCTTCATTGCTTTTGCATTCAATTGATGCAGATGCAGCTGAATCGGCCAAAGTAACTGTTACATCGTTAAATGTACGTGCAACGCCTAGTACAAGCGGTGCCGTCGTTGGAAAAATAACGAAGGGAAACACCGTTAATATAGTAGATGAAAGCAAGGGATGGGCTAAAATTACGTATAACGGTAAAGAAGCTTGGATTTCATCTCAATACATAAACAAAACGCAAACAACCAGTACGTCCACGGCAAATTCGACATCCAAGTCAGCGGTCGTTAACGCCAGTTCATTAAACGTTCGCTCTTCTGCAAGTACAAGCGCATCGGTGGTAACAAACTTACCGCGCAATTCAAAAGTAACGGTGGTAAAAGAAAGCGGATCTTGGTCACAGATTAAACGGCAAGCGGCCAAACGGGCTGGGTGGCGAGTCAGTATTTACAAGCAGGCTCTGCTTC
>NZ_JYOO01000036.1 GCF_000956595.1 Priestia aryabhattai B8W22 | reverse complement strand
ACTTGAAAAAAGACTAGCTATTTTAGCTAGTCTTTTTTTATTATTCACAGAGTATAAGCTATCTACATAAAATGGGGTAAATGAACTGCATAAACAAGTTACATCTTGTCGATACTTATTTAGTGGAGGTGGAGAGTAATGGAAAAACAAATTAAAACATGTTCCGTTTGCCATGAACAGCATACAAAGGGTATTGAGGTGTTTTCCAGCTTTATATGCCAACACTGCGAGGTAGAGATTGTAGAGGTGGATTCATCTCATTTTCGTTATCAATTGTTAGTAGATCAATTAAAGAGAATATCAGGAGCGTTTTCTTACTAAAAGCCCTTTTTTATAAGGGCTTCTTTATATGGCTCAAAAAAATCATCTAAGTTTGTTATAATGAAAGAAAAATGAATTTTGATAGGAAAAATACTTACATATTCTTTTATCAAGTTAATAATGTTATATTTACAAAAAGTAAGGAATGGATGTATGGATACATATTTACCTTTATATAACCGTTTAGTAAGGCACAGCGAAAAGAGATCACTCTCTTACCACGTGCCCGGCCATAAAAATGGTCAAATTCTACCTTCACATATTCAGCCTTCTTACGCAGACTTTTTGCAATACGATCTAACAGAAATTAGCGGATTAGATGATTTACATGAAGCAGAATCTGTTATTAAAGAAGCACAAGAGTTAACGGCAAAGTTGTATGGAGTAGATGAAAGTTTTTTTTTAGTTAATGGTTCTACTGTAGGCAATCTCGCAGCAATTTTATCTCTTTGTCAAGAAGGAGATAAAATTGCTGTTCAAAGAGATTCTCATAAATCTATTTTTAATGCTATTGCTTTATCAAAGGCATCACCTATTTTTTTAGCTCCTGAAATAGATTCAAAAACACATCTTAGTACAGGTGTATCCATTAAAACAATTAAAGCGGCTTTAGAGCGTTCTGAGGATATAAAAGCATTTGTATTAACAAATCCTACTTACTACGGGGTGGCACGAGATTTAAAGGAGACCATTGACTTTATTCATAGCTACCATATTCCTATAGTTATTGATGAAGCTCATGGAGCCCATTTTATTTTAGGGAATCCCTTTCCTTCTTCAGCTGTTACGTATGGAGCCGACCTTGTCGTTCAGTCAGCACATAAAACGCTGCCAGCTATGACAATGGGTTCTTATTTACATATGCAAGGAACATTAGTAAATAAGCAAGCGGTACGGCATTATCTACAAGTACTGCAGTCAAGCAGTCCTTCATACCCTATTATGGCTTCTCTCGATTTAGCACGGTATTATCTGCAACAGTTTACACAGCATGATATCGATAGAGTGACTGACAATATTCATTCGTTTGTTGAAAAGATTAATAAGATTGATACACTTTCAACTATTGATGTAGAAACAGATCAAACTGCTACCGACCTTTTGAAAATGACATTGACTTGTTCGGCGGCAACAGGATATCATTTGCAAAAGGAACTGGAAAAGCAAGATATTTATACAGAACTAGCTGACGTTAACTATGTATTGTTTGTTCTACCGTTAAGCAGCAGTTGGGATTTTAATGATACAATTAAGCGGGTTAGACAAGCAGTAGCGAATATACAGCGTAAGTCATATGAAAAACCACTCATCAAACCATTTCGTTTTTCAAGAGCAACGGTTCTCCTGTCTATGGAAGAAAGAAAACTAAGGACAAAGCATATGTGTTCGTTTGAAGAAGCGATTGGGTGTGTAAGCGCACAATCTATTATTCCATACCCTCCTGGAATTCCTATTTTAATGGAGGGAGAAACGATTACAAGCAATCATATTGATTATATTTTGCATATTCAAAGGTTAAATGGTCATATTCAAGGCGGCTCTTGTATGGAAGAAGGAAAGATAGAAGTATTTAAATAGAGAAAGGAATTTATACATGTCAGGAACGTTTATTACATTCGAAGGGCCAGAGGGTGCTGGTAAGACAACCATCATCCATATGGTTCAACAAAAATTAATACAAGATGGGTATACCATTGTATTAACAAGAGAGCCTGGAGGCATACGAATTGCTGAACAAATTCGTGAAATCATCTTAAATCCGTCTAACACGGAAATGGATGCCAGAACTGAAGCACTTCTTTACGCTGCGGCTAGAAGACAACATCTTGTAGAAAAAGTGATTCCTGAGCTAAATAAAGGGAATATAGTATTATGTGACCGTTTTATTGATAGCTCACTTGCTTATCAAGGAAATGCGCGGGGTATAGGTGTAGAAGATATTTTTGCTATTAATCAATTTGCTATTGAGCAAACGATGCCACAGGCCACTTTATATTTTGATATTGATCCTGAGGTAGGATTAGAAAGAATTAATAAAGGTCGAAAAGATGAGATTAATCGATTAGATTTAGAATCCTTAGACTTTCATTACAAAGTACGAGATGGATATTTATCTCTTTTGAGTGAATTTCCAGAACGTATTCGCCGAATTGATGCAAATCAATCCGTTGAAAAAGTCTGTGCCGAAGCTTATAAACAGATACAATCGATTTTAAAATAAATACAGATGATCATTATTCTTGATATACTATTCTTAACAAAAAAGTAAAATGAGGTGTTATTCATGAAATTAGTAATGACCGTTATTCAAGATTCAGATAGCTCAAAGCTTTTAAATGCACTTGTAGAAAGAGGGTTTCGTTCAACCAAATTATCAAGTACGGGCGGATTCTTAAAATCAGGGAATACAACAATTATGATTGGTACAGATGATCATAAAGTAGATGAAGTACTTGATATTATTAAAGGCCAATGTGAAAACCGCAGACAGATGATTTCTCCTGTGGCACCGATGGGCGGTAATGCAGATTCATACATTCCGTATCCTGTTGAAGTTGAAGTGGGCGGAGCTACAGTATTCGTACTACCAGTAGATCAATTTCATCAATTTTAAGAGAGAAGATTTTAAATAGAAAGTGATGATTGAATGGGAAATACATGGGAACAGCTTGAAGCTCTTCAGCCGAACGTATTAAAGATTTTGCAAAACAGCTTACTTAAAGAGCGCGTTGCTCATGCTTATTTATTTGAAGGAAGCAAAGGAACAGGTAAAAAACAAATTAGTTTTTTGTTTGCTAAAGCACTGTTTTGCCAAAATCCAGTTAATCATAGGCCATGCCATGAGTGCAGTAACTGCCGGCGAATTGATTCAGGTAATCATCCAGATATTCACTTGATTGAGCCAGCTGGTTTATCGATTAAAAAAGAGCAAATTCAATTCTTGCAATCAGAATTCACAAAAACCGGTGTTGAATCTAATAAAAAGTTATATATTGTGAATCATGTTGATAAAATGACAGTAAGCGCAGCAAATAGTTTACTGAAATTTTTAGAAGAGCCTGGCAACGGAACTTATGCAATTTTATTAACAGAAAATATACAGCGCTTATTAGATACGATTATCTCACGTTGCCAAGTAATATCATTTCGATCTCTTACACCAGAACAGTTAGCTGAAAAACTAATAGAAAATGGCCTTTCCTCAGCGGATGCGTCCATCTTGTCTAATTTAACAAACAGCATTGATGAAGCAATTGAATTAAGTAAAGATGAATGGTTTGGACTTGCAATAAAGTTAGTGATACAATTATATGAAGTGTTAACAACGAGACCTCAACAAGCTCTTCTTTTTATTCATGAAAAGTGGGTAACACATTTTAAAGAAAAAGAACAAGCTCATATTGGTTTAACTTTATTGATGCTTCTTTATCGTGATTTGTTGACGCTGCAAGTTGGACAAGAGTCTAAAATCGTCTATCGTCATAAAATAGAAGAATTAAAACAGCAAGCTCTTCAGACAACGCAGGAAAAAGCGATTTACCGCTTAGAGGTTATCTTGAAGGCCAAAAATAAATTAAATTCAAATATGAATCTACAGTTATTAATGGAACAGCTGGTGTTGGATTTGCAGGAGGGATAAAAGCTTGTATGATGTAGTAGGCGTTCGCTTTAAAAAAGCGGGAAAAATATATTATTTTGACCCTGGAGAACTTACAATTCCAGATGGTGAGTTTGTTATTGTAGAAACAGTTCGTGGTGTTGAATTTGGCAGAGTGGTTATTAACAAAAAGCAAGTAAGTGAACACGATGTCGTACTTCCTTTGAAAAAAGTAATCCGCATTGCTGAACAAAAAGACAGGCTGATTGTGGATGAAAATAAACAAGCTGCTAGAGAAGCGTATGACGTATGCGTGCAAAAAATTCAATCACATGATTTAGATATGAAGTTAGTAGATGTAGAATATACGTTTGATCGTAATAAAGTCATTTTTTATTTTACAGCAGACGGCCGTATTGATTTTAGAGAGTTAGTTAAAGATTTAGCTGCTATTTTCCGTACGCGAATTGAGCTTCGACAAATTGGTGTGCGAGACGAGGCAAAACTGTTGGGCGGGATAGGCCCTTGTGGACGTATGCTATGTTGCTCAACGTTTTTAGGTGATTTTGAGCCGGTTTCTATTAAGATGGCCAAAGACCAAAACCTATCGCTTAATCCAACGAAAATTTCTGGTTTATGCGGACGTTTGATGTGTTGTTTAAAATATGAAAATGATGAGTATGAAACGGCAAAAGAACAGCTTCCTGATATAGGCTCAACAATTAAAACTTCAGACGGTTCAGGACGTGTAGTGGGTTTGAATATTTTGGAAAGAATTATTCAAGTGGAACTGTCAGATCACGAACAAATTTTAGAGTATACTCTGGATGAGATCAATAATGAAGGTGCTGTTTCGTTTCAAGCCACAGATTAACGAGGTGGGCAAAGGTGGATAAAAAAGAGATTTTTGATTCGGTGACAAACATGGAGGAACAAATTGGTCATTTATATAAGCAGTTAGGTGAGTTGAAAGAGCATCTTGCTGAGCTAATTGAAGAAAATCATCATCTGCAAATAGAAAATGATCATTTGCGCCGTCGCCTTGACCAGACAAACTTCGAAACGAAGCTGAAAAATAGACATTCAAAAGCAAGCGCTCAAACAAAGGAGCAAAAACAAATTGATATCGGAGAAGGATATGACAATTTGGCTCGCCTTTACCAAGAGGGTTTTCATATTTGTAACATTCATTATGGAAGTGTGCGTAAAGATGGAGACTGTTTGTTTTGCTTGTCATTTTTAAATAAAAAGTAACAACACCTCTCCCTTTTGGAGAGGTTCTTTTTATGAGTAAAAGATGTAAATAATAGATGTACAAGGAGAAGAACGATTATGGTTGAGTTATATGGAGATGAACGTTTAGATTATCTATTAGCCGATGAGGAGATGCGCATTATTCAAAGTCCGTCTGTCTTTTCCTTTTCATTGGATGCTGTGCTTTTATCTCACTTTGCTTATGTCCCAATTCGTAAAGGTAACTTGGTTGATTTATGTTCAGGAAACGGTGTAATCCCACTATTTTTATCTAAACGAACAAAGGGAAAAATCATTGGTGTAGAAATTCAAGAGCGGCTACACAGTATGGCGCAAAGAAGCATTGCGTATAATCAGCTGGATGGGCAGATTAAAATGATACATGGTGATTTAAAAAATGCACCTCAAGAACTGGGTTATGGAAAATATGATGTTGTAACATGCAATCCTCCTTATTTCACCACATCTAGTAAAGAAGAAATAAATGAAAACGAACACTTTGCAATCGCTCGCCACGAAATTCATTGTTCGTTGGAAGATGTGATTAGAGCCAGCAGTCAACTAGTGAAACAAGGTGGAAAAGTGGCATTAGTTCACCGTCCAGGAAGACTATTAGATATCGTTACGTTAATGAGGCAATATCGTTTAGAGCCAAAGAGACTTCAGTTTGTCTATCCTAAAGATGGAAAAGAAGCAAATACACTTTTAATTGAAGGTACGAAGGATGGAAGTCCAGATTTAAAGATTCTTCCTCCGCTTGTGGTCTATCAAGATAACGATGAATACACGGATGAATTAAAAAGGATTTTATATGGAACAAAATAATCATTATTTTTATGTAGTTGAATGCAAGGACTGTACGTATTACGCTGGTTACACGAATAATTTGCAAAAACGTATTTCTGTCCATAATGAAGGGAAAGGGGCAAAATATACGAGAGCAAGAAGGCCTGTTTCATTAATTTGGCATGAGGTGTTTGCTTCTAAAACAGAAGCTATGCAAAAAGAGTATTGGTTCAAACAGTTAAGCAGAGTGCAAAAACAGGCTTACATTCGAAGGGAGCAAGAAAAGCAGAATGAAATCACAAAAAAGTTATGATGTATCGAATGAACGAGGCGTTTTATACTTAGTTCCCACTCCTATTGGAAACTTAGAGGATATGACATTTCGTGCGATTCGAATTTTAAAAGAAGTTGATTATATTGCCGCAGAAGATACGAGACAAACGAAAAAACTATGTAACCACTTTGAGATCGATACGCCTATTACAAGTTATCATGAACATAATAAACATACAAAAAGTGAACAGCTGTTAAGGGACTTAGACAGTGAAAAAAATATTGCTTTAGTAAGCGACGCAGGGATGCCTTGTATTTCAGATCCTGGTTATGAGTTAGTGGTAGCTGCCGTTAAAGAAGGATATACGGTTGTTCCGCTGCCGGGGCCTAACGCAGCATTAACAGCTTTAATTGCTTCTGGACTACCTACGGGGCAGTTTTATTTTTATGGATTTTTAAACAGAAATAAAAAGCAGCGTAAAGAACAGCTTCAAGAGCTTCAGTATATTAAGGAAAGCATGATATTTTATGAAGCCCCTCATCGATTAAAAGAAACGCTAAAAAGTATAGAAGAAATTTTAGGGAACCGATCTATTGTATTATGTAGAGAGTTAACAAAGCGCTATGAAGAATTTTTAAGAGGAAGCGTATTAGAAGCAATTGAATGGACAAATTCCACAGATATTAGAGGCGAATTCTGCTTAATTCTTGAAGGAACAAATGAAGAAGCGCCAGATGAAAGTAATCTATGGTGGGAACATCTCACTATTATCGAGCATGTTGATCACTATGTAGAAGAAGGACTTTCAAACAAAGAAGCTATTAAGCAAGTGGCAAAAGACCGAGATGTGTCAAAGCGAGACATTTATAGTGAATATCACGTACATTAAAAAAAGCTGTCTATCATAGACAGCTTTTCGTTTTATTTAGAAGCTTGTAAAGAATCTTGAAGTTCTTTCATGATTTGTTCTGCACCTTCACGGCTTAGAATTAATTTACCGCTAGCAAGTTGAATGTTATCATCAGATACTTCACCTGTTACTTGGCAAGTCATGTTTGGTTTATATTTTTTTAAGATGATGCGCTCTTCATCTACATAGATTTCTAGAGCATCTTTCTCTGCAATTCCTAATGTACGACGTAATTCAATTGGAATTACTACGCGTCCTAATTCATCAACTTTACGAACAATACCTGTAGATTTCATGTTAATCGTTCTCCTCTCGATAATCATTTTTCTATGTTATTACTTTCGTCATTATTCGACAATTTCAACGTACTTTCATAATACCAGCGTTTCCAAAACTAGTCAATCATTTTATATGTAAAAAAATGTAGCTGGGAAAAAATTTTTTCGAGACTTGTTTACAAGCTAATTGTGACCGTCAGTCAAGGGATGACAAGGGGTTTCGTTGGAAAAAAGATTAATTCCCTAAATAGCTTGATATTAACTATTTTGAAGATAGGGTAAATATATTTCGACATAAAACGACAAAATTAGACCTATTTGTCGTTTTTATCAAAGTGACTTTTTGAATGGGGGTATATTTTATATAAAAATAGGGCGAAGCTGATACAATTAACAGGATTATTTTTTGGAAAAATAACGATTATTTAAAAATGAAGTGAATCCGTCATATTCCCATGTATATAGGAAGAGAATGTTTTGAAATTATCATGTAAAATAGTATGATAGATAGTAGAATAAGAAGACAGGGTTTATATGATTACATCCATATAAATCAAAATGTTGAAATGGAATGTTGGAGGTTATGAACATGGCAGATGGAAATAATACATTTTACATTACTACGCCGATTTATTATCCGAGTGGTAAATTACATATAGGGCACGCATATACGACGGTAGCGGGAGATGCAATGGCTCGTTATAAACGTTTGAGAGGGTTTGACGTACGTTATTTAACAGGTACGGATGAACATGGTCAAAAAATTCAGCGAAAAGCAGAAGAGAAAAACGTGACACCTCAGCAATACGTAGATGATATTGTCTCTGGAATCAAAGAGCTTTGGGATAAGATGGATATTTCGTATGACGATTTTATCCGTACAACAGAACCAAGACATAAAGAAATCGTGGAAAAGATTTTCGCGCGCCTTTTAGAACAAGGTGATATTTATCTTGATGAGTATGAAGGTTGGTACTCAGTTCCCGATGAGACGTACTATACAGAGCATCAACTAGTAGATCCAATCGTTGAAAATGGAAAAGTTGTAGGCGGAAAAAGCCCGGATAGCGGACACCCTGTAGAGCTCGTTCGAGAAGAGTCCTATTTCTTTAAAATGGGGAAATACGTAGATCGTTTACTAGCTTTTTATGAAGAAAACCCTTCATTTATTCAACCAGAATCCCGTAAAAACGAAATGATCAATAATTTTATTAAGCCTGGCCTTGAAGACTTAGCTGTTTCTCGTACGACGTTTGATTGGGGGGTAAAAGTTCCAGGTAACCCAAAACACGTTATTTACGTATGGATTGATGCGCTTTCTAACTATATCACCTCTCTTGGGTATGATACAGAGAACGATGAAAACTATCGAAAATACTGGCCGGCTAACGTACATTTAGTAGGAAAAGAAATCGTACGTTTCCATACTATTTATTGGCCAATCATGTTGATGGCACTTGATTTGCCACTTCCTAAGAAAGTATTTGCTCACGGCTGGTTATTAATGAAAGATGGAAAGATGTCGAAGTCAAAAGGGAATGTAGTAGACCCAGTGACATTGATTGACCGTTATGGATTAGATGCCCTTCGTTACTACTTACTTCGTGAAGTTCCATTCGGTTCAGACGGTGTATTCACACCAGAAGCGTTTGTTGAACGTATTAACTTTGACTTAGCAAATGACCTTGGCAACCTAGTTAATCGTACAGTGGCGATGATTAATAAGTATTTTGATGGTGTTATTCCGACTTATGAAGGAAATGTAACAGAGTTTGATGCACTTATCGTACAAGCTCAAAAAGATACAGTAAATAAATATGAAGAAGCGATGGAGGATATGGAGTTTTCAGTGGCTCTTGCTTCTATCTGGCAATATGTAAGCCGCACGAATAAATACATTGATGAAACGCAGCCTTGGGCGTTAGCAAAAGATGAGAATAAGCGTGCAGAACTTGCTTCCGTTATGACACATCTAGCTGAATCAATTCGTCACATTGCTGTATTACTACAGCCATTCTTAACACGTACACCTGAGAAAATTTTTGCTCAGATCGGTGTAAAAGAAGGTGTGTTAAAAACGTGGGAAAGCACGACGCGCTTTAATATGCTTAAAGAAGGCACAAAAGTAGAAAAAGGTGAGCCAATGTTCCCTCGTCTAGATCGAGAAGAAGAGGTAGCATTTATTAAAGAGCAGATGCAAGGAAGTGCTCCGAAAGAAGAAAAACCTGTTATAAAGGAAGAGCCTTCTGAAGAGATTACGATTGATGATTTCATGAAAGTAGAGCTTCGTGTAGCGCAAGTTACGCAAGTAGAACCAGTTAAAAAGGCAGATAAACTATTAAAGCTGCAGCTTGATCTTGGCTATGAAAAACGCCAAGTTGTATCAGGTATTGCCAAGTTTTATAAGCCTGAAGAATTAGTAGGTCGCAAAGTAATTTGTGTAACCAACTTAAAACCTGTAAAACTGCGCGGCGAACTATCACAAGGAATGATTTTAGCGGGTGAAGATGAGAATGGTCTTTCACTAGCAAGCGTAGATCAAAACTTAGCAAACGGCACGAAGATAAAATAAGTATAGGTAAAAGGGGTGTTTCACGTGTAACATGCGAGGACCCCCTTTTATTCATGGAAAGGATCGATTAGATGTTGTTTGATACACATGTTCATTTAAACGCAGAACAGTATGAAGATGATTTGCAAGAAGTAATTAATCGCGCGTTAGAAAAAGGTGTTCAAAACATGGTGGTTGTTGGATTTGATGAACCTACCATTAAAAAAGCTATTCAAATAGCTGAAACGTACGAATTTATCTATGCTAGTGTAGGATGGCATCCAGTAGATGCAATTGATATGACGGATGAGCACTTAGCTTGGATTGAAGAGTTAGCTCAGCATCCGAAAGTTGTGGCTTTAGGAGAGATGGGATTAGACTATCATTGGGATAAATCACCTAAAGAGGTTCAAAAGGACGTATTTCGCCGTCAAATTCGCTTAGCGCGCAAAGTGAATTTACCTATCATTATTCATAATCGTGATGCAACGGAAGACGTAGTAACAATTTTAAAAGAAGAGCATGTAGAAGAAGTAGGCGGGATTATGCATTGCTTCACGGGCAGTATTGAAGTAGCGAAGCAGTGTATGGATATGAATATGTATATTTCTTTTGGTGGACCTGTTACATTTAAAAATGCAAAAAAACCAAAAGAAGTTGCTGCAGAACTTCCTTTAGATAAACTATTAATTGAAACAGACTGTCCTTATCTAACTCCTCATCCATTCCGCGGCAAGCGCAATGAACCTGGTTATGTGTCATACGTAGCGGAGCAAATTGCAGAGTTAAAAGGGATAACGTATGAAGAATTGGCTGATATTACAACAGCTAACGCCAAAAAGCTATTTGGCATTAATGATTAAAACTTTTTCTCATATAACAATCATTTTCGTGTTAAAGTAAAGATAGGCGCAGAGGAGAATGTTATCCTCTGCCTTTTTCAGTTAAAATAACAGATAGTGCTTTTTAATTTAGTTGATAATAAGATAAAACGTTGATTTCATAGAAGAAAAATGATGTGAGTGACGAGCATTTCATTTTTACTGAAAAGCAAATGAACAAAACTGAATGTTTTGGAGGAAGAAATGAAGATTAAAGAAATTATTGTAGTAGAAGGTCGGGACGACACTGTAGCGATTAAACGTGCAGTGGATGCAGATACCATCGAGACAAATGGATCAGCTGTAAATGAAGAAACCATCGAAAAAGTAAAATTAGCTCAAAAAACAAGAGGCGTGATTATTTTTACAGATCCAGATTACCCAGGACAGCGAATTCGAAATATTGTTTCAGAACGTGTTCCAGGATGTAAACATGCATTTTTAGATAAAGAAGAGGCTCGCCCTAAAAACGGCAAAGGTATTGGAGTTGAACATGCTTCTATTGCGTCTATTCAAAAAGCACTAAAAGATGTAAAGCAAGAGTGGGTAGAAGCAGATATGGAGATTTCTCAAGAGGATTTAATCGTAGCTCGTTTGGTAGGAGATAGTCAAGCCAAGTCTAGACGTGAAAGAATAGGAAAGTTATTAAAAATAGGCTATGCCAACGGAAAGCAGCTCCATAAACGATTACAGATGTTCCAAATTTCAAAAGAGGAGTTTATCAAAGCTGTTGAGCAGATAAATAAGGAGGAAAAGGAATCGTGTTAAAAGATATTGCAACGCCTAATCGAACCAAGGAAATTTTAAAGAAATACGGTTTTACATTTAAAAAGAGTTTGGGACAAAATTTTTTAATTGATACGAACATTTTACATCGTATTGTTGATCATGCAGAAATAACAGAAGAAACGGGAGCAATTGAAATTGGACCTGGTATCGGAGCGTTAACTGAACAGCTAGCAAAGCGCGCAAAAAAAGTACTGGCATTTGAAATCGACCAGCGTCTGCTTCCGATTTTAGCCGATACTCTTTCTCCTTACCCAAATGCAAAAGTTATTCATCAAGATGTGTTAAAAGCGGATTTAAAAGAGACGCTCGAACAAGAATTCGAAAACATAGAAGATTTAATGGTCGTTGCGAATTTACCGTATTACGTGACGACACCAATTTTGATGAAATTATTAGAGGAGCAAATTCCGGTACGGGGAATCGTTGTTATGCTTCAAAAAGAAGTTGCCGACCGTATAGCAGCTAAACCGGGAACAAAAGAGTACGGGTCACTTTCTATTGCGATTCAATACTATACAGAGGCTGAGACGGTTATGATTGTGCCTAAAACAGTATTTAATCCGCAGCCTAATGTAGATTCAGCTGTTATTCGGCTGCTGAGAAGACCGAAGCCAGCGGTAGAAGTACAAGATGAAGCATTCTTCTTCCAAGTTGTACGAGCAAGTTTTGGACAGCGCCGAAAAACCATTTTAAACAATCTAGTGAACAACTTGCCAAATGGGAAGCAGAAAAAAGCGGACATTGAGCAAGCACTTGCAACTGCTGAAATTGATCCGAAAAGAAGAGGCGAAACGCTGTCTATTCAAGAATTCGGAACGTTAAGTGACCAACTTTTAAAATCATTTCGCTAAATCATCACATTTTTATCATGAAGTCATAGGCTATGAAGAGAATTTATTTTTGAAGTAGCAAAGACGGAGTGAAGCATATGAACATCAAAATTGGTGATATAGTTACACGACCTTCTTATCAAAGAGATTTGCTTTTTCGTGTTATAGCTATTAATGACAGCGAAGCGGGGAAATATGCGACTTTAATAGGAGAAGACGTTCGGTTGATTGCCGACGCTCCTTGTACAGATCTAGAGGTTGTGGATGCTAAAGAACAGGATCAAAGAAAAAAACAAGAAGAAGAACTTTTAGAAAGATCCTTGGAGCTTATTCAACAGGATTATCGGCTCGTTCGAGAGAAAACTGAATATAGCATGACAAATGGATACAGCCATTCACATCGCTTATTTCAAATTCCAGGAAAGGTCCTGCACGTAGACGGAGACCCTAATTATTTACGTAAATGTTTGTTAGTTTACGAAAAAATTGGTGTTCCTGTTTATGGTGTTCATTGCGTAGAGTCAGAAATGCCGGAGAAAGTTGGAAAGCTAATTGAGGATGTAAGACCCGATATTCTGGTGCTGACAGGGCATGATGCCTATTCTAAAGGAAAAGGAAATAAAGATGATCTCCTTGCTTATAGACATTCCAAGCACTATATTCAAACAGTCCAAGAAGCAAGAAAAAGAGTTGGTAATTTAGATCAGCTGGTGATTTTTGCAGGTGCCTGTCAATCGCATTTTGAATTATTGATTCAAGCTGGAGCAAACTTTGCTAGTTCACCTTCGCGTGTAAATATTCATGCGCTTGACCCTGTGTATGTAGTAGCAAAACTAAGTTTTACTCCTTTCACGGATCGTATTAACGTATGGGACGTCTTACGTAATACATTAACGGGTGCTAAAGGTTTAGGAGGAGTAGAAACAAAAGGGCTGCTTCGCACGGGCATGCCTTATGAAAGCGATGAGTAGAAATAAAAACAACTGGTTACAGCATGTACACGCATGATGTGCAACCAGTTGTTTTTTCGTATGAACCCAAAGTATACGCTTAATTACACAAAATCATTTTCAATATTTGCTAAAGATATACATATTTCGTTGAAAAACGAGCATACTAACAGCGAAATGTAGATTCATGTTGAAAATTATTTATTGACACAATTAGAGATAGATTGTTATAATTTTATGTTTTTGACTATTTTTCTAACATGTGTTATACTATACATAGTGAGGTGGACCAATATGGCGAAAACTTTGTCTGATATTAAGCAAGCGCTGGATTTGCACCTAGGCCAACGATTAACTTTAAAAGCAAACGGTGGTCGTAGAAAAACAGTAGAACGTTCAGGTGTATTAACAGAAACGTACCCATCTGTTTTTATCGTTGAATTAGATCAAGAGGAAAACTCTTTGGAGCGCGTTTCGTATAGTTACGCAGATGTGTTAACGGAAACAGTGCAACTAAAATTTTTCTAAGAATGACATAGGCAATATAGCAAGTGGTGATGAGCAGTGGACATTGGTTTACTGCTTTTTTATTGGTCTTTTTTTCAAATTATATATACATTATTTTTTATACATACTATACATATCGTCCTCGCGTTTCTTATGGAAGTGAGCGAGGAGATTCAGGTTGAAATTTCATTTTATACGTAAAGGAGCCATGTGCAATGTCAAGGCGTAGAGGGATTATGTCATCGAAGCTGAAAGAAGAACTGGCTAAAGAACTTGGTTTTTACGATACTGTACAAGCAGAAGGCTGGGGCGCTATTCGGGCAAAAGACGCAGGTAATATGGTGAAGCGAGCTGTAGAGCTTGCACAGCAGCAGCTAAAGCAATAGCATAGTGAAAACCACTGCTTATACGATTATTTAAAGTGAAATGAGGAAAACCGAAGTGTATAACCGCTTCGGTTTTTTTGTCCCAAAATGAAAGATAAAACAGAGGATTAAACAAAGATGTTTAAATGAACAGCTATATCTTGTTCATTTTATGATAAAATAGCGTTAAACTCGATAAGATGAAGTAGGTGAAGTAAGTTGAAATTAATGGTGAAAGCACCGGCTAAAATAAATTTGTCACTTGATGTGTTACATAAACGCCCAGATGGTTACCATGAAGTTAAGATGATTATGACAACAATTGATTTAGCGGACAGAATTGAACTTTCTGATCGTGAAGATGGACGAATTGTTATTTATTCTCATAATCGCTTTGTTCCAGATGACCAGCGAAATCTCGCTTATCAGGCAGCGCAGATTTTGAAGCGACGTTATAACATTTCAAAAGGTGTAAATATATTAATTGATAAACATATTCCAGTAGCTGCTGGATTAGCTGGAGGCAGCAGTGACGCGGCTGCTACATTACGCGGTTTAAATACGTTATGGGAATTAGGCTTATCATTAGACACACTTGCAGAAATAGGGGCTGAGATTGGCTCTGACGTATCTTTTTGCGTGTACGGAGGGACAGCTCTTGCTACAGGGCGCGGAGAGATTGTAGAGCATATTGAGGCACCTCCAAGCTGCTGGGTGATTTTGGCTAAGCCTGAAATAGGTGTTTCTACAGCAGATGTATATCGCAACTTAAAAATTGAGGAGATGGATCATCCTAAAGTAGATGAGATGGTTCACGCCATACAATCAGGAAATTATGATCAAATGTGTAGCCTTGTCGGAAATGTATTGGAAGCAGTAACGCTGAAAATGCATCCGGAAGTAGCTCTCATTAAAGAACAAATAAAGCGTTTTGGCGCCGATGCTGTACTCATGAGCGGCAGTGGGCCGACTGTATTTGGACTTGTACAGCATGATTCACGTATGCATCGCATTTATAATGGATTACGTGGCTTTTGTGATAAAGTTTATGCAGTTAGGTTACTAGGTGAACGAATAACGCTTGAATAAATCCGTATGTTAATGTTATATTTACATTACAATATTCGGATTTTCAGGAGGATGTTATGAAGTTTCGACGTAGTGGACGATTAATTGATATGACCAACTATTTCATTCAAAACCCTCAGCGCCTTATCCCTCTTACGTATTTTGCAGATAAATATGATTCCGCAAAATCATCTATTAGCGAAGATATGGCGATTATTAAACAAACTTTTGAACAGCAGGGTATCGGAACCTTGGTTACGCTACCAGGGGCTGCCGGCGGAGTTAAATTCATTCCAAAGATGACGAATGAAGAAGCCGGTCAGCTTGTTCAAGAATTATGTGGGTTGATTGAAAAACCTGAGCGTTTATTGCCAGGTGGATATTTATATTTAACTGATATTTTAGGGAACCCTCGCGTTGTGAATAAAATCGGTCGCTTGTATGCATCGCTTTTTGCTAACCGCAAAATCGATGTTGTGATGACTGTAGCAACAAAAGGTATTCCTATTGCGTATGCGGTTGCTCAGTATTTAGACGTGCCCGTTGTTATTGTGCGCAGAGACAGTAAAGTAACTGAAGGATCGACCGTTAGTATTAACTACGTGTCAGGTTCATCTAAGCGCATTCAAACGATGCTGTTAGCTAAAAGAAGTTTAGCGGTGGGGTCAAATGTACTCATCATTGATGATTTCATGAAAGCTGGCGGCACTGTAAATGGAATGGTTAGTTTGCTTGAAGAGTTCGATGCAACTGTTGCTGGTATTGGAGTTTTAGTAGAATCAGAAGATATTGAAGAACGTTTAGTGGATGAGTATGTGTCTCTTGTACAATTAACAGATGTAAATATTAAAGATAAACAAATTCGTGTACAGGAAGGCAATTACTTAAAATATATTTGATCAAGTAAGGGAGAGGAACATATGTTACAGGTTCAAACAAAAAATGCACCGCAAGCTATTGGTCCATATTCACAGGGAATTGTTGTGAATAACTTGTTTTACAGTTCAGGTCAAATTCCACTTCGTCCAGATGGTACGTTGGTCGAAGGCGATGTTCAAGTACAAGCTACTCAAGTATTTGAAAATCTAAAAGCAGTTCTTGAAGAAGCTGGAGCTTCTCTAAATACAGTTGTAAAGGCAACCGTGTTCATTAAAGATATGAACGACTTCACAGCGTTAAATGAAGTCTATGGTGACTACTTCGGCGACCATAAGCCGGCACGTTCATGTGTAGAAGTAGCGAGACTACCTAAAGATGTACTTGTTGAAATTGAAGTTATTGCGCTTGTTAAAGGGTAATTAAATTAACAAATTTCTAACAAAAAGCAAGTAACTTCCAATTGTTCACTTTTTTTGCGAAAATTTTCTAAAAATTTTTTCTGAATAGCAGGAAAACACAAAATTCTGTGGAATTAAGTATGTAAAGCTTCGCATAGAAAAAGGTGGTGAACAAGATGGAAGTAACTGACGTAAGATTACGCCGCGTGAACACTGAAGGACGTATGAGAGCGATTGCTTCAATCACATTAGATGGTGAATTTGTTGTTCATGATATTCGTGTGATTGATGGTAATAATGGCTTATTTGTAGCCATGCCAAGTAAACGTACACCGGATGGTGAGTTCCGTGATATTGCACATCCAATCAATTCAAATACTCGCGGAAAGATTCAAGATGCTGTTTTAGCAGAATATCATCGTTTAGGTGAGGTAGAAGTTGAATTCGAAGAAGCGGGTGCTTCGTAAACATATGATACATTAAGAGTCTACTGAAAAGTAGGCTCTTTTCTTTTTGATTACCACTTATATAATTTCACACCTTTGTAAAACTTTAGCATTACCAAAAAATAAAATTCATGACTTATAAATGATTCCTTGAAATGCTGTCATTTTTGATATAATATTCTTAATGGATAAAAAGGTAAAATTGGAGGCCTGTTATGTCAAAAAGATATGCAGTCATATTGGCAGCTGGTCAGGGTACACGTATGAAGTCATCTTTATATAAAGTGTTACACCCTGTGTGTGGCAAACCGATGGTGCAACACGTAATTGATCAGTTATCACGCTTAGATTTAACAAATTTAATTACAGTTGTAGGTCACGGTGCCGAAAAAGTGAAATCACATGTTGGAGATAAAAGCTTATTTGCTTTACAAGAAGAGCAGTTAGGAACAGCTCATGCAGTAATGCAAGCAGAATCTTTACTTGCACATGAAAAAGGTACGACAATTGTTGTATGTGGAGATACTCCGCTTATTACAGCTGAAACAATTGAATCTTTATTAAAGCATCATGAAGCAACAAATGCAATGGCAACTATTTTAACGGCTCATGCAGAAGATCCAACAGGATATGGACGCATCATTCGAAATGAACAAGGCTCTGTTGAAAAGATTGTTGAGCATAAAGATGCCACAGAACAAGAGCGTCTTGTACAGGAAATTAATACTGGTACGTATTGTTTTGATAATGAGAAATTATTTGAGACACTTTCAAAAGTTTCAAATGATAATGTTCAGGGAGAGTACTATTTACCTGATGTTATCGAAATTCTAAAAAATGAAGGTCAAATTATTTCTGCATATCAAACATCCGATTTTGCTGAAACATTGGGCGTTAATGATCGATTTGCTCTGTCACAAGCAGAAGAAACAATGAAAAAGCGCATCAACAAGCAGCATATGTTAAATGGAGTGACGATTGTGGATCCTTCTAACACGTACATTTCAGCAGATGCTGTCATTGGCAGAGATACGGTTATTTATCCTGGTACGGTTATTCAAGGAACAGTTGTAATTGGAGAGAATTGTGAAGTAGGACCTAACAGTGAAATTAAAGACTGCAAAATAGGTAATAATACTTCTATTCGCCATTCTGTTGCTCACGATAGTGAAATTGGTCACGAAGTCACAATTGGCCCATTTGCACATATTCGTCCTCAATCATTAATTGGAGATGAAGTGCGCGTAGGAAACTTTGTAGAAATTAAAAAAGCATCTTTTGGCAAAGGTAGCAAAGCTTCTCATTTAAGTTATATTGGAGACGCAGAGGTCGGAAAAGGTGTAAACTTAGGGTGCGGATCTATTACAGTTAACTACGATGGGAAAAATAAATTTTTAACAAAGATTGAAGATGGGGCATTCGTAGGATGTAACTCAAACTTAATTGCACCTGTAACAATTGGCGAAGGCGCCTATGTTGCAGCTGGTTCAACCGTAACGGATGATGTGCCGGGAAAAGCATTATCAATTGCTCGTGCAAAACAAGTAAATAAAGAAAACTATGCTGAAAAGCTTGATATTAATAAAAAATCCTGACGGAGGTTTCACAATAAAATGTCAAATGTATATGCTGATGAAAATTTAAAGTTATTTACGCTAAATTCAAACAAGGCTTTAGCTGAAGAGATCGCAAAAGTAATTGGTGTGGAATTAGGTAAATGTTCGGTTGATCGTTTCAGTGACGGTGAAATTCAAATTAACATTGAAGAAAGTATCCGTGGTTGTGATGTATTTATCATTCAATCAACAAGTGCTCCAGTTAACGAACACTTAATGGAATTATTAATTATGATTGATGCATTAAAACGTGCATCAGCTAAAACAATTAACATCGTTATGCCTTACTATGGCTATGCTCGTCAGGATCGTAAAGCTCGTGCACGTGAACCAATCACTGCCAAATTAGCAGCAAATATCATTGAAAAAGCGGGAGCTACTCGTATTATCACATTAGATTTACATGCTCCTCAAATTCAAGGTTTCTTCGATATTCCAATTGACCATTTAGTAGGTGTGCCAATTTTAGGTGAATACTTCAAGAGTAAAAACCTTGATGACGTTGTTGTTGTATCTCCGGACCACGGTGGCGTAACGCGTGCTCGCCGTTTAGCGGAACGTCTAAAAGCGCCGATCGCTATCATTGACAAACGTCGCCCACGTCCAAACGTAGCAGAAGTTATGAACATTGTTGGACAAGTGGAAGGAAAAACAGCAATCTTGATTGATGACATGATTGATACAGCTGGTACAATTACAATTGGTGCAAGTGCATTAATTGAAGCAGGTGCAAAAGAAGTATATGCTTGTTGTACACACCCGGTTCTTTCAGGCCCTGCGATTGAGCGTATTCAAAACTCTACAATCAAAGAGCTAGCTGTAACAAACTCTATTGCTTTAACAGAAGATAAGAAAATTGGTAAAGTAACAGAACTTTCAGTAGCTCCGTTAATTGGTGAAGCGATTATTCGTGTTCACGAAGAGCAATCAGTTAGTACGTTATTTGATTGATAAACAGAACCTCTTTCCGAATGGAAAGAGGTTTTTTTTGAAAAAAATTAAATGTGCTAATCCCTGATTTTAAAGGGATTTGGACGGGGTGAGCAAAGATATATTGCTGATTGAAACGAGTTTTATGTTTAGCAGCCTTCTAAAAAGGGTACATTTTAAGTAGAAAACATACTGGAAGGTGAATAAAATGAGTATTTCAATTCAAGCAAATAAAAGAACGGATTTTAAAAATTCTACAAATAGAAAAATTCGCGACGAAGGAAACTTCCCAGCGGTTGTTTACGGAAATAAAACAGAATCCACACCTATTTACTTAAACAGTGCTGATTTTATTAAGACTATTCGTGAAGCAGGACGCAATGGAGTGTTAACATTACAAGTGGACAAGCAAAAATATTCCGTAATGTTACATGATATTCAAACCGATCCATTAAAAAACGAAATTGTCCACGCCGATTTCCAAGTGGTCGACATGAAGAAAGAAATTGATACTGAAGTTTCTTTATCTCTAGTGGGAGAAGCAAAAGGAACAAAAGAAGGCGGCGTATTACAGCAGTCTCTATATGAAATTTCATTAAAAGGCTTGCCGCAAGATATCCCATCATCTATCGATGTAGATGTATCAGATTTGGGAATTAACGATACAATTACAGTAGGGGATATTAAGGTAGATAAAAAGCTAGAAATTACGCATGATGCAGAAGATACAGTTGCTTCTGTACTACCTCCTCAACAGGAAGAAGAGCCGGACAGCGGCGAAGTTCAGGATGCTGAAGGCGATGTTGAAGCAACAAAAGAAAAAGATAGCGAAGAATAATATAAAAAGACGTAACCAAAAGGTTACGTCTTTTTGTGTGAATTGATTATAATAAAAGTGATACTATATAGTAATGTAAAACATTAAAGACATTTACCTATTATGTACAACTTACATAGAGTGGAAAGGAGTATCTATTTTGAAATTAATCGTTGGTTTAGGGAATCCTGGAAAAGAATATGACCGTACTCGCCATAACATAGGATTTATGGCAATTGATAAAATTGCCGAACAGTTTATGATTTCATTAGATAAAACAAAGTTTAACGGAATATATGGAACAGGTATAATAAGAGGAGAAAAAGTCATATTATTAAAGCCTCTAACATATATGAATTTATCAGGAGAAAGTATTCGCCCGTTAATGGACTATTTTGATATAGACGTCGAAGACTTGCTTGTTATTTACGATGACTTAGATTTACCGTGCGGAAAAGTAAGATTGCGTACAAAAGGAAGTCCAGGCGGCCATAATGGAATAAAATCAATTATTCAGCATTTAAAAACCCAAGAGTTTAACCGAATTCGTATTGGAATTGATCGTCCGAAAAACGGTATGAAAGTAGTTGACTATGTACTAGGACGCTTTACAGAAGATGAAATGGTTCATATGGAAGAAGCGATGAAAACGTCTGTGCACGCGAGTGAAGACTTTTTAGGTAAAACGTTCTTAGAAGTAATGAATCGCTATAATTAAGCGGAATAAAATTTCTCTCAATCGTCCATACTAACACTAAAAGATTTGGGAGGATTTGTATGTCTATTCATTATTTCTGTAGACATTGTGGCGCAAAAGTCGGTATGATAGAAAAGACAGCTCACAATACAGAAGCACTCGGTTTTAATCACCTGACCGCAGATGAACGAAAAGACTTTATTCACTACCATAATAGTGGAGACATCGTGGTTAAAATTATTTGTGAAGACTGTCAAGAAGCGCTAGAACGAAATCCAGACTATCATCAGTACGAAACATTTATACAATAAAAAGCTTTGGTCTCAAACCAAAGCGTTTTTCTGTTTAGTTTAGACATATCATGGGAGGAGGGAATTCCTTTGCGAGGGATTAGACAGCAATTTGAAGAAAATAAAGAAATTGGAGCTGTTGTCAGCAGTTTAGAAGAAGGTTTGAAAGAACAGTTAGTAACGGGAATTTCCGGTTCAGCTCGATCTGTATTAATGGCACTCTTAAATGAGGATAAAAAATACCCCTTATTAGTAGTGACTCATAATTTATATCAAGCCCAAAAAGTGTATGAAGACCTTTTACACCTTTTACCGGAAAAAGACGTTTTCTTATACCCTGTTAACGATTTAGTTGCTACAGAAGTGGGGATTGCAAGTCCAGAATTAAAGGCTCAGCGAATTGAAGTACTCAATTATTGGAGTCAACATACAGGTGGAGTAGTTGTAACGCCGCTTGCAGGGATTCGAAAGCTGCTACCTCCTAAAGCAAGATGGGAGCAAACGCAGCTGCCGTTTCAAATGGGAATTGACATCGACGTTGATCATTATTTAAAAAGGTTAGTTGAGTTGGGCTATGAGCGGGCATCGATGGTTTCAGCTCCGGGTGAGTTTAGTGTGCGCGGAGGAATCATTGACATCTATCCGTTAACAGAAGAGCTACCTGTCCGAATTGAACTATTTGATACGGAGATTGATTCCATTCGTACTTTTACAATCGAGGATCAACGCTCTCAAGAGCAGTTAAAAGAAATTTCAATCGGTCCTGCTACGGAAATCATTGTGAACCAAAATGAAGTGGCCCAAGGAATTGAAGAACTAGAAGCACAGCTGGCTTCGACGCTGCAACAAGTAAAAAACGCAGCGCTAAAAGCTACCTTAACAGAAAATATTAAAGGTGAAATCGAACAGCTGCGTCAAGGTCAGCTTCTTGAAAATATGTTCAAGTATTTATCATTCTTCTACGAATCGCCTGCTAGTTTACTAGATTATTTACCAGAAGGCGGCCTTGTCATCTTTGATGAAACCACTCGAATTCAAGAAACGTCTGATCAGCTTGAAACAGAGGAAGCTGAATGGATAACTGAATTATTAGGACAGGGGCAAATTGTTCGAGACGTTCAATTATCTCATAAGCTCCCATCTCTTATTCAGCGAGCAAAACATCAGTTTTTATACTTATCGTTATTTTTGAAGCACGTATCGTATACGAGTCCGCAAAATATTATTAATATTTCATGTAAGCAGATGCAGCAGTTTTACGGCCAAATGAACTTATTAAAAAGTGAAATTGAACGTTGGAAAAATGCTAATTATACGGTAGTCCTCTTAGGAGCAGATAAAGAGCGCGTGAAAAAACTTGAAGGTGTGCTAGCAGATTATGATATTGATTCATCTATTTTAGATGGAAATGGTCAGCTTGTGCCAGGTCTTGTTCAAATTATTGAAGGCGATTTACAAATGGGCTTTGAACTGCCGATGCAAAAATTAGCTGTTTTAACCGAGGAAGAATTGTTTAAAAAACGGGTAAAGAAATCAAAGCGTCGTCAAAAGCTTTCCAATGCAGAACGTATTAAAAGCTATTCAGAGTTAAACGTAGGTGACTATGTCGTTCACGTGAACCACGGTATTGGCCGTTATTTAGGAATGGAAACGTTAGAGATTAACGGTAACCATAAAGATTATATCCATATCAAATATGAAGGCTCTGACAAGCTGTACGTTCCTGTTGAACAGATTGATCAAGTACAAAAATATGTAGGCTCTGAAGGGAAAGAGCCAAAAGTATATAAACTTGGCGGAAATGACTGGAAGAAAGTGAAACGAAAAGTTGAGTCTTCTGTTCAAGACATCGCTGATGACTTAATTAAACTGTATGCAGAGCGTGAAGCAAGTAAAGGTTATGCATTTTCCCCGGATGGCGATTTACAAAGAGAATTTGAAACAGCTTTCCCTTATCAAGAAACCGAAGATCAGCTTCGTTCTGTACAAGAAATTAAAAAGGATATGGAACATGAAAGACCAATGGATCGTTTGCTTTGTGGAGATGTTGGATATGGAAAAACAGAAGTAGCCATTCGTGCTGCGTTTAAAGCTGTGACAGATGGAAAACAAGTGGCTATTTTAGTGCCAACCACTATTTTAGCTCAGCAGCACTATGAAACCATCCGTGAGCGTTTTCAAGACTATCCAATCAACATTGGGCTATTGAGCCGCTTTCGCAGCCGTAAACAGCAGCAGGAAACAATTAAAGGGCTAAAAAACGGGACCGTAGATGTAGTGATTGGTACGCATCGTTTACTATCTAAAGACGTGATTTATAAAGATTTAGGGTTGTTAGTTATCGATGAAGAGCAGCGTTTTGGTGTAACGCACAAGGAAAAAATCAAGCAAATGAAAGCAAACGTTGATGTCCTTACACTTACGGCAACACCTATTCCACGAACATTACATATGTCTATGTTGGGCGTAAGGGATTTGTCTGTTATTGAAACGCCGCCTGAAAATCGTTTTCCGGTTCAAACATATGTAGTGGAGTATAATCCGGTTCTAGTTCGTGAAGCGATTGAGCGCGAGTTAGCACGTGATGGCCAAGTTTACTTTTTATATAATCGCGTAGAAGATATTGAACGAAAAGCAGAAGAAATTTCGATGCTCGTGCCTGATGCTAGGGTAACGTATGCTCACGGAAAAATGAATGAAACAGAACTCGAAGCGGTTATTTTAAGCTTTTTAGAAGGCGAATATGACGTTATTGTTAGTACAACTATTATCGAAACAGGAGTAGATATTCCAAATGTAAATACGCTCATTGTCAACAATGCTGATAAGATGGGATTATCACAACTGTATCAATTAAGAGGGCGCGTAGGTCGTTCAAATCGCGTGGCATATGCGTACTTTACGTATCATAAAGACAAAGTACTGACAGAAGTAGCTGAAAAGCGTCTGCAAGCTATTAAAGAATTCACCGAATTAGGTTCTGGTTTTAAAATTGCTATGCGTGATCTTTCAATACGTGGCGCCGGAAACTTACTGGGTGCTCAGCAGCATGGATTTATCGATTCTGTCGGTTTCGATCTCTACTCACAAATGCTTAAAGAAGCGATAGAGGAAAGACGCGGGTCTGACGGAGAAAGTGTGAAATTTAATGTGGAAATGAATCTGGACTTAGACGCGTATATCCCTGATCAGTACATTACAGACGGCCGCTTGAAAATTGAGATGTATAAGCGCTTTAGAGGAATTGAAGCACTAGAGGATATTCAAGAATTGCAAGATGAAATGATTGATCGTTTTGGAGAGTATCCGGCTGAGGTTGAGTATTTGTTTAAAGTAGCTGAAACAAAAGTATATGCAACGCAGAACTTAGTAGAATCTATTCTTCAGTCAAAACAAGAAATTTCTATTCTGCTTTCTGAAGAAGCGAGCTCAACGATAGACGGCCAAAAGTTATTCATGCTAGGTGATCAATTTGGCAGAATGGTCAGCTTAGGTATGGAAGGCAAGAAAGTAAAATTAGTGGTTAACGTAAAAGGACTTGCTCAAAAAGAATGGCTCAATATTGTGTATCAGTTAGTAAAAGGAGTAGCCACTGTTAAAAAAGAACAAGTTACGAATTAAAGCAGGCAAGGACAAAAGTATTTTAGTTAAAGGAAAATCCGAACGATGAATTGAGGTTCTTGGTAAAGAATCCAACTCGTTCGGATTTTTTTATTGATATGGTGAACGCAAGTTTCATGTATATGGCTCCTTCTAGCTGGTGATTGGGGGGCAATACGAAGACTCCTGCGGGATAGGTTTAGTTAGTTATGTCCCAGCCTCTTTTGTATAGTCAAAATAAAAATATCCAAATCCCCATGTTTTGGCGGTTTTTTGGACATTTTTTTAATAAAAGCACACTTTTTAACAAAAAAAGAGATGGTTGGTGAATAGAAGTTGTAGAGTGAAGAATACTAACCTCAACAAAGGTGAACCTTTTATCATATAGCCATCAGTGATATTCACCAACTATTTTAATCATCATATGAAAGAGAGGCTTCAATGAATGAAAGCAACAGGTATTGTTCGTCGTATTGATGATTTGGGTCGCGTTGTGATTCCAAAAGAAATTAGAAGAACACTTCGCATCCGAGAGGGAGACCCGCTAGAGATTTTCGTCGATCGCGATGGAGAAGTTATTTTAAAGAAATATTCGCCAATTAGTGAACTAGGAGATTTTGCAAAAGAGTATGGCGAAGCGCTATACGATAGCTTAGGTCATCCTGTACTTATTTGTGACCGCGATGTATTTATTGCGGTAGCAGGAAGCTCTAAAAAAGAATACTTAAATAAAAACATTAGTTCTTTAGTAGAATCTGTTATGGAAAGTCGCAGTTCTTCTTTAGTAACTGATGGGAAAAACCTTGAATTTGTCGATGGATACGAAGAAAATATTTCTTCTTACACAATCGGTCCGATTATTGCAAATGGAGATCCGATTGGAGCCGTTGTCATTTTCTCAAAAGAGAAGTCTCTTGGTGAAGTAGAGCATAAAGCAGCCGAAACGGCAGCTAGCTTCTTATCTCGTCAAATGGAGCAGTAAGCGTAATTATCTTTATTTTACATTATTTACTGAAAAGGTAGCAGTTTCTGCTGCCTTTTTTCATGCTGTCTTACCTTAGAAATAAAGAGAACATGATATAATGGTACGGTATTTTATTTATTGGAAAGTGCAGGATGTTTTATAAGAACAAAGCTCTATTCTATTGCGGTTAGCGGCTAATAAAAAGAGCTGTTCACATCATTACAAGCTGCAGGTGAAAGGTGTAGGAATGCAGAAACAATCAAAGCTCTATTCTATTTTTAACGGCGCTATTATTTTAACGCTCGCAGGTTTATTTACGAAAATCTTAAGTGCCACTTATCGTATTCCATATCACCATATTGCGGGAGATATAGGGTTTTATATCTATCAGCAAGTTTATCCGCTATATGGAATTGCGCTACAGCTAGGTACATATGGTTTCCCTGTAATTATTTCAAAGTTAGTAGCTGATTATGCGGCAACAAATCGGAGAAAGGAAATACGGGGAATACTTCAAGTTTCGTTTGCTTTTTTGTTTGTAGTAGGCTGCACGATATTTGCGTTCCAATATATCTTTGCAGAAACAATCGCCGAATGGATGGGAGATCGGGAGTTAACGATTCTCATTCAAATTATTTCATTTTCCTTTTTATTTATTCCGTTTATTGCTGTTATTCGTGGTTATTATCAAGGATTATATAATATGTTTCCTACAGCGCTGTCTCAAATCGCAGAACAAGTTGTGCGAGTAGGGACTATTTTGTATCTATCTATTTTCTTTGTGCACCATGGGTATGGTCCTTATACTACGGGGGCTGGAGCAATTTTTGGCTCCATAACAGGCGGTCTAACATCTCTTATTGTTTTGTTTTTATTTGTTTTTAGAACAAAGACAAATTCTAAGGGAATGTTTCAACGTATAAAGAAAGCAGACGTCAAAAAAATAGTAAAAGTCCTGGTTATTCAAGGTTTATTAATTTGTGTTAGCGGTATGGGTCTGCTGTTTATCCAGCTTATTGACTCCTTTACTTTATATTCTAGTCTAACGGCGCACGGCATGGCTGAAGAAGCAGCACAAATTTTAAAAGGTATTTACGACCGCGGTCTTCCGTTGATTCAATTAGGTACAGTAGTAGGTACAGCTTTTTCGCTTTCGCTTGTACCCGTTATTTCTTCAGCAATTGCGAAAAAGAACCTTTCATTTGTGGTTGAAAAAGTTCAGCTGTCTCTCCGTCTATCGCTTGTAGTCGGAGTTGGAGCAGCTTTTGGCTTGATTGCGCTGATGAAACCCATTAATATGCTTCTATACGGTGACTCCCACGGAACGGACGTTTTACAAATTTTGAGCTTGTTAGTTATATTTACAACCGTAGCAGCAACTGCTGGAGCTGTGCTGCAGGGGATGGGAGCTGTTTTCGCACCTGTAATAGCCGTCATCGCTGGCATGACGGTTAAACTGATATTGAATCTTTGGCTAATACCAGATTTTCAAACCGTAGGAGCAGCCATTGCTTCCTCTGCTGGATTCGCTATTGTTGCAGCAATCAATCTATTTTGTCTGTATAAAAAGCTAGCTGTGCCTCTTGTTCCGAAAAAGGCGAGTGGAGGTATTTTTATAACAGGCATAGCAATGGTCGTTCTTTTGCAAAGCTATTTATTTTGTTTACATCACTTTGTATGGTCTAATGGTTTAGATACAAGCAAACAAGTGGTTGAAACAGGAGCTGGTGTTTTAATAGGCGGTTTGTTTTATTTGTTTATCATTATGAAACAACATATTTTTACCGAAGAGGAATTACGTTTACTTCCAATGGGAAGTGTTTTAGCTAAATATGTATTAAAAAATAAATAAGAAGGTGAAGCAATGACAGGTAAAGTAACAGTTATTGGTTTAGGAGCAGGCGATTTAGAGCAGCTACCTGTAGGTATCTATCGCTTGCTACAGCAGGAAAAGCATATTTATATGCGCACAAAAGAACATCCTGTAATCAAAGAGTTAGAAAGTGAAGGTTTAACGTATGTATCCTATGATGACGTATACGAATCTCATGATGCATTTGAAGAGGTATATGAACATATATCAAATGATTTAATCGATAAAGCTTCAATAGAAGAAGTGGTGTATGCCGTTCCCGGGCACCCTTTAGTGGCAGAACGTACGGTTCAATTACTTTTACAAAAAGGAAAAGAATGCAGCATTCCTGTTGAAATTAAAGGGGGACAAAGCTTCTTAGACCCAATTTTTGGGGCATTAAAGATTGATCCTATTGAAGGGTTTCAGCTGCTAGACGGAACAGATTTAAAGCGAAACGAAATAGAATTAACGGGTCATGTTCTAATTGCTCAAGTGTACGATCAGTTCGTTGCTTCAGAGGTAAAGCTAACGCTGATGGAACACGTTCCTGATGATTATCTCGTTTACATTGTAACGGCAGCGGGAAGCTGTGAAGAAAAAATCCAGCCGGTCAAGCTGTATGAATTAGATAGAGAAATGTCGCTCAATAACTTAACAACTATCTATGTCCCTCCAGTAGCGGACGAAACAATTTTATACCATCAATTTGACGCATTCAGAAGGATTATTGCCACGCTCAGAGGGCCAAACGGATGTCCTTGGGATCAAAAACAAACGCATGAATCGCTCAAGCGCTATTTGCTAGAAGAGTCTTATGAGTTATTAGATGCAATTGACCGCCAAGATGACGATAATATGATTGAAGAGCTCGGTGATGTACTGCTGCAAGTATTGCTTCATGCACAAATCGGTGAAGATGAAGGAATGTTTTCAATTGATGATGTTATTCGCAGTGTTTCAGAGAAAATGGTAAGACGCCATCCGCACGTATTTGGGGAAGTGAGCGTGAAGGATGCAGATGAGGTCTTAAAAAATTGGGATGAAATCAAAAAAGAAGAAAAAGGAGAGGAACCTTCTTCTCTATTAGCTTCTGTACCCGGGGCTATGCCTTCTTTAATGAAAGCGCACGGGTACCAAAAACAAGCTGCAAAAGTTGGTTTCGATTGGTCAGAAGTTGAACCTATGTGGGAAAAAGTACAGGAAGAACTTGCTGAATTCCAAGAGGAAGTACAGCATGCTGATAAAGAAAAAATGAGCGATGAATTTGGAGATATTTTATTTGCTTTAGTGAATATTGCAAGATTTTATAAAATTGACTCTGAAGCTGCATTAGCTAAAACGAATACAAAATTTTTAAATCGATTTCAATATATTGAAGAAAAAGTGAAAGCTTCTGAAAAATCATTTGAATCTTTTTCGTTAAAAGAGTTAGATGAATTTTGGGAAGAAGCCAAAAAAACAGGTTTGTAAAACAGAAAGGTGAGGGAATTATGAGGTTAGATAAATTTTTAAAAGTATCACGTTTAATTAAGCGCCGTACATTAGCAAAAGAAGTATCAGACAAGGGCCGTATTACGATTAATGGTATCGTCGCAAAAGCAAGCACAAATGTGAAAGTAGGAGATGAATTAGCCATCACATTTGGTACGAAGAAAATTACCGTTAAAATAGAGGCTCTTCAAGAAGCAGCTAAAAAAGAAGAAGCGGCTAATTTGTACTCAATTGTCAAAGAAGAGCGTATTTCATCTGAAGTATAACTGATGAAGGCTTGTTCTAAATCACCTTTCTCATTCATATGTTTTAAACAACAGATAACAAGAGCGAATGCTCTTAATGAATGAGGTGGGGATGAAGATATGAGCCAATTTTACGAAACAAGCAATTCAAACAAAGACCATACTCCAAATCATGATTTAGTGATGAAGGGTCGGCGTCTCTTAGATATCACGGGTGTGAAGCAGGTAGAGAGCTTTGACAATGAGGAATTTTTACTTGAAACAGTGATGGGTTTCTTGTCAGTTAGAGGGCAAAATCTGCAAATGAAAAATTTAGACGTTGATCAAGGAATTGTATCGATAAAAGGAAAAATCTTTGATATAGTTTACTTAGATGAGAACCAATCGGAGAAGGCTAAAGGATTCTTTAGTAAGTTGTTTCGATGAGTTTAAACATTCAGCTCTATACAATGCTTGCGATGGTATCGATGGGAAGCGGTTTAGGTGCTTCTCTCGATACTTATCGTTACTTTGTTAATCGCTCTAAATCACGCCCATGGTTTGTATTTGTGAATGACGTATTGTTTTGGATGGTGCAAGCTCTTCTCATTTTTTATGTGTTGTTTTTAGTGAATGAAGGAGAACTGCGTTTGTATGCGTTTCTTGCTTTGTTTTGCGGCTTTGCCGCGTATCAAAGCTTATTTCAATCACTGTATTTAAAAGTATTAACATTTACTGTCTCGAGCGTATTAAGTTTATATCGAGGTGTTTTAACACTTAGTAATATTTTTTTGGTCAAGCCTATCCGCTTCTTTATTCATATTCTACTTGTAGTCGCTTTAGGGATCTACCGAGCTGTTCATAAGCTGCTCGTATTCTGTCTAAAGCTTATTTACGTACCGGCCAGGTGGGTTCTTTTCGTATTTTGGAGAATGTTGCCTAAACCTGTAAAACGATTTTTACATATGGGTTTTCGGTATATAGAAGGAATTTACAATCGTGCAAAGAATATGATAATGAGAGTCGTTGCATGGGTGAACACTTTAAAAAACAAGGGGGACGACTAATTCAATGAGTGCGATACGAAAAAAAAAGGTCGCGAAGTTAAATACTGATTATAGCCATAAACAAGAGCAAATTAAACAAAATACAGATCGAAAGCGTATCGGTTTAATTAGGCGTTTGACTGTTTTCGGAGTGTTGGCCTTAATCATTGGTGGATTGATGGTATCAGCTTTAATTACGCAAACCTCAGCTATTGAGAACAAAAAAGCTGAGAAGGTGAAATTAGAACAGCAGCTGACAAAATTACAAAGCAAGCAAAAACAGTTAAAAGGTGAAATCGTCAAGTTAAATGACGATGATTATATTAAAAAGATTGCCCGCAGAGATTATTTTTTATCAGAAGACGGGGAAATTATCTTTAATGTAAAAAAAGACTAAACGTATGGTTCGTTGACAGTGTATTTTTGCTTTTTGTATAATATAATAAATTGATTTCTTTTATCATTTAAGGAGGAGCATTTTTTTTATGTCAATCGAAGTAGGCAGCAAGTTACAGGGAAAGGTAACAGGTATTACGAACTTTGGAGCTTTTGTTGAGCTACCAGGAGGTTCAACAGGCTTGGTTCATATCAGTGAAGTAGCTGATAATTACGTAAAGGACATTAACGACCATTTAAAAGTGGGCGACGAAGTTGAAGTCAAAGTAATTAACGTTGAGAAAGATGGTAAAATTGGTCTTTCAATTAAGAAAGCGGTAGACAAACCAGAACGTCCAGAAAGACCAGAGCGTCCTGCAAGAGCGCCACGCTCAGACCGTCCACGTGATTCACGCCCACAACGTAATAACAATCGTGGTGGCGGTAATGATTTCCGTACAAAAGAAACATTCGAACAAAAAATGAATCGTTTCTTAAAAGACAGTGAAGAACGTTTATCTTCCCTAAAACGCCATACCGAATCAAAACGCGGTGGACGCGGTGCAAAACGCGGTTAACTTGCTGCTTATATCAAATAGATAGCGAGTTTTTGGAAAGCACCTTTTATCTAAAAGGTGCTTTTTTATATGTAAAAAAGAGTAGAAAAAAAGCATGTACTATTGTACATGCTTTTTGATGACCCGTACGGGATTCGAACCCGTGTTACCGCCGTGAAAGGGCGGTGTCTTAACCGCTTGACCAACGGGCCGTTATTCGAGTAGCGGCGGAGGGGATCGAACCCCCGACCTCACGGGTATGAACCGTACGCTCTAGCCAGCTGAGCTACACCGCCATTATACGTTCTCTAAAAGACATTTATAATAATATAAAAAAGTAAGGTTATTGTCAATAACTTTTTTATATTATTATAGACTTTTATTTGCTTTTAAAAAAGAATGATGAGCATAGGCTTTCTCTTAGGCGAACAGTATCTCTCATATTTTTTAAATCGCCATGTAAGATTGTACATCTTTTTGTATAGTTTTCAATATAATACTAGAAAATAGTCGAACGATTATAGGTATTTTGCTAGTCCGTTTGACAAAATTTCACCTTTCGCCGCGATATAATAACGAATAAGTATAATTAGCGGGTGGTGGGAGAATGCAAAAGACGGAAAGAGATTTTGCAAGTCCAACAACAGAGGCGGTATTTAACCGAACTAGATTAGAAATGTCCCGTGTATTTACAAAGGCGGGTATGAAAACGGAAAAGGTGTTATTTCAATGGGGATTATTGCTGCTAGTCGTAGGTTTTTTATTAGGACGAGCGTTAATTTTAATGAAAATCATGCCATTTGCTTTGCCATTCTTTGCAGCCGTAATGGCTATAAAGAAAGAAAAAGCACCGTTAGCAAGTTTAGCCGTATTGGCAGGGGCATTTAGTGTTTCCATTCAAAATGGAGGTACCGTATTTGCTACACTATTTGTTTTCTTACTAATTCATCGATTTAGCGGCATACTGACAATGGATCCGTTAAAGAAGCTGCCATTTACTGTATTTACCGCGATGTTACTTACAAAACTAACTATTTTTTATGTGTTTACCAAGGAATTCACCATGTATGATTTTACATTTGTGGCAGTAGAAGCAGGGTTGAGCTTTATCTTAACAATGATTTTCTTACAAAGCGTGCCTTTAATTTCATACCGAAAGCGAAAACAATCATTAAAAACAGAAGAAGTGATTTCTCTTATTATTTTGTTGGCATCTGTTATGACGGGGACAATAGGGTGGATGATTTACGGCCTTTCCGCTGAACATATATTATCTCGTTACTTAGTATTAGTTTTTGCGTTTGTATCTGGCCCTACGATAGGAGCTACGGTAGGGGTCGTAACCGGTTTAATTTTAAGTTTCGCGAACGTTTCTAGTTTGTATGAAATGAGTTTACTCGCTTTCTCTGGCTTGCTTGGAGGACTTTTAAAAGACGGTAAAAAGCTAGGAGCAGCTCTGGGGCTGGTTGTTGGCTCATTGCTAATTGGCCTATATGCTCAGGCAGATCAAGGATTGACGACTAATTTGTATGAATCACTGACGGCCGTTGTCCTATTTTTATTAACCCCATCTTTTGTGTTGAAAAACTTAAGTAAACTAGTACCAGGGACATCTGAAAATATGCTTGAACAACAGCAGTACGTGCGTAAGATCCGAGATGTAACAGCGAATCGCGTAGAACAGTTCTCAAATGTTTTTCAAGCACTTTCCAAAAGCTTTACGCAAAATGGATTTTATGATGAAAAGCCAAGCGCGGATAAAGAAGTTGATTATTTCTTAAGCAGCGTTACCGAAAGGACGTGCCAGTTTTGTTTTAAAAAAGAACAATGTTGGGCACAGCAGTTTGATACAACCTATGAATATATGAAGGAAATTATGCTTGAAGTTGATAATGGTACTCTTGAACAAAATCCAAGGCTAATTCGAGAGATGGACAAACATTGTGTGAAATCGAAAAAAGTCATCGATGTGATTGAGCATGAACTGACGTATTTTAAAGCCAATCAGCACTTAAAAGCCCAAATTCAAGAAAGTAGAAGGATTGTAGCAGAACAGCTTCACGGTGTCTCTGAAGTCATGGGGAATTTTGCAAAAGAAATTAAGCGAGAGCGAGAAAATTTAAATGTACAAGAAGAACAGATTTTAGAAGCTCTTCGTAACTTTGGGATGGAAATCAATCAAATTGAAATTTATAGCTTAGAACCTGGAAATGTAGATATTGAAATGTGGGTGCCATATTGTCACGGAAGAGGAGAATGCGAGAAAATTATTGCGCCAATGCTTACAGATATTTTAGGTGAAAGTATCGTAGTAAAGAACGAAGAATGTGCTAAATATCCTCAAGGCTATTGCCACGTTTCGTTTGGCTGTACAAAAGCATACGTTGTTGATACAGGCGTAGCACACGCTGCTAAAGGCGGAGGGTTTGTATCCGGTGACAGCTATTCCATGATTGAGCTAAACGCCGGTAAGTATGCATTAGCTATTAGTGATGGCATGGGAAATGGAGAGCGTGCCCACTATGAAAGCAGCGAAACGCTTCAGCTGTTAAAACAAATTTTACAAACAGGAATAGAAGAGACAATTGCAATTAAATCGATTAACTCTATTTTATCGCTGCGTACAAACGATGAGATCTTTTCTACCTTAGATTTAGCGATGATTGATTTACAAGATGCTAATGTAAATTTCTTGAAAATCGGTTCCACGCCAAGCTTCATCAAACGCGGAGATAAGGTTATTAAAATACAGGCAAGCAATTTGCCAATGGGGATTATCGAAGAATTTGAAGTAGATGTTGTGAATGAACAAATGAAGGCGGAAGACTTATTAATTATGATGAGTGACGGCGTATTTGAAGGACCGAAACACGTTGAGAACTACGAAATGTGGATGAAGCGAAAAATTGGCGAGCTTCAAACAAATGATCCACAAGAAATTGCAGACTTAATTATGGAAGAAGTTATTCGAACAAAATCAGGTTTAATTGAAGATGATATGACGGTAGTTGTGGCCAAACTTCAGCACAATACCCCGAAATGGTCATCGATTCCTTCTTACGCTTATCGTAAAAAAGCACAATAGTTAGATAGAAGTATATTTTATCTCCTCCTCGTCTATCATGTTAATACTGATAATGAGGAGGGGATTTTTTTATGAAAAAAGGTACATTGAAACAGATGTTGGTAATTACAGACGGTGGTTCGAATACAGGTGAAGATCCGGTAGCAATGGCAGCACTAGCTAAAGAACAAGGGATTAGTGTAAACGTTATTGGTGTGATGGAAGAGGACACAATTGATGAGCAAAGCACGAATGAAATAGAAGGCATTGCTATGTCAGGCGGTGGCGTTAGCCAAATTGTTTACGTAAAACAGCTGTCTCAAACTGTTCAAATGGTTACAAGGCAGGCAATGACGCAAACACTTCAAGGTGTTGTAAATAAAGAACTTCAGCAAATTCTAGGTTCCTCTAATTCAAGATTAGAAGAGTTATCTCCTGAGAAGCGAGGAGAAATCATGGAAGTTGTTGATGAACTTGGGGAAACGGTTGACTTAGAGATTCTTATTTTAGTTGACATGAGCGGAAGTATGAAAAATAAGCTTCCTACTGTAAAGGAGTCGCTGTTAGATTTATCGTTAAGCTTGAATGCTCGCATGGGGCATAATCAATTTTCAATCTTTTTATTTCCTGGGAAAAAGAAAGATGTAGAGAAGCTAATGGACTGGAATCCAAGATTAGAGTCGCTTTCAACGATTTTTCCAAAACTAACAGCAGGAGGTATTACGCCTACTGGACCGGCTATCAAAGAGGCTACTCATTATTTCACCAAAAAGCGCTCATTGAGAGGGTTGTTAAAAAATAATGAACAATACATTGAAGAATCAGGTATGTAACCTATCTCCGGGAACAGAAATTCAAGGAAAATGGCATCACGTCCATTATAAAATTCTTGAGAAATTAGGCGTGGGAGCCACCGGAGTTGTCTACTTGGTTCAATTAGTCAACGGAACGCTAGCGGCGTTAAAAATAAGCTTTTCCAACATGTCCGTTACAGCAGAAGTGAATGTATTAAAAAAGTTGTCTCAAGTCAAAGACAAAGTGCTAGGACCGCGCTTGCTGGATGTAGATGATTGGAGCTATGGTTCTCACGCTCTTTCTTTCTATGTAATGGAGTATGTGAAAGGGCAGCCTCTCCTTTCTTTTATCTCAACAAGAGGGACAGAATGGCTGCAAGTATTTGCAAGTCAGCTCTTAACAGACTTAGAAAACCTTCATGAAGAAGGGTGGGTATTTGGCGATTTAAAACCAGAAAACCTGGTCGTAACATCTAACCCCGTAAAAGTTCGATGGATTGACGTCGGAGGAACAACTCTGCAAGGGCGGTCAATCAAAGAATTTACCGACTTTTATGATCGAGCGCACTGGGGGCTTGGCTCCCGAAAAGCAGAACCGACCTATGATTTGTTTGCTGTATCCATGGTTTTGATTCACGCAGCTTATGGCAAGCGAATTAATAAAACAGACAAACCGGCTGAACAATTAAAACAATTTATATTAACAACAAAGCAGTTAGAACCTTTCGGAGATGTTTTGTATCAAGCGGTTACGGGAAAGTATAAGTCAGCTAAAGAAATGAAAACAGAGGTGTTATCGGTCGAAAAAAGAAGAGGGGCAAAAAGTAGAGGAACAAAGCCTCAAAACGTTCGTCAACCGTCTGCCCCTCGTGTTAAAGTAAAGAAGAAGCGTTCTCACGTGTTAGAGACGCTACTACTTTGTACGTCTGTAATGTTGATTTATATTTTGTATCTATTTATTCAAGTGCTATAAAGTTTGGAGAAATTGTGAAACTTTCCTTATAGTCATTCGTATAAAGTAAATTAATGATACATTATTGCGTGTACATTATAAGGATGAGTCATTCCTATGGAAAAGCAAGTGAACAATTTTATGACAAAACATCAGTTATTATCCGCAGGCTCTACGGTGATTGTAGGTATTTCTGGTGGTCCTGATTCTTTAGCACTGCTGCATTTCTTATGGAGTCTGAAAGAGCAAAAATCTCTTACGATTATTGCTGCTCATGTTGATCATATGTTCCGGGGCAAAGAGTCACAGCAAGATATGGAATATGTGCAGAACTACTGCAAACAATTGAATATTAAATGTGAAGCGAAGCAGATTGATGTTACTGCCTATCAGAAGGAAAGAAAGTTATCTTCTCAAGTAGCTGCCAGAGAATGCCGCTATACGTTTTTTACTCATGTTATGAAAAAGCACAAAGCAAATCTTCTTGCATTAGGACATCACGGAGATGATCAAATTGAAACGATGTTAATGCGAATGGTTCGAGGTAGTACGATGAATGGATACGCAGGGATGCAGCCCAAGCGGCCATATGGGGATGGATTTATTATTAGGCCGTTCCTAGCCGTAACGAAAGAAGAAATCAATCGCTACTGTAAGCTACATGGGCTTACACCTCGAATTGATCCGAGTAATGAGAAAGACTCGTACACGAGAAATCGGTTTCGTCATTACGTTTTGCCATTTTTAAAGCAAGAAAACGCCGCTGTACATGAAAAATTTCAACAATTTAGCGAGAACTTGCATGAAGATCAAGCATACTTAGAGGAATTAACGACCGATGTGATGAATAAAGTAATGAGAAAGAAATTGCAAAATGAAATTCTCATTGATAGAGATTGTTTTCTAAGGATACGCAAGCCTTTACAAAGGCGTGGTATTCAACTAATATTAAACTATCTCTATAAAGAAATTCCTCCAACCCTTTCCTCAGCGCATGTTGACACGTTAGTAGGATTTTGTGAAAGTGACAAACCGTCTGGGACGCTTGACTTTCCAAATGGTTTACGCATTATCCGATCTTACAACGACTGTCTTTTCACCTTTAATGAGGGGAACATCGAGCCATATGAATTTATTGTTCCGATTCCAGGGGTCGTCGAGCTTCCAAATGGTCACCAGCTTATTTGTGAAATACATAATAAAGTCGAAGATATAAAAGGAAACGATGTTTTTCTTTTAGATGAAGCTCACGATTTACAATCATTAAAGGTAAGGACACGAAAAAATGGTGATAAAATGCGAGTAAAGGGCATGAAGGGACATAAAAAAGTAAAGGATATTTTTATCGATGAAAAAATCCCTTTACACTTCAGAGATCATTGGCCGGTAGTGGAAGATAGCCAAGGAACTATTTTGTGGCTACCTGGTTTGAAAAAATCTGCTTATGAACTGCATACACATAAGTCCAGATATGTTATTTTATACTATAAGTAGCGAAAACTTCTAGGAGGCAAGTAAGGAATGAAGCAGGATATTCAAGAAATTTTGATTTCAGAAGAAGAAATACAACAGAAAGTAAAAGAATTGGGTAAGCTATTATCTGAGGAATACGCTGACCGTTTTCCTTTGGTAATCGGTGTACTAAAAGGTGCTATGCCTTTTATGTCTGATCTAATTAAGCGTGTTGATACATATTTAGAAATGGATTTTATGGATGTATCAAGTTATGGCAATGCAATGGTTTCTTCTGGTGAAGTAAAAATCCTAAAAGATTTAGATACATCAGTTGAAGGTCGAGACATTCTTATTTTAGAGGATATTATCGACAGCGGCTTAACACTTAGCTATCTTGTGGAGTTATTCAAGTACCGTAAAGCTAAGTCAATTAAGATTGTCACACTCTTAGACAAACCAACAGGTCGTAAAGCAGCTATTAAAGCAGATTATGTTGGATTTGAAGTACCTGATGCATTCGTAGTAGGGTATGGATTGGATTATCAAGAAAAGTATCGTAACCTGCCGTATATTGGGGTTCTCAAACCGCAAGTATACAGCAATTAATAAGCACATATCCAAGTGCAATTTATTGGATAGGATAAATGTTCTATGTTAGTATTGAATACAGTATTTGTTTATCGTGGGAGGAGGTAAGAAATGAATCGGATCTTCCGTAATACCATCTTTTATTTACTTATATTTTTAGTCATTATCGGCGTGGTAAGCTTCTTTAGTGGCTCTAATCAAAAAGCAGAACCAATGAGATACGATACATTTGTTCAACACTTAGACAAAGGTGATGTGAAATCACTCTCTATGAAGCCTGAAAGAGGCGTGTATGTTGTGCAAGGAAAGTTAGATTCTTATAAAAAGGATCAAACGTTCCAAACTTACATCGTAGATGGTGACAAAGCTCTTGATCGTATTGACGCTGCTTCAGAAAATAATCAAGTACAAGTTGATTTTAAACCTGCTGATGAAACAAGCGGCTGGGTAACGTTCTTTACGTCAATCATTCCGTTTGTTATTATTTTCATCCTATTCTTCTTCTTACTGAACCAAGCTCAAGGCGGCGGAAGTCGTGTTATGAACTTCGGTAAAAGTAAGGCTAAGCTTTACAGCGAAGAAAAGAAAAAGGTTAAATTTAAAGACGTAGCTGGTGCAGACGAAGAAAAGCAAGAACTTGTGGAAGTTGTTGAGTTCTTAAAAGATCCTCGTAAATTCGCAGAGCTAGGTGCAAGAATTCCGAAGGGTGTCTTACTTGTGGGACCTCCTGGTACTGGTAAAACATTATTAGCAAGAGCTGTTGCTGGTGAAGCAGGCGTTCCTTTCTTCTCTATCAGTGGTTCAGACTTTGTTGAAATGTTTGTTGGGGTCGGTGCTTCTCGTGTTCGTGATTTATTCGAAAATGCGAAGAAGAATGCTCCATGTATTATCTTTATTGATGAAATCGATGCTGTAGGTCGTCAACGTGGCGCAGGCCTTGGTGGCGGACACGATGAGCGTGAACAAACATTGAACCAATTGCTTGTTGAGATGGATGGTTTTGGTGCTAACGAAGGTATCATTATCATTGCAGCAACAAACCGTCCGGATATCTTAGATCCAGCGTTATTACGTCCAGGCCGCTTCGACCGTCAAATTACGGTAGATCGTCCAGACGTAAATGGCCGTGAAGCAGTACTTAAAGTACATGCTCGCAATAAGCCTTTAGATGAATCAGTAAACTTAAAAGCAATTGCTATGCGTACGCCAGGTTTCTCAGGTGCAGATTTAGAAAACTTGTTAAACGAAGCTGCCTTAGTAGCTGCTAGACAGGACAAAAAGAAAATTGAAATGGTCGACATTGACGAAGCAACAGACCGTGTAATTGCAGGTCCAGCTAAGAAAAGTCGAGTTATTTCTAAAAAAGAACGCAATATTGTTGCTTATCATGAAGCAGGACATACAATTATCGGTGTCGTATTAGACGAAGCTGATATGGTACATAAAGTAACCATTGTTCCACGTGGGCAAGCTGGTGGATATGCTGTTATGTTACCAAAAGAAGATCGCTACTTTATGACGAAGCCAGAGCTGCTGGATAAAATTGTTGGATTGCTTGGTGGTCGCGTAGCTGAGGAAATTATTTTCGGCGAAGTGAGTACAGGTGCTCACAATGACTTCCAGCGTGCAACAAGCATCGCTCGTAAAATGGTAACAGAATACGGTATGAGTGAAAAGTTAGGACCAATGCAATTCGGTCAATCACAACAAGGCCAAGTATTCTTAGGTCGTGATTTACACAGTGAACAAAACTACAGTGATGCGATTGCTCATGAAATTGATAATGAAATCCAACGTTTCATTAAAGAAAGCTATGAGCGTGCGAAGCAGATCTTAACGGAAAACCGTGACAAGTTAGAGCTTGTAGCTCAAACATTGTTAGAGGTAGAAACGTTAGACGCTGAGCAGATCAACCACTTAGTAGATCATGGAACTCTTCCAGACCGTTCTAGTCATGTAACAGATGAAGATGTTAAAGTAAACATCCAAACAAAGACAGACGATGAAGAGCCAAAAGCATAAGACCATAAAAAATCAGTGGAGACTATCTCCACTGATTTTTTTGTTGGCTAGAAGTTAGATTTAGTAAAAGGTTTTTCATATATAGTGGATAAGTAGAATCTACACTAGAGAATTGTGTCATTATATTCCTATTTTATCTAGAATATACACGTCTATTTACCAGTTATGGTATGATGGTTTCAGTGTGAATACTGAATTTATATAAAGTGGTGATTGAAATGATTTTTGTATTAGATGTTGGAAATACGAATACGGTATTAGGCGTATACGATGGAGATGAATTAAAGTACCATTGGCGTGTAGAAACAAGCCGTAATAAAACAGAAGACGAGTATGGCATGACAATCAAAGCCTTGCTTGAGCACGTTAGTTTATCTTTTAAAGATATTCATGGTATTATTATTTCCTCTGTTGTTCCTCCTATTATGTTTGCATTGGAGAGAATGTGTCAAAAGTATTTTCATTTAAAGCCGCTTGTTGTTGGTCCTGGAATTAAGACGGGTTTAAATATTAAATATGAAAATCCACGTGAAGTGGGAGCAGACCGTATTGTAAATGCTGTTGCTGGAATTCAGCTGTACGGAAGCCCTTTAATTATCGTTGATTTTGGTACCGCAACCACGTATTGCTATATTGATGAAAATAAGCAATATATGGGTGGTGCGATTGCCCCTGGTATTAATATTTCGACAGAAGCTCTTTATTCAAGAGCATCTAAGCTTCCGCGAATTGAAATTGCGCGACCAAATAGCATTGTTGGAAAAAATACAGTATCTGCGATGCAAGCAGGTATTTTATATGGATACGTTGGACAAGTAGAAGGAATTGTAGCAAGAATGAAAGAGCAAGCAACAGTAAATCCTAAAGTTATTGCTACTGGAGGACTCGCAACATTGATTGCTAAAGAGTCGGATATTATTGATATTGTGGATCCATTTTTGACTTTAAAAGGATTGCAAATAATTTATACAAAAAATATGGAGTAAGAGGTGTATATTATGGGTGACTATTTAGTAAAAGCACTAGCTTACAATAGTCAAGTTCGCGCTTATGCGGTAAAAACAACGGATACAGTTGGAGAAGCGCAGCGCCGTCACTATACATGGCCTACAGCCTCTGCAGCATTGGGACGTTCAATGACTGCAGGAGTCATGATGGGGGCCATGCTAAAGGGTGAGCAAAAGCTAACAATTAAAATTGAAGGCCGCGGCCCAATTGGCGTTATTTTAGTAGACAGCAATGCTAAAGGGGAAGTGCGTGGATATGTAACGAATCCGCAAACGCACTTCGATTTAAATCAGCATGGGAAATTAGATGTAGCACGTGCTGTAGGTACAGATGGAACGCTAAGTGTCGTAAAAGATATCGGAATGCGTGATCAATTTAACGGACAAGTACCTATCGTATCGGGAGAATTAGGAGAGGATTTCACGTATTATTTTGTGACATCTGAACAAGTCCCGTCTTCAGTAGGTGTAGGTGTACTTGTTAACCCTGATAACACGATCTTAGCTGCGGGCGGATTTATCATTCAGCTTCTGCCAGGAACAGATGATAAAACGATTACAGCTATTGAACAACGCTTACAGACGATTGAACCAATTTCAAAACTGATTCAAAAAGGTCTTTCTCCTGAGGAAATCTTAGAAGAAGTTCTTGGAAAAGAAAATGTAAAGTTTCTGGAGACAATGCCTGTAGAGTTCAAATGTCAGTGTTCAGAAGAAAGAATTGCTAATGCTATTATCAGCTTAGGACAAGAAGAGATTCAATCGATGATTGAGGAAGACGGCCAAGCTGAAGCACAGTGTCATTTCTGTAATGAGACCTATCGTTTTGATAAACAGCAGCTTGAAGAAATGAAAGAACAAGCAATTTAAATGAAATAAAAGATTCTTAAAAGGCGTCATTTTATAAATGAGCGCCTTTTTTTATAGATATTAAGTTCTATTTCTGTATATATTGATCTAAAAATATAACAAAATTAGGTAAATGGAAAGACAAAATGATTGACAATTTAGAAAACATCTGATAAATTGTATACAAAATCAATAAAATTAGTTGGTATTAGGAGTGGTCATATGGCACGTATTGCAAATTCAATTACAGAGTTAATTGGTCAAACACCAATCGTAAAACTAAACCGTCTAGTTGAAGAAGATATGGCGGATGTATATTTAAAATTAGAATTTATGAACCCAGGAAGCAGCGTAAAAGATCGTATTGCATTAGCAATGATTGAAGATGCGGAAGCAAAAGGTGTGTTAAAGCCTGGCGACACAATCATTGAACCAACAAGTGGTAACACTGGAATTGGCTTAGCAATGGTAGCTGCAGCAAAAGGATATCGTGCTATTTTAACAATGCCTGAAACGATGAGTATTGAGCGTCGTAATCTGCTTCGTGCCTACGGTGCAGAGTTAGTGTTAACGCCAGGTCCAGAAGGAATGAAAGGGGCGGTTAATAAAGCAACTGAGCTTGCAAAAGAGCACGGCTACTTTATTCCTCAACAGTTCCAAAACGAAGCGAACCCAGAAGTGCACCGTCAAACAACGGCTAAAGAAATTATCGAGCAGTTTGGCGATCAGCTAGATGGATTTGTGGCAGGTATCGGTACTGGCGGTACTATTACAGGTGCTGGTGAAGTGTTAAAAGAAAAGTACCCAAACATCAAAATTTATGCCGTAGAGCCAGCTGATTCTCCGATTTTAAGCGGTGGTCAACCAGGACCTCATAAAATTCAAGGAATTGGTGCAAACTTTGTTCCGGATACGCTTAACACGGAAGTATATGACGAAGTGGTCGCTGTTCAAAACGACCAAGCTTTTGAATATGCCCGTAAAGTAGCAAAAACAGAAGGTGTACTAGTAGGTATCTCTTCTGGGGCTGCGATTTATGCTGCGTTAAAAGCTGCAAAACAGCTTGGAAAAGGTAAAAAAGTGTTAGCGATTATTCCAAGTAACGGCGAGCGTTACTTAAGTACTCCATTGTTCCAATTCGAGGAACAAACACAAGCATAAAAACGATAAAAAAACAGCTTCTATATGAAGCTGTTTTTTTTCATCTGAGAATCATGTAAAATGAAAGCAGGTGATTTATTTTTAGGAGAGTGAACAAATGCAGCAAAGAATGACTTGGGGCGAATCTATTTCTATCTCTAAAAACCAATGGTTCAAAAAATATCAAGAGTTGTCAAAAGAGGAACCGAATCATATCCTGCTTGAAAGCGGTCGAGGCGGAAAGTTTCAAATGATGGGATTAAAACCTGTAGCCATTTTGCGAGGCGAACAAAACGAGCTTCATATCAAAACGGATGGCCAAGCTACTGTTCAAAAAGGTAATCCGCTTCATCTTATGCGAGACTGGATGAAGAAGTTTGAAGCAGAGGTGAATCCAGATCTTCCTCCTTTTCAAGGTGGAGCAATTGGCTTTATTAGCTATGATTATATCCGCTATGTAGAAACCATACCTGATCTTGCTGAAGATTCATTGAAAACGCCGGACGTTTATTTCCTTATTTTCGATGACGTATTTGTATACGATCAAGAAAAGGAAAAGCTCTGGATTATCGTTAATGACGAAGCAGATTGTAAAGAGCAGGCACATAAGCGTATTGATCAATACAAAAAGGACTGGATGGAGGCAAGTGCTAAAGGACTCTCATATGAGCGGATTCATCGTGTTGCCGAAAAGAGTGAGGTCTCGATGTCTGAAGCTGCTTTTTCAGATGCCACAACTCGCGTACATGAGTACATCGGGCAAGGCGATGTGTTTCAAGTGAATTTATCTGTTCGACAGTCTCAACAGCTTCAAACTCATCCTATGCATATCTACGAACAGGTACGAAAAATCAATCCGTCTCCTTACATGTCTTATATGCAGACAGAAGAATTTCACATTGTGAGCTGTTCACCAGAACTATTAGTAAAAAAAGCCGGTGACGAAATCAGTACGAGACCGATTGCGGGAACGCGCTCTCGCGGTAAGGATGATCAAGAAGACCAACAGTTAGCGGATGAGCTTATTCATAACGAAAAAGAGCGTGCAGAGCATGTGATGCTTGTTGATTTGGAGCGTAATGATCTTGGTAGAGTAAGCGAATATGGTACCGTTCACGTTGACGAGTTTATGGTTATTGAAAAATATTCACATGTGATGCATATTGTGTCTAATGTAAAAGGCAAGCTCGCACGCAATAAAGATTTTGTAGATATTGTAGATGCGGTTTTTCCTGGAGGAACGATTACTGGAGCACCTAAAGTTCGTACAATGGAAATCATTGAAGAACTTGAACCTGTAAGGCGGGGAATTTATACAGGATCGATTGGTTGGATTGGATTTAATGGAGATATGGAATTAAATATTGCGATTCGCACTATGATTATTCAAGACGGCCAAGCTTATGTGCAGGCTGGTGCGGGTGTTGTGATTGATTCAAATCCGAAACACGAATACAAAGAATCACTGAAAAAAGCAATTGCACTATGGAAAGCAAAAGAGCAGAGCGAAAATGAGCTGAGTGAGGGTGAGTAAAGATGATATTAATGATTGATAATTATGATTCTTTTACGTTTAATTTAGTACAGTATTTAGGTGAGCTAGGGCATGAGCTTCTTGTAAAAAGAAATGATGAAATTACACTTTCTGAAATTGAAGTGCTAAATCCAGATTTTTTAATGATCTCCCCGGGACCATGCAGTCCTAACGAAGCGGGAATCAGTCTAGAAGCCATCGAATATTTTGCAGGTAAGATTCCAATATTCGGCGTATGCTTAGGGCATCAGTCGATTGGGCAAGCTTTTGGAGGGAATGTGATTCGTGCGGATAAATTAATGCACGGGAAAACATCTGAAATGCATCATGATGGCCGTACTATCTTTAAAGGTCTTGATAATCCGTTCACGGCAACGCGATATCATTCTTTGATTGTAGAAAAAAGTTCACTGCCGGATTGTTTTGAGATTTCAGCGTGGACAGCAGAAGATGAAATTATGGCGATTCGCCATAAATCATTACCTATTGAAGGAGTACAGTTCCACCCTGAATCTATCATGACTTCTTACGGTAAAGAAATGCTGAAGAATTTTATTGAAACTTACGAAAAAAAGCGAGTGTAATGATATGTATATATACGTAAATGGCGAAGTAAAGCCTGCGTCTGAAGCCACTATTTCTCCGTTTGATCACGGATATATGTATGGGCTAGGGCTGTTTGAAACGCTACGAGTTTATGAAGGTCATCCATTTTTAGTGGAAGACCATCTGGATCGACTGCGTAGCAGCTTACGTGAATTAAATATTGTATGGGACTATTCCACACACGACGTGTTAGGAATCATTAATAGTCTGTTAATGAAAAACAATGAGAGAAATGCGTATGTTCGATTAAATGTCTCAGCAGGAAATGGCGGAATTGGATTGCAAGTGGAAGAATACGACAAGCCATCTACAATCGTATATATGAAATCAATGCCTCATCCATCGAGCCCCCTTGTAAAAGAGGGGCTTATTCTTGAGACGAAACGAAATACGCCTGAAGGAACCATGAGGTTGAAGTCTCATCATTATTTAAATAATGTACTAGCTAAGCGAGAAGTTGGTTCAGACTTAAATAAAGAGGGTATCTTTTTAACAAAAGAAGAGTTCTTAGCTGAGGGTATTGTGTCAAATTTATTTTTTGTAAAAGATGATTGTGTATATACACCGTCTCTTGAAACAGGTATCTTAAATGGAATTACGAGACAGTTTATCTTTACGCTTTTACAAAAGAAAAACATAAAGGTTGTAGAAGGTTTATTTACGGTGGAACAGCTCTTGGAGGGTGATGAAGCTTTCGTTACAAATTCCATTCAAGAAATTGTACCTCTTCGAAGTATAAAGGATAAGCAGTTTTCAGTAGGAGACCACACGCTGACAGCTCAGTTGCAAAAAGAGTATTGCTCTTACACGATGTCGCTAATGAGTCGATGCCAGCTACATGTATAAAAGTGAAAGGAGAGGATAAAGATGGATAAAATTTATGTGAATGATATGCGTTTCTATGGATATCATGGCGTATTTCCAGAAGAAAATAAATTAGGGCAGCGTTTTCACGTGGATTTAGCTGTAGAACTGGATTTAAAACAAGCTGGTACTACGGATAATTTAGAATACTCGGTGAGCTATGCAGATTTATACCAAACATGCCAGGAAGTTGTAGAGAAGCGCACGTTCAAGTTAGTTGAAACGGTGGCCGAAACGATTGCATCTGAATTGCTTGCTAATTACGAACTCGTGCAGGCTTGTACTGTAAAGGTATATAAGCCTGATCCGCCAATTCCCGGTTATTATCAATCGGTAGCTATTGAAATTAAAAGGAGCCGTTGAATGACAACAGAAGCATATATTGCATTAGGATCAAATATTGAAAATCGAATGGAACATTTGAAGTCGGGAGTTACTGGCTTGATGAAACACTCTGAGATTAAGGTAGTGGCTGTTTCATCTGTTTATGAAACGGCTCCGGTCGGGTATACGAATCAAGCAAGTTTTTTAAACATGGTAGTAAAAATACGAACAACGTATTCGTCAAAGCACCTTTTAGATTGTTTGCAAGCCATTGAACAAGCGGCAGGTCGAAAAAGAGAGATTGTATGGGGACCTAGAACCCTTGATTTAGATATCTTACTGTATAGTAATGAAATCATTCATACGGATAGACTGAGCGTCCCTCATCCCCGAATGTTTGAACGAGCATTTGTGATGGTTCCTCTAAACGAACTAGCTCCATCTCTTATTCTCCCTGTAGCAGAAGAAAAAGTTGAAACCATCACAACACGTTTATCAGATTTAAAAGATGTAAAATTATTTCGAGAGCAAACAAGTGGTATACTAGATATGTTCGAAAATAATAGTAATGATTTACATAAGTAAAAACGAATCTTATTAGTTGATTCATTTTTATATTGGAGTAAAGTAGAGTTCAGAGTAAAAACTTTGAGCTTTGGGTTCGCAGGTTGTTGGTTTATTCGGTAGCTTGTTAGAGAAATCAAAGAAAAAGAGAAGCGAAGCAAGAATAAAGCGATTTGACATAGAGAAACGACTGAACCTATAATAATTTTAAAGAAACGTAGTAGTTGCCAGTAAACATGCTGGCCTTTTTTCTGTTTCGGAAAACTTAATTATACGATGGAGATGAGTAAACGATGAGTCATGAAGAATTAAATGATCAATTTCTCGTTCGTCGCGAAAAAATGAGCAACCTACGAGATCAGGGTATTGATCCGTTTGGTCAACGTTTTGAACGTACACATACATCACAGCAATTAATTAGTGAGTATGACGAGTTAACAAAAGAACAGTTAGAAGAAAATGAAGTGCCTGTGTCACTAGCTGGTCGTATTATGACAAAGCGTGGAAAAGGAAAAGCAGGTTTCGCTCACGTTCAAGATTTAACAGGGCAAATTCAGCTTTATGTACGTAAAGATGCAATTGGCGAAGAACAGTACGAAATCTTCAGCAGCGTAGATATCGGTGACTTGGTAGGGGTTGAAGGTGTTTTATTCAAAACAAAAGTTGGCGAACTTTCTATTAAAGTAAAAGATTTCACGTTACTAACAAAAGCGCTTCGTCCACTTCCGGATAAATATCATGGTTTAAAAGATATTGAACAGCGCTACCGTCAACGTTACTTAGATTTAATTACAAACCCGGAAAGCAAACAAACATTTATCTCAAGAAGCCGCATTATTCAATCGATGCGCCGTTACTTAGATAATCATGGATACTTAGAAGTTGAAACACCGATGATGCATTCAATCGCAGGTGGAGCAGCAGCTCGTCCGTTTGTAACACACCACAATGCGCTTGATATGGAACTTTATATGCGTATTGCGATTGAACTTCATTTAAAACGTTTAATCGTAGGTGGATTAGAGAAAGTATATGAAATTGGCCGTGTATTCCGTAACGAAGGTGTATCTACACGTCACAACCCTGAATTTACAATGATCGAATTGTACGAAGCGTACGCGGACTACAAAGATATCATGGCTTTAACAGAGAACTTAATTGCACACATTGCGCAAGAAGTACTTGGCACAACAAAGATTCAGTATGGCGACCAAGAGGTAGATCTAACTCCAGAATGGACAAGACTTCATATGGTCGATGCTATTAAACAATATACGGGCGTAGACTTCTGGGGAGAAACATCTGTTGAAGAAGCTCGTGCTTTAGCAAAAGAACACGGGGTAGAAATTACTGAACATATGCAATATGGACATATTGTAAATGAATTCTTTGAACAAAAAGTAGAAGAGCAGTTAATTCAACCAACGTTCATTTACGGACATCCTGTAGAAATCTCTCCACTTGCTAAGAAAAATGCGGAAGATCCGCGTTTTACTGACCGTTTTGAGCTGTTTATCGTTGCGCGTGAACACGCGAACGCATTTACAGAGCTAAATGACCCAATTGACCAACGTGAGCGCTTTGAAGCTCAGTTGAAAGAGAAAGAACAAGGAAACGATGAAGCACATGAGATGGACGATGACTTCATCGAGGCATTAGAATATGGTATGCCACCTACAGGTGGTCTAGGAATCGGTATTGACCGCCTTGTTATGTTACTAACAAATGCACCGTCAATCCGTGATGTGCTATTATTCCCACATATGCGTCAACGCTAAAAAAGAGATGGCTACGGCCATCTTTTTTTAGTTATTAATATTAGAAAATTTAAACTTTTAATTTACCCCTTGTTTTTATAAAATTGATTTGGTATATTTATATCTGTTGCTAACGCAGACAAGCGAAAACAACGAAAAGAAATAAAAAAAGTTGTTGACATTACGTTGA
>NZ_JYOO01000035.1 GCF_000956595.1 Priestia aryabhattai B8W22 | reverse complement strand
TTCTTTTTTTGTTTCAACAAGGTTAACATCCATTTAATTACAAGTTTTTTTATATATTTTCTCAAAATAACACTAATATAGTGTAATTTTACACTATATTAGTGTTATTTCACTTTTGATATGGTATAATTTCACAGAAATAAAGAAAGGAGCTTACAGTTTGCGATGAAGAAAAACGTGTTGTTAGGAATTTTTTTATCTTTTTATCTAGTCGGTTCATATGCCTCCTATCATGTTTATAAACAGCAGCAAAGCCGTCCTGTAACGGAAGATGTTGCTCAGCTTCTTCCTACAAAAGTCAAAGAAATAAAACATGGAACTACTGAAAAACAGCTGAAAAATTGGGTGAAAACCGCTTCACAGCATCATGAAAAAATAGCAATTTCAGGCATGCAGCACAGCCAAGGAGGGCAGACGTACTATCCGAATGCTATTTTACTTGATATGAAGCAGTACAATAAAATTATAGATTACAAGCCCCGTCAAAAAGAAATTACGGTTCAAAGCGGGACGACGTGGAACGATATTCAGCAATATATACATAAAGACGGTCTTGCTCTTAAAGTTATGCAGTCACAAAATATTTTTACCGTTGGAGGTTCTATCAGCGTGAACGTACACGGCAGAGATATTCGATACGGTTCTTTAATGGATACGGTCAAATCTATACGTCTCCTGCAGGCGGACGGATCTATTATCGAAATTAGCCGGACGAAACACCCTGAGCTGTTTTCTTTAGTAAACGGAGGTTACGGGTTGTTTGGAGTCATTTTAGATGTGACGCTTCGTTTAACGGATGATGAATGGTACGAAGATGAAATTATCCGCTTAGATTATAGACAGTATACAGCGTATTTTAAAAACTACGTACAGCAGAACCCTGACGTTCGTATGCATATGGCGCGTATTTCTGTTTCTCCTAATCAATTGCTAACAGATATGTACGTCACAAACTACCGTTTATCTTCTCAAAATACTTCTACTGTAAACGAACCGCTCAAAACAGAAAAAATAGTGGCGCTTCCTAAATTTATGCTAGGACTGTCTCGGTACAGCAACTGGGGAAAAGATATGCTGTGGGAAACACAAAAGGCATATTTCTTAAAACAAAATGGACGGCTTGAAACAAGAAATAATGTTATGCGTTCTGAAAGTGATTTTATGGAATACGAAAGTGCTAGCCGGACGGAAGTTTTACAGGAATACTTCGTTCCGGTTGATGAATTTGCTTCTTACATCGATGATTTACGCAAAATTTTATCAACAGAGAAATTAAATTTACTGAACATTACCGTTCGCTATGTAGAAAAAGACAATAAAGCAGTCATGTCTTATGCAAAAGACGATATGTTTGCTCTCGTTTTACTTATTAACCAGAAAAAAGACCATCAAGGCATCTCTGATACACAAAGAGTTGTCAGAAAAATGGTGGATGTGACGCTGCAGCATCAGGGAAGCTATTACCTGCCTTATTACGGCTACCCAAGCAAGAAGCAGTTAGAAGAGGCTTACCCTCATACAAATGCCTTTTTTAATTTAAAAAGAAAATATGATCGGAACGAAACATTCGTTAATTTATTTTATAAGGAGTATGGAAAATGACGTACAAACAACTCTTACATTCACAAAGCCTAATGATTACCGCAAGCAGTATTGTTTTTCCTTTTTACCTTTTACTGCTTCGAAATCTTGGCGATAGTTATTCACAATTTGGGTTAGCTTACGGAATTTTCGCTTTAACCGCAGCTTTAAGTCACCCTTTAATCGGTTCATGGAGTGACAGAGTAGGAGAAAAGCGCTTGCTTCTTTTATATACGTTTGGGATGGCAGTTGTTATGCTTGTGATTCCGGTTCTAACCACTATCACGCAGGTGTATATCATTCAAGTTATAATGGGACTGCTTGGAGCTCTTCAAAAAACAGCAGAAAAAATAGCGTTATCTAGGCAGACAGATCGTGCTCATACGGGAAAACAAATAGGACACTATCATTTATGGACCTCTATATGGGCAGCTTTAGCCGTTATTGCAACAGGGTATATCATTGATTTTCTTACAATCGGAAGCCTTTTTTACATCACTTCGTTTATGTACGTAGCGGCAGGGGTATTAATATGGCAAAAACCAAAAACAATCGAGCTTGAACGCCACCATTCGCTGTAAAAGCATATATGGACAGGTCACTTGAATTTTTTAGTTCGTATTATAAGATACTATAAAAAATTTATGTTCTCCCGATATAAGTACTGAAAGGAGAAACGTTTATGCAAGGTATAAGTATATCAGGGCAAGATGCATGGTCTTCTATTATAGTATCGTTCGCTATTTTCATCATTATATGGGGTCTGATTCCAGGCTTAACTATAAAGTATGTATGTAAAAGTCAAACGCTAGGTATAGCAAGTTTTTTTGTTGGTATTGCCTATGGAGTTAAAGCAGGTCATTTTCTTATCTAAATACGATTTGGTTTAAGTAAGGAAGCGTGGACCGCTATTAGCTAAGTGGGAATTCCTTTTGTTTCCTGTTATTTTTTTAGAGCAATTCTCCATAATAACAGTTAAAGAGGTGAATCCGATGACAGATAACAATGTTGGGTTTGGAGTTAGCGGAGGCGAAGAGACTAGAAAAAAATCTACTGTTTCTAGCGAAGCTTCTATATCTAATGATGTACAACAAAACCAAAAACAAGATAACTACGAAAAGCTTAGCCATCAACTAAATTCATTATCTGATGATGAATTTAGAGCAGATCGTGATGAAGATTAAAGGTTACCTATCCAAAAAGAATATTTAAATTAAATAAAGTATTATGAAAGTAAACTAAGTGGATTCTATAACTTTGACGTGATAGCATTAACTACTGGTACAAACATACCACTTGACTATTTTGACATGCTATCTTGTCAAAGTTCTTAGTTATTTCTTTGATAACTAAGAATTCATTTGTAACCTTTAAGTAGAGATATAAAGGTAATCCTTCACTTCAATGAGTGAAGGTATTTTTTTTATTTCGTAAAAGTTTTGCAATCGTTTGGATTAATGATGATAAAACAGATACATTGTATACAATGTAAACGTCGTCATGTATAATGTAACTTATTCTTAGTTGAACACTTGAATGAGCAGGATAGACATACTCGAGATAAGCGGAGGCATACACCGGTGTACTAAAAAAATACATGATTTTAATGATATTATCCGAAAGCTGCGACAAAAAACTTTTTGGAAAAGGTCCAGAACGAATTCATACTGTATTCGTTCAAAACATGGCTATTTCAACTTTGTACGGCAACTTAACGCCAGCTGAACAATTTATCGCGAGAACAACCGAAGGTAAAGAGACGGTACATATGGCAAGAACGAAGCTTATTCAAAACCTTTATGCTTCATCTCCTCCAGAAGGACTTGAAGACTTGTTAGGAGCTAAGCTGAGCTATTTATTTTCCGATATCAAAGTGGAAGAAGATATCGCCGTTTCCGTATTTGTGTTTGAAACTAATATTCAGTAGAACAACGTAAAATACATAATTTAATTAAATGAGAGAGAAGTAGGATCTGCTTGTTTTTTATTTAGTTTTATTATAGATAATGATGACTGATATACTGTAAAGAAAGTGCAGGATTATTAGGCAGCATTCAAAAACCTTGTGTAAAAGGTGTTTTTGAGTGCTGCCTTTTTTAATTAAGGAGGAGTTTTATGGCATTTCACAAGCCGGATAAAATGTTAAACATCGCTTTAGAAGCGGGGGTTTCAAAGACCAAGTTATCCCTTTCTTCTATTCTTATGCTTGGGTTTTTAGGAGGCGCGTTTATTGCGCTTGTTTTTTTACTAGATGTGCGCGTCATTGGTAATTTACCAGCTGAATGGGGAAGTTTATCGAATCTTTTAGGAGGGGCCGTCTTTCCTGTAGGTCTTATGCTGGTCGTACTTGGGGGAGCAGAGCTCATTACGGGGAATATGATGTCTGTTTCCATTGCCTTGTATGCAAGAAAAATTTCGCTTCGTCACTTGCTTCATAACTGGTTTTGGGTCACGCTTGCTAACTTTTTAGGTGCCGTATTTGTTGCGTATTTCTTTGGACACATTGTCGGGTTAACAGAAACGGGTCCTTTTTTAGATAAAACGGTAGCAATTGCTCAAGCTAAAATTGATGAATCGTTTTTTAAAACGCTTATTTCTGCTGTGGGCTGTAACTGGCTTGTATGTTTAGCTATTTGGCTTTCATACGGCGCTGACGACGTTACGGGTAAAATTCTTGGTATTTGGTTTCCGATTATGGCTTTTGTTGCGATTGGCTTTCAGCACGTTGTAGCTAATATGTTTATTATTCCCGCTGCCATTTTTGCAGGTCACTTTACATGGATTGATTTTATGACAAATATTGTTCCTACCTTTATTGGAAATATGATAGGAGGAGCTGTATTTGTAGGTCTTATTTATTTTTCTTCTTATCAACGGAAACAAAAAGAACAATTAAAAAAAGCTTCTTAAGCGATTTTATCAGTTGTCATTAAAAAAAGCAGTCTCTTAGTAAAGAGGCTGCTTTTTTGATAGTGAAAGGTGAAAAAATGTACTTTTAACAATTTATGTATGATAACATATAAATCGATTAGAATATGGTACCATGAGCGTTTGAATCCACACTATTATTTTCATAATAATATTATGGTTAACTAGATGTTGATCAATACATTCGCAATTGAATATCTAGTACTACTTACTGTTTTATTGATTATACTTGGTAGTATTTTAGTTGGTTTGACTAGTAACAGTCTAGGGGCGACAGGTAATAACATCATGCATTTAGCTGGAATTGGGTGCCTTATAGCAGCTATTTTTATAGCAAAAGGCAGAAAAGATACTAAACGCCGTACAAAAAGGGAATGCGATGTTTAATCACGCATTCTTTTTTGATGTGAGCAGTTTTAGGCCTTTGTCGTTATCAGTATGAACATTTTGAAACGGGTCTTGATGACAGTGGTACACCTATATCACATAGTATTCAGCACAATATTAATGTTTTTACAGCATTAAGTAATACACAACCTACTTTATATAAATGTATTAAAAAGTCAGACGTTGACAGTGGGGTAGCGCCAGTAAATTATTCCGGTAAGATCGTAACTGACTTATTAAAGTAGGATAGTTTCAATAAGTTTAAAAATGACTTAAAAAGTATCAACATATAAAGAAAAAGAGCAGACCTTTTGGTTTGCTCTTTTTTTTACATTCCCCGATTTATGTTGCGATCAATGCCATTACGAGCTCTCACTATTTTCGAAAATGTCTTCATACATATAAAAGGAATTATCGTGATAGCTAAAAAATAATAAAGAGTATATAGGTATGCTGTTGATTTCGGTGTTATTTTGGACCACTCTTGAAAATCTTCAACACTCAGAGAATGAACTTCTGGCAAAAAATAAGGAAAAATACGTGAAATCAATGCTGCTGTTGCAATAGCAAAACAAAAATTAGCCAATTTACTTGCACCTTGCGAGAAAAATATTCCTATAAAGGTCACAGCAAAAGCCATATATATTGGTATCTGAAATTCGATAGAAAAATAGACACCGGCGCCAAAACCTAACAGTGAAAAATACACAATAGCGGCTATTAAAAGAAGAACAAGTGGAATAGTTAGTATGGCACAGCCGGATTTATCACTTTCATTGTTATTACTAGCAGAATAATTCTCTGCTTCAGCTTCATTCTCGTCTTCATCGTCGTATCCGCCTTTGGTATATTTTCCACTACTGTTTTTGGAATAGCCCCTATATTTAAGCTCTTCTTCAAGTTCATATTCATCAAAATCACCAGATGAATTAACATAATCATCTATATCATCAATTAAATCACCATCTGTCATTCCATCTAGTCTGTCTTCTCTCTTACTCACAAAAAACACCTCCCTCCAAATTCACATAAATTCTATATATTCCATATAAAGGTAATTTTTCCTTCTTTTTTCATAACAAAAACCCTAGATAATCAAAAAATCTAGGGTTTAAGATCTAGTATTTAGGACCTTTAGGCAAATCTTCAAGCATCATTAAATGCTTTACCTTGGTCTTAGCATGTTTTACTTCTTTTTCTGCTTTCTCTACATCATCAATCTTTTTAGTAAAATCATCGAAATACTTTTCCATTTCTTGTTGAAAGGCATCTTTAGCATTACCAGATTCCCACGTAGTTAAATCTTCGGCTTTACTTTTAACAACTAGTTGCTTAGCACGTAATTTTCTAATGACCGTATCCAAGTAGGTGCTAAGACTTTCTAAGTCATTTAATTCTTTTTCATATTTTTCTAAATCGCTCATTTTAAGTGATCAGCCTCCACAAAAGATTCTGCAGCTGCATTAAGATTACTAACCATTCTAGCGGTATCTCGTGCAAACCAGCCGCCTACATGATGTACACGCTGAAGAACATCATTCAATACATCTTCAGTTGTTTGAATATCATCCAAAACGGAAGTTTTTTGTTTAAAGCTATTACAGATGCTTTCTACTTCCTCCACAAAAGATTCTAGTTCACTAGCAAGCTCTTTAAGGTCTACAGGAGTAACCTTAATAGTCCCGCTGTCTGCAGAAGCAAAGCGAGGGGAGGTAGCTAGGCTTTCTCCGGTTAAGACATTAGTTAGAGTTGGATTAGAAACATTCCCAAACTCGTCAAATTTATAATGTTGCATACCGTGATAACCGGAACCAGCAAGTGAACCCCATGCTCTAGAAACAGGATTATATCTGTTCTTTGAGTTTTCTAGTTCAAATGAAGACCCAATATAATAGGCAGAACCAATATAACGCTTGTACGGATTAATAGCACCAGAACTTATAGAATCTTTTGGATGTACATAGTTAACAACCTGCTTATCAAATCCGCCTTTTTCCGCTTTTTCCTTTAAGTCTTTGGGAAGCAACCCAATAACACTAGGTCCGTTAAATGTAACTGCATGCAAGTCATTTTTGGCAGCAGCGTAAGAAGCCATGGAACCCGCTAAAGAGTGTCCAGTTAATGATACCTTTGCTTTAGGATAGGCTTTCTGAACCTCCTGCGCTAATTCATCAGCTTGCCTAAACTGATTCTGTTTATAAAAATCAACGTGGAATTTACCTTTTTCAAGCTCAACATGCAAGTCTAGTTCCTTAACTGGTTTATTCCGAACAATATAATTAAAGTCTGTTATACCATCTTTAATACCTACGGTTACTGCATTCTTCGCGGAGTTCATTTCCGTCCCACGATAAGCAATAACAACCGTATCTTTATGTTTAGCTACCATTGCATCAAAACCCGTATCTGGATCATGTAACTTGAATTTTTTATTTTTATTTATAATTTCCCAAGTTTCTTCATGATCTTTATATGTGACAGTCCAGTCCTTAATAGGTTTGTTAGAATAAGCAATCGAACTTAATTCTTTGTATGTCTTATCTCTCACTTTCATATTTGAAACCCCTCTCGTTAATAGAGTATAATTCTATTATATAGGAATTTCCAAAAAATTGGAGAGATATGGATGTTGAAACTGAGAGTTATTGCTATTTTTCTATTGTTATTAGTGATAGTAGGATGCGAGAAGGAGGAACACATGGATAAAAAAGAGGTTGGAGAGCTCGCTTCTGAAGTAGCGGCTACGTATATGAAGGATGAAAAGAATATTAAGTTTGTTCCTAAAGATGTAGAATTTTTAGGTGGGGAAGATTTAAGTACAGTTATGGTTCATGGATATTCTGAAGAAAATGATAAGAAAGTAGAAATGTCTGTCACAGTAGATTACGGTGATGATTATCGAGTAACAGGATACGGACACAACTAAAAAGAGCCCCTATACAGACTTCTTTTCTGTACAGGGGCTCTGCCATGTGTGATGAGCGACAAGTAATAAATAAAAATCCTTGTGTTAATCTGTCACATACAAGTATAAACGAAAAAATTATATTTTATTCACTGTATCTTCCTAATAAAATATCATCATGAATGTGTTCCCAGCTTTGGTATCTAGTTGTGACTTTATTGAATTCAGGATCATTAAACATGATTTCAAAGTGTTCATGGAAATTGTCATCAGCTGTACAACCGCCACGTTCGCCAATATATACAACCAATGCATTAGGATTAACTTCGTGTAGCCGTTTGATTACCCGGTAAGCTGTATCGTCCATATATGGCCAACCCATTGTCACAACGTCAACTTCTTTACCGTAACGTTCTACAGCTTCAATTGCGTCCATTTCTTCAACTTCTGTTAGTGTATCTATCCAGCTTCGATTCATCCAAGAGAAGTCATCAGTAGCAATAACATTTACACTTTTTTGTCGTAGGGCGTATGTCCACCATCCACGGCCAGCCATAACTTCAAGAACTTTTCTATCACCTAACCATTCCGCGAATGGATTTACCCATCTCCATGATACAAAAGCATACATGCCAGCTTGATTATAAGCATTTTTTAAATGGAGTTCTTTAAGTCCTCCATACATATCCTCTTCTCGAAAAAGATCGTCTAAAGACGGTGGAGTGTCTTTAAATCTTTTAAATCGATCTTCTATACTCGTAGCGTACTTAGGCATTTCGTCCAATATTTTTTCAGGAATCTTTATATCTGAAGCTACAATATCTCTAATGTCAGTTACATCTTTAAAAAGTCCAATTTTGTTAATTCCCCTCGTTGAAAACTTCATTACATTTATTATAACAAAATTTATTTTGCTCTGTTTTTTAATGATACTGCAGCCATGTTAAACCTCATGTAATTATTTATTAAATATTTATTAAATATTTATTATGCATGATAGAAGGGGAGAAGCCAACTTTTTTCATAATAAAACACCCTAGATAATTTAAATATCTAGGGTTTAAGGAGGGAAAACAAAAATCGTTTTTAGTCATTTTTTTTATCTAATCTGATATACATAAAAGCAAATAATAAAAGTAATGCAATACTAATAGGGAAAACAATATAGGAATCTGTTGTTTCACTTACACTAGATTTTAATGTGTAGTTATAAATGATATATGCAATTCCAATAATAGCTATTAATATTTGATATGTTCTTTTTTTACTAAACATATAAAACAAACCCCTTTTCTGATAAGCTACTCCAAGGGTATGTTAAAGATTTATTTAGAAGCAATTCTTAATAAATGTATCTATTCCTAGGAGTGCGTATAATGCGTCAAAAGCATCTGGTGTAGCTCTAGCTGTCTTTTTTAACGCTAGTTTCATAGCTGTTGTTTTAGAATACTTAGCAACTCTGCTACCAGGTTTTTTAATTCTTGAATAGTAATCGTAAGACTTAACAAGCTTGTTAGCGAATTTAGCTGTACCACCTGCAACTTTGATCGCTTTTTTAATTTTTAATACTTTAGCAATTGGAACAGCATTCTGTGCTATAGCATAACCTATTCCTTTAGCACAACCCCAAGCTAAGAAAGTAGTAAAAACCGGTTCTTCGTTAGTAAGCTTTTGTTTTTCTGATTCTAATGCAGCCACCAACTCTGAATCTTGTGTGTTTTCAATCATCCAATCTAATCTTTCGACAGTTTTATCTTCTGTTACTAGTTCATCGGGAACACTTTCAATTAAAGAAAAACCTTCTTCCATAGTAGCAAGCTCATCTTCTGTATAAACCTCGCTTTTGTCCATCTCGTCTTCATCTAGAAATTCAAGCTCGCCATTTGAAGCTTCTTCATCTATTAGTGCAAGTTCTTGATCCAACTCTTCATCTGTTAGGTTCTGACTTTCACTATCTACGTTCTCCGCTGCTTGTGTACCAATAGTTTTAAAGTTAAAAACAGATGTAAAAACTAATGATAAACTAGCAACCACTAAAACTCTCTTAAAAATAGAAAATACTTTGTTATCCAACCTTGTTACCTCCTGAATTTTACAACTATTACCCTCCGTTTACAATACTAACATTCCTTTTATGTAAAATAAACCCATAAAAATAGATTTTTTTACCAAATGTCACTCCGTTTGACATTAGTAGTGTCCTAGATTAAATAATTATTTTTCTAGAAAACTAGTGGTTAGAATTAGTAGGCATTTATTGAGATACTTCATTAAAAAAAGAACAACCGGGGATGGCTGCTCTTTTTTGATAAAACGAGGAATAGTAAAATGAGTGTTCGGTTTAACATTAAATAAAACCTTTTAAATTATATTAGTCAAACGTTAATTTCAGCTTTTAATTTTGGATATAAAAAGGCTACTCAGTTTAAAGTAACTCAGTAGCGAGAAATTGAGGCATTTTCCATCATACATAATAACTATAAATTATAACATCGTTAACAAATGCTAACAATTAAAATAAATTAATTGTTTAATATTACACCACAGGAGTAATTATTTGTTTTTTCTTATTTTTCACACATATATAGTCTTTTGACATGGTAAAATAGATATAGTTATTTCAAATATATAGAATAAGTAGGTGATTTATGGAAAGTAACAAGTTAGTAACAGTATTATTATCTGCTTCATTAGCACTATCGGCCTGTGGATCTGACTCCGAAAAAGAAGAAAGTAAGAATGATTCAGAAGAAACTACTTCTGCTGCAACAAGTGCCGCGGTACATAAAAAAGATACGTCTGATGAAAGTAAGGAAACTAAAACAATAGGAAATCTTCCAGATAAAGAACAGCAAGCATTGGATGGCGCTCTACTTATGTTTACTCATGCTAAAAATGAAAATTTTAATGCATTTAAAAATGACTTGAAATTGCACAGCAAATTTTCTCTTGAGACTACACAATCTGAACCAGCGGATAGTGAGTATAAGGACATAATGGCTAATTTCGCTGCTCTTAATTACGCTGATTTTAATCTGAAAGTAATCGATTGGGATAAATTATCTGATGCAACACAAATAGAAATTGGTGAAGATTACGGTGGAGATTCCATTTTAGTATCAGTAACAACCAAAGATAATACGCTATCTCAAGAAGATAAAGAAGGAATGGATATCGTACTGATAATGGATAAATACGATAATCAATATATGATGAAGGGATTTAAGGCAGCTGATATTATACAAGACGATATCAATAAACAAATGTATGCTGGTAATTCTACTACAGAAAAAAATGCTGAATCTGAAGAAGGCAATAATAGTAATGACAATAAAGAGCAAAATCAGAAACTTACTAGTGAACAACAGGAAGCTATTGATGTAGTAAAGAAAACCCTCAAAGATGCTGAAGATGGAAACCTCACAGCTTTTACCGAAGACATGTCTCATTACACCGAACTGCCTAGTAGTGAAATTCAAGAAGGTATACACATGTTTGGAGCAGTGGGTTATCTGAAAAATGATTATAGTTTTAGAATAATTGACTTTGAAGATTCTCCGGATAACTCAGAAGCTAGAGATAATTTGCTTAACCAGTACGGGAACCAATTCGTGCCTATTAGTGTAACTAATAATAAAGATACTGTCCCTGAAGAAGTATTAGTAGAAGATAATGAGAAAATATTTCAAAAAGTCTCAGCAGATTTATTAGTTCTTGTACAGGACTATGAGGGAGAATATAAAATAAGAGCTCTTATTCCGTTAGCAATGGAAGATAGTAATATAGCTGACGTTATGTATGCACATGATCCTAAAACATTACGTGAACTTAAAGAAGTATTAGCAAAACAGTAAAAAATTTTCAGTGAAAAAGTTACGGACAGATTGAAATTTTTCTGTCTGTTTTTATTTTTCTCTTTTTTTATTGAGATACAATGAAAAATTCACTATATTAGCGTTGTTTTTCCATCATCGTATATCCCTGACATCTGCGACCAATACGTAGGTGATTACTGAGTTATTTCCAAAGTTGAGCATTACGACTAATATACTATGATCATACCTTTACAATAAAATCCACATTATAGTATAGTTTACTTATATTTCTAAAAAAAGAGGTGATAGAAACGTGGATGCTACTGTTAAAACAACTAAAAGCGGAATAATAGGCGGGGTTCTTGGAGGAATTTCACTTTTATATGTCATTATTAATACTTTATTGATCCTTAACTTTTTCACAGGGCTTATTGCGGCCGAAAAGCTTCAAGGACTGCCTATTATCGCACCTATCTTTTTAGTTCCGCTCATGATTGTTCCTGCAATTATTGGTTTTTTTATAAAAAAAGACAAGCTCTGTCTATGGGCGATTATTTTAAATATCATCTTGTTTCTTGTACCAATTGGCTATCACGTCATCGGTACGCTAATATTTGGTCCTTAATTTTAAAAAACGAACAAACTTCAATATAAAGTTTGTTCGTTTTTTTATATCATATAATTGCTATTGAGCCGGAGCAGCAGATGTACTGCTGTTTTCGTCTTTCACCATCATCCTTACGCCTTGTACAACCGCAATTCCTTCCCACTTATCAAGATCAGGTTCAAGAAATTCTAAAGCAAACGTGTGGGGACGTAATGACAGAAAAGAAGAGAGTGTGCGGACTTGAATGACAGGAACACCGGAATGCAAAACGTCAAATTTACGATCTGTTATATTCCCCGTAATTTCATATGTATTGCCATCGTTTCTGATATAAAGGTACTTCTTTTTAAAAAAAGTGAATTTCCGCTGGATCATGCCAACTTCATTTCCGTGGCGATCTGAAATGATCAGCTTTGGCATAAGGGCAAACATTTTAGATTTACCTGTAAATACGATCTCTTCGTCCTTTAAAATCTCAAATTTATTAGCAATTGATAACTTATATGCGACATTTCCAACGACGTCTTGTGATTCATTATAAATAGGAGATTCACCTAATTCGAAAAACTTGTCTTGCAAGATAATCCCTTGTTTCTCCATCTTAAAACCTCCTTTAGAATATATTACCATATTTTTTACCCTTTGAGTCGTGCCAAGCATATTTTTATGAGTATCACTAAATAAAGGTCACCCTTATGTTATGAGGATAATGAAAAGAATGAAAATAGGTTTCAAAGCTCATAATGTGTAAAGGAGACCTGTTGTTATAACACCAGATGAACGTAAAGCAATTTGTTAGACAAAGTGCACTATACATAAGGAGATGATACTTTATGCCTCAATGGCACCCGCATCGTGAACAAAAAATTTACCTGATGAATTTCCTGTTAATCCGCTTTTTTCTCGACAAGGAGAAGTGACGATTCCAAGGCTGCGTATTAGTGATCAAGGTATGCTTCCAGAAACAGCTTATCAAATCATTCATGACGAAATTGCTTTAGACGGAAATGCTCGCTTGAATTTAGCTACGTTTGTCACTACGTGGATGGAGCCTGATGCAAAGCGTTTGTACGGCGAATCTTTTGATAAGAATATGATTGACAAAGACGAGTATCCGCAAACAGCAGCTATTGAAGAGAGATGCGTACGTATTTTAGCGGACCTTTGGAATTCACCTAATCCTGATACAACGATGGGCGTTTCTACTACAGGTTCATCTGAAGCTTGTATGCTTGGCGGACTAGCGTTAAAAAGACGCTGGCAGAAACTGCGTAAAAGTAAAGGGCTATCAACAGACCGGCCGAACATTGTATTTAGTTCATCCGTTCAAGTGGTGTGGGAGAAGTTCGCAAACTATTGGGACGTAGAGCCTCGTTATGTGAACATTAATGCAGATCATCCTTATTTAGATCCAGAAGGCGTCATTAATGCGGTTGACGAAAATACAATTGGTGTCGTACCGATTCTTGGAGTGACGTATACGGGAGTTTACGAACCAATTGCTGCTATCGCAAAAGCATTAGATGAGTTACAGGAAAAAACAGGGTTAGATATTCCTATCCATGTAGATGCTGCCTCTGGAGGTTTTATCGCTCCATTTCTTCAACCGGACCTTATCTGGGATTTCCGCTTGCCGCGAGTAAAGTCCATTAACGTGTCAGGACACAAGTATGGTTTAGTTTACCCTGGTCTAGGATGGGTGATTTGGAGAGAAAAAGAAGACTTGCCTGAAGATCTTATTTTCCGCGTTTCTTATTTAGGAGGCAACATGCCAACTTTTGCGCTCAACTTCTCTAGACCAGGAGCACAAGTTCTTTTACAGTACTACAATTTCTTGCGTTTAGGGAAAGACGGCTATTATGCCGTGCAAAAAACTTCACAAGAAAACGCGCTGTTTCTCAGCAAAGAAATTGGAGAAATGGAAGTATTCGAAATTATCGCCGATGGTTCAGATATCCCCGTTCTTGCTTGGAAACTAAAAGAAGGATACACGCCAAACTGGACTCTTTATGACTTGTCTAGACAATTGCGCACGTATGGATGGCAAGCGCCTGCTTATCCACTCCCAGCAGATATGGAAGAAATAACAATCATGCGTATTGTCGTTAGAAATGGATTTTCAAGAGACCTTGCTCATTTATTTATGGTTAATTTTAAACAAGCTGTTGAATTTCTTAACTCGTTGGATAGACCTGTTCTTAAAGATACGAAATACGACAATGGATTTCATCATTAACATTTGCTAAGAAAACACAAAGCCGCGTTCTGAAAAAGGTACATGGCTTTGTGTTTTCTTATTTTATACGTAAAAAGAAAAATTTTCAAAAAATACCATAAATAAAACAAGAAAATATTCTTATATTTTCTTAATTTTGGTATAATAACCCCTAAGGTTTTATGGTTCTTTAGAATTATATAAAACCTAAAAAAAGATAAAAAAAGGGGATAATAGTCTATGAAAATGTTGAAAGTTGCTTTTGGTATTCCATTATTAGCTATATTGCTAGCAGCCTGTAGCGATGAGTCCAGTGAAACTGTATCGCAAAAAGAAGAGCCTACAGAGAAATCAACAGCGGTTCATACGAAAGAAAATAGCAACAAAACGGCTGTAAAAGAATCATCGCCGAATACATTGCAAACAAAAGCATCAACAATTAAAAAAGCAGTTAATTCTAAAGAAGCTGATCGCGATTACTTATTAAACGTAATGAATGGTTATCAATATATCCAAGTAGGTGACAATCAGTATATTTACTATGGCATTAATCAAGAGCAAAACGTTTTTTGTATGATGGAAGTTAATTTTGACGCGAGTGGTGATTATGTAGAAAACATCAATTTTGTTGATAATGCTTCAGAAGAACAAATTGCTTTGCTTCAAAACCAAATACAAGAACAACAAAAGCAATTATCAGACCTTGAACAGCAGCAAATGGAAAAGGAATTAGATGATTACTATGCGCAACTAGAAGAAGACCGACAAAAAGAAGAAGAAGCGCAGGCAAAGGCTGATGCAGAAGCTGAAGCGCAGGCAGAAGCAGATCGTAAAGCGGAGGAAGAACGTTTAGCAGAAGAAGAGAAGAAACAGCAGGAGGAAGAGGAAGCTCAGGCAAAAGCTGATGAGGAAGAAGAAGCGGATGATGACACCCAAGCAGAGCAAGAAATATTGGAGTCAGACACTCAAGCGGAAGATTCACAAGCAATTGCAGAGCAAGGTTTAGCAGAGCAAAGTGTATCTGAAGAACAAGCTGTTCAACTCGTCCGCGAAAAATTAGGAATACCGGAAAGTTCAGATACTATTGTTGAATTAGATGGGATTGGTTCGGACGGACAATATGTTATTCATGCCTATAATGTGGTTATTGATGATGAAGAAACTGGAGAAGGGCATACTGCAACAGTAGCTTGGTATACTGTAGACCCTATTGATGGTACTATGGTTGATCAGTTGGACTTAGAATGAAAGTATTCTCCAGAAGAAGGAGTCCTTTATTGAAGGGCTCCTTCTTTTTATTAGCAGCTGATTTGCAAAGTATTCATAAAGTACTTTCATTTGGTCTAACTCATATTACACAATCACCAGAAGACGTTAAAAGTTTAGTCGAGACGTGGGTTTAATAGGTATATAAAGAAAATCCTAAAGGTATATGTGGATGTTTCCGTTTTGAAAGAGAAATAAAAACCGCTTGACAAGAAAGAGAATGAAGCACAAAAAAGCAAGTTCGAGAGAGTTTTAGAAAGATAGAGAATCTGATCAGAAAATAAGTGCTGAAACTGATTTTTACTTTAATAGTCGACAGAGGCTATTTAATGAACATGAATTTACAAATGAAACAGTTATTGAGTACAATAGTATTAGATCATCAAAAAAAGTAATAGTAGATAAGAACGTAAATAAAGTGGCATTTATTGATCCGGCCATTAAATCGTTTATGCTGATAAAATTATCTCTGTAGATCTAAACGAAGAAAAAGAAAGTGTGCATACAGAAAGAGATACTAGGTTTGGTGGACCTGATGTTACAACTAGTACATTTGTTAGTAATTTAAGTTTAATGATTGTAACGGAAAATATTGGATCTATAGACTTATGCTTTTATTACGATTACATGACCGGACTTGGCAGGAGAGGAAATATCTTCAATACTCTTGAAGAGGCCCGCGCCAAAGCTATTCAATTAAGAAGCACTCTTCAAAAAATGGCTGAAAGAACTGATACAGTATCATTAAGTTCAAACTCTGCAGCAGATGAAATACTACGTCTTGATAATTTATATAAAGAAGGCGTTATTAATGAAGAGGAATTTAATAAAGCTAAAGATAAACTGTTGGCATAATAGGAAATTCTACATACATATGATATAATACTGCCCATACTATTAGTTGGTATTTTTTTAAAAAAAGAGATTAGTGTAATTGATTGAAATTGAACCTCAAAAGAACAATAAACAATCTAGAAAAAGACAGCCTTTCTAATAAGGCTGTCTTTTTTTGTCGGAATTTGAATATAGAATTATATAGTTATGTTAGAAGTTAAGTAGTATCATAGTCGTAGTTATAAAGTTACAATATGTATCCAAGGGAGAGATTAGATGAAGAAAAAAGGTATGATCTCATTACTGTCTGTAGGTTTACTAGCTTCCTCATTATCAGTAAGCACGACTCAAGCAGCTGAGAATAACTATGAGTCTTCAAAGAAAACAATTGAAAGCCAATTGAAGGCTGATAAACCGCTAAATCACAATGTTATTAATCCCAATGCACTAAAAGGAATTAAAGAACAAAATCTAAATTCATTAGAAACATTTAAACCTTTTTCTACAAAAAAATTTAATGCATCAAGCGCAAGTATTAATGGTAGTAGTGGTCAGCCAATGTATGAAAGTGAGCCTAATGATGATTTCAAAATAGCAGATACACTGCTAAATGAGAGAGTAACATTTGGGCAATTCGATGATACTTTTGATATAGATTTTTATAAGGTAAACGTATCTGGAAAAGGGACTTTACTAGTAGCGGGTGGAACAGACACAACTTCCAATGTTGATCTATTATTTTTAGCAACTGAATATGAATTTCAAGATCATGGATATTTAGAATACTTAGGTTCTGAATATGATGATGGATTGGAGGTTCAAGGGTATAAAGTTAATAAAGCAGGCACATATTACATACCTGTTTTAGATTTAAACGAAAATGACTACGATGCTATATATGGAATCTCTACTCAGTTTGAAGCTATCAAAGATACTGTTGCGCCAAATAAACCTACTGTCAATAAAGTAGACAATAACGATAAAGTTGTAACTGGTAAGGCAGAAGCTAACTCGACTGTAACTGTGAATGCAGGTAAAAATCGAATTGGATACGCGAAGGCAAGTTCAAATGGTTCATTCACTGTTAGTATCCCAGTTCAAAAAGCAGGTACCACACTTAATGTAACTGCTAAAGATAGTGCGGGAAATGTAAGTAAACTTACCTATATCACAGTTGTAAAGGCTGACGTTACTCCACCAAACAAGCCGGCAGTTAATAAAGTAGATGATAATGATAAGGTTGTGACAGGAAAAGCAGAAGCTAACTCTACCGTAACTGTTAATGTAGGAAAGAATCGAATTGGGTATGCAAAAGCAAATTCAAAGGGATCATTCTCTGTTAGTATCCCTATACAGAAAAAAGGAACTAAATTAAACGTAACTGCTAAAGATGCTTCGAATAATGTAAGTAAAGTTACGTATGTAACTGTTGTGAAACATTAAAGTTTTAGTAAGGAAAGAGCAGTCATTATTCGCATGATTGCTCTTTTTTTGTTCCATAATTTTTAAGTTGTGTTAAACTTAGTTTTTTCAAAAGAAAAGGCTTAGAGAACTCTCTAGACCTTTTCTTTTGTGATCTACGTTCATTGGATATAAGGAGCCTAAATAAATATTAATTAGTTTATCTTTTTTGTTTGTAAAGATAGAATAGAGAGCAGGCAAATAATGATTTTTACATAACGTTATTAACGTACACAGTGATATATCTTTATATAGAAAGAAGGAACTTGTGTGAAACAAAGTTACTTTTCCAAATATCCATTTGCAGAGTTGTCTTCACAAGATGGACTGTCTTATCTTAAGATATGTACTTATGCATACGCATACCCTGAAGCGGATAACGTACATGATGCAGATTGGCATAAAAATTATCTTACATTTAATATTCCTGCATTTAAAGCTGAAATTGACGAGGTTATTTTAGAAGGGCGTACAATAAAGTACTATCTTAACGAGTTAAAGAAATTCTCAGCTTTAAAGCAGAAGAAAGTACTTTTTGAACCCAATGAACCCTATTTTGGTTTTACATTGACTATGAATGGAAGAAAAAATGTTAGTGTAGATGGGTTTATACAGTATCCCGCTGGCTGGGGAACAGAGCTAAAGTTTGAATTTGAAACAGATTTAACTTACATAGATGCGTTTATTCAAGGGTTAGAATCCATTTTAATTCAGTATCCAATTAAAGAAATTTAAATTATATAAATCAAAGAGGTAATGTATTGTATGAAAAATTGGTTCAAAAAACATTCTAACAATAAAAAAATTGAGGATAATACACCTTGGCAATTAGATAATATTTACAAAAGAAACAAAGAATCTCCTTATACATTTTACAAGCCAAGCAAAGCGGTGACGGATAAATTAAAAGCGGGAGACCTGGTGAAGTTAGTTTTCTTTAGTGATTCAGATACAGATGGTTACAAAGGAGAAAGAATGTGGGTGGAAATTACGGATAGAAACAAAGAGAACTTTGTTGGAAAGCTTGATAATAAACCTTATCATTTAAAGAGCTTAAAACTTGGTCAAATCCTGCATTTTGGCACTAAACATATTTGTGATACTGAATATGAAGACGATGACGCTGCAAAGATGGACTATTACTTTAATGCCCTCGTAACAGTTAGCAATGATGTTTTAGAAAGAAACGAGTTTAATTTTCTGTTAAAGGATAAACCAAATGAACCGAATGATTCAGGATGGGTTATCTTTAGCGGATACGAAGAAGATGAATTTACTAGTAATCCAGATAATTTTCAAATTGTAGCTCTAGGAGTTGTTTTAAATGTTGATGACTCAATTTTAGCTTTTATAAATGAATCACCTCTATGTGCTTATGAAAGAAATGAGTTTGGGCAATTTGATAAAATTCATGACTACGATTGGGAAACATACCTTAGCGAGTGAGGGCTTTGATGAAGTATGAAATTCGACACTACTATATATTTGGTTTTAAACAGTTACTAATAAAGGTGGACGACTAGGTAAATCTATAGAATTTTAAAGTCTTAAATTATTTTAGGAGGCTTTTTTAATACTACTAAACTATAAGAATAGATATGTTAAATAACACCTTACATACACTCATCACCAAAATAAAAGTGTTGATTTTGTGAGTTTCATCATTATATAATTAGTTCAACTTATGTTCAACTTAAAAGGGGTTTTACAATGAAGATTACGCGTTATAACAAAGATTCTGGAAGTTTTTCTAACAAAAACATTATTGATGGATATCTTTTTAGCATTCCTTCTAATGTAATCGAGATAAATAAGGACGAGGCCGTCTCTTATTTTAAAAATAATTTTAGTGATTCGACTAGTCTTAAAAACAATATTGTCTTGTCAACTTTTTTAAATCAACACGAAGAAGAAAGATACTTTTTAATAAGTGACTCGGATAGTTATTCTCAAATAAATTATACCCCTAATGTAATTCAAAATAAAACTTCAAGCGACATTCCATATATTACTTTTTTAGCAGCTATTACATATTATCATTCCCTTAAACTAACCCCGGAATTTGATAATCACATAGAAATTGATTACTTTTCTACCGCTTTACCTATTTGGCTTTTAAGAAGAGAAATTACATTTAAAGTAGCTCAAACAAAAATGGCAAAACGTTTTGAAGGGGAACACAAATTCTCTATTTATACACCTGGCTACAAAAAAAATTTCACTGTTCTAGTTAAAAGAAGCGTCTGTTTAAAGGAAGGAGAGATCTCAAAACTCGCTTTAAAAAAGGACTTTTTATTACAAAACCTTTCAAGTGCAAGTGAATATGACGAATGCGAGACAGTCTTAATAGACATCGGTGGAACCTCTATTAACGCAATTATGTTGGATAAAGGGTTGACCACTATGAACAACAGAAACGCCTTTCGTTGTATAGAAAACCTTTCTTATTTAAATCACCTTAACAAATTAAGAGAAGAAAATTTCCCCAGAGTTTTTGAATACTTGAGGGAATTTGATCAGTTTATTTTTGAAAATCACAAGAACCAAAAATTCGAGCTAAAAAATGAGTATACAGGTATGTCAACAGATTATTCAGATCAAATCCAAGCATCGTTGAAAGAATACGTTAACATTCTTTTAGACACCCTAAATTACACATTTCCTCCACCAGTGAATAAAATGAGGAAGTACATTTATACCGGTGGAGCTTCAGCTGTATTAAAACAAACTATAAATAACGTCATAAATGAAAAAATTGGTCAAGAACGAACAGAGAGGTACCATAAGTTTCCTGAAAACAGTCGCTATTTAAATTTATTTGGTTTAGAGATTCGTAGCTTAGGCGCTCTTCGTAAAAGCTATATTTAAAAAGTAGGTGAAAAGCATGTCAGAACGTCAAAATGCATTTACAATCAAGACTAATCAACTTTGTGATGTTGTTTACGAAAACCTTGAAAAATATGCAAAATCACGAAAACTCGGTGATTATATTTCCACATTAATTTTGCGCGATTTGGAACAAACATCACCTGAACACAATTCTTCTACAAAAGAAAATAACCATAAAATGTTTGAACACATAAGTAAAGAGCTAGACGTAATTAAAGGAATGCTCCAAGCGCAGGCTCACCCATTGCAGGTACCAAATAGGGAAGGTGATGTAAATTTAAATTTGTCTACAGGTGAAGGGAAAATATCAGATTTGTCAGCTGTTACTGGGTTTATTGAAGATAAAGATTTAGTCGAGTATAGCGATTTCTAAACACAGTGATGCTATACACGTTAATTACATATGTATTGTACATTTATTTTGACGGGACTGTTAACAGCCTCGTCTATTTATCTTTCCTCCAACTTTATAACTATAACATTTAATTTGTTTGTATCTTTTACGAATATAGTTCGGCACGATATTTATCCTGAAACTGCCTAAACTGTTTTTCATATTTCTCTAATCTTGATGCATCAGATACTGAGTTCAAGAAAGGCTTTCGTTTCCCAGTAACCATTACATCTTTTCCGTCAATATGCTGCAGTAATTTTGTATAAGGCTGAAATAAATTACATGTAGTACTAGGTAAGTGAACCGAAAGCTTTGCATACTCTTCTGTTGGAAATTGATTGGAAATATGCAACTCTCTTAAATCCTGTAAATGTTGAAGAGGGGATAATGATTCATCTTTAATACGGATATTATTTAATTCTAACGTCTTAAGATTAACCAAACGACTTAGCGGGCTTAAAGTGCTCAATTTTAGCGTATTAGACACTACACCGCCTGCAAGCGTCAGTTCCTCCAACCAACAGCAATCAGGTAATACACTAATATCCTCCAAGCGTTTAAAATCTTCAACTCCTAAAGTTCTTAAATGAACATTTTTTGATATATCCCACAAGCTACCATAATATGCTTGATAAATTTGATTTCACTTATGTACATCATAAGCGGTACTATATAAAGAATCACAAGTGAGATAATTGTTGACCACATGCATGCAGAGTAAAACTTATTGGTATGTAGTCCGATTTCAGCTATCGGCGGTTATTGAACAAACTATTAACAAATTTCTATATGAAGAAGGCCGCTGAACTGGCGTCGAGTACGAACTATTTGTTTATGACCCCCAAAAAACATTCCAAATGGATGAGCTCAAATAGAACTCGTTCTTAAAAATTAGAGGGAAGGTGAATAAAGCTACCTTTTCTTTTTAATTTTTCTAGTTTACATAATATATATTCTAGGAACCAATAGGTAAAACATAAATTCCGTCTCAATTTAAAAGTATACTTATGTTAGTGAGACGGAATTCAAAAATGAGATAGGGTTTATGTTTATCTCACTCGACTCGCTAAACTAATTATCCATAATATTTGTTCTAATTGAACAATTGTAGATATGATTTTATAGAAATACATATGAATTTCACCAGTTTATTTTTAGGATTGATCAGTTCGGTTTATGTTTAGATTATAGTTAGAGATTTTGGAAAATGAATGAGTTTACTTATAGAAATTAAATTTTACACTCATTCATTTTTCTCATCGTATTCTCAATGAATCCTTTGCAAAACGATGAAATCTGTTTGTGTTTAATATCTTCAGGATTTATTTGCTACTGAACGTATATTTTTCATTTAGTACATATGTTTGTATTAAATGGATTTTTATTCATTCACGAAAGTTAAAACCTCGTATTTTCTGTAATAAAATACACTTATTAGTATTTTTATTCTATCAGATTCTTTATTAAAATCACAACAAACCCCTTTCCTATCAGCTTTTTAGTGATTTTAGTTGTAGTTTCCTTTTTCATCGGGTATAATATTAAACAAATAGATGACGGTATAAATTGGATGTCATTATCCAGTTTTAAAGGAGCGATACTCATGAACATTACAATTTATTATGGAAATCATGAAGATAAAACAATTCACACAATGGATTGTCACGTAGATATCGATTTAGATGATGAAGATATGGTAGCTTTAACAGAAGCTCGTTAATGAATATATAAAAGGCTGTGGATGCTTTTCATCTGCAGCCTTTTATTTTTTTGTTCCCCCTCTCCTCTCCAATATCTAACGACCGCTGCGTTTTATAATTCTTAGTTACTTTTATTACAAAATTAAAAATTCTCCGTTAACTTCTCTTTACTTTTCGACACATTTTTTGTATCATTAGATAAGAACGTATGTTCGTTTTATTTTTTATCGTATTGATGATCACAAGGAGTGTTTTTGAATGACGGTACGAAAAAGAAAAAGAAAGAAGCTCCCTCCTACCCTATCCAATACAGGCTTTATTGGAGCAACGTTTGCTGATACAGATGAATTAGCACGCAACGAATATCATTTTCCTCGTAAGCAAATGAAAATTACCCATTATGTTTTAGATGCCTTACTTCAAGGGGCAACGCACTTATTTCAACAGCATAAAGTTGAAGCCGCTATCTCATGCGTGTATCTGCCTAAGTACAAAAAGATCGGTTTGGTTCTTTCTAAGCAACCTTTTGGCCGCGATGAAGGCATTGGGTATTTTATTAATTACTTAAAGGAAATCGGACATATTGAATGGGATGAAAAAACGAAAGACTACGAAATACATAATACGAGTTTTATCGGCGTGGTATTTGCAGATCTAGAAAAAATTGCTAAGTTCACCTTCGACTTTGAGTTAGAATTACTGTCAAAGTTCGTCAAAGACTTAATTATTCCCGCTAAAGAGCTATTCTTGCAGCATAATGTAAAAGCGTATCTCTCAGGCGTTGAAAATGAAGATCAGCATAAAGTAGGGTTTGTTTTATCGATTAAGCCTTATGATGAACGTAAGGAAGCAGACTTATATTTTGTGGAGTATTTAAAAGAACGTGGTTTATACGAAGAGGACGAGTCTGAAGAAGAGCTAGTACCTATTCATACAAAATGGAGCTTATTTAAATAACATACGTTATACCCGCTGTCGTAATAAGACAAGCGGGTCTTTTTTTGCTTTTTTACTAAAACCCAAAACAAATTAGTAGCAAGTACTAATAGTTAGTAATATAATAATAGTAATGATAAAAAATCATTGATATCTATAATATAAGGAGTCGTTTTTATGATTCAACTAAAAGACTTAGTTCCAAGTGAACATTACAATTTAACAGAGGAAATTGAAAAACATGCATCCGATCAGCTTGCGCTAAAGTGGCAGGACGCTGACGGTGTGCGTGAGGAAATTACATATAACCAGCTGTTAGCAAAAGCAAACAAAGTAGCAAACGGGTTAACGGAGCTAGGCTTAACAAAAGGCGATCACGTGTTGGTTATTGCACCTCGCCTTATTGAATCGTATGCTATTTACTTAGCATGTTTAAAAGCAGGTATTATTGTAATTCCTTCTTCAGAACTATTACGCGCAAAAGATATCCAATATCGTTTACATCACGCTGAAGCAAAAGCGATTATTTCTTACCATCCTTTCTGCAATGAGATCGATAAGATTGAAAACTTCCCTACTTCTCTACAACATAAAATTACGTTTGGCGCTGATGAGACGTCATGGACTCGTTTAGAATCACTGACTGAGAATGCATCAGAACAGTTCCAAGCAGCTAAAACAACGAAAGATGATACGGCATTTCTTCCTTATACATCTGGTACAACAGGACAGCCAAAAGGTGTTGTTCATACTCATGGATGGGCTTATGCTCACCTTCGTATCGCTGCTGCTGAATGGTTAAATATTAAAAAAGGCGATACAGTCTGGGCAACAGCAGGTCCTGGTTGGCAGAAATGGATTTGGACTCCGTTTTTATCTGTACTTGGACAAGGTGCAACGGGCATTATCTATAACGGACGTTTTGAACCTAAAAAGTTTTTAGAAATTTTACAAGATGAAAAAGTAAATGTATTGTGCTGCACGCCAACAGAGTATCGCTTTATGGCTAAAATTGATGAGCTTGAACGTTTTGACCTGTCTCACCTTCATAGCGCTGTATCTGCCGGAGAGCCGCTAAACGAAGAAGTGATTAATGTGTTTAAAAAATATTTTAATATCCAAGTACGTGATGGATACGGTCAAACGGAAAATACCCTTTTGATTGGTACCTTAAAAGGTGTAAAAACGAAGATTGGTTCAATGGGTAAACCGATGCTTGAAGGATTTGTAGAAATCATTAATGAAGACGGCGAACCTTGTGAGCCTGGAGAAGTTGGAGACATTGCCGTTCGTAGAGACCTCCCTTCTCTTTTCAAGCACTACTACAAAGATATGGAGCGCACTGAGAAAACGTATAAAGGAAAATACTATTTAACAGGTGACCGCGCTTCTAAAGATGAAGAGAACTATTACTGGTTCCAAGGACGCGGAGATGATATCATTATCAGTTCCGGCTATACAATTGGGCCGTTTGAAGTTGAAGATGCATTAATTAAGCATCCAGCAGTTAAAGAATGTGCCGTTGTAGCTAGCCCAGATGCTGATCGCGGCCATGTAGTAAAAGCGTATGTGGTTCTTGTTGATCATTTAAAAACAACAGATGCAGGGTTTATTAAAGAGCTACAAAATCACGTGAAAACTCTAACTGCACCTTATAAGTATCCTCGCGTAATTGAATTTATTGATGAATTGCCAAAAACTAATTCAGGTAAAATTCGACGTGTGGAACTTCGTGAACGCGAGCAACAACAAGCATAATGAATGAAAAAAAGACGTATCTGTTAGGATACGTCTTTTTTTATTAGATGGAACGCTGTGAAGTACGAACATCTACCGTTAAAACACCGGTATTTACATTTGCGTATGCTTTAATGATGACAGGATAATCTTTGTTGTTTGTGAACTTAAAATCAGGTCCTCCCCACGATACGGTTGCATCTCTTCCTGCAGGTACATACCCTACATGTTTTGAATGGTGAGACCTAGCTGTCACTTGAAGACCAGCGCCGTCAATAGCATTAAATAACGTAGAAGATGTTTGACAAATACCTCCGCCAATTCCCATCACCAGCTGTTTATTGATAATTTCAGGGGCAGGCTGATAGCCTCTTTCTGCTGTGCGCTCCCCAACTGTTTGATTATAAGAAAATGAATCTCCTGGTCCTAATACAACGTTATTAATTGCTTCTGCTGATAGCTGAACATTTCTGTTTCTGCTTGTATCACTTGGACGAAAACGTGTAGAATACGAAGCTAGCGATACATCAGCGATTCCCTGAGCAGATGCTGCCGTTACATTTGGAGCGGTTTCGTAAATCGGAACCTTTACATCCAGTTGTTTCGTATTTAAGTCCTGCAGATTTTTAACAAGTTCTGCTTCTTTTAAGATGATTTGCTTGGACCCACCAGTCAACGATCCATTTTCATCTATTTTTATGTTTTGCATAGGTGTGTCGATCCCTTTTGCCAGCTCAGACGCTAACTGTTTAATTTCTTGATCATATACACCTTTATCCTTGTAATGAACTGGCTTGAATTCTTTCATTACTTCTCCTGTACGGGAATCTTTTAACTGATACGTCAGTTCTTCGACTTTAAGGACTGGCTTTTTCTTTTTCTCAGCCTTTTTTTCTGGTTTTTTAGCCGCTTGTTTTTGTTCTATCGCAGCTGTTTGCTTTGCAGAATGATTTGTATACATGCCGTACGCAATAAACGCACTAACAATTGTCGCGCCAAGCAAAAGCGCCCCTAAGACTTTCTTCATGTAATTGAATCCCCCCATATCTCGGCTTTACCTCAATATGTTTTTTCTATAAAAATATGTATACATTCATTTTATACAAACACCGTCTAAAAGACGATACGTCAAAGTGAATAATCACCATTTTTTTATATTTTTTTCTTTGTTCAACACATGAGATAAAGCGGATTGATGTTCATAGACCCCATTTTCCAGAAAACATATGTTGTATACGTTTCCTAATATTACTATTCTTATATATAATAGCACGAAAACAAGGATTTTTTAACGAATTATGGTAATTATTTTTAAATTTTTCTGACAATTTTCGCGGTGTTGTTCATTTTTCTATGGGCATTATACATGGTATAATGGTAAAAATGGAATTTGTTTTATGAGGAGGATTTACGCTTGACTGAACGTTATAGCAAAGAAGAGATTAGTCATCAGCTAGAAAGTATAGATCATGTAAAAGAAGCTCTTTTAAAATATAAAAACACCGTAATTGGTGAGAAATATGATTTGCTTCCCTACCATTTAACTTCAACAAAAGAGGCAATCTTAAAGACTATTCACGATAAAAAAAGCTGTATTGTTAGCGATATCACAAAAGTACTTGGGCTCTCACCCGGTGCTATCACCATTGTATTAAATCAATTAGAAGATGATGAGCTTGTGAATCGTATTTATAAAAAGCAAAACCGCCGAAGCGTGTGGGTAGAGTTGACAGAAAAAGGCGAAAAAGTTGTCGAAATATTGCAAGCTACTCGTGTCGATTTTTGGTCAGATTTACTTTCACACTTATCAGAAGAAGAAAGAGATCAATACTTTCACATTATGAAAAAAATATCTCAAAAATTACAGCAAGAAACATAAAAAAGCGGCTATATAAGCCGCTTTTTTATTACGCATGTGCTAACGCTTGTTTTTTCACTTCGTTTTTCAACACTTTTCCTACGCTGTTTTTAGGAAGTGAAGAAACAAATACAACCGTTGGCACTTTATATGGCGCTAATCGTTCTTTACAGAAGTTCACTACATCTTCTTCCGTTAAAGTTGATGCTTCTTGTTTAACAACAAATGCATATGGAACTTCACCGTACACGTCATCAGGCATGCCGACAACCGTTGCTTCTAACACACAATCTGCTGCTAAGACAACTTCTTCTACTTGATCTGGGTAGATATTGTCTCCTCCATATACAATAACGTCTTTATAGCGTCCTTCGATATAAAGAAATCCGTCTTCATCTAGTCGACCTGCATCCCCCATCGCTAACCAGCCATCTTGCAAGACAGCGTTTGTTGCTTCTTCATTTTGCCAGTAGCCTTTAAACAGATAAGGGCTTCTTACAAGCACTTCACCTTTTTCTCCAGTTGGTACTTCTTGACGTGTCTCTGGGTCCACAATCTTAACTTCTACATGCGGAGCAGGTTTTCCAGCTGAGCTTACTTTCTTCCATCCCATTTGAGGATGCCATGAACTGATAATCCATGCTTCTGTACTTCCGTACCCTTGAGCTAAAATCATGCCGTTACGATCATATTGTTCAATTAAAGACTCTGATACTTTTGTTCCCCCTGACACAGCAAGTTTTAGAGGGAAATCATAGTGATCTCCTTTTTCAAGCTCTTCTACGATGTATTTTAATGCCGGTGGTAGTGCAAACAGCATTTTAATGTTTTCTTTTTCAATTACCTCAATTACTTTAGCTGGATCTGTTTCTTCAGAACATACCATTGTGTTTCCTGTGTTAATGCACATAAATAAAATGCTCATCGAACTCATGTGGAAGAATGGATGAACAAATAAATAGCGCATGCTTTTATCAATATTTGCACGTTCTTCCTGTCCGCCAGAGTTTAAAAAGGCACTTACCGATCCGTGTGCAATCATACATCCTTTTGATTTGCCTGTTGTACCTGATGTGAACATCATTAATGCTAGATCTTCAGGAAGTACTTCAGGAAGGGCTTCTGGTGTAGTTGTATTGTACGCTGAGAATTGAGTTGTAAATTCTTTTGCATCCTCAATTTTTAACGTAAAGCTAAGTCCATCCGTTTGTTCCGCTTTTTCTAATACAGACGTAAATTCATTGTGGTGGATAATCGCTTTTAACTGTCCGCTCGTAATAATGCTATCAAGCTCATAAGGTGTCATACTCTTACTTAATGGAACAACGACTGCTCCTACTTGCAAAATCCCCATTGTAACGACTGGGTAAGCAATGCTTGTATGAGCTAAAATGCCAATACGATCTCCTTTTTGAATGCCTTTCTCTAAGAAGTAATGAGACAATTGATTTACTTTTTCATGAAATTCATTAAATGTATAACGTTCATTATGTTCAACTAGTGCTTCATGTTGAGGAGAAATCTCTGCACGTTCTGCGACTAAGTATTGTAATGTGTTCATTTTATCCTCTCCTTTGTCCGCTCGGACTAAATATTTCGTTCATGAATATTTTAATGACTAAAACATAATAACAAAAAAATTTTCCGAAGTAAAAGTTTAAAATTATCAAAATGTGTTTACATAGGTTGTATCGGGAAATGTTAAAAGAGATGCTGTTTTTAAGAAGTGTTGTATTACCAAGGGTTTGAGAAAATTTTACAAAATTTAAATAGTTCAGACACTGGGTTTAACGAACTATTTTTTTCCTTTTTTTGTTTGTAAATTAGTTTTTATTTCTTGTTTTTCATTTTTTTAATATATTTTCTTAATTTCCCCTTATTGACCTGATTTTGAGCTCATTTATTGAATGAAAACAGTGAATATGAAACAATAATATATAAGCATTTGGATTTGAAAGGAGCAAATTTAGACATGAAAGTTCTTGTAATTGGTGCGAATGGTCAAGTAGGCCAACATATTGTAAACATTTTGAATGAAAGTGATGTGCACACTGTACGTGCGATGGTTCGTAAAGAAGAACAAGCAAAAGAGCTTGAAGCAAGAGGGATCGAAACAGCTTTTGCAAGCTTGGAAGGCACTGTGCATGAAATTAAGGAAGTCATGAAAGGCTGTGACGCCGTTATCTTTAGCGCAGGATCAGGCGGAAGCACAGGTCATGATAAGACACTTTTAATTGATTTAGATGGTGCAGTAAAAGCGATGGAAGCTGCAGAAGATTTAGGCATTAAACGATTTGTAATGGTAAGCGCCCTTCAAGCACATCACCGTGAAAACTGGAATACATCACTAATCCCTTACTACGTAGCCAAACATTATGCAGATAAAATCTTAGAAGCAAGCGGATTAACATATACAATTGTTCGCCCAGGCGGATTGTTAAACGAACCAGGAACAGGACGTGTAGATGCTGGGGAGAACAAAGAGCGCGGATCAATTCCTCGTGAAGATGTAGCGCGTGTTGTAGTGGAAACGTTAAGCGAAGATCATACATTCGGACGTTCTTTTGATTTAGTTTCAGGTGATACGCCTATCACAGAAGCTATTCAATCTATTTAATATAAAAAAAGCAGCGAATGCGTATTCGCTGCTTTTTATTTGTCATTTATTTGTCATTTAATACATGTACCAAATGATAAATCACTTTTGCTGTCAGTCCCCATATGACTCGATCTTCATAGTAATAAAAATGTTCTTCCATCTCTCTTGTTTGCCAATTATAATTTTCACCACCAATAATCGCGTCATAAGGAAAATTATGTTCGGGTTCTACTCTGAAATGAATATTGTGTATATCAGGTTCGGTACGCTGAAAAAAAGAAAGAGGCACGGTAAATACTTCTGCTACTTCCGAAGGATTCGGTCGAAGTTCAAGCGACTCATCAATGAAACCTACATAAGGATAAATGATTGTTCCGAATTGAGAAACAATATAATCTAAAGCTTGTACTTGCTGAATAGATTGGGGCGTAATCCCTAACTCTTCAGAGGTTTCGCGGATAGCTGTTTCTTTTTCATCTGCATCCGTCTTTTCAACACGCCCTCCTGGAAAACAAATTTCTCCGGGCTGTCTACGTAAATCGAGCGCTCTTACTTCAAATAAAACATGTAGTTCCCCTTGTTTTTCAATAAGCGGAACAAGAATGCCGAATCGGGAGAATTGCTCCATCCCGAGGATTGTCGGCATCCGATTTTCTAACTTAGCTATAATGCGGGATGCATCCATACGTCCACTTCCTTTCACAAAATGAATTATCAAAAGAATAGCGAGTTATAAGCTGCGATGTCAACTAACCTGCAAAAGAAAGCTGTTATCTTTATTATATGAAGAGATGTATCGAATTGACACTACAATTGATAAAAATATAAATAAAAACAGATAGCATCGGCTACCTGTCTTTTTGTCTTGTTTTTAACAAACCATAAATAAGTAAAAAGAATGCCACCACACTGATAAGCAATCCTCCTACTTGCTTATCAGTGAGTCCAAAACGAAGCTGAAGCCAAAAGATAACCAAGCAAATCAAAATGACGCTGGTAGCTAAATAAAAGTAAATGCTGTAGAAAAACGGATTTGTTCTTTTCCGTTTGTAGACAAGTAGTGAGATGCCTATATACGTACCTAAAAGTGTGAGTAATACAACAACTTCCGTTAATGTTCTCACTGCATTCTCCCCTCTCCCTTTTTTTCTTCTATACCCCTTTTCTTCTTTTATCAAAAGGTAAAAAGGTATTCATAAAAAACCGCCCTTACGATATAAGGCGGTTTTCTCGATACGCTTTATCCTGAATTATTTGCTTTTTTTTACATTGATCGTTTTCATCTTCTAACTAACATCAGCTGCTTTTTCGTACTATACATCAAGAGCAAAGGTAATGACCGCTTCACAAGCTAACTCGCTGTCTACAAATGCTTTTCCTTTTCCTCTTACAATCTTTCCGCGCTGCTTGAGAACCTCAAATTCTAAGCGCAGTGTATCTCCTGGCCTTACTTGACGCTTAAAACGACATTCGTCTATCCCTGCTAAAAAAGCAAGTCTTCCTTTTTGTTGATCATTAGGAGCCATGGCAAATCCACCGAGCTGAGCAAGAGCTTCGACAATAAGTACTCCTGGCATTACCGCATAGTCCGGGAAGTGACCTTGAAAAAAAGGTTCATTTGCTGTTACTTGTTTGATTCCTACCGCAAGCTTTCCTTCTTCTTGTTCTAAGATGCGATCAACAAGTAAAAAAGGATAGCGGTGTTGAATGGTATGTTTTATTTGTTCAATATCTTTCATATGTATCGCTCCTTTTTCTTATAATAAGGGTAATAAGGGGTCCTTACCGTCAAATGCAGGAAACATATCTGGATGAAGAAGCGGCGCAAGTTTTTTTAATCCTAACAGCAATCGAGGTGAAGGACGGCAATACAGCCATTCTTCTAGTACGTATACACGATGTTCTTTTATGGCAGACATGTCAGACCAGTTCGGTCTCTTGTGTAAAATCGTTGGATTCACTTTGTTTGTCTGTACACCTACCCAAGCCAGACACACATGATGTGGATTTCGTTTGAGCACTTCTTCCCAATCACTCTGTACATTTGCTTCTTTGTGATCAGCAAATATATTTTCTCCTCCCGCTAACTCACTAATTTCAGTCAGCCAGTTTGCTTTGCCAGGAGTAAAGACAGGCTTTGGCCACCATTCCCAGTATACAGTGGCTTTTTCGTCAATTTGACGTGCAGTACCTTTATATGTAGAAAGAAACTGATCATAACGCTCTAACAGTTCAGCTGCTTTTGTTTCGATGTCTAATCGCTGGCCTAAGTCCTGTAGATTTTGACGAATATCTTCTAATGAATTAGGATTATATACGATATAAGGAAGCTTTCGTTTTTTAAGTTCTTCAATATTTCGTTCCATTCCAGGAACGCTTAGTGAAGCTAGGACTAAATCTGGCTTAGCTGCTTCCACGGCATCCATATTAATAGATAAATCGGGACCTAAACGCGGCAGATCTCCAATAGACTGCGGCCAATCGGAATAATCATCAATTGCTACGAGCAAATGTTCACATTTTAAATACGCTATTAATTCTGTATTGCTTGGACAAAGCGAAACAATTCGCATATTTCCCCTCCTGCATCCATTTCTTTTGTTCTATTATACAATAGATCTCCATATAAAAAGCAGAGACTTTCACTGAAGTCTCTGCTTTTTGTGCTCTTTCTTATCCACCCATCGCACGATAAAAGAAATAAAAGAAACCTAAACAGCCAAGTGAACTAATGCTTGTAGTTAAAATACCGATTGAAAGCAGCACCTGTCCGTATCTTTTTTGTTTGTATCGCAGCATATAATAAAAAGCTAAAAAGGTGCCAAGAAGTAAATAAATCGCCCATATGTAAGGAAGGTTCTTTAGCTGAAAGATGTAGCCTTGATTAAATAATAAACAGTAAATAAAAAAAGATTCACGATAAAAAAGATAGGAAGTACACTTCTCTTCATCTAGTACCCCTTCTATTCTTTATTTTCTGATATAGTTGCTTTGTTTTGATTTCTCAGTTCGTCCCGTATGTCACGTAAATATTGATTTCTCTCTTTCATTCGCTTTAACACTATAACCACGACAGCTATAATGCCAGCAATAGCTCCTATATAAAGAAGTCCAAACACTAAGATAGGTACTACACCCCAAATCTCCATCCCATTCCTCCTGCTTTTTAGCTATTACCTTATTTTACCGTATTTTGTAAAGATGTCACGTCTTTTGTTCATGAAAAAGGGAGTTTGAATATACATTCAAACTCCCTAAAGAGATAATAAAAAATAATATTTATTATAGCGCTTTACTTTTGACACCCGCTCCCGTTCCGAAAAACTTATCAAAAATTTGATAAAGAGCAGACAGGCCAACCAACCAATAAATCGTTGTTACTAACCAATCCCAAGAGCCAAATAGCTCTTCTACTACATTCACGCCTAATGCTACAGCTAACCAATTTAAACCGCCTAAAATCACAAGAAGAGTCGTTAAACCTGAAAGAAATTTCACGTTGTCACCTCCTTGCGAACTGCATTAGGAAAAGCAGCTCATGTTACATCTTATGCGCTGTATGGCTAAGTATATGCATAGGCGCTATGTAAAATAGTTATGAAGAATATGTGATTTATTCTTTTTTATTTCCTTATTCTGCTGCTGCAGCTTTCCCAATTTGCTTAATCGTTTCTACATGCATCGCTTCGTGGTAGAAGCTGAATAAAAACGTTTCGCCAACTGTTGTAAAGTTGATGCCCGCTTTATTTGTAAAAGGTGTGATTAACTGCTTATCAAACTGCCCCGGCATGAACTCTTTAATACGCTGTGCTTGGTCTTTCAACACATTCGCAATTTCTTCAAGAGAAGGAGCATCCTCCGTCCAATCGGCAGGTTTTGTTCCTGCCCCAAAAAAGCTTTCATAACTCTCTGGCGTTTGCATCGGTTCACCAGCTAAGCCAAACACAAGCTTTTCTTGAATAAAGGCAATGTGTCCAAGATTCCAGCGGATATTGTTATTGAATCCTTTTGGTGTGATGTCCGCTGCCTCTTCTGTTGTTTTTTCGAGGATACTAGTTGTAATGCCTCTTACAACGTCCATATGTTTTAAAATCATGTTTTCCATCGTCTAATCTCTCCTTACGTTGTCGTATTAGATAAACTATTCAATGTCTATTGTGCACAAATTAATCCTTAAATGCCACTCATAACATTTAAACCTTAAAATAAAAGAAAATTCAAAAGAAACATCCCCCTATATAAAAACTAGGGGGATGTTTTAAGCAGAAGACTTCAAATTTGAGACAGGTCCTTTGTTTGGCTTCGGTTTTAGCTGACCAAGCTTATTTTTCAGATAATCTTTTAATGCGCCGCGTTTTCTCTTGCGTCTTTTATCACGATTTTTAATGGGAATCTCCTCCTTTCTCTTTAGTTTTAAGACCTGTGTATTAAATGGATTCTTCTTTTATACATAAAATCCTTTTGAATTCTCAAATTTACCTTCATGTAATTCTTTCCTTTTTACATAAAAAGACCAAAGTATCAAAACTTTGATCAATCAAGCTACATACGTAATCGACCCAATAGTGGAAATAATAGCGCTGTTTCTATCGTACCAAACAACAGGTTCGTATCTAACTGCAAAATAACTGAGGTGAGCCGTGTGCAGCCTCACAATTTCATCTGACAGATAAGCTGATTGCTTTGCATCGTCTTTTCTCTTTAAATTTAACACTTCAATAATTCTTTCTCGCGTCGTGATTCCAATTCCATGACCAAAATATAGAGTTTCATCTAATACAATGGTGTTTTCACCTTTCCACTGGGGAGTATCAGTGTTATAATCAGGGTTTTTAAAATACGCACAGTCTCCGGGCAAGTAGTCAGATCCTTTATAACCATGGAGCTCCAGATCTTCATCGTATTGCCAATCGTGTAAGTAAAGATCAGCAAAAAGCCTGTTAAAGTTTGCTTTTCCAATATTATTTAATACAGCTTTGTAAAAGATGATGATAACAGCCGTCGCGCACTCAAACGCGTATTCGTGTCCGTTGTAAAAAATATCATCGATGGCCTGATGAGGAGAAACGGTAGGCAGTAGCTGAAACCCTCCGTTATCGGTTCGTTTCCAATACTTTTCGTTACACCTAGAACGTGCAAATGTAGCAAACTTAGCGCCGCTTTTGCGCAGCAATACAGACGATTCAATAATTTGTAATTTAACAGATACATCAAAATCAAGCTGGTCAAATGTAGCATACTCATACACTTCCCTATAGGCATCCATCTGTTTTAAAATGTCTGCTTTTTCTTTCGTTAACGAACTATTATTTAGATCACTTATTTTCACAATTTGTTGGTTAACTTTAATCATAGACGTTCTCTCCTTTACAGAAAATGATATCAATCACTTTCTCTAACAGGATATTGATAAAAATTTTTTTTGTGTATCTTCATTTAGTTAAAATCGTGAAGATTAGAAAAAACGATAAAAAAAGTAAGTTAACCGCTAATCTTTTCATTTGTTCCTTTTTGTCCTTTTGTAACCTTTTTAAATATAAAGCTAGCAACTAACAAGTACAGTGGTAACACAATAATGACGGCAATAACATTTAAAATCCAAGGTATTGTCCCCATAAAAACGTTTGAAGATGCTTTATCATACCAGCTCACAATAAGTATTAAAAAGACCCCACTGGATATAAAAGTACTTATATATCCCTTCTTATAGTTTGTACTTTTCACAGCAACCACAAAGCCAATTACCAATGAAATACATGCTGCAATTAAAACAAAAATTAAAAATAAGTTTGCTACCTTTTGAACGTCCATTACTTTCCTCTTTCTTACTTATAGAATTTTTACTCCAGAACCTTAAAACAATTAACGCCTTTTTCTAGATACAATTCCTACAGTATTTTGATTAGCCGCTTCATTTTGTTTTTGATTAAAAGTTACTTTTAAATTGTACATAAAAATCAACAAACCACACCCAACCATAACCCAGCGGATACTCCCTTGGAATCCAGAATTAAAAATGTTTGCTAAAGCTATTATGAGTCCTGTTGACATGTTAAGATAATTCTATTACACAATTATATAATTTTTGCATATCTATTTTTTCGTTGCTATTACAAGCTTTTATAACAACTAACGTAATCGTCGTGCAATATATTGATAACTTGCTGTAAGTTTCTTAAAAAGAGCATTACTTCAGAGTTATCCATATTACAGTGAAGTAAATGAAAAACATTATTCTTCCCAATAATTAATTCGTCTTCGGCCAGCATAATAGTCAAATCTCTAAATGCATACCAAGGATAATACAAGGAGACAAAAGGCTCTTTAAAGTAAATTCCGTCCTCCATAACAACTATTCCATTTTGTTTTTTAAAAGGAAGTGTAGATAAGAAGGCAATAATATTATCCTGGGACGATAAATGATAATGCTCCCGTAGTTTTTCGTCTGTATTCTTCGGAATATGTTCTTTTACCACTAAACCATTATTAATTTCGAATGCTTCTTCGTACTTTTCAAATAGGACACAAGTGTTTTTTATTTCATTTGTCTCTGTGTAAAAAGGAAGTAAATGTTCTTCAAAAAGTAATTCAACGGAATAGTTTTTTAAATAATCTCGTATAGAGACTAATAACTCTATAAATAGCGTAGCGGGGTAGTTAGTACCGCCACCTAACAGAAACGTCTTTTTATGATCAAAATAAACTTCTACATTTTTCTGTATAGTTATACTGTTCACTTCATCTAAATCTTCCCATGCTAACTTTTCCGCTTTTCCTCCTAAATTGCGCCACCTAATTCCGTAGTTAGTAAAATAAATTCCGTTTTTTCCAACTCCCAGTATTGTAGTATCTAGGTAAGCTATAACTTTCTCATCTGGAGATATTTTAAATCGCTTTTGTGATTTGGATAATATAGTATGAGGAATCTTTTCTACATAAAATTTATCTTGTTGATACTTGAAACATAACTCACTTAAGTGATTGTAACTCTTGTTTATGGACATAAAAAAACCCCATTCATTTTAAAAATAATAATTTTGTTCCCTATCCTTTCATATCTCCCTTTGCTACGCAACCAAAATATAAGTAGCAATGATTCCCACTACAATTAAACCGCTGCCATCAACTTTCTTCTCTTGTGCCTATATGTATAAAAACCCAAAATTATAAATAACTTACAAACATTTTATCAGAAAATGTAATTTGTGTAATTGTTGAAGGTCTCTAGTTCATAAGAAATGAGTTTTATCTTTAAAAATATAAAACCACTCCCTTTCCTAGAGTGCTAAAAAACACTTTTTTTTCGGTGTTTAAAAGACCAGTTTCCTAGTTTGTATAAGTATTTTGCTATGTCGATCTACTCCTACAATTTAAAAATCCTTATTTTGCTTTCTACCCATAAAAAAAGAGTCAGTAACTTGTTATGTTACTGACTCTTTTTAAAGGAAATTGTACTTAATTAATGTTTAAATTATTTATTATCGTTGGTAAGCTCAACTGAAAGTTTCTGAGACGAAATTTTGTTACCAACAAACCAGAATATAAACACACTGCCTACTAACATTGAAAGCGATACAGTAATAATTACTTTATAATCTATTACAAACTTTCCAGGATCAACTAGCAGTAATATAAAGGTTGTTAATAAGCCCATTAGTGTACCAATGATTAATCCGATAATAATATACAAATTCACTTGAGAAAGTATGACTTTACGAAGACTTTTTGGAGTAACGCCCATTGCACGTAAAACCGCAAATTCTTTTCGTTTAGAGTAAATATTATTTACTAAAGAGTTAAACACTCCTACCATTGTTGATACAACTAATGTAGCTATAACTAAGATAAAAATTCCCCAACGCTGATAAAACATTTTATCCGCTTCTTTAGCTGACTGTTCGTAATTACTAATTTTCATTACCCTTATAAAAAGCTAAATAAATATATCTTTAATCTTAAAAATGTATTCATCCGGTAATTTGTCAGCTCTCCTTGAAATCTCTGCTCTCTGGCTCTTTCTCCCTTTAATAACAACTGAATCTTTTTTTATATTTATGCTTCCGAAGCTATACGGGCACCAAAATAAATTAATATCATCTATTTTTATAGTTTTAACAACGTTGGAATTAAGGTCCGTAACACGCAGTTTAAATGGAGCATTTGTAAGATGAGATTTGGGCGCTGTATAAATGACCTCGGCTAAATACTTATCATTTTGTTTCGAGAAGTATGTGAGCTCAATGTCGGTTCCTTCTTCTTTTATTTTTCTAATAACAGATTCTATTTTATGCTCTTCTAAGTGATCAAACTTCGTAATGCTTCTTAATGCTGAAACTATACTACTAAACATCATATTTGATTTAGTTTCGTTGTCACTCGCCATATATTTTTTAGTATCTATTATCGAAAATGCATCTTTTATCCGGTGATTTGGAGCAAATTCTTGTTTTGCTTCCACTAGTGTGTCCGCTAAATGTATAAAGATGTGACTATAACCCGGCAGCATTACTTCTGCTTTCCTTAGCAGGTTGCTGAAAACTTCGGTGTAGATAAAAGAGTGGTTTGGTTCTGTTTCTTCGATAGGAGCAGAAATACTAATTGTTATTAATGGCTTTGTTAGCGGTTTTGGATTAGACAAAGATCTTTTCATTGAAAGGTCAGCTAGTTTTGCCCAGTTACTTTGAACTGTTTGCTTTTGCTTCTTGAAGTATGCCTTTAGTTCTTCGAGTGTACGTGGTGCATTTTTTATCGACTGTTGAAACTTTAATAGAAGTTTGTCTTCACTAAAGTCAAGTTCTGACTTTAGTTCTATAGTTTTAACCAACATAATAGCCTCTTCAACTCTATGTAGACCTGTTAAGAAATCCTCTACATTAAGAGTTTTGTTATTGATAAAATTTCCCGGCAACTCAATTTCGGCTATATCTTCATAGAGAACACGTAATTTGTACTTCTTCTTAGAGCTAGGATTATTTATAAAACGGATCAACATGCACTCAAATGTGCTTCCATGAAACTCTCCTATTAAATGTTCATTTAAAAAAGTATCTAATAATTGCAAAGAAAAGTTAGTTTCTTCTTTCGTCTTAAAATCCTTATACTCAATCAAAAATCTCATTGGAATCACCTTGGAGTATATAGTATATTTTTACTATACATTATATTTGAAAAAGCAGTCAACGCAAAGCATACAGCCAGTAAAGGGCAGGTTTATACAGGATCAAGCAAACACATTATACAGCTAGGCGTGAAGGTTATCTAGAAGGATTTTAAGAAGGTGAAAAAAGTTAGGAGAAGGACGGTAAGTTCATTTCTAGAGAGAGGTTATTCACCTGCACACATTGAGATAGAATTGAACTATGATTCCGTTCCATATATTAAGGAGTTATACTATAATGTTGAAGAAAAAAAGCAGAGGCTATGTTTAAATTACGACGACAGAGATACAGGCTAGTCACTCGGGAGAATAAGATGTTACGAGCTGCTTTATCGGTTCATAAGCATTATCTTTTCTACTATTCAATTTGAATCATACGTATGGATTTTATTGTAAAATAATCATTTGATATTCACTTTAAGTTTCCTTCTGCCACTTCTTAAAAACAATAAGAGGCAGCAGCTCAACTTATAAGCTGCTGCCTCTTATTTAGAGAAACACAGAAATAACCTTTTAACGATACCAAATCGTTTTATCTTGATATGGAATACGTTTTGATGAAGCTTCTTTATTAGGATGCCCTACGTAAATTAATCCTAAGAGCTTATCGCCGTCTTCTAGAGATAAAAAGTCATTCAGTTCTGTCTGATAGACAATTTCACCGGTTCTCCAAATTGTAGCCAAACTTTGTTCTTCCGCTACTAATAGCATATTTTGTATGCCTGCCGCTACGGCAGAGATTTCTTCAATTTCAGGCACTTTTCCTGAAGGACTGACTGCTACAGCAATAATGACAGGAGCACGAAGCGGGCCTTTTTTAGCTTTTGTTGTTTTTTTCAACGCTTCTTCTTCACTTAAGTGAGCCGTTTTTTGTTTCATAATACGTTCCATTTCGTCTCCTAAACGAACGCGTGAATCCCCTGTAATCACTCGAAATTTCCAAGGCTCTGTCTTTTTATGGTTAGGAGCCCACGTGCCGGCTTCTAACATAAGGTTAATAGCATCTTCTGATACGTCTTTGTCTTGCATAGCCCCAATCGTTCTTCTGGCTTTAATAATATCTAATACGCTCATGCTTTCTTTCTCCTTTTCTACATTCAATTTATTAGTATAGGTATGTATATATCTTATATATAGAATAATTGAAAATCATTCTCACTGTCAAATATTTTGCTATCATCCGAGTTGCGATAAATAAATATGCCAATTTTTTAAGCGTGTTTGTTTTTTTAGCAGGTTTTCTTTTAATTATTTGGCAGTTCAGGCAAATAAAAAACGATTTGGACTCTATATTCCAAATCGTTTTTTTATCTTATACCCAGCCGCGGAAACGAGAAGCTTCAGCCGATTTTTTGATTCCTGCCATGTAAGCGGCTAGTCTCATATCTACGTCATTTTCTTGAGAGATTTGATAGACCGTTTCAAATGAATCCACCATTACCTTGCGTAATTTGCAAGCTACTTCTTCTTCAGACCAGTAGTAGCCTTGATTATTTTGCACCCATTCGAAGTATGAAACCGTTACGCCTCCAGCACTTGCTAAAATATCTGGCACTAAAAGCACGCCTTTTTCATCTAAAATGCGGGTGGCTTCAAGTGTAGTCGGTCCGTTCGCTGCTTCTACTACAATAGAAGCCTTAATGCGATGAGCGTTACGAACCGTAATTTGATTCGAAATGGCTGCGGGTACTAAAATATCACATTCTTTTTCTAATAGTTCCTCGTTTGTGATCACATTGGTAAATAAATTCGTTACAGTACCAAAACTATCGCGTCGATCAAGCAGATAATCAATATCAAGACCAAGCGGATCATAAAGAGCTCCGTATGCATCTGAAATGCCAATTACTTTTGCTCCTGCATCATGCATGAACTTAGCAAGAAAACTGCCGGCATTTCCGAAGCCTTGAATAATAATCCGAGCTTCTTGCAAGTTAAGGTTTTTCTTTTTAACAGCTTCTTCTATACAAATGGTTACTCCTTTAGCCGTTGCAGTTTCGCGTCCTTGAGATCCTCCGAGTACGATAGGTTTTCCGGTAATAAAACCAGGAGAATCGAACTCACGCAGTCGGCTATATTCATCCATCATCCACGCCATGATTTGAGAATTTGTATAGACATCCGGTGCAGGAATATCTTTAGTAGGCCCAACTATTTGACTGATGGCTCTTACATAGCCGCGGCTGAGTCGTTCTAGCTCACCAAAAGACATGTTTCTTGGGTCACATACAATTCCGCCTTTACCGCCGCCGTACGGAAGGTCGACAATCCCGCATTTTAAACTCATCCAAATGGATAATGCCTTCACTTCTTCTTCATTTACTTCAGGATGAAAGCGTACGCCTCCTTTAGTAGGCCCGACAGCATCATTATGCTGAGAGCGGTAGCCGGTGAAGACTTTTACCGATCCGTTATCCATTTTAACCGGAATGCGAACCGTCATCATACGCAGCGGTTCTTTCAATAAATGGTATACTTCTTCACCATAGCCCAGCTTTTGAAGCGCTTCTTGAATAACCGTTTGAGTAGATAAAAATAAATTAAGTGATTCCTGTTCTTGCTGCTGTTCTTTTTTTAATTCACTAGCTGTTTTTGTAATGGACATTCTGTTCACCCCATATTTAATCATTGAATTTTCTCAACGATTTAACATGCAATTCCTGTGCCAATTTCCGCTGTTTTCCAACGCTTTTATATTATAAATAATCTGCATTAGCAAGCTTTATATTCCCTGCATAGGCTGATATTAGTATATACTTAAAGAAATAAGACAAACTATTTATACTGCAAAGGAGGAAAGTGCTATGTTACATGAAAGAAAAGAACAAGAACGAAGCAATCACTGTATAGAATGCTGTTCCATTTGCGGAGAAAGGCTAACATCTTTTCAAGAAAAAGAAATCTTCACATGCGACAGCTGCTTTGAACAAAAAGTCAACGATGTGCTTTCTGAGCTGTAATCAGGTACTCTATTTTTTAGAAACAGGTGTTACAATATTAAAGTTTGGATCGATAGAATCCTGACTAGACAAAAAGAAATCCCATTTTGATTTATCTCCTTGAACAAATATGACCGAGCTATAAGAGTGATCATTTGTAGTTGTGAGTCGATATAAGGTATCTTGCCACATCGTTACCGTCACTTCAGCTTTCTTTCGCGTATCTCCAAGATACCTAAAAATTCCATACTTAAGTTCTGTGAGAGCTACTTCATTACGATCTGGTATCACAAACAATATACGATAGTTGCATGCACCTGCCTTTAATCCATCTACGCGAATGCTAAATAGTTCTAAAATATTTTTTAAAGGAAGTGTATCCCATACTTCTTTTGTAATAATGTTGGCCGGCAGCGGTATATTACCTAAACGAAGTTCTTTTGCTCCTGTTAAATACTCATTTCGCCATGGACCAGATTCAGCTATATACCCTAATTGTTCAAGCGCGTCTGCACATAAAAGTTTTGCCTTTACATGGTGAGGATCAGCGTAAATAACTTGTTTGGTCACTTCAGCTACCCATTGATAGTCGCCTTGTTGAAAACAGCGCCGTGCTTTTTTGACAACGTTGTCCGCTCCGCCCATATACTCTACATATTTCTTAGCTGATTCTTCAGGAAACAATTTATTTAAATCTACAGGATTGCTGTTATACCAGCCCATATAGCGCTGATAAACCGCTTTTGCATTATGATTAACCGTTCCATAAAAGCCGTTTGTATACCACTCGCGAGATAGAGTTTCCGGTAGCTTCATCATTCGGCCGACGTGGTCGATGGTATAACCTTGATTCATCAGTCTTAATGTTTGATCATGAATATATTGATAAACATCTCGTTGATTTTCGATATAGGTAATACACGACTCGTTTCCGAACCTTGGCCAATTATGTACCCCAAATACAGTTGTTAGTTCTTGGCCAAATAAATCGATTGCTTGCTGCAAGTATCTTGCCCATGCTGCTGCGTCTCTTACTTTTGCTCCTCTGAGCGTATAGAGGTTGTGCTGAGTGGCCGTACAGTTTTCTGCAATACACAGAGACTTTTCACTAGGAATATAGATGTTCATTTCAGCAGGCGCCTCCGTCCCTGGCGTAAGCTGAAACTGAAATGAGAGGCCGTCAATTCTCTTACTTACATAAGGATGATGTTCGGAAGGACAAATTTCTTTTATTCCTTTAATAAGCGTGATTGTTCCAAATGAAATTTCTTTTCCGATGCCGTTGTCAATTAAGCCTTTTTCATCTCGTCGCAGTCGAATACCGTACATGTATTGACTTCTTCGTGTCATTGCTGTTGCCGCCGTGACGTTTTCATCGATAACCGCGTCCATAAACCCAGCAGGAGCATAAACTTTACTAGTTTTATTTTGTGTTGAGTCAGGTAATATCCCTAGAACTCCACCGTAATGGTCTATATGTGAATGTGAGAAGATAACGGCTCTAACAGGACGCTTCCCGCAGTGCTGGTTTACTAGTTTAAGCGCTTCTTCTGCCGTTTCTTTTGACGTCAAGCAATCAATAACAATCCATCCCATTTTTCCTTTAACAAATGTAATATTAGCCATATCAAAGCCTCTTACTTGAAAGATGTTTTCAGTTACTTGATATAGGCCGGCTTGTACATTTAATTTTCCTTGTTCCCACAGTTTAGGGTGAACGGTAGCAGGTGTAGATTGTTGAAATAAAAAAGCGTACTTTCTTAAATCCCATACAGGATACAGCTGATTTTTTTTGAAAATCAGAGGAAAAGGTACGCGTACAAGAGCTTGGCAATCCGCAAAATTTTGTTCTGATTTCACTTGTTCCCAGTCTATGTTTTTATAAGTCTCAGCATTAGTCGCTGCAGTCTTTTGAGTAGCATCTTTTCGGCGAATCGTTAACGCCTGTTCATAATCAAACAGCATAACCCCCTCCTTTTTATTACTTTATGCGTAAAAATAAGACGAAGTACAAAAAGGAAGGGAAAATAGAGTCAACAAAAAAAGAAGATGCGTGATAAGCGCATCTTCTTTTTTATATTGAATGTTATGTTTGAATAGTCGAGTATTCTGTCTTAATTAGACAGCCTAGCACTTAGTATAACGATTGTTTACCAATGTGCCTTTTGTAATCAAAACAAATCTTCCTTCCAAGGTGCTCAATACGTTTCTTGAAGTCGCTGTAAAACAATGCATGTGTACAGTCTCTCCTTTCCTGTATTGGCCTTACATAGAATGTATACCCCCGGAAAAATAGTTGAAACCTAATTGGGAGATTTTTTGAAAAATAATAACAAACTCTTTATAGTTAGGCTCTTTTATCACTCTTTTTTTACCCAGTTGTCATTATCCTCTTTTTTGTACTTTGTTTTCACCGCGTTCCAAGCAACTTTGTGAGCGGTAGCTTCTTCTTTGTATTCATCACTTGCTGAATTAAATGCTTCTTTATAAATTTCCTGAGCGTGATGAGGAAGATTATCTCTTACTCCATCCGGCAGTTCTTTTAATGAATTGTAAGGCATGATCGTATTCCTCCTTAAAACATCTTTTACTACTGATTTACCTGTTTTCAAATAGCATAAACATTTAATAAATATAGTCCCTATACAAGTCGGACTGAGTGACCTTTTTATAAGCGAGCCCGTGTTTTTTAGCAAGGGCTTTTACTTCATCTACACAGCTTTGAGCGCTTCTTGGTGATACGTAAATTTCATTGATAAGCTGATGTAAATTACATGTAAGGAGGTTGCCATGCTCGTGAGAAAACTCATACGATCTTTTTTCAAGGATATCCATTCGTTTTTGCCATTGATTTGCGGAAATACCTTGAATTTCGAATAGCTTTTGCAGCTTCCAAGCGTGTATACGACTTGCTACAATAATAAGCCTCAATTCATTTTCATGCTGATAGGATTTGCGCTTGTAAAATAATGTGTCATATACAGAATGACTGATCATTTCTTTTTGGAAGTCTATGTACTGCACTTTGCCAGAGAAGATTTTATAGCGTAAATCTTTAATACTGCACAATAAATTTTCATAGGTGGTTTTAATAGCTACGCCATCATGCCCCTTTAAATATAGATCCCACATTCCAGCGGCTTCATAATCATTGATATGCCAGGATGAAACAGCAGAAAATTCATGGATTTTTCTTATATAGGTTCTAGAGGTACGGTTATGACGTTCGCCTTTTTTTCTTAACTCTTCTATGTTCCACATTGAAGAGCATCCTTCAAGGGGGTCCGAAAATGCATCAGGTTTTGCGAAAAAAAGTGCATTGGTTTCTAGTAAATCTTGAAAATCAGACAGCGGCATAAATCGCCACACCGTCGGATTATTGTGCACCTTATAGCGTTCATCATAATCGTCATAGCTAGATTCGAATCTTTTGGCATATTCGTACGCTTTCTCTCTATAAGCTAAATCCATTGGTTTTCCTCCTCTGAATGCATATTCATACTTGAATTATAGCACTTAATTGTTGTAATTTTCAAAATTATCCATCTGTATTAAGAGAGTTCTATGATCAGAAAAAAAGACACGCCTCAACATCTACAGCGTGTCTTCTTATTTAATGAAATGAATGTTTTGCTTAACACTTACACTTTCAGGCTGATTTAATTCCAATAAATAAATTTCATCCGCTCGAAAATCAGTATTCTTCATTTCTTTTTTTAAGGTACGAATAAAAGCAGATGAACTTTTTCCGTAGGCTTCAAAATAATGAAACGTGTGTACAACAAATAAAATGGATGCGCCACTGTAATCTTTTTTGCTCTTTTTTTGGATGTTTTCTAGCACTTTTTCTATATACTCTTCCACAGAACCTTCCGTCTGGGTACGGGGTAGAGCAAAATTTCCTGAATTGACCCTCTGTGCATCTTCAAATTCCAGTTTCCCATCTTTGTAAGAAGTAATTTCAATTCGTTTTTCGGTACCATCCGGCTGAAGAATTAATCCGTCGTATCCTTGACTTCCAATAATAAGCTTCAATTTTGAATTTCTCGGACAATAAGAAGATTGGCTGAAGCAATAAAGCGGATAAAACTCTTCAAAAAACTTTTTGAAACGCCCTTTTTTAAGCCGGGCTAATTTTATATACTCTTTGTTTTGATGAATCATTTGCTGCGTGTGTTCAAAGTACTGCTTCATTTCTTCTTGCGTTCTGTACACATCAAGATCTTTAAATAATTCATCCATCTTTTTCACCTTCAATCCCACCAACTAAAAAAGTCTTCTTACTTAGTAGATACATATTCATAAATGTGTGTGACAATTTTCTTTTTTTTAGTAGATATAGCCTTTTTTTAAACAAAGCGTGCACACTTTTCATTTTTTTGCATATCCTGTTATTCGTGCGTTCAATCATGAGCGTACGTTTCAGCCTTTAGTTGTAAAAGATGAACTGTAAAGTTACAGCTGATGGCGGATGATATGCGTCTGATTATTTCATAAACTATAAAAAACAGGAAACTTAACAATAATTGAGGTGTTGGAAATGTTTGATAATGATTACGTAGTTAAAACCATTCACGACTTACATGTAAAACGTACAGAAAGTAAATTAAAAGTCTTCTTAACTTATTTTTGCCATAGAAAATAACACGTATTTATAGACGGTAATATATACTCAGTTGTTACTTGGAGTTTTTTATAAGAAGAAGAGTTTGATACAAATAAAAGGGAATAGTGGGTAATCCACTACTCCTTTTTTTACTATACTTGCAATTCCTGAATCAGTTCAGATAGAATTTTAATGCATCTATCGATATCTGGTAAAGAGGCATAGGCGTAAGAAAGCCGAAGGTAACTGCCGGTTTCTTGTGCATAGATACTTCCAGAATTAAGCAATATCCCTCTTTTTAAAGCACGAGAGTATAAAGATTTCATTGAAATAGAAGGTTGAATATGCACCCATATAAAAAAGCCTCCTTCAGGATTCGTCCATGTTGCTACATCTCCTGCGTATGTTTCCAAAGCATTCAGCATCACTTTTCTTCTCGTTCGCAAGTTGGTTCGTACAGTTTCCATATGCTGTTGATATAAGCCATTTTCAAACCATTCTGCTGCTACTCTTTGAGATAATGAGCTCGATCCATAATCTGTTTGCATTTTAATATCCGCCAAACGCTCAATGACTGGTTCTGGGCCGACTATCCATCCGATACGTAATCCCGGGCTTAATGTTTTAGAAAGACTGCTAACATATAACACGTGTCCATTTTTATCTAAAGCCTTTAATGGCAACGGAGGAGGTTCATTTAGCCATAATTCACGATATAAATCATCTTCAATAATAGGAAGCTGATGTTCCTCACACTCTTTCAACAAATCGTGACGCCTATTTTGTGACATTAATGTTCCCGTTGGGTTATGGAAACACGGATTTGTATATAAAATAGCTTGCCCTTCTTGAGGATCGGCGCGTTTTATAGCTGTTACTTTTATTCCTTCCTCATCCATAGCAAGACCTTTGAGTTTCATTCCGGCTGATTGAAATACATGTAAGGAGTATAGATAAGAAGGTTTTTCTAACAAAACGGAAGAGTTCTTTTGCAGCAGTCCAATTGAAATAAGCTGAAGAGCTTGAAGAGCGCCGGAAACAATTAAAATAGAATCTGGAGAAGATTCAATCCCTATTGTTTTCATATACGTACTTAACTCTTTTCGTAAAGGAAAATAACCCTTAGGTTCTTCGTATCCCAGAACCTCCATATTTTCTGCTACTTTTTCTACGGCGTATTTCATTTTGTTTTTAGGAAATATGTCAGGTGAAAGCTCTCCTTTGCTTAATTGAATAAGGTTTGAGTTAAATTCGGATTCATTAATATCTTGTACCATGGCTTGACTCGGCCGATGCATACCTGATTTCACATGAACATTCCAATTGGGCGGATTCGTAGCCAAAAGTGTCCACGTATTATTTACAACGATTGTTCCTTTTCCTATCTTACCTTCAATTAAACCGTCCGCTGTTAATTCCTCTAATGCCGTAATGACCGTACTTCGATTAACGTCGAACAAAGCTGCAAGCTTTCGCTGGCTGGGAATTTTACTTCCAATCGGCCATTCTCCACGGGCAATTTTCCCCTTCATAAAATCAATAATTTGCTTGTATTTTGGATAAATAGAACTGTTGTTTTGATTCATATGTCTACTCCTATTTTTAAAGTGGTTGGGTTAATTGCTTTTAAACTGGTTGAAGACATTTTATCAAATGTTTATTAATATAGGAACAACGATGGAAACTGGTTGGGTTCAAAATAAAAAATGGAGATGAATAAGCATGAAATTAACGTTTAGTTTTGTATTTTTACATATACTGATGATTAGCTTATGGGCTTCAGCATTTCCAGTTATTCAAATAGGATTGGAATCGTTTTCTCCTCAGCACCTCGCTTTTGTTCGATTAAGTATTGCTTCTGTAGTGCTGTTAGTTATTGCAATAGCCAAACGCATGCGATTGCCTGATATAAAAGATATTCCACTTCTTTTAGCGCTCGGTTTTTTAGGTTTTACCGTCTATCACACGGCATTAAACATTGGAGAAAAAACGGTAAGTGCGGGTATTGCGAGTTTACTGGTCTCGACGACTCCTATTTTTTCCGCGTTTTTAGCTATTTTCTTTTTTCATGAAGCGTTCGGAAAAAGAAAATGGATTGGATCTGCAGTAAGCTTTGCAGGTATTGCACTTTTAACTTTTAGCAAAGAGAATTTTGTACACTCGGTTAATGGAATCTTACTGATTCTACTAGCTGCCCTTGCAGAGAGCATCTATATGGTATGTCAAAAAAATTTATTAAAAAAGTATGGTTTTCTTTCTTTTGTAACGTACAGTATCTGGGGAGCTGCCATTTCTATGCTTGTTTTTTTACCAGGGTTAGAAATAGAGCTTGCGCATATCTCTGTCAGATCAGCGATAAGCGTGATATATTTAGGATTATTCCCAACCGTTATTCCGTATATGATACTCGCTTATCTAACATCGCGTATAGGTTCTGCTGAGGCTGCCATTTCTCTTTACTTAACTCCTGCGCTGTCCTTTTTTTTAGCGTGGCTGCTTTTAAAAGATATCCCGAGCGCAGCTTCCATTGTTGGAAGTATCATTACGTTAAGCGGCGTGTTGCTTACACATAGTAAAAGACGAGTAGCAGTAGTAAAAAAGCCAAGGTTCACAATACAAAGATAATGTGTATGGTTTAAGGAATTCTCTTAGATGCTATGTTTTTTATTTGTATATTTTATTTAGAACATACTTTAATTTCTTCTTTTTGCAGTTTGATTAATAATTAATAAAAAAACGCTCTTATT
>NZ_JYOO01000034.1 GCF_000956595.1 Priestia aryabhattai B8W22 | reverse complement strand
TCTCTCTCTCTCTCTCTCTCTCTCTCTCTCTCTCTCTCTCTCTCTCTCTCTCTCTCTCTCTCTCTCTCTCTCTCTCTCTCTCTCTCTCTCTCTCTCTCTCTCTCTCTCTCTCTCTCTCTCTCTCTCTCTCTCTCTCTCTCTCTCTCTCTCTCTCTCTCTCTCTCTCTCTCTCTTCCTCTTCTTCTTCTTCTTCTTCTTCGTCCTCGTCCTCTTCGTCGTCTTCGTCTTCTTCTTCGTCTTCTTCGTCCTCGTCCTCTTCGTCGTCTTCGTCTTCTTCTTCGTCTTCTTCGTCCTCGTCCTCTTCGTCGTCTTCGTCCTCTTCGTCTTCTTCGTCTTCTTCGTCTTCTTCGTCGTCCTCTTCGTCCTCTTCGTCTTCTTCGTCTTCTTCGTCGTCCTCTTCGTCTTCGTCGTCTTCTTCGTCTTCTTCGTCCTCTTCGTCTTCGTCTTCTTCTTCGTCGTCTTCGTCCTCTTCTTCGTCTTCTTCGTCTTCTTCGTCCTCTTCGTCGTCTTCGTCCTCTTCTTCTTCTTCTTCTTCTTCTTCTTCGTCCTCGTCCTCTTCGTCTTCTTCTTCGTCCTCTTCGTCGTCTTCGTCGTCGTCGTCCTCGTCTTCGTCTTGGTCGTCCTCTTCGTCTTCGTCTTCTTCGTCTTCTTCGTCTTCTTCGTCTTCGTCCTCTTCGTCTTCGTCTTCTTCGTCCTCTTCGTCTTCGTCTTCTTCGTCCTCTTCGTCCTCGTCTTCTTCTTCGTCCTCTTCGTCCTCTTCTTCATCTTCTTCGTTTTCGTTTTCAGCTTCTTCCTCTTCTGGCACTTCTTCTTCAGCTAAAATATCTATTAATTCTAGATCTTCTATAGCTTCGTTTATTGTTTTACCTAATTCCCCGTCCAATCCTTCTATAATTTCTCCAAAAACAGCTTTCTTAGTTTCATCCAACGTCAATTGACCAACGCTTTTCATTTCAGTCAACCAACTACCTACCGACATGTTTTGCAATGACTTTCCTAAAAAATCTTTGAAATTTGTTGGTTCATATCTCTTTATATCTTCTTGAAACTTTTTGCCCGCTTCTGGTATCCCAGCAATCGCAATAGCTACCCCTAGATTCCCTCCACTTACTGCTCCTCCAACTGCTCCAGCTGCCCAAAAAATACTTTTCGATAGTTTACTGTCAAAATTTATCTTTAAAAACTTTTCTCCAAACATTTTAGGTTACCTATCCCTCTTAATCATTTGAAATTCAACTAAATCATTTTGCAATAGAGGGAGTAGAGCATCTTTTATTAAAATTTTAGCTTCAGTTAAAGGGATTTGATCTGATTTCACAAGCTCTCGTACTAAATCTTCATATGTAGAAAAGGGGTTCATCATATTCCAGACGATATGACAAGCTTTAGGCAAAGTAACTCGATCATCTAGTGCGCATGTAGTAAAGGTTACGTTCTCTTCCTTAGTACTTGTCACTATGCCTCTTTTTAACGGTACAAGCTCAGCGAATAATCCATCTTCCATGTATTCAATAAGTAAGTTTTTCTCTATTAATGAAGGTAAAATTTCCTTTTTCAATACCTTTCTACTTACCTCCATAGCTTTACTCAACTGTTTTACACTGATTAAAGATTCTTTTAATGAAATCCATATCAGATATTCAGCTGCCGATACATCAATATATTGACCTCCCATCGAAATGTAGAATCCATCATTAAGAAAAGAATTTCCTTTAATATAACCAACCGTCTGTCCCACAGGTAAAAAAATTGTTTTATCTTTAATTTGTGTATCTATTTTTTTCTTTTTATATGTAAAACTTACTTCTTCTTCACAATGCTCAATTATCCATAATCTTATTTTCAAAAATAATTCGGCGCATTCCCAAAATAGAGATTCTGCTTCTTTTTGATTGCAATCAAGCAAATCACAAATATTAGAAATAACTTCAGTAATAGTAGTGATTCCTGTGGCTGAAATCCAAACTAAATATTGTTGCTTTGTTAATTCTACTCGCTTCTCTTTATTTGGAGCTTTAATTTGCCAACGTCCTTGATCTACTCCTATACCTACACCATTTCTAGATACAAGAAAATTATTTGGAGAATCTACATCTTCTTTTATTAAAGCTAGACCTTTTTCAGTCAAGTATTCTATTCCTTCTTCTATTTCGGCTTCTGTATAAGAAGTTAACTGCTCAAGCCATTCATTCATATCTTTCTTATTTAACAGGCTTTCCCATACTTTGTATTGTTTAACGTTAAAAGGTTCAACTCTATCTGTAGTCCCCACTAAAATAACAGATTTGTTTTCTATTTCTATTTTTCCTAAATTTCGGCCGCATGCTAATATATTCAAATTTTGATAATCTTTCATTCGTTTCCTCTCCTTTTCAAATCTATTGAAAAAATAAGCCAAATGGGAGAATATCCACATTTGGCTTCGCACAATTTAATAGTTGATTGGATAGAATAAAAAAGGTTCTCCATTAAACGGAGATACAATACACTCTCCAATTCTAAGGCTTGTTAAATCCCAATCTTCAATTACATTTCCTTCAATTATTGTGTCCTGAACTCCTCTTGCTGCATTTGAAGAGCCAATACTTACAATCTTTTTATTGCGCCCGTGCCTATTTTGCACGATTGTTCTGCTTGGTTCATCAAATAAGCGAAAAGCAAACATCGTTCCAAATCCACTAATAATACTTTCACCTAATTCAGGTCCATAGACATGATAAACTTGACCTACATTTTGAATACCTGCTATGACTTTTACACCTAAAGAACGACCAAAATTCAAAGCATTATCCATGTAGTTCAGTCTAGGAATAAGAGGGAATTCATCTAATATAAAATAGATGTTTCCTGTTGAAGAACTTCTTCCTAGAACGTCTTTCATAATCAAGTCTAATAGTAAAGTATAAACAGGACTTAATATGCTACCGCTAGCTAAATCGTATTCTAAGAAAATAGCTTTTCCGCCCTTTTTCTTAACAGCATCTTTAATAGAAAACTGCCCTTTCTTAGCAAACTCCCCTGAAAATATGCTAAAAATATTTTGATACAAATGCTGAAAGAAGCTTTGCTTAGAGCTCTCACTACGATCTTCACGCATATAGTTCCGAACCCACTTTAAATCAGCATGTTTTTGTAATAAGATGCGGATAGTTTTATCAGTTGCCTTTTGCAGCCAGCTTACCAATTTCTCATGGTCCCACTCAGTACCTTCCGTCTCCATTTCCCGACTCTGTGCACTAAGTATAGCGGCGAACAAATCTCTAGCACCTGTTGAAAAAACAGGATTCCCGCTTTTTTCTATATCTTCTCTGAATAAAGCAGTGGCAATTTCTTTAATCGTTTCGTCTCTTTTATTCTGCGGAGTTGCCAGAATATCTTGATAGACATTCCACGTTACAGCACCACTTGGAGGAATCGAGTGGTTGGAAATTACGTAATCACCGTCTCTATAAAACTCTTCCAAATAATCGCCTTTAGCGTCGAAAAAGACAAACACATCGTTTTCAGTTGCTCCTTTACGAATGGCATCAATTATATGAAAAAGTGTAACAGACTTACCACTACCAATAGATCCTAAACAAAGCAAATGCCTTTGCAAAATTTTTTCATCAAGTGCAATTCCGTTGTCGATAATTTCTTCTGTGCTTCTAATGTTCTTTCCTTTAATACCATAGCTAGCATCGCCCCACCTTTTTATCTCACCAGATTGTAAAAAAGAGAGCTGTTGCCCTTCCAACACATCGTTTCGTAAGTAACTCATCTACTAAAAAAATCCTCTTCTTTAAAGTTTTGAGTATCTATATCAGCAGCTGTTTGAGACTGTGTTTGAAGGCTTGTTCCACATTTCCCACAGAATTTTTCATTTTCTCCATATGTAGCGTTACAATTTAAGCATTTTAAAGCTGGAGCTTTATGCTGACGAGTTTGTTTTTTATTCGAAGCGTTTAATTTCAACCACTTTTCTTTTGCGTGCTCGCCCTGTGCCTGAATGTCTAAGACTAAAGCACCTAACTCTTTAATCATTACAACTGTATCGTTACCTGGAGCCGCGGCAACCGATAACATCGCATGGCTTCCATCAAATCCTTGTTTACTAAACAAGGAAGCTATAAAACCACCACTTGAACCAGAAGCGGTAATGTTTATCGAGCTGGGGGTTTGACTATCAGCCATTACAACCATACTTAGCACACTACTTTTAAAAGGATTTGTAATTAATTTATAAACAATAAACCCTGGTATTAATAGTCCCGCCCAAAAAATAGATGCAAATTTACCTAACATTAAAAATAAAATCGTCAAAACAATGATTAAGATAATCTTTGAGAAGTTTCTTCCTGCTCCCATGAAAGCATGAATCCCAGTAACATGGTCAATTTGAACGTCCTTTACAATCATGCTAGAACCAGAGATACTTTTTGCTTCTCCACAAAAAATAAGCCTGCGATTAGTAGCTACTAAATAACCTTCCGTTTTGGGGTTTTCTAAGTATGTTGCTTCATATTGCCTAATAACCTCTTCACCACTTGCTAAGGCAATACCTCGAATATAATCCATTCATTTCCCACCTTTTATTTTTTTATAAGAACATTTCAATAAATGTTTTTACCTACAGAAGAGAATATTTTTACTCTTATTTGATTCTAAACACTCAATTACACAGATTCCAAAAACAATACATTATACTCATTAAAACAATTAAAAATTCCAATAAAATGAGACTTAGTTCATATTTTACATAGAATATTTTATATTAATATGTATTTTATTACAATATAACTTTTAAAAATTATTATTATTTTTAAATAGTACATATTATTTTTAAGCAACGAGCTACTGAGAAAGTGCATATCCTTTTCAAAAAGAACGGAATAGCAGTTAATACTTTAATGCTTACTCCCGTACTTTACGCCCTAAAGATCAGAAACATTTATGTATATAATTTGTATACTAAATTGTGAAAAGCTATTAATAGCTTCAATCTTAATAATATTTTCTTAGAGGATTAAACTTATTAGAGGGGATAAAGTATTTATAAAAATACAATCAAACATACTTTAACGAACGTTAATTTAATTAATAAACGAACAAACGTCTACTTATTTTTTATTTCATCAACAAAACTATTTTATGCCTTAACTATCTTGTTTTAATTTTCAGAATTGTTTATACTCAAAACATCTTTGTTTTTTTAGAAAAGCAATGGAGGTGACTTTGCAGCACGGTCTATACATACTGGAGGGGGATTTTTTATGTTGAAATTAATTGGGGTTTTGCTAGTGGCAGTGGGCTTTTTATTTCGTTTAAACACGCTGCTTGTGGTTACTGTTGCAGGCATCGTGACGGGCCTTGTATCAGGCTTGTCACTGCATGAAGTGATTACGATGTTTGGTCAGTTCTTTGTAGATAACCGCTATATGTCTATGGCTATTTTACTTACTCTTCCTATTTTTGGCGTGTTAGAAAAATACGGGTTAAAGGAACAAGCGGAAGTGCTGATTAAAAAAGCCAAAAACGCTTCTTCTGGAAATGTTTTACTTATATATCTTTTTATTCGAGAAATCTCAGCTGCAGTCGGCTTAAATATTGGAGGACACGCCCAATCCGTGCGGCCTTTAGTAGCACCCATGTCTGAAGGTGCAGCTCGTGCCAAATACGGAGAGCTTCCGCCTAAAGTCAAAGAAGATATTCGCGCTCACGCAGCAGCAGCTGAAAATACGGGCTGGTTTTTTGGTGAAGATATCTTTATCGCAACGGGTGGAATTCTTTTAATGAAAGGATTTTTTGACTCTGTAGGTATTCACGTTGACGTCTGGGATATGGCGCTTTGGGGTATTCCAACAGCCATCGCAGCGCTGCTGATCAGTGCCATTCGTTTCCATCAGTTAGACCGACGTATTCATAAAAAAATGACGAAGCATAAACCAACCTCAGCTTCAAAGACGGAGGCGAGTTAAATGAAAAGCATCCTGACGCTTGATACGATTTACTACTTACTCGGTATTATTGTTGCTTTTATCGCGATTCGAATCGCACGCGATCACAACCATCCTAACCGTTTAGGATCTTCTCTATTCTGGGCGCTGTTTTCTATTACGTTTTTATTTGGCAACGTCATTTCGCCTTTTTATGTAGGATGTTTAGTCATTATTATGGTGCTGCTTGCTTCATTTAACCGCGTAACCAAATCCAATGAAGCGGAAACACCTGCTGAAGAACGAGTGGCTCACGCGAAGCGATTAAAAAATAAAATCTTTTTACCGGCTTTACTTATTCCTATTTTTACGATTATCGGTACTCTTCTCTTTGGCAAAATTAAGTTTGGAAACTGGGCTTTAATTGATCCAGAAAAAGTTACATTAATTTCACTAGCAATCGCAGCTGTCATTGCGTTTATCGCTTCAATGGGCGTTACCAAAGCAAAAATGGACGTGCCTGTTAAAGAAGGAAGCCGCTTGCTTCAAGCCGTCGGCTGGGCCGTTATTTTACCGCAAATGCTGGCAGCTCTTGGCGGTATCTTTTCAAAATCAGGGGTTGGAACAGTAGTATCAGATATTGTAAGCGATATACTGCCGACTAACTATGCGTTTGTGGCTGTGCTTGCTTACTGCTTGGGAATGCTGCTATTTACGATCGTCATGGGAAATGCCTTTGCTGCGTTTGCCGTTATTACTGGAGGTATTGGACTTCCGCTGATTGTACATATGCACGGAGGTAATCCAGCGATTATGGCAGCACTCGGCATGTTTGCTGGCTACTGCGGAACACTTCTTACGCCAATGGCAGCCAACTTTAACATCGTACCTGCTATGCTGCTTGAATTAAAAGACAAAAACGCCGTGATTAAAGCGCAAGTACCGATTGCTTTATCCGTGTTTGTAGTAAATACGCTATTAATGTACTACCTTGTATATCACTTTTAAAGGAGACTAGTAGAATGACAACTGTATTGCTAACTGGCTTTGAACCATTTGAAGGTGAAAGCATTAACCCGTCTTTAGAAGCTGTAAAAGCTTTGGACGGCGTAGCTGTTGAAAACTATCACATTGTTGCTAAGCCTCTTCCCACTGTTTTTGGTGAATCAATCGCAAAGCTTCATACGTATATAGAAGAAATCAGCCCTTCTATCGTTATTTGCGTTGGACAAGCAGGCGGCCGAGAAGGAATTACGATGGAACGCGTTGCCATTAATGTAGACGATGCACGAATTCCTGACAACATCGGACAGCAGCCTATTGACCGTCCTATTATCCAAAACGGACCTGCCGCATATTTTTCGACACTGCCAATTAAAGCCGCTGTCGAAAATCTGCGCCAAGCAGGTATTCCAAGCAGCGTCTCTCAAACCGCTGGAACGTTTGTCTGTAACCACGTGTTTTACGGGCTCATGAACATGATTCAAAACTGTTGTATTAAAGGGGGATTTGTTCATATTCCTTACCTTCCTGAACAAGCCGTGAATCATCCAGGGAAAGCGAGTATGTCGTTGGATTTGATTGTGGAGGGGCTTCGTTCCATCGTAAAAACTACAATTGTAACTGAAGATGACATTTTAGTTTCAGGCGGAGCTACTCATTAATACTAATACTAAAAACCAGTTCATAAAAAGAGCTGGTTTTTCTTTTTATATAAGTACAAAGTTTTCATTAAATAAATCAATAAAAGCTATAAACAACCTTACCTCCCAGTCGATATATAGTATGAACGTATTTTCTCGATATGTTCAATTACTTTTATCTCGTCCAAGGGCGAGACACTTCTTGCATACAAGGATGTAAGCCAAGAAGTAAAATCATTATACGGAGGTAAGGAAAATGAGAATTAATCACAACATTACAGCTTTAAACACGTACCGTCAGTACAACACAGCTAACAACGCTCAAGCAAAGTCTATGGAGAAATTATCTTCAGGTCAGCGTATTAACAACGCGGCTGATGATGCAGCGGGTCTTGCAATTTCTGAGAAGATGCGTGGACAAATTCGCGGGTTGGATCAAGCTGGGCGTAATGCACAAGATGGAGTTTCGTTGATTCAGACTGCTGAAGGCGCTCTAAGCGAAACAACTGATATTCTTCAGCGTATGCGTGAACTTGCTGTCCAAAGTTCTAATGATACGAATCAAAATGATGTAGATAGAGAGGCAATCAGCTCCGAAATTACAGCTTTAAAGGATGAAATAGACCGTATCTCTGATACTACACAGTTTAATGGAAAAAAACTTTTAAATGGTACATTAGGTTCTAAAATTGATACGAATACAACAAATACTACCGCATTTGTAAAAGGAGTATCTAGCATTACAACTTCTGGATCTACTGCTCAGGAATATGCAATTAGTGTTGATGCTACAGCCAAAACTATTACCTTAACAGGAGCAGATGACTCCAAAGAACAAACTTTGTCTCTAAAGGACGGTGCTCAAACTCTTAACTTTTCAGATTTAGGAATTACTATGAAAACTAATGCAGGGTACGCTATTACAGGCAATGAGACTGATGGAAAGAAAATCACTGTACTTGCGGACGAAACTAAATTCCAAATCGGAGCTAACGCTGACCAAGAAGTTGGTCTTTCTATTAACGATATGAGTACCACAGGTTTAGAAATTAATAACGTTGACGTGAGCACTCGCGAGGGCGCTAAAGCTGCTATTACTACAATTGGTGATGCTATTAATACTGTTTCTACTCAACGCTCCAACTTGGGAGCTTTACAAAATCGTTTAGAACACACTATCAACAACTTAAATAACCAATCAGAAAACCTAACAGCATCTGAGTCACGTATTCGTGATGTGGACATGGCGAAAGAGATGATGGAACAAACAAAGAATTCAATTCTATCTCAAGCATCTCAAGCTATGTTAGGTCAAGCTAACCAACAGCCGCAAAACGTACTTCAACTGTTACGTTAATTGGCATTTTTAAAGAGTCTCCATAATGGAGACTCTTTTCTGTCATGTGATTTTATTTATTTGATCCTAGCATATTAATGCTATTAATTGCTCAGATATCATCTTCTCAACAAAAGCTTTCCTTCTCAGCAAACTTCCAAAGCCTGTTTTGATAGTGTACAACGCTATCTACTTCCGTACAGCAAGCCATTTACCCGTACTTAATGAACGGCTGGATCTTACTGACGTATTTGACCATCTATCAGTCTCTTTATATGTTTTACCAAATTTGGACGCTTCGAAAACCTATTCAAGCGTAAAAAAGTGATGTCTCTGTCGAGACATCACTTTTTTTATAGAAATCGTTTCTTTAAATATTCGGCAATTTTTTGAGGAGCAGCCGGCTGGCTGACGATATAGCCTTGAATAAAGGAACATTCATGTTTTTGTAAAAAGGCAAGCTGTTCTTTTGTTTCAACGCCTTCTGCAATCACTTTCATGTTAAGAGCATGAGCTAAATATAAAATGCTTTTTGTAATCGCCTGCTGCTTTCCTTTATCGGTCGCGTGTTGAATAAATGTTTTATCGATTTTTAACGTGTTAAATTCGAAGTCTTTTAAATGTGATAACGAAGAAAAGCCGGTGCCAAAATCATCTAATGCAAACGTTACGCCACTTTTCTTTAATTCGTCCATCACTTTTTTTACGTGTTCTTCATACTGAATAATGGAGCTTTCTGTCACTTCAAATTCAATGAATGAAGGGTCGATATTGTAATGAGCTAACGTTTGTTGAACGTGCTCTACAAATCCGCGTTTCAGCAAATGTTTAGACGAGACGTTAATCGAAACGGGCACGGTTTGTAATCCTTGATTCTTCCACTGCTGCAGCTGCTTGCAGACGTTCTCGATCACCCAGTCGCCGAGTTCAATAATTAAATGAGTTTCTTCCGCTAATGGGATAAAGTCTTCCGGTGATACGCGTCCCCATTCTGGATGATTCCAGCGAATTAACGCTTCGATGCTATCAATCTCTCTGCTGTTTGTATGAACCTTTGGCTGATATTCAATAAAGAACTCATTTTGAAGAAGTGCGTTGCGCAGTCCTTTTTCCAGATGATAGCTTTTATACGTCTCGCTGTCCATTAACGGAGAATACAGCTGCCAGTCGCTTCGCCCGATTTCTTTGGCACGGCGCATAGCAAGGTTGGCATTCGTCAATAAGGTTTTCACATCTTCACCGTCATGCGGGTAGATGCTGATTCCGATACTGGCTGTGACATAAAGAGAAAAGTCGTCAATCGTAATTTCTTTTTCGATTTCTTGAAAAAGAGCAGCGGCTAGCTTTTGACATTCATTCATATGTGCAAGAGATAAAAAACAAATCGCAAGCTCGTCTTCTCCTACTCTAGCTAGCATCACATCTGGCGTAACGCACTTTTTTAACCGATTGGCGATACGCTGCAGCAGGCGATCGCCTACGTCGTGGCCTAATGTATCATTAATATGTTTGAAACGATTCAGTCCTAGATAAAAGACCGCTAATGAATCTCTTTCTTTTTTCATTTGCCGAATGAAATTTTTTAATTTCTTTTCAAACTTTCTTCGATTTGGCAAGTTTGTCACATGATCATGAGTCGCAAGATATTCAACTTGATCCATGTACTTTTTTTCTGCAGTGATATCTTCAACAATGCCGTCTATGCGTACCAGCTTACCGTTCTCATCAAGTGTTGGAATGCATCGACCTTTTACCCATTTCATCTCACCCTTTTTTGTGTAGATCCGATACTGCTGACGAATCGTTTTTCCTTTTTGCAGCTGATGCTGGGCTTTTGCCACAGCTGGTTTATCTTCAGGGTGAATAAAGCTTTCCCACAGATCTCTATCTTCTAAAAATTTAATCGCATCTTCTCCGTAAATGTTGCTAACACCGTTTGAACATACAATCATTTTATTGCGCTGCACATCAACGGACCATATTCCGGCATCCAAATTGTTATAAATCGTTTGAAACTGCTGTTCTTTTTGCTTTAATTCATTCGTAACCACTTTTTATTCGGTAATATCATGAACTACGCCAATCAGCTGTATGACGTTTCCTTGCTCATCTACTAGTGCATCCGCTTGCTCAAACACCGTACGTTCTTCACCGTTTGGCCGCATCAGCGTGTATTCAATGTTATAGCTTTCTCCTGTTGAAAGTGCCTCCATAACTGCTTTTTCTAACCTTTTTTGATCACAGCCGCTGATAAATTGAAGAACTTCTTTTAAAGAAGGAGTAAAGAACTGATTAGGGTTTAATCCGCAAATATTATACAGCTGAGGTGACCAATAGCTTTTATCTTCCCCTACGTCGTAATACCAGCTTCCTACATTCGCAAGCTTTTGCTCCATTTTTAAATGCGTTTCTAATTTAGAAATGTGATTAGAGCGCTCTTGCTCTTTTGAATCATCTCGGCACACGGCATAGACTCCTGCTACTTGCTCATTTACGATAATAGGAATGAGCGTAATATATAAATGAAGTTCTTTTTTTGTTTTATGATTGATTGTCGTTGAAAAATGAACTTTTCCCCCTTTTAAAGCACGTTGAAAAAGCTCTTGGGCCTGCTGTTGTTTCGATTTATGTATAAGAGCTGTCAGCTGCTGGCTTTTTTGTTTATGCTCGTTTCCTGTTAGCTTGAAGGCTGCTTCGTTGCTAAACATGATATCCCCTTCACAGTTGATAAAAAAAATACCTTCACTGTATTCTTTTAAAAGCTGCGTGTTCAAACGATCAAGATGTTTCATGATCATGATCGACTGCTCCTTCTCCGTGTTTTTATCTGGCAAGGTCTCATGCTGCCTCCTTTTATCTATTTCTTTTATATTATTATAAGCTATATTTGACATATATTTTACCTTATTTTCCCCAAATGAGGAACATATCAGGAAAGATAGCCAAAGGCATTTTTTAAGGCTGTGTTATTTGGTAAAATAACACATATAAAGGAGGGATAGCGTGACGCAAAGTGCTAAAAAACATGATTTATTTTCTAGAGGTTCTCTTCAAACCGCTGCTTTTTTACTTCTTTTCTCGCCTCTTTTTACTCGTTTGTTTCAGCAGAACGTCTGGGCGTATATAACAGTCGCTTCTATCATTGTTCTTTTTAATTTCATCACCGAGTATATTCTAGTAAAAAGAATCAGCGCTGCGCCTCAAAACTACATTGCTTTTTTCCAAACGATTTGTCTGCCTGTAAACGTACTTCTGCTATGTTTTTTCTACTATGTTACGTAAAAAAGCATCTATCGATTTGATAGATGCTTTTTTAGATTATGACTTTTTCACAAGACTCGATACATGCTTGGCTACAATCGCTCCTTGGCCGGCTGAAGAGCTGATACTAGAAAACAAGGGAGTCGTGCACGCATCTCCAATGGCATAAATAGCTGGGTTGCTGCTTTGATGCACTTCATTAATGACGATGAGCCCGCTTTTTGTAGTGGTGACTTTTTCTTTAATAAGTTCAACATTGGGCGCTACGCCTAGTCTAATCAGCACTGCGTCTACTGATAGGTTCTTACATTCACTGTTTTTACTTTTTAAATCGATCGATGTGACGTGATGCTTTCCGTGGATAGCCTTCACTTCGGTATCCGTCATCACTTTAACACCGGGGTCGGAAAGCACTTTTTCAACGTATTGCTCTCTTGCTTTAAAATGCGTAGAACGATGAATCAAATATACTTGTTTTGCTTGTGATGCTAAAAGATGTGCTCCTTCAAAAGCCCGGTCTCCTCCGCCAATGAGAGCAACCCTTTTACCTTTTAGCCGTTCTCCGTCTGCTGAAGCAGAGTATACTTCTCCTCGGTCAATCATTTGCTGTTCACCCGGCACTCCCAGCTTTCGCTGACTAGAGCCCGTTGCTAAAATAAGATACGTATAGCCAATTTCCTTTTCCGTTTCTTGCTGCTTTACTTTTACTGTTTTAGAACGTTCATCAATGGAAATTACTTTTGTATTCGCTTCATATAAACAGTCCATATCGATAAAATGCTGAACCATTTTACGCTGCATCTCAATTCCATTTTCCGCTTGTATTCCGGGATAATCAATAATCTCATTGTAAATCGTAAACAGCTGTCCGCCTAGCTGTGCCTGCTCTTCAAGAAGCAAGCACTCAACGCCTAGCCTTTTACACCACACGGCAGCAGAGATGCCAGCGGGCCCTCCGCCAATAATCAGTACGTCAACGTGTTGCATACAGCTCACCTCGCTTCTGCTTCTCAGCTTATATGGCTTGTTGTTTCTTTACATTTGTCGCTGTAAAAGAGATAAAAATTCTCCTCGAACCTCTGGTTTTTCCATAAACGTTCCTCGAACGGATGAAGTGGCTGTAGAAGCTGAAGATTTTTTAATTCCTCTTCCGCACATGCACATATGCTTTGCTTCAATAACTACCATAACTCCTTTAGGCTCTAACACCTCTTCGATTGCATCTGCAATTTCATTTGTTAGACGTTCTTGAACTTGAAATCTTTTTGCATACCCTTCTACCGTACGAGCGATTTTAGATAAACCTGTAATTTTTTTATCCGGTATATACCCAACGTGAGCAACGCCAAAGAAGGGCGCAAAGTGATGTTCACACATTGAATGAAACTCGATATCTCTTATCAACACCAGTTCGTTGTGATTCACATCGAATGTTTTTTCTAAATGAGCTTTCGGATCTTCTCGGTAGCCTTCCGTGTATTCCAAAAATGCCTTTAACACGCGGTACGGCGTCTCTTCAAGGCCGTCTCTTTCCGGATTATCTCCGCATAAATCGATCAGTTCCTTCACTGCATTCATAAATGTGTCAGCTTGACCTATTTTTTTATCTATTTCAGTTGAATTTGTTCCTACTGTTTCTAAAAATTTTTGAGCAATTAAATTTTGTGTACTAAGTGCCATCTTTTTATGTCCTCTTCCCTTTTCTTAGTAAATTTATTTTCAAATGATGGTTTTGCTTCAGCTATTTAAAAACGCTGCTTCAAAATCTGTTGCAGCAAGAGGCTTGCTAAACAAGTATCCCTGCATATGATCACAGCCATTTTCCATTAAAAACGCTTTTTGATACTCTTCTTCCACACCTTCTGCGATTACCTGCAGCTTTAAGCTTTGAGATAAGCTGATAATCGCCTGCGCAATTTCGCTGTTGCTGTAATCTTCTTGAATATCCTGGATAAAAGACCGGTCGATTTTCAAACAATCGATTGGTAATTTTTTTAAATAGCTCAACGAAGAATATCCGGTTCCAAAATCATCGATAGAAATTGATATACCATATTTCTTTAGCAGATGTAAAGCTTTAATCGTTTCTTCCGCGTTCATAAGCAATGTACTTTCCGTAATTTCCATTTCAAACCATGCGGGATCAAATCTATGGAGCGAAAGAAATTGCTGTATTTCATTAACCAACACAATCGGATCTTGAAATTGCCGCGGAGAAAAATTAACCGCTAGCGTCATTTTTTCGTTTCGGTTCTTGTTCCATTTGCTGACTTGAGAACAAGCTTTCTTCATGACAACTTCCCATAGAGACTGAATCAAACCAGCTTCTTCTGCTATAGGGATAAATACTTCCGGAGAAACAAACCCAAGCTCTGCGTCATTCCAGCGAACTAATGCTTCTACGCCGGTGATTACATTGCGCTTCGCTTCTATTTTCGGCTGATAGTAAACGTCAATGTCACCTTTTTGAATTGCTTTTCGCAAGCGCGTTTCGATGTGAACCTTTTCAGCTTGTTTTTGATTTAACGAATCGTGATAAATACTTACTTTATTGCCGCCTTGTCTTTTTGAAGCATACATGGCGACATCTGCATACGTAATAAGCGTGTCCAAATTCGTAGAGTGTTCCGGATAAAAGCTTAGCCCGCTGCTGATACTGACGAAAACTTCATCATTGTCAATGTAGCAGGGCTGTTGGACATACGCAATGATCTTCTCGGTGATACGCTCAACTTCTTGCGGCGTAAAGTCACTGAATAAAATGACAAACTCGTCTCCTCCTTGCCTTGTAAGAAAGCTGTTAGCAGGAGGCAGACATTCTTTAATGCGGTTAGCTATGAGCTGTATAAGCTGATCGCCTTTTGAATGCCCTAGCGTGTCATTAATATCTTTAAACCGGTCTATATCCATAAATAACACGGCTACGTGACGAATAGACTTTTCCTTCGACTCAATTAAGCGCCTGTTTAATTCTTCTTTAAAATATCTTCTGTTCGGCAATCCTGTCAAAAAGTCGTGGTACGCATGATACTCACTTTCTTCCTGACTTTTCTTTAAATCGTCCACATATGTTTTTAAAAAGTGAGAAAGGTGGTTGATATTGGCCACAAGTCCTCCCAGCTCATCTTTTCTTCTTGTATTCAGCACCTTGCCGAAATTGCCTTTGGCGATTTGATTTACGTGCTCCATAATATGTTTAATTGGCCGCGTAATCGATGTAGAGAAGACAAAGCTGATAATAAGAACAAGAAGAATGAATGGAAGAGACAGCAGTAAATGTTTGATTAATTCTTGCTGCAGCTCTTTTTCAATAAGTCCGTAGTCATACACTACGCCTATTACGTAAGCTGGAGAGTTTTTTTCTTTAATCGGCACCAATGTTTTTAATACTTTTTTATGGTTAATGACAGCAGTATAGCTTTGTGATTTTCCCGTTTTTAAGGCCTTTTGAATAAACTGTTCGTCACGTTTAGTATTTCGATACGTGTATGTTCCGTACCAAATCGGCTGATCTTTTATTTTAATATATTTATTGCCGTTTAAATATACGTTTTGATTTTTTCTTCCGAAATTTTTAGGATTAAAAACGGTCAGTTCAAGAACGCCGTCAAGATTTTCAGTAAAGCGGTTCATTACGTTCGTAGGACCAAATTTCCTTTCAAAATCCAGCACATGCTTATCACGAAAATAAGGGTTAATAATATAATTAGTAGACCCGTCGTAATAATACCCCCATTTGTCAATGTGATTAGGGTTGCTGGAAGCTATTTCAATCGGCCCGCTCCAAAAGTGAGATAAAGCAAATCCTTTTTTGGTAGTAACCGGCTGCTGTGAAAGAAGCTGCTGGAAAGATGTATACCAATAGCCCCACTCTTTAGTAGACATATTGATTTCCTTAGGATCAGAAGATTTTACGCCTATAATATCGTCTCCTACAGGAGCTAATAATGTAATGTGAGATACCATCAGTTTTTTAGCCAGTTGTTTTAACTGGTCGTTGCTGATGTCATGATAATCAGCAGGCAAAGACTGTTGAATCGCAATTGAAGCCGTTCGTAATTCCTGTGCCATTCGATCTTCCATATAGGAAGCACTATTTTTGGAATTTTCGACTTCGTACGCAATTTCTTCTGTTACCAGCGTAATTTCCTTTTGGTTAAACTCTATTAATCTATTTTTTGATCGAATGTAGTGCAAGGTGTTATTTGCTAGTAGAATACACAATACCAGCAAAGTAAAGAATACGGATAACTTTTTCTTTATCGACACTAGTGATGGCCTCCTGTTTAAAGAACTGATCCGACAGTTTAAAACTCGCCTGTATGCTCTAGCTTTACATCGGATACTATTCTTCAATTTCCACAAAAAAAGAATGAACTCATACAAAAAACCAACCGCTTTGGTTGGCTCTATTCTTAACTAATCATAAAACATATTAAATACATACTTTTATTTACATGGGTAGAACAAATTTGTATTACTATAATATTTTAACTTCTTTTATCAAAATATCAAAGGGGGAAAATTTAACTTTCTTTATCCCTGCCCCTACTTCTTAAACTTCTTCAAAATTCGGTGATACCAGTAAATTCCGACTCCCGTTAGTAAAATAATTGTTCCCCACTGATGCGGTAAAAACTTCAGCAGCCATATGGACATGATAATAGTCGCTACCGTTAAGTTACTCAGCCACTGTTCTCTGCTTAGCTTTTTCTTATTCATCACCACCGCCACATAACCAATGGGTGGCGCAAAAAAGCACAGCAGCAGCAGGAATTTTTCTGAACGGTGCCAAGGCTGTTTATTCATTTTTCCTCACTTTTTCTATTTAAAATGAACTGATAGCCAAACGTCACGATGATCCCTGTCCAAAACATAGAAGATGACGACACTAACTCGGCACCTTTATAGGTATACATTGTTACGTTCACAAACAGCAGCAATAAAAGTATATAAAAACCTGCCGACACAGCTTTATTCCAATTTTGATGCTCTCGTTTAGACGCATCTTTAAATAACTTCATCTAAACTCTCCTTTTACATTTTATCCATCACTTATCCATTTAGAAATTCTACCTTTATGTTAGCATATTGGTTAGTTTTGGAAAATAGATAAAGGGAATTCTATGGAAAATCCACAACCAACAACAATAGAACTATTAAAAGATAATAAATGTAAATAAATAATTCTTTTTAACTATTATTTTGCACACAAAACGTCCATATTAGTATACAATAATCTCAAAATATGTTTTTTAAGGAGATAAAAGGATGACCGCAACTCATAATCAGCTAACAAACGCTTTTCACCGTACACCACACGATCAAAACACATTTCATTTTCTTGATGAAAAAGTAACGCTTCTTGTATCAGGTGAAGATACAAACGGAGCTTACGCCGTGGCGCACGTAGTGAAACCAGCAAACCAAGGTCCCCCGCTTCACCTTCACGAACATGAAGACGAAACGTTTTACGTAAAGCGCGGATCGATGATTTTTTACGTAGGAGAAGAAATAATTGAAGCAAAAGCGGGCGATTATGTTTTTGCTCCTCGAGGTATTCAGCATCGCTTTGTGACCGGACCAGAAGAAACGGAATTTATCCTTACTGCTTCTCCTGCAGGCTTTGATTCATTCGTTAAAGAACTTGGTATTTCCGTTCCAGAAAGTGCTCCTCTGCCGCAAGTAGGACCGCCTACTGAAGAAGAAATTATGAGTTTAGTTACCGTCTCTAAAAAATACGGCATTACCTACCCTGAAATTGAAAAAGCATTCAATAAAAAATAAACGCTTTACATAGAGATCTGCTCTTTACCATGCAGGTCTTTTTTCTATTTTGATTCCAATTTATCAATGGAATAATTTAACACAACCTTGTCCACACTATACTTATCTGTTTTTCGTAGATACGTACCATTTTTATAGATAGGAGGAAAGCTCATTGAATGCAGAAAGCAAGCGTTTGACTTCAACTGAAATAACGAGTCTATGCGCGCAGTACCATCAGGATACGCTGGCGATTTGTGTCGCAAAACACGTTCTTGCAACGGTGAGGGATGCCGAGATTCGGTCGCTGTTTGCTTTTTCGCTAAAGTTATCTGAAAGACATATTGAGATACTGACTGCCATTTTTCAGGCCGAACATTTTCCGCTGCCGAATGGATTTACAGATGAAGATGTGGACTTGCACGCACCTCCGCTTTTTACAGACTCGTTTTGGCTGAAGTATCTTCATGACATGACGATTCACGGCTTGTCAGGGTATGGCATTTCATTTAGCGTTTCGGTTCGGCGAGATATTCGAGATTATTATCATCAATGTAATTTAGATGCGATGGAAATCTACAATCGGTCGCTCGATTTGCTTTTAGCAAAAAATCTTTATGTGCCTGCTCCTTATTTTTTAAATCCTAAAAAACAAGAGCCGATCACAGATTTGTCTTACGCTCTTGATTTTGTCGGAAAGCAGCGTCTTTTAAACGCAAATGAAGCCGGTAATATTTATTTTAACTTACGCAAAAGCATGGCAACCAAAGCGCTTTTGATTGCCTTTAAACAAGTGAGCAAACGAAAAGATGTGAAGAAAGTAATGGAGACCGGTCTTGATGTAGCCCACAAGCATATTGAGCTTTATTCTTCCATTATGCACGAAGAAAACCTCCATACTCCTCCGCTTTTGGATAATGAAATCACAACGTCTACGCACGCGCCTTTTTCAGAAAAGCTGATGACGTTTCATGCAGGCGCAATGTTTAAAGTAGCCATTACTTACTACGCAACGGCAATGACCACCAGCATGAGGCTTGATATTGTCGGGCACTGTGAAGCGTGTATTTTACGAGACTTAAAAGTAGCGGGGCGCTGCAGCGAAGTGATGATTAAAAACGGCTGGATTGAAAAGCCGCCTGAAGCAAGCGATCGTAAGCAAGTGTAAGTTTTTTCATAGCAGCTCTTGACCTGAAACGCGTTTCATACTTTATGCTGTATTTATTCTCATCAGCCGGCGTGACACGAACCGTGGCGTTACGGCTGATATGTTATCCATAAAAAAATCCGGTATCTTCACCGGATTTTTTGGTATGCTTACATATTCATTTCTTTTTTATACGCCACGTACGAATACAGATAAGGAACCGCCACGCACAGAACAATACTACCCCACATGATAATGGACTTATATCCATCAGGTAAAAAAGCGCTAATAAGAATTAGCAGTCCGCCGATAAAAAAGATCTTTCCAGATAACCGATGCGTCTTTTTCCATACGGTTTCATTGCTTAGCGTCCACGGTGTACGAATCCCCATAAAATAGTTCGAGCGCACGCGCTGCAAGTAGTTTCCGATAATGATAAAAACGAGTCCAGCCATAATCGGAGCAATGTACGACATCGGCACGTTATAGCCCAGCCCCTGTAAAATAGTGCTCATATTTACAAAAAAGAATAATAGCAGTACAGCGTTTAACAGGATGTTATACGTTTTTGAAAAGTACTTATAATTTTCTTTACGCGGATCAATTCGCGGAACAAATGCGATGACAAAATAAATAAATACCATGATTCCTACTGTTAAGATCATTGCATTGATCTTCGTGGCAAATCCGTCTGCTTCTCCATTTGCTCCCCAGTGAATGGGCATCGTAGCTGGTAGGTGTGGCAGTGCAATGAGCCATGCAACCAATGTTAGAAGGGTAATGCCTAAAGGAAATACGTGCTTTTTCATTTAATTCTCTCCTTTCTGAAAGCTGAAAAACCAGCCGATTAAATCTTGAAAAACGGTTGTATTTAACGAATAAATCACAAACTGCCCTCTTTTTTCATCTTGAACGAGGTCCGCTTGCTTCAAGATTTTTAAATGATTTGAGATGCTTGGTTTGGTCATATTAAAATACTCGGAAATTTCTCCTGCGGTTAAATCCCGCTCTTTTAGCAGCTCTAAAATCTTTCTGCGAGTAGGATCCGCTAAGGCTTTAAACGTTTCATTCACTTGAAGTTCATCTCCATCATATTTAAGTATTTAGATAATTATCTAAATACTAAACTATAAAATATAATATGTCAATATTTTGAAAAGAGAACAGTTGCATTTGACTCATTTTTTTGTTTTTTCAAAGCAGTCCATGCATACAAACTGCGCTTCTTGATGTAGAAAAGCTTTAATTTCGGTCATGCCTCTTTTACTTGGATACTTCATCCGCATCCATACTTCTTCATTCGGCTGAATTTCTTTTTGACAAACGCAACATCGCTCTTTTATTTTAAGCATAGTATCCCTCCATCTCTTTGTCTAACTATACGTTTTCCTAGCCAAAAGGTTTCATAAAAAGAGGCTGGGACGTAACCAAATCAATTCCAGCTACAGACATGAAACCTACGTTCACTCTGCCAATAAAAAAATCCGAACGCGTTGGATTCTCTCTCAAGAATCTCAATTCATCGTTCGGATCTTCCTTCACCTAACATACTTATGCCCTAGCCTCTTTTAAACATTATAGCGGAGTGACGTCTTTCTGCTGTTTTTGCTGTATTCTTTGCTTTTTCGATTTTCTGAAATGAAGCAGTTCATATACAACCGGAATAACTACGAGCGTAAGAAGAGTCGCAACGGCCAATCCTCCGATTACAACGACTGCTAGACTTTGAGAAACGAGGCTTCCGCTTTCGCTTTGTTTAAATAAAAGCGGCAGCATCGCACAAATCGTAGCAGCAGACGTCATGACAATTGGACGCATACGCGTAGCGGCTGCTTCAACAATGGCATCGCGCATAATCATTTTCTTTTCATTTTGCTTCACGCGGTCTAATAGTACAATGGCGTTGGTTACAACGATACCAATCAGCATCAGTGCTCCAAGTAAAGCCGTTACGTCTACTGGAATGCGGCTGATTAATAACCCTAAAACGGCACCAATCGCTGCAAGCGGAAGCGAGAATAAAATCGCAAACGGCGTGCGGATTGTTTTAAACGTAATCACCATAATTAAAAACACAATACCAATCGACACAAGCATCGTAATAAACAAGTCAGAGAAGTCTTCTCCTTGCTGCGTGCTTGCTCCTCCAATTACAACGTCAACATCTTTTGAAATCGACAGTCCTTTACTCTTACCGTTTCCAAAAATGGTTGTTTGAATGTCTTTATTAATCTCTGAAAGCTTTTCTGGATTGACATCTGCTGTTACTTGAATATACGGGTCTCCATTTTTGTGAAACTGATTGGTTGGCTTTTCAGCTTGCGTTAGTGAAGCCACTTTTGAAACAGGTGACGGTCCTGTCTCTGTCATAATAGAAATATCTTTTAACTCTTTTGGTGATGTTGGATTTAAGACAGATTCAAGAAGTACGTTTGCTTGCTTGCCTTCTAAATCTACCGCTCCAATCGGCGTTTTGTTCAGCATAACGCCAAGCTGCTGCGCTACTTGCTGCGTATTCGCTTTTGTTGGATCTACGTCTAAAGAGTAAATCGTTTTCTTTTCGTCTTGGTTCGTAGAAACTTTGTCTACTCCTTTTATATCGCTGATTTCTTTCTTAATGCTGCTTGCTGTTTTTTCTAACTTGTTCATGTCGTTTCCAATCACATCAACGGTAATGGAAGTAGTGGACGCTCCCATGAGTGAAGCAGCACTGACGCTAAGATCGCCTCCGTCATAGAGCTTCTTTTGATTTTGGATTCGTTTCATCAGCGAATCCGTATTTCCACTGTCTTTTACGATAATCGTATACGTAGCTTCAGTAGGCGAACCAACGTCTCCCCACTTGGCTCCTTCATCCGTATTACCAAGCTGCATGTATACTTCTTTTACTTCTTTTTGCGCTAAAATATAGCGTTCAAGCTGCAGTGATTTTTCTTCTACGGTTTTAATTGGCGTATTATTTGGATAGCTTAATGTCGTGCCTACAAAGTCAGATGAAGAGTTATCCACCGCTCCTTTAGGCATCATCGTGTACGCGCCAATAGATCCGACAAATAAAAGCAACGAAAGCAGCAGCACAACCCATTTATGATTAAGCGACCACGTAATAACCTTTGTGAAACGAACCGGCTGCTTGTGCTTGCGAAGTTTTTCATTTTTTAATAATCCCGCGCTCATTAACGGTACAACCGTAAGTGCCACAATCAATGAAGAAAGCAGCGAATACGTCAGCGTTAGAGCAAACGGAAGCATAAAGTCCTGAAGTCCTCCGTTTACGAGACCGATTGGTAAAAATACAGCTACTGTCGTTAACGTAGAAGCAGTAATAGCAGAGCCTACTTCTTTTGTGGCATCAATAATTAAACTAAGCGAAAACTCTTCTTTTTGCATTTTCCGGAAGATGTTTTCAATGACAACAATGCTATCATCTACCAACCTACCAATTGCTACCGCTACTCCTCCAAGCGTTAAAATATTGAGCGTGACGCCTGATTTAGACAGTAAGAACAGCGTAAAGCAAAGCGATAATGGAATGGATACAATTGTGATAAACGTAGAGCGAACGCTGCGTAAAAACAGCATGATGACAACGGTCGCAAAAAGTGCGCCGAGCAACACTTCTTTCATCATTGAATGAACAGAGTTTTGTACGCTGTCCCCTGTTGCAAAAAATACAGAAGCATTCACATTGTTATAGTCTTTGTTAATTTGCTGAGACAGTTTTTTTACTTCTTTTGTAATGCTAACGGCGTTTGAGTGGCTGTCTTTTGTCACAATAAGTAAAAGTGCATCTTTTCCGTTAATATGCGTCACGATGCCTTCAGGCTTTTTGACCTCTACTTTTGCAAGGTCGCCTAGCGTTACATTCGGTGCAACCGGCAGCTTTTTCACTTTATCCAAGCTGTCAATTTTACCTGTTACATTGATGTTGCTCGACTTGTTATTAATGACTTTTTCTCCAACTGCAAGCGACGTGTTTTTCCCTTCTAACACGCTGATGACTTTATCAATCGTCACGTTCTTTTGTGACAATTTTTTATTGTCAACTTTAATAGACACATAGGAATCCGCTGTTCCGTACGTTTGGACACTCGCAATGCCTTTAATGTCTTTATATTTAGGAATCAGTTTTTTCTCTGCAAGATCCAGATTGTCTCTTGTTAATCCTTCTTTAAATGTGAGTGAAATATCTGCGATGGGAATCATAGAGGTATTTAATTGAATAACATTAGGCTTTGATACGCTGGCTGGAAGCTGAACCGAAGACAGCGCTTCTTGGACGTTTGTTTTTGCTTCTTTCATATCCGTTTTGGATTCAAATAAAAGATCGATTTTGGAATAGCCGTCTCCCGTCGTCGAATACACGTTGCTTTTTCCTTTAACACCGGCTACCGCTTCTTCAATCGGTGACGTCACTTGTTTTTCCATGGAGTCTGCATCCGTTCCTTGCCCCATAACCACTACGGACACCTGAGGCTGATCAGCAGTCGGCAGGAACTCCATCGGAAGTGTAAAATAACTAATGACTCCTAAAGCTAAAATTAAAATAGACATAATGGTAATAGCCGCTTTGTTTTTAAACGACCATTTGGTGAGCCATGACATGAAATATCCCCTTTCACTTTTTCGTACAAACTCAGTCAAACATTTCTAAAATATGCTAAATAACCATTAAATTATACCTAATGTTACTTACCATTTAAAGACTTATTTTTGAAAAAAGTCCCATTATTTGAACAAAATCATTTATGTATATGCGTTTGATTATATAAACAGCTCTTTTACAGCACAAAAAAAAGACGCCGATACCCGGCGTCCCACATGTAGTAAGTGAAAGAAGAAGAAGAATATGCCTACGATTTCTCAGGCAATTCTATGACCTTATTTGGTCTTTTCCCGTTTTTTTATGAAATAAACATATTTAGCATAAATTCCCTCAACTAGCAGCTCGACTGTGCTTTGCTTCCGTATCGTTTTGAATTTTTAAAGACGTTAATAACGCCACGATGCTTCCTGCAAAGCCAAATAAAAACAAGTGATGAATGCCCGCCATAAAGCTTCCGCCTGAAGTCAGCAAAGCACCCATAATGGTAACGCCGATTGCTGTTCCCATGTTTCTGCAAAACATAAAAAATGATGTTGAAATACCTCTTTCATGTCCGCCTACTAATTGCTGTACACCAATGACTCCAACCGTAGAAAGCAGACCAAACGATAGTCCTTGTACAATCATGACGCAAAACACGTAAAAGAAACCGTGACTTGCATTTAGCATCATCAGAAGTGTTCCTGAGCCAACCAGCAGCACATTTCCAATTAACAACAGCTTTCTGTAGCCGTGTTTTAAAATCCATTTACCTGCAGGCACAGATACAGACATCCATCCGACCGCTGTTCCTAACAGCGCAACTCCGCTCATAAACAGTGACAGATGCGCTACTCGCTGTAAAAATAATGGAATGTAGCTTGACGTTCCGAATAAAGCCACTGTCCCAATAAATGCATTGATATTAATCCATGACAGCGTTTTGTTTTGGAACATGGACAGCGGTACAATCGGAGAAGCATGTTTTCGTTCATGGAGATAAAAAATCACTAATAAAATAAGTCCCGCTACTGCATACACAACTCGATTCTGTTCCACTACCGTAACGAGCAGCAGCGACGTAACGCCCGCTCCAAACAAAATGGCACCGATGTAATCGACTTTTGCTCTTTTCGGCTCATAGCTTTCTTGATACGGCATTAACGCTAGCAACGAGACGATACATACCGGTAAATTAATAAAGAAAATCCATCTCCACGTTAAATAATCCACAAAAAAAGCGCCTAAAAGCGGAGCCAACACAGCTGATAATCCCCACATTGTTGTAAAGAGCGCCTGAATTTTCCCTCGCTTCTCAACTGGAAATAAGTCTCCGGCAATAATAGCGGGAAAGGCCACCATAAACCCGGCTCCTATTCCTTGAACCGCACGGAAAAGAACAAGCTGAATCATCGTATTCGCCACGCCGCAAAGCATAGAACCAATTAAAAAAGCAATAATTCCAAACCCAAATACTTTTTTGCGCCCAAATAAATCCGATAATCTACCCGCTACCGGAGATAAAATCGTACTTGCAATCATGTACGAAGCAAACGACCACGCGTACAAATCAAATCTTCCAAGCTCTTTTGCAATAACGGGCATCGTCGTATTCATTATCGTTGAATCAAGCGAAGCCACTAGCATTGCCAGCACAATACTAACCATTACGGACGTTCTGCTTTTCATGTAACAATCTCCTTATCTCTATAATCTGAGCGTCTAGTGTACTCCTCCTTGCCGTTTGTTGTCTATACTTATGCATACAAAATGCTAAAAAGCTTCTCACTTTACTATGAGAAGCTTTTTACCCCCTTATTCACATATCTTCTTGAACCTTTTCTTGATCAGACAGTTCTTTGTTTCGAGCCATAACCGCAAATCCAGCCATTATAATAATGCTGCTTGAAATTCCGTATAGAATTGGAGTAGTAGAAGAAAGTCCTTCAATTAATAGACCGCCAAGTACTACTAGCGTACTGACAACAATCGCTGAAACTCCTGCTTTTGGATGAATGTCTTTCCAAAACAGCGACACAACAAACGGAACAAAAATCGCTCCTGATAAAATGGCATACGCAACGTCGAGAGCAACAAGCACGTCTTGAATCCAAAGAGCAAAAATAATAGCAAGCACGCCGACAATAAGCGTATTTACACGCGTTAAAATTAAATAGTTTTTCTCCGAAATATTTTTAAGCCACACTTTTTTAATGATATCGTTACTAATCAGCGTAGAAGACGCAAGCAGCGTTCCTGAAGCAGTTGACATCAGCGCCGAACAAACGCCTGCCAGCACGAGACCTAATAACCCTTGAGGCAGAATTTGAATCGCAAGCGTCGCAAAAATGCTTTGACTGCTTTCTGCGTTTGGCAGCAGCAAATATGCACACATTCCAATTACACTTCCGGCAATCGCGTAGGCAATGCTGTACACGCCTGCAAAAATGGAGCCGTTTCGGGCAATTTTTTCTGTTCGCGCCGTAAATACCCGCTGCCAAATATCTTGAGATACTGCCATACCAAGCGTATACAGAAGGAAATACTGAAAGATTTGACCGTATCCAATCGATGAAAAATCAAAATAAGATGATGGCAAATCTCCGGTAAGCGCTTTGAGACCCCCTGCTTCTGATACGCTCATTGGAAGCATAAATCCAAAAATCGCCACCGTCATCACAACAAACTGAATAATATCAGTGACCGTTACGCTCCACATTCCGCCTAAAATCGTATAGAACAAAACAATCGAACCGCCAATTAACATTGATGCCGTCATGTTCCAGCCAAGCAGCGCATGAATGATCGTTCCCATTCCAATCACTTGAGTGACTGATACCATGAGTGTATAAATAGCGGCAACAACCGCGCTGATAATTTGCGCTTGAGCGTTATATCTTTTTCCTAGCAGCTCACTGATAGTGGTCACTTTCAACGACGAAATTCGCTTAATGAAAATCGTGCCAAGCGTAATGATTCCAAGTCCAATCATCGTCACGAACCAAATGCCAGACAGCCCGTGCTCGTAGCCAAGCTGAGCCGTTCCAATCGTTGACGCTCCTCCTAGAATAACGGCAGACAAACATCCTAAATACATGAACATCCCTAAGTTTCGCCCGGCTAAAATAAAATCTTCTGATGACTTTGCTTTTAACGAGCCAATGATACCAGCTACAACCAATACGCCAAAATAGACAAACATAACCGTCATATCCAGTCTGTTCATAACAGATTCCTCCTTATTATGGGTCAATCTATCTTTCATTGAAACAAAGAGCTTCCTAAAAGCTTTAAATCACGTGAAGACTTGTGATTTCTGTCAATGCTTCGTCTAACACGCGAAGCCCGGCATCAATTTCTTCTTTTGTAATCGTTAAAGGAGGAATCATTCGAATTACTTCTCCGCTATTTCCGCAAAGGTAAAACAGCACCCCTTTTTCCAAACATTTGTCTAGAATCTCAAGAAGAAGATTTCCGTCACCTTGCTTTGTTTTCGGATTAATAATTTCAATTCCAATCATTAGTCCTACTGAACGAATGCTTCCGATCACTTCATGCTTCGCTTTCAAATGCTGAAGCTGATCCGCTGCATATTTCCCCATTTCTTTTGAGTTTTCAATCAGCTTTTCTTCTTTTAATACGTCCAATGTCGCCAGCGCTGCTGAACAAGCGATTGGATTGCCTCCAAAAGTTGTTCCATGTGTACCAATCGGCCACTTTTCCATTAGCTGCTTGGAAGCTACGGTAGCACTTAACGGAAGTCCTGATGCTATGCCTTTTGCGATTGCCATAATGTCAGGCGTCACGTCAAACGTCTGAGCTGCAAACCACTCGCCGGTGCGTCCAAAGCCGGTTTGCACTTCGTCAAAAATAAGGAGAATGCCGTGTCTGTCACACACTTCTCTTATTTTTTGCAGCCATGCTTTCGGCGGGATCACGTAGCCGCCTTCTCCCAGAACCGGCTCTACAATCATGCACGCCACTTCTTCCGGCGTTACTTGATGCTTAAACAAAGTGTCAAAATCTTTTTCCAGCTTTTCCACGCAGTAGATTTCTGGATCTTCTCCTTTTGGACACTGAGTAACGTCCGCATAAGGTACCTGATACGTTAAGCCCGATGGCTGAAGAAATTTCCGGTATTTGCTTTTTGATGTGGTTACACTAAGCGCTCCGAGAGAACGGCCGTGAAAACAGCCCGTAAACGAAACCGTATAAGGTCTTTGCGTCACGTACTTTGCCAGTTTTAATGCTCCTTCTATTGCTTCGGTTCCGCTGTTGGCAAAGAAAAAGCAGTCCAATCCTCTTGGCAATACTGTTTTTAATTCTTCAGCAAGCTGTAAAATAGATTCGTACATAATCACACCTGACGGGCCGTGCATAAGATGATCAACGCTTTCTTTAATCGCTTGTACAACTTTAGGATGACGATGACCTGTATTCGCTGTTGCAATACCTGATGTAAAATCTAAATACGTTTTTCCGTCAGCTCCGTAGTAGTAGCAGCCTTCTGCTTTTACCACTGGTAAATTAGGATGATCTTTCGCCATACTTGGTGCTAGTAAGTCCGGTAAACTGTTCATTAACTGTGTAAGTGATGCCTGCGTCATCTGACTTCCTCCTCGCAATCTATCAAGTAATGTGTGTGTACTTGTTTTACATGCAAAGAGCGTGCCAAATACGTTAAAAAACGGAATGTTTTTTTAATTTTCTAACAACTGAAGGCTGACTGATTCCAAGTGCTTCCCCTATTTCTGTTGTCGTTTTATACCGTTTTTTTGCTTTTACTAATATCTCTTTTTCCAGCTCGTTTAACGCGTCGTTAAGCTTTATTTCCCCATGTTCTTCAACGTGCTGAATCCGTTTTTTTCTATGCAGAGAATGCGGCAAATGCTCCATTGTAATCAGCGTTTGTGAAGACACAACCACCGCGTGTTCAATCACATTGATTAACTCTCGCACATTTCCTTTCCATTCATGTGCAAGCAGTGCATGAATAACCGCATTATCAAACGTTCTTTTTCGGTTGTATTTCTTTTCAAACTGCTCGGCAAAATGTGTGAGCAGCGGAAAAATATCTTCAGGGCGCTCGTTCAAAGATGGAATGGTAATCGGTACGACGCTTAAACGAAAATATAAATCTTCTCGAAATTCTTTTTCAGCTACGGCTTTTTCAAGATCTTTGTTCGTTGCTGCAATTAAGCGGAAGTCCACGGTTTTAGGCTTTCTTCCTCCAACGGAATAAAACTGTTTTTCTTGAATGAGCTTTAAGATTTTCACTTGATGCGCCGGTGACAGTTCTCCCACTTCATCTAAAAAAAGCGTGCCTCCATCTGCTAATTCGACCAGTCCCACCTTTCCATTTTTAGATGCACCGGTAAAAGCACCCGCTTCATAGCCAAACAGCTCAGCCTCAAATAAATGATCTGGAATTGCCCCGCAGTTCACCTCAATAAACGGCCCTTTGCTTCTTGTACTTTTGTTATGTATCAGCTTGGCTAAGTGCGTTTTTCCTACTCCGGACTGCCCTAAAAGTAAAATATTTACGTCTACGTTCGAAACGTGAACAGCCGTACGAAGAACGTGCTGCATCTTTTCGCTGTTGCATACAATTCCTTCTGTTGATAGATTTTGGTTCCGCAGCAGCATAAGCTCGCTCTTTACGCGCTGCATTTCGCCTTCCATCGCATCAAGATATGTTTTCATTTCCATAAGCTCCGTCACATCATGAGAATAGCTGACGATTCTTTTAATCTCTCCTTTTTCATCTTTTACTGGAATGCCCGTAACGAGCACCTGCTTGCCTTGTTTAGTTGTTTGTACAAGCGTAATTTTCTTCTTTGTTTCAAGCACAATTGGCGTGACGATTGGCGTAAACAACCCTTGTTTTTCAAGTTCATAAACAGACTTTCCCAGCAGTTTTTCAGCTTTTACATCGTAAATGTTTCCCGTTCCTTCATGTATTCGGACAATGATGCCTTTTTCATCCGTCACAAGCAAATCATCTTTTAATGAATGAAGGATCCACTGATTTTCATTCCATTCTGAATTCATGTATGCTCCCCGCTTTCTATTCATTTTTGAATAAAATATAATTTGTTTTTGAATAACGGCATTTATTTTTGAATAATCAATTTATTATATCACGGGGGCTTCTTTTTATTTTGAAACAACAATTGAAATGAAGTTTAAAATGCATTAATATATTTTTATGAAGTTATAACTTCTTTCAGGAGGCTATATGAATCAATCATTTAAAGAATTAATTAAACATAAATTCCCTGACCTTTCTCGCGGTCAAAAAAAAGTGGCGGAGTTTCTCGTCAATTTTATGGAAAAAGGCTCGCTGTACACGGCCGGGCAGATTGGCAAAGAAGCAGGTGTCAGTGAAACAACCGTTATTCGTCTAGCTTACGCACTTGGATTAAATGGTTTTTCAGATTTGCAGGAGCTAATGCGAAAAGAATGGCTTTCATCTACTGAATCAAAAGAAGCAGCTAGCAAGCCTGCAGCGGAAGAAAAGAAACCTTTTAGTGAATGGCTTTCCCCTGTTGACGAAAAGGAATTATCTCAAGCTGTAGATGCGCTTATCAAAAGTGATCAAGTGTATATTGCAGGTTTCCGTGAATCTCATACGGCAGCCTACTGGCTGTATTATAAAATGAATCAGCTTCGCAATCATGTTCTTTTATCTTTTCCAACTGGATTTTTGCTTGAAACGCTATGCAATCTCACGAGCGCATCAGCCGTTGTTGTATTTTCACTGCCGCGCTATACAAAAGAAGCGCTCGAAGTAGCTCAGCAGGCTAAAAAACAAGGAGCAAAAGTAATTGCCATTACAGACCGCCGGCTGTCTCCGGTAGGTCAAGTCGCTGATATCACACTTTTAGCCGGAACAACCGAACATATTTTATCGCTTCTTGCCCTATCTCAAATTGTCATTAGCAGCATGCAAAAAAGAGATGAAAAAACGGCTGGAAAACGGCAGGAATACTTGGAAAAGCTCTATGCCGAGCAAGGCATCTTTTTAGAATAAATGATCAAAAGAAAGGAAGTAAACAAATGACTGAAGCTTTAACGATTCGTTCACTCAAAACAACCGCTGAACTAGAAGACGTACGCGCATTAGAAAGCCGCGTGTGGGGAGAAGAAGAAGCAACGCCTGTTCACCAAACCTTAACCGCTGTTAAAAACGGAGGTCTTGTTCTCGGTGCGTTTCTAAATGAAAAGCTGATTGGCTTTCAATATAGTTTTCCAGGGTTTGACGGAAATTGCGTCTATTTATGTTCTCATATACTAGCAGTTGACCCCGCCTACCGCAGCATGGGTATCGGAGCTAAGCTTAAGCATGCGCAGCGGCAAGAAAGTAAAAAAATAGGGTATTCATATATCAGCTGGACGTATGATCCTCTAGAAAGCGCCAATGGGTATTTAAATATTGGAAAGCTTGGAGCCGTTTGTTCTACATATATTGAAAACTGCTACGGAGACATGAATGATCCGTTAAATGCCGACTTGCCTTCTGATCGATTCGTTGTAGAATGGGCATCTTTAGAGGATACAAAACGAGCTCAGCCTCTTTATACGCCAGATCAAATAATGGACGCATCGCTCATTCAATGGACGTTAACGGATAAAGGATTTCCTTCTGTTACAGATATTGATGAAAAGTGGTTGGATCATGACGTCGTGTCTGTAGCTATTCCGTCTGCTTTTCAGCAAATGAAAGAAGTCTCTCCTTCTCTTGCATTGGACTGGCGAATGCGTACAAGATACGTATTTCAAACGTGTTTTGCTAAAGGATTCCAAGTAATAGACTTCAAGAAGTCTCCAGAAAGCAGCGCACCCGTTCATTTTTATATTTTAACGAAAAAAGAGGTGCAAAAATGAACATAAAACGCGTCATTTTACGGCATTTAAAAATGGATTTACTTCATCCGTTTACCACAAGTCTTGGAAAAGAAGTGGATCGAGATTTTATTTTAGTTGAAATTCAAGATGAAGACGGACGATCCGGCTGGGCTGAATCCGTAGCGTGCGCGGACCCTTTTTATAAAGAAGAAACGCTCAAAACAAACTGGCACATCATGGAGGATTTTTTAATTCCTTTGCTTCAACAGAAAGAAATTCAGCAGCCTGACGAAGTATCTCAACGCTTTGCTCATATTCGCGGCAATTACATGGCAAAAGCGGCGTTAGAAGGCGCTGTTTGGGATTTGTATGCGCGCAGGCAAAACCTCTCTCTATCTAAAGCGCTAGGAGGCAGTAAAAGTCAAATTGAAGTTGGTCTCAGCGTTGGCATTCAGCCTACGATTGACGAAACGCTTCGAAAAATTGAAGCCGGCTTGAATGAAGGATATAAGCGGATAAAAATTAAAATTAAGCCGGGCTGGGATCTTAACTTGACGCGCGCCGTTCGAAACGAGTTCCCTTCTATTCCGCTGATGGTTGATGCGAACTCTGCTTATACGCTTGCAGATGCTGATCACCTTGCTCAGCTGGATGAGTTTGATTTAATGATGATTGAACAGCCGTTGGCTCATGATGATTTAATTGATCACGCTGAACTGCAGGCCCGCATGCGCACCCCCATTTGCTTAGACGAAAGCATTCATTCAGCTGAAGACGTTCGAAAAGCTATTAAACTTGGAAGCACACAAATTATTAACATTAAAATTGGCCGAGTAGGCGGACTAACAGAAGCCAAAAAAATTCATGACCTTTGTCAAACTCACGGTGTGCCCGTATGGTGCGGCGGCATGCTCGAATCAGGCGTAGGGCGGGCACATAATATTGCCATTACTACACTTGCTAATTTTACGCTTCCCGGAGATACGGCCGCATCATCTAAATACTGGCCGCGTGATATCGTTCACCCGGAAATCACAGTGGACAACGGCATTATTTCCGTTCCTGATACACCGGGAATTGGCTATGAGCCTGATTACGATCAGGTAAAAGCGCTAACTTTACACGAAAAAACCTATACTTGCTAATCTTGCACAGGCTGGAACAAAAGTATGTTAGTTAAAGGAAGATCCGAACGATAAACTGTTCGGATCTTTTCATTGTGATGATAAACGTGAACGTAGGTTTCATGTATGTAGTTGGCTTCTACCTGTGGATTGAAGGGCAAGACGAAGACTCCTGCGGGACAAGTGGAAGGGATGAGACCCCGCAAAGTCTGGCATGTAAATCAACAGCGTTGTAAAAAGCAATGCATACTAGCTTCTTTATTCAATTGATTTCTCTTTAGATTGGATGGATTTAGTTATGTCCCAGCCTCTTTTTTATAGGCTCCTCTCCCGAGATGGTACGTGCCTTGGCAAGATAAACAAACATATTAGCAAAAATGGTCTTATGCACAATCCTTCTAGTAATAAATGAATATAAATAGAGTGTAAGGGACATGCAAGGGTATATTCATTACAAATTTTAGAAGAAAGGAGCATACTGATGAATATTGAAATTGGAATTGCCATTTTCGTGTTTACAATGACAATGCTCGTCATTTTTTGGAGGCCAAACGGCATCAACGAAGCATGGCCGGCAGCCATAGGAGCAGCTATTATCCTGCTTACAGGGATTGTATCCAAATCAGACATCGTTGATATTTTCGGAAAGATAAGCGGCGCTTCTATCACCATTATTGCCACCATTGTCATGGCCGTCATATTAGAAAGTTTTGGATTCTTCCACTGGGCAGCTGCACGACTAGTGAGTTTATCCAAAGGCTCAGGGTACCGATTATATTGGTACATTCAACTGCTTTGCTTTTTAATGACTTTACTATTTAATAATGACGGCAGTATTTTAATTACCACTCCAATTTTAATTCTACTTTTGAAAAACCTTCAGCTAAAACCCCACCAGCAGATCCCCTACCTTTTAAGTGGAGCGCTTATTGCTACCGCTTCCAGCGCGCCTATAGGTGTAAGTAATATTGTCAATTTGATTGCCTTAAAAATTGTTCATATGTCGCTTTATATGCACACGGCGATGATGTTTGTACCGGCGACACTTGGTTTATTATTTATGTCTTGGCTCATGTATACGGTCGTAAAACGCCATTTGCCAAAAAAACTGCCGCATGCTTCAAAAGATATAGAAGAGAGTTTCTTTACGAAACAGTTTCACCCCTTAAAAGGAAGCATTTCTGTTGAAACAAAACGTAAACGCACACAATTTATGCTGAAAGTTTTATTATTTGTGTTTGTCATGCGCTGTCTCCTATTTGTCGCCTCTTATTTCGGCATACCAATCGAATTGGTTGCTGTACTGGGCTCACTGATCTTACTCATTTGGAGATGGTATCACTTACGTACAAATCCGATTGATATTTTAAAGAAAACACCGTGGCACATTTTCGTTTTTGCATTTTCGATGTATGTTATTATTTACGGATTGCATAACGTAGGATTGACAGAGCTACTTGTAAAAATTTGCGAACCAATTGTGAATCGAGGGCTTTTTGAAGCAAGCTTTATCATGGGAGGACTTGTTTCCATTCTCTCTAACTTGTTTAACAATCACCCTGCCTTAATGGTCGGAACCATTACCTTGACTGAAATGGGGCTCGATCCTATTACTCTTAAAACCATTTATCTTGCTAATATTATTGGAAGTGATATGGGCTCGCTTTTATTGCCGATTGGAACACTGGCTTCTCTTATTTGGATGCATATTTTAAAAGAAAATCATATCAAAATAAAATGGAAAGATTATTTAAAAGTATCACTTATCGTTATCCCGCTTACCACCATCGTTACGCTTTTCCTCCTATTCTACTGGGTTCAGCTCATTTTTTCTTAATACTGATTTACAGGACGGATTGTACTCTTTTGAAGCTTACAGTCCGTCAGAAATAAACAAATGTCTCTCATAAGAATCCAATAGATTTTTCTATTGTTTTTTCATAGATACACATTCACCTAATAAAAACATTTTTTTACATTCACTAATTATTTAGAACAATTTAAAAAGAAAATCAATAAATATATTGAATCGAATTTCATTCATGTGATAAGATATGGTTATATTGTTACTTTAACAATACATAGAGTGAATGAATTAGAAAATATGCAGTTGCATAGAACTTTCTAAACCCCACACGCAACATTTAGAGAGTGACATTCATTTTCTCAGTAACACCCATACCTTTCTGAAAAGAGTGAGTACATTAGACTTGCTCTTTTTGTCTGTTTACTAGCAAGGTGCACTTCTTATGTAAGGCCTTGTTTTGGAATGAGACAACAAAAAACAGGTAACTAAGCATGCCGCTTCTTACCTGTTTTTATATGCTAAAATGATTAAATCAAATTCTATCGCGCGAACGCCCTTTACGAAATTGATTTTAATTCTTCAATTAATTGAAAAAATTTCTCTTTGTTTCTTTCTTCTAATGTTTGATCGACTTCACGTAAAATTTGATCTCTTCTAAAATCTCGGATAGCCTTATTTAATACCATTTTAGCAAATATAGAATCGAGGATATCCATACGGATGGGCTGCGAGTCTGTCGGGTGCTTTTCGATATAAATCAACTCCTATCCTTTCCTCTATTATAACAAATTCTAGCAATGTATCAAAATTTCATGGAGATATGCGCTGCTGTGAAATAGCTTCATATTCTGATTCTAGTTCTTGAAGCGTAAGCTCGTATAGCTGCTTGTTTCCTTTTTTATAAACCCCTGCATCCAGCAATAAATCAATCATTGATGTTTTTTTACATTGTATGTGAGAGTAAGCTTGTTTTGTCATCGTTACACCGCCTATTTTACACTTGAAAATGAAATGATTTCTCTATCTTTCACGACCTTTCTTTATCATACGGCCCGTCCTTTAGCTTACTGTGAAGAAAATGTTAAATTTATGTAATAATGCATAAAAAGAGGTCGAGAAAGAACTAACTGAATCCAAACTAAAGACGAACAAATGAGATACATGAGCTGAACCGCTTATGACACCGCCGTTGATTTCCATGCAAGGCTTCGCTTTCCGCGGGCGGGCGCTGAGCCTCCTCGTCGCTTGCGCTCCTGCAGGGTCTCATCTATCCCGCTTTTCCCGCAGGAGTCTGCGCCTTGCCCTTCAATCAACAACTGAAAGGACGAAACAGATGAAGCTGTATTCACCATAAAAAAAGAAAAAACGAACCACTCATCAAACTTGTTGATCAATGGTTCGTTTTGCACTTGGGCTAAAATACTTTTGTCCCAGCCTATTAGTTCTTCTATTAAAAATCAAAGTTGTCCGGATCTGGACCTACTCGGTGGTTTTGATTTAATCCATCAATTTTGCTTACGTCTTCAGCATCCAATTCAAAATCAAATACCGATGAATTTTCAATAATACGATGTTCTTTTGTCGATTTTGGAATCGTTACAACTCCGTTTTGCAGATCCCATCGCAGAATAATTTGAGCAACTGATTTGCCGTGTTTTTCAGCAATTTCTTTTAACACATCGTTATCTAGCAATTCTCCTTGCATAAGCGGGGACCATGCTTCTAGCTGAATATCGTGCTTTTGACAAAAAGCATGCAGCTCTTTTTGAGTCAAACGAGGATGATATTCAACTTGGTTAATAACAGGCTTAACGTCTCCATCTTTCATTAAGTCTTCTAAATGATGAATTTGAAAATTACTTACCCCCACAGCTCTTACTTTTTCTTCTTTATAAAGCGTTTCTAACGCTTTCCATGCTGCTTTATACTTGCCTTCTACCGGCCAGTGAATTAAGTATAGATCTAAATATTCTAAGCCAAGCTTTTGTAAGCTTGTTTCGTAAGCTGCCAGCGTCTCTTCATAGCCTAAATCGGCGTTCCAAACTTTTGATGTAACAAAAATGTCTTCGCGTGAAAGACCTGCTTCTTTTAGACCTTGACGAATTCCTTCTCCTACGCCTTCTTCATTTCCATAAATAGCTGCCGTATCGATGCTGCGATAGCCTTTGACGATAGCTGTTTTCACCGCGTTCACTAATTCAGGCCCTTCTTCTACTTTAAATACGCCTAATCCAAACCAAGGCATTTTGACTCCGTTATGAAGTGTTACTGTATCTTGCAAATGATTACTCATTATAAAAAACCTCCTGCTAATTTCATTACATTTGTTATTATGAAACAGAAAAAAAGAAAAAGATAGAACCCACTTTAAAGTAAGTTAGGCACTTCAAAGTTCTAAGGTAACTTTTTAGTAACCTTCTATCCCATTTAAAAATCACTAAAAAAAGAATCCTCCGCAGAGAATTCTTTTTGTTTTTATTTGACGTTTATATTGACTGCTGAACTTGTATTTCCAGCGGCATCTTTTGCCGTCACAGCCAGCTTTCCGCCTGCTTTTTGTTTTGGAATAGTTACTTTAAACTGTCCTTTACTATCTGCTTTGCCTGACGCGATTACTTTTGTACCGCTTTTAATTGTAATCACGGCATTTGCTTCCGTTTTTCCAGAAATAAACGTGGACAAAGACGTAACGGCATTCACTGCCGGAGGTGCCGGCGGCGTTGTGTCTTGTACTTTTACAATTTTATATGGACTGTATCCTACTTTATTTTGCAGAACTGCCGTCACTTCCGTTCCTGCTTTTTGAGCAGGAATTTTTACGCTGAACTTGCCGTTTCCATCAATTTTTCCACTCGCAATAATCTTTCCGCCTACTTTAATATAAATAGATGCATTTTTTTCTCCTGTTCCCGTTACTGCTGTACTTTTTTCAGTAAGCGTAGCAACGGTTGGAAGTGCCGGTTTTGTCTGTACGGCACTAACCGTTACAAACGCATTGGAGCTGTAGTTATCGGCTGCATCTTTTGCAATAACAGCTAATTTTGTAGAAGCAGGCTGCTTTGGAATGGTGATACTAAACATTCCATCCGATTTGGCATTTCCTTTGCCAATTACTTTTTTGTCAATTTTCACATGCACTTCCGCGCCCGTTTCTGTGCTTCCCGTTACGACTGTATCTTGATTGCTTACAGCGTTTACTTTTGGTGTAACGGGTGCTGTTTTATCCTGCACGGTTACGGTTACCACTGGACTTACGCCCGCTGCATTTCCAGCCGTTACAGACAGCTTGCTTCCTGCTTTTTGTTTTGCAATCGAGATGCTGTATGTTCCTTTGCTGTCTGCTTTTCCTGCTGCAAGCTGAAGACTTCCGTTTTTAATGATAACCGCCGCATTTGCTTCTGCTGTACCCGTAACCGCTGTACTTCGATCACTCACTTCATTAACCGTTGGTTTAACCGGAGCTTTTTGCTTTGCCGTAACGGTTACAGTCGATGCAGAGCTGTTATTTCCTGCTGCATCTTTTGCTTGTACGCTTAGCTTTGTATTCGCTTTTTGCAAGGAAATAGAAACAGAAAACGCTCCATTTGCACCTGCTTTAGCCGTTCCCACAGTTGTTGTTCCGACTTTTACAGTAACTGTAGAATTTGATTCTGCTGTACCTGTAACTTTTGTATCTTGATCACTTACTGCGTTTACTTTTGGCGCAGCTGGTGCCGTTTTATCCTGTACGGTTACCGCAGTGGCTGAACTTGTTCCACCTGCATTTTGAGCCGTTACGGACAGCGTGCTTCCTGCTTTTTGTTTTGCAATTGAGATGCTGTAATTTCCTTTGGCATCTGCATTGCCTGCTGCAAGCTGAAGACTTCCGTTTTTAACGATGACCGTCGCATTTGCTTCAGCCGTTCCTTTGATCATTGTGTCTTGATCACTTACTTCGTTTACTTTTGGTGCAAGCGGTGCTTTTAACGTAGATTTAACCGCAAAAGAAGGCGCTTGGCTTTCGTTTCCTGCTTTATCTTTTGCACTTACCGCTATTGTTGTTCCGCCTATTTGTACTGGAATTGAAACAGTAAATGTACCGTTACCATCCGCTACTGCAGAGAATGTTGCATCGCCCGCTTTTACCGTCACGGCGGCGTTTGCTTCTGTTACGCCTGTTACGGTCGTATCTTGGTCACTTACTTCATTTACAATTGGAACAGACGGCGGCGTTTGATCCGTTACGGTCACCACTGTGGCCGTGCTTTCATTTTCAGCTGCATCTTTAGACGTTACCGACACTTTTGTATCTGCTGACTGCTTGGCAATCGTAATTGCAAATTTTCCGGCTTCATCAGCAAGACTTGTTCCAATTACTTCATTTTCCACTTTTGCAATAACAGAAGCATTTGGTTCTGTTACCCCGGTAAGAGATGTTTGGTTGTCTCCTAGTGCATTAACTGAAGGTGCATCAGGCGCAACCGTATCTTTCGGTGCTTCTTGCTCCTGCTCTTTTCGCGGATATTTTGTTGTATAAAAACTTAAAAGAGTAGTTGTTGGATAATAAAAATCTAAAATTTCACGATAGTCTTTTCCTAGGCTTGCCATTTTTTGAGCACCGTATTGACTCATTCCAACACCGTGACCATTTCCTTTCCCATTAAAAGTTGTTGATGTGCTTGTTTCATTTGTTTCCGTTACAAGCAGACTAAGCATCGCACGGCTGTTTAACATTGATTTTAGCTTCGTCGATGTTAAATCTTTTAATTCCAAATGATGAACCACTAGTTTTCGCGAACTGTCTACATCTCCTTTAACGAGGTAGTCCACTGTAATCGCACCTTTAGTCACACGGCCTCCTGATGAAGGAGCATAAAAACTCACCTTTGGAATAGACGTAATTTTAATGGTTTTACCAGGATGCTTATTGGCTACTAACCATGACTTCAAATTATCCGTAACAGTTTTATCTTTTTCAGAAACTGTATTCCACCAAGCGCTATAGTTAGCTAAATCTTTTCCTGTTAAATCAATTTGCGTTTTTTGAATAGCTAACGTCCACGGCGTCTGCTTATCGTATGGATCTTCTTTCACCGGGAAATAAGAAAGTTGAGTTCCTCCCCAAGCGTTGCTGTTTGATTCCGTTCTTCCACCGTTGCTTGATGAGAAAACGGCGTTGATTAATTTATTGTTGTAGGTGACTACTTGTCCAAATGTCTGATCTACTGCTTGGTTTGTACTGTCATACCACGTATAGCCACCGTACACTTGATAGCTTACCGTGTCATTGATTACTTTTCCTGCATAGCTCATTGCGTATGTTCTCGCTGCCACCGCCTGAGTTTTTAAGGCTTGCAGATTCCAAGATGTATAGACTTCATTTGGTACAACGCCTTTTAAATAGTCTTCAATCGGGAGCGTATTAACAGGTCTGACGTACGTTCCTTTTTCATTTGTGAACGCAACGTCCCCTAAGTATTGTCTGCCGTTAATAGATACGGGATTTTTATAAAGAGACGGTGTAATTTCAAAGCTTGTAAATTCACCTAATACGGTGGCTCCTTGTTTTAAAATGACACCTTGAGTCGTTGCTGTTACCGTATACTCTGTATTGGCATTTAAGACCAAATCCGAGTTTTTAATAGTGTATAAATAAGACGGCTTAATTGTAATTGCATGCTGATCTCCTAAATAGTTTACTAATTTTACAGACACAACTGGTTCTACCGTTTCAGCTTTCACGCTAGCAAGCGGCGTGAATTGAAACAGCAGTACACTTAGTACTAAAGCTAATGCCGTTAACTTTCTCATCTTGTTCCCCCATTTTCATGTACTGTCTAACGCATTTTAATATCACTCGTTATATCGACACATTTTTATAAAAATTAAAGCATTTCACTTAGGTTTCTTTTCTGCTCGTCCATTTTTTGTCGAAAAAACGCTTTTTATATCATATGAATGACAAAAAAAACGTGTGACTAAATCAATTGATTTAGTCACACGCTTTTATAGGTCTTTTCACCTTTTATTTTTCCATTTCTTCATATGCCACAATACCGTCTGCAACATGATTCATCAGCTTTGTAAGGTAAGCCTGATCAGACAGGTTCCGGTCTTCTTCTGGATTCGTCATATACCCCAGTTCAACTAGCGTTACGGGTACAGTCGACCAGTTAAATCCTGAGAGATCACTGCGATAGCGAATGCCGTCTACTTCGACAAACTGATCTTTTTTCACCTCTGTCAGAATAGCTTGAGATGCTTGTAAACTGCTTTGATAAATAGGCTTCGTATAGGAATTATCTTCTGCAGGAGTGAGCACAGAAAATCCTTTTACAGAAGCATTTTCAGAACCATCTGCATGTATACGTACGTGTAAGTCAGCTTTTGAATTATTCGCAAGCTCCGCTCGTTCCCGGTTGCTGATATTCACATCGTGAGAACTGCGAGTAAGCTTTACGGTTATGCCTTTTTCTTCGAGCAGCTGTTTTAATATCATGGAGGCTTCCAACGTCAGCTTGTATTCCGGCTTCTTAGTCACTACGCCTGATGTGCCTCCGGAAACTTTTATTTTCGTTTCTACTGATCCCGGTCCGATTGGCTCTTTCTCTAGGTTAGCCTGAGATTGATGACCAGGGTCAATATAGACTAAAAAAAGAGGAGGATCCGCTTTTTCAGGCATGTTGTTTTTTACACTTTTCACTTCATTGCCTGTTTCATCAGGCTGTACTGCTCGGAACTGTGAGATGGGCTGCTTCACTCTTTCTCCCTGCGCATGAGCTTTTGGTACATCTCCGCTAACAACGGCTTTCTCTGTTTGACCTTTCATCATAAAGAAAAATGAGAGTACTGCTACTATTGCAACAATACCTATTCCATAACTCCATACTAAGCGCTTCATCTTCGCTCACCAAACTTTCGAATAGAGTGGGATATTCCTTATGTCAAAGTACAAAATGTGTTAACGTTATTATCTCATAGAATATGGATTTTTTTGTATAAAACGTTAAAAAATAATATAGGCAAGATGTTATGTATATGCAAACAAAAACAACACTACATGTTGTAGTGTTGTTTTCCAAAAAAATGACGGATGGTTAAATCCGTTTTGCACCAATATAACGTGCTTTCCAGTAGCTGTTGCTAAGAGATGTAATCGTCACGCCTTTAGACGTAGAAGCTTGAAGAAACTGATTATTTCCTAAATACACGCCTACATGTGAAGGACCTTTTTTATACGTTTGAAAGAAAACTAAATCTCCTTTTTGAAGCTTTGCTTTTGAAACGCTTGTCCCTACTCGATACATTTGCTCCGTTGTGCGCGGAAGTGTTTTTCCAGCTTTTTTGAAAATGTATTGAATAAATCCAGAGCAGTCAAAACCTTTTGTTGTTGTGCCTCCCCATTTATAAGGAACACCCATTAATTTTTTACCAGTAGCAATAGCCGTGTCTTTGTATGAATATGACGCTGCTTCTACTGTTTGAGCAGGTGCAATAAACGGACTGGCTCCGCTAAATAAAACTGTAGCTGCCGTTATAGACCCAATGATGGCTTTTTTCATTTTTTTCCTCCATTATGTAACCGAACGTTACGTTTTTATGAACTTATTTTTCAATATGTTCGGTTTAATTATAATGAAAAAAGCCTCGAAAACTATTACGCTATGATTAAATAATGTTACAAAATGGTTACTTAGGAATTTTTATCTTTAATTGTTTATAAAAAAGAGCATTTGGATATCCAAATGCTCTTTTTCTTTTACTTTTCTTTTTGCTGTTTTAAAATTAAGTCCTGTTTCGCTTTAGCATCATGATGCTGAGCTAACTCACGTGAAAATTCTTCATTTGCTTGATCCGGAGCAATTTTTAACTCTTTTGGTGTTTGAGGCAGTGACCCTTTGTTGTTATGTGATGATTTGTGATTATTTGCTCTTCCCATGTTGAGACCTCCTTGTATCAATCATTTATTTTTCATCTTTAGTTACTATTCCCAACTTTTCAAAGCAAATTCAAACGAAAAAAGATCCGAACGAATAATCGTTCGGATCTTTCTTCAACTACAATGCTTTTGTCCCAGACTCTTTGTTGTTACGATACTTTTTTTGTTACTTCGTTAATATAAGCTTCCTTGTCTTTATCGTTAAATTGACCTTCCCACTTCGAAATGACAATCGCACCAAGTGAGTTTCCAATTACGTTTACCGCTGTACGTCCCATATCTAACAAACGGTCAATTCCAGCGATAAAAGCAAGCCCTTCTACCGGAAGTCCTACAGATCCAAGCGTTGCAAGCAGTACAACAAATGAAACGCCAGGAACTCCTGCAATTCCTTTAGATGTAACCATTAAAATTAGTATCAGTGAAACTTGCTGTGTAATGCTCATATCAATACCGTACATTTGCGCGATAAAAATCGCAGCAAGCGCTTGATAAAGAGTAGATCCGTCTAAGTTAAACGAATATCCCGTCGGAATAACAAAAGATGTAATGGCTTTAGGACATCCGAACTTTTCCATTTTCGCAATAATACGCGGCAGCACCGTTTCTGAACTTGCAGTTGAAAATGCTAATAGCAATTCATCTTTTAACACTTTTAATAAGTGGAAGATGTTAACGCCTGCCCATTTAGCTACAAGTCCTAGTACAACTAATACAAAGAAAATCATTGTGCCGTAAGCAACAATTACAAGCTTACTAAGCGGAATCAGAGACGCTAGTCCAAATTTTGATACGGTTACACCGATTAATGCAAATACGCCAAACGGTGCAAACTTCATAACTAAATTCGTTACCCAAAACATCGCTTCTGCTGTGCCTTCAAAAAATCTTAAAACCGGCTTTCCTTTTTCACCAATGGATGCAATTCCAAGTCCAAATAGAACTGAAAAGAAAATAATTGGCAGCATGTCGCCTGCAGCAATTGATTCAAATACATTCGTTGGAACGATGTGAACAAATGTTTCTACAAATCCTTTTTGCTCTGTAGCTTCTGCCGTTGATGTGTAGCTGCTGATATCTGATTTTTCAAGACCGCTGCGGTCCACACCAGTACCAGGGTGAAGCAAGTTAGCTGCTAATAAGCCTACAACAATGGCAACCGTTGTAATGATTTCAAAGTAAAGAATTGTTTTTCCGCCTAATTTACCAAGCTTCTTAATATCACCAACACCCGCAACGCCCACAATGATACTAGATATAACAATCGGCACCACGATCATTTTAATTAAATGAATGAATACGTCTCCAATTGGCTGCAGCACTTCAACTGCTTTAGGATTTCCGTAAAAAATGGCCCCTACAATAATACCTGCAATCAAACCAATTAAAATTTGTCCTGCTAATCCAAGCTTTTTGAACATATCTTTGCACCTTCCTTCTTTTTTCTAACAGCTCGAAGCTGTTTATTTGCACTTACTGTATTCAACAGATACAATTCCATTAAGAACTGTTTATTAAGTAGTTCTTTTATTCATAAGATTACATTATCATAGGCATCACAAAATCTAACAAAAACCTACTGAAACTAACAAAAAAGTTTTTAGAAAATTACAAAATGAAAACGCTGTAGTTTTTTTACTACAGCGTTTGTTTAACTTCATAATAGAGCATTTGGATAAATTTCTTTACATTTATGCGGCTCGGAGTACTGCTTTTTCCCGTGCCTTTTTCTATATCTCTCATGCGCTGATGCACCATTGAAAAATCGAAAAACTTAGAAGCGTAATTTTCAAATTTAGGATTAAAGAAATCAACCATCCCAAGAGAGGTCAAATGATTTAAAGACTGATAAATGGCTCTTCTTACTCGCTGTTCGGCTGCTTTCATTTCTTTTTGCAGCACGTCGTCTGAAAAAGATGCCCCGAGCTTTTTCACAGTAATTTTCTCAAAGATTTCTTTAAGAGAAGGAAAATGCTGTTCATACATTGTGCTTTTTTCCGTTTGATGCAGGTAATTGATGATTTCAATCAAATCTTTACTTCCGCTTTCTCCTAAAATCCCAAGTTCTCTTAAAAGAAACCTGCACGCTTCTGCCGGATCGCTTTCTTTTTTACCAAAAGAAGGCGTTTTTTGCTGATTTCCTACATTAAGTACGGTATTTAACGATTCTTGAATTTTCTCCATTGATTGTTGAACTTGAATTCGTTCAATTACTTTTTGAATGACCATGAGCACTTCCATACGATTAAGCGGCTTCGTGATATAGTATTCAATGCCAAGGGAGTAGGCTTTTCCAATCAAATCTTTTGTTTCTACTTGTGACATCATAATGATTTTGCCTTTAAAACTATCCTTTATTTTGCGCACGGTTTCAATTCCGTCTTGAATCGGCATTAATAAATCAATAAATAAAATATCGATCTGCTGTAATAGAGAAAATTGATCATTTAATACAATTCCGTCTTCTGCTTCTCCTATAACCTCTCCTAGATCATTATCTTCAATAATTTCAGCTAACATTGAACGAAAGACTTCGTCATCATCTATGATATAAAATCGCATATTAGTCCTTATCCCCCATTAACGTAGAAATAGGTAAATCTATAGTAAATTGAACACCGGGGCTTGGAGACAGATTAATAAATTGAATACTCCCGCCCAGCTGCTCGGTCATTTGCTTAACGTAGACAAGCCCAAGACCTGTAGAAGGCGTCCCGTCCTTTGCATATTTGGATGTAAATCCCGCTTTAAAAATGAGACGTTCATGCCTTTTTTTCACGCCGGGACCGCTGTCTCTTACATATAGTAAAATGCGGTCTTCTTCTCGGCATACGTCAATAATAATCGCGCCTTCTGTTTCAATCGCTTCGACTGCATTCATTACTAAGTTATTAATTAATGATAAAAACAAGTAAACGTGATAGCGAGGGTGCTCTCCTAGAATCGAATGTGAAAAATGAATATCTTTTGTTAACAGCGACGCATATTTTTCATTGCTGCGCATGACGATTTGAAGCAGACTTTCGATTTCCATATACTCAGAAAATTCTTCTTTTGTAATGACCTTGGACAATCCTGCTGATATCCGCTGATTGTCTTTTTTAATATCGTGTACTTCTCCTGCAATTTGTAATGCTTTTTGGCTAAATTCGTGCAGCGAAGTAAGCTGATTTATATCTGCTTCGTGCAGTTCTTCATATAAATCATACGACTTTTTCGTAATTCTCTCAGCGTCTTGCAGCGTTTTTTTCAAATGAATGGATTCTTCATACAAATTTGAAAGCACAACAAGCAGCTGATCATTTTTTTGAGAGATTTGCCGTTCCCTCAGCTGCCCTTCGTAGAGTTTGATCATGCTAAACAGGCATAAAACAAAGAAACTTCGAAAAACACCTACAATAAAAATTTGCATGAACTCTGGAAACATAATATGATGATGAACCATCACATACATACAAAGCAGTTCCATGCCGCCCGAAACCGTTTCGATGATGATGCTCCATATGCCGATAATCCACGGCTTTGAATGAAAATCGTTAATCTTAAACCAAGAAAAAGCAATCGCATAAACGAGATAATAAATCCCTGCTGAGCCCCGGATCTGCAAAGAATGCAGAAAATCAAATGATTCATAATTATACCAATCAAGGTACATTCGAAAGCCCACTATAGCACTAGCAACTAAAATACCTGGTATTACAGGAGATACCTTTCTTAAAAGCAGCAGTGAAAAGAAAAAAATGGGCACAGCAAAGCTAACTCTATACGTATCGTGAAAAGGATAATATTTAAGCTCTCCTGCCAGCGGCACAACGACTATCATTACTAGAATGAGTAAAACATCTTTTTTTATTACCGTATCAACTTTCATCGTTCACTTCCTGCACTTTTTGAACATAAGTATATAGTTTAGCAATCTAAAAGACAATCGCTCTTCCTATATTTTTTACGCTCACACTTGCATTTATAAATATAGCCCATATATAAACGGTTATTTATTCTCTTTCATTATTCTTTGTAGTTTTTTAGATTTTCTTGTTTTATTTTGTAATTTTTGTTGTATAGTAGAAGTACCTTTTAAAATGTGAGGCTGTATCACAACTATTCAATTATTATTACATCACCTGATAGCTACACTAAAAAGGAAAACTATTATTTTATAGGGGGAGCTTATTTTACAATGTGGATCATTACCGTTTACTCGAAAAACCAAAGTCCGACTATGTTTGAATTTGAATCAGAGGTAGAGGCGAAAAAGACATTTCAGGAGATTAAAGGGTGTAAGATCCTATCGGAAGTTATTTACTATAACGACCGAGTTCCCGCTTTAGCGTAAATCAGTTGATGTAGGAAATTTTACAAATTATCGGTTAAAAGCCACGTAAAGAGCCAAAGGATGATTATAGTCCTTTGGCTCTTTGCTGTTTGATTAGAAAAAACGAGGCTGGGACATAATGAGATGAATCTAATATAAAAACGAACAAACGGGAGACATGAGCTGAACTGCTTGTGACACCGCACTTGATTTCCGTGCAAGACTTCGCTTTCCGCGGGCGGCCGCTGAGCCTCCTTGTCGCTTGCGCTCCTGTGGGGTCTCACCTGTTCCGCTTTTCCCGCAGGAGTCTTCGTCTTGCCCTCCAATCAACTGCTAGAAGGGTCTAACGTTGACCCTAACAAAAAACGAACCACTAATCAAACGTGTTGATCAATGGTTCGTTTTCACTTCGTCTAACATACTTTTGTCCCAGCCTCGTTTTGCTTTGTGAGCATACTGACTGCGCACATTACGATAAAGTTAATAAGCAGCGCAATAAATCCGACGTTGATATCCTTCATTTGCTGAGGCAGTGACGGAAATAACGTACCAATCGTAGAGCCGCTGATTGTAATATAGGCCACTACAATAATTCCAGCAACAATCCCCCACGCTGCTCCTTGTTTCGTTACAAAGTTATTTTTCTTCAAACTGAAAAGCAGAGACGGAAACAGCTGTGTCATTAGGCTATAGCCCATTAAAATAATCGTTGACAGCGTCGTTCCTCCATTTAGCGTAAAGTAAACAGAAATAAGAGCCACAATCGGTACAAAGCTTTTCGCTAAACGAGCAATACGCGCTTCGCTTGCTTGAGGCGCAAACGGTTTGTAAATGTTTTTCGCCAGCAGCGTTGACGCGCTCATTAACAACATCGATCCCGGCACAAGCGCTGTCAGCAAACCCGCTCCTCCTATAATTCCAATAAACCAAGGATCGAAGGTTTGGATCGAGATCCGTAATAGCGCAAGATCCACGTCTCCTCCGCTTAAACCAGGAACTTTTAAAATAGCTGCAAATCCAACAAAAAATACAAAGAGCAGCATCAGCGTATAAAGAGGACTAATGATTGCATTTTTACGAAATACCTTTGCATTTTTCGCTGTATAGCTTGAACTAAACACCTGCGGCCACATATAAAACCCGAGTACTAGCAAAATAACGGTCGAAATAAACCACGAGACGCTTAATCCTTGCTCAGGAAACTTTAAAAACCCTGGCTTCGCTGTATTCACCGCTTCAAACATCGGACCGTATCCTCCGGAATAATGAAAAGGTAAATAAATGCCTAAAAATCCAATCACAGCAAGCATCATAATGTCTTTAATAACGGCCGTCCATGCAGAACCGTGGATACCGGATATCATCACATACAGCGTTAAACTGATAGCTCCCATCCAAATGGCTGCCGGCATTGAAATGGCGCCGTAGGATGCTTGTGATACAATAATCCCCAATCCTTTTAACTGCACAACAATAACAGGAATGACGGCAATCACTCCTACAGCCGCTACAAGCACACCAAGATAAGGGCTTTTATATTTGCTTACAAAAAAATCAGGCTGCGAAACGAGCTTATGATCTCTTGCATACTTCCAAATAACCGGAAGAAGCCAGTATGATAAGACATACGATAAGCTAATATAAATTAAGACGTAAAGTGCAGGAGCTCCTTTTCCATAAGCCCATCCGCTTCCGCCTAGAAACGAAAACGTTGTATAGATTTCTCCGGCCATCAGCACAAACACTAAAACAGCCCCGAAACCGCGTCCGCCTACCGTCCACTGCTCCAAGTTCATATCCTTGCCTTTGGTTGATCGTATGCCAAGAAAAATAGCTGCCACTAAAAATAGTAAAATAATAATAAGTGCACTATTCATTCTTCTTCCCCTTCCCGATTTCTGGGATCAAGCTTATACATAACCCCTAAAATAATGGACGTAAGCACCACCCATATCACCATCCAAAACATATTGAACGGCATACCGAGAACAAACGGAGTGACTCGATTAACAAAAGGGAGAAACCCTAATATGCCTACGAACGGAAGGACAGACAAAATATAGATAAATTTCATGACTAAACTCCTCCGACTTTCTAAAACTAACTTCTTTATATTACCACATATTTTGTCCGTTCAATGAAGGAATGCTTGCATTTAAGCTGAAATAATCTCCAAAAGATAAAATATTCTGTACTATTTTACAAAAATACTGTTTTCATTTTTCTGAATAAATAGTATAATTTCTTCTTATAGTTCGCAGGAGGTATCGTACAGATGAAAACAATAGAGAAAATCAGTACATTGGCAGGAAAAACATTTACGCTTTGGGTTATTTTAATTTCCGTTATTGCCTATTCATTCCCGGAGCACTTTGTATGGATTGGAAAGTACATCGTTCCGCTTTTAGGAATTGTCATGTTTGGAATGGGGTTAACGCTGTCAGCGTCTGATTTCAGCGAAGTATTTCGAAGACCGAAAGAAGTAGCACTAGGCGTGGTAGGGCATTTTATCATTATGCCGCTTCTCGCATTCGGTTTGGCAATCGGCTTAGATTTACCAAAAGAAATAGCAGTGGGCGTTATTTTAGTAGGCTGTTGTCCAAGCGGCACATCATCAAACGTAATGGTCTTTTTGGCTCGAGGGAACGTTGCGCTCGCAGTTGCCATCGCTTCTGTTTCAACCATTTTAGCACCGATTGTTACACCGCTTCTTATTTTATTATTTGCAAGCAAATGGGTCGATATTGATATCATGTCTCTTATTATTTCCATTATACAAGTTGTCATCATTCCGCTTGCTCTTGGATTTACGATTAAAAAGTTTTTTGGGAAAGCTGCAGAAGCAAGTTCCAAAGCTCTTCCCCTTGTTTCAGTAGTCGCGATTGTCTTGATTGTATCTGCGGTTGTGGCAGGAAGCCAAGCACAGCTTGCTAAAACAGGCGGTATTATTTTTGCCGTAGTTGTTCTTCACAACATTCTTGGTTTCACAATCGGCTTCTTCTTTGCCCGCTTATGCGGAATGGATCTAGCCAAACAAAAAGCAGTGGCAATGGAAGTTGGCATGCAAAACTCAGGGCTCGGCGTTACCATTGCTTCCACTCATTTTTCGCCACTAGCCGCTGTCCCAAGCGCCATCTTCAGCGTCTGGCACAACATCTCAGGCTCAGTGCTAGCCTTTATCTTCAGCAAACTAAAAGACAAAAACCAGCATTCGTCTGATAAAAAAATGGCTGGCTAATATAACAAACTTATAAGGGATCAAAAAACTCCCTTGAATGTTCTCTAAAAGTTCTTTGTTTTAAGAAGGTTTTACCTAGGCGAATGCCACCAACCCCGCAAGGGGGGTGCATTCGCTTAGGTATAGAAAAAAAGCATGGCCGATTTGCCATGTCTTTTTTCACATCGATTAAAAA
>NZ_JYOO01000033.1 GCF_000956595.1 Priestia aryabhattai B8W22 | reverse complement strand
AAGGAGGCGTTTTTTTATTTAGCGTGCTTGACTGCTGAAGATTGATAAAAGCGGCCTTTAAAGATATACGTAGCTGTAATAAATAAATAGATAGCTAGTGTAATAGTCGTAATAACAACGGATGTTGTGCAGATAACACCAATTAAAATAGCGCTTAGTGCAATTAGGGCAGCCCACGTCGTATAAGGAAACCATTTAACAGAGTAGCTACTCGATGCTTCCGGCTGAACTTTGCGGGACTTTAAGTGTGCGATCGCAATAATCAACCAAATAAACAACACGGTATATCCTAAAGATCCCATCAAATAATCAAATGTTTTACTTCCTGCAAATAAGGAAATCAACACGCCCACATAAAGGGATGATGTACACATTAAGATTGCATAGACAGGAACTTTGTTAACAGAAAGTTTCGAAAATATCTTCGGTACTCGACCGTCTACTGCTTGCGTATACAAAATACGGGATGAACCGTAAAGTCCTGAGTTCATAGAAGAAATAACGGCTAACAAGATCACGGCATTCATAATATGATCTGCTCCGGGAATTCCAATCATCTTAAATACCATCACAAAAGGACTTTGAGAAACGCCATTTACTTCATTCCAAGGAATCAAGCTCACGATGATAAAAAACGGGAACAGATAAAAAGCAATGATGCGCGTTAATGTGCTGCGCACAGCCTTTGGTACTACTTTTTCAGGGTTTTTTGTTTCAGCTAGCGTTACCCCGATGATTTCAGTCCCACCGTAAGAGTAGATGACAACTAGCATCGCCGTAATTAACCCAGTTGGTCCTTTTGGAAAGAAACCGCCGTGATCGCTTAAATTTGAAAAACCCGCTGCGGTATGGTGACCAAATGATACAAATAGTAACAAAAGTCCAGCGATGATAAAGATCACAATGACCGTAATTTTAATTAATGCTAACCAATATTCCGTTTCAGCAAATGCTTTAACCGAAAGCAAGTTAATAACTGTGACAATAACGGATATGCCTAGAGCAAGCATCCAAATTGGATAATCAGGAAGCCAGTACTGAATAAAAATAGCTGCTACAACTGCTTCAGCTGCAATGTTTAACACCCACATTTTCCAGTAAATCCAGTCTAAAAAATAAGCGGGGTAGCTTCCTAAAATCGACTGAACTAAATCACGAAACGTTCGTGCGTCACTGTTTCGAACCGCCATTTCAGCAAGACCTTGCATAATGAATAGTAAAATAATTCCGCCAATTAAATAAGCAATGATAACTGATGGTCCTGCCATATCAATAGCTGAGCTGCTTCCTTTAAATAAACCAGCGCCAATCGCTCCACCTAGCGCCATCATCATAATATGACGTGAAGTCATTGTTCGCTGCAAACCTTGGTTGTCCTTCTTCATGACTTTTCCCTCCACTTTTTTATAAAATAAAAAAAGCTTATCGTCTCCTACCTCATTATCAAATGAGAGAAGAGACGATAAGCTTTAGCTAACCGCGGTACCACTCTTGTTGGCTCTTAAAGAACCCTGCTTAAAACCTGATAACGAAGGTTAGACGTTAAAACTTAGAGAATACTTCTGCATTCTTTCTGAATTACCACTCCTGGGCGAGTTCAAAGTATTATTGGACTACGTTGCACCAACCCGTAGCTCTCTTGACCGAATAATATGCTTCTACTACTCCCAATCGCTGTGTTTTTGATTAAAATCTGAAAGTTCTTGATGAATAACCATTACTATACGTGCTTCTTTTTTCTTTGTCAACAGCTATTTTTGAAAAAGTGAAAATGATTGAACTCTGTTTTTTATAGAACTCAGGACTGGTTATTTTGGTAAAAAAATCAGTCGTTTCACCTAATTTTCACCAACTCTGCTTACATTAAGAAATATGAAAAAGAGGTTGTTTTGACAAGTACATAGGTGAGGAGAATGAATAGAGTGAAAAAGATGATGTACATCCGGTTTGGACTGGATCTTTTAATGGCCGTTACGTTTGTTTTATTTTTTAACAAACAAGTATTGGGAGGGTTAACGTTTCATGAAATTGCGGGGTTGACGATTGCGGTCGCCTTTTTTACCCACGTGCTACTAAACTGGCAGTGGGTAAAGAAAGTGACGGTTAAATTATTTGACCGTAAGCTTCCGCGCAGAACAAAGTTCGGTTACTTTTTAAATATCATGCTGTTGATTACGATGTCATTTATTATGATTAGCGGTATTTTTATTTCAAGAGTAGTATTTCCAAATATTAATGTGGGGGGCGAACAGTGGTTTAAGGTTTCGCATATTTCGGTATCATTTTTAGTGTTAATTTTAGTAGCCGCTCACATAGGTCTTCATTGGCAATGGGTTATAAATGTATGTAAAAATATGACGAAATTCAAAAAGTCAAAGAAAAGCTTGAGCATAGCAGCTAAGCTGGCAACCGTTGCACTGTTAGTCGTTGGCATATACGAAATAAATGAGACGGATTTTCTTGGAAAGCTTGGAGGAATAGCGAGGGTGCTGAATTTAAGTTCCTCAGATATGCCGCAAAAAGGCGGTGGGAAGCCAGATTTTGATCGTCATTCATTTAGCGAGAACAAATCTTCTACGACGGCATCTGCTGGTCACGAACACCCGAACTTTGATCACGATGGCGGAGGTTTGGAAAGAGGGATGAAAGGAAAAGAAGGCGGTTTTGAAAGTCCGAATCCTTTTGTTGTAATCAGTACTTACTTTGCTATTATGTCGGTTTTTATTAGTGTTATTTATTATATTGAAAAAATATTAACAGGGGTGAAAAGACGTAAAAAAAAGGCGGGTGCGGCTGCGGAAATTTAAATTAAAAAAGCTATCTATTTCACTGTTTTTTCATCGTACAGAAGTAAAATCATTTATGTAAAAGCAAATGCTTTGCAAAATTAAAATGAGAGAACCTTAGGTGGTGGAAATCGTGAAACAACACACACAGCCTGAAACGGAACATAAGAAAAATTGGTTTATTAATGCGCTATTGAATTTTGGTATTTATAAAAAAGGAAATCGGCACCTATATGAACTGACACTTCAAGAGTTAGAAGCTCAATATGTAAAAGTAAAAGCATTCATGTATAATCAGGAACCTCTTTCACAATGATAAAAAAGCACTCATTATATGAGTGCTTTTTTAATCTGTATTGCTTTCGCTAGTAAAATTAAATTGATTAAGCTTAATTTGAATTTCTTTTTTGGTATGCGTTTTTATCCAATCTAGAATTTCAGAGACTTTTAGAGTGAAATTTTCTACTTCTTTATATTCTTCCCATTCTCCAGCAACCCCATTTTCGCAGCGCGGGCGAATTTGCTTACCTTTAATGGTCACCACTACATCTCTTTCAGAGAGAAACTGCTGATTTAAATCAAAAGAGAAGAGGATGCTCGCCGGCTGATTTTGTAAATAGATTAATTGTGCAAAACAGTCGGAAACGGTAATATCACAGCGCACCTTTGCATTTGAAGGTACTTCTAAAGCTATGCGTTCGTAGGAGGTTATTTGATAAGGCTCACTTATATATGAACCGTTTTTCCCTGTGATTCTAATTACTACGGTGATAATTTTAACGAGATGAATAAGATGAAGAGTTTGATACGTTCCGTCTTGAAGCTGCACTTGGATCGTTCTGCGCCTGCCAGGTGGTTGTTCTCGGCAGGAGACTTCACAAACATTACATGTCACAACAGGGTTAATTAAATCACATGGGTTAAATGATGGAACTGGATTTTTTGGTTTTAACTCAAAGGTTTGCAATTCTAAAACCTCTCCAGAATTTACTGTTATCTGCTGTGGATCTGCAGGTATAAAACCTATAGCGGTTACAAGGATGGTATACGTGCCAGGCGGTATATCGTGAATTGTAAAGCGGCCTAGTCGATCCGTAGTTGCACGGCCAACTATTTGGTCTTTGGTATTGATTACGTGAATCGTCGCGCCAAAGATAGGTTGTTTGGTCTCGGCATTAATGACTTTTCCTGTAATTGTTGCACCCAATTCAATTGGATCAAGGCGGAAATCTGCTCTTTGCGTTTCGCCTTGTCTAATCGTAATTGTGACTGATGGTGGTATAGCTTGATAACCATCTGTATCTACTACTACGGTATACGTGCCAGCTTTTAGTGATATAAAGGAATATTCTCCTGCTTCATTGGTAGTAGTAGAGGCTGCAAGCTGTCCTTGATTATCTAAAAGATTAATGCGAACGTTGGCAATTGGAACACTTGTTGAGTTATCGACGACTCGACCAGTAATAGCCCCTGTCGAAGAAGGTATTTGCTTTAGCTCAAAGGTTTGTAAGTCTAAAACCTCTCCAGAATTTACTTTTATCTGCTGTGGATCTGCAGGTATAAAGCCTATAGTGGTTACGAAGATGGTATACGTACCAGGCAGTATATCGTGAATTGTAAAGCGGCCTAGTTGATCTGTAGTTGCACGGCCAACTATTTGGTTTTTGATGTTGATTATTTGAATCGTTGCACCAAAGATTGGCTGTTTGGTCTCAGCATTAATGACTTTTCCTGTAATTGTTGCACCCAATTCAATTGGATCAAGGCGGAAATTTGCTACGATTGCTTCGCCTTGTTCAAACAGAATGGCAATTGTGACGGATTGTTGCTGAGTTTGATAACCATCTGCATCTACCACTACGGTATACGTTTTTGCTTCTAGTGATGCAAAGAAATATTGACCTGCTTCATTGGTAGTAGTAGAAGCTATAAGCTGTCCTTCGTTATCTAAAAGATTCACGCGAGCATTGGCAATTGGCAAACTTGTTGAGTTGTCGACGACCTGACCAATAATGGCGCCTGTAAAAGCAGCTGTTGTTGTTAATGCAAAATTGAGTTCAAGCACTTCATTAGGGCTTAACTGTATTTTTACCGTTTCAGACATATAGCCAGAAGCGGACGCGCGCACAGAGAACGCTCCTTGTGGTAGTCCTTCAATAACATATTTCCCATTTTCATCGGTTAAACCAAAGCTTACTGATAAATCAACTTCGTTAAAGACTTCAATCAGAGCACCGATAACAGGAAATTTAGTTTCTTTGTCAACAACTCTGCCTATTAATCTGGCTGGGTTTCCATTAAGCGTAAAATCCACTTCTTTTACTTCATTTGTGGTAAGTGTCACAGTTTGTGCTGCTGCTTGATAATCTACATTGGATGTTATGATTTGATAAGTGCCAGCAGCCAGGTTAGAAAGGAGGTAGTTACCGTTAATATCAGTTTGTGTTGTTGTCACGACCACTCCGGAGGCATTAATGACACGAATGCGCGTGTTGGCTAACGGTGCACCCGACGAGCTATCTGTAACCTTTCCTCGAATAGTCCCCACTTGTGGCAGAAGCAAGAGATTAAATGTGAACGTCTGACCACCGACTGCGAATGCCGTTAAACCTTGTGAGCCAAACCCTGCTGCAGTGGCGATAATTGAAAAGGCCCCGTCTGGAATACTGCTGATGGTAAATTTTCCTGAGGTATCTGTGAAAACAGTTGTGAAAATCGGACCAGAAGAACTTTGATAGCGAATGGTGACAGCTGCCCCTTGAATAGGTGATTTTGTTTGAGCATTTAAGACACTGCCCTTGATTGTTGCAAATAAGGAGCTTAGCTTTACATTTAACGAAGTTGTTTCTCCAGAATTAATTGTTGCTCCAGCAGACAATCGTTCAAATTCTTCTGCAGTAAAGACCACTCGGTAATTTCCAGGGTTTAATCCTTGGATTGTATATTGACCGATAGCATTTGTAACTGCTGTTGCCACAAGGCCGTTAGTGAAATCAAATAGCTGCACAACTGTGTTGGGAATCGGATTTTCAGCTTCACTTTTTACGGTACCTGTTAAGAAACCAGGAGCCATGCTTAAAAATAGAGTAGTAGAAGTTATGCCGTTTGTTTGTAAAAGAACTGTTTTTGAATCTGCTCCAAAGTTGACTGCAGTAGCCGTGACGATGAGCGCTCCTGGTGGTAAATTCATTATCGTAAAGCGTCCACTTACATCTGTAGCCGTTACAGCTAAAACCTGACCTTCAAGCGTTGTGGCAGAGACGATGGCTCCCTGTATCGCCTGACCGCCTGCTAAAGTGACGACTTGCCCTGTCACCGTAGCTGGACTCGATTGTAATAGAATTCTAGCAAATGTGGCTTCATTTGCTGTGACTCTTGCTCCAATAACTTCTGTAATAAATCCTGACGCAGAAGCCGTAATAAAATAGTTGCCAGGTTCAAGATTAGGGAATGAAAATGTGCCGTCTGAATATCCTGTTGTGGTGAAAATGAGAAGATTATTGGTATCGAACAGGGAAAGGGAAATGCTAGAACCAACAATTGGCTGTGCTAAATTGTTTAAGACAACACCGTTAATTGAACCAAAAACTCCTGTAAGCATAATGTCTACGACTTCTGTAGCGTTTGTTTCAATGATAGCACCTACCGCCTTGGTTTCGAAACCTGACGCAGTAGCAGAGACAGTGTAAGAGCCTGGAGGTAAATCAGTAATTACATATCGTCCGTTTGAATCAGTGACGGTTGATGCAATAATAATACCTGTTGCGCCGAGTAATCTTACATTTACAAAAGCGCCGGGAATTGGTTCATTGCTTTGGTTGGTGACCGTACCAGTCAATATGCCTGGATTTGACTGGAGGACAAAGTCGATGTTTTTTTGTTGGTCCCCTTGAGCAAGCGTAAGGTCTGATAATACAGATTGGAATGCTGGTGCTGACGCAATCACTGTAAACGTGCCAACAGGAATGTTCCCAATGGCATAAAAGCCATTTTCATTTGTGATTCCATAACCGATAATCACTTGATTTTGATTAAGGATACGAACGGTAGCATTATTAATTGGTAAGCCTTCTAGAGTTGAAACAGTTCCTGAAATAGAAGCAAAGTTTGGTTGTAAGAACAAGTTGGCTATAGTGACTTGATTTGAAGTAACGGTAGCTCCAGCCGAAGCACTGGCATAGTTAAATTCTGAACCTACGACAACATAGCTTCCTGGCTGTAGTCCTGGGAATTGATAATTTCCTAGCTGGTCTGTAACGGCAAAGGCAATAGGGCTTAAACTTTGATTTGGGAACAGGTTAACGACAGCTCCTGGAACTGGCTGGTTCGTTACGACATCTCGTATGGTTCCTGAAATAATTCCAGGGTCAGCTAAAAGAGTAAAATTGATTGTGGCTACTTCGTTAGGAGCTGCTTCAAAACGAGTGAGGGCTGCTTGGAAATTTGGCTGATTGGCTGTAAGTGTATAGCTTCCGGCAGTAAACCCTCTGATAAAGTAATTCCCGTCATTATCTGTTTGCACTCTTCGGATTAGACCGCTTTGGGTATTGAAAAGTTGAACTAAGGCGTTTGCAAGGCCGTTTCCTTCTTCGTCAACTACACGCCCCTGTACAGTTGAAATAAAAGAAGAAAGAGATGCATTAACAATTTCAATTTCTCCAGCGTCTAACTGTACAGATGATATGTCTGATCCGAATAGAGGTGCTCCGCTGAAGACAACAGTGTAAGTGCCAGAGACGATGCCTGTTACTTCATAAAATCCGTTTGAATCAGTAACGGTTGTTGCGAGAATAGGACCAGATGGCGTTAGTGCGCGTATAACAACGCTTGCGTTTGGAATTGGCTGCCCGGCTTCTGAAGTAACGACCTGGCCTCGGATTATACCTGGATTCGGTGCAAGGTCAAATGCAATGATTATATCTTGATTTGCAATAATTGTAAAACCGCGCAGTTCGCTTCCGAATCCAAAAGAGCTTGCAACCGCAACGTACTTGCCTGGAGAAAGAGTTGGGACTTTGAAGTTACCTTGGCTATCGGCTACGATTGACAGGATAAACGTTCGATTTTCATCAAAAAGTTGTACGGTAGCTCCTTGAAGCGGAAGGCCAGATGATGCACTTGTCACTTGCCCGATAAGGCGTCCAGGACTGGGTGACAGAGAAAGAGTAGTAGTTGTTGTTTCTCCATTTGTGATAATGGCAGAAGTTGTGGCGTTTCCAAACCCAATTGCTTGTGCAATTATATTAAGCGGACCAGCTGGTAAATTTGGAATGGTGAAGAATCCGTTATCTCCACTTATTCCCGTTGCGATGATAACACCGTTAGACCTTGTCACGGTAATGGATGCTCCAACAATCACTTCGCCAGAAACACTATTAATCACTTGCCCGGTTAATGTTCCAGGTAAAGGAGTAAGGGTGACGACTACTTCTGTTGTCTCGTTATTTCTTACAATGGCAGAGACTGTATTTGACGCAAAGTCAGATGCTTCAGCATTTACTAGATACGTTCCTGGTGCGAGGTCAAATACTTCAAAGCGGCCATTGGATAGCGCAAGTAAAATTTGAACCACTACAAGGTTTGCATCAAGAATTTTTACTGGGATAAATGGCGTGGTAATCGGTACTCCTTGTTCATCTACGATTTGTCCGCGAATGCTCGGTTTACCATTAGTGCCTGCTCCACTTGCTCTTGTGAGTGTAGCGTTTAAGATCGTTGTTGTATTAGAGGTAATTTGTGCTCCTAAAATGACGGTATCGTAACTCTCATCAAAGAAAGAAACAGTATATTGTCCTGGTGTTAAGTTTTGAATTGTATAACGACCGTCCACGTTACTAAAACCAGAACTGACAATTATGCCTAACAGATTTCGAACAACCACATTCACTCCAACAAGCGGAGCGTTTGTATTTGCGTCAATAACTGTACCTGTTAAAATGCCTGGGTTGGCAACAAGTGTAAAGTTTACATCCAATCGACTTTCTCCTAGTAAGAGCGTTATTCCACTTGTAGCAGTTGAGAAGCCTGCAGCACTCACAACAATATTCCGGTTGCCAGGTGGCAACCCTTGAACAGTATAACGTCCATCAGACCCTGAAATACCTGTTCCCAACACGGTTTCACTTTGATCAATTACACGAATCGAGGCATTAGAAATTGGATTTCCATCTTGATCAACAATTTGCCCAGACATGCTGGCGGGATTCGACTGAAGTGAAAGATTAACTGTCGATTGGGTAGTAGCAAGTACAGATGCACCTGAACTTGTTCTTGCAAAATTGGTTGCATTTGCTGAAACTGTGTAGCTGCCAGGCTGAATGCTAATAAAACGATATCTCCCATTTTCATCAGTCACTGTATTTCCAATAGAGATTAATCCTTGATATGGGAAAATCTGGACAGTTGCACCAACCAGAGGCAATCCGGTTTGAGCGCTAGTGACAATGCCAACAATAGATCCTGGATTTGACTGAAGTGATACATTAATGGTTGTTGTTTGGCCAGATTTAATTGCACATCCGACAGTTTGACGCTGAAAATCAGGATTTATAATAATAAGAGTGTAGGTTCCTGGTGATATATTCTGTATGCTGTATCGTCCATTAATATCCGTTTGCACAGTGCCAACCACGACATTGTCTGTATCAACGATCCGAACCAATGTGTTAAATAAAGGTTCGCCCGTTTCTGCGTTGGTGACAAATCCTTGGGCTGCCCCAGGATTTGGTGGTAAAGATAGTTGAACAGCTGCCGTTTCATTTGAAAATACTTGAGTTGAAGCAGACTGTGTTCCAAAGGTTGATAAAGTAGCGATGACCGTATAAGTCCCAGGCGGCAGGTGAGGGATGGTAAAGGTTCCATTTCCATTCGTTGAGGAGTTTGCAATGACTGGACCTGCTGGTGAAAATTGACGTACAACAATGCTTACATTACCAAGAGGCTCCCCGGTTTGTTGATTAAAGACGGTCCCTTCAACACTTCCCGGATTAGGAGAGAGGTTGAAGTTTAACGTTGTCACTTCGTTTACGGCGACATCCGTTTCTTGTACTAACGAGCCAAAGTTTTGAGTCGAAGCGATGATTCGATACGTTCCTGGCGCTAAATTGTCAGCGCGGTATTGCCCGTTTTGATCTGTGACAACAGTTGCAACCAGTCCTCTCGTGAAATCAAATATTTGAATTGTTGCGCCTTGCAGCAGATCGGCTGTTTGTGCGTTTCGTACAGCTCCAGTCACCAATCCTGCTTGGGGTGCGAGTGACAACAGAATATTCCCGTTTGCTCCTGGTCCAAGCGGAACAGATGTCGAGGCAGAACCAAAACCAGGCTGGGTAGCAGTGGCTGTTACAATAATCGTATTTGGTGGTAGATTCCTAATGATAAACTGCCCATTAAGGTCACTGATAGCATTTCCAACGACAATTCCGTTCGCATCCGTAACGGAGATGATCACCCCTGTTAATGGCGCGGAAGTAACAGAATTTACAACTTGCCCCGTTACAGTTGCAGGATTTGGCGTGAGCGGAACAGAGACAGATGTAGTGGTATTAGCTCTAACATTTACGCTTGCAACTCCTGTTGCATAATTAGGCGCCGTTACTTGAATGAGATACGTTCCTGGCGCTAAATCAATAACGTTAAATGATCCATCTGCATTCGCAAGCAGTGTTTTTAACAGTGTGCCAGTTGCAGTAAAGACTTGAACTTGAATATTCGAACCTGTAATACCGGATCCGTTTACGTTTGTGACGGTTCCAAAAACTGTTCCGGTAAGTGGAGACAATACTAGGTCAGCAGTTGTAGCGTCGTTAGCTTGCACCAATGCTCCAACCGTTGTTGTGCCAAAGCCTGAAGCTGTTGCTACAACTGAATATGAACCAGGGGCAAGACCTTCAATCAAATAGCGGCCATTTTGGTCGGTGGTACCACTGTCTACAATTACAGTTGTTCCTCCTGATGTTCGAACAACTGTAATGGCTCCAACAATTGATTGACCCGTTGCCAAGTTGAAAACTCGCCCTGTAATACTACCAACCAATGCTGTTAACTGAATGTCTACATTTGGTAAAGTTTGCGCAGGTGTTAATGTGACAGCTGTTAATTGAGTAGCGAATCCTTGTGCAGATGCAATAATAGTTAAGGTTCCTTGTGGCAAGTTTCCAACTGAATAATTGCCATTTATATCTGTAATGGCAGTTCCTAATACCGTTTCGTTCTGGTCAAGAACTCGCACGGTCGCATTTGGTATAACGTTACCACCGGAGTCTGTAACTGTTCCAGAAATTGTTGCTGGATTTGAAGTTAACTGAATATTAGCAACTGTGGGGCTGCCTGCTGAAATTACTGCTCCTACACCGCCGCGTGCAAAGTCAGTTGCCACTGCTATAATATTATATTCTCCAGGAGCCAAGTTTAAAATTGTATATTGCCCATTTTCATTCGTTATCCCTCGGGCAATAGAGGTTATGCTTTGCGAAGGAAATACGAGCACGACAGCGTTTGCAATTGGGCCTCCTGTAAAAAAGTCTGTGACCGTTCCTGTTAGCTTTCCTGGGTTCAGCTGTAAATTTACATCAACCGTCGTAGTTTGCTCAGGTGCAACAGTAAAGCCAATGGTTTGTCTTTGGAAGCCTGAACTAATGGTAACTAACGTGTAAGAGTCAGCAGGAAGGCCTCCTATTGTAAACAACCCTTGTGCATTGGTGAGAACTTCGTCAACAACTGTTCCATCCCTGCGAATTACGCGTACAATTGCTTCTTCAAGCGGTGCGCTTGTGTTCTCATTTCGTACCGTTCCTTGAACGGTACCCGGTAACAGCGTCAGTCCAATGCTAATGGTTGAAACGTCATTTGGCAGTACAGTAGTTGTTGCAGCTTGTGTTCCAAAGTTTGTGGCTTGTGCAATGATAGTATACGATGCTGGCTGTAAGTCTGATATGGTAAATACACCTAACCCATCAGTCACAGTTGTTGCAGCGATAGGACCTGCGGGAGAAAACTGTCGAATTTCAACGCTTGCTCCTTGAACGGGTGCTCCTGTTTGTTGATTAATTACTGTGCCTGTAATGGTACCAGTAAGAGGAGTAAGTGATAGGATAATCTGTTGCGTCTCACCAGGGCTAAGAACAATTGTTTGCGGTGTGTTTACAAAATTTTGTGCAAAAGTAACAATGCTGATGGAGCCGGCTGCAAGGTTTGTTAGCTGGAAATTTCCATTTATATCTGTTACAGCTGTTGCAATAATTTGCCCGTTTGAAGACGCAGTGACCGTCACTCCTTGAAGCGGTGTGTTCGTTTGTTGATTGACAACATTCCCACTAATGGTAGCAGGGTTTGGCGTTAATGCTATAGCCACAGTGGTTGTTTGATTGGCTGTGATCGTAATTGGAATACTGTTTGCTGCATAGTTCGGTGCTTCTGCAATAACAGTGTACGTTCCAGGATCTAGACCAAATACCCCAAATGTACCGTCTGGTTGAGCCGTGACGGATTTGAGTAATACGTTATCATCAGTAAAGATTCGAAGGAAAATATTTGATCCTGTGATTGGATTTCCATTTATATCCGTTACAAAGCCAGACAGAGTACCCGCGTCTGCTAATAAGGCGAAGCTTGCAGTTGATGTCTGATCACTAGCGGCGGTGACTGTTTGTATTTGAGTGCCAAACCCCATCTTAGTGACCGTGACGGAGTATTCCCCTGGAGCTAAGTTTTTGACAAGGTAAGTTCCTTGTTGGTCCGTATTCACTGTTCCTACTACAATGCCGCCGCTTCCTTGCTGAAGAGAACGAATGGTAACGATAGCTCCTGGGATTGGTGCTCCGGTTCCACTACTTGTTACTTGCCCGGTAATGGTTCCTGGGTTTTCCTCAAGGGGAATATTGAAATTAGATAACACTTGATCAGGGGCAATGGTTACACCTTGCGTATTTGTGGCAAAACCAGACGCGCTTGCAATAATGGTGTAGGTTCCTGCTGTAATGTTACCGATGGTGTAGTTACCGGTAAGATCAGCACTACCGATACCTACTACGTTTTGGTTTGAATCCAGTAATCGAACCGTTGCGTTGGATAATGCATTTCCTGAAAAATCGGTCACTCGCCCAGAAATAACACCAGGAAGCGGTGGGGCTTGAACTGTAATTGTTATTGTGTTGCCAGAAGTGACAACGGTACCTACTGCTACTGAGCCAAAGCCTGTCGCTTGGGATACGAGGCTATATTCACCAGGTGCTAACCCAATAAGAGAAAAGCTTCCGTTTTGATCTGTTACGGTATTGGCAACGGGAGTCGTACTGCCAGACTGAAAGACTTGTAGAACTGCTCCAGAGAGGGGCGTGCCAGTTTGTGCATTAACTACCGTACCGGTAATGGTTCCTGGATTTGGCTGCAACGAAATATTTTGTGTAACAGTTTGATTCGATGCAATGGTAATGCCATTTGCGAGCTGCTGGAATTGAGGGTTCGTTGCCACAATTGTGAACGTTCCAGGTGCTAACCCTTGAATGCGATAATTTCCGCTTATATCTGTTTGTGATACAGCCACAAGCACGCCGTTTACATCAAGTATGCGCAGGAGTGTATCTGCTAGCGTCTGACCCGTCTGGGCACTGGTGATGGTTCCTTGAGCGATACCAGGATCTGGAGATAAATTCAGTAGAACAGTTGAGACTGAGTTTGATTGCACAAATGTAGAGGCAGATTCTGTTCCAAAGTTAGGTTCCGATGCTACCGCTGTGTAAGCACCAGGTGTCAAGTTAAAGACGGTGAATTGACCTTGAATATTAGTTGCAATTGTTGCAACGATTGGTCCAAAAGGAGAAAATTGGCGTATTGCAATACTTGCACCTGCAATCGGCGCACCAGTTTGTTGATTAAATACACTGCCTGTAATAGTACCGGGGCTCGGCGTTAAGTTAAAGTTAAGAGTAGTGGTAGCTTCAGAAGTTACTTGAGTATCTTGAGTAACGGCTCCAAAATTGTTTGCTGTTGCAATTAATCGGTAAGAGCCGGGTGCTAGATTTTGATATTGATAAACACCGCTTTGATTTGTTTGCAAAGTGGCGACAAGTGCTCGTGTAAAATCGAAAATTTGAACAGTTGCGCCTGCAAGAGGATCCCCTGTGTGCCTTGAGAACTGTCCCTGTAACGGTGCCCGGTGTAGGTGTTAAACTTAATGTTGTAGCTTCAATTTCGCCTGGTGTTAAGATAACGGACTTTGAATCACTGCCAAAACCTCCTGCAACCGCCGAGATATTAAGCGTAGCTGGTGGAAGGTTCAAAACGGTAAAGTTTCCATTTAAATCAGTTGCTCCAGATCCTACTGCGATGCCGTTTAAGTCCGTAATTGTTATAAGAGCCCCATTAATCGGTGTTCCTGTACTGCTGTTTAATACCTGACCAGTCACCTCAGCGGGATTTAACTTAAGCGTAATATTTGTTTCAGTTGTTTGATCTGAAATGACAACAGCATTCGTCGTTGTGGTAACAAAATTTAGAACAGTAATAATTAATGTGTAGCTGCCTGGAAGCAAGTCTAGTATGTCATATGTTCCATCATATTGAGCAAGCAATGTTTTTAAAAGAGTGCCGCTTTGATCAAATACTTGAATTTGAGTGTTCATTCCTAGAATAGGGCTGCCTCCAGCATCTGTGATAGTTCCATTAATTCTTCCAACACTTGGAATGAGGCTGATATTGGCTAAAGTTGTTTCATCGCTTTGAACGACTGCTCCAACGCTTATGCTCGCAAACCCACTTCCAGATGCTACAACCGTATACGTTCCAGGTGCTAAGCCGCCGATAAAGTAGGTTCCATTTTCGTTTGTAATACTGTTGGCAACAATAACGCCAACTCCTCCTACAAGCCGTACTACAACAATTGCGCTTGAAATGGCTTCGCCAGTCTGCGCATTTGTAATTTGCCCCGTAATATTTCCTGAATTCGGGTTTAACGAGAAATTAATGTTTTCTAATACATCACCTGGTTGAAGAGTAATACCGCTAAGCTTGTTGGAAAAAGCAGGTGCATTCACTACAATAGTTTGTGCGCCTGGCGGTAGATTACTAATCACGTAGTTTCCATTTTGATCTGTTAAGGCAGTGCCTAATACAGTTTCATTTTGACTAATAACACGAACACTTGCATTTCCAATTGGTGTTCCGTTGATGCTTATAACCGTTCCACTAATGGTAGAAAAATTTGCTTGAAGTTCAATGTTAGACACCGTCGTTTGATTTGAAAAAACAACTGTTCCTACAGTACCTCTTGCATAATTGCGTGCATTTGCTACGAGGATATATTCGCCTGGTGCCAGACCGCCCATTTGAAACATTCCATTTTGATCTGTAAGTGCGTTTGCGATAGGAACCAAACTTTGCGGAGGGAAAAGTTGAACTGTGGCTCCGTCCAAAGCTAAGCCGGTTTGTTGGTCAAGTACTCTTCCTGTGATTCTTCCTGGGTCTGGAAGGAGTGTGACGTTAACAGTTGTAGATGCATCAGAAACAACTGAAAACCCAATCGTTTCTCTTTGAAAGTCAGATGCCACTGCAATTAAAACATAGTCGCCAGGAGCTAATCCTTCTGCTTGATAATTTCCAGTTCCATCGGTTTGTACTTCTTGAATAATGACACGATTGCTATCTAAGATACGAGCAAATGAATTTGTTAACCCTTCGCCTGTTTGGCCATTTGTGATTTGCCCTTGAACGGTTCCCGGGTTTGGAATTAATGCAAGTAAAATATTAGATACATTGTCTGATTGTACAATGGTTGAGGCAGCTTCGCTTCCGAAGTTTGGATTCAATCCAACGACCGTATACGTTCCAGGTGCTAGATTATTAACGGTAAATATCCCATTTTGGTCGGTAGATAATGCAGCAATAATTGGACCTGTCGGCGTAAATTGACGAACAATAATCGAAACGCTGGCAAGCGGGTTTCCAGTTTGCTGGTTAACAACTGTACCTTGAATACTTCCTGCATCAGGAGGTAAAAAGAACTCCAAAACGGTTTGTTGATTAGCGACGACCATAGCTTCTTGGACAGTGGACCCAAAGCCTTGAGCTGAAGCAATGACGCGGTACAAATCGGAAGAGAGACTCTGAATTTCATAAAATCCAAATGTGTCAGTCATCACAGTTGCAATAATTCCTCGAGTAAAGTCAAACACTTTTAGCGTTGCACCTGCAATCAGTTCACCTGTTAGCTCATTAACTACGGTCCCTTCAAGTCTACCAACTTCTGGAGACAGAGCAATCGTTATCTGTGCCACTTGACCAGGTGTAAGAATAACAGATTGAGAGAGGCTTCCAAAGTTATTAGCTGTTACGGAAACATTAAGAGTTTGTGGAGGAAGGTTTAAAATACTGACAGATCCATTCGTATCCGTTACTCCACTCCCAACAATCGTTCCGTTTGGCAAGGTAAACGTGACAATAGCACCTGGAATTGGTTCACTCGTTTCTCCACTAACGACTTGCGTTGTAACCGTAGCAGGATCTGGCTGCAGTGTCGCCACTAAAACAATTGTTTGTTCAGAGGTAACCGTTGCACTGAATATACCAGTTGTAAAGTTAGGCGCTGTAAAGGTTAACTGATAAGAGCCAGGTGGCAAGTCAACGACAGTAAACACTCCATCGCTGTTGGCTAAAACAGACTTGATTAAATGTCCGTTTTGATCAAATACTTGAATTTGAATATTATTTCCTGTAATCGGATTGCCTTGAGAATCAATAATTGTTCCGCTAATAACACCTGCAAGTGCTGTTAATGGAACATTGGCCGTTGCAATCGTATCACTCACAACGGTCACGCCTACCGTATTTGTTCCAAAACCAGATTTGCTAGCTGTTACAAGGTAGGTTCCCGGAGTTAAATCATTTACCCGGTAGTTTCCATCTACATCTGTTGTTGCGTTTGCAACGATAATTGAACTTGCACCTGTTTTACGAATCACAATGTCAGCGCCTGCAATAAGGGCTCCGTCTTGAGCATTAGCCGTTTGACCTTGAATATTCCCGGAGTTTGGTGTTAACTGAGCGCTAAAATCTGTAATAATCTGTCCAGGTGATAATGTTACACCAATGATTTGAGTGCCAAATTCGGAAGCAGAAACGACAGCAATTTGTGAACCGGGTGATAAGTTGCCAATTGTAAAATGTCCGTTTTGATCTGTGACTCCTGTGCCAAGAACAGTTTCATTCTGGTCAATAATCCGAACGGCGGCACCAGCGATAGGTGTTCCATTGGTAGAGGTAATGGTTCCGCTTAAAGCAGCTGGATTTGGTGAAAGAAGCAGAGCAGCCGTTGCCGTTGTATTTGGAAATACCGCTGTTCCAACTGCTGCCACAGCGTAATTTGATACAGTAGCCTCTACTACATAATCTCCAGGCTGAATGCCAAGGACGCTGTAACCTCCGTCTTGCCCTGTAATCGCACTAGCAATTGGAATCAAACTTTGAGCAGGGAAAATTTGCACAGATGCTCCTGCAATCGGCAAGCCGGTTTGAGAATCAATGACCGTGCCTGTAATCGTTCCTGGGTCTGGTGTTAACGCCGTATTTACGGTTATGACCGTATCGGAACCTACTATTGCACCAATAGTACTGCTTTGGAAATTAGGGTTTGAAAATACTAGTGTATACGTGCCAGGTGCCAGCCCAGGCACAAAGTAATTTCCGTTGCTATCAGTCTGAACCGTTGCTACTAAAATTCCAGCATCGCTAAGAATATTAATTTGTGTATTTAAAGCAGACTCCCCAGTCTGAGCAGATGTAATGAGCCCTTGAACTGCTCCAGGGTTTGGCAGTAGCGCAAGTGAAACGGTTGAAACCGTATCTGACTGAACAAACGTTGTAGTGCTCTGGGTGCCGAAATTCGGATTAAATACAGTGACAGCATACGCTCCGGGTCCCAAGTTTAGCACTGTAAATTGTCCGCTGCTATCTGTTGCCGTTGTTTGAACAACTGGCCCAGCAGGAGAGAATAGCCTTACGACCACTGAAGCGCCTACGATGAGAGCTCCGGTTTGTTGATTAACGACTGTGCCAAAAATCAATCCAGCATCAGGTGTTAGAACCAGATTGACTGTCGATGTTACATTTGAGGCTGCCTGAACGTTTTGCACCTGTGTACCGAAATTTGCAGAAGTGGCAATCACTTGATAAAAGCCAGGTGTCAGGTTCTGAACTTGATAAAGCCCATCACGATCTGACAAGACAGTTGCAACAAGTGCTCCTGTAAAGTCAAATATTTGCATAGTGGCCCCAATAAGCGGAGCACCCGTTTGTTGATTTATCACAGCCCCGCTCACAGCTCCAGGATTTGGCGCTAAGGTCAATAATGAAGTTCCTGTTGACCCTGGTGTTAAAATTACTGAACGAGAATCTGAACCAAAATTTGTTGCTACAGCTGATACAATAACGGTTGTCGGCGGTAGATTTGGAATGGAAAAGTTTCCATTTTGATCCGTAACAGTACTGCCGATTGGCAGCCCGTTAAGGTCAGTGACCGAAACAATTGAGCCAAAAATAGCATCTCCCGTTGTGCTGCTTACCACTTGCCCATTCACCTTTCCAGGATTCGGGGTCAGCGGAACAGTAAGTACGGTCATTTCGTTTGCTGTAACAAACGCTCCCACTGTATTGGCTGCATAATTCGCTGCTGTCACGGTTAATTGATAAGATCCAGGAGGCAGGTTTGTAATAGAAAACGTCCCATCAGACTGTGCAGCTACTGTTTGAAGCAAGCCGCCGTTTTGGCTAAACACACGGATTTGAGTTGGGATATTGACAATTGGATTTCCTTGGACGTTTAAAACGGTACCGGAAATGGAACCAACAAGTGGTGAAAGAGCGATATTTGCTTGAGTCATTTGATCGCTGATAACAATTGCCCCCACTGTGTTTAACGCATAGCCAGTAGCAGAGCCTGTGACGGTATAAGAACCAGGCTGTAAGCCGTTTATCTTGTAGTTTCCAAGCTCATCTGTTGTAGTTGAAGCCACCACAACAGGAACTCCGGCGACTGTTCGCACAATAGCGATGGCACCGACAATTGGTATCTCTGTATCCGCTGTTACAATTTGCCCAGAAATGCTTCCCGAATTAGCTGTAAGAATGAAGTTCAAATTCGTTACCACTTGCCCTGGAATTAAAATAACGCCGCCGAGCTGTGTAGCAAATCCGGGGGCACTTACAATAATTTCTTGATTTCCTTGCGGCAAATCGGTCAGCGAATAGTTTCCAAACTCGTCTGTGACGATGGTTCCCAACACAAATTCATTTTGATCTAAAATACGCACGGTCGCATTTATAATCGGTTCGCCTGTATCTGATCTTACTGTTCCGGAAACAGTGGCAGGAGTAGGGACTAAGAAAATAGTAGATGAACTTGTTTCATTAGAGCGAACTGCTACGCCTGTAGACGAAGTGGCGTAAGTTTGAAATGACCCGATTAGAATATAAGAACCAGGTGCTAACCCGTCTAAAAAGTAATGACCCCTACCATCGGTTACGAGGGTAGCGATTGGATTTAACCCAAGAGCAGGGAAGACTTGAATAGACGCACCAATTAAAGGAGAAGCCGTTTCTGCATCCAGCACTTGACCTGTAATGGACCCAGGAGAAGCAATAAGATTTGCATTGACCACAGACGTTTGATTTGGTTGAGAAGTAAAGCTTAACGTTTGAGATTGAAACGTAGGGTTTGTAAATGGAATCGTATAATCCCCTGCTGTAAATCCTGCAATCTGATAAAAACCGTTAATATCCGTTTGCGTTTGTGTAACGAGGATTCCGTTTGCATCAATCAACTGAATCAGCGTATTAATAATCGGAACGCCGGTTTCTGCATTTGTTACCGTTCCTTGTACAGCCGATGGAAGCTGTTCCAAAGCAAAGTTTAAAGCAGCCGTTTCACCAGGAGCAAGCGTGACGGATGAGGCTTGTGATCCAAAGAGTTCATTTACAACAATAACCGTAAAGGTTCCTTGCGGTAAGTGTGATACTGCATATAGGCCATTGGTATCTGTGACAGAAGTCGCAATAATAGGACCGGTTGCGTTAAACTGGCGAATAATTACATCTGTTCCGCTGAGTACTGTACCAGTGGCAACGTTCGTAACAGTGCCTTGAATGGTTGAAGGGTTTGGCTCCAAAGCAAAGCTTGCAATGGCCTGTGTGTCTGACACTACGGTAAAACTAATGGTTCCACTTGTATATCCTCCAGAGGCAGCAATGGCTGTATAGAGCCCCGGCGCTAATCTGGATATTAAAAATTGTCCTTGAGCATTCGCAGACACCGAAACGGCTGGCGCGCCTGTTTGATCAAAAATTTGAATGCTTGCTCCTGCAAGGGTATCCCCGTTATTACGGTTAACAACAAAACCAGACACACTTCCAGGGTTTGGCGTAAGTGTAAGTGTAGTAGTGGTCGTTTGTCCCGGCGATAAAATGACAGCCCGCGAGTCCGTTCCAAAGTCTTGGGCACCGGCGCTTGCAACAAATGAGCCGGCCGGTAAATTTTCAATAACAAACGTTCCGTCTTGACCAGACGCGCCTCTTCCGATTAGTAATCCCGTATTTGGATTAAGGACAGATACGATGCTTCCTGCAATACTTATCCCCGTTTGTTGATTAATGACTTGCCCTGTCAACGTTGCAGGAGATGGTTGAAGTATGACGCTTGTTTGAACTTGTTGATCTGCTTGCACTTGTATTCCGATTGTCGTCGCTTGGAATGCAGGTGCTGATGCATTGAGTACGTAGCTTCCTGGAAAAACATTAAAAAAGGCAAACGTACCATCTGATTGAGCAAGTAATGCTTCAATAAGAACACCATTTAAATCAAGTAAACGAACTTGCAAGTTTGATCCGGTAATCGTTGTACCTGTTGAGTCAACAAGCTGACCATTGATTGAACCAGCTAATTCGTTAAGTGCAATACTGGCCGTTGTAGTGGTATCACTAGAAACAATTGCTCCAATTGTTTTTGTTCCAAACGTAGGGAACGAAGAGGTCACGGTATAACTCCCAGGTGCTAATCCTTGCACAAGAAAGTTACCCGACGAATCAGATGTCACGGTTGCAACGGCAACACCTGAACCGATTGCTTGACGAATGACAACCGTTGAACCAGCTAACGGTGCTCCTGTTGCAACATCGGTGACTTGCCCGCTGATTGCTCCTGGATTTGGAGTAAGAGCAAAGTTTATGTTGGCTAAAGTACTGCCGGGACTTAGTATAATTCCGCTTGTTAAGTGCCCGAAACTTGGAGCTGTTACAAGAACTGAAAATGAACCTGGAGGTAAATTTCCAATTGAATACGCACCATTGGCGTCAGTTCCGGCTGTTGCGAGAATGGTTTCATTAGCATCAAAAATTTGAACGGAAGCGTTTGGGACAGCAGCGCCACCCGTATCCGTAACGACCCCTGAAATAATAGAAGGGTTAGGAATTAAAGCGAAACTCACACTGGTTGCTGTATTGGAAGAAACAATTGCTCCTGCTGATTGAACGGCAAAGTTTGGAGATGACGCAATAAGAATGTAATTACCTGGTGCAAGATTTGAGAATTGATAGTTTCCACTGCCATCTGTTAATACGCTTTGAATAAAGACATTTTTAGCACTGTAAAGTGCAACTACTGTATTGGGCTGAACAGGGGAAACATTTCCGGCAATGAGTCCAGGTTCAGGAGGTAAGCTTACATTTACAACTGTGGTTGTATCAGCCAATACAATTCCCCCGGCTATGTTCGTTTGGAAGTTAGCTGCGTTGACTACAACATGATAATTTCCTGGAGGCAACCCTTCAATCATATAAATTCCTTGACTATCGGTAAAACCAACCTGAACTTGAACATTACTTTGGTTAACTACACTTACGCTGGCCCCGATAATTTGATCTCCTGTAGTGCCGTTTACAACTTGCCCGGTGATGATTCCTGGGTTAGGAGCAAGTGAAACATCAATATTTGCTTGACCTCCTGGAGACACAGTGATGGTTGCAAAATTCGTTTGGAAATTTGGTGCGGCCACAACGAGCGTGTACGTTCCAGGAGCTAATTGCGGGACAAGAAAGTTACCTTCTGAGTTGGCAAAGACAGTGGCGATAACAGCTCCGTTTGTATCCAAAATTCTTACTTGGATTTGAGCACCAGCAATCGAGTCACCCGTTTGTTGATTTCTAACGGTTCCGGTGATGGTTACCGGATTAAAAGCAAGCGTAAAGTTTAGCGTTGTCGTTTGATCGGATCTAATCGCAGTTCCTTGACTCGAGCTTTGAAAATTTAAGGCGGTCGCCGTTACAATATAGCTCTCAGCCGATAAGTTTGGAATCGTATAAACGCCGTTTTGATCTGTGATTCCTGAACCAATAATGGCACCGCCGACTGTCGTTTTGACATTAATGGTAGCACCTGCAACGGCTGCTCCAGTAGAATCGGTCACCGTTCCAGTTAACGCACCAGGATCTGGAGTTAGGGAAAAGTTTACGGTTGTTGTCTGGAAAGCAACAACCTGGGCACCTGCTACTTTAGACTGGAAATTTTGATCGATGGCTGTGACCGTGTAGCTGCCCGGAGCCAAATTAGGAACGACATACGCTCCCGCTTGATCTGTCGTAACAGAAGCAACCAAGTTGTTATTTAAAAATACATTAACCACTGCACCTGCAAGCGCGCCGCCTTGACCGGAGGTGACGACTCCATTAATGACACCAACTAAACGGTTTAGAGCGGCATTTAACGTGGTTGTTTGATTGGATTGAATAATTGCTCCAATCGTTTGACTACCAAAACCAGGTTGCCCAAAAGTGACAGTATAGCTGCCCGGAGCCAAATTGGTCACACTGTACTGACCTTGTGCATTTGTTGTAGCTGTTGCAACGGTAATACCGCCTTGATTAACTACATTAACTGAAACACCTGACAAGGAAACGCCCGTTTGAGCATCGTTTACAGCACCTGTCAACGTCCCTGGAGAAGGTTGAAGGATAACGTTTTGAGTTGTTGTTTGACTGGCTTGCACTGTAAAACCCAGCAAGGTGGTTTGGAAGTTTTGAGCTTTCACCCGTAATTGAAATGTGCCTGGTGCAAGTTGATTAGCGGTATATTGGCCTTGGGCGTTGGTTGTAACGGTTGCGATTACATTGTTCCCCGTATCAAGAACTTCCACAATCGCGCCTTGAATAGGTGTTCCATTAGTGTTAGATACAATACCCGTCACAGTTCCCGGGGAAGGAATCAGAGTAAAATTAGCAGTTGTCGTCTGGTTGGATGTAACGGTAATACCGAGTAACTGTGATTGGAAGTTAGGTGCACTGACGGTCACCGAATACTGACCTGGATTAACATTTGAAAGTGTATATTGACCTTGTATGTTAGTTGTCGCGGTTGCTACAACCGTATTAAATGCATCAATTAAATTAATAGTAGCACTGGCAACAGGTGTACCTCCTGTAGAAGTAACGGCGCCTGTTACTGTCCCAGGGGAAGGCTGAAGAGTCACATTGACGATTTGTGTTTGCCCGGCAGGTACGGTTGGCGTGCGCGTAGCAGTTACGAAATTAGCAGCGATAAAGTTAAGCGTGTACGTTCCGCTAGCAAGCTGAGTGAAGCTGTAATTTCCTTCGGCGTTCGTTTGAGTAGTAGTAATGAGGACATTGTTTTGATTTCTAAGTTCGACCGTTACCCCCCTAAGAGGTAATCCAGTTTGGCCAGATGTAACTTTCCCTGTAACAGCAGCTGCTGCAGCTGCTTCAATATTATTAAAAGCAGTTGCATTTGTTAACTGAAGGCCTGTGAAGTCATCAATTCCCGAAGCTGTAACTGTATTAAGCCTCCTTGTTCCAGAAGTAGTGAATGTCCCAATTACGGTATATGTTAACGTAGCAGTTTGCCCGGCAGCAAGGTTTCCTATTGTCCAAGACAGCGTTGTGTTGTTTGAATTAAATACGGATGTTCCAGTTGAGGTATTTATGCTGCTTACACTTGACAATTGGTCGAGACTAAATACGTCATTTACAACCACTTGTCTTGCGAGAGCCCGACCGCTATTTGTCACAGTAACAGACTGAGTCCAAGTTGTTAGAGAGCCTGTAAAAACAGATGTAGGTCCTGAAGTAATGGTCTTGGCTGCAGTTAAGTTAGCACGTACGTCCACGTCTTTAGGAGAGACAGGGTTGGTTAATGCGTTAACAAATTGAAAACCTTCAGACGTTTGTAAAGAATCTTTGTTGTAGTTGTTTGCATTAGCGGAGGAGAAAATAATAAATTGCAGCGGTGAAGAAGGACTAATTCCTAAAACTCGAAAAAAGTCAGCAGCGGGAAATTGAAAATCAATAAAATAATCGGCATCTCCGCCGAAATTAGACCCATCGTTTGTCAACGTGACGCGAGATACATCAAAATTAACAATCGGACGTGAGAAGGTAGGGGTCCCACTTCCGTCTGTTCCTTCGGCAGGGTCATTCCATGAGTTGAATACACGCGTTGTGTTTTTTATAAGATTAATTGTATTATCTAATCCATTTACGTTTGCTAACCAATCGTAGACCCCAGGATTTCCTGATGTATTGATTAAGACACCCCAAGAAAAGTTGCTAAAACCAGTATTTTTAGAGTTTCGAGGGTCAGCATTTAGCCGAATTCGGAAAAAAATAGTTGTTCCATCATAAGCGGCAAATGCTGCTGGAAACTGCGTATTTCCCACAATATCTGTGGAAGCTGGCGATTCGTCACCTACTACATCATAAATAGGCTGAGTGCCTATAAGAATAGGTTGAAATTGGGTGTTAGATGGAGAAGCCATTTTTTGCACTCCTTTTCAAATTTATCTTTACAACATATTAAGTAGACAAAAAGTTCGTGAGATATTATACATATTTTTTTAGAAAAAGCTTCATGATAACTAATGATTTGAGCTCGAATGAAAGTTAATCCAAATCCATGTAAAATTTATAAATATCGTCATTTTTTAGTAGAAGGAGCAAAAGTCAAATTTATTGACAGTATAAACTGTACAGATTAAAATCACAGTATATTTTAAAGTTACAGTTTTAAATGACACATATTAATATTATAGGAAGGGAAACAGTTTCTACCTATAATATGCCACTATTTTTGACCGTATCATTTTTGGAGGGAAATAAAATGACAAATAAAAAATATGAGCCGCTTTTACAGCCATTTACTTTTTCAAATGGCATCAAATTAGATAACCGCGTTATTCTTGCGCCTATGACAAATTTTTCATCAAATGAAGATGGAACAGTATCAAATACAGAAATAGACTACTATGTACGACGTTCAAAAGGTGTTAGCATGGTCATTACAGCATGTACATACGGAACGCCGAACGGCAAAGGATTTCACGGAGAGTTTGCTGCAGACAGCGATGAAATGATTCCTAGCCTGAGCCGTTTAGCAACAGCAATTAAAAATCAAGGAGCAAGAGCAGTTCTTCAAATTTTCCACGGAGGCCGCATGTGTCCGCCTGAGCTTGTTCCAAATGGAGAGGTTGTTAGCGCAAGTGCTGTTGCCGCAGAACAAGAAGGAGCACCGGTGCCTCGAGAGTTAACAAATGAAGAAATCGAAGGCATTATTCATGATTTTGGTGAGATGACGCGCCGTGCTATTGAAGCAGGATTTGACGGAGTTGAAATCCATGGAGCAAATAACTATTTAATTCAGCAGTTCTTTTCTCCGCATTCTAATCGCCGCGAAGATAAATGGGGTGGCAGCGTAGAAAAACGCTTAACATTCCCGCTAGCAATCGTAGACGAAGTAAAACAAGCCGTTTCTAAACATGCAAAAGAGCCATTTTTAGTAGGCTATCGCTTCTCGCCAGAAGAGCCTGAAACGCCTGGAATTACAATGGCTGATACGTTGAAATTAGTTGATGCACTAGCAGAGAAAGACCTTGATTACCTTCATGTATCGCTAATGGAATTCTGGTCAAAACCGCGCCGCGGCGTGGAAGATACTCGTTCACGTATTGAAATTATTCAAGAGCGAGTAGGAAGCCGCGTGCCTGTGATGGGCGTAGGTTCTATTCATACAGCAGACGAAGCAGCAGCGGCTCTTGAAACGGGCATTCCACTGCTTGCGATTGGCCGCGAATTAATTATGGATCCAGACTGGGTTCAAAAAGTCAAAGAAGGCCGCGAAAATGAAATTGTGACAACATTAAGCAAAAAAGATCAGGAAAAGCTTGTGATTCCTGACCCGCTCTGGCAAGCTGTTATTAACACGCCAGGCTGGTTCCCGGTTGAAGATTAAAAGAAAGACAGAAAAGCGCAAAGACGATGGGACTGAACCCCATGTCTTTGCGCTTTTTTATGGAATATCGCTTTTGAGCCATTAATTTACAAATGGACTTTTTTGTGTTTGAATAGTAATAGTTTTCTGGAAATGAGGTGAAAAAATGAAAGCAGGCCCAATGATAAAAATGATGGTTTCAATGAGTATTTTTGGTTCAATTGGCTTTTTCTCCACACAAACTGGACTGCCTTCTTTTGATTTAGTATTTGTCCGCTGCATTTGTGCAACGCTTTTTCTCGGAATGTGCTGGTTTGTAACGGGTGAGTATAAAAGGGAAAAATGGAATGCCAAAGAAATAAAGCAGATTTTACTGTGCGGAATATTTCTTGTGTTTAACTGGGTATTTCTATTTAAAGCATTTGAAATGATGTCCGTTACGGTAGCTATCTCTATTTATCATCTTGCCCCCGTTTTAGTATTGCTTCTGGGAAGCTTTATCTTTAAGGAGAAATTAACGGTTCTTGGCGTGATGTCTATCATCATTTGTTTTGTAGGAACACTTCTGATTATTGGGGTGAAGGAACTTACGACTGATGGCTTCATGTCGTCAGGAATATTGTGGGCGCTTTTAGCCGCTTTGTTTTATGCATGCACGACGCTGCTTGGCAAAGGAATTATTCATACGAGTGCTTATGCTGTTACATTCCTTCAGACTTTTGTAGGGATTTTTCTATTATTGCCGTTTGTTCATTTTAGTGATTTTCATTTCCTAACAGCGGCCAACTGGACAGCTATTTTAGTAACAGGCTTTGTACATACTGGTTTAGTGTATTATTTGTTTTTCGACAGCCTGCGTTACTTAAAAACTCAGGTAATTTCAGTTCTGGTATTTTTAGACCCGGCCGTTGCCATTTTATTAGATACAGCGTTTACGGGATTTCGGCCGACGCTTTTTCAGTTTGCAGGCATTGTTTTGATTTTTTTTAGGAATGCTTTTTACTTTGAAGCCAAAACCTTCAGCTAAAAAAATATTTCCACATAGCAAGATTAAAAAGATCACATAGAATTTCTATTTCATCTGCAGGTCTTCATTTATTAGAAAAAGGGGAGCTAGTCATGAAAGTCAGTAAGCAAAACGCAGAACACTACGCGTGGGGAGGGAAATGCGATGGGTGGCATCTAGTGAAAAATAAAGACGTAAGTATTATTCATGAGCGCATGCCCCCTCATACGAAAGAGGTAAGGCATTATCACACGAGAGCGCATCAATTTTTCTTTGTGCTAAAAGGAACAGCTGCTCTAGAAGTAGACGGAACTATTTATGATGTAAAAGCACATGAAGGAGTAGAAGTGCTTCCGTCCATTCCTCATCAAATGATGAATCGTTCGAGCGAAGAGATTGAGTTTCTTGTTATTTCACAGCCCTTTGCACAGGGAGACCGCATAGCTGTTGATGAAGATGAAGACGAAAACTAAGAATAGACAAGTCTATTTTTACTAGTCCTAACAGTAAGCGAAGAATACCGTCCAGTACAATAGTACCTTTTCATTCAGCAAGTGAAATATTATGCCTAATAAAATAAAAATACTTTTATTGCAGAGCAGAAATGTGGTAAATTAATATGTATGCAATATAGGGAGAACAAAATTTACAAATTAACAATTGTGTAATAATACCATCACGATAAAAAAATAAGAGATTGCCAGTTGAAAATGTAAATTTTGTAGATGACTAAAAAAAGAGATGAAGATGATATTGTTTGACAAATTGAATCATTTTCAGGTAATCTTTTGCAGGACGTAACCGCTACGATTTAATGTAGGGGACTTTCCTGAGGTTAGCTGAACATGAAATCTCTACTTTTTAGTGAAAGGAATTTGAAAATGAAAAAACTATTTTCAAAGCCGTTGTTTTACTTTTTTATAGCGGTTTTATTCATGTGGATCAAGTCTTACATGTCTTACAAAGTGGAGTTCAACTTAGATATAAGTGACTCAATGCAAAAAACGTTATTGTTTATTAATCCAATTAGTTCAACTTTGATCTTTTTAGGGTTAGCATTGTTTGCAAAAGGAAAAAGAGCCATCGTTTGGACGCTTATCCTTAGCACAATTATGACGGTCATTTTGTACAGCAATATTTTATATTATCGCTTTTTCAATGACTTCGTTACATTGCCTACTTTAACGCAAACAAGCAATGTGGGTCATTTAGGAGGCAGTATCGCTGATTTACTAAAAGCGCATGATATTCTATATTTTGTAGATATCATTTTACTGATTGCGCTATTGTTTGTTAGAAAAATCGAATGGCCAAAAGCACGTCTTAAATTCCGCTATACGTTCATGGTACTAGCGGCAGGAGCTATCGCATTTGCAATTAACTTGCACTATGCTGAAAAAGATCGCCCTGAATTATTAACAAGAACATTTGACCGCAACTACCTAGTGAAATATTTAGGAGCATACAACTATACGGTGTATGATGCAGTTCAAACGTTTCAAAACTCAAAGCAGCGAGCATTCGCAAGCAGTGATGACTTAACAACAGTAAAAAACTTCAGTACAAGTCACTATGCAGCTCCAAACATTGAGTATGCCGGTAAAGCAAAAGGAAAAAACATTATTAAAATTCATCTAGAATCATTTCAGTCATTCCTAATTAATTACAAGTTAAACGGACAAGAAGTAACGCCGTTTTTAAATTCATTAGCAAATGGAAATGAATTTATGTATTTTGATAACTTCTTCCATCAAACAGGACAAGGTAAAACGGCTGATGCAGAGCTTATGATGGATACGTCATTATATGGCTTGCCTCAAGGATCAGCATTTAGCTTAAAAGGCCGCAACACATACCAAGCAGCACCAGCGATCTTAGATCAAGAGGGCGGCTATACAAGTGCTGTGTTACACGGAGATTATAAAACGTTCTGGAACCGTAATGAAATTTACAAACAGTTCGGTGTGGATAAATTCTTTGACGCAAGTTATTACAATATGACTGGTGATAACAAAGTAAACTATGGATTAAAAGATAAGCCATTCTTCAAAGAATCGATGCCAATGCTGCAGTCATTGAAGCAGCCGTTCTATGCGCATATGATTACATTAACAAACCATTTCCCATTCGTTCTTGATAAAGGCGATGCTAGCATTGAGCCGGCAAACACAGGAGATGGAACGGTAGACCGTTATTTCCAAACGGCTCGTTATTTGGATGAATCACTGCAAGAATTCTTTACAGAGCTAAAAGCTTCAGGCTTATATGATAACTCAGTTATTATGATTTACGGTGACCACTACGGTATTTCTGAAAATCATAACAAAGCGATGGAAAAAGTTCTTGGCGAGAAAATTACGCCATATAAAAACGCTCAGCTTCAACGCGTACCGTTCTTCCTCCACGTGCCAGGTGTAAAAGGTGGAGTGAACCATACGTACGGCGGTGAAATTGACGTAGTACCTACGCTTCTTCACTTAGTGGGAATTGATAGTAAAGAGTATGTTCAATTCGGTACAGATTTATTATCAAAAGACCATGATCAGGTAGTAGCATTTAGAAACGGTGATTATGTTTCTCCGAAATACACGTCAGTTGACGGCAAGTATTACGATACAAACACAGGAGAAAGAATCACAGCAACAGACGAAGCGAAAGCTTATAAAAAGAAAGTTGGAAGAGAGCTAGAACTTTCTGATAAAGTGTTATACGGTGATTTATTACGATTTAATAAATTAGAGGACTTTAAACCGGTCGATCCATCGAAATACATGTATGGAAAAGACCAAGAAACAGAAAAGTAATGTAAGCTTTCACACCATACAATCCAAACAAGCAAGTAGAGGAGCTTTTTAAAAGCTTAGCTACTTGCTTGTTTTATGAGAACTTCATTGAAAAGAAAGCTGGTGACAGAAACGTGGAGCGAACAAGACGCAAAAGAAGAAGAAGAGTTCGATGGGGCAGAGTGTTCTTTGCTTTGTTATTTCTTTTTATTATCGTTGGAGGCATATACAGCTATTTTCAATATAAGCAAGGGCTATCGATTGCAAGCGATGGTAAATATGCGGATGACGGCACGACATTTGAACAGTTTCAAGGCAGTCTCCCGAATAACGGCGAAGTAAATATGCTGCTGTTAGGAAGTGACTCGCGCGGGGAAAAGCATTCTCGTACAGACTCTATTTTAATTGCTCACTACGATTCTAAAAGCAAACACCCGAAAATTGTTTCCCTTATGAGGGATATGTATGTGGATATTCCAGGACACGGCAAGCAAAAGCTGAATGCTGCTTACGCGTTCGGAGGTCCTGAACTGCTGCGCCAAACGATCAAACAAAATTTTGATATTGATATTAACTATTATGCAGTTGTGGACTTCGAAGGATTTTCAAAAATTGTAGATACGATTGCTCCTGATGGCATTGAAGTAACGGTGCCTCACGATATGTCTTCGGGAATTGGTATGACGCTTCATAAAGGTACCCAAGTTTTACACGGTGAACAGCTGCTTGGCTACGTACGTTTTCGCCATGATAACATGAGTGATTTTGGACGCGTTCAGCGCCAGCAAGAAGTCGTTTTAAAGCTTAAAGATGAAGTAGCAAGCCTAAACAGCGTATTTAAAATACCGAAGCTTCTCGGCGTAATGGATCCTTACATCGATACAAATTTAGATACAAAAAGCATGATGCTTCTGGCTAAAGATGTGGTAACAGGAAACATGAAAGATGTTCAAAGCCTGCGACTGCCGTTAGACGGATCATTTGAAAACAAAACGTATAGCGGCGTTGGTATGGTGCTTGATATTGATTTAGATAAAAATAAAGAAGCGCTGCAAGAATTCTTAAATGACAAATAAAGAAAATCCTCGAGACGCCTGTCTCGAGGATTTTTCCTTATACATAGACGATAATGCGTTTGAATGATGTAATCAAACTGGTGACTATACCGGAGCATACAACAATTAATAATGAATAAATAGCTGTATCGTTTTGAAGCAGTAAAATACCTGAAATAATAATAGATGCGTCAATCACTAAAATGATGATGCCGGGGTTTAAAGATAACCATTTCGCAAGTATCAGAGAAAATAAGTCGACCCCGCCTTGACTTGCGTGCTGCCGGAGCATGATGCCGGTTCCGATTCCGTTAAAAACACCTCCAAGGCAAGCGCTTAAGATAATGGGAAAGTGAAAAATCCCGTGAAGCGGAAACAGCAAATCAATCATAACGGCTGAGAGAACCATGCCATAGATAGCATTTAAAAAATAAGAGCGGTTAAAGCCTAGGGCGAGAAGGTAAATCGGCAAGTTTAAGCAAAAAATCATCACGCCTACTTTATAACCAAGTAAATAATTAATGATTAAGCTAATTCCCGTAATGCCTCCTGTTACAAGCTGAAGCGGAAGAATAAAAACGTTAATCCCGATACTAACAAACACACTGCCAATTCCAATTGCAATCAATTTTTTGTACATGCTGTCTCATCCTTGTCTATGAATCTCTTTATATGTATATGAAGACAAGCAGAGTTTCAGCACAAAGACTGCTTCAGAAACTATAATGCTCGGATTAAATATATGCAAAGGAAGCTGCTTTGAGATGCAAATGAGTTGCATAAACATTCTTCACCATAGACAATAAGAATTAACCAAGAAGGTAAATGGAGGAGAAAAAATTGATCGTTCGAAAAGCTAGAGAAGAAGAAACATCATCTATTGAAACAGTGACGCTTGCTGCTTATGAGCAATATGCAGCTGTAAAATCAGAAGCACACTGGAAAAGATATCGAAAGGGAATTTTACATACCCTGAGTGAAGAAAAGAAATTTGAGTGCATGGTAGCTGAAATCGATGGAGAAATGGCAGGAAGCGTGTTGTTTTATCCCCCAAATACGGATGTATATGGAGGGTTGTTAAAGCCATTTCCATGGGCTGAAATTCGTCTGCTGGCAGTTGCTCCGTCGCATCGCCGAAAAGGAGTCGCCAATGCGCTTCTTGAAGCGTGTGAAAAAAAATCTCGGGAGCTAGGGTGTTCTTATTTAGGTTTACATACAGATCATTCAATGGAACATGCCATTAAGCTTTACACTAAAAGAGGTTACGTCCGCTTCCCAGATAACGATTTTTATCCGGTCAAAGATTTGCACGTCATGGCATTTAGAAAATCAGTTTAATCAAAAAAGCCTTTGAAATCATTGATTTCAAAGGCTTTTGTATTTATATAACCTGACGATTCCAGTGGCGGTGAGCTGAAATAGCTTCAATAAATTCATCTGTAAAGCGTGTAGTTTCTCCAGTTACGACACCTGGGCTACTATCTAAGCCAGCAGCTTTTAGCCACTTAACACCTTCAGCCGTGGCGCCAATTGGTTTAAAATGCTCGAATGCTTCTTGAGCAAACGTCAGTGCTTCTTTACGAAACTTCTCATCAGCTGACGAACTTCCGACCACATAAACCGCATCGAATAAGACAGAATCACTTGTTAAGAACGTGTGCTGTACTTCAAGTTCTGACCCGTCTGTTCCTTTTACGTTTTGGAGGGTTGTGCTGACAATTTCAGGCTGAATGCCCTGTTGTTTTAAACTGTTTAACACCTGTGGTAGGTCACCGCTAAAGTCGTTAGCTACAATGACAGCTACTTTACGCGTATTCGGCTTTTTAATCGTCTGTTCCTGACTAAGAGCAGGCGATGACTTGGTCACCGGCGCATCTTCTCCTGATGGAGGCGTCGCGCCAATCGCTTGTGCTACTTGTTTAGCTAGCACTGTACTGACGTTGGCAAACATATCAACGACCTGCTGCTGAACAGACTTGCTTTTCACTTTTCCAAGCTCAAAGCTGAAAGCACTGATAATATGCTCTTTTTCAGGGTCGCTCATGCTATTCCAAAATAGCGTTGCCTGTGAAAAGTGGTCTTTAAAACTTTCGCTTCGACTTCGAACTTTTCTTCCTTCCACTTTTTCTTGATAGTGAGCATAACCACCTTCTGACTCTGGGACAGGAGCCGGCGTATTGGCTGCAAGAGAGTTTCGGTGATAGCTGACAGGTCCTTTGTTAATTGTTTGACGTCCGTAACCGTCGCGTTGATTGTTATGGAACGGGCATACTGAGCGATTGATTGGAAGTTCATGAAAATTAGGACCGCCAAGACGAATAAGCTGAGTATCCGTGTATGAAAACAATCTTCCTTGTAAGAGAGGATCGTTGGAAAAATCAATTCCCGGGACTACATGCCCCGGATGGAATGCGACTTGTTCCGTTTCGGCAAATACGTTGTCTACATTTCGATTTAAGGTCATTTTTCCAACCAATTTGACGGGAATGTCTTCTTCGGGCCAAAGCTTAGTTGGATCGAGAATGTCAAAGTCGAACTTAAATTCATCTTCCTCAGCTATGATTTGTAAGCCTAGCTCATATTCAGGATAGTCTCCGTTTTCAATTGACTCCCATAAATCGCGGCGATGAAAATCCGGGTCTTTCCCAGAAATTGTTTGAGCTTCGTCCCAAACAAGAGAATGCGTTCCGAGCACAGGCTTCCAGTGGAATTTGACAAAATGAGCTTTTCCTTCTGCATTAACTAAGCGAAAAGTATGTACGCCGAAGCCTTCCATCATACGCAAGCTGCGAGGAATTGCGCGGTCTGACATTGACCACATGACCATGTGAGCAGACTCTTGGTTATTGGCGATAAAATCCCAAAACGTATCATGTGCTGAAGCCGCCTGCGGCATTTCATTGTGTGGCTCAGGCTTAACAGCGTGAATTAAATCCGGAAATTTAATCGCATCTTGGATAAAGAACACGGGAATGTTATTTCCGACTAAGTCATAGTTTCCTTCTTCTGTATAAAATTTTGTTGCAAAACCACGTGCGTCGCGAACCGTTTCAGCTGAACCTTTAGAACCTGCTACAGTAGAGAAACGGACAAATACAGGTGTTTTTACAGACGGATTCTGCAAAAATTTAGCTTTTGTATATTCACTGAGAGAGTCATACAGTTCAAATTCTCCGTGAGCAGCGAAGCCGCGTGCATGAACGATGCGTTCAGGAATGCGCTCGTGGTCAAAATGCGTCATTTTTTCACGGAAATGAAAGTCTTCCATCAGGGTTGGACCACGTTCGCCTGCTTTTAAAGAAAATTCATCTTCGGAAAGCTTTAACCCTTGATTGGTTGTGAGCGCTTGGTTTCGATCATCTGTTTTAAACTTCTCGAGCTGTTCTTGCTTGCTTGTTTCATTTACAGGGTGCTTTTTTGTCATACCTGTCTTCCTCCTTGACCTTCAATTCATAATCATTACAAAATGTGTACCCTATCAAAAGTTGACGCAAACAGAAATGTTGGAATTTTTTCGTAGGAAATCCGTTATTTTCTTGTTATGATTATGAATAAGTATTCATAAATAAGAAAATAAAAGGAGAGGGGATACATAGATGAAAACACGGGTAACAGATTTATTAGGAATTCAATATCCGATTGTACAAGGAGGTTTAGCGTATTTAGCGTACGCAGAACTTGCTGCTGCGGTCTCAAATGCAGGAGGACTTGGACAAATTACAGCTATGACGCTCCGAACACCTGAGAAACTTCGAGCTGAAATTAAGAAAGTACGTTCTTTAACTGAGCGTCCTTTTGGCGTTAATTTTGCTGTTGGAGGTCAAACAGAAGGTTCTTATAAAGAACTTCTCGACGTAGCAGTAGAAGAAGGCGTTCCGATTATTTCCATAACAGGAGCAAATCCCGCACCTATTTTTGAGAGATTAAGAGGAACGGGAATTAAAACGCTCGTGCTGGTAGCCAACGTGCGCCAAGCTCAAAAAGCTGAGAAGTTAGGAGCAGATGCCGTTATGGCAGTGGGACAAGAAGCAGGAGGACATATTGGGCGTGAGGACCTGGGCACAATGGTGTTAATTCCCCGAGTAGCTGCGGCTTTGTCAATTCCGGTCCTTGCAAGCGGAGGGATTGGAAACGGACAAGGATTATTGGCAGCGTTATCATTAGGAGCTGAAGGGATTGAAATGGGGACACGTTTTATTGCGACAAAAGAATGTGTAGATGCCCACGATGCGTATAAACAAGCTATTGTAGAAGCAAAAGAAACCGATACGGTGGTTATTAAACGTTCGTTCGGAGCACCTGGACGCGTATTAAAATCCCACTACACTCTTGACATTATTGAGCGTGAGCAGCAAGGAGAGAGGTACGAAGAGTTAAAAGACGTCATTAGCGGAGGGGCAAACTGCCGGTATATTTATGAAAATAAAATCGATGAGGGCTATGGATGGGCAGGCCAAGTCGTTGGACTGATTGATAGTATTCCAACGGTGCAAGAGCTGTTTGACAGTATGATAGAAGAAGTGCACGCCGGTTCTAAACGACTGCTGAGTGTAGTGGAAAAGAAGTAGAGATACAAGCCGTCATACTGCAGCAATTGTTCGCATATTTATAATCTATATCTCTAAATGAGGTGAGAGAATGAAACGAATGCGAGCATTTGCTATTATGACGTTTTTAGTAGTAGGTTCAGGGTTTGCAGTTTTTACTAAAAGAGAAGAAGTTTCCAAGACTCAGCAAGCACAAGTGTATGAAGAAGCAAAGCCTGTTATTAAACAAATGGACAAACTGGATATTTGGCATAAAATCAGCAGAGGGTTAACGGAAGCAGGCTATGAATCAAGGGGCGTGAATTCTTCTCTTTACTCAAAAGACAGAGTAGAGCTGGATGTGTATATGGAGCCTTCCGTTTCATCTGATGTCCAAACGCAAGAAACGATTAAACAAATGGTATATAAAATACTGGAAGAAAATAAGTTTCAGCAAAAGGCCTTTCATGTAACAATTAAATTCCTGCCCGAAAAACAAGCAAAATAGCCTTGTCTCGGCCAGGAAATTTTTTTATTAAAATGCTTTTTCATTGACTGCTGGAATACTCTCTGGGAGAGAAATTTCAGCATTTTTGGGCTGATACGCAATTTTTCCGTCCAGCACATCATTTGCTTTTTGTAGGTCTAATAAATTTTCCCATCGTGCGATAATAAAAGCAGCTACTGCATAACCAATAATATTAACTGTGGTCCGGTAATTACCCATAAAGCGATCAGGAGCGAGCATCAGAGCAACGGCAGCAACCGGAATGGATCCGGTTGCTGCTGCGGTAGCAGAGAGAGCAACAAAAGCTGATCCTGGAATGCCAGCCATTCCTTTAGACGTAAGAAGAAGGACGCCAAGCATTAAAAGCTGATCTGTCAGGCTTAAGTCTACGCCTGTTGCTTGTGCTAAAAAGACGAGAGCAAGAGACAGGTAGATAGAAGCACCGTCTAGATTAAACGAATAGCCCGTAGGAACAACAAGGCCAACGACTGCTTTGTTGCATCCTGCTTGTTCGAATTTATCCATGAGCTGCGGCATAACGGCTTCAGTGGAACCTGTAGCAAATGCCAGCATAATTTCTTCTCGTATATATAGAATGACTTTCCACAAACTTAATCTTAAATAGATTCGTAAAATAACAGCTAAAACAAGAACAAATGCTAGACAAGCAATTGTCATAGCGATAAATAGCTTTCCAAATGCAGCAAGTGTTCCAAGGCCGTACTGGCTAACTGCAAATGCCATGGCGCTAAACGTAGCAAGAGCCGTTAACTTCATGATGTATCCCATAATTTTGAATAACACATCATTTACTTTTTCTAATACGTGTAGAAGGGTCTCCGCTGTTTTTCCACCTATATGGACAAGCGCGATGCCGAACAAACAAGAAATTAAAAGCACTTGAAGCATGGAGTTGTTTGAAAAAGCACCAACTGCACTGTCTGGAATCATATTAAGAAAAAAATCACCTTCACTTGGAAGTTCGGAGCCGTTTGTCTTCGCGTCCACCTCGCTTGTGCTTAGGTTTGAAGGATCAACATTCATACCGGCGCCGGGATTCATTACGTTTGCTACTAATAGACCAATAAGTAGAGCGAATGTTGTGACGATTTCGAAGTAAAGAATGGTTTTTCCGCCGATACGCCCAACTGTTTTAATGTTTCCAACCTTGGCAATTCCGACAACGACTACTCCGAAAATAAGAGGAGCAATCAGCATTTTGATGAGCTTAATAAAACCGTCTCCAATCGGTTTCACAGCATTTCCAAAGCTTGGCCATAGATATCCTATAGCTATGCCAAGTACAATTGCCATCATAATTTGAAAGAAAAGACCTTTATAAAAAGGTTTTTGCTTACTTTTTGCCGCTGTTTGTGTCATGTGTTCTCCCTTCGTCGTACATTTTTTGAATATTACAATAGATGTTATTTTTTTTTACATTTTAACGTAAGGTTGTTTGAGGTGTCATTGGTCTCTTTGACTAAAATTCAATAAAAATATTAGTTGAAGTGTATAAGAAGAGGAGAGGAGGGTTTAAAACATTATTATTTTTAATGTAGATCTTTAAAAAAACTAATAAAAAGCACATGCAAAGGCATGTGCTTTTTATTTATTAAATTAGCTTAATTCCGCTAATTAAAATGATGGTCGCCATAATGGCTTGAAGTGGTCTTGAAGGCACTTTAGTCGATAAACGGCTTCCAAGCAAAACACCTGGAATAGATCCAGTTAATAGATTAGCAGTCAACATATAATCAACGCTTCCAAAGCTTGCATTTAAAATACCAGCCACCGTAACGAGGAGAAAGGCATGTGCAATATCAGTTCCAACCAGCTCAGATGTTTTTAGCTTAAATAAGTACAGCATCGCAATCGCAAATAATGAGCCGGAACCAATCGATGTTAATCCGACAATGAATCCAAAGACTACGCCAATTCCGATTGTTAATCCTTTTTTCTGATCTAAGTCCATTTCCTGAAACCGATTTGGGCGAATTAATTTATCAAAAAAGACGCGAAAGATAATTGAAAGGGCAACCAGTGTCATGACATATCCAAGAGCGTGCTTAATAATCGTTTCTTGATGCTCGTGAAAAGATGGGAATGCATGAAGCGTGACAATAGCCAGTACAGCGCTCGGAATACTTCCGAAAGCTAAATATTTTGCTAATTTAAAGTTAATGGTTCGCTGTTTGTAGTGCTGAGCGACTCCGAATAATTTTGTGATAGAATTGTAGACAAGATCTGTTCCTACGGCAATGGAAGGGTTAATGCCGAGTACAATCAGTAAAGGTGTTAATAAAGCGGCACCTCCAACCCCTGTTAAGCCTACAAGGGTTCCAACGAATAATCCCATTAAGGTAATTGATAGTTCCATATTTCGTCCTCCTACTCTCAAAACCAAGTACATTGATCTGATTATAGAGCATTGTAACTCATATGTAAATAAAATTCTGAATATTTTTAGTGGAGTTGAAAAGGTTTTCTTGGCCTTCACTATTTTAGGGAACGGACGATAAAGTCATAGGAAGTTATAAAAAAGTAAATAGAATACGTTTATTTATCTATGATTACACTCTAATTTGTGTTACAAATGTAAATGCAATAAAAGAGTTTATTTTTATCTCATTTGAAAGACCGGTGAATGCATGAGTTTTGTTACGAAAGATTTGTTAATTAATTTTTTATTTATTTTATTGGCGCTGTTTTTAGTGCAGATGTTTTATTTAATCAAGTATGCTAAAAAAATTCATTGGTGGAAAGATCGTTATATCGCGTTATTTCCGATTTTAGCCATTACCTTTTGCCTTTTGTTTCCGGTTAACGGAGCTTATGTCCCGGATGACTATCGAATGGATTTACGAAGAATTCCTTATATTTTAGGAACGTTATATGGAGGCTGGCCGCTGGGAAGCTTGCTTTTTGTCTTTATTTTACTGCTGCGCTTGCTAATTGGCGGGTACGATGTAGGGTTTTTATCAACATTAATTGCTCTTCCGATTTTATCCATTCCTTTATTTTTCATAACAAAATACTTTTTACATTTCTCATTAAAAAATAGAATTATCGTGAGCACCTGTCTTAGTGTAATTGGTTCTTTATTAGCTATGCTTGTATCTATTTTTGTCTTACACGTAACAAGCATTCCTATTAGCGTGTGGGTTCAGTTCGCTGTTTTAGATGTAGCAGGCATGTTTGTGATTACCATACTGTGGGAAGCGATACGAGCAAATTTATTAGTGCTGCAGCGCCTGATGAAAGCAGAAAAGCTAGAAATTGTCAGTCATTTAGCTGCCAGCATCTCTCATGAGGTGCGAAATCCTCTAACGGCAAGCAGAGGATTTATGCAAATGCTGCAGGAAGATGAAAAAGAACCTGCTAAAAAACGCTACATTTCAATTGCGATTAATGAATTAGACCGCGCAAAAGAAATCATTGATGATTACTTGCTATTTGCGAATTCCGCTCCAGAACGAAATGAAAAAATGAATATTTCAGAAGAAATTCATCACGTCACCCATATTATGACGCCTCTTGCCAATATGAACGGAGTCGCGATTGATTTTACATTCGATGAAGAAATGAAGTTCTTCGTAATGGGAGAAAGAAGAAAGCTTCAGCAGTGCCTAATCAATTTATTTAAAAATAGTATTGAAGCGATGCAAGACGGAGGCACGTTAACTATTAAAGTAGGAAAAGAAGGCGGAGCTGTTATCGTTGATATTATCGATACGGGCTGCGGCATGACGCAAGAACAAATCAACCGGCTAGGCGAACCGTATTTTACAACAAAAGAAAAAGGTACCGGGCTTGGAACGATGGTATCTTTCAGCATTATTCATTATATGAAGGGAAAAGTGAGTGTGTCTAGCGTAAAAGGAAAAGAAACGTGTTTTTCACTTGAATTTCCACTTTGTGAATAAAGAGCAGCCTTAGGGCTGCTTTTTATATGCAAAAGTTTTAGAAATAGATAAAAGTAAACTGATTATTAAAAAAAGTATTGAATTTAATAAATGAAAGCGTTACAATCTATTTAAAGTTATCCGAAACGTTTTGGAGGAATTTTGAGTGACAACGATTAAAGATATAGCGCGAGTTGCTGGCGTATCTGTAACGACGGTGTCTCGGGCTTTAAATGGTTATTCAGATGTAAATGAAAAAACAAGGCAAAAGATTGCAGCCGTAGCAAGAGAGCTGGACTATAGCCCTAATACATTAGCTCGAGGATTGGTTATGCAAAAGTCAAAGACAATTGGACTACTAGTTTCAGGCATCAGCAGAGAGAGCGTAAAAGATAATTTCACGTTTGAAGTATTGTGCGGTGTAAATGAGCGTGCATCTACTTTGGGGTATGACTTGATTTTATTTAATACAAACACGATGATGCAGCGAGAAAAAACGTATACTCAGCTTTGTCGAGAGCGAAGAGTGGACGGGGCAATTATTCAGGGCATCAAAAAAGAAGATCCTTATTTAAAAGAAGTAGTAGAAAGCGATATTCCTTGTGTTTTAGTTGATATTCCCGTCCATTCTAGTTCAGTAGGCTATGTCACCACCGATAATGCCTTGGGAGCTAAAAAAGGGGTTGAACATTTAGCGAGTCTTGGCCATCAGCATATTGGGATGATTAACGGACATGAAGACGCATTTGTCAGCCAAGAACGTCTCAATGGATACAGACAAGCCCTCAAAGAATGTGGTTTGTCGTTTCGGTCTGAATGGGTTGTAAGCGGAAAGTTTGAAGAAAAGAAAGCAGAGAAAGCTGCCAGTGAGCTTTTAAATAAGTATAAAGAGCTCACCGCTATTTTTTGTGCAAGTGATTTAATGGCACTGGGAGCATTAAAAGCATGCAAAGAGCTTGGCCTTGATGTACCGAAAGACATTTCGATTGTCGGATATGATAATATTGTTCTTGCCTCTTACTCGTCTCCAAATTTGACGACTGTAGGGCAGGAAGTATATCAGATTGGCTATGAAGCTGCAGATTTACTAATTGAGATGCTAGAAGGAAAAGAAACAAATATGAAGCGTTATCTTGATACAAAGCTGATTATTCGAGAATCAACAGCTAAAAACCACGGCTAGTGGTTTTTATATAATGTAAAAACCGAAACGTTTCGGTTTTTGTGTTTCGTTTTTCCAAAACGTTTCGGTGAAATTTAGGGGGATGGAAATGGATTACCGTGTGATTAAAGAAAATGACTTATTTTTACTAACAGATCAAGCAGGAAATATCACTGAAAACCATCAGTATGGTTTAGGGCTATATATGAAAGATACGCGTTTTTTGAGCAAATTTCATTTGAAAATTAACGGTGCAGATCCTGTGTTATTGTCCTCAAGTGCCGACGAAAACCTGTTAGCCACAATTCTTCTTACTAATCCGCATATGGAAAAAGAAGGAGAACTCTCGCTGTGGCGAGAGTCTGTAGAAATAGAAAGAAAACGCTTTATATACGAGGGTGTTTTCTATGAAAAAATAAAATTGAAAAGTTATTTTCCTAAAAAAATTGCTTTTACATTAAGTATCCAAGCAGATGTCGATTTTAACGATATGTTTATCGTAAGAGGTTTTCAAACTGGAAATGTCGGAAAGCGAACAGGGCAAATAAAAGGGGAAAGCAGTTTAATATATACATACGAAGGAGCAGATGATATTAAGCGTTCGACACGGATTTCTTGGGATAAAAAAGCCTCACACGTGTATGAACAAGGAGAGGTTATGTTTTCTTTCGAACTGAACCATCAGGAAGAAGAAGAAATTACATTAATGGTTCAGCCGCAAATGGGCGAAGGCATCAATGAAAATATTTTATCAGCTGGTGAAGCATTTAGTTTACTAACGCAGTCATATAAAAAGTGGGAAAAATCTTCTACAAAAGTGACAACCGATCATCCGACAATGCAGCGCCTTATTACAAGAGGACTTAACGACCTGCGCGTACTGCTAACGGATGTAGGATTCGGTGCTTTTCCTGTAGCTGGATTGCCTTGGTTTGGTGTGCCATTTGGAAGGGATAGTCTAATTGCAGCGCTTCAAATGCTGGCTTTTAATCCGGAAGTAGCAAAAGGAACGCTACGTACCATGGCAGCATATCAAGGAACGGCAAATGATCCATGGCGTGATGAACAGCCGGGTAAAATTATGCATGAAATACGTTACGGAGAACTAGCCAACACAAATCAAATACCTTTTACTCCGTACTACGGAACAGTTGACGCGACACCATTATTTTTAATTTTGTTAACGGAATATGTGAAGTGGACGGGAGACTTCGAGTTTGTAAAAGAAATGCAAATGACTGTCGATGGAGCTTTGACATGGATCAATGAATATGGAGATCGAGACGGTGATTTATTTCTTGAATACCATCAAGAATCAAGTAAAGGAATTGCTAACCAAGGATGGAAAGACTCAGGAGACTCTGTTGTCCATCGCAGCGGTGAATATGCAAAAACTCCTATTGCTTTAGTGGAAGTACAAGGCTATGTATATCAAGCGAAAATGGGTATTGCTTCTTTATATGATCAGTTAAACAAAACAAATGAAGCAAATAATTTACGTGAAGAAGCTGAGCTGCTGCGTAAAAAGTTCAATGAAGCCTTTTGGATGGAAGACGTGTCATTCTATGCCATTGCACTTGATGAACATAAACATCAAGTAGGAACGATTACGTCAAATCCAGGTCATGTACTTTTAGCCGAAATGATGGATGAGGAGAAGCTGAACAAAGTAGCGGAAAGGCTAGTATCAGAACCTATGTTTTCGGGATATGGAATTCGTACAATGGCAGAAGGAGAAGCGGGTTATAATCCAATGAGTTATCATGACGGGAGCATTTGGCCGCACGATAATAGTTTAATTGTTCTCGGTTTGAGTAAAGCGAACAAGCAAACAGAAGTCAATAAAGTGATAAAAGGGCTGGTTGATGCAGCTGAGCATTTTGAATACGACCGCCTTCCAGAGTTATTCTGCGGCTATTCAAGTAACCTTGGCAAGCCTGTCAAATATCCCGTTGCCTGCTCACCTCAAGCTTGGGCAGCCGGCACGCCTTTAGCTTTCGTACAGGCGATGCTGAGACTGTTTCCTGATAGTACAGCAGGTACTATACAGATAAATCCTTTGCTCATAGACGATATGAATGAAATTTCTGTAGAAAACCTTGTAATTGGCAATGGAAAACTTTCATTAACGGTTAAAAAAGACGAAAGCGAAACTATTATTTACGTGAAAGAAAATACGACAAAATACGAGCTTCTATCTCAATGTAAAGTAAGAAATTATGTAGGTTAATGTTACTTCGACCGCGGCTTATTAAGCGTCACTTAATAAGCCGCAGGTCAATGAAATGAAAGGAGACAGCTAATGAAGAAGTGGATACTCGCTTTAAGTTTGGTTCTGGCAGTAGCCAGAGCAGCTTTAACTGGATGTTCAAATGTACAAGAAGTTTCCGGGAAAAATGGTCAAGTCGAAATTGTATTAGCCGGCTGGGGAGGCAACCCAACAGAGACGAAGCTGCTTAATCAAACTATTCAAGACTTTGAAAAACTCCATCCATCAATTCATGTGAAGCATGAAGTAATCACTGATCAATACATGGATATTTTAAAAACGCGTTTAATTGGCGGAAACGGTCCAGATGTTTTTTACCTTGATGCACTTGAAGCGCCTGGTCTTATCAATACAGGGGTTTTAGAACCTTTGAATTCTTATGTAAAGTCCAATTTTGATGTTCAGGATTTTGAGAAACCATTATTGAAAGCGTTTCAGAAAAATGGAGAGACGTATGGTTTTCCGAAAGATTACTCCACATTAGGCTTATTTTACAACAAAAAGCTATTTAAAGAAGCAGGAGTAGACGTACCAAAAACATGGGATGAGTTTGAAGAAGTTTCAAAAATATTTAAAAAGAAAGGGATTCAAGCGTTTGGTGTCACGCCGGAATTAGCGCGTATCTTCTACATGGCGCAGGCAAACGGAGGAGACGTTGTAAAGAACAATAAGGCAAACTTTGCTACGAAAGAAGTCGTGGATTCTCTTCAGCCGCTCATCGATCAGCATTTAAAAGATAAAACGTCTGTACAGCCTTCTGATGTAGGCGCAAATTCAGGTACGGACATGTTTGCACAACAAAAAGTAGCTATGGTGATTGAAGGAAATTGGATGATTCCATTTTTACAAGAGTCCTTCCCAAAACTTGATTACGGTACGGCAGAAGTTCCGACAATAAACGGTCACAAAAATACGATGGCATTTACGGTCGCGTATGTAATGAATGCTGACTCAAAAAAGAAAAAAGCATCTTGGGAGCTCATTCAGTACTTAACCGGAAAAGAAGGAATGGAAACTTGGACAAGCAAGGGTTATGCATTGCCAACAAGAAAATCCGTAGCGGATAAGCTTGGTTTTGCTGAAGACGAAAAACGAGGTCCATTAGTAAAAGGAGCTGCTTATGCAACTGTCTGGCAAGATGGTCCGTATTTGCCTATTATCATGAATAACTTTAATAACCAGTTTTTAAGCGCCTTTTTGGGACAAAGTGATTTAGAAACAGCTTTGAAAAAAGCACAAAAGCAGGCAAATCAAGAGATTAGTATTTATGAATAAGGCTCGGCGGGGGAGTGGAGGAAATGAAAAACGGAAAAATAAGAACGTACAAACCTCGTGATGTAGGGCAAGGATATGCTTTTATGACGCCTACACTGTTTGTACTATTGCTGTTTGTTATTGCACCTATTTTTTATGCCATCTTTTTGTCTTTACATAAAGTTCAATTACTGGGTGGAACTGAGTTCCATTTTCGAGGGCTTGAGAACTACATGAAGGTTCTTGAAGATGACAAAGCTAAAATTGCTCTTTGGAATACGGTGAAGTATGTAGTAATTGTTGTACCGGTACAAACGGCATTGGCACTTATACTGGCTGCCACATTAAATGCAGGGCTAAAAGCAGAAAAAGTTTTTCGCATTATTTATTTTTTACCTACGCTTACATCATCGGCTGTATTAACACTTATTTTTATGTGGATGTACAATCAAAATGGGATTGTGAACGAGTTTTTAAAGTTTGTTGGCCTTCCAACTTACAATTGGCTTGGAGATCCTCAGGTCGCTTTGATTGCCATTATGATTATGAACATCTGGGCAACAGCTCCATTTTTTATGGTTATTTATTTGGCAGCTTTGCAGGACGTACCAGATTCGCTGTATGAAGCAGCTCAGTTAGATGGGGCTAATGTGTTTCAACGATTTTGGCATATTACAGTTCCGAATCTGCGACCGGTTACATCATTCGTAGTAATCATGGGACTGATTGGTACGTTTCAGTTATTTGATCAATCGTTTATTTTCTCAGGAGGTTCAGGAGGTCCTAATAACTCGACTCTGACTGTTGTTCTTCTTATTTATCAATATGCATTTAAAAATTTAGGAACCATGGGATATGCTGCAGCACTAGCCTTTATGCTGGCGCTCGTGATTTTGATGGCAACGGTTATTCAGAGGAAGTTTTCAAAAGAAGAAAGTATGTACTAAGGGGGGGAAGAAAAAGATGAAGAAAAAAATAGGAGTCCTCATTTTATATACGATTTTAAGCATATACGCGCTGATTACTCTGATTCCATTTATTTGGGCGCTATCCGCTTCTTTTAAAACGCTTGAAGAAATTGTGTCAGGTACGGTGAACTTTATTCCGAAACACTTTACGCTAGACAACTATAAACAAATTTTTGTGGAACAAAAGCTGTTCCCTCGCTGGATGTTTAATAGCTTATTCATTGCCGTAGTAGGAACAGCTCTGAATTTGCTATTTAACTCAATGGCTGGTTATGCCCTTGCACGCCTCAGTTTCCCGGGAAAGAAAAGTTTATTTATTATCATTTTAGCGGTGCTTATGATTCCTGGACAAGTAACGATGATTCCTAATTTTTTAATTTTAAAAGAGTTAGGCTGGTTAAATACCTATCAGGGAATGATTGTACCGGGAATGGTAAATGCGACTTTTATATTTATGATGCGTCAATTTTTTATTAATTTCCCAAAAGAGCTTGAAGAAGCAGCGGAGTTGGATGGGTTATCAAAGTTTGGAACATTCTTTAAAATAGTCCTTCCACTTGCAAAACCTGCCCTAGCAGCACAAACGATTTTTGTATTTATGGGATTTTGGAATGATTTTATGAAGCCTTTAATTGTGATGTCCGATGAAAATATGTTCACTTTGACTTTAGGCCTTAACACATTTAAAGGTCAGTATATTAGTTATTGGAACTATATTATGGCAGCTTCCATGGTTTTTACACTTCCCATTTTGCTCATTTATGCGTTTTTTAACAAATATTTCATTAAAGGAATTTCGTTTACTGGAGGAAAATAAAAAACGGCTGGGATAAAAGGATTTTAGTTGGAATTACAAACGAACGATTAATTAAAAAACTATAATCGTTCGTTTTTTGCTGTTATGGTTCAATTTGTTTTTAGTGAAGTTCACTCACATACTGATCAATCATCGCCTGCAGTTCCTCTAAGTTCGTTTTACTGTTGTTAACAGGCAGCTGTTTTAATGAATGTAGAGCACTATCAACAACAAACTTACGGGGGGGTGATTGTTTAAACAGCTCTTCTTCAATAAAACTAATAAGCTCTGTGCATTTTTGACGTTCGAATTCATCCGTGAACTGTTTGTGAACTTGTTTTTTTAAATCGATAAGTGCTGTAGAAATGTCCTGTTCTATTTGATTTTTAGTATTGGGGCAAGATGGAAGCCATTCTTTGATCGTTTGCGGATCGAGCAAAATGTCTCCTGAACTTGCTACTTCGTCTACAAGAGGAAGCAGACGCTTAACGCTGTAAGTTATAATCTCATGGGGATCAGTATTTGTACCGTTGACCATAAAATGATAGTGAAAGTTGCGGTGAAGCATGCCAAGAAACATAATTGCACAATCTAGCAGATAAGGTTTCTTTTCTTGCCCAAATAAATCAATAAACCGTTTATAAATCCAGTTTACTTCGATGAACTGGGTTTTTTTAATGTATGCTTTTAAATCAGGATCATTGGAAACAAATACTTCTTCAAGTAACGTAAAAAATTTATGTTTGTGATGGTTTTTCATCTGCGCATCGATTTGTTTAACAAATACATCTACATCGGTCATGCTTTTACCAACTAGCAGCTGATTGCGCTCTTGTTCAATTGTTGTATGAAGCCAGGTAAAAACAGCGATTAATAATTCATTTTTTGAAGAAAAATAGTTGTAGAATGTTCCTTTTGAAATGCCGCTATAATCAATGATGTCTTGAATGGATGTAGCTTGAAATCCTTTTTCAACGAAGAGATGGTGTGCATTTTTTACAACTTGCTGTTTTCGGTTATTCATTATTATCACCTAAATATAAAATTAGACTCATGGTCCAACTTTATAATACATGATTTAAAGCGTTTACACAAATGTTCTTTTCGGAAAAATAACGATATCACGGCATATATATTGATATAAGAGGATTATAGGGCTAAAAAAGTTGAGAAAATAAAGGACGTGAACGCAAGATTTTTCGCTTGCATAAATTGAACTCACAGTATAATATACTCTATGTAGAACATGTGTCTAAAAAAATGAACCTAAAGTATAAGGGGGTATAATAATGAGTCAATCAATAAATCAAATGGAAAAGCCGCCTTATGGCATAATTGCTATTTTGTTAATTGGCGCTTTTATCTCATTGTTGAATGAAACGTTACTAAATGTGGCGCTGCCGTCTATTATGAAAGACTTAGATGTGACAACGTCAACTGTCCAGTGGCTTTCTACTGGTTATATGTTAGTGAATGGTATTATGATTCCAACTACCGCTTTTTTAATTCAGCGCTATTCTATCAGAGGCTTATTTTTAACGGCGATGACTTTATTTACAGCAGGAACAATACTTGCCGGTTCTTCGCCCGTATTTTCTGTGTTGTTAACCGCTCGTATTATTCAAGCGTCAGGCGCAGCTATTATGATGCCGCTTTTAATGAACGTATTGCTCACAAGTTTTCCATTAGAAAAACGCGGAGCTGCGATGGGGATTTTCGGTTTAGTTATGATTTTTGCTCCGGCAATTGGTCCTACATTATCAGGATGGCTAATTGAACACTATGAGTGGAGAATGCTGTTCCACCTTGTTACGCCAATCGCAGCCATTGTATTAATAGGCGCTTTCTTCCTATTAAAAGACAAAAAAGAAAAAGTGGAAATCAATTTGGATTTTTTATCTCTTTTGTTATCTACAATTGGATTTGGCGGACTTCTATACGGATTTAGCTCAGCAGGGGATAAAGGCTGGGATTCTGTGGAAGTATACGGCACCATTATCGTAGGAGCTGTGGCTCTGATTTTATTTATTACGCGTCAGTTCAAGCTTAAAACACCGATGCTTGAATTCCGCATTTTTAAATATCCAATGTTTGCTTTATCATCAACGATTTCGATGGTGATCACAATGGCATTATTTTCAGCCATGCTGCTAATGCCAATTTATGTTCAAACGGTACGAGGCATTTCTCCGCTTCATTCCGGATTACTAATGCTTCCAGGTGCGCTGCTAATGGGTGTGATGTCACCGATTACCGGAAAATTATTTGATAAATTCGGAGCGCGTGCACTGGCTGTAACGGGTCTAACTATTACAGCCGTTACGACGTATTTCTTCAGTAACTTAGAGCTTGATACGACGTATACAACGCTCATTACGCTTTATACGCTTCGTATGTTCGGAATGTCTATGGTGATGATGCCGGTTATGACAAACGGATTAAATCAGCTGCCGCAGCGCTTTAATCCGCATGGTACTGCCATGAACAATACGCTTCAACAAGTATCGGGAGCTATTGGTTCGGCTCTTTTAGTAACGGTGATGTCAAACCGTACAGCTACTCATGCAAAAGAGCTCGCTCAAGATGTAATGAGCGGAGCAGGAGCAGCTAATGCAACCGCAGCCGGGGCAGCTCAAATGAAAGAACAGATTGGGATGCAGGCAATGGTACAGGGGATTAACGATGCCTTTGCCGTCTCAGTAGTACTAGTGGTGGTTGCCTTAATTCTTTCATTGTTTATGAAACGAGCAACGCCTGCAAGTGAAGATGAAGTGATAAAGGAAAAAGCAGGACGCGAGCAGTTTGCTAAATAAAAAAAATCTCCGCTGAGACAGCGGGGATTTTTTTAGCTTGTATATCTAAAGCTTAAGCCCATTTTCTTTAATAATTTCCGGTAGCCGATAGACGTTTGATCAGCCATAATATGCGCTTCCATCTGCAGATCTAAAGGCAAGTCTTCAGGTTTTTGATTTTCAACCATTTCACGGTCTTCGTCAAAGACGCGAAGGTTAAAGTCATACACACCTTCAACGGGAGAATCTTTGTCAAAGTTTCGAGCGATTGGCGCAAATAAACGTGTTTCGCGGGCTGAAATAGGAGAGACTGCATTCATAATCCACAGCTCTGCGCCTTCTGGGAAGTATACTTTTAGCGTAGCTGTAAACGGCGGATAAACATCAAAGACGCGAAGCCATTTAAAATCAGGTGGATTTAAATGCTGCTGTTCTTTGGAATAATTGCTCACGGTGCTCGTATATTCTACATGAAGCCCATAGTCTGTATCGCTTACTTTATATTTAGGCACGAAGGCGTTGTTTCGATCACCAAATGTGTCCGTGTGAACCCAAGCAAAATGAGCTACGTCTAAAAAGCCTTCCATTTGACGACCGGCTGAACCCATGATATCAAAGCTCGGACAAACAATTTGCTGAAAATCAGGATCCTCCCACGCATCGAAGTAAGGCAGGTTATCTTCTTCTCCTGTCAGGGAAGTCCACACTAATCCAAATCGTTCAATAACTGGATAGACGGCCATACACAGGCGGGGAGAAATGTTGGCGTCAGGGTGAGCTGGAATCGACGTGCATGCGCCGTCCGTTGCGTAGCGGAAGCCGTGGTAAGGACAGACAATTTCATCATCTTCCACCCAGCCCATGCTAAGCGGGGTGCCTCGGTGAACGCATAAATCACGAGCCGCTACTACTTTGTGTGTGGTACGGTATAGAACTAGATTTACATCTAGCAGTTTTACGGACGTTGGTTTCTCTGTTACATCACTGCAGCGTGCGACAGGGTACCAATACTTAGCGAGCGTCGTCCAATCTTCCAGGCTGAACGTGCAGTCTCTTGGGTAGGGAGTTGCCGTTTTTGATTTGGTCATGGTTGGTTGTTGTTCCATCTATTTTCTTCCCTTCTTTTGTAAGCTCTTTTACTAAGGGTAATATAAAAAAAGAAAATTCACACAATTTATGTGAGGAGTTCTAACATAAAATATGGAACTTTGTAGAAAGTGCGAATTTCAGAAGACGCAAATTAGAGAATATACCAATAAAAAAATTGAAAAAAGCGCTTCCTAAATTAATTTAAACGTGATATAATTTTTCAAGACGCTGGTGTAGCTCAGTAGGTAGAGCACTTGCATGGTAAGCAAGAGGTCGCAGGTTCGATCCCTGTCGCTAGCATAATAAAAAACNCTCT
>NZ_JYOO01000032.1 GCF_000956595.1 Priestia aryabhattai B8W22 | reverse complement strand
AAGCACGTCTTTTTTTATTTATGGAGCTCTAAAGAGAACGGTCGTGAGCTTATCCGTGTACAAGCCCTCCTGATTTCTTTAGAGATTTCTTTTATTCCACTTCTTCTTTTGTAATCCACTCACTGGACCATATTTGAATTTCCTGAATCACCGGCGCCAGAGCTAATCCTTTTTCGGATAACGAATACTCGATTCGAACAGGAGTTTCCGGAATAACCGTACGAATGACGATTCCTTCATGCTCTAATTCTTTTAAGCGCTCGGATAAGAGCCTTCCGCTTACTGGAAGTGCTTCTTGCATTTGAGAAAACCGTTGTGAGCCGGAAAGCAGCTGAAAAATGATCAAACTCGTCCAACGTTTCGTTAGTATAGTAACAGCCTTTTCAAAACGCGGGCAGAGTGCTAAACCGTCCATGTTATTACCTCCATTCTCTTCCTATAGTATAAAGCAAAGTCACTATTTTATCTAGTGTTGTGTAATTTAATTACTTAAAGAATATAAATTACTTTACGTATTTATATTTTAATTATATAATTTATATAATTATAGAAGTTAATTACTAAAAGTAACCAAAAGAGCATAAAAGCTTTACAAGATAAATATATCGTCATATAATACTTTAAGCAAGTAAAGTTACTTACTTTTAGTAAGCTGATACATCAATTAAAAAAGATAAATGTAGTGAAGTGCTAGAAAAAATATTTGTTCATGTGAGAGATTGAGCACAATGTGAAAATAGTAGATAAGTGAAAGACACATAAGAGGAGGAAATGACTGTGATTAACGAAAAAGTTGTTTCAATTTTAAAAGATAAAATTAACGTCGTAAAAAATGATGATCATTTTATTTATATAGTAGGACCTATCACGCTTCCTGTGAATCTAGAGGGCGAGACACAAGTATTTAGTTGGTATTCATGGCTGCGTTCTGATAATGTAAAAGAAGGAGCCTTAAGTACAGAACAGCTCATTGAAAAAATGCAAGGAGCTAATTTGGCAGATATGCAGCAATCGAGTGTTCTTGTGTACGGAGATTTTGAAGAGTCGCATGACGCGCTCATTCGTATGCACAGCATCTGTCATACGGGAGATATATTCGGAAGCAAACGCTGCGACTGCGGTTTTCAATTAAAACAATCTATGAAAATGATCGTCGAAAATGGAAGCGGAGCGCTATTTTATTTAGCAAATCACGAGGGACGCGGCATTGGCTTATTCAGCAAAGCAATGGCATACGTGCTTCAAGAAAACGGATTTGATACGGTAGAGGCGAATGAAGGGTTAGGATTTGAAGATGATACTCGCAGCTACAGTGATGCCATCAGCGTGTTAAAAGTGCTGCGTCAAAAACCGGTTACGCTGATTACGAATAATCCGAAAAAGCTAATCGCGCTTGAGAAAAACGGCGCACTTTTATCAGGGCGCGTTCCACTTTGGGGAGATGTATCTCAGTTTAATGAAAAGTATTTAGATACTAAAGTTAAACGTTCAGGACACTTAAAAGAGGAGGTTCTTCTTTGATCAATCACGAATTTTATATGAATATAGCTTTACAAAACGCAAAAGCAACAAAAGGACAAACAGAGCCAAATCCGCTTGTAGGATCGGTCATTGTAAACGATAATCGAATCGTTGGAATTGGTACGCATTTAAAAGCTGGCGAACCGCACGCTGAAATTCACGCGCTGCGAATGGCTGGTGAACAAGCAAAAGGGGCGACTGCTTACGTAACGCTAGAGCCTTGTTCACACCACGGACGTACAGGTCCTTGTGCTGAAGCGCTAGTTGAAGCCGGTGTAAAAAAAGTGGTCATAGCAACTTTAGACCCCAATCCTTTAGTAGCAGGTAATGGAGTTAAAATTTTAGAAAACGCAGGCATTGAGGTCATAACAGGTGTATGTGAAGAAGAGTCACGTCAAATGAATGAAGTCTTCAATAAGTATATTGTAACGAAGAAGCCGTTTGTTTCATTAAAGTCAGCGATTACGTTAGACGGTAAAATAGCAACTGCCTCTTCTCACAGCAAGTGGATTACGTCTGAGGAAGCTCGTTTGGATGTACATCAGCTGCGTCATGAAACGGCGGGTATCTTAGTAGGGGTGAACACGGTCATTAAGGATAACCCCGAGCTGACAACTCGCATCGAAGGTGGCCGAAGCCCAATTCGTATTGTGATGGATTCGAAGCTGCGTATGCCCCTTGATTCCAAGTTAGCAACGGATTCTTTAGCCCCAACGTGGGTATTTACAAGTCAAAGCTATTCAAAAGAAAAAAAAGAACAGCTCGAAAAGCAAGGCGTCGAAGTATTTGTCACAAGCGGTGAGGACAAAGTAAATCTTGAAGATATGCTTTCTGTACTAGGTGAGAAATTCGTTTCGTCTCTTTTAATTGAAGGAGGCGGGGAAGTGAATGCCGCATTCTTGGAAAATCGCTTAATTGACAAATTGGTACTATATATGGCACCAAAGCTTTCAGGAGGAAAAGAAGCTCCTACTTTCCTAGAAGGAAAAGGCGTAGAAAAAATGTGGGACGCAGTGGACGTGGAGCGTCTTTCTGTTACTTCAATCGGTAAAGATTTTAAGTTTGTTGGATATCCTGTTTATAAATGAAAAATGTAAATGTGGCGGATAAAAAAGTAGTTTAGTTAAAGGAAAATCCGAGCGAAGCTGATTCTTGATTAAGAATCAGCTTCGCTCGGATTTTTTTATTGGTGTGGTGAACGTAGGTTTCATGTATACAGGTGCTTTTAGCGGTGTAACAAGTAGTTCAGATCATTTAACCTATTGTTCGTCTTTAGATTGGATTGATGTAGCTATGTCTCAATCTCATTTTTTTGCAGGATTTTTTAGAGAAGAGGAATAATACACTATTTTACTCTTATAGATTAATTTGCTATTATAGGGAATGGTCAATTTCGAAACATTGTATAAATTTTTAACGTGTTTACAGTTGACTATCTAAATAAAAGCACTATATGTTTATAGAGAGAATATATTATGTGAAAGTAAGGGTGAGAAAAGAGATGAGAGAGTATAGAATTGGGAGTGTTATGAGAGACCTTCGCAAAATGGCAGGGTTGACACAACAAGAATTATCAAGAGACATTTGTACACAAGCGCAAATCAGCAAAATTGAAAATGGTGAAGAATATCCATCAAGCATTACCCTCTATAAAATTTCTAAGCGCCTTGGCGTAGATGTTAACTACTTTTTTGATAGTGTAGAATCACCTCGACTTGATTACGTAGATGCGGTCCAATCGTTAATTCGTCAATATATTCGTCAGAGAGATTATGATGCTATTCATAATATCATTGTAAAAGAAAAAGAAAGTCCCCTGTTTCAAAATCCGCTGAACAAGCAATTTTTAATGTGGCACGAAGGTATTTGCGTGTATTACATTCATCATAATAAAGAAGATGCGCTGTCTAAAATGTACCAAGCGATCGAGCTTACTAAGCAATCGGCAACGTTTTATAAAGAAAGAGAAATTGAAATTTTAAATAGCATTGGGATTATTCTTTATGAAGAGAAAGAGTATGAACAGGCTCTAGATACATATCAAACAGCACTCAAAAGCTTAAATGAGCTGCCCCAAACAAAAGACGAAAATATAAAAATTAGAATTTTAAATGCACTTGCCAAAACGCTTGGAGATATGAGTAACTATGATGAATCATTAATATATAGCAACCGAGGAATCGATTTGTGCATTAGTAATGAATCAATGTATCTATTTGGAGAACTTCATTACCAAGCAGGAGAGAGCTTAATCAAATTAGGTAAAATTGAACAAGGTAAAGAATATATGGAAAAGTCTATGACCATTTTCACCTTGCAACGAAACGAGCGATTCGTCAAGCTAGTAGAAAAAGAACTTGAAGCTCTATTTGTTTAAAATATTCCTATCATTATAATTTTTGAGAAATTTCTATCAAAATGGAGGAAATCCATGGTTTTAAGGTGATAAATGCTGATAGAAAGGAATTCATCTACTTTTATCCTGTGATACACTAGAGTCAAATCAAAGAAAGAGGAGGAAATAATTATGAAAAAAGTATTAGTCGGTATGGCATTAGCGTTTACATTAGTAGCAGGTGTTGCTTCAGTTGGAACAAGCGTCGCAACAGGAGATTTTTCAACATTAGGTCTTCCTAGCCAACATTAATAAAAAAGCCGTGCTTTTTCGCACGGCTTTTTTTTATTGTGTTTTACTTGACTGATCTTTGTTGCGTTTGTTTCCCTTTGAATTATCCCCGCTTGAAATTTCTTCACCCATTTCTACAAGGTGGTGCTGGGTTTTTGGATTACTTTGATTAGCGCTTCCTTTGTTATTCTTTTTAGTCATCTTCATTCTCCTTTAAAACGATGGCAATGCATCGAGATTATTTGTTTTGTCATGATCAGGAATGCTGCGAATATACGTACCGCCGTCTTTCCCTACAAAGGTACTCACATGCTCAACGTCCCCGGCTTCTACTTTCTTTAACGCTTCTTCATAGGTTAAAACGTCTCCTGAAGCCGTTTGGAATTCTAAGAGGTCACCGTCTGCATTTTTACGTACTGCAACGAAACGTTCTTTCATACACATAAACACCTTCCTTTACATCTATATGGTTGCTGAAATAGTCGTTTTTATTCATTATAAAAAGTGATAAGGTAAAGAAAAGAGTGCAAAGGGGATAAAAAATGACAACATTTAATTGGCATGATCAAGCTCAAGACGAGTGGAATCAAAAAGTATCATTTTGGAATAGCCGAAGTGAAGAAATGTGGAAAAACGGAAGCCGGAAAACAGTGATTCCATTTATTCAAAAACATCTTAAAAAAGGCGCTTTGCTAGCAGACGTCGGCTGTGGTGATGGGTTTGGAACTTCTCTTCTAGCAGCTTCTGGATATAAAGCAATCGGTCTTGATTTATCAGAAGAAATGGTTCAAAAAGCATCCGAGCTGCATAAAAGTGAAAATTTGTCGTTTGCTCAAGCTGATATTATGAAGCTCCCGCTGTCTTCTGAATCAGTAGAAGGGGTTATGGTAATCAACGCTTTAGAATGGACGGAGCACCCGCGATTAGCTCTGAAGGAATTGCACCGAGTTGTAAAAAGAGGAGGATATGCATGTGTAGGTATTCTTGGGCCAACTGCTCAGCCACGTACCAATAGTTATCAAAGACTATATGGGGAAGACGTTATTTGCAATACGATGATGCCGTGGGAGTTTGAACAGCTTGCAAAAGAAAATGGATGGGAAGTAATTGATGGCGAAGGTGTATATAAGCGAAATGTTACAGATAAGCTGATTGGACAGCTTCCACAGGAATTAAAACAAGCCTTAACGTTTCTATGGTTATTTATGCTCAAGAAACAATAAAAACAGCACGCGTCTCCTTATATGTAGCTGTACAAAGGGTACACTACAAACTGGAGGTGAGTGACATGAGTAAAATTAAAAAAGACCGCTCAAAATCAGAGCTAGGTTCACCAAATGTAGAAGGACAAGGGACGACCACTTCTGAACAAGGTGTTCAAAGCAGTTCAGCTAACAAAAAACAGAAGCGTTCATAACAAAAACAAAACGAACTTGCAGGGAAAACAACGAGCTCACTGCAAGTTCGTTTTATTTATGGTGTCATCTTTATAAGTAAGAAGGTGTTGTGTGCAAGATTATAGATAGTTTATAATAAAATATGAGCCAATAATTGTAATTTTCTACAAGTTTGGTTTACATTCGATGTAAAGCGGAGGTGTAATAAATGGTAAATAAAAGATATTTACCAGATACTGCAGCGTCTCATGCAAAGCCTGATATTAGAAAGGCGATACTTTGCATGGGGTGGACGGTTTAGTAAGATACATCGCCTAACCGAGCATATCTCATTTCTAATATATATATGGCTTTGCCCCTTATTGTATAAGCAAAATCACATAAGGAGCTGGCAGAAATGACGTATGTAAAAGCAACAAATATTTTACCTGAAGAGCTGATTAGTGAAATTCAAAAATACATTCAAGGAGAAACCATTTATATTCCAAAGCCGCAGAAGGCAAAAAGAAAATGGGGAACTTGCTCTGGTGGAAGAAAGTTGATCGATGAACGAAACGAACGTATTAAGAAGTTGTTTAAAAAAGGAACTTCAATTGAAGAACTAGCCCGTGAATACTTCTTATCAACCGAAACCATCAAAAAAATTGTATACAAAAAGCAACGGTAAAAATCAAGCGCTGGCGGCTGAATGCCCGCGCTTTTTTAGGTAGAGTTTAATTCTGATTTATTTTTTACATTTCGTAAGAGGAGTCCATACGGTAAAGTAAAAAGTAGCTGATTAAATGAAGAAGGAGTGAAGAACGTGGAAGCGTTTATAAGAAATGATCAATATAACTTTATCAAAAGCCAAACGCAAATCCTTATCAATGGGTATGGAACAGTGAATAATTCCGATGTGCTGCTGGCCTTAAAAGCTCTTGCAAAAGAAAAAGTCTTACATGCGTTTGATGTTCTTAGCGAGGAACAGGAAGAATTGCTGCTACCAGTTGCTGAAGTTAGAACTAAGGAACAAGCAGAAGTGTTTTTAGAAACGATAAAGCCTTACGTGATTCCATTTAAATCTTTTACAGAAGCTGGCGTAAAAAAATTGTTTCCGAAAGTGAAAAAGTTAAAGGTTCCTTCTGCTGATAGCATTGATCTAACGAGCATTTCCTATATTAGCTGGATCGATAAAGGCTCAAACAGAAAGTTTATCGTAGCGCAGGATCTCTATACTCAGAAGCTAAAAGGTATTCAAGGAACGTTTAAGCCTATCAACCAGAAGGGAATATGCACACTTTGTCACAGCTACGAAGAAGTCGGTATGTTCACTGCTGAAATCAAAGGAACTGTTCAAGGAACATTTACCCAACGAGGAAATTATATTTGTCAAGATAGCGAAGCATGTAATCAAAATTTACTTACCTTAGATCGGCTTCATGACTTTATGTTGAGGCTCAGTAAATAGCATGCGACTAATAAGAAAAGTACAAAAAAAGAAGGTTCAGTCCCTATACTTTTGGTGAGACTGAGCCTTCTTTGTCTATCTGTTTTTCTCAATGGGATTGTCACGATAGCTAATCCAATCGCTCCAGCTGCCGGCATATAATTTTACATTTGGAAAACCGGCTGATTTTAAAGCTAAAACGTTAGGGCAGGCAGATACACCTGATCCGCAGTATACAATGATTTCAGCGTGAGAATCAATAGCTGAAAACATCTCCTTCCACTCTTTATCTGTTTTCCATAAACCTTCTGAAGTTAACACATCTTGCCAAAAAGAATGAATGGCGCCTGGAATATGTCCTGCTACAAAATCAATGGGTTCTTCTAAGCCGAGATATCTCTTTTTTTCACGAGAGTCGACAAGAACAACATTAAGATTATGAAGATTCTCTTTTACGTATTCAACTCCTACAAGTCCCCAATCTTGTTGAATGAAAGGTACAAAAGTTTGAGGAGAAGCTGCTGGAACGCTCTTCGTTGTTTCATATCCCGATTGTTTCCAGTTATTAAAACCTCCATTTAAAATTTGGACGTATTCAATTCCTATATATCGCAGTAGCCACCATGTTCTTGAAGCCATCATTCCGTTTTGTTCATCATAAACGACGACTTTTGAATCAGCATTAATTCCTAAGCGGCCGAGCTTCTGAGCTAGCTTTTGAACATCGGGCAGCGGGTGTCTGCCTCCGTGAGAAGCAGCCACAGAGGACAAATCTTTTTCTAAATCCAAATAATGAGCATCCGGGAGGTGCTCATTCTGATAAGCATCTGCGCCTGCCTCAGGCTTTCCAAGGGTAAATCGGCAGTCGAGCAACACAATGGAGTGTTGAGGTTGTTGTAATGCAGTATGTAAGTCAGCCGGTGAAATAATAGTGTTCATAACATTCACATCCTTTTACCAAAATTCTAGTTGAAATAAATAAAAATGAAAAGCGTTAAATATAAATTACGGCAAAGGTATGCTGCTTTCCTTCAATTATTCCCCATAAAATAATTGACCATTTTAGCGCTTATCTGATGCAGAGTGAAATGCTCCTGTGCTACAGTTATAGTAAGAGTTACATAGTATAAGCCAAATGCTCAGGGTAATGTCATACTTACTACTGATGAGAAGGAGAGAGAAAGATGCAAACAAATGAAAAGAAAGAATTTAAACTGATTGCACTAGATATGGATGGAACCCTGCTGAACAATCAGCAAGAAATTCCTGAAGAAAATCGCGCGGCCATTGCTAAAGCTCAAGAACAAGGTGTTCATGTGGTATTAAGCACGGGGCGATCTCTTTTAACATGCCGTGAATACGCGCAATCTCTTCAGCTGTCTTCTTACCTTATTACAGTAAACGGAAGTGAAATTTGGGATGAATCTGGACAGCTTGTAGAACGAAAGTTAATTGATGCTTCACACATTGAGAAAATGTGGAATTTAACGCAAGAGCATAAGCTTACCTTTTGGGCTGTGACTACGGATAAAGTATGGAGAGATGAATTTCCAGAAGATATTGCTTCACAGGAATGGCTGAAGTTTGGCTACGATATTCCAGATGATGCTTTACGAGAAGAAGTGCTGAAACAAATAGCAGGCATTTCAGATTTTGAAATCAGCAACTCTAGTTTAACGAATTTAGAAATTAATGCACTTGGTATTAACAAAGCAAAAGGGATCATGACTGTATGTGACCGTTTGGGCATTTCAATGGATGAAGTCATTGCAATGGGAGACAGCTTAAATGATATGGCTATGATTGAAGCGGCAGGTTGTGGAATAGCCATGGGAAATGCTCAGGAAGCTGTAAAAGAAGCAGCGGACTGGGTGACAGATACAAATGTCAATAATGGAGTAGCGAAGGCTATTAGCCACTGGGTACTGAAATAACAGCAGCTCTACACAGCAGGCGGCACTGTTGCACCACTTAACTACTTCCCGCATAAACTGATACTGGATGCCTCCCTTAGAGTTCGTCTTATACGTATATATAAGGAGAAGCCATCTAGTTAAGGAGTGGGGAGTATGAGCGATTTATCATTAGACAAGCTGTTAAAAAAAGCAGAAAATAAGTTGCAGAATGTACATGAAATGGTGCAAGAAAAATCGTACGAGCTCATTAGGCAAGCATATAAAGAAAGCATATTTGTTGTGATCACTGAAGGATTTAGATCGATAGAGCAGCAGCATAAACTATATTCACAAGGCCGAACAACACCAGGAAGTATCGTGACTAATGCCAAAGGCGGCTATTCTTATCATAATTATGGACTAGCTTTTGATATTGCGCTGCTTGATAACAACGGAGAAGTTGACTGGACCATTGATCGAAGATGGAACAAAGCGGGAGAGATAGGAAAAAGGATCGGGTTGGAATGGGGAGGAGATTGGAAAAGCTTAAAAGATTATCCTCATTTTCAATATACATTCGGTTTATCTTTGTCGGAGCTTCGAAGTGGAAAATCATCTGAGAAACAAACGGAAAAGGCTTCAAGAGTGCTAATTAAATACGGAGATCGAGGAAATCAAGTACAGTTAATTCAACGTATGCTTATTCACTTAGGCTATTCTCTTTTTAGCGGAGCAGACGGTATATTCGGGTCTTCGACTCTCAAAGCGGTCAAAGCTTTTCAACAAGCACTTTATCTGCAGGTAGATGGAATAGTTGGACCGAAGACACTCGAAAAAATCTATAGTAATTTTAATAAAACTATGTTCTAAATAACTATAAAAAACACGAAAATGAGAAAAGGAAGAAAAGAGATGGATGGAAATCTTCTCTTTTCTTCCTTTTCTGTAGTTATAGTAGAAAAACTGAAATTTATAAAGAAATAAAAAAGATTTTCTAAGCGTAAGAAACGTTCACGTGATCTAACTGGATAACATTGCTCAACAACACGATATCTTTATATATTTCACTTTTTACAGAGGCGTTTGAACAGTTTTGATAGTCTTTCAACAAGCGGCCAAGTTCTTTAATAAATAACAACGTCTCTTGTTCATTAATCATAGTCAAAACTCCTTGTTTAGAAATGAATCCAGGTCATTATATAGGAATTCTATCATATCTATACGCACCTGTTGACAAAAAAAGTTCGTCAATTTTTTTGTGAGAAGAAGAAATTTAGGGATATGTGGAATACGTTCGACTCTCTCATTTTATACATATGCAGCTTGTCTAAAAATATGAGAGTAGTTATAGTAATATTTACTCCTAATCATGCAACTTAAAACCTATTTTAGAGGTTATCCGTAAATTCCCTCTATTGTAGAGTGATGGAACAAGAAAAGAATGCTTCTTTTTGTATCTTTAGTATGGCAACGTTTTGAAGAAATAAGGTATATTTTTGAGTTTTAAGATGGATTTGAATTAGATCTTTTGACACGCTCTTTTTGTAGGGGGAGGCATATTTACTTTCTATTAAAGAAAATTGTAAAGCTCCAACGAGTTTCTAAATCAGAAACTCGTTGGAGCTTAATTTTTTGGGTAAGGAATGTGCAAAAGTTCTGGGACGGTCACAAAATGATATCCTTCTTGCTTAAGTCTAGGAATGATAGTATCCAGCGACTTTGCGGTGTTGGAAAGATCCATGGTCCAATGGCCGCCGTCGTGCATCAACACAATTGTTCCGGCGTGCATGTTCTTAAATACATTCTTGGTGATTTCTGTTTCTGGTATTTGTTTCCAGTCTAATGAATCAGAAGACCAGTTAATCGCATAGACATTTTCATTTGGCAGCTCGCTGATCATTTCTTGCGTTAAATTTCCATATGGAGGACGAAACAGCTGTGTTTCAAAACCGGTAATATTTTTAATAATAGCCTGGGTTTTGGCAATTTCCCAGTGAAACTTTTCAGTCGATTCTTTTAATAAATTGGGGTGCCAATAGGTATGAATTCCAACAGCATGACCTTCAGCTACCATTCTCTTCACTAGCTCAGGATGTTCGTGAGCTTTTGCCCCAATAAGAAAAAAGGTTGCTTTAATACCATGCTTTTTCAATTGGTCCAATACATGTGGAGTAAAGCGCGGATCCGGTCCATCATCAAATGTTAGGGCGGTTTGCTTTAGGTGGTTATTACCTTGATAAAGCAGACGGTCACGCACAGCTACATTTTTTTCTTGTTCCGCTTTACATAGTGCAGGAAGGGCTCCATTAAATAAGAAGCACAGTGTGAAAAGCAGTATACTAATTCTTCGTATCATGTACATGCACGCTCCTTTCTAGGGCAAAGTATAACGTTATGATACCCGATTAAAAATTTTGTATGAACTGAGTTTCCCTTTTGTGTCAAAACGTATGATATGCATGAAACAGCGCACTATAATAAACAGTTACTATTAGGTGAAGAAAGGAAAAAGCAGATGAAAAAAATAATGATTGCTGTAGCATTGATTTTTTCGCTAAGTTTATCTCCCTTAGCTGAATATATTTCCTATCACGATGACTATAACGTAAGTGCAAGGTCGTATCGTTCGGGGAAGCGGTCGTTTAATAGACAGCCAAGCGTTAGACAAAATGAGCCGAGATCTAATTTTTCAAACCGCAGAAATGGAACTGTAAATCGAGGCTTTACCCGTTCAAAACGAGGAGGATTCGCCCGTGGACTGCTGTATGGCGGGCTGGCAGGGATGTTATTTGGCGGTTTGCTTGGTCATATGGGTGCACTGGGTGGAATTTTTGGATTATTAATTAACATTTTGGCTATTGTACTTGTAATTAATTTAATTCTGCGTTTATTCCGCCCTTCTCGTCGCGACAATAATTGGAGATAGTCCGTAATTGCTGTCATAAACTAATAAGAAAGCTCCATATAAATAAGAAAACGCTTTCTATGGTTAATCGAAAGGATGAAACGTATGTCAGCAAACAGACAGCGCAGCAAATACCTGGCGTTTTGCACAGAATGCGGTATCCCAAACAGGTTAACATTGTTTCTTTTAAGACAGTACGTTGCGACAGACGAATATAGCGGATTTTATTGTGGGAATTGCGGAATTCGAAACGAATTTCCAGATTCGGTCATTGTATATATTAAAGAACTGTAAAACACAATCTGTTAGAAGATTGTGTTTTATTTATTTGATAAAACTATGTTCTAAATGAAAATTTAAAAGAAAAACATAGCTATTTACAAAAAAGAAATGTTGAATCTGGAGGAGGAAAATACTTCTTTATAGCGGTTTGCGAGAAGAATATACATATAATTATCCACGTTAAAAAGAGAACAGCAGGACATAAAAAACGACAAATCCATATAAGGACTTGTCGTTTTTTATGTTTGAAATACGGCCGCTCGATTCTTTCATTCCCACAGATAAGGAGTCTCTTGGTAAACATAATAGTTCAACCAATTCATAAACAATAGGTTGGCATGAGAGCGCCAAGTTTTTAAAGGTTTTTTGTCGGGATCATTGTTTGGGAAATAGTGTTCCGGAAGCTTTGGCTCTAGTCCTTTTTCTGTATCTCGAAGAAATTCTTCTTGCAGTGTTTGAACGTCGTACTCTGGGTGCCCTGTAACGAAAACAAACTTTTCGTCTTTAGACATCGCCATATACACACCGGCTTCTTCAGAATAGGAAAGAAGCTCAAGGCCAGGATGATTTTGTACTTCATTCATGTCTACATCAGTGTGACGGGAATGAGGAGAATAAAAGACATCATCAAATCCTCGCAGCAGCTTAATTGGTTCTTCACTCGATACAACATGTGTAAATACACCCGTGCATTTATCAGAAAGAGGTCGCTTGTCAATGCCGAAGTGATGATAAAGTCCGGCTTGAGCTCCCCAACAGATATGAAGGGTAGAAGTCACATTTGTTTTACACCAATTCATAATTTCTTGAAGTTCTTTCCAGTAGTTTACTTCTTCAAATGGTATATGTTCTACAGGTGCTCCTGTAATAATCATTCCGTCATATTTTCGTTCTTTAATTTGTTCAAACGTTTTATAAAACTGATCTAGGTGATTTTTACTCGTTGTTTTTGCTTTATGGCTTGCCGTGTAAAGAAGTGTAATATGCACTTGCAGCGGTGAGTTCCCGAGTAAACGTAATAATTGCGTTTCAGCTTTTTCTTTTTCCGGCATTAAGTTTAGGATAACAATATTAAGCGGGCGAATTTCTTGGTTAACCGCGCGCACGTCGTCCATAATGAAAATTCTCTCTTTTTCTAAAATTTCTTTTGCCGGAAGATCACGTGGAATATTAATAGGCAATAAAATTCCTCCTATTCGATTTCGAAGTAATGACGCGTATAAATGTTCTTTCTCACGTGAAGATGAGGTTCAACATTTATGTACAATATACTATTATAGGAATATACAGAATATTAAGCAATTGAATTTTGAAAAAAAAGAGCATTAATATGCGTAATGGCTAAAATGAAATGGTACAATAAGGTTAAACTGGAGCGTTGCTATGCTTTTTTAGCTTAACTGAAACTCAGTAAAATTTATAGCGCAGTCGTTCCCGTATTTATTAAACTTCATATCTCCCCCAGAAAATGGATTTTATCCTTTTTTGATGAAGTGTTTAAAAAGAATTCTCAGCAGAAAAGGGGTTTTTATATGACAACTAAGAAGCAAATAAAAAGTGATTTGCAAATTGCACAAAAGGCAACGATTAAACCGATTAAAGAGATTGCCGAGCAGCTAGATATTTTAGAGGCCGAGCTAGAGCCGTACGGACATTATAAAGCCAAGCTTTCTTTGTCCGTTATGGAACGTTTACACACAAAACAAGATGGAAAAGTGATTTTAGTTACAGCTATTAATCCAACTCCAGCCGGAGAAGGGAAGTCGACAGTGACGGTTGGCTTAGCTCAGGCATTACATAGATTAGGTAAAAAAGCGATTGTCGCCATGCGTGAACCATCTCTTGGTCCGGTAATGGGAATTAAAGGAGGCGCCGCTGGCGGCGGTTATGCTCAAGTGCTTCCAATGGAGGATATTAACTTACACTTTACTGGAGACCTGCATGCCATCACAACAGCTAACAACGCGCTGGCAGCTATTTTAGATAACCATATACATCAAGGCAATGAATTGCGTATTGATACACGTAAAATCACGTGGAAACGAGTGGTAGATTTAAACGACCGCGCGTTGCGTCAGGTCGTCATTGGATTAGGTGGTCCGATGCAAGGTGTTCCTCGAGAAGATGGATTTGATATTACGGTTGCATCAGAAATTATGGCTATTTTCTGCTTAGCATCAGATTTACAAGATTTAAAGCGTCGCTTAGCGTCTATTGTGGTAGCTTATAACATAGACAATGAGCCTGTAACGGTTGCAGACTTAGGTGCACAAGGAGCGCTTACTCTTCTTTTAAAAGATGCGATTAAACCAAACCTTGTACAGACGTTGGAACATACTCCAGCCCTCATTCACGGAGGTCCTTTTGCTAATATTGCCCACGGCTGCAATAGCGTCATTGCAACAAAAATGGCTGCAAAACTAGGCGACTATGTAGTAACAGAAGCGGGATTTGGGGCAGATTTAGGCGCAGAAAAATTCCTAAATATTAAAGCTCGTATGGCAGATATTAAACCAGAAACGGTAGTAATCGTTGCGACAATTCGCGCTCTGAAAATGCATGGAGGCGTTCCTAAAGAGCGTTTAAATGAAGAAAACATTGAGGCTTTAGAAGCGGGAATTGAAAATCTTGAAAAACATATTGAAACGATTCAGGCATTCGGCGTTCCTTATGTGGTAGCCGTGAACCGTTTTGTGACGGACTCAAAAGGTGAAGTAGAAGCGCTTATGAATTGGTGTGCTTCAATGAATGTTCCAGTTGCTTTAACAGAAGTATGGGAAAAAGGTGGAGAAGGCGGCGTCATGCTTGCTGAAAAAATTCTTGAAGTCATGAACAAGACAGAAAGTCAGTTTTCTCCTCTTTACGATGTGTCAGCTTCGATTCCAGAAAAAGTAGAAACTATTGCTAAAACCGTATACGGAGCACAAGGCGTAGATTTTGCTCCAAAAGCGTTAAAGCAAATACAGCAATTTGAAGCAAACGGATGGGATCACCTGCCAATTTGTATGGCCAAAACACAGTATTCGTTAAGTGATGATCAGACGAAGCTTGGGCGACCAGCTGATTTTAAGATTACGGTGAGGGAATTCCGTCCTTCGCTCGGAGCTGGCTTTCTCGTTGCGCTAACAGGTTCAATTATGACAATGCCTGGACTTCCAAAAAAACCTGCTGCGCTCAATATGGATATTGACGAGAATGGAAATGCACTAGGGGTTTTTTAAGAGAAGAGGCTAGGGTAAGAGTATTTTAGTTGAAGGAAAATCCGAACGGTGAAGCAAGATTCTTGATGGAGAATCAACCTCGTTCGGATTTTTTCGTAGTTATGGTAAAAGTAGGCTTCATGGGTGTAGAGGCTTCTAGCTGTAGATTAGATGGACTTAGTTGTGTCTCAATCTCTTTCTTACAATATAAAACAAAATAACAGGTATGTTATGAATTAATTTGGCAAGAAAGAAGAAGAGCTGACTGTTCGTATTTTATAAAAAAGGAAGTAGTTGAAATGTTTGATCCAATTGTATTTGATAATTTAAAAGTTGTTGTAGAAGGAGAGATCTATGATCTTGACTTGTCTGGGCAAGTATCTGTTACGAATCGCGAAGATTTTGTAGACTTAGCTCAGTTTACTCGAACGTACCGCATTTCTTTTCAACAGCATTTTTGCTGTACCGCGTCGCTAACTTTATCAACCGACTTAGACAACATTCATGCCGAATTAACGCCTTCCCGTGTAGAAAAACCAGGGTGTACAGTTTATATTCACTTTCAGCTAAAAAAACAAAAACCGTTTGAAGAAGCTGAGTTTCAAAACATACAGGAAATGTGTGAGCGGATCTGGGGAACAACAAGAGTTGTGAAGCAGCGTATTACTCATGAAGTCGGAGGAAGCGAATATGAAAACAATATTGAGGTAACCTTTAACCGATTTATTTACGAAGATCAAGTAGCAGATTTAATTGAGATGATTGATTACATGCTGCAAACGACTGATCAGCTAAAGGTTCTTTACGACAAATCATAAGAGCGTTTCAGTTGTACTTCCGAAATAAAGTGAATTACAATAGGGAAAAGGAGGCGTTTTGATGAGCGTGTATGAATACTCGGCAAAAACAATTAAAGACGAAGACGTATCGCTATCTAACTATCAAGGTGACGTGCTGTTGATTGTGAATACAGCTAGCAAATGCGGCTTCACCCCTCAATATAAAGATTTGCAGGCGCTGTATGAAGAAGAAAAAGAAAACGGCCTAACGGTTCTAGGTTTTCCTTGCAATCAGTTCGGTGGTCAAGAGCCAGGAAGTTCAAACGATATTGAACAATTTTGTAAGTTAAACTATGGTGTTTCGTTTCCGATGTTTGCAAAAGTAGATGTAAAAGGGGAGCACGCACACCCGTTATTTACATACTTAACAGAACAAGCACCGGGCCTGCTAGGTTCCAAAGGGATAAAGTGGAATTTCACAAAGTTTTTAGTGAATCGTCAAGGTGAAGTCGTGAAGCGATACGCACCTCAAACTGCACCAAAAGATATTCAAAAAGATATAAAAGAATTGCTGTAAAAGCAGGTGGATTTCCATCTGTTTTTTATTTTTCAGCAAGGGTTTTCAAAGGGTGCTCAGCTGTCAGTGAGACGAGCGCCTTACTTTGTGCTAAAATAATGGTGGATATAATTGAGGTGAGCAAATGAATAAAATAGCGGAAACGGAAAAGTGGGTTCAAGCAAAGCTTGCGCATGACACGACGGGTCATGATTGGCAGCATATCGATCGCGTGCGTCGAAATGCAGTGCTTTTATATAAAAAAGAAGGCGGCAATCGGGAAGTTATCGAACTAGCCGCGCTTTTACACGATGTGGTAGATGATAAGCTAGTGGAAGATGTTGAAAAGGCGTACGAAGAAGTGTGGGAGTGGCTGAAGAGTCAGCAGGTAGAAGAAGAGAGCTGCAAGCATATCGTTCACATTTTACAAACGATGTCATTTAAAGGCGGAAACCGTCCGGCTATGGCTACGCTTGAAGGCAAAATCGTTCAAGATGCAGATCGTTTAGATGCGATCGGTGCAATTGGAATCGCACGTACGTTTATGTATGCAGGTTCTAAAGGCACGGCTTTGTATGATGAAAACATTGCGGTACGAAGCGAGATGACGGCAGAAGAATATAGACACGGGAAATCAACGGCTATTGCACATTTTTATGAAAAGTTATTAAAGCTGACTGCGTTAATGAATACTCAAACAGCACGGTCTCTAGCACAAGAGCGACATACATATATGAAAGAATTTTTAGTTCAATTTAAGAAAGAGTGGAATTATCATTATGAAAATGCTGACTGTTGAAAACTTAACAAAAACGTATGGAGAAAAAGAGCTGTTTCATCAACTAACATTTACAATTACGGAAAATGAGCGAATCGGCTTAATCGGTGTAAACGGAACAGGGAAATCAACGCTTCTTAAAATTATCGCAGGTTTAGAGCTTGGAGACGAAGGAGATATTGTTCATGCTAAAGACTACAGCGTGACATATTTACCGCAGCATCCGGATTTTGATGAAAACTTAACTGTTTTGGAGCAAGTTTTCAGCGGAGATACGCCTCTTCTTAACTTATTAAAAAACTATGAGCTAGCTCTGTATGCGTTAGAGCAAGACTCTGCAAACGAAAAAAACCAGCAAACATTGTATGATTTACAGCAGAAAATGGATGCGATGAACGCGTGGGAAGCCAATTCTAACGCACAGTCGATTTTAACGAAGCTGGGAATTTCAAATATGAGTGCAAAAATCGGTGAGCTTTCAGGTGGACAGAAAAAGCGCGTGTCCATTGCGCAAAGCCTAATTCAAACACCTGATTTATTGATCTTAGATGAGCCGACTAACCACTTAGATTATGAGACCGTTAAATGGCTCGAAGAATATTTATCCAAATATCAAGGAGCCGTTCTGCTTGTTACTCATGATCGTTATTTCTTGGATGCTGTCACAAATCGAATTTTTGAATTAGACGGTGGAAATTTATATAGCTATAAAGGAAACTATGCTGCTTTTCTAGAAGGAAAAGCGATTCGAGAAGAGCAGGAAAAAGCAACTCAAGCAAAATTAAGCAACTTATATCGCAATGAATTGGCTTGGATTCGCAGAGGAGCAAAAGCGCGTACGACTAAGCAAAAAGCGCGTATTCAGCGATTTGATGAATTAGAGGGGAAAATCGATTCCTCTGAAAAAGAATCACTGGATTTAAGTTTAGCAGGCAGTCGCCTTGGGAAAAAAGTGTTTGAATTAAAAGATGTGTCTAAGACGTATGAAAATAAAATTATTCTTTCAGACTTTACGCACATCGTGAAAAAACAAGATCGAATTGGAATTGTCGGAAAAAATGGAAGCGGAAAGTCTACCCTTTTGAATATGATTGCAGGACGTATTGAGCCAGACAGCGGTGAAATTGACAGAGGACAAACGGTTAAAATTGCTTACTATACTCAAGAAAGCGATGATATGGACTTGAATCAACGCATGCTTGAGTATATTAAAGAATCCGCAGAAGTTGTGCATACGACGGATGGAAAAATGATCTCTGCGTCGCAAATGCTTGAGAGATTTCTATTTCCTTCACATACGCACGGAACACCGATTCAAAAGTTGTCCGGAGGAGAGCGCCGTCGTTTATACTTGTTAAAATTATTGATGACATCGCCGAATGTATTGCTTCTAGATGAGCCGACTAATGATTTGGATACTCAAACGCTAACGGTGCTTGAAGACTATCTCGAAGAATTTCCAGGTGTCGTTATCACCGTATCACATGATCGCTATTTCTTAGATAAAGTAGCAGATTACTTACTTGTCTTTGAAGGAGAAGGGAATATTTCGACTTATTTTGGCGCTTATACGGATCAATTGGAAGAAGCGATGAAGAAGAAGCAGGCAATGGTTCAGCAGGCTAAAGTGAAAGAAGAAAAGCCAAAACAGCCAGAGAAAACGAAAAAGCGTCGCTTAACGTATAAAGAACAAAAAGAATGGGAAGAAATCGAAGATAATATTGCAGCAAAAGAAGAAGAAATTGAACGCTTAACAAGCGAAATTGAACAGGTGGGCAGCGATTATACAAAAGCGCATAATCTATCGTTAGAACAAGAAAAAGCAAATGAAGAATTAAGTGCACTGCTTGATCGCTGGGCAGAGCTTTCAGAGCTGATTGAAGAAATTGAAAACGCGTAAACAAGTCGTTAGACTGAGTATAAGCCACATGCTACAATTTTAATGAGAGGAGTACGATACGACATGAACATTAAATCAATTGAGCCAACGCCAAGTCCGAATACAATGAAAATTAATTTAGACGAAGTGTTATCAGGCGGAAAAAGCAATAACTATACGGAAAAAAATGCTGAAGCAGCCCCTGAAGTTGTTCAAGACATCTTGAAAGTAGAAGGGGTAAAAGGAGTCTACCACGTAGCGGACTTCTTAGCAGTAGAGCGAAATGCCAAATATGACTGGAAGCAAATTTTGCCGCAAGTTCGTGCAGCGTTTGGTGAAGATTTGCAAAGCAACAGTGAACAGCACAAAATGAATGAGCATTTTGGTGAGGTAAATGTGTCAGTTCAAATGTTCAAAAATGTACCGATGCAAGTCAAGCTAACGGACGGAAATGAAGAAAAGCGCTTTGGTCTGCCCGAACGATTCGCAAAAGCGGTAGCAGAACTTCAACGTTTTTCAGATAATGTGGTATTAGAACGGAAATGGAGAGAACAAGGCGTTCGTTACGGAGAACTAGCGGCTATCGGAGACGAAGTTGTAGAAGAGTTAGCAGCGGCATATCCGCAAGAAAGATTAACTCGCCTTGTAGCCAATGCACAAGAAGAAAAAGAAGGCGGAAAAACGGTACAGCCGCGTAAAACCTATAAAGTTACAGAAGAGATGCTAGAAGACAAAGATTGGTCAGTACGCTATGCCCATTTAGAACAAATGGATCCAACAGAAGCTGACTTAGACGTTTTAAATAAAGCGCTTGATGATGAAAAAGCATCTATTCGCCGCTTAGCTACCGTCTATTTAGGAATGATTGAATCAAAAACGGTACTACCTTATTTATACAAAGCATTAAAAGATAAATCAGTCACTGTGCGCCGTACTGCTGGAGACTGCATGTCAGATTTAGGCTTTGAAGAAGGTATTCCGGCAATGTGTGAAGCTCTTGGTGATAAAAACAAGCTTGTGCGCTGGCGTGCAGCTATGTATTTATACGAAGTAGGGGACGAGACGGCTCTTCCTGCATTAAAAGCAGCAGAGAACGATAAAGAATTTGAGGTAGACTTACAAATCAAGCTAGCGATCGAACGTATCGAAGGCGGAGAAGAAGCAAAAGGTTCTGTTTGGAAACAAATGACAGAAAGCAGAAAAGCATAAAAAAAAGATCATTCACTTGAATGATCTTTTTTTTACGACTGTTTTGCAGCGGGAGTTGGAAACTGCATAGGTTGCATGGTGTTATCAATTTTAATAGGCTGATAGCCCGACTGCTTTAAGTAAGTTAAAATAGCAGGAAGGGATTGTGCCGTAAAGGATTTATCATGAAATAAAATGACTGGTGTTCTTCCATTGGAGTTGACCCCTTGAATATGAGGTTCAAGGCCCTGAATAATTCTAGGTGCAGAACGAAGTGCCCAGTCTTCACTGTCTACATTCCAGTCCCATAATTTAAAGTGGCTTAGCAGCTCTGTACGGTGGGGCTCTTTTAAATAAGGAACGCTGCCGTAAGGAACGCGGATTAACTTACTGTCAACACCGGTTACTTTCTTAACTGTTGCTTGACACTCCTGCATTTCTTTTAACGCGGCGCCGTCTTCACTATACATGACATGAATATCATGAGAGACGCCGTGACAGCCGATGGCATGTCCTTCCTGTGCTACTTTTTTAGCAATTTCAGGGTGAGCGTCAATTTGATACTTTAACATAAAGAAAGTTGCTTTTACGTTATATTGACGCAAAGCATCTAAAATATGAAGGGTATCAGGTGTTGGACCATCGTCAAACGTAAGGTAAACAGGCTGTGTAAGAGCTTGATTTTGATCGTTTAACGTATTCGCTACATACATATTATGGTGAAGTGTATTAAGCAGCTTCTCAGGTTGTGCTGAAGATGCAGCTTCTTTCAGCGGCAATGCAGTAGATGCTAAGACTTGCTGAGATGCAGCAGGTTCACTTCCTTTGGCTTCTGTAATAAAAAACAAAGAAGCGACGATCACTAACACTAAAGACAAAAATGCATAAAATCGTTTGTTCGGTTTAAATCGCTGGTTCAATTTGAAAATCCTTTCTACTAAACTACTATTTACTACTATAGTACAAAAAATGGAATATTAATAGTAAAAATCGACATTTTTATGGAAAAAAATTAGATAATATGACTCGGTTTTAATCTTTTTTTATCAAATGGAAAAGGAGAACGGGACAACGATAAGGATTTGAAGAGTGAGTAGCTAGATTTTTCCTGGCTTTTATAGTATGCTTTTAGCGTGAATGATTGTTAGGAGGAATGTTAATATGTCAATGGCATATGAAGAATATATGCGTCAGTTAGTTAAACCAATGCGTCAAGAATTAACTCAAGCTGGTTATGAAGAATTAACAACAGAGGAAGCCGTAGTTGATTTTATGGAAAACGTAGAAGGAACAACTTTTGTTGTCGTTAACTCAGTTTGTGGATGCGCTGCTGGTTTAGCACGTCCTGCAGCAACGCAAGCGTACTTACAGTCTGAGCAAAAACCAGATCAAGTGGTAACTGTTTTTGCCGGTCAAGATAAGGAAGCAACAGCTAAAATGCGTGAATATTTTGGGGACATTGAGCCTTCATCACCGTCTATGGCGCTTTTAAAAGGAAAAGAAGTCGTTCATTTTATTCCTCGACATGAAATTGAAGGTCAGCCTTTAGAAGTTATTTTTGAAAACATTTTAAATGGCTTTAAGCAGCACTGTTCGTAAAGTGTCCTGCTTTTGTCACATCTAGTATATAGATTTTTAGAGAAAAATCACATATACTTTATAAGAAAAAGGATGTCTATGGGCATCCTTTTTCTTTATGTAAATAGCCAAACAGTGTAGGGGGAGTTATGAAAGTGATTGTTACGACTGCTGGTCGAACAAATGAACAGATGATTGTAAAAGCTAAACAAGTAGCCGCTGATTTAAGTATACCTTTTGTAGTAAGAGAGAAGAAATCTGTTGCAGACCTTCAAAATTTTGAAGCGGCAGACGTGCTGGTCGTGGGTAAGAATAGAGTAGAATTGCACGTCCAAAATGAAGAAGAACCTATTTTTTTTCATCCAAATTCCGCTATGTTTAGAGTGAAGAGATGGCTGCGCGGAGAACGTGATCCGTTTATTGAAGCCGCTAGTTTGGAAAACGGAATGAGCGTGCTTGACTGTACACTTGGTCTTGCATCGGATAGTATGATGGCGAGCGCAGCGGTAGGGAAAAGCGGAAAAGTTGTCGGACTAGAAGGCAACCGCTATGTAGCTTATTTAGTCAAACAAGGACTTTTAAATTGGGAAAGTGACGTACAAGAGTTGAATGATGCAATGAAGCGTATAAACGTGGTTCATCAAAATTTTGAATCGTTTTTGGCGTGTTGTGAAGATAATTCTTTTGATGTTGTATACTTTGACCCCATGTTTCAAGAGCAAATTGAGGAATCGAATGGAATTAACGGTATTAAAGCAATAGCACTGTATACCACGCTGACGTCCATGGCTATACAAGAAGCAAAAAGAGTAGCCAAACAAAAGGTCGTGCTAAAAGATCATTGGAAAAGCAGTCGTTTTGAAGAGCATGGATTTACCGTGCAAAAACGAAAAACATCAAAATTTCATTACGGGACAATTGATATACAAAAATAAACAAAAAAGTAAAATGAATCACACTCATTGAAAAGACTTCTAAAACCTTTTAGGAATTAAAAAGTTTTGGAAGTTTTTTTTTGTGAATTTCATCTAAAGTTCATAAAAGTATGATATATTTTTGAACATAAAAATACTTTTGTGTTTAAGCATCCAGCAAAAAAGGAATATCTTGTATAGGTTTCCGCTCGGTGTGACAACCTCAAACAGAAGAAGGAAGGTGCTAACTAAAAAGTCGTCGAATGCCCGTAGACAGCATAAATGAATAAGCAAATATAGGTAAAAAATTAATAAGTATGTTACAATACCTAGTGAGTTATGATAATGAATTTTACGATATGAAAAGACCATATGGGAAAAGATGAGAAAGGAAAGATACGAATGCCTAGATGGATAAAAAGAATGCTAGTTGTATTTATTACAGTATTTACATTTGGGCTTGTCACTCCACCAGAATATTTATACGTTGATGATGCAAAAGCGGACAAGCAACATAAAGCAGGGTATGTAAGAGAAACAACTCCTGTCACAGCTGTTATAGAAGATATTCATTTGCCATATGAAGAACCAAAATATGAAGACGTTTCATCATTTGTTACGTATGCAATGGAATCAGCTGAAAAACAGTCAGTGGAAAAATTCGGAACAAAAATTGGGCCTGTCATTGAAGATGAATTTCGTCAAGCAGTGTTACCTAAAATTGAAGAAGTGCTGACCGACATTGGCACTGAACGTGAACAGTCAATTCAGAATCTCGAGATAAGCGAGCACCCTGCCGCTGGCTACGGTGAAAAGATTTTCCATGTATATGACCGGGAAACCGGTCAGGACTTAATACGGTTTCATGTACGGCGTGAAAATCCTCCAAAAGATGGATACTGGTTTAATTTTCACTATCATGCGGCTGCAGATAATTTTCAAAAGCATTATGATTTAGGGAAAATTTATTGGAACCGAAACATGCCGCCTAAGTGGTTCAGCTGATAATAGACACAACATTCTATAATTTCGAAATGTTAGCTTTTTTAAGCTAGCATTTTTTTTCGTCTAAAACCGTTATAGTCTAAATAAGCTCAAACATTAGCACAACGATAAAAAAATCGTTTATAATGAAGTCAGACTTCTTACCATAGAATAGTGAGAAGGAACGAATAGATGCTGGAGGTAACACAATGAAACAATTTATGGAAGAAAAACAATTTCGCGAACAAATTAAGAACGAAACACTAAGCGTTGGGATCTTTACGACAACGTGGTGTCCTGATTGCAAACGTTTGGATATGTTCATTGATGAAATCGTTGACGAAAATACAGATAAAGCATGGTTTAAAATTGACAAGGATGAGTTTGAAGAACTTTCTGCTGAAAACAATGTAATGGGCATTCCTTCTCTTCTTGTATATAAAAATGGTGAAAAAATTGCGCACCTGCACAGCGCAAATGCTAAAACGCCTGAAGCGGTCCGTGAATTTTTAGCAACTCTTTAATTCCCTAAGCTGCGAGAGCATTCTCGCAGCTTTTTTTGTGAGAATGGCTATTTCCATTTTTCGATGAGTGGGGTATACTAGGACAAGTGAATAATCGTAAAGCAATAAGGTCTCAATTTAAAGATTGAGTGAAAAGGGAAGTCTGGTGAAAAACCAGCACGGTCCCGCCACTGTAAGCGCTTTGTGCGTAAGTCAGGAGACCTGCCTTATTGTTAGCTGTGAAACCTTCGAGGAAGGGTGAAGCAGGGTAATGAACATACATATCAAGTATAGTGAACGGGTTCTTTTCCTGCCTACCTTGACGTTACCTGCTTTGCTTTCAATTGAAAGTAAAGTTTTTTTTATTTTGAAGCTGCCAGAGAGCAGCATACATAGTCAAAGCGGAAAAAACGGGATAGCGCTGCTTTTTGCATGATCATTTGCTTTTTCTTTAACGTGGAGGTTTCGTATTCACAATGAACAATATATAGGGGGAGTATTTAGATGAAAAAATGGCTTTCGTATTCCATTATTGCACTGTTAGTCATCGTACTTGCTGCATGCGGTGCAGGCAGCCAAGGCAACAGTGATAAAAAAACGAAGCAAGATACAGCACAAACGTCACAAGCTGCGTTTCCAGTGAAGGTAAAAGACGCGCGTGATAAAGAAATTACGTTGAAAAAACAGCCTAAGAAAATTGTTTCATTAATGCCAAGTAATACGGAGATTGTATATGCCCTTGGCCTTGAAAAAGAATTAGTCGGTGTCACAAGCAACGACGATTATCCTAAAAGCGTAAAGAAAAAAGCGCAGGTAGGAGATATGAACGTTAATGCAGAAAAAGTTATTGCTTTAAATCCTGATTTAGTGCTGGCACACGCTTCAAGTATGGGCGTTTCGGATGAAGTATTTAAACAAATTGAAAGTGCGGGTATTCCGGTATTTGTTGTAAAAGATTCAACAACGTTTGATACGGTTTATGATTCTATTACGCAAATCGGTAAATTAACGGGTAAAACAAAAGAAGCTAATCAAACAATTAAAGACATGAAAGAAAAAGTAGCTTCAATTGAGAAAAAAGCAAAAACGATTTCAAAAGAAGATCGTAAAAAAGTATGGATAGAAGTATCAGGAGCTCCTGAGATTTATACAACAGGAAAAGGTACGTTCATGAACGAAATGATTACTATGATCGGTGCTGACAACGTAGCGGCTAGTGAAAAGGGTTGGGTTAAGTTTTCTGAAGAGCAAGTTGTTAAGTTAAACCCTGATGTTATTATCGCAACGTATGATGCAGACAAAAATGAGATTATGAAGCGTCCCGCTTGGAGCAGCATGACTGCTGTAAAAGAGGGTAACATCGAGAAGGTTGATCAAAACAAAATCAACCGCTTAGGACCTCGTATTGTAGATGGCTTAGAGGACTTAGCGAAAGCAGTATACCCTGAGGTGTACAATAAATAAAAAGAGGGACCATATTCCAGTTCGAATTGAAAAGGGGATTGGTCCCTTTTCACATCTTAAAATTGAAGAACGGTCTGAGCTTTTAATCATGAAAACCGAGACTTCTTATAAAACATACAGCTCAGGGGTTTTAGGAACAGGCATTACGGAAACGGACACCTTTTACAATCGATTTGTTCACAAAGACTATTATTCAGATACTCCTTCTTTGGAGTATGAGCAATATTTGATGAAAGAAAATGTGCGTCATGATCAAATCGTAGGGTTGATGACAGCGGTCTGGTTAAAAGAAAGAGCGGTTTACTGTTATGAAGGATACGGAGTAAGAGTAGCTTCAGTGATAACGGCTGGAGTAGGAAACGCAGTGGATATTACAGCGGATGAAGCTGTTCCGTTCTATTCCACTCCTGGTACAATTAATATGTTTTTTTTCGTTGAAGGAACGCTTACGGATGCTGCGTTTTTACAGCTTTTTATTGCCGCTACAGAAGCTAAAACAAAAACGCTGTCACAGCTGGGTGTCATAGATCCCTATACAAAGACGGTTGCTACAGGAACATCTACGGACAGTATCTCAGTTGCAGCGTCTCAACAAGGACCATTATATGAATATGCAGGCTCTATGACCGCTTTAGGTCAAGCGGTAGCCAAGCTGGTAAAAATAAGCTTAGAGCAGGCACTTAAGGAAAAGAGGTGAAGAAATGAGTATTGCACAAGCAATGATTGCACACGTGACGGCCATGACCATTGCTTTACTAATTGACCGAATCATAGGCGACCCCGAAAATTGGCCTCATCCCGTTCGCTGGTTTGGCAAGTGGATTTATTGGATGGATTCCAGATTAAATAAAGATACAGGAAAACGTTTCAAAGGATTGCTTCTTGTGATCAGTATGGCTGTGCTTGCAGGAGTTGTTCCTTTCTTATTCCTCCATGCTTTGTACGGAGTTCATTTTATAGCAGGTGTTTTAGTAGAGGGCGTAATGATTGCGACTACTATATCCACTCGTTCTTTAAGTGAAGCTGCCTATAAGGTGCAAAAGCCGCTTCAGCTAGGAGATATGGAGAAAGCTAGATATGAAGTAAGCATGATTGTGGGACGAGATACAGATCGTTTGTCAGAAGGAGAAATTGCCAGAGCGACGGTAGAGACCGTGGCTGAAAATACAAGTGATGGTATCACAGCTCCGCTTTTTTATGCATTTATAGGAGGAGGAGCCCTAGCCTTTTTTTACCGAGCTATTAACACATGTGATTCAATGGTGGGGTACAAAAATGACCGCTACTTTCTGTTCGGTTACTTTAGTGCAAAAACCGATGACGTATTAAACTATATTCCAAGTCGGTTAACTGCAGTAGTGATGACGGCTGTTAATGTAGCAAAAAGCCAGTATTCTTTTTGGCATGTAACGAGTTTGATTAAGCGTGATGCTAAGAAGCATCCAAGTCCAAATAGCGGATACGGGGAAAGCGCAGTGGCTGCTCTTTTAGGTATTCAACTCGGCGGGCTTAATACATATAAAGGCATAGAATCTAATCGTGCAAAGATGGGCGAACCACTGATTCCCCTGCAAGCCGGTCATATTGAACAAGCTGTTTTCATTATGAAAAGGACGGTCTATGCTACGTGGTTATTATATCTTTTGTTAGGAGGAGTTATTAGTGCTATTACCTACACATGGAGCTAATCCCAATGTCTTTTTAAAAGCACTAGGGGCCGAGAATTTGTCGCATATAAAAGATTTTAGCGTGAACACAAATCCTTTAGGGGCTCCCCTTGTGCTTCACGAAAAGTGGAACGAATTCAAGGATGCAGCGTTTAGTTATCCTGATCCTCAAGTAACAGAGCTGAAAAATAAACTTGCAGCTCACCATCGTGTTTCAGCTGCTCAAGTGCTGCCTACAAATGGCGCTGCTGAAGCGTTTTTCCTTATTGCTTCGTTATTTTCAGAAGAGAAAGCAGGGATTGTACAGCCGACTTTCGTTGAATATGAACAGGCAAGTAAAGCTTATGGATGTGAAGTGAGATACGTTCCTTTAGCTGAAGAAAATGGATGGAACTGGGATATAGAGTTGATTATGAGCATTCTTCCGGACATAAAAGTACTTTGGATTTGCCACCCAAATAATCCAACAGGCGTTATGTATAGTCATGAGGAATGGATGAAAGTAGTAAAAGCTGCTGCTCATCATGGTACATACTTAATGATTGATGAGGCATTCATTGATTTTGTCGAACATCAGCCTTCATTTGATTCTCTTATTCTGGATTATGAGCATATCATTGTTGTGCGTTCTATGACAAAGATGTTTAATATTGCCGGGCTTCGTCTTGGCTATATCTTGGCAAATGAAAAAATCATTAGCAAGATGTCTAAAAAACAGCCTCCTTGGAGTGTAAATGGATTGTCGCAGCAAGTAGGGATGATTTGTGTAGATGAAAAAGACTTTGTAAAAAACACCGTACATTATATTAAACAAGAACGAAAACGAATCTTGAGTCAACTAAAGGCATGGGGGCTTTTGGTTTCTCCTTCTCAAACAAACTATTATCTTTGCAGCGTTCCGCCTCCTATTAATACGCGCGATTGGCTTGTCTATTTAGCAAGCCGTGGCGTGGTAGCTCGGCATACTGAAAACTTCCCATTTTTAAATGGGCGCTATATCCGTTTGGCTGTGAAAACGAAAGAAGAAAATGACTATCTGCTTAAAGTAATCAAACAAGGACTCGATGAAATATGATCATCTTTATTAGCGGAGGCGTTCGAAGCGGAAAATCACGTGCAGCGGAGAACATGGTTCAAACTTTTTGTACAAAGCGCGCTGTTTATATTGCCACAAGCCGGCAAACAGATAGTGAAATGCAAAAACGCATCCAGCTTCATCAAAAAGAACGCCAAGCAGCGAACACGCCTTGGGTAACGATAGAACAGTCAATAGATTTACAACAAATTTTTCCAAATCTTCAAAGTGATGATGCTATACTTTTGGATTGTGTCACGAACTGGCTTGCCAATGAGCTTTTTTTAACAGAAAAAAGGTGGCAAACAAAAGAAGGCAAACAAGAGGTTTTTCTTCATATGAGAGAAGCGCTCGATAAGCTGTTTGCGCAGTCTCAGACGGTTGTGCTAGTCTCTAATGAACTGTTTGAAGCGGGCGTGTTACAGGAGCCTACATATAGCTATATGAAGATGTTAGGAAAATTACATCAGTATATTGTAGAAAAAGCAGATGTGGCTATTTGTGTAGAAGCAGGAATTTATCGTTTTAAAAAAGGAAAGGAATGTGTAGATATATGAAAGAATGGATAGCCATACTGCGAATTTCTCTCCAGTTTTTTACGATCTTACCACTGGCTAAAACCGTTCAATGGACTGAAAAAAGAACGGCACGCTCACTTTTTGTGCTGCCGTGGATTGGTATGTTACTAGGCTTGATGTTCTATAGCTTTTTACAGCTGCTTCAATCTTCACCTATCACTACGATTGTTGATAGTATTTTAGTTTTGCTTTTACCGCTTGTCTTAACGGGTGGCCTTCATTTAGACGGCTGGATGGACGTAAGCGATGCGTATTTTTCTCATCAGTCAAAGGAAAAAAAACTGCAGATTTTAAGTGACCCGCACGTTGGGTCTTTTGCTATTCTTTCTCTTATGGTTCTGCTGCTGCTGCGTTTTAGTGCGATCTATGAATTAGCGTCTCTTTCTTCTTTATCAATTTGGGCATGCTTAATTGTCTTTACACTTCCAAGAATCGGAGCAGCCTTTTTATTGATGAGAGATAAGCCTGCTAAAGATACGGGTCTTGCTGCTTATTTTCAAAAAGGAGTCACCAAACGGTCTATTTATGGATTTATCATCATGAGCCTATTCTTAGTTGCTATTTTCGCTGTTTTTATAGACAATAAATTCATTATCCTTTTCTTTGCCGGTTTTTTATGGCTCTGGATAAGATTTTATCGTTCGCAGTTTGGTGGCGTAACGGGAGATGTTATAGGGGCAACCATTGAAGGAGGAGAAACGTTTCTATGGATAATTCTTTGGTTATCACATGTATTCGTCACGGCATGACGCTTGAAAATCAACAGAAAAAATATATAGGGTGGAGTGATCCGCCTTTAAGTATAGACGGAAAAAATGAATTAAAAGAGCTTTTTCTAGAACCTCAGCTCGTTATTTCCAGTGATTTAAAAAGGGCGCTAGAAACAAGTTCAATTGTTTTTCCTAAATCTCAGGTGGTTAAAAGTGAGAATTGGCGTGAGCTGCATTTTGGAGATTGGGAAGAGAAGACGTATGAAGATTTAAAAAACATACGGGCGTATAGAAATTGGATTGATCATTGGACAGAACATACGCCTCCGAATGGTGAAAGCTTCTCAGGCTTTTCAAACCGAGTTTGGGAAGCGTGGGAAGAAGCGGTCGATTTGGCGGCCAGTCAGCAATTGCATCACATTGCTATTGTTTCACACGGCGGACCACTGCGTTTACTTGCATCCCATTTTAAGCAAACAGCGTCGCTTTGGGATGTTTCTTTTTCTTATGGAGAAGGCTTTTCAGTAACATCTACATACAAACGGGCAAGGGAGAGAAGAGCATGCATTTCGTATTCGGCGGTGCATTTACCGGCAAAAGAAAATGGGTGAAGCAGCATTATGCGGGTGAGTCGGTAAAATGGCATTGTTTGTATGAAGACCCTGTTTTACCAGCGTTTGAATTCGAAGAAAGTTACATTGTGCTAGAAGGATTTGAGGACTATGTTAAGGAATTAGTACATAGCGAGCTGGAGGCTCCGCACCTTGTTGTTAAAAAGTTAATACAGAAGTGGAGAGACAGCGGTGTATGGGAACAGTTAATAGTGATTGGAACTGAAGTCGGCAAAGGGATTGTTCCTTTAGATCCAACAGAGCGGCAGTGGAGAGATGAATGCGGGTATGCGTATCAGCATTTAGCGACACATGCCCGGAAAGTAGATCACATTTGGTACGGAATTGCTAATCGATTGAAGGAGGACATACAATGAACATTTACACAAAAACAGGTGACAAAGGGCAGACAAGCTTAATTGGAGGACGAGTAAATAAAGATGATATTCGAGTGGAAGCATACGGTACGATTGATGAGCTAAATGGCTTTGTAGGTCAAGCGATTTATCAGCTGGATGAAACCACATTAAAAGATGTAAAAGAAGAGCTAATTACGATTCAACATGAGCTTTTTGACTGTGGAAGTGATTTAGCATTTGCAAAAGATGATCATCCGTACAAAGTAACAAACGATATGATATCAGTACTTGAAAAGCGCATTGATGTCTATATGTCAGAAGCGCCGGCCATTGAGCGTTTTATTTTACCAGGGGGCACACCTGCAGCGACAACGCTTCATATTTGCCGGACGATTACACGCCGCGCAGAACGGCTTGTTGTTGGCGTGCAGCGTGAGCATAAAATTAATGCGGCGGTGCTTCAGTATTTAAATCGTTTATCCGATTACTTCTTTGCTGCGGCTCGAATCGCTAACGCGCGAGAAAACGTACAAGATGTAGAGTATATTCGCAGTGCCAAAGTATTTAAACAGCCTAAAAAATAAGGTATAAAAAACGGTCGAGCTAAAAGCGATCGTTTTTTTAATGAACTATTTCGATAGGCAAAATAAAGCTATAAAAAAGAGGTAAATGCATCTATAATGATAAGAGACAGAGAGATGAAGAAAAGAGGTTGAGAAATGAATCAAGATTCTAAACGAGCAGGTATTGTTTATACGGCCAGCGCTTACGTTATGTGGGGGCTTTTTCCGCTTTACTGGAAGCTTCTTGGCGAGGTGAATGCGAATGAAATACTCGCTCACCGTGTCATATGGTCATTTGTTTTTATGCTTTTACTTTTGCTTGTGACAAAGCAAATGAGTTCTTTAAAGAAGACCCTTGTTTTATTATTTCGTAATACGAAACAAGCGGTCATTTTATTTGTGGCTTCAGTGCTGATCAGCATCAACTGGTTCGTTTACATTTGGGCGGTTAACCATAATCATATTATTGAAACAAGTTTAGGTTACTACATCAATCCGCTCGTTAGTATTTTGCTTGGTATAGTCGTTTTAAAAGAGAAGCTTAATTTTTGGCAGAGTGCTTCTGTTGGATTGGCTGCTATAGGTGTTATCGTTATGACAGTTACATACGGGCATATCCCATGGGTATCATTAAGCTTAGCGTTTAGCTTTGGTTTGTACGGTCTTGTAAAAAAGACTATTCAATTAGAAGCAAAAGTAGGATTAACGATTGAAACGATGATGGTTGCACCTATTGCAGTTATTTATTTTATTTTTCTTTTAGTGAAAGGATCTTCAAGTTTTTCCCTTCAGTCGCTTAATCTGAGTGCTCTTTTAATTGGAGGCGGTGTTGCTACAGCTATGCCACTATTGTATTTCGCTAAAGGGGCCCCGCTTATTCCGCTATCGATGGTCGGTTTTTTACAGTACATTGCTCCTACCATGACGCTTTTATTAGGGGTATTCGTGTATCATGAACCGTTTTCTAGCGTGGAGATGATTGCCTTTTTGTTCATTTGGGGCGGATCTGTTATGTTCATTTTATCTAAAACTAAGTTCATGAGTTCTCATCAGCCGAAATTCTTTAAAGGGCGCTCAGCTTAACGGACAAAAAAGCGGATATCTTTAGATATGCGCTTTTTTGTCTACCGTAAAGAAATAAAAACGGAGACGGGAAAGTCACCGTATGTATACTTTATAGCTTCCGCTTGAAATGAGCGTTCAACTGACCTTGAAGCATTTGGTTTTTTACTTCTTTCATTTTTCTCGCTTCATCTTTTTTAGCCAGTTCTGTGCGTATTTCACTCGTTTGAACTCCTTCTTCTATGCGATCGGCAATATCCATTAATCGTTCGACGTCTGAAAACGAATATTTCCGGATACCCGTATTGGTTCGGTCCGGAAAGAGCAGGCTTCTTTTCTCGTAGTAGCGAATTTGCCTTTCTGATAAACCGGTTAATTCTTTTACAATCCCAATAGACATGACTTTTTTATCTCGATATGACGCTTCATTCGTAGACAATCTCTCTCACCCCTGAGTACGTAGTAGTATGTTATTATTATAAAGGAAAAAAATACAAAAAATTATAACATGTAATACATTCTAACATATATATGTTATATTTTTGAATTACTATGTGAGAAAAAGTGACATAAATAATGAAATAGGGAAAAGAGTCCTATAAACTAATGATTAACTCGATCCCAAGTGGTTGACCATACAGGATAAAGCCTTGTGGTTAATCACTTGCTTTCAAAATGATGAATAGAAAATAAATGTGAGAATATACATAAATTCTAAAAGGGAAGGGCGTTTTACATGGCTGTGCAACAATTGAAAAAAGAAGAGATTATTGAGCTGGCAAAAGAAATTATTGAACTTGATTTGAAAAGAGATGAAAAATTTGAAGAATTGACAGAGTTAGCCGGAAATCGTGCATATGAAATTTTGCGCAGAGTACAAAATGCCTGTTTATAAGTAATAAAAAAATCCCGCCTAGAGCGGGATTTTTAATGAGATTGCTGTTCAAGATTAAATAATTCTTGTTTCATCTTAGCGTGGTCGAGGTTTTCCCCTATAAAGACAAGAGTGGTGGGCAGCTTCATCATTTCTTTCATATATAGAGGCATGCCGTATGAATATTGAAACGAATACGTATCATTCGAATGAGTAAAGCGCATATAGCCTTTAATGCGATAAATGGTATCTGGCATTTGGCGCAGCCAATTTTCAAATAATTCAAGATCCACTTTTTTTGTAAACTCATATACAAATGTTTTTAAATGAAGGTGATCTTCAACATGAGCCTTATGATGCGGCTGTTTTTGAGACAGCTGAGCTTTTTGAATCACGTCAAGCTTCACGCGGGAAAATGTCGTCAATAATGTTATTGCACGAGCGTTAATGGATTGAACCTCAAAAAGCAGGGAAGACTTTTCTGACTCAGACAGCATGTCCGTTTTGTTTAATAAAATTACATCCCCATGTTTTACTTGTTCTTGAAGAAGTTTTTGAAGTTGAATGCTTAAGGACCCACGTTCTTTCCACCTTGTTGCATCAAGTGTGGTGATAATACTTTTAATCGTGACTTGATGCGCAAAAAGAGGAGACATACAGGCATCTAATACTTCAATGGGATGTGCAACTCCGGTTGTTTCTATATAGATAGCATCCAATGTGTTCTCCTGTAGAAGTGAATGAAGCTGCGTTTCAAATTGACCTTGAATAGTACAGCACACGCAGCCGTTTAGCAATTCTTTTAACGGCGTGTCTTTTTCTACTTCATTTGAGTCAATCGAAACTTGGCCAAGCTCATTCATCACAACAGCAATGTTGCGATTGCGATCTTTTTCTTGCTGAAGCAGCTGTTTAAGTAACGTTGTTTTTCCGCTGCCTAAAAATCCAGATAAAATGTAGATTTCTGTTTTCATTTCAGTCTCTCCTATGTAAATAACATTGTCTAAATCGAAATTTTTCCGATTATGGATTGGTAAATAGTATATCCAAGAGGGGATAAAAGTCTAAACGTAAATTTTTATGCTTTTTTGTATTCATTATAACAACTTTAAAAGCGCTATGGCTATCTTTTGTAGAAAACTCAAAATACAATGAAATAAGAATATTATAAAATTTCAAACTAGCTGTGCTACAATAAAAGAAAAAGAAAAGGGGAGCAAAGGTTATGCGAATATTAGTTTTAGGCGCAGGCGGCGTTGGCGGTTACTTTGGAGGCAGACTTGTGGAAAAAGGGGAAGATGTGACTTTCCTTGTCAGAGAACGCAGAAAAAAAGAGCTGGAACAAAACGGACTTGTGATTAAAAGCGCACACGGTGACTTCACTTCACCTGTACAAGCTATTACAAAATCTGAGGTAAAAGGACCTTATGATGTTATTTTGTTCACGACGAAGGCTTATCATCTTAAACAAGCAATTGAGGATGTCCGTCCTTTTGTAGGGAATCAGACAGTTGTAATACCTTTGTTAAATGGTATGGCTCACGTCGCTCCATTGCAGGAAGCTTTTGGGGAAGAGAAAGTCATTGGAGGGCTGTGCTTTATTGAAACGACTTTAAACCAAGATGGAGATGTCGTCCAGACGAGTCCTGTGCACAGACTTGTATTTGGTGAATTTAAACAGAAGGAAACAGAACGATTACAACTGATTGAGCAAGCGTTCAGTGGTACAAAAGCTTCGTTTGTAAAAAGTTCATATATTGAACAGGATATGTGGCATAAGTATTTATTTATTACGGTTATGTCAGGTATGACCACTCTTATGCGCGCACCTGTTGGTCCAGTGCTAGCGGCAAAAGGCGGGCGTGAATTTGTACAAGAGCTTTTTAAAGAAGTTGAAAATATTATGATGGCCTACGATGCACCATTAGCAGAAGGAATCATTGAACAGCATATGAATACGATGGATAAAATGACGTATGACATGAAGTCATCGATGCAGCGTGACATGGAAAAAAGTTCTCAAATTGAAGGAGACCACCTTCAAGGATATTTGCTGACATTAGCTGAAAAATCGTCTATACACGTACCGCTTCTTCAAACTGTGTATACGCATCTAAAAGTATATGAAGAAATGTTAAAAGGTTATCAGAAATAATGACAGCAAAAATCGATTTAGCAGTCATGCAGGTACTGCAGAAGCTGCTAAGTACAGCAGAAATGGGACAATTGCCTTCAGCTCCCGGCATTTATTTTTTCTTTGATAAACCCGGCAGGCTTTTGTATATCGGAACCACGACGGGCTCTCTATCAGAAAGAGTAAGAGCTCACGTTGCAGGAAAAGGTGTTAGCAACACAAAAAAATTCCACAAAGAAATTCATGCTGTTGGATATATTGAAGTTCATGGATTAAAAAAAGAATTAGATATGCTGAGAACGATGCTTGTAAATGGTTATTTCCCAAAATACAATAAACAAGATGTGAAAAGAAAAAATGAATACGACATTTACACCGTTCACGGCAGAGTCCTTAGGGATACAGGAGTTGATAAGAAAAAAGTCTCCAAGCGGAAAACGGTGCTAAAGCCAACGTTAAAAGAGATAGAGATCTGCCAAGAAAACAGCGATATTACATATGCACGAGTCGCAAATATGAATGCTGAAGATCGAGTGAAAAAATTGTGGTCTTGTCAAGAAGCAGGAGCGCAGCTGCATCTTCCGGAGTTGAAAGTGTTAGCAATAAGTGACCGGCTTTTAAAAGAGCAGTATACATTTCAGCGAGATATGAAAAAGAATATGATGTTTACGATGCGAGATTTAGTTGTTATTCAAGTGTTGTTAAATTTAAATCCAACTCATGATTTAAAAAAGCGAGAAATAAAGGAAGCCATCAGCTTAGTGCGTAAATTTGGCATAGAAGAAGCTCTTCGCATTTCTGAAAAATTGCTCAAAGCGTAATAAAATCCATGATCACAATGATCATGGATTTTATCATTTACACTTAAGCTAATTCGTCAATAACTTTTGGTAAGGCCATAATAGAAATAACGCAAAGTGAACTGACAACTTGATGCATTTCAAAAATGGCAATGATGAATAACATCAGTGATATATATAATTGAAGGCCTTTTAATCCCCACGGCTTGCGATCGAAAAAAAAGTCGCTAAGTACAAATACAAAGAAAATGAGCGAACTGAACAAAATAATCATGGATGTAGACATGGAACGATCATAAGCAATGATAAATAACAAAGCGAGCAGCGACACAACAGATATAACTTTTAATGTTTTAATCATCGTGTTTTTATTCACTTTTTTCACCTTCATTTGTAGGATTGATCTTTCATCCTCATTTTATAGGATAGTCAAAAGTTCTAAAAGTCAAACGAATAAATCATAACAACAATTTAACATCTTTATACTACATTTACATTGAGAGAAAAAAATGGGCGGAGTTTGAGCTTTGTGCACTTCATTGACGCGTCCAAAGAACAAGTGCTATAGTATGTTTGCTCTAAAAGCTAAAGGAGCAAAGTTTTCAAAGGACGTGACTATGTGAACGAAACACTATTAGTAATTGATGGATTTAATTTATTAAGCCGCTGTTATTTTGCTACTTCTTATGGTAGAGATGAAGCAGCGTTGACAAGAAACAGCAAGGGCCAATTTACGAATGCCCTGAGAGTAACGATTCAAAAAATGCATGCATTGATTCACCAATATGAGCCAAGCCATATTTTCGTCGCTTGGGATGTTAAGCGCGAGGATACAAAACGTAAAGATACATATGCCCTATATAAGCAAACAAGAGCAGAGCTGCCTGAGCCGCTGATTCAGCAGTACGAAACGTTAAAGCAATTTTTTGACACAGTAGGCATTTATCAAATGTCATTGTCTTCTTACGAAGCAGATGATTTAATTGGTGCACTTGCAAATAAGTGGAGCAAAGAAAAGCAAAGCCCAGGATATATTTACAGCAATGACCGAGACTTGCTTCAGCTCCTAGATCAACATATTTCGCAAATTATTGCCAAAAAGCAGGTTGGCGATCTTGTTTATGGTTTTAAGCACTTTCAAGAAGAATACAATATTCATCCTCGTCAATGGGTGGACGTAAAAGCATTGCTTGGTGACAAATCTGACAATATTCCGGGCGTTCCAGGTGTAGGAGAAAAAGCCGCACTGCCTCTTATTCAACAATATGGCTCTATCCATGAAATTTATGCACAAATTGAACAATTAGATCCAGCTTTTAATCGTTATAAAAAAAAGCTGGCCGAAGGAAAAGAACTAGGTATGCTTAGTCGTGAACTCGCTGAGATTATTATAGACATTCAGGAAATCAGTATGTTGACTTGGGGAGAATTAACATTTATGTATGATTATGAACAATGGAATAAAGAAATTCAAAGTCTAGAACTAAACATTAGGATTCGCTCATGATTTTTAGTACAATACAATTTATGAACATGAGAAAGGAGTAACAAGCGTGCAACCAATTCATAAAGAAACAGTCCAAAAAAAATACAAACATTTTTAAATAAAGACGTATATGTACACCTTGAAACGACAAACGGTGCATATGCTTCACACGTGAATGAAAAAGTAATGACAGTTGGGGCTTTTATTCGCAATGGTAAAGTCACTATTTCAAACGGGAAGATAACTGGAGAAGGTCCTTATCGTGTAGGTCTTCAAATTGATTTAGGATGGATTTATGCAGAGGGATTAACAGATTGGGAAATTGATGAAGAAGGCCGACTTCTTCTAGCTGGGCATGACTTTGAAGGTCGTTTAGCAGTTGCCCTTCAATTAAGTGAACATCCGTTTTCATAACAGTAAAGAGAGGAGAATAGAACATGGAAGAAAGATTATTAATTGTATTTCCGCATCCTGACGATGAAGCATATGGAGCAGCAGGAATGATCACGCAAGCTAGACAAAAAGGAACGCCCGTTACATATGGCTGTGTTACGCTAGGTGAAATGGGACGAAATATGGGTAGACCGCTGTTTGCTAACCGTGAAACTTTACCTCAAATCCGAAAAAAAGAACTTTTAGATTTAGCGAACGTTTTAGATATTCAAGACTTGCGTATGCTAGGGCTTCGTGATAAAACGCTGGAATTTCTTGATATCGATGTTTTTGCAGATAAAATTGAAGAAATCATTAACGATGTAAAGCCGACTCACATTTTAACGCATTATCCTGGCTTTGCGGTACACCCTGATCATAATGCTACGGGAGCAGCTACGATTCAAGCGGTAAAACGTATGCCAAAAGAAAAGCGTCCGGTTGTTTGGTGTCATGCGTTTTCAAAAGATCGTATTGAACATATTGGAGAACCAGATATTATTTTTGATGTAACAGCGATGAAAGATAAAAAAATTGAAGCGTTAAAAGCCCATCGTTCTCAAACAGAAGGAATGATGAACGCAATTGACTTCGACCGCTTATCTGACTATCCGCAAATGGAACGTTTATTAACTAGAGAAGAATTCTGGACATATAACTGGGAGTAACAGATGAAAAAACAGCGAATTTTATTTATTGGAGCAGGACGAATGGCTGAAGCTGTAGCGGCTGGTTTGGTTACGAGCAGCGCTGACAGTATTGAGGCAGTGGTGATGTCAAACAACAGAGATATTGAGCGGTTACAGCGTGTTGAAAAAACGTACGGTGTACAAACGACGCAAAATTGGCGCCAAGAAGTTGACAATTCGGATGTTATTATTTTAGCGATGCCTCCCGAGGCCCATCCTTCCGTGCTCAAGGAACTTTCGACTCATTTAAATCAACAATTTGTCGTAACGCTAGCGGCAGGAATTGGTCCGAGTTACTTAGAAAATCATCTTCCGCAGGATACGCCTGTCGCTTGGATTATGCCAAATACAGCTGCTATGATTGGACAATCGATGTCTCTGTATACACTTGGAACTTCTGCCACGAAAGAGCATAAACAAGTGCTTCAAATGATTTTAAAAGGAATTGGTGAAGCGCATGAGTGTTCAGAGAAAGAAGTACATGAGCTAACGGCTGTAACGGGCAGTGCACCTGCGTTTTTATATTATTTTGCAGAATCGTTAATTCATGCAACTACTGCTTACGGTGTGGACGAAAAAACAGCCAAAGATTTAGTTATTCAAATGATGTATGGCTCTGTACAAATGCTGCATGAAACTAAAGATCCTGCGTCTTTAAGAGAGCAAGTAACAACTCCAGGCGGCGCTACTGCCGAAGGGTTAAAAGTGATGAAAGAACAAGACTTTTCCTTAATAATGAAGCAGGCAATTGAAGCAACGAATAAAAAAGCAATGGGTGGAAGCTAAAAAAGCTCGTACAACCATATCTTAGCTAAAAAATCCGAACTATAGTTCAGCATTCTTTCATTAGAATGTTGAATCAGTTCGGATTTTTTAATGAATAAACTTTCTTAACATAAAAATATTCCTTTTTGGAACTTTTTTTTCGCTATGTGCCAAGCTTTTTAGTCATCGACAAACCGTTTTTTCGTATCAGAAGTTGGGAGCATGCAGTGCTGCTGTTTGCCAAACCACTTATATCGGTTGCGAGCGATCCAGTTGTATACTATATCTCGAATAGGCGCAGGAATGATAATAAGTGCATATAACAATTTAACGGGTCCATCTAAGCGCTTGGCAATTTTTAAAGCAGCCGTTGATTTTATATATCTTTGTTTTCCATGGATATATACAATGCTGTCTAATTGCTCAGGAAGTAAGCCATGAGAGGCTAGCTGCTGCTTTCCGAAATCTGATTGAAGAGAAGCGAAAGAAAACAAAGCTTGTTCATCATGTTTAATAATAAATTGAACACTGCCATTACATAAATTACATATGCCATCAAAAAGAATCAAATGTTTCATTGAACAATTTCGCTCCTATTCCATAAAAAAGTATAATTGCTTGTCATTTTTGAAAAATAAAGGTACGTTTAAAAGATGTGAAAGTGATCCAAATTCAAAGGTAATTCGATTATATAATAAGGACTCATAAGAGTTAAAGGAGAAGGGTATGAAAGAGCAAAACGACGTTGTCTTATACAATAGAATAAAAGAACGAGACAAAAAAGCCCTTGAACTGCTGTATGACAAGTATGAGCGAATTCTTTATTCGTTTGTATACCGGTTAACAAATAGCTCTGATATTGCTGAAGAAGCTGTTCAAGAAGTATTTATTAAGCTGTGGAGAGGAAAGGGAGTTTACAGCGATGAAAAAGGGAAGTTTTCATCATGGCTGTTTACGATTACAAGAAACACCGCGATTGATATTGTGAGAAAAAGAAAAATCGATCCTATTTTCTCAGAAGAAATTTTTGATTTTATTGAAGATGATCATCCTCAGATTGACGAGCAGCTTCAGTGGAAAGAAGAACAGCAGAGAGTACGGCACGCTGTATCAAAATTGTCTGAAGACCAAAAAAAGATTATTCAATCCGTTTATTTTAAGGGATTAACGCAGCAAAAAGTAGCAGAAGAGCAGCAAATCCCATTAGGAACAGTAAAGGGTAGGGTGCGATTAGCGTTGCGGAAATTAAAAACATATTTAGGTACCGATGCAGAAGGGAGAGCTGATTCATGAGTATGTGCAATAAACTAATTGATTACTATAATGATCAGTTGACTTCCCATGAGAAAAAAGAGTTTGAAATGCACTTAAAAAACTGTCAAAGCTGTCAAGATGAACTAAAAGAACTGGAGGAAGTTCTTGGAGATCTAACGTATTTGACACCAGAACAATCTCCTCCTCCAGAAATGAAACAGCGAATACTTGCGAATGTATTCGAAGAAGATCAAGGTGAGACAAAGAGAGAACCAATAGCTTTAAAAAATGAAAAACAATATGCTGCGTCTAAGAAATCAAATAAAAAATCCATCATTATTGGATTAGCTGCGGCACTTCTTTTATCCCTTGCAGGAAACAGCTACCTACTGTTGAAAGATGAAGACAAAGGCAAACAAGAACCAAATGTTTCGGTTGCTCCTCAAAACGAACCTCTTACATCTGAAAAAACAATGAAGCTGCAGGCAGAGCCGAACGTTTCTGGCGAAGCAACAGCATCTCTTACGAAAAAAGGTGGAAATTTAAATGTGGTCATTCAAGCGAATAACTTGAAAAACGTAAAGGGGAATGAAGTCTATCAGGTGTGGCTCATAAAAGGTGATAAGCCTCATCCGGCAGGTGCTTTTGTAACAGATAAAAATGGAAACGGGACAGTGGTCTATACGATGAGCCAAAAAGAACAGACTGAAAAGTGGGATGTTATGGCCATTACTTTAGAACCGAACGCGAATAATAAGACGCCAAAAGGAAACATTGTGTTAAGTTCAGCGCTCTAACAAAAACCCTTCTGCTAACAGAAGGGTTTTGGTTACGTGCAGTTAATCATCTTCAAACTGTATAGCAATGGTTTGATCATTTTCTATCTTATTCAGTCGAATTTCCAATAAACCATTTTTGTACTTAGCGCGAACTGGTTCGTCTGTGTAGTGAAAAGGAAGTTTGAGCGTGCGAGAAAATACGCCTGTATGGCGTTCGTTCAGCTTTAACTTTTGTTTAGATGCTTCATAAGCATAAGGAACGTTCCCTTCAACTGTTAATATATTTGCGTCCAACTTAATTTGAATGTCGTTAGTGGATTGTAGTCCAGGAACTTCAACGACGATAATGCCTTCTTTATCGGTTTCATATAAGTCGACGTTTGGAAATCGCTTTGGCAAGATGTGATTTAAATCGCTCCAAAAGTGATTTCCAAGCATATCTTCTACCTTATGCTGAATCGAACCCCAATCAATCTCTTCATATTTTTTACTCAAAGGAACCCCTCCTTATATTCACGTAAATTCCTTCTATATATATGAAAAAAAGAAAATTCAATGCCTGCTTACAAAGAATGAGAAAAATGCGTAAATAAGTGAAAAAATGTGAGGAAAAAAAGAGATTTTGAGTGAAAAAGAAGGATTATGTAGAATAAAAAAAGTATAATTACGTATAGAGCTTTCTATTATTCTGAATGAAAGCAAGTATGTGAAGGGGGAAGTTGAGATGAGAGAAAAGCGTACATCCAGTGGTTTTCTATTAAAACAACGTGCTTTCTTAAAATTATATATGATTACGATGACGGAGCAAGAGCGTCTGTATGGCCTTCGTTTGTTAGATGTGTTGAGAGATGAATTTCGCCCTTTTGGGTTCAAACCTAATCATTCTGAGGTATACAAAGCTCTCCATGACTTGATTGAAGATGGTGTCCTCAAACAGGTGAAGCGTAAAAAAGAAGGAATGAAGCTTCAAGAAGTGGTTTATTATACATTTACAAATGAGGGAGAAGAGAAAGCTAAATTATATAAAAAACAATTAAAAGTAGAGCTGGAGCGGTGTGAAGCTATGATTCAAAAAGCTATTCGTGACAACTTCGGGTCCAAATGAACGTGTCTTTAGTTAGAAAAGACACGTTTTTTCTATAGCTGATTTTGTCGTCTTATGTCGGAATAAAAGTTATAAAATGGGTACAAAGTAGTGTAAAAGATGGATATATAGTTATATTATGGATAAAATACACACTTTTAACATATATGGATGAATTCGATTTTAAAGATTATGCACTATTCATAAATAGTGTACGAATTGATATGATACAAAGTGTATATAAATCTATTTAATACGTTATTTGCCATATTTTAAGAACTTATAAACCGTTATCAGACCATTATTGAAGCATTTTGGTTTTAGCAACTCTGACGAATTTGACTAGATTTGTATCGAGAAGATATTATTTGTTTACTATGAAAGGAATGGATTTTATGAAGTCTACAGGAATTGTAAGAAAAGTAGATGAATTGGGTCGCGTAGTAATTCCTATTGAATTGCGCCGTATTTTAAATATCAACACAGGTGATCCAGTAGAAATATATGTTGATGAAGATATTATTATTTTACAAAAGTATAGTCCATATGGTGCTTGCTTAGTAACTGGGGAAATTACGCGTGAAAACTTAACCTTTGGGAATGGGAACGTTGTGTTAAGTAAAAAAGGTGCAGAACAGCTTTTACAAGAGTTAGAGCGTACCTTAAATAAATAAGAAGTTTTAAGTCTTAGTATAAGGAAGAATATCAATCCATCTTTAAACCAAAAAAGAACGTTCTTTTGAGAACGTTCTTTTTTTGATTAAGCTGTCCGAGAAGATTTATCCTCCTCTAGCAGCTGCTTCTTTTGTATTTTTATCAAACGATACGCAAGTCCTGTTGCCCCTGCAGCGAGCCCCGCAATTAGTCCAACCCAATAGCCAAACGCCTGCAAATCGGTGTATTTTGCTAAAACAACGCCTAAAGGTAGACCAATTACCCAATAAGATACCAAGGACATTAAAAAGGTAACATTTACATCCTTATATCCTCGCAGAGCGCCTTGAATAGGAGCTTGAAGAGCATCAGAAAGCTGAAAGAAAATTGCATAAATCAAAAAGTGAGAAGTTAATGCGAGCACCTCTGCATCTTTTGTATATAAAGATGCTACTGATTCTCTAAGAGTAAATAAAAGACCTGCGCACACAAAGGCCATGCCAACAGCAATTGTTATACCAATTCTGCTATAGCTTCGTGCATCTTGATTCCGTTTAGCACCCGCTTCAAATCCTACAACAATTGTTAAAGCCATAGAAATACTCAGCGGAATCATATAGAGAAATGAGGCAAAATTAATAGCTGCTTGGTGAGAAGCGATCGTAATGGTGTTGTACGAGCTCATAAACAGCGTGACGGCTGAAAAAATACTTGTTTCGAAAAATACGGAAAAACCGATAGGTAAACCAATTTTTAATATTTCTTTCCAAGCAGAAAAAGAGATACGGTGAAATTTTTTAAATAAACCGAAGTTAGAAAAAGGCTCTTTTTTATGAATAATTAAAATTGATATGACAAGTATGCACCAATATGTGATGGCCGTTGCATAACCAGAGCCTACTCCACCCAAGTGAGGGAAGCCCAGCTTACCGAAGATTAATACATAGTTTAAAGCCACATTAATCGGAAGACCTAAAATGGTGATAAGCATAGACGTACGAGTTTGCCCTAAAGCATCAATAAAGTTTCGTAAAACCGTATAAATAAAAAGCGGAATAATACCAAAAGATAAAGCAATTAAATACTGTTTGGCAATGCGCATCACGTTTGCTTCTAAATTCATTCCTTTTAAAATAGGGCTAACAACAAAAATGCCGATTAAAATGATAACGGCAGCCATTAAAATGGAGACGTAAAGCCCTTGAATGACAGAAAACGGCACTTTTTTCTTTTGATTAGCTCCGACAAGCTGTGCAACAATTGGCGTAATAGACATTAAAATTCCGCTTAGCCCTGTAAAAACAGGCACCCATAAGCTCGAACCAATTGCTACCCCTGCCAAGTCATCTGCACTCACTCTTCCTGACATCATCGTATCAAAGAAAGTCATTGAAAACATTCCAAACTGGGTGACCAATATCGGAAATAAAATAAAAACGAACTGCTTAACTTTCTGTGACGTTGAAAACGTTTGTTGCATTAAAAAACCCCCAATTTGAAAACATTTACACCAAAAAGCATTATATCACGCAAAGGCTTGTTTTTGCTAAGAGTTCTGACAATAAATTCAAAGAATGTATCCATAAAGCACAGCCCTTTGAAAGGAAGTAAAAGGTAAAGTAGTATATGATTTTAATTTTGAGACGCAGTGGGCTATGATAGAAAGTATAGTAATTATCATTTAACGTGGAGGGATACGTGTGGATTTACAGTTACAAAGTAAAAATGTACTCATTACCGGTGGATCAAAAGGAATTGGGAAAGCTATTGCTGCTTTGTTTATTCAAGAAGGAGCAAACGTTGGAATCGCTGCAAGAGGAGAGGAAGCATTACAGCATGCACAGTCAGAATTAGAAAACGTACGTACATATACAGCAGACCTAACAAACGAATCAGACAGAGTTGCATTAATTGAGAAGTTCATTAAAGACTTCGGAAGCATTGATATTTTAATTAATAACGCTGGAGGAAGTAATGGAAGTAAGGCAATGGAAACAGATCTATCCCTTTTCAAAGAAGCGATGGAGCTAAACTACTTTTCAGCCGTACATTTGAGTAAACTAGCAGCGGCGCATATGACAAAAGATGGGTCAATCATTAACGTTACCTCTATTTTTGGAAGGGAAAGTGGAGGGAAAGTCACGTACAATAACGCAAAAGCAGCACTTATCAGCTTTACAAAGTCATTTGCAGATGAAATGATTTCTAAAGGAATTCGTGTAAACGGAGTTGCGCCGGGAAGTATTTTGCACGAGACGGGTAATTGGAAAAAGAGAATGGAGGAAAATCCGGATAAGATCAAGCAGTTTGTTGAAAATGAAATACCAGCAGGGCGCTTTGGAGAGCCGGAAGAAGTGGCAAACGCCGTTGTTTTTTTAGCATCTTCCAGAGCTTCATGGATAGTGGGTGCGACGTTAAACGTAGACGGTGGACAGTCAAAAATGAACTTTTAAAAAAAGTGCAGGAATTTCCTGCACTTTTTTATTATCCAATATCTTTTTGCATACGAGGAATCTGAAAATCTTCATTAATTGCGTCCGCTGTAAGCTGACCTGATAATGTCACCATTGGCACGCCGCCTCCAGGGTGTGTAGAGCCGCCTACAAAATAAAGGTTAGAAAGAAGCTGACTTCTTGCTGGAATTTTAAAACCTCCATTTTTCTTGCGGTCAGTCGCTACGCCATAAATGGATCCGCCGTTAGCACCGTAAAGCTCCTGGATATCGTTAGGAGTAAACGTATATTCAAACTCAATGCTTGAACGTAATCCTTCCAAACCCATTGCTTCAAGTTTTTTCAATACGATATCACGATAGCGGTCTTTTAATACAGTCCAGTCGTCTCCTTCTTTTAAAGGAGGTACATGAGTCAGAACGAACAGGTTTTCTTTTCCTTCAGGAGCTTGCGTAGGGTCTGATTTAGACGATACGCCAATGTAAATTGTCGGATCCATGGCTACTTGACCTTTGTTAAAGATTGTATAAAACTCTTCTTTCTGATCCTTTGAGAAGAAGAAATTATGATGTTGAAGCTGCTTATACTGTTTGTTAACTCCTAATAAAAGAACAAGGCCAGAAACAGTAGGTTCAAATTTTGCAAGCTGCTGAGTTTGCTTAGCTGCTTGCTCATGATTTTTTAATAAATAGCGGTAAGTTGGAATTGCTTCTAGATTAGATACGACAATATCTGCTGATAGATTCTCACCGTTTTCCAGTGTAATTCCAGTTGCCTTTGCTCCGCTTGTTGTGATTTCTTTTACTGGCGTATTTAGATGCACAGTGACGCCAAGTTCTTGAAGGAGCTTATCCATCGCTTCAGCAATTTTGTACATTCCGCCTTTTACGTAATAAATACCTAATCCTAGCTGAACGTGAGCAAGCTGTGTTAACACAGCTGGTGCATGATAAGGAGAAGAACCGATGTACATAATTAAAAAATTAAACAATTGACGCAGATGTTGATTTGAAAAATATTTGCGTGTAGTAGCATCCATAGATCTCATTGGATCCATTTGGAGCAGTTCTTTTACCGTGTGCATCGTTCGTAAATCATGCAGTCCAGATAAACTTTTTTTATAAAAACTTTTTAAGTTCGATTCGTACATTTTATTTGCATAAGATAAATAGTCAAAAAAACCTTCAATGTCTTCTGGAGCAAGCTCTTGCAGCTGCTGAAGCATGCGGGGAAGGTCACTGGTCAAATCAATTTGTGTTCCATCTTGGAAAAAAGTTCTCCACTGAGGCTCAATTCGTTCTATTGTTAAGTAGTCGTGGATATTGCGCCCTGCACTTTCAAACAGCTGCTCTAGCACCCACGGCATTGTTAAAATAGAAGGCCCCGTATCGAAAGAAAATCCTTTGCCGCTGCGAATATTTAACTTACCGCCAATTCGCTCGCTTTTTTCAACGACTGTTACATCATATCCATCAGCTGAAAGACGGATAGCAGCTGACAGACCACCTAAACCTGCGCCTACAACAATTACTTTCTTTTTCATCTTTTTCCTCCTTATAAAACAAAAGCGAGTTGTCAACAATGTGTATAAAATGACTTCACGCAAAATAAAAATAGGTTTACAACTTTTTATTTTGTCCAGTTCGCTAACTTTCATACGTGAAGGAAAGGAGAAAGGGATGTCTTTTTTACTGGTTGCTCTTGCCTTGACAGGTACACTTGTCATCACTATCCCTACATTTAAACGTGTAAAAATAGTAAGAAACGATATGTCATGTTTGTCCATTATTATTCCAGCTAGAAATGAAGAAAGAAACCTTACCTTTTTATTGCAGTCACTCCAGTTACAGAACGCTGACTTTGAAGTGATTGTTGTAGATGACAACTCAACAGATAATACTGAGCGGGTAGCCAAAGCATTCGGCGTAAAAGTAGTGCACCCGGGGGGACTTCCAGCTGGATGGCTAGGAAAGTCATGGGCATGCTGGAATGGAGCAAGAGAAGCAAAAGGCTCGGTGCTTTTATTTTTAGATGCTGATATTACAGTAGAGAAAGACGGAATTGAAAAAGTATTTTTCTACTATCAACAGCAAGGGGGTGTGCTGTCGGTTCATCCTTATCATCTTGTTAAGAGGCCTTATGAAATGCTTTCTGCTTTATTTCACTATGTTACGTTTGCATCGATTGGCGCTTTTCACCCCTTTAAAAATTGGAAAAGTCCTTCCGTCGGTTTCGGGCAGTGCTTGCTTTGCAGCGCAGTCTCCTACTTTCAAAGCGGCGGCCACGAAGGGATAAAAAAAGAAGTGGTTGAAAATATGGCGCTGGTTGAGAAAATGAACAAACAAGGTGAATTTATTACGTGTATGAGTGGACAAGGAGCTCTTTCCATGCGCATGTATCCAAATGGTATGAAAAGCCTTATAAGAGGGTGGAGTAAAAGTTTTGCTTCAGGTGCGGGGAAAACGGAAGCCATTTATTTATTTCTAGTAAGTTTATGGCTTACTAGCATGATTAATTATGTTCTTTTTTTACCTACTCTATGGAATCAACATGCAGGCTTGGCAATTAGCAGTTATGTTTGCTATGTAAGTCTCTTATTTAATAGCTTAAGAAAAATAGGTTCGTTTACTTTTTTTTCTTTGTGCTTATTTCCTATTCATGTGCTGTTTTTTCTAGGTCTATTCGTATGGTCTTTCATTCAAACAGCGGTGAGAAAGCAAGTTAAATGGAAAGAACGCAGCATATCTATAGAAGAAGAAAAAAAGAAGAAAGTGATAAAATGAAAGGTGCTCAGCTCTTAATTAATATTATGGCATGGTTTGTGATTCACATGTTCATCGCCTACAGATGCACAAAAATTTCTGCCTTTTACTTAAAAAAGGATCTTGCGCTGTTTAAGGTTCACAGCTGGGAAACAGTGGAAATATATAAAAAATTCGGGGTGCACAGATGGAAAACGTGGCTTCCTGATGCAGGAAAGCTATTTAAACGAGGGTTCTATAAAAAGAAATGGGAGAGTAGAACAAAGGAATATGCACAGCTTTTTTTAATTGAAACAAATCGAGCCGAGTTAACTCATTGGATCAGCATACTTCCTTCTATTCTTTTTTTTATATGGAACTCTCCTTCTACAGGTGTTTGGATGGTTATTTATGCCATTATTGCAAACGTACCGTTTATTTTGGTTCAACGATATAATCGAATACGGATTCAACAGGTCGTTTTGAAAATCAAACAAAATTAATTCACGTGCCTTTGGCTCCGAGTAGGGGCCTCGGTTTTTATTTTTTTCTCCTTATTTGAAGACAATAATTTCTTGGATAAAAGAAAAAAAGAAGCAAAGGCGATATAAATACTAAAAAAGACTAAAAACCCCCATAAGCCTGCTATGGCATCATCAAATTCCATATTGCCTCGAGTGGTAATTCCTTGCTGAATTTCAATGGCAAAAACTAAGACAAGCATAACAGTAAGAGTATAGATAAAGGAAATAGCTGTAATACTAAATTTCCATTTTGACAATAATTTAAAGATCATATAAACGCTTAAAAACGTGAGCAGTCCAATAATGCCAATAATCCAGAAGTGAAGTTCTTTATCTGAAAGAGAAAATCCTAGTAAATAAAAAATATAAATTAATCCATCGTGCAATACATTAATAATATTTGTAATGAAAACAATACATTCTTTCATTTTTTCTCCTTTATAAAAATGTAAGACGTTTAAACTTCTTGGTATACAAGTATGCATAGCCCGTACTCATTCCGATTTTATATAAAAAATGCACTTTCTAGATCAGTCATTAAAAAGATCTGAAATTTCAAATAATATTTATAATTTATATTATAAACAAAAAGGTAAAAAAATAAAAATTTTCGATGCAAACTGACACATTTTTTTCATATTTACAGAAAGAAATAACTCAAAATATGTGGTTTACTGTAGAAAGAAAAGAAAATAAAAGGTGTTGATCTAACAAATATTCACAAGTGCTTTTATGCATTCTCTTGTAAAGTAGAAGGAAAACTAAGGCAAGTGTTAAATTTATATGTATAGTGGACAAAATAAAAAATAAATATAAAATAGTGAAACCTAAAGAGAAGCTGTCCGTATTAAATAGTGAGAAGAAAAAAGCGCAGGATACATTTGTGTTTGAAAGCCGATAGAGCTGGGAATAAGAAAGTAGTTATTTTCTCACGTTTGGTGAAAATTATACGTAGCGGTGTTGACAATTTTTTTTAAAGAGTTAAAATGTGAAAGAACAGATTAGCTCTCTTACATTTTTTGTAAGGGAGATTTCTTTTTACATTTACTATAAAAATAAAAGTGAGCTTAAATTTCAATAGAGACAGAGGTGGGAATATGAAACAGCTCATGACAAACGGTAAAAATATTTTTTCGAAACAGCTGCCGTTATTTCTAATTGCAGTTTTGTTGTTTTGGATTAAAACGTATACCGTTTATCGTATCGAATTTAACTTAGGGCTAGACAATTTTATGCAAAAGTTCTTACTTTTCATAAACCCAATTGGTTCGGCAATTTTCTTTTTTGCCATTGCATTACTATTTAAAGGGCGCGGAAAAGTACGAGCACTGCTTGGAATGAATTTTTTACTTTCATTCATCCTGTACGCAAATGTAGTATACTATCGCTTCTTTAATGATTTTATTACTGTTCCTGTATTGACTCAGTCAAACAACTTTGGTCAATTAGGCGGCAGTGCTATGGCTTTAATTAGCCCAACTGATATTTTATACTTCACAGATTTCTTTATTCTTTTAGTTTTAGTATTATGGAAAAAAGTTGACTTACCAGCAACAATTAGTCGACGTACTGTGACAGGTGTATTTTTATCAGGGATTTTATTCTTAAGTGCCAACATCGCACTAGCGGAAATGGATCGTCCTCAACTATTAACAAGAACATTTGACCGCAACTATTTAGTAAAATATTTAGGAACGTATAACTATACAATCTATGACATTATCCAGAGCTCAAAATCTTCAGCACAGCGGGCGCTAGCAGATAGCAGTGATGTGGCTGAGGTAGAGAACTATGCAAAAGCAACGTATGCTGAGCCGAACAAAGAATATTTCGGTCAAGCAAAAGGCAAAAACGTTATCTATATTTCATTAGAGTCACTTCAGTCATTTATGATTGGCTATAAGTTAAATGGTGAAGAAGTAACGCCATTCTTAAATTCACTATTAAAAGATCAGAACACAATGTATTTCGATAACTTCTTCCATCAAACAGGGCAAGGTAAAACGTCAGATGCTGAATTCATGATGGAGAACTCATTATTCGGCTTACCTCAAGGTTCTGTATTTACAACAAAAGCAAATAACACCTATCAGTCGCTATCTGGTATTCTAGATCAGCAAGGCTATACAACATCTGTGTTCCACGGAAATGGAAAATCGTTCTGGAACCGTGATGAAATGTATAAATCAATGGGTGTAGAAAAATTCTTTGATTCAGCTTATTACAATATGTCAGACGAAGATACGCTGAACTATGGTTTAAAAGATAAACCATTCTTTAAAGAATCAATGCCGTACCTAAAAGGCTTAAAGCAGCCATTTAGCGCGAAGTTCATTACGTTATCAAACCACTTCCCTTATCCACTAGATAAGGAAGACCAAACGATTGGACCTCACAATACGGGAGATAAGTCAGTTGACCAATACTTCCAAACGGCTCGTTATTTAGATGAATCAATCAAGCAATTCTTTGAGGACTTACAGGCCTCTGGTTTAGCAGACAATACGATGGTTGTGATGTACGGTGACCACTACGGTATTTCTGAAAACCATAAGCGTGCAATGGGCAAAGTAATGGGTAAAAACATCAATGATTTTGAACAAGCTCAACTGCAGCGCGTACCATTATTTATTACTTCACCAGGCCTTAAAGGCGGCGTAAATCATACGTATGGTGGAGACGTAGATGTTCGTCCAACAGTGATGCATTTATTAGGTCTTGATACAAAAGACTATATTGACTTTGGTACAGACTTATTATCAAAAGAACATCAGCAAGTTGTACCTTTCCGTAACGGTGACTTTGTTACACCGAAGGTAACAAAAGTTGATCAGAAAGTGTATGACAACGCAACGGGCAAGCAGCTTTCAGATAAGGAAGCGAAACAGTATGATAAGTATGATGACCTAGTTAAGAAAAAGCTAGAACTATCAGATAAACTTGTTTACGGAGACTTACTCCGCTTTCATACACCAGAAGGGTTCAAACCAATTGAACGCTCGAAGTATGATTACAACAAGCGCGAAGATCAATAAAAAAACAGGCAGCCATAAAAGCTGCCTGTTTTTTTGTTTTGTGAAACTTTTAAGGGATTTATCCGTATATAAATTATAACAGTAATCGTTTTAAGAGACGGGAAGACAATGGTATAATATGTATACGTTTAAAAGTTCGGTCACATTTAAGATAGGAGTGAAAGCGATGAAAGTCGTTCGAATCATAAAAAAGATTCTTGCCATTTGGGTAACAGGAGCAGTAGCCGTTCCGGTCAGCTATTTTGGATTCAGTACCACGATGATTCAATCCTTTGGCATTAGTATAGGAGTCGTGATCGTGATGAGCCTGTTTTTTATTATGAGCAGTGCTCGACGTCATTATCAAAATCCGTATAGAGAAGAAATTGCATACGTTCGTCATCAAGTAAAAGAGGCAAGAAAGCAATTAAGAACCATTGGAAGCTATCGTTTTAAAATTCGGTCTGTTCATATGTGGACAGAACTTTCTAAACTATACAAAGTAGGCAAAAGCATCATTGAAATGGTAGAAAAAGAGCCCGCACGATATAAAGATGTTCAGCCCTTTTTTACGAATTACTTACAATCAACGGTTACCGTCATTGAAAGGTATATGTTTTTATTATCAAAACCAACGAAAAGCATAGAAGTAAAAGAAAGTCTTCATGAAGCGGAAGACATGCTGCGCGGGTTATCAGGGAAGTATGAGCATTTATTAACAAATGCTCTTTCACAAGATAAGCTGACATTAGATGTAGAGCTTAAAGTGCTAAAGCAAGCATTTGAAGAAGAGCAGCCGTATATACCGACAGCTACTAATCGCACAAAGTAATGTAAATGCAAAGGATGGGATTTTATGATGAAAGAATATGATCAAAATAAATCGTTAGATGCGCTTCTTGATGATCCTTTTGCTTCGCCTACCCCGCAGTTACAACCGGATTCTCGCGCTGCAAAAAGAAGCACATACGATGATTTGACACCGGAATATCAGGAAAAAGCACAGAAAATCGCAAATCAAATTGATTATAAAAATCAGCAGGCTATCTTACAGTACGGGGTAGCAGCTCAGTCAGAACTATCTCAGTTTTCTCAATCTGTACTACAGCATGTTCAAACGAAAGATACGGGACCAGTAGGAGACGTTATAGGAGATTTGATGAGTAAGATTCGCCAAGTGAATCCTGATGACTTTTCTGCAAAGAAAAAAGGAGTCATTGGTCGATTATTTTCAGGAGTCTCTAGGCCGATTCAAAATTTATTAACCAAATATCAAAGCATTAATGTTGAAATTGATAAAATTGCAGATAAGTTAGAGCGCTCAAAACAAATGCTGTATCGAGACATTACAATGTTAGACAGCTTATATGATAAAAATAAACAATTTTACGAGGCGCTTAACGTCTACATTGCAGCGGCAGAATACAAGTTAGTGGCGCTGCAGAATGAAACGCTGCCCCAGCTTCAGCAAACAGCCTCTCAAAAAAATGACTACTTGATGGCTCAGGAGGTCAATGATTTGAATCAGTTTATTAATAGGCTGGAAAAACGAGTGCATGATTTAAAACTGAGCCGTCAAATTGCCATTCAAAGTGCACCGCAGATTCGATTAATTCAAGAAGTCAATCAGACCCTTGTTGAAAAAATTCAGAGCTCTATTTTAACAGCTATTCCACTTTGGAAAAATCAAGTAGTAATCGCAACCACTTTATTACGCCAAAAGAAAGCAATGGAAGCCCAAAAGCAAGTATCCAAGACAACAAACGACTTGCTTACTAAAAATTCAGAGCTGCTCAAGCAGAATACGATTGAAGTAGCTCGTGAAAACGAGGCGGGGATTGTTGATATCGAAACATTGAAAAAAACGCAGTCCGATTTGATTACCACGTTAGAAGAAGTACTAAAGATACAAGAAGAAGGACGTACGAAGCGTACCGAAGCAGAATCAGAGCTGTATCAAATGGAAAAAGATTTAAAAACCAAATTATTAGATTTAAAAATAAAAAAAGTCGTTACGTAC
>NZ_JYOO01000031.1 GCF_000956595.1 Priestia aryabhattai B8W22 | reverse complement strand
TCAAAAGAATAGAGAGCTTTTTTTATTCGTATTTTTTCACTGTTACTTGACACTCTTTTAACGGGATAAGTTTTGACTTTTTCGTCCATTTGTATCCTAACCAAACAATTAAGAATAAAGGCAGTCCGATATAAGAAACAAGTACACCGTACCAGTCAATCGAGTCACCCATAAACGCCGAATAGTTTTGGCCTAAAATAACAACGGCACATAAAATAAAGGCAAAGATAGGGCCAAATGGGAAAAGTTTTGCATGATATGGAAGTTCACTCAAATCATGACCTTGAGCAACAAATGCTCTTCTAAAACGATAGTGGCTAATCGCGATTCCTAACCAAGCAATAAAACCAGACATACCAGAAGCGTTAAGTAACCATGTGTATACCGCACCATCTCCAAAGAATGAAGCACCAAATGCAAGTGTACCGACAAGCGCCGTTGCGATTAAGGCATTAACCGGAACGCCTCGTTTATTCACTTTTGCTAAGAACCTCGGTGCTTTTCCATCTTTCGCTAAGTTCCACAGCATACGTGTAGAAGCATACATACCTGAGTTACCAGCAGATAAAACAGCTGTTAAAATAACGGCATTGATAGCTGATGCAGCAAACGCTAGACCTGCTCGTTCGAATATTAAAGTAAAGGGACTTACTCGCACATCATCACTTGCTAAGGAATCCGCTGTGTATGGAATAAGCATCCCGATAACAAAAATAGCTAAAATATAAAATAACAAGATGCGCCAGAAGACTTGTTTAACTGCGCGAGGAACCGTTTTTTCTGGATCTTCACTTTCTCCAGCTGCGACTCCAAGCAACTCTGTTCCTTGGAATGAAAAACCTGCAGCCATAAAAATACCTAGGACAGTAAAGAATCCACCATGAATAGGTCCATCACCAAGCGTGAAATTTTTAAAACCTGGTGCTTCATTGTTAAAGATACCAAAAATCATCATAATACCAATAACTAAAAAGATGATAACCGTTATTACTTTAATTAACGAAAACCAAAATTCTGATTCACCAAATCCTTTTACAGAAAGGTAGTTAAGCCCAAACATAATTAATAAAAAGAGGGCACTCCATAAAATAGAAGAAGAGTTCGGGAACCAAAATTTCATAATAAGGGCTCCAGCGGATAATTCAGCTGCAATCGTAATAGCCCAGTTATACCAGTAGTTCCAGCCGAGAGCGAAACCAAAGGATGGATCTACAAACCGAGACGCATACGTACTAAACGAACCAGCTTCAGGCATATAAGCTGCGAGCTCCGCCAGGCTGGTCATCAAAAAGTAAACCATGACGCCAATGATCGCGTAAGCTAAAAGCGCTCCCCCGGGTCCTGCTGTGTGAATTGCTCCACCACTTGCTAGGAATAAGCCGGTTCCGATGGCTCCTCCTAATGAAATCATCGTTAAGTGGCGAGATTTCAACCCACGTTTTAATTCTTGCTGCTCTTGCATAGATAAATACTCCTTTCGAATGTACGGAAAGAGACGGGATAACATAAAAAAAGACCCGCAGTATATGTGCGCGCTTTTAAATCTGAAAACCGCGTCAACCTTCCGTGAAGATAGCTCTTCACATCATTCGCATGATGTGACAGTTCTGTTCCTGTTCGGAGACAGCCCCAGCTTAAATCAACCGAGAAATGATCTAAACTTCGGCAATTTTTCCTTTCAAGCAACATCATAAATGTTCTCTGCATTTCCGTTACTTTACTATTAAAAACTGCGACCTCTACCTCATCGATTAGGATGAGGGTTTTTTATATTCAATTGACATAAAAGAAGTATATCAAATACTAAAACGATTGTCATTATAAAAATAGATTCAGAAAATAGAAACATCTTTGAAATCTCTCGAATCTATTTTGTGACATATGGTATAATAAATATTGTCTTCATAATACATAAATATCCGAACGTACCACAGGGGGAGCCGCCGTGCTGAGAGTGAACAAATTGTTCAGACCCTTCGAACCTGTTAGTTAACGCTAGCGCAGGAATGTGGGAATAGTAGCATATATTTGCTTACTCCTGTGTAAACCGTTTGATATGAATGATTCAAAAACAGGAGTGAGAAACGTGAATAAAGCATTACCTTTACAGGCTAAAATTGAAATAGCTATTTTTGCAGCATTGGCACTTTTACTTGATCTTTTGCCTTCCATTAAGATTGCAACGGCTGTGAGTATTTCGTTCTCCATGGTGCCCATTTTTATTATGTGCTTTCGCTGGGGAGTAAAAGGCGGAGCTCTATCTGGTCTATTATGGGGGCTTTTGCAGTTAGCAACAGGAACGGCTTATATTTTAACAGCGCTGCAAACATTTATTGAATATATTGTGGCTTTTGCTTTTATAGGTTTTGGGGGTGTTTTTTCACAATCTATCAAAACAAATTTAGTTAACAATAACAGATCAAAAGCTTTTGTTTTAATTGTTCTATCCCTTATTATCGGCAGCTTCGCGCGCTATTTCTGGCACTTTATTGCTGGTATTATTTTTTGGGGATCATATGCGCCAAAGGGAATGTCCGCTTTGTGGTATTCTTTTTCAATGAACGGTATTTCAATGGTAGGGTCATTAATAGCCTGCTTAATCATTCTTTCACTATTAATTCCATCGGCATCAAGAATGATTGTAACTAAATCACACTCATAATAAAAAAGACTAAATCTACCAAGATTTAGTCTTTTTTTGTCATTTGTCACCTTTGTTTACACGAAAGTGTGTCAGGTTTGATAACATAGTTAATGAAATATTCAAAAAACTGTTTTATGATAATCACCATATTCAAACGAGATAAGGGATTGATAGCATGCTACAGAAATGGATCACGAGCATAGGGTTAGATATTGGAACAAGCACAACAAAACTGATTGTAAGCAAGCTGTTAATAGCAAATCAACAAAACCAGTTTACGCTGCCAGGCTGTCAAATTATTGATCGTCGCGTAACGTATGCAAGTTCCATCTATACAACACCTATGGTAAACGAAGTTGAAATCGATGTTCGAAGGTTAACACTATTACTAGAAAAAGAGTACAAAAAAGCAGGGGTCTCCTTAGATCAAGTGGAGGCAGGCGCTGTGATTATTACAGGAGAAACTGCTCGGAAGCAAAATGCAGAGAGTATCGTTCACTATCTAGCTGAACACGCTGGGGATTTTGTTGTTGCAACAGCTGGTGCTGACTTAGAAGGAATGTTAGCGGCAAAAGGATCGGGAGCAATCGAACGTTCTGTTGAAACAAATCGAGTAATTGCTAATATCGATGCAGGGGGAGGCACCGCTAACATCGCTTTATGTCAAAATGGCAAAGTGATAGAGACGTTCACATTGCATGTAGGCGGAAGATTAATTCGTCTGAATTCAGATGGTTTTGTTACCTACGTTTCGCCTTATTTAACTGAATTTTTAAAAAATAATTCTTTGATGCTGTATGAAGATGAAAAAGCAACATTTGAAAAACTCTCTTCTATCTGTCAATTGCTAGCTGAAGAAACCGTGAATTATGTAAGAGCACTGACTCAAACCTCTTCGCTGCTCGTTTCTCCTCATATAAGGTCTTCTATACAGCCGGAAACAATCATGGTTTCAGGAGGAATAGGAGCAATGATGAAGAAACAAAAGCCAAAAACAGTGAAGGAAGTGGCCGTACACGGAGATATCGGTCCGCTGCTAGCGTATCACTTTCAATCCATACAGGTATCTCAAGCCGCTGAAACAACGCGCGCTACTGTCATTGGAGCCGGCATGCAAAATACAGAAGTTAGCGGGTCAACCGTATACATTGGGTCTAAACGGCTGCCGCTGAAAAATATTCCGATTATAGAGATACCCGTACAGCAAGAAGAGGAGTGGAATCCGCAGCTGTTTCAAGAAAGAGCTCGAACGGCATGTATGCAGGCTTCAATTGTTTTCAGTGCAGAAGATCCTCCCGCTGCTATTGCTTTATCTCATTTTCCTTACTGCAGCTATAAGATGCTTCAAGAATTAGCAAAAGTAATAAGCGTTGAATTCATTGCTTGTTTTAAGGGAGCTAAGTGCCTCGTTGTTTTATGCGAGCAAGATATTGCAAAAGCTTTGGGACAAGCACTAGCCAAACAGAAGAAAGAATTAGAAATTATTTGTTTAGATCAAATAGATTTTACACACGGAGATTACATTGATCTTGGATTACCAGTAGCTGGAGAAGCAATCTCTGTTTCCGTTAAAACGCTCGCTTTTTCATCCTAACCCACTAAATATACAAGGAGGAAACGATGTTTAAAACTACACGATTATTAGGAGAAACATTTTCATTTTATAGCTTAAAAGAAATCATGGCCAAAGCAAACGAAGAACGTTCTGGAGATCAGCTAGCAGGAGTCAGCGCTGAGTCAATGAAAGAAAGAATGGCAGCCAAACAAGTTCTAGCTGATATAACACTTGCTGATATTCGAAATTACCCTCTGCTCAGCGCAGATGAAGACAATGTCTCGGCGTTAATCGAAAGTCAAATTGATTCATCGATTTACGACATTATAAAAAATTGGACGGTAGGGGAGTTAAGAGAATACATCTTATCTGATGAGTATACGGGAGAAGACCTTCTTGCGCTTAGCAAAGGATTAAGCAGCGAAATGATTGCGGCAGCTACTAAAATTATGTCCAATTTAGATTTAATTCAAGGAGCAGCCAAAATAGAAGTGCAAACCACTTGTCAAACGACTATCGGCCAAAAGGGCGTATTGGCTTCCAGAGCTCAGCCTAATCATCCTTCAGATAACTTAAAAGGAATGAGAGCATCTCTCTACGAAGCGTTAAGCTATGGAATTGGGGATGCGGTTATTGGAATTAACCCCGTTATTGACACAACGGATAATATCTACGCGCTTTTAAATGAAACAAAAAATATAATCAATGAATGGTCCATCCCTACTCAAAACTGTGTGTTATCACATGTAACAAGTCAGATGAGAGCAATCGAAAAAGGAGCACCGGCGGACTTGATTTTTCAAAGTTTAGCAGGAACAGAAGCCGGTAATGACTCATTTGGGATTTCACTGCCTATGCTCGATGAAGCAACAGCGTTAATTCATGAAAAAGGTACAGCAAAAGGTCCGAACCGCTGGTATTTTGAAACAGGACAAGGTTCTGAACTGTCAGCAGAAGCTCACTATAATATTGATCAAGTAACGCTCGAAGCTAGATGCTACGGCTTAGCTCGCCACTACAAGCCTTTCTTAGTTAACACGGTTGTTGGATTTATTGGACCTGAATATTTATATAACAGCAAACAAGTCCTACGAGCTGGGCTAGAAGATCATTTTATGGGCAAAATGCACGGATTGCCTATGGGAGTAGACGTATGTTACACCAACCACATGGATGCTGATCAAAACGATATGGATAATTTAAGTATGCTTCTAGGAACAGCTGGAGTGAACTTTGTAATAGGAGTGCCCATGGCTGATGACTGCATGCTAAACTATCAGTCTCTTAGTTATCATGATATCGCAACCGTGCGCCATGTACATGGCCGTACCCCAACGCCTTTATTTCAAAAATGGCTAGAAGATCAGCGTATTATGGAAAACGGACGCTTTACATCAAGAGCTGGAGACCCAACTATTTTTATGAATTTGATTTAAGGAAGGTGCTTACTATGATACCAAAGTCAAATCGCGATCCGCTTGAAACACTTAAACAATTTACCCCTGCCCGCATAGGTGTCGGTCGTACGGGAACAAGGCCGCTAACAAAAAACGTTTTATCTTTTCGTACGGATCACGCCGCAGCTGTAGACTCTGTATATGGAGTAGTTTCAGAAAATCTTCTATCTGAATTTAATCTTTTTTCTGTGAATACACGCGTGGAGTCAAAAGAACATTATTTAAAACGACCGGATCAAGGAAGATTATTAGCAGATGACGCTAAGAAAGAGATTTTAAAAAACTGCGTGCAGCAGCCTGATGTACAAGTAGTGGTATCAGATGGACTGAGCGCTAAGGCAATCGAAGAAAACATGAGCGACGTGTATCCTGCTTTAATTGATTCCCTGCAGTCATATGGACTTCGTGTCGGGACTTCATTTTTTGTAAAAGGAGGACGAGTTGCATGTATGGATGAAATTGGCGAGATTATAAAACCAAAAGCACTTGTACTATTGATTGGAGAGCGACCCGGACTGGTCAGTGCTGAATCAATGAGTGCTTACATGTGCTATGAACCTAGCAAAGGGAAAAAAGAGTCTGATCGTATGGTTATTTCTAATATTCATAGAAGAGGAACGCCTCCTATTGAGGCAGCCGCACATATCGGTACCATGATTAAAAAAATGATCAAGCAGCAAACAAGCGGTGTACATCTTATTGTCTAAACATCAAAAGGAGGAAAAGGTATGGCGTTACAAAAACAATTAAAACCTATTCATTTATGGGCTATTTCAGTCGGCATGGTTATTTCGGGGCAATACTTTGGGTGGAATTACGGGTTTGAACAAGGCGGGATTATCGGACTTGCAATTGCAACCTTGATTGTAACCGTGTTTTATACGACGTTTATGTTCAGCTATGCAGAGCTTTCAACATCTATCCCGCAAGCCGGTGGACCTTCAGCTTATGCAAGAAGAGCACTTGGACCTTTTGGCGGATATATCGCCGGAATTGCATGCTTGCTCGAATTTATTTTTGCTCCTCCTGCTATTGCGGTATCAACAGGAGCATACCTGCACTTTCTTATCCCAGCAGTTAACCCTGTATATGCAACGGTAGGTGCCTTTATTTTCTTTGTTTTACTAAATTTAATCGGGGTAAAAGAAGTAGCGGTGATTGAGCTTACAGCTACCATTGTTGCACTAATTGGTTTATCTATTTTTTATGTAGCTGGTCTGCCTCATGTACAAACATCAAATATCTTTAACGATCATTCATTTATTAATGGTCCAACAGGAGTACTGGCAGCTATTCCATTCGCTGTTTGGTTTTATCTAGCAATAGAAGGCGGAGCGATGGCTGCGGAAGAAGTGGAAAATCCTAAGAAAAACATCCCTAAAGGGTTTATTGGAGCAATTATTACTCTAGCAACCGCAACGTTGTTTACACTATTTGTAACAGCAGGACTTGGCGGAGGAAGCGGGAAGCTAGCCGATTATCCACTTCCACAGGCACTGTCTTCTGTATACGGAAACGGTATTTCAACGGTTGTTGCTATTATTGGATTATTCGGATTGATTGCTAGTTTAAATGGAATCATCATGGGGTTTTCAAGACAGACCTATGCACTTGCACGAGATGGTTACTTTCCTAAATTTCTTGCTAAAACGAATAAAAAAGGAGTTCCTGTCGGCGGTTTGTTGATTCCAGGAGCAATCGGTGTGATTTGTGCTGGATCTGCCACGTTTGCCAATGCCCTTATTATCTTATCTGTATTCGGAGCAATGATGATGTACTGCATCAGTTTAGTTTCTCTTTTTATTTTACGCAAAAAAGAACCTAACCTGTCTCGTCCTTTTAAAGTGAATTACCCGGTAGTGCCAAGCATTGCCTTAGTATTAGGGATTCTGTGCTTATACAGCATTATAAAATACAGTGTTCTTACAACAAATTTAATGCTGTTTGGTGTTTCTTTACCTTTAATGTATGTGATTCTTGGAATTTTCCTTCTTTCAATTATTTACTATGTTTTTTATGGTTCAAGACAGCTTAAAAAAGAGGCATCCAATTCATATCAAGAAGCATCTATTAAATAAGAAGAAAAACGGCTTGCTTTTACAGCAGCCGTTTTTCTTGTGAAATTAAAGGGTTGAGCGTTTTTTTGTAGAATGATATACTAGGTCTGTTTGTTGGAAGAATATACATACATTTATATTAGATAAAGAAGGGGCAATTATGATGAACAAACGTAATACAATCATTATCACGGTTGTTTCATCTATTCTGTTATCAGCCTGTCAACAAGAAGAAACAATAAAAGACGGAAATACAATGATAGTAGAAAAAGATGCAAAAAAAGTACTAAACGAACCAAAAACACAGGTAGAAAGCATTCAATCAATTGATTTGAATAAAGAAGCAATGAGCGGAAAATTTATCACAGCCTGGATGACTGATTACTTTTCAGCGTTCGGAAAAGCAATTGATGAAAACTCTTTTAATGATCTAAAAGCTTTTTTGAAAGCGGACAGTTCTTTTTATAAAGAGCAGAATCTTCTTGTTGAAAATTTCACACGACAAGGCATCGAGCAGAAGAAGCAAACGTTTCATATTGTCAATTGGTATGAAGAACCTAACCATGTATTTAAAATACAAACCCATGAGGAAAGCTTATTAAAACAGCCCGGTAAAGATCCTTACAGCAAAGTTTGTGACCGCCTTTATACAGCTGTTTACCAAAACGATACGTTAAAGTTATCGAGTGTAGAACCATTCGACTTTTCATCTAAACCAAATACAAACACTGAAAATCCCACTACACAAACAACAGATTTACACGACTACGATGGAAAATGGACCACTGGCAATGATAACGGATCTCCTATCATTCAATTTCTTGCTACATCAAACTCAGAAGCGACGATTAAAATAAATTCGTACCAGCCTCCTAGCAAAATCCGCGTGTCAACCGTTGAACAAAAAAATATTCGCTTTGAAAATAACCAAGCAGCCATTAAATATGAAAATGATGGACAAGGAAATAAAGGCACCATTGTCATTACGCTTAAAGAAAACTCCATTTCGTTACTTGCTAAAACAGATCAAAATAAAAAGGCAAAATGGGGAATTCCAAGCGGTGATTACGTGCTCGATACGTTTGAAAATTAAAGACCATTTTAAGAACAGACTAAATTCGGCGTTGAGGAGGACACCTTATGCATAAAAAATGGACGATTGCATTCGTTCTACTGCTGCTAATGGTTTTGGCGGCCTGTGAAGAAAAAGAAACAGTTAAGTTATCCAAACCAACCGAACCTTCCTCAGATGAAGTGATCCCAAAGGATCAAGCTAAGTCATCTATCAAGCCTGATCTTGTATCAGAAAAAAAAGCAGAAAAAACTGCAGTTGAGACGATGAATAAAATTTCAAGTACCTATAAAGAATTGGGCGAAGAGTATGAATGGGATAATGAATCTAACCCTGCTGATTATGAAACGCTAAAAAAAGCGCTAACGCCATATGCAACATCATCTTTAATTGCAACAAAGTTAAAAAGTATCTCCACTAACTACTACTGTAAAGAATGTAATATGAGCTTTTTCCCTGATGTTAATCATGTTATTCGATTTGAACTTATTAACAATCATGCTGGACAATTTTCGGTGTCAGCCATTGAGCCAATTAGTAAAGAAGGAAGCGGCGGGCTGACCATCTACATGAATTTCAAATACGTAAATAAGCAATGGAAGTTAAATGAATGGGATGAAGTTACCTATCACCAAAAATACCTCAACATTACGGCTGATGAATATAGGGAATACGTGAAGTCAATTAATCCTTCTAGCGACATTTCATACCAAGGTGAAACTACTCGCACAAATGAAAAAGGGGAAAAGGAAGAAATCTTGATTTTTAAAGAGAATAATAAAAAATATGCCATCAGCAAAATCAGTTCTCAGCGCATCGACGATTTTAAAGAAGATGAAAAAGAAAAAGAAGAGAAGGAAGAAAAAGAGTTTAATTTAAAAAATATCCAAAAGGTTGATCAAGAAACAGCAGATATTTTTATTGAACATTATTTACGAGATTTAACAAAGTCCATTAACACGAATAAATTTGAACACGTACAGCCTTATATCCAGCGAGACAGTGTTTTATGGAATGATCAAAAGCAGCTTGTGAAGATGCTTTATGAAAGAGACATCCGAGAAGAACTTGTTGACTATTCAGTATTAGACGTCGAAACCGCGAGTGAAGAAGAAGGTGAAACGGTCTATACAATCCGAACAAAAGAAGTCATTTCAATTACAACGAACGGTCAAAGTCAAGAAAAAGAGTACTATCGAACGTATACCGTTTCTTATAACGATAAACGGCTGCACTTGACTAAAATTGAATCCCTTTAAAAAACATCACGCTTTGCGTGATGTTTTTTATTTACAGATAGTATAAAAAGGTTTGAGGCTATTACGATAACTCTTTCCGATCATCTGCCTGGGGTAATTTTTCTATCCATCCTTTTTTAATCATTATTCGCCCAAAAGAAGAGATGGTTTTTAAATTCCTTATCCTTTACTTGACTAACGCAAGATAACTCTTCCTTATCAAGCGTTCATATGATAAAGTAGAGAAATAAGCGGAAAATAGAATTATTTTTACATATAATGGATATTTATATTAAAACCTTAAAAAAATAAGCTTTCTAAATTGAGTTTTGAGAGGTTTTTTGAAACTTTTAATGGTATTTATCCCGACCTTAAAAAAGTTCGTTATATTTAATTCTGGTTCATTTTAAAAGCATATCTTTATTTTCGATAATTAGGAGGGGTAAAATGGAAGAATTTGAATTGTCGCCTGTAAAAAATTCGTTTCGTCAGCTTAAAGAGCAGTGGGAAGAGGCAGAGCTGTTGGATGAAGATAACAACTTGAATTTAAAGCACGTTTCAGATGAAGAATTTATTCAGCTCTTTTTTTCGATGCGTATTATCAAAAAATCACTTTCTCCTCATACGATTAGATCTTACAATCAAGACATGAAAACAATTCTGTCTTTTTTCTATGAACGAGAGATTACATTAAAATCGATTGGGTTTATGGAAGTCAAATTATTTAATGAAGAAATGATGAATCAATATGCAAATCGCACCGCTGCAAGAAAACTAGAATTTTTTAGAAGAATGCTAGAGTTTGGACACGCTACTCATTTTTATCCTTCGCTGTATACGACGTGGATTGAAAAACCATCTATTGCAAAAGGACATTATAGCGACAAGGAAAAACAAAATCGCACTGAGTATCGAGAGCTAACTGATCGCGAAGCGCAGGTAATTGTAAATGCGTTAGAATCCGTCGTGCGCATTCGCCAGCATGAGAAGGAATTTAAAGCTCGCAACCGCTTAATGGGAATGCTTTTGTACATGAGTGGAATGCGTTCAAGTGAACTGCTGAGTTTAAATTGGGGAAGCTTCCGCGAAGAACGCCGGGGAAATTTGGTTGTAGATGTGATTGGTAAAGGAAAAAAAGAACGCACGATTCCCGTGTTTGATGATGTGAAAGAAACACTTTTCGCTTATCGGCACGCGTTAAATGAAAGCACTGAACTAAGTCCTTTTGATACCGAACCGCTTTTTTACTCCATTAAAGAATACTATCGTACCGGCGAAAAAAAACGATTATCCTATACAACTTTGTATCGAACGATTAAATCAGCTGTTTATAAAGTAAAAGGAAACGCATCTATTTCTCCTCATTGGTTTCGTCATACCTTTATTACAAACAGTTTAGCTAATGACGTTCCGCTTGCGGTTGTGAAGCAAGTAGTGGGGCATTCTTCTATTGCTACAACGAACGTTTATCTTGAAAAACTTCAAGAGGATACGGTATACGACGCTTTTCGGAAATCGGGCTATCGCTAATTACTTATAATATTTTTATGTAAACTAAAAGTAAATATATTTTCATTTTTACTGCTTATGCGTATGAAATAAGTTGGATAAATGAATAAGTTACTTTTCCTACAATATAATGGTAGAAAGTCGATAAAGGAGGGAGCTACCTATGACGGCTAAACATCCGCTTCACTACCATTTCGGAGAAGTAACGGAGCTTTTTCATTACATATATGAAGTTTGTGAAACAGCAGGTATTTATATTGACTGGAGCGGAACAGCCCAAACCGTTCAGCTATACCGAAGCAAAGAGTCTTTTTTATCGGGAGAACGCTATATCGGAGCGATTCAGTATGAAGGAAGCAATCAGTTTCAAAAAAGGTGGCCTTCTACTGTCAGCTTGAGATTTCGACGTGCGAACTTGTCGTTTATTTTAAAATATTGTTTAGAACAAATTGAAGACTACCGCAAAGATACGAACAAAGAACCCTTCATTAATCCAAACGCAGAATCCATCGCTTTTAAATTCACCTCTTTAACAGATGAAACCAAACAAGTGATTTCAAAAATTAAAGAAGTACTATGCATCGCCAACTACGTATAAAACCCCGCAGAATGTTAGCTGTGGGGTTTTGGGTGTTTAACGCAGGTCTTCTGCGTCTTGAAGCAATTGTTCGGCGCGGTATTCAAGTTTTTGTAAAGTGTCGGTATAAATCTTTACCTGCTGCTCGTTTAGCTGGGATGTTAATTCGGAAAATACCTGCTCTACAGCAGGCGTCACTTCTGTTTTTAAACGCAGGCCGTCTTCTGTTATTTGAATAAAAAACGAGCGGCGATCTTCTGGGTTTCTAACACGCTGAATCCAATTTTGTTTTTCTAGTAAATCTAAAATTTTAGTCAGCGTCGCTTGATCTTTATCTGCTCGCTCCGCTAATTGCTTCTGCGTACTATATTCAGCTTCTGATACGCGTTTTAAAACGGTCCACTGTTCTGGCGTAATTCCAAAAGGACGCAAGCGTGCGGCAACCACTCTGCTTAAGCGCTTACTTGTACGAACTGTGGGAATGCCGAATATTTCTTCTAACGATTCCATATAAAACCTCCTGCATACATACCTGCTGTGATTATATCAGCTCTTTTAATTTCTGTAAATTTGTTTGTAAAGGTGACGACTTATAAAAATAAATTTGTAGAATAAATTGCAAATACACTAGACTTATTGTGTGTATCCTTGTAATCTAGTGTAAGAATAGTTAAACTTTTTCAAAAACAGTAGGGGGTACACACATCCATGATTAAGGCGGTATTTTTCGACTTAGATGACACGCTGCTTTGGGATCAAAAAAGCGTAAAAGAAGCATTCGTTGCAACATGTACATATGCAAGTGAGAAATATAATCTGAAACCTGAAGAACTAGAAGAAGCGGTGCGTAAGGAAGCAAGAGAATTATATGCTTCGTATGAAACCTATGAATTTACGCAAATGATCGGCATTAATCCGTTTGAAGGATTATGGGGGAATTTTTTAGACGATCATGATGAATTCCGCAAAATGAAAGATATTGTTCCTACTTATCGCAAAGAAGCATGGACTCGAGGTCTTCGTGCCCTAGGAATTCACGATGATGCTTTTGGAGCGGAACTAGCCGAGCGTTTTCCGTTAGAGCGCCGCAAAACACCTTTTGTATACGAAGAAACGTTTGAAGTGCTTGATCAATTAAAAGGAAAGTACAAGCTGCTGCTGTTAACAAACGGTTCACCTGACTTACAAAATACCAAATTAGACATTACATCAGAACTGGTTCCATATTTTGATGAGATTGTGATTTCAGGGGCATTTGGTCGCGGTAAGCCGGATCCGTCTATTTTCGATCACGCTTTATCACTTATGGATTTAAAGAAAGATGAAGCAATTATGGTTGGAGATAATTTAATGACAGATATATTGGGTTCTTCTCGCGTTGGGATGAAATCTGTATGGATTAATCGTCACGATAAAGAGCGAAATGAAGTCATTCCTACTTACGAAATTACACATTTAAGTGAATTGCATTCAATTTTAGATGAACTAAATTCATAATACAAACAAACAAAAAAGAGGCGGAAATCGTCTCTTTTTTGTTATAAAAATAAGTACAGAAGTCTCTTCAGATTCTATATCCGTTCAAAATCCCCCTGACTTCAGTCAAGATTGTTAATTACATACAGAAAAAAACGCCTGTCTTTTGTTTTATAGAAAAAGAAGGCGTTTTTTTGTAAAACCATCTTGTTTGTCATAGAAAGAGCAAACCATACTACAATCCCTGAATAAAAAGAAGGAATATACAAGGGAAGCGGAGCAGACGATAGACATAAAAAGAAAAAGAGAATAGACATAAAGCGCGTTAGTGTAGTCAAGTTCAAAAAGAACGTGTATCATTGTAACTGCTGGTAACAAAAGATAGACATAGAATATAAATAAAAAGTTATGAGAAAGGAAAAGGTGCGTGCATCACGTTAAAGACATATGAACAATAAACATACAAAAACAACTACTGAATTTAGTAATAAAAAAATAAACATGCATTTAAATAGAAAGCTATCAGCCGCTATTATAGCTGCGTTTCTTTTTACTTTACTTTTTTGTTTTATGCCAGGTATAAAAGAGTCAATTCCTAATTTTTCTATTAAAAAAACCAGTCCGCATTTCATTAATTTATTTCCTTTATACCTTTTATTTTTTACACCCTTCTTTTTAATAATGGGGACGTTAGGCACGGTTATCGTTGATTTATTAGTCAGTGCTTTTGTTAAAGAACGCAGTAAAAAAATTGATTTTATCATGTCATTCATATTTCATGCTATTTTTGGATTTTTAATGTTTGAATTTGGAATGATGGGCGTCATTCTTATTTTTATTGTTGACCGTATTCTTTCAATCCGTAAAGAAAGCTACTCTTATTTATATCCACTGGGTTGCTTAGTGCTGTCGGCTATTATTGGAACTCTTATCTATTTCATTTCTACTATCGTTTAACAAAAGAATAATAAAAAAGAGACCTCAAAAGTTAGATATAGTCTAACAATCCGGGTCTCTTTTTTTGCTTCTTTCTTCTTCCAAAAACACTAATTGGGTAAGTTGTTTAGTTTGCTATGCTATCGTTTGATAAATCAAAAAGATATTTAAACAAATGACCAATGCAGCTATCACCCAAGCTACAGTAGTTGTTGCTTTATGATTAACCAACCCGCCCATGATTTTTTGATTACTTGTGAACATGATAAGAGGAACGAGCGCAAAGGCAATTCCGAACGATAAAATAACTTGACTGACAACTAGTGCACTTGTTGGATTTACGCCAAGTCCGATAATCAAAAGCGGCGGAATAATGGTAATGAAACGGCGAAGATATAAAGGAATTCTACGTTTAATAAATCCTTGCATGATGACATCTCCAGACATCGTTCCGACCGAAGAGCTTGAAAGTCCTGAAGATAATAATCCAACACCGAACGCAATAGCTGCAAAGGGACCAATTAAATGTTCAAATTGTGTAAAAGCCACGTCCAAATCTTGCACGTTTAGTCCGTTTTTAAAGAATAGAGCGGCTGCGACAATCAGCATGCTTGCATTAATTGCACCAGCAATAATCATGGCAATAACAATATCAATAAATTCAAAGCGGAAAATCGCTTTTTTCTCCGATTCTGTAGCTCCTACCACGCGGCGCTGCGTAAGAGCTGAGTGCAAATAAATCGCGTGTGGCATAACTGTAGCACCTAAAATTCCAGAAGCTAACAGCACGCTGTCCGTTCCATGAAATTGAGGGACAAATAAGCCGTGGACAACACTTGCGCCGTCTGGATGCGCAAGAAACATTTGAGTCCCAAAAGCTAATACCACAATAAAAACCATGGCCGCAATCGCTGCTTCTAGCAGTCGAACACCTCGTCTTTGTAACTCTAAAATAGCAAAAGAACCTACCGCTGCGATAAGTGCCGCTGGGAACAAAGGAATATGAAATAATAAATAAATTCCAAGAGCAGCCCCAATAAATTCTGCTAAATCCGTTGCCATAATGACCAATTCTCCTTGGATCCAAAGCCCAAAAGAAACGAAGGACGGGAAGTGTTCCTGTGCTATCTCGGGTAAATTCAAGCCCGTTGCAATCCCTAATTTAGCTGATAACGATTGAATTAAGACAGCCATTAAGTTAGAAATCAATACAACCCAAAGCAGCATGTATCCGTATTGAGAGCCCGCTGCAATATTAGTAGCAAAATTACCTGGGTCAATATAAGCAACCGCTGCGATAAAAGCAGGCCCTAAGAAAGGCAATAATCGCTTAATTCCTTTTGTTTTACCCGACAATACGTCTTGAGCACTTAGCTGCATAGCTGATAATGCTTTACTGCCGTTTTGATCTTTCATGTCTAGTGCTCCTTTCTTTGATGAACAATAAATAGCCCGAGCTAATTTTTTTATATGAAGTATAAAATGTTTCCTTAATGCAAATTATATGCTAGCAAAGGTTCTTTTGACAATAAAAAAGTTTAGCAAAAAATATAAAACATCTTCAGTTGTTTTTTATCCCGTTTGGCACAACTCTTTAAATGCGCAGCCGTGACAGGAGGAAGGCGTATCTGCTTGAGGGAAATGCTCAAGCGGAAGAGGCTGATTTACCTCTGAGTGTTCCAAAAAAGTTTTCATATAGTCAATGCTTGTATCAACTTGCCGAAGAACAGCTTCAATTTCGTGAAGAGTAAGTTGATACGTACGCGCACTGCCTGAAAGCAAGTATTCGTTTCGGACTTTTATTCGATCAACGGAAATATTATATTCAGCTAGCACGTAGAGGGCGTATATCGCGAGTTGAAACAAATCATCTTTTGTTTGTTTACTTGTTTTCCAATCAACAATCGTAAATTCGTCTGTGATAGGATTTTTAAAAAGAGAATGAAAAGGCGCATATACTTTATGATCATACACATTTATAGAACGAAACGACTGATGAGACTCTACTTCTAAAGAAGGTGAAGACAACACGTCGCAAAAAGATTTACTTTGTAAAAAGTTATGTACACAAATGTGTACCCGCTTTTGCATGTCTTTAAGATCTTTTTTAGAAATATAGCCATTTTCGTAGAATTCTAAAAGCATCTTATACTGAGCAGGTTTATGATACCAAAGCTCTCCATAGTCAGTAGAATCACGCAGTGCGTTATTTAGTAGCTGCTGCACTTTCTCGACTAAGTTTTGTTCACTCGGGACAAGCTGTGTAGATGTATAGTCAGAAATGGCCTCTGTAATTACTTGACGGACGGCTTGTCCTGCGTACATAGATAAAGTAGAAACCTTTTTTAAACGATAAGCGCTTTGAGACTGTGCAGAAGCGCTGTCAAGCCAACCGTTGTGTGAGACATAATAATGATATGCATACTTTCGGTTGCACTGTGTGATCATTTTATGTCTGGAGTACGACCATGAAAATTCAGGGAAATCAGTGATTTGAAACAAGCTATTCACATCCTTTTTCAAAAACTGCGCATAGGTTGGTCTATTAGTGTATTCGTACATGAGTTAAAATAGACTAAAAATGCAGAGAGTGAATAGGCTACCCATGCATATTATTTTGTGGATTCTCGCGAAATATGTATAAATAGAAAAAACTATTTAAAAATTGATTGCTTTTTTCTGTGACGGATGTTATATTAATAAAGCGATGAGCTAATTTGTGTAAGTCGAAGGACATGCTTTCGAGCTAAACGTGTGAATGTGGTCACACGGTCCCCGCCACAAACGCATCAAAGACGTCCTGCGTGGACGTCTTTTTCATGTTATAAAAAAAGAGAGCAATATGCTCTCTTTTTTTTGATCTCTTTTATCATTTCTGTCCCTTTTATTTACTGCAACCAAATTTACTGTATTTGCACATTTGCCGCATATTGCATGGTTCCTCTTGTAGAGTTAATCGCAATATCAACAACGTACAAACCTTGATTTTTAGGAACCTTAAATTCATTATTTTTGACAAACAGCTTGGTTTTTTCACCGTTATCTCTCCATATATGCACACTCACACTACGAATATAAGCACCGTCTAAGTTCGAAAAATTGAGCTTAACTGATTGTTGCTGCTTCAATGGGATACTTTTTTGCTGCGATATGTATGTATATAAATCATATACATTTATTTCTTTTTTTGTTGTTGAACGGCCGTTTGACCAGTTAATAGAACCTTTATGAAGGTGATAAGTATGTTCGTTGACCGCAAGCGCAGCTTCAGGTTTGTTTTGATCGTATTCTTCCTCTAGAAAAAAAGCACTGTTCTTAAGTAAAAGTAAGAAGAATACAATAACAGCTCCTAGACCGCTTAAGACATATACACCACATTTTGCGGATTGTACTTTCATAATAATTTCCTTTCACAGACCAATAATTAAGGAGGATAGGTACATAAAATTTCCACTTTTTCTATTCTAAACGATTACAAATAAAATTACATTTATTGCTTGCTTTCTTCACAAAAAACAGGATAATAGTCATGTATTTGCTATAAAATATCTCCTTAGATCCAATTCAAACCTATAGAAAAGGAAGGGAAATGGAAATTAAAAGAGGGAATCTAAAAAATTTACAGAAGTTGATAAGTGATTTAAAATTATACAGAGGAAAAAAGCATTTCAAAAAAAGGGAGATTAGTAGGTTTTTCGTTCTACTGCCGCTACTTAAAAAGTCGTATTTTTCGTAAGAAACTGTAAAGCTATATTTTATAAAGGTGAACCAATACATATATAAACAAAAGGGACACAGAAAAAGGGGGATCAGCATGCAAATTAGAGAACTAGAATTACATGATGCTGCAAACTTTGTAGATTTGCTTAAACAAATTGAAGAAGAAAGTAAGTTTATGCTGTTTGAAAGTGGAGAGCGAAAACTGAGCACAGATCAGCAGGAGAAAAACATCGAAATCTTTAAGCAACAGCTAAACTCTACGATTATTGTAGCAGAAGAAAACGAGATGCTTGTGGGATATATAGCTGCAACAGGGGGTGAAGCTAACCGAAACGCTCACATCGCTTCTTTGACATTAGGTATTCGAAAGACGTTTCAAAACCAAGGGATTGGGACGGCTTTAATCAGTGCACTTGAAGAATGGGCAAGAGAACACCATATTCATCGTCTTGAGCTCACAGTCGCTATACAGCATGAAAAGGCTCTTTCTTTATATGACAAAGTAGGATTCGAAATTGAAGGGACAAAAAAACATTCACTGCGAATTGGCGGTTTGTTTATTGATGAGTACTATATGTCTAAATTGCTCAACTAAAAAAGAAACGACGTTTAAAGACGCCGTTTCTTTTTTTAGCTTCCTCTATAAACTTGGTATCCCCACGGTGACACAAGCAAAGGAACGTGATAGTGTTCTTGTTCAGAAGACAATCCGACTCGAACAGAAACTTGATTTAAAAAGGGGGGATTTGTTGTTTGGACTTCTTGTTTTTTATAATACTCCCCAATATGAAACAGAAGTTCATAATCTCCTGATTCAAACGCTTCAGAAGAGAAAAGCGAAGTTACTAATCGCCCGTCTTCATTTGTAGTACCATGCGAAAGTTTTATTCGTTTACTTTCTGACTGAATGTGATAGAAATCAACTTTGACAAAAGCAGCCGGACATCCGTGAGTGAGGTCTAAAATATGCGTCGTAATTTTAGTCATGCTCGTTTCTTTGTCTCCTTATCTTCAGTAATTTTATCAGTTAAGCGAAAGAAAGCGATTTTATATACTTCTTCTAACGCTGTATCAAACTCCATTTGTTTGGTATTTTGTAAGCGACTTTGCATTGCCTCATAGATATCTTCTTTTTGTTTACCTCGTACTGCCAAAATAAAAGGAAAAGGAAACTTCTCCATATACGTTCCATTAAGAGAAGAAAACTGTTCATACTCATCTTGTGTTAAGTTTTGTAAGCCTGCTTTGGTTTGTTCTTCAGTAGAAGCAGATGTCATAGCGATATTTTCACCTAGATTTGGATGAGCCTGCAGCAACTTAAGCTGTTTTTCTACAGATGCTTGCGCTACAATTTCTTTCATCTTTCCGTGAAGTTGTTCAACGGACGAGAAAGGGCGCTTAGAATAAGCCTCTTCTGCAACCCAAGGTGAATGTTCAAATATATCACCAACTAATGAGACAAAATGCTGCTTGCTAAGCTGATTTACATACTGCACGGATACATTATTCATACTAAATAAACCACCTTTACTTTACTTCTGAATAATCTGTCTTCTCTAAAGAGACAGAAGGTACTTTTCGTTCAACCGATGCGTTAAAAAAGAGATTTAATAAAATGGCAGCTAAACTTCCAGTAATAACTCCATCGCTTACAATCACACGCAAAGCATTTGGGAGCTGGGCGAATAAATCGGGTACCACCGTTACACCAAGACCCAGTGAAAGAGAGCACGCAATAATCAGCAAATTTTCTTGTTTAGCCAAATCAACAGCGCTTAGCATTTTGATGCCTGATGAAATAACTAAACCAAACAACACGACCATTGCTCCTCCTAAAACAGGAGTAGGAATAATGGTTGTAAAAGCAGCTATTTTAGGAACAAGTCCCAATAATACGAGAATAAAGCCGGCTACTACCACTACATTTTTTGTTTTTACTTTCGATAATTGAACCAGTCCTACATTCTGAGCGAATGTATTGTAAGGAAAAGCATTAAATAGCCCTCCAAGAACAATGGCGATTCCTTCGGCACGGTAGCCTTTTGTAAAATCTTTTTCAGTTAATTCCCGATCACACAGTTTTCCTAACGCTAAAAATACGCCTGTAGACTCAATAATAATGACCAAGCATACGAGAATCATCGTTAAAATCGGTCCAATTTCAAAAGTGGGCATCCCAAAATAAAAAGGAGTGGGAATGTGCAGCCAAGAAGCTTCATTAAAGTTAGTGAAATTAACTTTTCCCATTAATACAGCGGCTATTGTTCCGGCTACAATTCCAATCAACACAGAAAGAGAACGAAGGAAACCGCTGAAAAATCGATTTAAAATTAAAATAAGCGCTAGAACACCAAAAGATAGAAGAAGATTAGAAAGAGAACCAAAATCTTTACTTCCTACTCCTCCTGCCATATTTCGGACAGCGGATGGTACAAGTGATAAACCAATCATCGTCACAACCGTTCCTGTGACAACTGGAGGAAAAAATTTAATAATTTTGCCTAAAAAACTTGCTGCCAGTACGATGAAAATACCACCGGCAATAATCGCTCCGTAAACAGCGCTAATTCCATATTGAGTTCCAATCGCAATCATAGGAGTCACCGCTACAAATGAACTTCCAAGTACAACAGGAAGACCAATCCCAAACCACCTGTTCGTCCAAGCCTGCAGCAGCGTAGCTAGTCCGCAGGTCAGTAAATCAATGGCTACGAGATAGGCTAAGTCATGTGCATTTAAATTTAATGCGCGTCCTACCATCAGCGGAACGAGAATGGCACCCGCATACATAGCGAGTACGTGCTGTAATCCCAATGAAGCTAGTCGAAACGGTCGATTTTGGTTATTCACCTAAAAACCTCCTTTAATTATATCACATGTAATGTTAATAAATATTACATTCAGGATGATACATTAATAGTAAAATGTTTTTTAAGGGATGTCATTAGTCAAGTTGACCAAAAACAGAGATTTCAATATCTCCTTTTTTACAATATATAGAGAAGTAGGTAAGCTGCCGTGTAAAAAGATGTTACATTCCCTTTTTTAGTACCAACTCTTAATATCAAGTGATATAATTTTTGTATATATTTTCAACTAATAGAGAGAAGAGGAAACATTTATGTATAATGTCGCGGCTTACACATGTAAATTTTTATTGAAAAGGAGAGGGAAGCTTCACGTAAAGAACAGAGAGTATCTGCCAATGGATACAGGCTTTGTGATCGCTTGTTCGCATAAAGGATGGGTAGACGTCGTAGCGCTTGGTACCGCAGTTTTGCCTCACCAAATTCATTTTATGGCAAAAAAGGAGCTATTTAATCATATACTTACTAGTAATGTATTAAAAAAACTTAACGCATTCCCAGTAGATCGTAACAATCCAGGACCCAGCAGCATTAAAACACCTATTAAATTGGCAAAACAAGGACATATAGTAGGGGTTTTCCCTAGCGGCACGCGAACAGAGGAAGACGTTCCTTTGAAAAGAGGAGCAGTCACTATAGCAAGTATGGCAAAGGTTCCTATTGTACCCGCAGTTTACAAAGGACCCGCAAATGTAAAAGAGCTATTTTCAAAGGATCCCATTGTCATTTCCTTTGGAAAGCCTATCTACCTTGCTGAAGGAAAACTGACAAAAGATCGGCTCGCCGACGTGTCAAATCACTTAACAGCTTCGATTCGTGCGTTAGAGGAAACAGAAAAATAACTTCATAGCGGAGGTGCATCATGAAGGATTGGGTACAGAGAAAGCTAAACGATGTGATTAGTGATGATGTGCAGGCAAAAATGAAAGAAAAGATGGCTGAAAGCGGTGTAACCGTTCCTATATCCGCTTCTATGCTCATGCGAATTTTTCAAAAGCAAATGACAAAGCAAGATCAAATTCAGCAATTCTCTATTTCATTTCAAGACTCCTATATTCACGTGAATGGAATTATTAAAAAATTTCTGGTGAGAATTCCATTTTCTATTGTGCTAGAACCTCTTGAAGCCAAAGAACGTACGCTTGTATTCAAAATCCATGAAATGAAACCTCTTAATCAAAATTGGATCAACTATCGAATTTTTCACAAGCCGCCTGTTACTACGTATGAAGAAAAACAAATTCATATCAACCTCAATGAAATTGATAAAGTGAAAGTCATTCCAGTAGGAAAAATCAAACAATTTTCAATACAAGATGAAAAGCTTCGAGTGAAAATTGGTTTATAAATGGTTGTAAATAAAATGTAGAAATAGTTTTTTTAGAAAGAAAACCTTTTCAATTCAGCACTTAATTCGATTAGGTGCTATTTCTTTATAATTTTTATAAAATTTTTAGAATTTTTCGTCTCTAACTATTGTGACACGCTTCCCTAAAGTTGTACAATGTAACTTATATAGAGGTTTAAGCGAAAAACCCGTAAATATAAAGAGCAAGGAGAAACAACTATGACAACTTATTCAATCGATGTAACACTAAGTCAAAACAAAAAAAGAAAAGCCGCAATCTGATCAATTGCAATTCGGGAAAATCTTCACGGACCATATGTTCATTATGGATTATACAGAAGGCCAAGGATGGCACGATGCTCGTATTGTACCTTATCAACCTATCACATTAGATCCGGCATCCATGATCTTTCATTACGGGCAGTCTGTTTTTGAAGGACTAAAAGCATATGTAACAAAAAAAGAGCAAGTATTATTATTTAGACCAGATGAGAATTTCAAACGTTTAAATAAATCAAACGATCGTCTTTGTATTCCTCATGTTGACGAAGACTTAGCATTAGAAGCGTTAAAACAGCTGATTAAAATTGACCGCGAATGGATTCCTACTGCTGAAGGTACATCACTATACATTCGTCCATTTGTCATCGCGACAGAGCCTTACTTAGGAGTAGCGCCATCTGACCGCTACCAATTTATCATTATTCTATCCCCAGTTGGCTCATATTATAAAGAAGGGATTGCTCCTGTAAAAATTGCGGTTGAAAGCGAATTTGTTCGTGCTGTAGCCGGAGGGACAGGGACTGCTAAAACAGGCGGAAACTATGCTTCAAGCTTAAAAGCTCAGCAGCTTTCTGACTCAAAAGGCTATTCACAAGTACTGTGGTTAGACGGAGTTGAACGCAAGTACATTGAAGAAGTAGGAAGCATGAATATTTTCTTCAAAATTGATGGAGAAGTAGTAACGCCATCTGTGAACGGAAGCATTTTAGAAGGAATTACGCGTAAATCCATCATTGAGCTGCTAAAACACTGGGATATGCCTGTAACTGAGCGCCGTATTTCTATGGAAGAAATTAAGCAAGCTTATTCGGAAGGCAAACTAGAAGAGGCATTTGGAACAGGTACAGCTGCAGTTATTTCTCCGATTGGCGAGCTATTTTGGAATAACGAGAAAATGGTCATCAACGGTGGAAACACAGGAGAAGTATCACAAAAACTGTATGACACTCTAACAGGTATTCAAAATGGTACAGTGGAAGATCCATTCGGCTGGGCAGTGGAAGTAGAGTAAATTTCGGTAATCGAATATCTTTTTACGTAAAAGAAGCGGGACAGCTCCCGCTTCTTTTTTTGTTGATTGTCGAGTAGTTCAAAAGAAACAAACTATATTTTGAATATTTAGAACTATTTATATACTTTTATTGTAAAATAAAATATAATTATCCTTATAAAAGCAATACGTTGTCTTTATTGAAATTCACAGCATTACTTATTCGTTATAAGGGGGAGAACAAAATGCTTTTTTTATCACATGATGAAAAAATTAAACAGCTGGCTTCACACTTAGCTGAACGACTCGAAAGAGAATTAAACCAAGAAACCTCAGATGAACAAATGCACGTGCTCATCGGCTACTTATTTGCTTCTCATTTAATCGAGCACCGTCCTACAGGTTATTACGTAAGGTCTCAATACCCTGAGCAGCTAAAAGATTTATATGAAACTTTACACGTCCACCAATAAATTATCTCTTCCTCTTTTGTCCTATATCGTGTAGAATTTTAGAAAATATATGATTTTCTAGTTGATGGCAGAGCTAGGATATAGCGTGGTGTGGCATTTACCTTTAAATGATTAAGTAATGGCTTTAGAGGTGAATAATGTTAGCGCAGATTAAAGAAATGAGTTTAGATAAAAATCGTCGTAATCCACATTACCGCGTGTTGTTGCAGTGTCCAGACGGGAGTGAACTATTCATTCACTTTAATTATACATACCGATCAAAAACATATTGGTCAAGAGATGTATATTACAACAATGTTCATAAAAAAATCTCAGCTTGCTTGGTATACCCAAAGCGTAGAGGAAATGACTGCTCAGCAGTTTCTTGAAGAGCTAGGAGCTAAAGTAAATGAACATTTCAACTTTACACTGCGACGATAACCAAAAAAGCACCCTTTAACAAGGGGGCTTTTTTGGTTGGTTATTTTATATAAATAAAGACAAAATAATACATTTTCTCTTTAATAATAGTCATTTTTTCCTTACTTTTTTTCATCAAAATTGGCGAGATACTCCGTTTAAGTTATCTATCTAGTGATGAAGAGACGGGTTGTGTTTTATCGCTAACTTTTATATAATGAACGTACAAAACCCTCTATTTATATCGGAAATAGAGGTGTTTTTACTATGAAAAAGATACAAAATGGCAAAATATCTGCGGATGAACATCATTTTTCGCAAAAAAATTAAAATAATGTAAAAGTTTATGTTAAAATGGCAATGTTGCGTGAACGAATTAACTAAATTTACGCAAGAATGCTATTTACATACGTAAGAAGGAGAGAGATTTAAGATGGCAAAGACGTTAATTTTTGGACATAAAAATCCTGACACAGATACAATCTGTTCTGCAATTGCATACGCTGATTTAAAGAATAAATTAGGTGTAGACGCTGAACCAGTTCGATTAGGCGATATTAACGGTGAAACGCAATTTGCTCTTGAAAAGTTCAACGCTGAACTACCACGTTTCGTTGATGAAGTATCTAAAGAAACAAATGAAGTTATTTTAGTGGACCACAACGAACGCCAACAAAGTGCAAACGATATTGATCAAGTTCGTGTACTTGAAGTAATTGATCATCACCGTATTGCTAACTTTGAAACAGCAGATCCTTTATACTATCGTGCAGAGCCAGTTGGATGTACGGCAACAATCTTAAACAAGATGTATAAAGAAAACGGCGTAGAAATCGAACCTAACATCGCAGGTCTTATGCTATCAGCTATCATTTCTGATTCTTTATTATTCAAATCACCAACTTGCACAGACCAAGACGTTGCAGCTGCTAAAGAATTAGCGGAAATTGCAGGCGTAGATGCAGAAGAGTACGGATTAGCAATGCTGAAAGCTGGAGCTGACTTAGGCGATAAAACAGCTTCACAATTAATTTCATTAGATGCTAAAGAATTCAGCATGGGTACAAGCAAAGTAGAAATCGCACAAGTGAATGCAATTGACGTAAATGACGTTTTAGTACGCAAAGTGGAACTAGAAGAAGCTATTACTAAAACAATCGAAGAAAAAGGATTACAATTATTCCTTTTAGTTGTTACAGATATTTTAAACAGCAACTCTACTGCATTAGCATTAGGTTCTGCTGCTTCAAAAGTAGAAGAAGCATACAACGTAACGCTTGAAAACAATACAGCTGTCTTAGAAGGTGTTGTATCACGTAAGAAACAAGTAGTACCTGTATTAACATCTGTATTTGCTTAATAAAAAAAACGGTCGTGTCTACACACGACCGTTTTTTTTGTCTATTTGCACGTTAAGCCAATTTAGTATATCTTCTATCACTTCATCTTTATTTAATTCATTCAGCAACTCATGACGGCACTCTTTAAAAAAGCGGTAGCTTATATCCTGCAATCCTGCTTTTTTAAAGTCGTTATATACTTTGAGTACACCTTTTGTATAGCTGCCTACTGGATCTTGTTCTCCAGATATCAAATAAATAGGCAGGTTTAATGGAACTAGCTTTATATTAGCTAAGTTAGAGATTTGTTTGATTCCTGTTAGTAAGTCATAGAAAAAACCTGTGGTGAAAACTCCTCCGCAATAAGGGTCATTTACATATAAATCTACAGCCTCATTATCTTGACTTAACCAATCAAAAGGCGTTCGAGCAGGATGAAAGAATTTGTTGTACTGTCCAAAAGAAAGTTTATCAAGCAATGGACTAGCAGATCGTAATCCTTTTCTTTTTTTCTCCATTTTCGCAGCTAATATGCCTCCCCGCAGTGAAAGGGAAGGAATGCTGCCAGTACCTGAGAGCATCGCACCATGAATGTGCTCTGTATCCAATTGAATATATCTTCTCGTCAGAAAAGACCCCATGCTGTGACCGAAAAGAAAGATTGGTAGGCGAGGGTGTTCCGTTGAAATGTGCTTAGTCAAAGCAATCATGTCATAAACTACGGTGTCAAAACCATTTTCTTCAGCAAAAAAACGCTTTTCTTCATCTTTCAAAGCTGTTTGACCGTGGCCGCGGTGATCATTTCCATATACGATGTAGCCATGTTGAGTTAATACATTAGCAAAGTATTCGTAGCGTCCAATATGTTCGGCCATTCCATGGGCTATTTGGACAACACCTTTTGCAGAATGGTTTTCAACTTCCCATTTTTGTGCAAATATTTCTTTTTCTTGATGACCTCTGTAATAAAAGGATTGTTTCATGCTCAGCATCCACCTTCTGTTTTTCTGTAAAATAAGGGATATATGTATATATTATACTAATTTATGCAGGTGATTTTACTATTTTAAAATAAAAAATGATTATTTTGTCATAAACCTTTACAAACCTTTGTGTGATTTGTTAAATTAGTATTTATATTAAAAATTATTAAACAATTTAAAAAGATTTATTTTTTAATTAGTTTTTAATAGGTTAGATGAATACGGAGGGAATTATTGTGGCAGAATTAAGAAGTAACATGATCAAAAAAGGATTCGACAGAGCACCGCACCGCAGCCTACTGCGCGCAGCTGGTGTAAAAGAAGAGGATTTCGGCAAACCGTTTATTGCGGTTGTCAATTCATATATTGATATTGTACCAGGTCATGTTCACTTACAGGAGTTTGGTAAAATCGTAAAAGATGCGATTCGCGAAGCTGGTGGCGTACCTTTTGAAATGAACACTATCGGGGTAGATGACGGTATTGCGATGGGACATATCGGTATGCGTTATTCATTACCAAGTCGTGAAATCATTGCTGACTCAGTTGAAACGGTAGTATCTGCTCACTGGTTTGACGGAATGGTATGTATTCCAAACTGTGATAAAATCACGCCTGGGATGTTAATGGCTTCATTACGTCTGAATATTCCGACAGTTTTTGTTAGCGGCGGACCAATGAAGGCTGGCGTAACGAGCGACGGTCGTAAGATTTCTCTTTCTTCAGTATTTGAAGGCGTAGGAGCTCATCAAGCGGGTAAACTTGATGATAAAGGATTGCTTGAATTAGAACAATTCGGCTGTCCGACATGCGGATCTTGTTCAGGAATGTTTACAGCGAACTCAATGAATTGCTTAGCTGAAGCTTTAGGACTTGCTTTACCTGGAAATGGTACAATCTTAGCAGTTGCTCCTGAACGTAGAGAATTTGTTAAAAAATCAGCTAAACAGCTTATGGAATTAATTAAATTAGATTTAAAACCACGTGATATCGTAACAGAAAAAGCAATCGACAACGCATTTGCTTTAGATATGGCGTTAGGTGGTTCTACAAATACAGTTCTTCATACGCTAGCTCTTGCGAATGAAGCTGAAATTGATTATCCGTTAGAGCGTATCAATGAAGTAGCGGAACGTGTGCCTCACTTGGCAAAACTCGCTCCGGCTTCGGATGTATTTATTGAAGACTTACATGAAGCAGGAGGCGTATCGGCTGCTCTAAACGAGCTATCTAAAAAAGAAGGAGCTCTTCATTTAGATACGATGACGGTTACTGGAAAAACGCTAGGCGAAAACATTGCAGGATGCGATGTAAAAGATTATAACGTTATTCATTCAATCGATAAGCCTTTCACAGAAAAAGGCGGACTTGCTGTATTGTTTGGTAACTTAGCTCCAGACGGCGCGATCATTAAAACAGGCGGTGTTCAAGATGGCATTACTCGCCACGAAGGACCAGCAATTGTATTTGAGTCTCAAGACGAGGCGCTGCACGGTATTGCTAACGGAAAAGTAAAAGAAGGACACGTCGTAGTCATTCGTTATGAAGGACCAAAAGGCGGACCGGGAATGCCTGAAATGTTAGCTCCAACTTCTCAAATTATGGGAATGGGACTAGGCGCAAAAGTAGCACTATTAACAGACGGACGCTTCTCTGGCGCTTCACGTGGATTATCAATTGGCCACGCATCTCCAGAAGCTGCTGAAGGCGGGCCACTGGCATTTGTAGAGGATGGCGACCACATCGTGATTGACATTGAAGATCGTTCAATGAATGTTCAAGTTTCTCCAGATGTTTGGGAAGAACGAAAAGCAAACTGGAAAGGCTTTGAGCCAAAAGTGAAAAAAGGCTATCTTGCAAGATATTCTAAACTTGTAACTTCTGCTAGCACAGGCGGAATTATGAAAATCTAATAGTACAAAAAAGGCTCTCTGCGGAGAGCCTTTTTCTTTACTAGAGCAACTGTGCAAAAGAGTTTTTAACACGTAAACTCTTTTTTCATAATAACGTGTGGAATACCGTCTTCCATAAAGACATCAGAAGCAGTCTTATACCCTAATTTATGATAAAAAGGTTCAGCCTGAACTTGACCGTGAAGCTTAGATTGAGTTAAGCCTTCTTTTTTCGCTGCTTCTTCTAAGCTGGTCACCACTTCTTTTCCAAGTCCATATTTTCTAAATTCTTTTAATACACATACCCGCTCTATTTTAGCGAAACCGTCTACTATGCGGAATCTTCCAGAAGCAGCTGGTTCGTTGTTATAATAAATCAACATATGTTTTGCCGTTTCTTCATGCTCATCAAATTCATCTTCTAACGGCACTCCTTGTTCTTCAACAAACACTGTTTTACGTATATGAAATACGTCTTCAAGCTGCTCTTTTGTTGTAACATGCTTAATTTTCATCGAAAACCCTTCCTTTACTGCGAATTTATGCTTCTTTTTTGTATAATAAAGATATCTGATATAAAAAAGTATAAAGGAAAAACGAAATGTTGTAAATGCAACAAAAATAAACAACTGAAATATTTCGTAAATCATGTTTAATTTCTCGCTGTTTGAACTGCATCATAGCATTAAAATTAAATGCTAAGCGGAGTATGATCAAAAATAGCCCTTCAGCTTTTAATAAACTTTAAAAAGAGTTAAAATCAACTGAAACATGTTAAAAAAGCAAAGAAAAGGGATTATGAAGCGTCGTGGCTCTACATAACTTGTAAAAAGAGAACTATTCACAATAGTAGTGGGATGAAAAAGGGGAATGTATCATGCAAATAACCTTAGTGTATAAAGATGAGCAATCGAATAAATTTTGGAAAGTTGAAAGAAGAGACAGCAAGTTAGTCATTCACTTTGGCAAAGTTGATACAGCTGGCCGCATGCAAGTGAAAGAGTTTGTTTCCGCAGAAGCTTGTGAAGCGGAAGCTGAAAAGCTGATTCGTGCAAAATTGAAGAAAGGATATAAGCCTTTAACTTGTTCGATGCAAGTAATGAAAGACAGCACGATGTCAGAGGCACTCTTTTGGGAACTGATAAAAAAGGCGAAGACAAAATTAGATGTCGATGAGCAAATGGAATGGCTTCGCTCCACGCTAGCAAAGCGTTCTGAAAAGGACATTTTCCGCTTTGATCAGCTATTAAATCAGCATTTTGATCGATCCTATACTTCTTCATTGTGGGCAGCAGCGTATATTGTAATGGGTGGTTGTTCAGATGATTGTTTTGATTATTTTAGAGCTTGGCTTTTATATCAAGGAAAAGACATATATTATAAAGCAATTGAATCTCCTGAGACGATGATTGCTGCGCTTAAACCACTGGAAGCAGAAGGCTATGCTCCTCAATTAGAAGAATTACTTTCTGTAGCGTGTGAAGCTTACGAAGAAAAGACAGGTTTAGATAACGACTATTATTATGATAAATATGACCAGTTTGATCCAGTTTGGTACGATGAGCAAGATTTGGATCTTGATTGGGATGAAGATGATGAGGATGGTTTACAGATGCGATTCCCTGTGCTTTGGAGTCGCTATTGGAACAATCATCTTGAATATTAAAAAGAGGAGATGAAAACCTTTAAACAGATTTTCATCTCCTCTTTTTTATTTTGATAGAGTACGTGCCGGGGCGGCCGAAGACAGTTTTGTTTTTTTGTTTAGCATACTGTTCATAATCATTCCAATTACGATTATCGTCATACCAGCTAACGCAATCCCTGTTGGCATACGTCCATTTAATAAAAACACTTCGCCAAGCACGGTAAAAATCATGCTGCCTGATTGAGTTGCTTCAACTGCTCCAAGCAAACCTAAATTTTCTTTTGCCAAGTCTGTTGCGTAAAAGAACGTCATCGTAGCAATTACACCTGAACTCATTGCTAAGATAAAGGCTTGAGAAAATTGTGGCCCACTCGGGATACCTGTAGTAAAGAAGCCGTATATAGCGTAAATAATACTTAACGGAATGCTTCCTAACGTCATTCCTAAAACACGTTGGAACGTATCAAGCTTCCCGCTGCATATTTCCATCATTTTACGGTTTCCAAGCGGGTATAAAAAAGCAGCGACAACAACAGGCAGAAATCCTAATATAAACTGCATAGCCGTAATATTTTCTGCTTCTTTTACCTGCATAAGAATCACGCCTACTAAAATAAACGCTGAAACGCTAAGCGTTTTTAGCGGGATTTTTCCTCTCACTTTTTTATATCCTTCTGCAGTTTGAACTTTTATAAAAAACAACGGAGAAAGTAGAGCTCCTGCTAGAATGGTCACTTGCCACGTTCCCGCCACCAGCCATGATGGTCCGAAAAGCGAGGAAAAACTTAAGAGAGAATAAAAACCTACTCCTGCAAGTGTACCCCAGCCCAGCCAAGACCACGGATGTTTTTTCATTTCCTTCCACAGAGGCATAAATTTCTTTTGCAGCAGTACTAAAATGAGTAAAATAGGAATAGCGAATAAAAAACGGAGGGATGCAGTCCATGCCCAACTCGTTCCAGATACATTCATTGCTCGGTTAACGATAAACGTAGCGGAAAAGAACATGGAAGATAATAGTCCCCATATTATTGCTTTCATTGTTTACCCTCCTTATTAAATATATTATAATATGTTAATTACTCAAAAAAGTTTATCATAATATATATCAGAAAGGAAGGAAGAAATGCATACGGAAGAGATGATTAAAAAAGTAGGCAGTGAATTACGAAAAATCAGGGTACAAAATCATTTGACACTGGATGAACTAGCTGAAAAGACAGGAGTCAGCAAACTCACGTTAGGGAAAATTGAAAGAGGAGAGACCAACCCTACTTTAGGGGTGATGTGGAAAATAACCACAGGTTTAAATATTCCTTTAACCAAATTAGTATCAGTGGAGCCTTCAGTATCCCTATCTAAGTGCGGAGAAGGATTTTCTCTCAAAGGACCAGATGAAGCGTGGAAAATCGAATTTATGTTTCAAAACCAAATGGATTCGACGATTGAAATGTACCGAGCCTTTCTTGCGCCTCTCGCTACATACCGTCCTGAACCGCATCACAAAGGATTAATTGAAGTAGCAACGGTAATGGAAGGAAGAGTTGAAATAAAAATTGAAGAAGAGGTATACGAGTTAAACCAATTTGATTCGGTCAAATTTGAAGGAAGTCACACGCACTCATACAAAAATCTCGAAGAACGTCCCGCTGTGCTGCATCTACTAGTAAAATATGAGCAATAAAGCGGCAGAGCCGCAGTAAAACGAACCATAAAAAATGATTCGTTTTACTGCGGCTCTAATAGCTGTTTATTCATCAGCTTGTTTTGATAGCTAATATATTTTTTTACTTTAATGATACTTAATGAATATTCTTCAATCAAACGGTGGATAGATTGAACCATACACTCTGGGTAATGATGTTTTTTCTGTAAATACACTTTATACTTTCGAATTTGTCTTTCGAAATATAAAATAACTTGTTCAGGCGTTTTTACCAGTAGCGATTGCATGTATTCATTTACTTGCGTTTCAAGAAACGAATAGCGATTTGTGATAAAAAATGTCTTCATCTTATTTTCCTCCCTATATGTTATTGGTACAAAAAAGAAACCCTTGTGCTAGGATTTCTTTTCTGCTTTTTATTTGAATCAGCTGTGCACAACTTTTAGGCACTGATACTTGAAATCGAAGACTGTCTATATTTTTTTATTTTGCATTTTATATATGTAGGCGTTTCGCCGAAAAGATTTGCTACATGTGCAATAGCTCCGTAATACGTTTTGGCATCCATCATTTCTGTATTCACAATATAGTCATACAGGGATGATTCAATATCATCAACAAAAGCTAAAATGTGACGCTTTTCGAATAGGAGTTGATAAAGTTCATTAATTAAGTATGGGCTTTGATCAAATTTGTCTTGAAGCTGCTCTACTCGGTACTTTGTCATAGGCACTTCACACAAGATAATGTATCGTAACTCTTCTAAAAATAATTTATTCATCTTTCTCACATCCCTATTCTGTTAATAATTATATAATAGCACTATGCCTTCATATTTGGAAGCGTTTTCAATGGATTAATTTTAATATTTTTTTCTTCTCATTTCCCTTCATTTTTTCTTTTCTTACGTGAATTATCTGTAGTATAGTTCGTTTTACATAAAGACTCTAGCTAATTGTTAAACTACCTGACATACTTTTTGAAATTTTCATTATTGATGTCAAAAATTCTTACATACCTAAGCAAAAACACCTTAAAAATAACGTCCTATTAGCCGGAATCACCTTTAATTGTGATAAAATAAAAAATGGAAAATACATCATATAGGAGAGAAGCTATGGAAAAAGATCATATTTCAGAGCTTAAGATTTTAAAAGACATTGCCGAGATTTTAAATGAAGGCACTAATTTACATACAATGCTTCACGATGCTCTTTTAAAACTGCTGCAAATAACAGATTTACAAACAGGATGGATCTTTTTTATTGATGAAAATGGAAAACATGAGATGGTTGCTACTCAGCATTTGCCGCCAGCTTTATTAAATAAAACCGCTCAGCCTATGTGTAACGGAAGCTGCTGGTGTGTTGATCGGTATATGGATGGCCGGCTTCAAAAAGCGTCTAATATTATGGAGTGCAAGAGACTTGAAGATTCCGTCATTTATGAGTGGGGAGATACACACGACGTTACCCATCACGCAACGGTTCCTTTACAAGCAGGAGATGAGCGCTTTGGATTATTAAATGTAGCTGCCCCTCATAAAATTCATTTTGAACAGCGAGAGCTTGATTTATTAGGATCCGTCGCTCTTCAAATTGGCACGGCTATCAAGCGAATTAAGCTGACGCAATCTCAGCAGGAAATAAAACTTATTGAAGAAAGAAACAGACTGGCCAAAGATCTTCACGATTCTGTTAATCAGCTGTTGTTTTCCATTAATGTCACAGCCAAAGCAGGAAGCAGCTTAGCAAAAGATGTGCAGTTAAAAGAGACTTTTTCCTTAATCCAAGAAACCGCTCAGCATGCTCAAGTGGAAATGAAAGCATTAATTTGGCAGCTTCGTCCTCAAGGATTAGAAAACGGCATTGTCAGTGCGTTAAAAAGCTATGGTCAAATGCTAGGGCTTAACGTAACAGAACAAATTAAAGGAGTGTCCGTTTTGCCTGCTGTGATTGAAGAGACACTGTGGAGAGTTGGGCAAGAAGCTTTTAATAATTGCCGAAAGCATGCGGGTACGGCAGAGGTACATCTAAACGTAAATATAAGTAAAGAACAAGTGATCATGAAAGTCCGAGATAGCGGCAATGGTTTTATGTATAGTGCTTCAGCAGAATTGCCGACGCTGGGGCTAAAAACTATGCATGAGCGAATAAAAAGATTAAATGGAAAACTATCTGTTACAAGCAGCATAGGAAACGGAACGGTTGTGGAGGTATCTATTCCTCTTTCATAACGGAAAGGAGCGCACATGAAAATAAAGATTTTAATCGCAGATGATCACCACGTCGTCCGAAAAGGACTTGTCTTTTTCTTACAAACACAGCCTGACCTAGAAATTGTAGGAGAAGCTTCTAATGGGGAAGAAGCTGTAAAGTTAGCGACATCTCTAGAACCTCATATTGTTTTAATGGATTTATCGATGCCGCTTCTCGACGGAATCGAAGCAACAAAAGAATTAAAAAAACAAGCACCGCATGTACAAGTCATGATTCTAACAAGCTTTTCAGATCAAGATCACGTGATACCGGCACTAGAAGCTGGAGCTTCAGGCTATCAGTTAAAAGAAAGTGATCCAGATGAACTTGTATCTGCTATTCGAAAGCTAATGAACGGAGAAAATCAGCTTCATCCAAAAGTCACCACACACTTGCTAACACGGTTAACCAAAAGCAGCGAAAAGAAAGTCAATTTTATTGATCACTTAACAAAACGAGAAAAAGACGTATTAAAAGAAATTGCAAAAGGAAAAAGCAACAAAGAAATTGGTGCTACCTTACATATTACAGAAAAAACAGTAAAAACACATGTGTCTAATATTTTATCGAAGCTTGGGGTTCAAGACCGCACTCAAGCTGCTCTATATGCTGTTCAGCACGGAATTTCCTAACCTACGACTTTAGTTGTAGGTTTTTCTCTGTTCACCTCAGTCCATATTGGTAGCTTTCTTTCTATCAATAGCAGGACGAAAAAAAGTTTGATCACCCATATACTATACATATAACCAAACGACAGAGGAGTAGATAAATATGAACATACTTATTATAAATGGAAGTCCTAGAGAAACAGGCCGAACAACACAAGTGACGAGAGAACTTTACAAAAGCTATCAAAGTTCTTTTCTAGATTTAAGCCAATTATCGCTTCCTATATTCACAGGTGAACCTCATCAGTATGAAACAGAAGAAGTACAAGAGCTAATTGAAAAAATAGAAAAAGCAGATGCTATTTTACTTGCAACGCCGGAATACCACGGAGCTATGAGCGGAGCATTAAAAAATGCGTTTGACTTTTTAAACAGCGCGTATTTTGCACATAAACCCGTGGCACTTTTAGCGGTAGCAGGAGGAGGAAAAGGAGGCATTAATGCTTTAAACAACCTTAGAACCGTTGCTCGCGCTTTGTATGCGAATGTTCTATCTAAGCAGCTGGTATTAGACCCTGCAGACATCGTAGAAAAAGGGACTTTACGAAAAAATGCAGCTGACGGAATTCATGAATTAGTTAACGAACTGATTCTTTATACACAAGTATCTAAGCAAATTTTAGAAGCTAAGCAAAATGTGTGATGAAGGCGCTTTATAAAGACCGTCGCTTTCAAGCCGTAGTAGCTGCTAATGTTTTATCCTCTATCGGTTCCGGTATTACAATGCTTGCCATTCCTTTACTGTTGGTTGCGTCCCCAAATGGGAATAAACTATTTGGCACAATTATGCTGATTATGACGGTAATTAGCTTTGCAGCTACTCCGTATATTGGCATTCTTATTGATCAAATGTCACGGAAAAAGCTATTGCTAACGGTAGAACTTATCGGTTTTACCACGGTCATGCTATTTGTTATCGTTGGTTTTGTTACAGACTATTCAACAATTCACTACGTCATTTTGTACGGAACCGGAAACCTTTACTACACGTTTTTTTATCCAACGATTTTTGCGTTAAATCAAGAAATTTTTTCAAAAGATGCGTTTCAATCATTAAACAGTATCATGGAAATACAAGGTCAGCTATCTAGTATGCTTGCAGGCGCTCTGGCCAGTCTAGTCATTACTCGTTGGTCGCTTCAATGGATTTTAATAGTCGATGCAGCTACGTATATAGCTGCATTCCTTTTTCTATTGAGTATTCCCTATAAACAAAGCAGGGAACGAAGCGACAAAAAACACACTGCGATGATAGAGGGATTAGCATTCATAAAAGAAAATCGCTCGGTATCTATTTTTTTACTGCTTTCTTTTATGCCTTTCGTTGCTGTGATGATGACGAACTATTTGTTTCCTATTTATCTGACTCAAAAATTAAAAGCAAGTCCAGCAGCGTATGGGATTGAGAGTGCCGTATATGGTTTCGGAGCATTAACCGCAGGGATATTCGTCGTATCTATTATGAAAAGAACAGGTACTGAGCTAACCATTATGCTTAATATAAGCCTTTTTGCACTCGGAATATCGATCATCTTCTTTATGAAGCTTCTGCCCATTTACTTTTCTATTGTGTTTCTTCTTGCTTTTGCAAATGCAGGTACAAGAGTAGCTCGAAATACGTTTATGATGCAGAAAATACCGAATATTATCGTGGGAAGAGTGGACAGCTGTTTTCGCTTTATTACGTTAGGGATTCGTATTTTATTGATTTTCTTTTTTACGTACGTTACGGCTAATGATCATATAGGACTTGCTTTTTTAGGACTTAGCCTGCTTTTATTATCATCCGCCGGAGCAGGCTGGATACTTTACAAAAGAAAACAGCGAAAACAGTCTGCACTGCTTAAGAGTGTTTTATAATGTCTGTTGCATGTTATAATAGAAGAATTGACAAATAATGTTCAACGTTTATGACGTTGGACATTATTTGTTCTGAATAGAAATTAAACAGCAGCAGCATTGACTGTTATGCGATTGGAAGATTGTGAAGCGATGATAAATAAAACATTAAACAAAGAACAATTAAAAGATTCGTACTCAAGCAGAACGTACTATAGAGGACACACGTATTACAAGCAGGGGCGTGTGCTTGATTTGGAATACAATGAACAGACCACTACGTGGACAGCATCCGTTCGAGGTGCGGAAATGTATACGGTAATGGTTGAACAAAAAGGAAATTCTTTTTATTCATTCTGCGATTGTCCTGCTTATCACGAGTTTTCAGAATGCAAACACGAAGTAGCTGTTTTATTAACCATTTGCGATGAGCGCGCAAAGCCGCAGCCAATTAAAACAAAGCCTTTTCGCCAAAGCAAAGAATACGAAAATGTAAATCATTTTATCGACTTATTTTCAAGCTATCAGCAAACCATAAGCGATCACAGAAAATATGCAGATAAAGATCCGTTGAAAGTAGAATTTATTTGTAAGTCTTACTCAGAAGAATTTTTACGTTCAGAAGGAATGTACGTAGCGCTTGAAATGAAAGTAGGCTTCGACCGGACGTACGTAGTAAAAAACATTCAAGAATTTTTAACAGACGCTAAAGAATTCCAAACTCATGAATTTACCAAGCGCTTCGAATATGACCCTGCGGAACATTTTTTTATAGAAGAAGATAAGAAAATCATTGAGCTGCTGATGGATATTATGACAAATGAATCATTTTATAAAAATTCCTATTCCATGTATCGTTCGTCCGCAAATAACAGAGAATTAATCATTCCATCCATCGTAGCCAAAGAGTTATTTCAATTGCTTAAAGGTCGAAACTTTACTTTTATTCATGAAGGGCATTCGTATGAAAATATTATCTTTGCTGAAAGCTCAGCTCCTTTTTCGTTTCAATTAAACAAGCACCCGGCAGCTGGGTTTGAGCTAGACTTTACGGAACTTCATCAAGCTTCATTTTTCGATCGATACGGCTGGCTATTTTTAAAAGGGACGTTTTATGAGCTATCTCAAGATCAGCGGATGCTTCTTGAAGGGCTTCGAAAAACGGCTCCTTTGAAGCCAGTCGTACCTATAGCAGAAGAGCAGATGGGCAATTTTTTATCTCACGTTGTTCCGGGACTAAAAAAAGTAGGGAAAGTGGATATCGCAAAAGAAGTCTCCCATCAAATTATTGCACCTGAACTAAAAGCAAAAGTATTTATTGACCGTGAGGATGAACAGCTGTTTGTGACGCTTCGGTACAACTACGGAGAGATTTCGATTAATCCATTTTCACCCCGGTCTGAAAAATACGATAAAATCTTAATACGAGATTTAGAAAAAGAAGACCGCGTTATGGACTTAATTGAAACGGCTCCTTTAAATATTTATAAAAATCAGCTGTACTTAAATCAAGACGAATCATCTTTATATGAATTTTTGTTTCATATTGTTCCAAAGCTTGATGAAATAGCGGATGTGTATATTACGGATGAGATGAAAGATTATGCTTATACGGATTTTTCTGCGCCAGTAACAACGGTTGACATTCAAAATAGCAATGGACTATTAGAAATTAATTTTGATTTAGGAGACATTAATCATCAGACTGTTCAAGATGTTTTAAAATCTGTTTTAGAAAAGAAAAGCTATCATCGTCTAGATAACGGTGCGTTTATCCCTCTTGAAAATGAAGGCTTTGAACATATTCAAAATCTGTTTCGTGAGCTGAACGTAACGGAAAAAGATTTAAAGGATAACTCATTGCAAGTACCTTTGTACAGAGGAATGCAAGTGGAAGAAATTATGAGTGCGGGTGATAAATCAGCTGCTAAGTTTGGCTCAGCATTTAAAACATTACTTACACAGCTCAAATCTCCGGAGGAAATGGATTGGGAAGTACCGGAATCCTTGCAGGCATCCCTGCGTGATTATCAGCGCAATGGGTTTAAGTGGTTTAAATCTCTGTCTCACTACTCTTTAGGAGGCGTACTGGCTGATGATATGGGGCTTGGAAAAACGCTTCAAAGCATTGCCTATATTTTATCTGAAAAAGATCATGACGAGGATAGCAGTGCCTTTTTAATTGTTGTGCCGGCTTCCTTGATTTATAACTGGCGCAACGAATTAGAGAAATTTGCACCGAATTTAACGGTTCAAACCATTACAGGAACGCCGAGTGAGCGTGAGGAGAAGCTAAAACGAACAGCTGACGTATGGATCACATCTTATCCAACGCTGCGTCAAGATATTGATTTGTATCAGCACCTTCATTTTCATGCTTTAATTCTAGATGAGGCTCAGAGTATTAAAAATCATACAACAAAAACAGCAGTAGCTGTTAGGACTATTTCAGCTAAAAAACGTTTTGCGCTGAGCGGTACGCCTATTGAAAACTCACTTGACGAGCTTTGGTCAATTTTCCAGACCATTCTTCCGGGTTTATTTCCAGGGCTCCGCCAATTTAAAAACATGTCATCGGAGCAGGTCAGTCGAATTGTAAGACCATTTTTACTGCGACGAGTAAAAAAGGATGTATTAAAAGAACTGCCTGATAAAATTGAAACAACTCATTTATCTGAGCTCACTAAAGAACAAAAAGAGTTATATGTAGGCTATTTAGAACAGTTAAAATCATCTTTAGCCGGTGAAGATTTTAATAAAAACCGAATGAAGATCCTGGCGGGATTAACAAGACTGCGCCAGATTTGCTGTCATCCGTCTTTATTCGTTGAAAATTACGAAGGGTATTCAAGCAAATTAGAGCAGCTGCTTGAGATTACAAGAAATGCGGTTGCCAACGGAAAACGTTTGTTAATCTTTTCGCAGTTTACAAGCATGCTTCATATTATTCGAGAAGAGCTTCAAAAAGAAAACCTTTCTTACTTTTACTTAGACGGTCAGACGCCATCAAAAGAACGAGTGGAAATGGCGGATCGATTTAATAATGGAGAACAAGACATTTTCTTAATCTCGTTAAAAGCCGGAGGCACAGGCTTAAATTTAACGGGAGCCGATACAGTTATTTTATATGACTTATGGTGGAACCCAGCTATTGAAGAACAAGCGGCAGGCCGTGCACACCGCATTGGGCAAAAAAATGTTGTGCAGGTCATCAAGCTTATTTCTCAAGGAACCATCGAAGAAAAAATTTACGACTTGCAGCAAAAGAAAAAAGAACTCATCGAACAGGTTATTCAGCCGGGAGAAACAATGCTTTCTAGTTTGACAGAAGAAGAACTTCGAGAACTGCTTAGTATGTAGCAAAGGATGTGTGAGGAATGAAAAAATGGGCGTTTGTATCAGATTTTGATGGAACCATTTCAAAAAAAGATTTTTACTGGATTGTGATTGAAAAGTATTTTCCAGAAGGTGAAGAACTTTTCCACCGATGGAAAGCAGGAGAAATGAAAGATATTGATTTTTTATCTACTGTTTTTCAATCCATTCACCAAGAAGAACCAAAAATTTTAGAAGAAGTAGTGAATATTCCAATTGATGAATACGTGCCCGCTTTTATTAAAGCTGTTCAGAAAAACGGCGGAGATTTTTATATTTTAAGCGCTGGAACAACGTACTATATTAAACCGATTTTAGATAAATACGGTGTTGAAAAAGTTGAAGTTTATTCGAATGAAGGATATTTCCATCAAAACAACGTTCACTTGCGTCTAGACCCTGCTCACAGATGGCATTCAGAACGCTACGGCATTGATAAATCGGCTGTTATTAAAGAACTAAAAGAGACATACGAAACGATTTATTTTGCCGGTGACAGCGAGCCGGATTCACATCCGGCAAAATATGCAGATGTTACATTTGCGAAAGATGCTCTGCAAGATTTACTGCGCGAACAAAACGTTTCATTTGTTCCAGTTGAGACATTTGAAGATATTGAGCAATATTTGATGAAACATAATGTAATAAAAAAGGCATAAAAACAGCGGTATTATTTGATTACTTCAAATAATACCGCTGTTCCTATTCCGCCTCCGCTTCCTAAAGCAGCTATGACATATCGCACGTCACAGCGCTTGCTTTCATAAAAAAGACGCGTAGCTAAAATAGCTCCTGACGCTCCGTAAGGGTGTCCTAGGGTCAATGCTCCTCCGCGAACATTCACTTTCTCTTGTAATATCCCCAGTTCTTGCATACAAGCGACAACTTTAACGGCAAAGGCTTCATTGATTTCAAATAAGTCAATATCATCTACCGTAAGAGAATTTCGCTTCAAGATATTTTTAATCGCAGAAACGGGCGCAATAGCAGGGTAAAGAGGTGACACTCCTGAAATATCGGCGTCGATAAAACGTAAAACGGGCTCAAAGCCTAAGGCACGTGCTTTTGTCTCTTCCATCACAAGTGTAATACAGGCTCCGTCATTAATTCCACAGCTGTTTGCTGCAGTGACGGTGCCTTCTTTTTTCAAAAAGACGGGGCTGGCTTTTTGCAGCAGCTTTGTTAGGTTTCGTTTTTTCATAAATGCTTCATCGTGCATCACGTTTGGAAGAGGAAGCGTTTCTTCTTCAAACAATCTTTTTTCAAAAGACTCCCAGCTTCTTTCATGACTTAAAAGAGCATATCTGTCCTGCTGATCTTTAGATATGTTGTATTGCTGGGCTACGTTTTCTGCTGCAATTCCCATGTCGGGGTCACCAATTTTATCAGGAGAAAAACGTGCTCTTTTTTCAAAAGGAGAAGTACTTGTACTTTCAACGCCTCCAGCTAAATAACACGTTCCAGCGCCTGCTTTTATCAAATAGCTGGCCATTCGAATCGCTTCTAAACCAGCTCCGCACTGACGATCAATAGTCATTCCCGGGATAGAAAAAGGGAGGTCTGCTTCTAAAACGGCAAGCCTAGCTACGTTTCCTCCTGGACCTACAACATTTCCTAAAATAACGTCATCAATTTCATGTTCAATTCCAGCGCTAAGATGTTTCAATAAAGGAGCCGCTAGCTCTTGAACGTGAAAATTCTTAAGTGCGCCGTTTTCTTTTCCAATCACTGTACGCTTCGCTTTTACAACTGCCGCCTGGTAGATAGTCATCACTTCCTTACATAGAAGCCGTATTGGAACGACCAGTTACGGTTACTACTTTTCGGACTTTTGTAATTAAATAAGCCGCTATGATTGCTTTTATGCAGTCACCGGGAATATAAACTAAACTTAATTGAAGAGATTTCCAGAACGGTATGTGAAGTAGCATCGCTTGTACAGGAATGCCAAAAGCGTAAACTAGCAAAATTCCAAACAGGACATTTGTTATGAATACCTTTGTAAACGTAAGGTTTTTCAACTTGGATAGTGTCCATCCTATAAAGAAAGCTGCAAATATATAGCTGATTAAATAGCCAGCACTTGGACTAAAAAATACGCTCATACCACCGCGCCCTCCAGAAAGCAAAGGGACTCCTACAGCTACTAAACATAAAAAAATAAATTGGCTTAATGCGCCTAATCTAGCCCCAAGAATACCTCCTGCCAGCATAACTCCCATCGTTTGAAGAGTAATAGGAACGGGAGTAAATGATAGGAAAATAGGAGGAACAAGCCCTAGCGCTCCCATTACAGCCGTAAATAAAGCAACGTATGTCATATCTTTTGTTTTCATCGTAAACCTCCTTTATGTATGATAAAACATGACTATCTTATCTTATTAAACTTAAATTAGTCAACTTTATATTTTTATAAGTTTACATTTTTCTTTTCTCAAATTTACATTTACGGTACACTAAGAGTAAAATAAAAAGGGAGTTTACGCAGTAATGAAACGAATTGAAGAACTAATTTTTTATCAGTGCCAACAAACGCCTGACAAACTGGCACTTTCGGATTCTATTAATGAGCTGAGCTACAGTCAAATGTGGGATCGTGTATGCAAAGCCGAAAAACAGCTGAAAGAAAAAGGGATGGAAAAAGGAGAGCTTGTTGCTTTAAGTATGGCAAACAATGCAGCAGCTGTGGTGTCATTTTTAGCGATTTTAAAAGCCGGTGGAATTGTAATGCTTTTACACAATGAGTCAACAGAGGCTGAAGTGGATACCTATTTTTCTATTCAATCCCCGAATTGGCTATGGCAAACATCTTCTCTAACTAAAATAAGAGAAGAGAAAGCTATGCTGCCCTTACGGCAAGTAAATGAACTATCCGACCTATTTTTATTTGGATTTACCTCTGGGTCAACAGGGAGACCAAAAGGATTTGTAAAATCGCATTATTCTTGGTCTTCATCATTTCAAGAGTGGTCGGATATATTTTCTTTAGAGCAACATGACAAAGTGCTTGTTCCTTTACATATCTCTTATTCCGCCCAGCTTTACCCGGTTTTGCATGCGCTTTGCAGCGGCATGCACGCTCTCATGCTAGAAGCATTTACACCTTCGTCTGTTTTTAACAAAGAAGCTAGCTGTATGTCTATTACACCCGCATTAATTTCTCCGTTACTTCGTTATGCACAAAGCAGATCAAAAGAAAAACAACTTCTGCCAAAGACCGTAATTTCAGTAGGAAATAAATTATCTCCTTCCGTTCGGAAGAAATTTTCACAAGCGTTTCCTGTTGCCTCTCTTTATGAATATTACGGATCTTCTGAAATGGGATTTGTTACGGTACTTTCACCACATACCGCTAAAACGCTGCCTCATACAGTAGGTTATCCTGTTGACAGTGTAGACGTTTTAATCCTGAACGAACGTGGAAAAGAAGTAGAAAAAGGAAACAAAGGAACGTTATTTGTAAAAACAACTCAAGCATTCGAAGGGTTTGTTAAGGACAGCGAAGAAACGGACCGCTCATTTTTTAACGGATATGTTACGTCACACGATATTGCGGTTCAGCTTCAAGACGGAAGCATTACCATCGTAGGGAGAGATAAAAATGTGATTAAAAGCAGCGGAAGCTTAGTATATGCTGAAGAAATTGAAGAGCTGCTTTTACAAATACCGGGCGTTAGCGAAGCAGCCGTTTTTAGTGTAGTAGATGCTGAACGTTCAGAAGTCGTAGGTGCAGCAATTGTTTTAGAGAACATTTCTCTTTCTGAAGTAAGACAAGCGCTGACAAAACAAGTATCTGCTTATAAAATCCCGCGCGTATGGAGAATTTTAACGTCCTTTCCGCGAATGAAAAATGGTAAAATTGACAAAGCAACGATATACAGCTACTTTACAGAGAAAGAAGGGAAGACATATGATCTCATTTGAACCCATTACAGCTGACACGATGTATATTGTGTCAGAGATTATCAATTCAAACGAAGCTTATAACGTGTTAGAAAACGGCAAAAAAGAGCGAAGGGAAGAAGAGCTTTTTAAAGAATACATGAACGAAAAAACAGACAGTTATTTTATAAAAGCCGACGATACATACGTAGGGGTTATTGATTACATGAAGCAAAATCCTAACGATGATCATCCGTGGATTGGAGCTTTTATTATTCATAGCGCCTATCACAATTTCAGTTTCGGAACGCAGGCGTATCTAGCGTTTGAAGACAAGCTAAAAGAAGAGGGAATTTCCGTTCTACGTCTTGGGGTTCTGTCTCAAAATCCTAGAGCCAAGCTGTTTTGGGAACGCCTTGGTTTTACCCAGTACGCCACTAAGCCGCTGCATCATAATCAAGTTAACTGCTTGGAAAAAGAGCTGTAAGAAAATCCGTGGGTTATACTATACCCACGGGTTTTTTACTGTACTGGAATGCAAATGGAAGAGGTCCGTATTTTCACGTGATAGATAGATTAAATCCTTATAAAAAAGGTAGATATGATTAAAGAAGCACCCATTACCCAGAAAATCGTTCAGGATACAAAAAGCGAGGGAAGAACAATAGATAACTATTTAAGAAAAGAAAAAATAGCTGAATTAAAGAGAAAAAACTACTTAAAAAGAGCTGAAGAAGATTTCAAAAAATGCATTCCAGATATTTCATCGTTTGAGATAAATAACGAAAAAGTTTACTTGGACAAACTAGAGTTTATTTATTCGTCAAAGCTTAAACTTAAGGCATTCTTCAAACATGATGAACAAAGAATAAAAGTTGAATTAGAAGAATTTCAAAACAAAATAAAGGGTTATCTTAATCAAAAAGTTGTAATTTACAATGGTAGAAAACATGAACAATTGCCTAATTTAATAATTGAATTAAAAGATTTTTATGAAAACTTAGAAAGTGTATTATATTATACAGAAGCTAATAATTCTGAAGCTTATTTCTGGTTCATACTCATAAATGTTGATGAGAAATTTGGCATTTTCATCAGTGAAGATGAGTATGGAATGGACTCAATTTTCTATTGGGGAATTGAATAAGGAAGATTAAATTACAATGTTTAATAAAAACTGCACCTTCGATTATTTTAAATCTAGGTCCAGTTTTTTTGCACTTATTGGTTTCCACATGATTAAGGGTGTAAAACACCGTATGTAAATAAAGCTCTTTCAATATAAAGAAATAATGAGAGAAGATCCTATTAATTAAATAAGGTGTGTTTTTTTAGATATGACTATAAGCAATTATTTTTCATCTCAAGCTGGCCACATTTCTTTTTCAAAACTTATATTAAAAGTTTGATGTGGAACCCTACTATTTTTAAGCTATTTGTTCTAACACACTATCAAGATTCGATTTGAATCCATCATTTTTTTCTAACAAGAACGTTCGCAAAGTTTTATGTGTTTTAGAGAACGTTCGTATATTATTTCAAAACTTAAACGAACGGTGAAAATGATACATTTTCTATATAAATCAAAAGTTCAAAAAAGTATACTTTTACGGACGACATATTCTCTATCATTTAAATGTAAAGACTTTTTCTACGCTCAAATTATTATCTCTATACAAAGAAAATTGGTACTTTCCCGCAGATAGTTTCCCTGGACTAATTTTAAATTCATAACCCGAAGTACCCTCATCATTAGGAATAGTTTTTTTTATTAAAACATTGCTCTTATCCTCGATATTAGCTAAGTTTAGTACAAACCTTTTATTTTGTTTTTCCTTTCCCGAATTGGCTTTGAAATGTGCAGATACAATTATTTCCTTGTTTCGATCCACCTTATTTCGTGGATTAATAATTTGTTGAGATTCATCATTTGTTTTATATCCTATTTCTATATTATCTCTTTTGATTTCTCCATCTTCTTTGAGTACAAAAAAGAAAAGAGCAATAGAAATCAATAGAACAAATAAAATCAAAAAACTTTTACCTTTCGACATATAAATTACCTACTTTGTTATATTATAGTAGATTTATACCATAATAACTTTTTATTCACAACAGTACATACAAAGGAGCTTTTTCAAGATATTAGAGCACATAAGTCCGGAAATTTATATTTTTACGGACTTTTTATGATAGATAATTTTAAACAATAATTATGTATCATATCTTCGATAAATTAATATGACAAAAACAACAGCATTTTCTATTATGCTAATGGGGTAGTTTAGTACAATGAGAATATTACTAAATAATGAGCGAAAGAATGGAGTTAGAGGCTTATGGAGTTAAAGGAATACCTTAATATCAATTTTCCAAGTCTTATTTTGAAGCCAAGCCTTTATTATCAATGGAATACAGGTATTCACTTTGAATTAGGAAATGAAATTTATCAATTCACAAGTGAAAAGGACCAGATAAACCTTAATCGATTTGAACAAGTATACAGTCAAGCATTATCTATTTTTAACGATTTATTTTCTTTACATGACGAAATAATTCTTGTTACAAATGTTTATCAGTACAAAACCTCTAAAAACAGAGGACAGCGAATAAAGGTCTATAATCGCTATATAAAGGATAAAGACTTAAAATTTAGTTTAAAACATAAAACTTTACCTTATGTATTTGGTGAGGAGGAAGATGCTGATGAGTATAGCACCTCCCAATTTTATTTACGCTGTCGTAAACAAGATATTAGATACACCTTATTAATTAAAGCTGCTTGTAATGAGGATTTTCCCTTGAAGCCTAAATTAGGTAAAATAGCAGGTTCGTACTATCCAGATTTATTTTTCGTGAATGTAACTAAAAATCTTATCTTTTTTATCTACGACGATAGAGGCTGTGAAGTCATTGCCAGGGACAAAGAGTCTATACGCTCAACTTATGAAAAGTACTATCACTTAGTCGATGAAAATTGTCGAACAGAGATTAATCAACTTTTTAAATAAAGGATTCTTGAGCTAAATGCGATTAATTAGAGGAAAAATATTCATAAAGCATAATTATTTTAGGTAGATAAATTAATTAGAAAGTGAGGGAAGTACATGGGACTTGATATGGAGATGTACGGCAAAGAAGATCAGTATCTTGATTTTAAAGAAATTGAGGAGTCACTACATGATGCTCTGTTTTACACAAATAATAACTGGAGAAGTTATTTGTATTTAAGAAAAATTAGAGATTATTATTTGACTAACGTAGAATTTGATCGAGACGAAATTGATAAATTTATAAAGGATTTAGAGAACATAAAAATATTTATCCCTAAAGATTATCATTCAGCATTAAGTGAATTAATAAAAATATTGAGTAATCACGAAATCCAAAAAATATCTATAGCAGGAGACTAAAAAGGCATATTGGAGGTAATTTATGAAAAATTGGGAGCTGAAAGATACTGATCAGTTGGAAAAAGAATCTGATTGGAATTCAGCAAGGGATAAGTTATATCATAATTGGAAAGAAAACCCCCATGACTTGAAGGTTTTTCTGAAACTTAGCTTTTTATGTTGGTATTTAGTTGTAGAATGGGACGTAGAAAACACGAGTAAAGTACAAGAAAGTGATCATGATGACTACAAAGAATTGCTGCAGGAACTTTATCAATATGGAATCATCCATTTTAAAGAAGATGCATTTTTTAATGCTGTTTTTGGTTTTATGATTGAGTTGTTTCCAGAATACTTTGGAGAAGATTACGATAAAACAAAAGAGTTCGGTGAATCACTGATTAATAAATCCTTCAATTTGAACAAGGAAGATCCATTTATAGAACTTATTTACCTTTCCGGACGAACTCCATCCAGAAATCCGGCTTATAGTAACGCAGTAGAAAAGCATTCTACCACTGTTAAGAATATGCTTAAAGGGACGGGTGTTTTTCAAGAATATTTTAGCTACATGCTGCTACCTAATGGAAATCAACTTTAGCATCTAATCGAGGAGAAATCATGAAACCAAAAGACTTACTTAATTTTTATATTAAAACTGATCTCCTTCCTCTCTTAGAGCCTTTAGGCTTTAAATATGCCAAAAGCACACCTAAATTATCTAGAAAGACAGGGCATTTCAATTTAAGTTTATCTTTTTGTATTAGTCAGTATAGCTCCCAAGATGAATGCATTTTTTGGACTATGTGGGATGTATCGTCAAATGAATATGGGAAATGGTATGAGCAAACTTGGGATACACAGTTAGCTAATAATGTAGTTGTTGCCAGCATAGATTGGAATATTCCTAACTGGTTAGAAGGTAATGAAGAACACTTTACACTTTACAATAAAAAGTCAGATAAAAAAGAGTTTAGTAAATTTGTTCAAAATGTAATAAATATAGGTATTCCTCATTATGAACAGATTATAGATTGGAATACAGCAGCTGAGATGGCCTTGAATGAAGAAGATGTATTTTATGAAAGAGTATGTGATTTTTATTTAATGGCTAATGAGAAAAAGAAAGCGAAAGATGTTCTTACATATGGTCTCAAACGAGCCACCGAGGAAAATTATGAAGATTTAAAGCAAAGAATGGATAAGTATTTTAAATGAAATTGAGATTAGAGAAAAGGAACGCCCATCACAGAGTGTTCCTTTTTTTGTATCAATAACGCACATTATGTTAACTACGGATGTATATTAAATTCATGATTTTTTAACTCAATTCTGATATATAATCAGATAGAAACAAAATTATAATTTAGTTCATCTGAATAGAGGTTAGAAATTGAAAAAACGTTATATAGTATGTTTGGCTGCATTAAGCGCTCTTCTAGTTATAGGATTTGTTTAGTGGTTTCTTTTTGCTCCTAGTTATCTACAATTTGCTCCAAAGGGAGAATATATTTCTCAAAGTACATCTCCTAACGGTGATTACATAGTAAAGATTTATCGTTCAAGTGGTGGAGCGACTACACCTTTTGCTATTAGAGGAGAAGTGACTTATACAAAGAAGGTTTTTAATAAAAGGAAAAATATCTATTGGAATTATCCTCAAGAAACCGCCAAAGTTAAATGGGTAAATAACAAAACAGTTAATATTAGTGGCCATATATTAACTGTTAAAAAAGATACATTTAATGCTAATGATGTAGATGATTAAATTCTGTTCATACTACCGATAACTGTGATTACGGTAACTAGCTTTATGGGGTATACATAAGGTAATTGAAGAGTATTAAAGTATATGGGAAAATAATTGAGGAATTTTTGTTTTTTTAATACTGTGCAAAAGGATCTATTTAAATAGATAGTTTCAACCAAGGAGGAAACAAATGCGAGAGTGTCCCGAAGAATTAGACTTTATTTCATTATTTGAATGTATTCCACTTAAAAAGGACCAAAATGAGAGCTTTTTGTACGATGAGTCCACTTTTATCTTTACGAACGAAATAAACAGGTTCGAAGTGAAAATCTCACCATTCTATAACTCTTTCTCGCTTTCAGTAACGGATTTAGAAGATGATGAAATCTTTTACTACAGACTCGAATCAGTTACAAAGATTGAGATCATGAATGACAATAAAGAAAGCAAAGCAATTCGATTATTTATAGATCAAGGAATTGACCGTTTTATAATGATTATGGATTTAGTATTTAGACCCAAATTTAAAGTTTTGCTAAAAGAAGTTTTAGATTCCTAGAACGCATATCATAGTAATTGTAAATATATGCACTCATACATGAAATAATAAGGATAAAAACTTTAAAAGGAGAAACGACTTTGAAGATAGACAATCAGAGATTAGCAGAAAAAGCTTTACAGTATTTACTTGTGGGTAGTCAAATGGATGGAATAAAGTTCACGTGTGAGGTTTCTACCATTTGCCTGACCTTTACTCACTACGATCGAAAGGAAGATGATGCATTCGTTTTAACGATTGAAACAGAGTGGACGGTATATGATGACGTTCCACTTGTCTACCCATCCTCAGAGAAAGAAGTCCCCGCACATACCGAAGAACAGCATTTTAAGCATATTTGGGATATTAAGAGACAAAAAGTAGTCAATGTTCAAATAGGTCATCGGTCGCCCCATCTCATTATTTCATTTGAATCAGGCAGCATTTTGTTTGTAAACGGTCACGATTCGAATTATGAGTGCTGGCAACTAGGGGATCATTTTGCAGGTGGTAATTGTGATTGGCTTTTAGTAGCAACTCCAGGCGATGATATAGCAGTTTGGTCTCCTGAAAGCTTTGAATAAACTTATAGAATGCTGATTATGGTAACTTTAATAGTTTATTGTATGTGTGAGCGATTGAGATATTTTATTAAAAAGGGGACCTTTAAAGTGTTAAATATTAAGAACTTTCATTTGTTAAATAGTCTTTCACCAGAATTTTCGTTATTAGATATGAAATACATCACAGAAATAAGGTATTTTATAGAATATAGCAACAGGTTTTTATTTGATGAAGAAAACAAAACTAATTTACATATAATTTTTCTTTTACAACCTAAAGGGACTCATAACTTTTATGAAGTCAGTATGAATTTTTATGGAGTAGAAAATTTCGAACTATTTGCGAATGGCGGAGCTATACAACTATCTATACTACAAATAATAAATATTAGTGATAGAAGTTGGGAAAACATTAGGTTCCAAGTACGAGACGTAGAAAATGAAGATATCGACTTTTATTGTAACAGTATTGAAATTTTAAATGTTAAGGAATCACAGATTATTGATGGCTAATACTCTAATATATATTTAGATAGCCTTTCTACCCATAACGCACATTATAGTAACTATGTTTGGATATAGCATACATTTATAAAATGGAAATTAAAAAGAGCTACATTAGCTCTTTTTAATAAATTTTCATAGTGAATAAATAAATTTCTTTTATTTAATAACCTCATTTAGGTTATCTTCTGCGTTCTTCATAGATTTATATACAAATACATGTAAATATAATCCTATAACTGCAGTAGTATTTAAAATAATACTCATAATTGGTAACGTCCATTCAAAAAAAGTAGGTAGATGTCCGTTCACACTTATTGTAGAAGTACTAACTCCAATTATTAAAATGGAAATTAGCAAGGGCAAATTTTTAATCAAAGTAAATCCTCCTATACATCATCACTTTTTATTTTACCATAAAAAGAAATAAATGTATTTTTAATAAGTGTGCCTATAATGCTGCTTATGTTAATTGAATCTGTATATGGTATTCATCTCAAGCTTCTTTTTTTAGAATGAAATAGTAAAAAGAAGAAATTCCTAAACTGACCAATATAATAGGTAGAACAATCATTGTATGTTCACCTTCTTTTTCATAAAGCCTGTTTGGATAGGCGTTTCAGCTGTTACTGGAGAGTCAAAAAATTACTTTTTTTAATTTTTTATATTCAAAGAAAAGTAAAGCAATACTCATACAGGTTAACAAGATGGTAACAGAACGAGCTGGTATCTCAAAACAAAGGTCAAGAATAGTAATGTTTACTGTGATAGGTAAGTAAATAATGTTTCCTAAAGTTGCTGTCTTTGGAATTACTAATAATAAGGCTGCTGTTATTTCTCCAAAAGCAATAAAAAGATTATATGTATCCGAATACCCAAAGAAGTGCCAAGCCAGTTGCATCGCTGAGTCCTTTGTCGAGTCATATATAAAGTCGCCTGTAGAAAACTGGCCTGGATAGATTTTGGCAATACCGTAAATCAAGAAAGTTAATGCTAAAGACCATCTAAATGTAGTGATAATTGTCATTCTAAGCTTTTTTCGAAATGTGCTTCTATTCATTGATTTTCCCACTTTCTATTTTCGTTTTAATAAACCTATTTTGTATTTCTTTGCTAGGGACGAGACAACTTTCTTTTTTCCCAAAGAATCGATATCGATTCTTTGCAATAAAACGGTACACTCTATCTCGAATTTTTTCAGGTATTACCCAAAAGAGAATGAAAAACCTTATAGGTCCGGTAAGCTTGTTTATAATATGTAAAATTGCTGTAGATTCCGTATATATCTGCCCTTTGTCAATTAAAATAATGGAATTCAATTGTGTATTATTCGGATTGTGATTTCTTATCAATAAATGTGCTAAATCTGATTGAAGAGATAAAAATTTAAATATGCCTTTAGGATCTCTTTTTATCACAAATTGGACCCAATGATTACATATGTTACATATACCATCAAACAGAATAATAGGTTGATTGTCTTTTTTTACCTTCAATATATTTCATCCCTTTAATTAATTGTAAATATTTTCTACAAATAATTATAATACGAGATTTAATAAAGCTCACCTAACAATAATGTAAGACGGGCTTACAATTTTGTTAGATGAGCTTCATTTTTTTATTAAAAGTGCCTAAAAACGACAGTGTGGTAACTAGCACTTTGCAATATATTCAACTTATAAAATGGATTTTATGATAAAATTAACATAGTTTTGTAATATATTACATATTTACAAAAGGAAATTCATTATAAGTATGAGGAGAAAATAATGAAGAAATTAAGATTGCTATTTGTATGTACAGTGGTAACAGGTTTGTTAATTTTCGGTGCTGTAAACATCTTCAATTTTATAGACAGTAAATCTAAGACTATGGAGACTAAAGCAACACAGGGGAATGAAAAGGTGGATACAGCAAACCGTGAAGATGATAATGTAAAGAAAGCTATCCGTACAGTTAATAACTCTCTGTCAAATATGATGAATAGTTATAAAGAAGAGCAAGTAAAACGTTTTGTAGAGGCTAATTGTTCACAGTTAATCAAAGACCAAAAGTTAATTGCAGATCAAACCTATAATATTCATAATGAAAAAATACGCAAAGATATACAAAATGTAGTAGGTCTGTATAGTATTTTTATCTATGAAGCTCCAGATGGTGAAAAACTATCTGATGCTCAGGGTATTCTACAGGATATAGAGGATATTATGAACGGCCATACACAACAGAAAGGGAAAAGTGGTTATTCACATTTTGCTGAAGGTAAGAACTCAAAAGATGTCGGCTATGCTGCTAACGCCTTTTATGGAGAATCTGAAAGTAATTAAAGATTCATATTTACTTTAAACAAGTAGACTCATTCGTTAATCGATTGAGTCCTTTTCGCTAATTATAATGAAGGTTATGCTAACTCTATTATAATTAAAAATAAATTAATACTCATTAGAAATGCGGTGAAATAAATAGTGGATGAAAAAACTATAGGGAAAATTACTCGTAATTTTGCAATAGCTGGTTGGATCTTTGTTTTTCTTTTTATTATCGGATACATATTTCCATTTTTCTTTATTTTAGGTTTTTTAGGCTGGGGAATAGGAGGTATTTGATTTTTCTTTAATTTCTTGTGCTTAATTTGATTAGTTATTTGTGTTTGCAAAAATTTAAAAGATAAATTTTACATCAGACATTTGATTTTAACTGTCTCATTTGTAATTGTCTATCCTATATTTTTTTATATTGTTCTTAAAAATGCTCACAGTATTTTAAATTAGATGTTAAGTTTTTATAAAATATTTGTTCCTTAGATTCCGGTATTTTACGTTAATGGAGTGAGAAAATGACAACTGCAAAATTGTTTACAGCTATTTATATACCATATACACCTTTTCAAGATGAAGTACTAAAACCAAAGAATGCTAGAAAATATAAATTTAAGTTGGAAGAAAGTGAACGTCTAACAACTACCCTTTACCGTTTTGTTTATAGCAAAAATGAAAAACAAATAAATTGTTTTTACATAGTCGATGATTGGGAAGATCCTTATCGTTATCTCTTTATAGAAAACAACGAATTATATGATGAATTTACATCTCAATTTGGAGTAGCAGGCGTTCAAGGCGGTTATTGGGAATTCGGAATGGATACATATTTAGATACCGATTCTCCTGAAATCATATTTAAAAAATTAAATAAGGCTATAAATCATGGTTATGATGAAGACACGCCTATGCCAATATGTCATATATACGGTCAAGATATGTGGCACGGAGATGCTTTTATCGTAGCTAATCGTACAGCACTAGAAGAAATGCGTAATGCTATTGATATTGCTTTAAAATATGGAGAAATAAGAACAACTTTATCACCTTCTGATAATGAGGGATATGACTTATTTATTTCTTGTGTAGAGGATAAATTTGATTGGGACTTGGTAGGAATGCCTTATCATGACCACGAATTTTTTGAAAAACCTAAAGTTCCTGTTAAAGCTTTTAGAAAATACAAAATTAAGAAGTAATCAGATATTTTTTCACTTCTATTTTTAAATTTACTGAAAGCATGCTATAAAAGCTAAAAATAAAAAGCTATCTCATGAAATAAGATAGCTTTTTCAGTAAGTGGTGATTAACTTACTAATCGACTTGTAAATTATTTTCGCTCTTCGGCATATGAATAAAAGCACTTTTTATACATTATTTTGGCAAATGTCCTTGGATAGAACGTTGATAAATCAATGATGTATAAAAAGCTGCATAACTCATAAATGAGACCTCTTTC
>NZ_JYOO01000030.1 GCF_000956595.1 Priestia aryabhattai B8W22 | reverse complement strand
ACCTGAAAAAGGACTAGCTATTTTAGCTAGTCCTTTTTTGTTTACAATTTATTTATTTTATGAAAAAGTATAGTAAGAACAATAAAATTCACAATTTGCAGGTTTTGAAATAAATTTTAGTGGCAACGATAAAAGTAAAGAATAAACTTTAATAGTACATAGTTGAAAATTTTTTCATTTCCTTTTATATTTAAATTAAGGTCAAATATAGTCAAAGTCAGAAGGAGGGGGCAGCGTGCCAAATATCTCTGACATTATCGAACAGTATTTAAAACAAGTACTTGAATTAAGTGAAAGAGAAATTGTTGAAATAAGGCGCAGTGAGATTGCTGATAAATTTCAATGCGTTCCGTCGCAAATTAATTACGTTATCAATACCCGTTTTACAGTTGAGAGAGGTTATCTTGTAGAAAGTAAGCGAGGCGGCGGCGGCTTTATTCGTATTGCAAAAGTAAAAATGCATGATGCAGCGGATTTGTTTCAGCAAGTAATTGAGATGATTCAAAATGAAATTTCACAAGTAAGTGCTGAAAATGTCATTATTAGGTTAGTTGAAGAAAAAGTCATCACAGAACGAGAAGCAAAAATCATGTTGAGCGTTATCAATCGTTCAGTTATTAATATTGAACTTCCTTATCGTGATGAGCTAAGAGCTAATCTTTTAAAAGCAATGCTTAATTCATTACGCTACCGATAAGCTCATGATCTATTTTATTTAGAACAGGGAGTGATGACAGGATGATTTGTCAGCAATGTGAAACGAGACCTGCAACTCTTCACTTCACAAAAATTATTAATGGTGAAAAGACGGAGATGCATGTATGTGAACAATGCGCTTCAGAAAATGGAGATGCATTTTCTTTTTCAAATCAGCAAGGTTTTTCAATCAATAACTTACTAGCTGGCCTACTTAACCTAGACCCAGCAGTAACTGAAAATTATAAGCAACAAAGCCAGGAGGTTCTTTCTTGTCCTACTTGTGGCATGACATATCAAAGATTTGCTAAAATCGGCAGGTTTGGATGTGCAGATTGCTACAAAACATTTGAGCGACCTCTTATTCCTTTCTTGAAGAGGCTACATGGAGGTAATTATCTACATCATGGAAAAATACCAGCAAGAATTGCAAGTAATCTTCATTTAAAAAAGGAATTACAGGCATTAAGATTGAACTTAAAAGAGTATATCGAAAAAGAGGAGTTTGAGAAAGCAGCCGAACTCCGAGATCACATTCGATTACTAGAAAAGAAGATGAACGAATCGAGAGAGGAGGAAGCGTAATTCATGTCCCAGGATTTGTTCTTTTCCCAGCCTGTTAGCTCTTGGATGCGTCAAGAAGCTTCGAATTCAGATATTGTTCTAAGCAGTCGAATCAGGCTGGCTCGAAATTTAACTCATTATCTTTTTCCAACTCTCTTTTCTAAAGAACAAGCAGTTGAAGTGGTTCGAGTATTCGAGCAAGTTTTTCAAAAAAGCGAAAACACCAATCAGTGGAATTTGCATTTACTAAAGATGAACGAATTACAGCCTCTTCAAAAGCAAGTGTTGGTTGAAAAGCACCTTATCAGTCCTAACTTGGCTGAAGGAGATAACAACGGAGCTTGTTTTTTATCAGAAAAAGAAGATTTGAGTATTATGGTTAATGAAGAAGATCATTTACGCATACAATGTTTATTTCCAGGCCTTCAATTATCTGAAGCTTTAAGCACAGCGAATAAAGTAGATAATTGGATTGAGAAATACGTAGATTATGCGTTTGATGAAAATAGAGGGTATTTAACCAGCTGCCCCACAAATGTGGGTACTGGGCTACGTGCATCTGTGATGATGCATCTGCCGGCTTTAGTGATGACCCGTCAAATTCATCGTATTATTCCCGCTATTAACCAGCTCGGCTTAGTGGTGAGAGGAATTTATGGAGAAGGTAGCGAAGCTTTAGGGAATATCTTTCAAATTTCTAATCAGATAACCTTAGGGAAATCTGAAGAAGATATTGTGGCAGATTTAAATAGTGTCGTACAGCAGTTAATTACACAAGAGCACTCTGCAAGAGACGCGCTGTTTAAAACATCTCATGTAGAGTTAGAAGATCGAGTGTATCGTTCATATGGAGTATTGGCCAATAGCCGTATTATTGAGTCAAAAGAAGCTTCACAATGTTTATCAGATGTTCGATTAGGAATCGATTTAGGGTATATAAAAGGACTGAGTCAAAATATATTGAATGAACTTATCATTATGACGCAGCCAGGCTTTTTACAAAAGTATTCGGGAGGGCCCCTAAAGCCTCAAGAACGTGACATTAAAAGAGCCACCTTAATTCGAGAACGTCTCACTATAAATAAAAACACAAATTAAACGTGGAGGGTGACGATTATATGATGTTTGGTAGATTTACAGAGCGCGCACAAAAAGTATTAGCTTTAGCACAGGAAGAAGCACTACGCCTAGGTCACAACAACATTGGAACGGAGCACATTTTATTAGGTATCGTTCGTGAAGGTGAAGGAATTGCAGCAAAAGCTCTTTCTGCTCTAGGCCTAAGCACTGAAAAAATTCAAAAAGAAGTGGAAGCATTAATTGGCAGAGGCCAAGAATTAACGCAGACCATTCATTATACACCTCGAGCGAAAAAAGTAATTGAACTTTCAATGGATGAAGCCCGAAAGCTTGGTCATTCTTATGTAGGAACAGAACATATCTTGCTAGGCTTAATTCGTGAAGGTGAAGGCGTTGCAGCACGCGTTTTAAATAATCTGGGTGTCAGCCTAAATAAAGCTCGTCAGCAAGTACTTCATTTATTAGGTAGCAATGAAGCTGCTTCAAGCCATCAAGGCGGAGGCTCTTCAAATGCCAATACACCTACCCTAGACAGCTTAGCACGCGATTTAACAGTGGTAGCGCGCGAAGGAAGCCTAGATCCTGTTATCGGACGTGGGAAAGAAATTCAGCGTGTTATTGAAGTGTTAAGCCGACGTACAAAAAACAATCCTGTATTAATTGGGGAGCCGGGTGTCGGTAAAACGGCAATCGCTGAAGGTTTGGCTCAGCAAATCGTCAATAATGAAGTTCCAGAAATTTTGCGTGACAAACGCGTTATGACTTTGGATATGGGAACGGTCGTAGCTGGTACAAAATACCGCGGAGAATTTGAAGATCGCCTGAAGAAAGTAATGGATGAAATTCGTCAAGCAGGTAATATCATTCTCTTTATCGATGAGTTGCACACATTAATTGGCGCAGGTGGCGCAGAAGGTGCGATCGATGCTTCTAATATTTTAAAACCGTCTCTTGCTCGTGGAGAACTTCAGTGTATCGGTGCTACGACTTTAGATGAATACAGAAAATACATTGAAAAAGATGCAGCGTTAGAGCGTCGCTTCCAGCCGATTCAAGTGGATGAACCAACGTTGGAAGAGTCTATTCAAATCTTAAAAGGGCTTCGTGACCGTTATGAAGCGCATCACCGAGTATCTATTTCTGATGAGGCAATCGAGCAAGCGGTGAAACTATCAGATCGCTACATTTCAGATCGTTTCTTACCGGATAAAGCAATCGATTTAATTGATGAAGCTGGTTCAAAAGTGCGTTTACGTTCATTTACAACGCCGCCAAATTTAAAGGAATTAGAGCAAAAATTAGAATCAGTACGCAATGAAAAAGATGCGTCTGTTCAAAGTCAAGAATTTGAAAAAGCAGCATCTTTACGCGATACAGAACAACGCCTACGCGAAGAATTAGAAGACACAAAGAAAATTTGGAAAGAGCAGCAAGGTAAAGAAAACTCAGCTGTAACCGTAGAAGATATCGCGATGGTGGTATCTAGCTGGACGGGTGTACCGGTCTCTAAACTGGCACAGGAAGAGACAGAAAGACTGCTGAACATGGAAGAGATTCTTCACTCTCGTGTAATCGGCCAAGAAGAAGCGGTAAAAGCAGTTGCAAAAGCTGTGCGCCGTGCTAGAGCAGGCTTGAAAGATCCAAAACGTCCAATTGGTTCATTCATTTTCTTAGGACCAACAGGGGTTGGTAAAACAGAGCTTGCACGCGCATTAGCGGAGTCAATCTTCGGCGATGAAGACGCAATGATTCGTATCGATATGTCTGAGTACATGGAGAAACATTCTACTTCCCGCTTAGTAGGTTCACCTCCAGGATATGTTGGATACGAAGAAGGCGGCCAGTTAACGGAAAAAGTAAGAAGAAAACCTTACTCAGTTGTTCTTTTAGACGAAATTGAAAAAGCACATCCGGATGTATTTAACATTTTATTACAAGTGTTAGAAGATGGACGCTTAACAGATTCAAAAGGCCGTACAGTTGATTTCCGTAATACGATTTTAATTATGACATCAAACGTAGGTGCGGATACATTAAAACGAAGCAAGCACTTAGGGTTCACAGTAGAAGCAGAAGGGCAAGACTACAAAGATATGAAAGGAAAAGTAATGGCGGAAATGAAGCGCGCATTCCGTCCGGAGTTCCTAAACCGTATCGATGAAATTATCGTCTTCCATTCACTAGAGAAACCTCACTTAGCTGAAATCGTTAAATTAATGGCGGATCAGTTAACAAAACGCTTAAAAGAGCAAGAAATTGATCTTGAATTAACAAAAGAAGCAATTGATAAGATTGCAGAGGAAGGTTTTGACCCAGAATACGGTGCTCGTCCACTTCGTAGAGCAATTCAAAAACATATTGAAGACCGTTTATCTGAAGAGCTGCTAAAAGGGGTTGTTCAAAAAGGTCAGAAAGTGACGCTAGATGTAGACAAAGGAGAATTTGTTGTTAAATCCTCCGCTCCAAGCAGCATCAGCTAAATTTACTCAAACCAAGACGAGGCATACGAAAAAACACGTATGCCTCCCTTTTTATTTTAGCTTAGGAAATAGTGTACAATAGAGATAGAAATTGATTGAATGAACGGAGAGATTGATAACATAATGGCGAAACGAAAAACAAAATTTGCATGTCAGCATTGCGGATATGAATCAGCAAAATGGATGGGGAAATGTCCCGGATGCGGAAGCTGGAATTCGATGGTAGAAGAAATGGAAGAAACGAAATCATCACGCCGAGGAGCTTTTTCCGGAGCTACTGCTTCTAAAGTTCAAAAACCTCAGTCAATTACAGCGATTGAATCTACAACAGAACCACGAATTTTTACACCTTCTGCAGAGTTAAATCGTGTATTAGGAGGAGGTATTGTCAGAGGGTCACTCGTTTTAATAGGGGGAGATCCGGGTATCGGAAAGTCTACTTTACTTTTGCAAACCTCCGCGCAGTTAGCAATGAAACAAAATAAAGTACTATATATTTCGGGAGAGGAATCAACGAAACAAACGAAGTTAAGAGCGGACAGGCTAGGTGTAAAAGCTGAAGAACTTTATGTTCACGCAGAAACAAATTTAGAATTAATACTAGAGGCCATCTCAAGCATGCAGCCTGATTTTGTGGTGATTGATTCAATTCAAACCATTTACCATGCTGATGTGACATCAGCGCCAGGAAGCGTCTCACAGGTGCGAGAGTGTACGGCTGAACTAATGCGTGTTGCTAAAACGAATGGAATTGCCATCTTTATTGTGGGTCATGTAACGAAAGAAGGGGCCATTGCAGGTCCAAGACTTCTTGAACATATGGTGGATACGGTTCTTTATTTTGAAGGAGAGCGTCATCATACTTATCGTATATTAAGAGCGGTTAAGAACCGATTTGGATCTACAAATGAAATGGGCATTTTTGAAATGAAAGAAAGCGGGCTAGAAGAAGTATTGAATCCATCTGAAATCTTTCTAGAAGAACGGTCTCAGGGAGCAGCAGGGTCGGTTGTTGTCGCTTCAATGGAGGGGACAAGACCCGTATTAGTAGAGCTGCAGGCGCTAATCAGTCCAACGAGCTTTGGAAACCCTAGAAGAATGGCGACAGGAGTAGATCATAATCGCGTTTCGCTTATCATGGCTGTCTTAGAAAAGCGTGTAGGAATGCTGCTGCAGAATCAAGATGCCTATTTAAAAGTAGCAGGTGGAGTGAAATTAGATGAACCAGCAATCGATTTAGCTGTAGCCGTTAGCATTGCTTCAAGCTTCAGAGATGCTGCTTCTAGCGCTACAGATGTTATTGTAGGAGAGGTAGGATTAACAGGTGAAGTACGCCGAGTGTCTAGAATTGAACAGCGAGTTCAAGAAGCGGTAAAATTAGGGTTCCAACGAATTATTATCCCGGAGAAAAATTTAGGAGGATGGAAAGTCCCAGATGGTATTGATGTGATTGGGGTATCAACAGTAGCGGAGGCTCTGCAATATACATTAGGAGGATAAGCAGTGGAAGGAGAAAAAACAACAGTTAGTCAAAAACAAATATCAGAAATTCTGCAGTTTGTAGCACCAGGAACCCCTATTCGTGACGGTATCGATAACGTCTTGCGGGCAAAGACGGGCGGCTTAATTGTTATGGGCTACAATGAACAAGTCAAAAAGATGGTAGATGGAGGATTTTCGATTAATTGTGCATTTACACCTGCGCATCTATACGAGTTAGCCAAAATGGATGGAGCGCTTATTTTAAACGACAGCGGAAGCAAGATATTATTTGCTAATGCTCAGCTCATGCCAGATCCTTCTACTCCTTCTTCACAGACGGGAATGCGTCACCGTACAGCCGAGCGTGTAGCTAAGCAGTCAGGTGTATTGGTGATAGCCATTTCGCAAAGACGAAATGTGATTACGCTTTACAAAGGGTCTCTGCAGTATGTATTGAAAGACATTAGCGTTATTTTAGCAAAAGCCAATCAAGCGCTTGGAACCCTTGAAAAGTACAAGGCGGTATTAGACGAATCGATTACAAGTCTCAGTGCATTAGAGTTTGAAGAGCAAGTAACTCATACAGATGTGCTGCAGTCGCTTCATCGTACAGAAATGGTTCTGCGTATTAAAAATGAAATTTTGAGCTATATTAGCGAGTTAGGAACAGAAGGAAGACTAATCCGTCTCCAAATGAATGAACTGCTTTCTCACTTAGAGGAAGAAGCAACTTTATTAATCAAAGATTATATGTATGACCTCAGCTTTGACCCTTACCGAGTAATTGAACGCATGCAGCAGCCGTCAAATAATGTTCTTCTCGATGACCAAACGCTCCTTCGCTTAATGGGGTATCCTATGTATACAAGCTTTGAAGACAGCGTTATTCCTAGAGGTTATCGAATGCTTCATAAAATTCCAAGACTTCCATCAATTATTATTGAAAATCTCATTGATGAATTAGGGGATTTAAAAACGATAGCAGATGCGTCGGTAGAAGAATTAGATGAGGTAGAAGGCATCGGTGAAATTCGAGCACGGAAAATTAGAGAAGGCCTAAAAAGACTAAAAGAGCAGCATCTTACAAACCGTCAGCTATAGGATATTAATTGACATTAAATGTTTGATTCATTAAGATATTGTGAAAATACAAAAAAAGTGACAGTTTGTTTACAAATTCTGTTTTTTGGTTAAATAACAGGTTTCAATCATTGTAAACTGTTTATAATGATAAAGGGAGGTGAAGGCGTGTTAAAACGTTTTGTACAGTTATTTTTTATTATTACAGGTGGTACATTGGGCGTCTTTTTTATACCTGAACTTATTCAATTATTAAATCTGCAAGATGTAGCATTTCTAGAAAAACCTTACGTCGATGCAATACTGGGAGCTATTTTGTTTTTCCTTGTCACGTTTTGGATTGTTGATTATATAGTTGAATTAATTCGCCGAGTGGAAGAGGCGTTACTGAAGGCGCCTGTAACGGATGTACTTTTTGGTAGCTTAGGATTGATTTTAGGGCTTATTGTAGCCTACTTGGTCGGAGCTTTTTTAGGAAGAATTCAACTTCAAGTAGTAAGTACCATTTTACCAATCTTTCTAAGTATTCTTTTAGGTTACTTAGGGTTTCAAGTCGGCTTTAAAAAACGTGATGAGCTTGTGAACGTGTTTTCGATGCCATCTCGAATTGGGAAGAAAAAAGGGCAAGAAGAAGAAGCAGATAATGAAGAATCACTAAAATCTCTTAAAATTTTAGATACGAGCGTTATTATTGACGGCCGTATCGCAGATATTTGTCAAACAGGATTTTTAGACGGAACGATTGTTATTCCGCGCTTTGTGCTTGAGGAACTTCAGCATATTGCTGATTCGTCGGATGTTTTAAAACGAAACAGAGGTAGACGAGGTCTAGATATTCTAAACCGTATTCAAAAGGAACTGGCAATGAAGGTAGAAATTTATGAAGGCGATTTCGAAGACATTCAAGAAGTGGACAGTAAGCTCGTCAAATTGGCAAAGCTGACTTCCGGGTTGGTCGTTACAAACGATTTTAATTTAAATAAAGTATGTGAACTTCAAAATGTCGGCGTCTTAAATATTAATGACTTAGCAAATGCGGTCAAGCCAATTGTGCTTCCGGGAGAAGAAATGAACGTGCTGGTTATAAAAGACGGTAAAGAGCATAATCAAGGTATTGCCTATCTTGATGACGGTACAATGATCGTGGTAGAAGAAGGAAGAAATTACATTGGAAAGCAAATTGATGTACTGGTGACGAGCGTACTCCAAACCTCAGCAGGCCGTATGATTTTTGCGAAACCCAAGCTATTAGAAAAAGCACTGTGATGTAACAGGTAAAGGGAGTATACCTATGAAGTATGAAATTATCGTTTTAGCTGCAGGGCAGGGGAAGCGAATGAAAGCGGGGCGGAACAAACAATTTTTAACTATTCAAAACGTTCCGCTTATCATTCATACGCTGCAAAAATTCGAACAAGATCCTTGGTGCAGTGGAATTGTACTAGTCGTAAACGAAAAAGAAGTGGCGATTTTTGAAGAGTTATTAACCGAATATCCAATTCAAAAGGTTCAATCATTGACAGTTGGAGGCGATGAACGTCAACATAGCGTTTATAACGGCCTTAAAAGTTTAAAGCAGGCTCAGATGGTATTAATTCATGATGGCGCTCGTCCATTTGTTCAACAAAACACAATCCATGAGTTAGTAGAAAAAGCTGCTAGTGATAAGGCTGCTGTGCTGGCTGTTCCAGTAAAAGACACAATTAAGCGTGTGGAACAGGGTACTGTCATTGAAACAGTTGAGCGCTCTAGCTTGTGGGCTATTCAAACGCCGCAGGCTTTTCTTTTTGATGTAGTAATGGATGCACATAAAAAAGCAAAAACAAATGAATACTTAGGCACCGATGATGCAAGCTTAGTAGAAAAAGCGGGGCAAAAAGTATCGATTGTAGAGGGAAATTACGATAATATAAAACTAACAACACCAGAAGATTTGTTATATGCAGAAGCTATATTAACAAAGCTAAACACAGCTAAAGGAGTGGAAAAATGAACATACGAGTAGGACAAGGTTTCGACGTACATGAATTTGCAGAAGGAAGACCTTTAATCATCGGTGGTTTAGAAATTCCGTATGAAAAAGGATTATTAGGCCATTCAGATGCAGATGTGCTGTTACATACAATCGCAGATGCCTTATTAGGAGCGGCGGCTAAAGGAGATATCGGAAAGCATTTTCCAGATACAGACCCTGAATTTAAAGATGCTGATTCAGCAAAGCTTCTTCAACATGTATGGAAACTACTAAAAGATGAAGGCTATGAATTAAGCAATGTAGATTGCACGATTATCGCGCAAAAACCTAAAATGGCTCCTTACATTGAACCAATGAGAGAGCGCATTGCGCAGCTGTTAGAAGTAAGCATTTCTCAAATTAACGTCAAGGCAACAACAACAGAAAAGTTAGGTTTTACGGGACGTGAAGAAGGAATTGCCGCCCAAGCAGCCGTTTTAGTTTATCAAAAATAAAAACAGTTGACTTTGACAGATACCTATTTGGTGATAAAATTAGAACATGTCTAAAACATATAAATACATACTATAAGTAATATTAAATTGGAGGTCATCTTAGTTATGTCAAGCGAAGTAAGAGTTCGTTATGCCCCGAGTCCAACTGGACATCTTCATATAGGGAATGCAAGAACAGCACTATTTAATTATTTATTTGCACGAAATCAAAACGGTAAATTTATTATCCGTATTGAAGATACAGATCAAAAGCGTAATATCGAAGGCGGAGAAGAAAGTCAGCTGCGCTATTTAAAATGGTTAGGTATTGAATGGGATGAGAGTATCGATGTAGGCGGCGAGTACGGTCCTTATCGCCAGTCTGAACGTACGGAAATCTATCAAGAGTATACGGAAGAACTTCTTGAAAAAGGATTAGCTTATCACTGTTATTGTACGTCAGAAGAGCTTGAAAAAGAGCGTGAAGAACAGCAGGCGAACAGTCAAATGCCGCGCTATTCAGGTAAGTGCCGTAACTTAACAGCTGAACAGCGTGCTGAACTAGAAGCAGAAGGCCGTGAGCCAAGCATTCGCTTTCGTGTTCCTAGTAACACAGAAATTAAGTGGAATGATATTGTCAAAGATGAAGTATCATTTGAGTCTGAAGGCATTGGTGATTTCGTTATTGTGAAAAAAGACGGTACACCAACATATAACTACGCTGTAGCCATTGATGATTATCTAATGAAGATGACACATGTTCTACGCGGAGATGATCATATTTCCAATACACCGAAGCAAATTCTTGTGTATGAAGCTTTAGGCTGGACGCCTCCTGTATTTGGTCATATGACGTTAATCGTAAATGAAAATCGTCGCAAGCTAAGTAAACGTGATGAGTCAATCATTCAGTTTATTGAACAATATAAAGAATTAGGCTACTTGCCAGAAGCACTGTTTAATTTTATTACAATGCTTGGCTGGTCACCTGTGGGAGAAGAAGAAATCTTCTCTAAAGAACAGTTTATTGAAATTTTTGACCCAGCTCGTTTATCAAAATCTCCAGCACTATTTGATACAAGCAAATTACGTTGGATGAACAACCAATACATGAAACAATTGGATTTAGACGAGGTAGTAGCTTTATCAGTTCCTCACTTAGTGAAAGCTGGAAAAGTTGAAGAAACGCGCGATGCAGAAACAGAACAATGGGTACGTGACTTAGTTGCTCTATACCAAGAACAAATGAGCTTTGGCGCTGAGATTGTTGAACTTACTGAAATGTTCTTTAAGAAAGAAATTGATTACAGTGAAGAAGCAAAAGCAGTACTTGCTGAAGAGCAAGTACCGGAAGTGTTAAAAGCATTTGCTGAAGAGATTTCTTCCTTAGAAGAATTCAGCGCTGATGAAATTAAGGCAGCAACAAAGGCTGTACAAAAAGCAACAGGTCAAAAAGGTAAAAAACTATTTATGCCAATTCGTGTAGCAACAACAGGCGAAATACACGGCCCTGAGCTTCCAAAAGCTATTTCTCTTTTAGGGAAAGAAACAGTTTTAGCTCGTCTAGAAAGCATTTATAGTTAACAAATTTCTAGTTTGCCCATATGATAAAATAATCAAATATGGATATCGTTGAGAAGGAAGAGTAGGCAAGTTCATTGCATATCAGAGAGGGTTATCACCGGCTGAAAGTAACCTATGACAAAACTTGTTGAAGTGCGCCTTTGAGTCTTTTGTTGAATGCTACTAAGTAAGTAGGCAAAAGCGGGTACTTTCACGTTATGAGAGAAGAGTTGGGATTGTTTATTGATCCAAACAGAGTGGAACCGCGTATATACGTCTCTGTGTCATTTGACATAGGGGCGTTTTTTTATACAATCAATGAGTAGATAGAGGAATAGCGGAATTGGGGTGAGATGATGCTAAAGTTGTTAAAGGAAGACATTGAGGCCATATTTGAACAAGATCCTGCAGCAAGAAGTTATATTGAAGTGATATTAACCTATTCGGGGTTGCATGCTATTTGGGCACATAGATTAGCTCACGGGCTTTTTAAAAGAAAGTGGTTTTTTCTGGCGCGTGTAATCTCACAAATTAGCCGATTCTTCACAGGGATTGAAATCCATCCGGGTGCGAAAATTGGCCGCCGCTTTTTTATTGACCACGGAATGGGAATTGTTATTGGGGAAACGTGCGAAATTGGAGATAATGTAACAGTATATCAAGGAGTAACACTCGGAGGAACAGGGAAAGAAAAAGGAAAGCGTCACCCGACGATTGAAGACAATGTCTTAATTGCAACAGGTGCTAAAGTGCTAGGGTCGATTACGATTCATGCGCACTCCAAGATTGGAGCAGGCTCAGTTGTGTTAAATGACGTCCCAGAAAACTCAACGGTTGTCGGTATCCCTGGCCGAGTCGTCATTCAAAATGGCGTCCGGATTCCAAAAGATTTGAATCATCAAGATTTGCCAGATCCAGATGCAGAGCGTTTCAAACAGCTAGAGAAAGAAATTTTACACCTGCAAAATCAATTAAAGGAATTAAAAGAAGGGAAGATTCACCATGGCAATTAAGCTATATAATACGTTAACACGTCAAAAAGAGACGTTTGTACCGCTGGAAGAAAACAAAGTCAAAATGTACGTGTGCGGACCGACGGTGTATAACTATATTCATATTGGAAATGCGCGTCCTGCGATCGTATTTGATACGGTGCGCCGCTATTTAGAATTTAGAGGCTACGATGTAGAGTACGTCTCAAACTTCACAGATGTGGATGATAAATTAATTAAGGCAGCAAAAGAGTTAGGAGAAGATGTTCCAACGATCGCAAACCGCTTTATCGATGCCTACTTTGAAGATACGTCAGCGCTTGGATGCAAGCATGCCGATGTGCATCCACGCGTAACTGAAAATATGGATATCATTATTGAGTTCATTGACGAACTAGTAAAAAAAGGTTATGCATATGAGTCAGAGGGTGATGTATACTATCGTACACGTAAGTTTGAAGGATACGGAAAATTATCACATCAGTCTATTGATGAATTGCAATCCGGTGCTCGTATCGAAGTTGGAGAAAAGAAAGAAGATCCATTAGACTTTACTCTTTGGAAAGCAACCAAAGATGGAGAGATTGCATGGAATAGCCCTTGGGGTCAAGGAAGACCAGGCTGGCATATTGAATGCTCGGCGATGGCACGCAAGTATTTAGGTGATACAATTGATATCCACGCAGGCGGTCAGGATTTAGCTTTCCCTCATCACGAAAATGAAATTGCTCAATCAGAAGCGCTCACTGGGAAATCGTTTGCGAAATACTGGCTTCATAACGGATATATCAATATTGATAATGAAAAGATGTCTAAATCACTAGGGAACTTCGTGTTAGTTCATGACATTATTAAAAAGCATGATCCTTCCCTACTTCGATTCTTTATTTTATCTGTTCACTATCGTCACCCAATTAACTATAACGAAGAAATTTTAGAGAATACGCGCAAAGGGTTTGAGCGTCTGCAAACAGCTTATGGCAACTTAACTCACCGTCTAGAGGCAGCAACAAATCTTCAAGAAGATGCTTCAGAATGGTTTGAAAAGCTAAAAGAGCTTCGCGAAACATTTGTTGAAGAGATGGATGATGATTTTAATACGGCAAATGCCATTTCTGTTCTGTTCGAGCTAGCAAAGCAAGCTAACTTGTATTTATTAGAACAAACAACGTCTACAGATGTAATTGAAGCCTTTATTAAAGAGTTTAAAGAATTAGGTGCTGCAATAGGCATTGCATTTGGAGAAGCTGAACTTCTAGACGAAGAAATTGATCAATTGATCCAAGATCGTATTCAAGCTCGTAAAGATCGTAATTTCCAATTAGCAGATCAAATTCGAGATGAATTGAAGGCTAAAAATATTATTTTAGAAGATACGGCGCAAGGAACAAGATGGAAAAGAGGATAATAGTGTTATGAGCAGCAGTAAATTAGATGTAAAACAGCTAAATAGCTTAGCTCTTGCTTATATGGGTGATGCGGTGTTTGATTTACATGTTCGCCGCCACCTGCTGGTGTTAGGGACAGTGCGCCCTAACCAGCTTCATAATAAAGCTAAAAAATACGTATCAGCAAAAGCACAAGCGCAAATCGTATATTATTTTAAAAATGAAAACTTTTTTACTGAAGAAGAAGAAGGTGTACTGCGACGAGGACGCAATGCAAAGTCCGGTACAGTCCCTAAAAACACAGATGTGCAAACGTATCGCTACAGTACGGCATTTGAAGCGGTCGTAGGCTATTTGTATCTTTTAGGTGAAGAAGAAAGAATGATGGAACTTATTACTAAAGCTATCTCTTTCGTCGATGAAGGAGAGGGAGGAATGAATCATGGAACATGAATTTATCATTGGACGTAATCCGGTCCTAGAAGCCCTAAAGTCTGGGCGCGACATTAACAAACTATGGATTGCCGAAGGATCGCAAGGCGGTTCTATGGGACAAATCACGCAGTTAGCAAAACGTAATGGTGTATTGGTGCAGTTTGTACCGAAAAAGAAAATTGAGCAAATGGTAGACGGTATTCATCAAGGAGTAGCTGCACAAGTTGCTGCTTATCAGTATGCAGAGTTAGATGATTTATTTAACTTAGCGGAAAAACGTAATGAAAGTCCGTTTTTTCTTCTGTTAGATGAGCTTGAAGATCCCCATAATTTAGGTTCTATTATGAGAACAGCCGATGCCGTTGGCGCACACGGTATCATTATTCCAAAGCGCCGTTCAGTTGGATTAACGGCCACTGTAGCAAAGGCGTCTACAGGAGCGATTGAACATATTCCTGTAGCAAGGGTAACAAACCTATCAAGGACGATTGATGAATTAAAAGATCGAGGCGTATGGATTGTTGGAACGGATGCGAAAGAAAGTGACGATTACCGCAACTTAGATGGAGGTATGCCGCTTACGTTAGTGATTGGAAGCGAAGGAAAAGGCATGAGTCGTTTGATTCGTGAAAAATGCGATTTTCTTGTACAGCTTCCAATGGTTGGGCATGTTACATCGTTAAATGCATCTGTAGCAGCTAGTCTTCTCATGTATGAGGTTTACCGAAAACGCCATCCTCTAGGTGAATAAGAATGGATATTCTACTGGTGGATGGTTATAACATGATAGGTGCGTGGCCCGACCTAAGAAAGCTTAGAGATAATGATTTAGCGGGTGCTCGAGACCTGTTAATTGAAAAGATGGCAGAGTATCAAGCATATATGGGGTATCGTGTCATTATTGTCTTCGATGCTCATATGGTCGAAGGAATTGAAAAAAAGGCAAAAAATCATAAGGTTGACGTTGTATTTACAAGAGAAAATGAAACAGCGGATGAGTACATTGAAAAGTTGGCTCAAGAGCTAAACAATGTAAAGACACAGATTCATGTTGCTACATCTGATTTTACGGAGCAGTGGGCAATCTTTGGACAAGGTGCGCTTAGAATTTCTGCTCGAGAATTGTACAACGAAATTGAGCAAATTGAGAAACATATTAATCTTGATGTAAAGTCTATTCAAAATCAAAAGCCAGCGGCACGCATTCAACTTTCCAATCAAGTAGCCGAAATTTTCGAAAAATGGCGCCGGGGACAGCGGTGAGGTTATTGACGGTACGGAATTAGCTACTGTATAATATTTCTATCTACTGTGCGGTCGGGGGGATCGATATGGGCGATAATTATGGGAGAAAACTGCATGCTCATTTCGAACAACAAGAGGATGAAACAGTTGTCGATCTTGTGCATAAAGGCGATATTGACGCATTAGAGTATTTGATTCATAAATACAAAAACTTTGTGCGAGCAAAGGCGCGGTCGTATTTTTTAATTGGGGCAGACCGTGAAGATATTGTACAAGAAGGTATGATAGGGTTATACAAGGCAATTAGAGATTTTAGAGAAGATAAGCTAACTTCGTTTAAAGCTTTTGCTGAACTTTGCATTACCAGGCAAATTATTACCGCTATTAAAACCGCAACAAGGCAAAAACATATTCCATTAAACTCTTATGTATCATTGGACAAGCCAATATATGATGAAGAGTCCGACCGAACCTTAATGGATGTTATTTCGGGGACAAAAGTAGCAAATCCAGAAGAGTTGCTCATTAATCGAGAGAAGTTTGATGATATTGAATTAAAGATGGCTGAACTGTTAAGTGATCTTGAGCGAAAAGTTCTCGTTCTTTATTTAGATGGTCAATCTTATCAAGAGATTTCAGAAGAGTTAAACCGCCACGTCAAATCCATCGATAATGCACTTCAGCGTGTGAAGAGGAAATTAGAGCGCTACCTCGAGATTCGTGAAATCACAATGTAGCCTCCTATCCTCATATTGACATGCTAAGAAAGTCTGTGATACTTTTTTATAGACATTATCACTCTATAGGTGGTTGACATTATGCGTAAAAAAGTTGTACTTGCGTGTGTGCAATGCGCTAGTCGTAACTATACGACTATGAAAAACACACAGCAAAACGAAGAGCGTTTAGAAATGAAGAAGTTTTGCAAAACGTGTAACGCACATACGATTCATCGTGAAACAAAGTAGATCAATAATCTGCACAGACTAATACCCCTTTTAATTTATTGGAGGTTACAAACATGAACCGTGTAGGAAATTTCTTGCGTGATGTTGGGCGTGAGATGAAGAAGGTAAGTTGGCCTAAAAAAAATGAGCTAACTCGTTATACAATTACTGTTATTTCTACAGTTGTATTTATGACACTCTTTTTTGTAGTAGTTGATTACGGAATTTCGTCACTTATTCGTTTAATCCCTTGAATAAATTGACTTAAATCATGGTATAATAAAGCTAAATTATGTTTTTTTCAGAAAAGCCCGGAGACGGGTTTTTTAATTTGCTTTAAGAATGATTGTGCTAGGAGTCAACTATTTTCCTAGTGCGTTGTCTGTGCAATAGATTAGGACATCTTATTTTATAGTGAGCTGGGAGGGAAGGACGTATAGTCCTCAGAAATGGAGAAAAATTGGTATGTAGTCCATACTTATTCTGGATATGAAAATAAAGTAAAAACAAATTTAGAAAAGCGCGTAGAAACAATGGGTATGCAAGATAAAATTTTCCGCGTTGTTGTTCCTGAAGAAGAAGAAAGAGAAATTAAGAACAACAAAGAAAAGATTACAAAGAAAAAAGTATTTCCAGGGTACGTGTTAGTTGAAATCATCATGACGGATGATTCATGGTATGTAGTTCGTAATACACCTGGCGTTACGGGCTTTGTAGGTTCAGCAGGTTCTGGATCAAAACCAACTGCTCTTCTACCAGAAGAAGTAGAAATGATCTTAAAACAAATGGGCATGGACGAGCAGCATGCTGACTTTGACTTTGAACTAAAAGAAACAGTATTGGTTCAAGAAGGTCCGTTTGCAAACTTCGAAGGTACCATTGAAGAAATCGATACAGATAAACGTAAAGTTAAGGTTCATGTCGATATGTTCGGAAGACAAACGCCAGTAGAGCTAGACTTTACACAAATTGAAAAAATATAATCTGTAAGACCTTGCAATTCATGAAGTTTAATGTTAATATTTCATAAGTCAGTATGTCTCAAAACTAGAGACTAAAACAACTATTTCTTTATTTTATATATAAAGAACATTGAGTGGGAGGGCATCGCCCTATTACCACATCACGGACTTAAGGAGGTGTGTCTCGTGGCTAAAAAAGTAATTAAACTTGTTAAGTTACAAATTCCTGCAGGTAAAGCAAATCCAGCGCCACCAGTTGGTCCTGCATTAGGTCAAGCCGGTGTTAACATCATGGGTTTCTGTAAGGAGTTTAACGCTCGCACAGCTGATCAAGCTGGTCTTATCATTCCTGTTGAAATCACGGTATTTGAAGACCGTTCATTTACATTTATTACGAAAACTCCACCTGCTGCTGTACTACTTAAGAAAGCGGCTGGTATTGAGTCTGGTTCTGGTGAACCAAACCGTAATAAAGTTGCAACAGTCAAGCGTGACAAAGTGCGTGAGATTGCTGAAACTAAAATGCCTGACTTAAACGCTGCTAGCGTTGAATCTGCAATGCGCATGGTAGAAGGTACAGCGCGCAGTATGGGAATCGTAGTTGAAGACTAATTCCATTTGATTGGGTGTTAGAAGGTTGCGAGAAATGGAAGTTTTCCTATGCTCGCAACCTTTATTAGTGGGAGGTTATTCCGTTAAAACCACATAAGGAGGAAACAAAAATGGCTAAAAAAGGTAAAAAGTACGTTGAAGCTGCTAAGCTTGTAGATCGTACACAAACTTATTCAGTACAAGAAGCGATTGAATTAGTAAAGAAAACAAACACAACTAAATTTGATGCAACTGTAGAAGTAGCATTCCGTTTAGGAGTTGACCCTAAGAAAGCTGACCAACAAATTCGTGGTGCAGTAGTACTACCAAACGGTACAGGTAAAACTCAACGTGTATTAGTATTCGCTAAAGGCGAAAAAGCTAAAGAAGCTGAAGCTGCAGGCGCTGACTACGTTGGCGATGCTGACTACATCAACAAAATCCAACAAGGTTGGTTCGAGTTCGATGTAATCGTAGCTACTCCAGATATGATGGGTGAAGTTGGTAAACTTGGTCGTGTATTAGGACCTAAAGGTTTAATGCCAAACCCTAAAACTGGTACAGTAACATTTGACGTTCAAAAAGCAGTTAACGAAATCAAAGCTGGTAAAGTAGAATACCGTGTTGATAAAGCTGGTAACATCCACGTACCAATCGGTAAAGTATCTTTCGAAGAGAGCAAGTTAGTTGAAAACTTCACTACAATCTTCGAAACTATGGTAAAAGCTAAGCCGGCAGCAGCAAAAGGCACATACATGAAGAACGTAGCCGTTACTTCAACAATGGGCCCTGGTATCAAAGTTGATACTGCTTCATTCTCTGCTTAATAAATTTGGAAATAAATCGGTGTTGACTTTTTGAAAGTCCCTGATTATAATAGATAATGTTGTTAAAAAGAATAACATTTGTACCGTAGACAGTAGGTGCTGCAAAGCTTAATTTCCTACCGAGGTGTGTGAGATAAATTAGTGAAACGTTATGGTTCGCTTACTACACCTCCATGTCTTTATTGTCATGGAGGTTTTTTATTGCACCTTGTCTGAGTGTACGGAAGGAAATCTACAGGAGGTGTAAAGATGAGCAACGTAATTGAACAAAAGAAACAAGTCGTAGACGAAATTGCTGAAAAACTTCAAGCGAGTAACTCAATAGTTGTCGTTGACTACCGTGGTTTGAATGTTGCTGAAGTTACTGAACTTCGTAAGCAATTACGTGAAGCAGGCATTGAGTTCAAAGTTTACAAAAACACTTTAACTCGCCGTGCTGTAGAAAAACTTGAACTAACAGATCTTAATGATGCGTTAGTAGGTCCAAATGCAATCGCATTTGGTGGAGAAGATGTTGTTGCTCCAGCTAAAATTTTAAACAACTTCGCTAAAGAACACGAAGCGTTAGAAATCAAAGCTGGTGTAATTGAAGGTAATGTTGCATCTGTTGAAGAAATTAAAGCACTTGCAGAACTACCATCTCGCGAAGGCTTACTTTCTATGTTGCTTAGCGTGCTTCAAGCTCCAATTCGCAACCTTGCTCTTGCTACAAAAGCTGTGGCAGATCAAAAAGAAGAACAAGGTGCATAATCTAGTCTGTTATATATAACACAATCACAAGGAGGAAATTAACAATGACTCAAGAACAAATCATTGAAGCAGTTAAAAATATGACTGTTTTAGAACTTAACGATTTAGTAAAAGCAATCGAAGAAGAATTTGGCGTAACTGCTGCTGCTCCTGTAGCTGTAGCTGGCGGTGCTGCTGGTGAAGCTGCTGCTGAGAAAACTGAATTTGACCTAGTACTTGAAAGTGCTGGCGGACAAAAAATCAAAGTTATCAAAGTAGTACGTGAAATCACTGGTCTTGGCTTAAAAGAAGCTAAAGAAATCGTTGATAACGCTCCAAAAGCTCTTAAAGAAGGTATTTCTAAAGAAGAAGCTGAAGAAGCAAAAGCTAAACTTGAAGAAGTTGGCGCTTCTGTAGAAGTTAAGTAATTATTGCTTAACAACTGATATAAAAAAGCTCGCTTGTACAAGCGAGCTTTTTTGCTTCTGTCATCCTTTTCATTTATAGTAAAGAAGAACATATTGATTAGGAGGTTCTATTTTGACAGAACATTATTTTTCTAATACACCATCGTCTGCAAGTAATGAAGAGCGCTTTTCATTTGAATTGAGAGGAACCTCTTTTTCATTTACGAGTGACAGCGGTGTTTTTTCAAAAAAAGAGATCGATTTTGGATCGCGCCTGTTAATTGAAACGTTTCAAATGCCTGAGAGTCCCGGCCCGCTTCTGGATGTTGGATGCGGATATGGCCCGATTGGGTTGGCTCTTGCAAAAGAGGATAGCCAAAGAAACGTTCATATGGTCGATGTTAATGAACGTGCATTAGCACTAGCTCAAAAAAATGCTGAAGTTAATTCGGTATCAAATGTTTCAATCTATCAAAGCTCATGCTATGAAAATGTGAAGGAAACGAATTTTGCAGCTATTCTTAGTAATCCGCCGATCCGTGCGGGTAAAAAAGTTGTTCATGAAATTCTAGAAAATTCATTAGATCACCTTGCTGACCAAGGAGAACTTTGGATTGTGATTCAGAAAAAGCAAGGAGCGCCATCTGCCCTTGCGAAATTAGAATCTCTATTTAATGAAGTAGAAGTAGTAGAAAAGAAAAAAGGGTATTATATCATATGTGCTAAAAAATGTTGACTAATATTTTTTAGTATGTTAGCATTATAAAATGCCAATATATAAATATTCCATATAAGCTCGGGTTATACATAAAATAAAAGGTATAATTTTGAATTATATGGGAAAAACTAATAAAATCAATAGTACGTTTTTATGAAATTGTGGTTTTCTATTTAAAGAGACCATTTTTCTTTTGTTCAATAATAAACATATGGTTTATTATATATTTTGAATAATAACGCTTGATTTGAGGGGTGAATCAGTTGACAGGTCAACTAGTTCAGTATGGACGCCACCGCCAACGCAGAAGTTATGCTCGTATTAGTGAAGTTTTAGAGTTACCGAACTTAATCGAGATTCAAACGGCTTCATACCAATGGTTTTTAGATGAAGGTTTACGAGAAATGTTCCAAGATATTTCTCCAATTGATGATTTTACAGGTAACTTATCACTAGAATTTATTGATTACAGCTTAGGTGAGCCAAAGTATTCAGTAGGAGAGTCTAAAGAACGTGATGTAACTTATGCAGCACCTCTTCGTGTTAAGGTGCGGTTAATTAATAAAGAAACAGGTGAAGTAAAAGACCAAGATGTGTTCATGGGAGATTTCCCATTGATGACCGAAACAGGTACCTTTGTAATTAATGGTGCTGAGCGTGTTATCGTATCACAGTTGGTTCGTTCACCAAGTGTTTACTATAGTGGAAAGCTTGATAAAAACGGTAAAAAAGGATATACAGCAACTGTTATCCCTAACCGTGGTGCATGGCTAGAATATGAAACTGATGCAAAAGATGTAGTATACGTGCGTATTGATCGTACTCGTAAACTGCCAGTAACAGTGCTGTTACGCGCGCTAGGTTTCGGTTCTGACCAAGAGATTATCGATTTAATCGGTGATAATGAATACATCCGTAATACGCTTGAAAAAGATAACACGGAAACAACGGAAAAAGCGCTATTAGAAATCTATGAGCGTTTACGTCCGGGTGAACCACCGACAGTTGAGAATGCGAAGTCTCTATTAGTATCTCGCTTCTTTGATCCAAAACGATATGACTTAGCGAACGTAGGTCGCTATAAAATTAATAAAAAGCTTCATATCAAACATCGCTTATTTAATCAAAAACTAGCTGAAACATTAGTTGATCCTGAAACAGGTGAAATTATTGCAGAAAAAGGCGCAATGATTGATCGCCGTCTGCTAGATCGCTTGATTCCGATGCTTGAAGGTGGAGTAAACTTCAAAACTTATAGTCCGGTTGGTGGAGTAGTAGAAGACGATGTTACATTACAATCTATTAAGATTTATGCGCCAAATGATCCAGAAGGTGAAAAAGTCATCACTGTATCAGGTAACGCATATGTAACAGAAGAAGTTAAAAATATCACACCTGCTGATATTTTAGCATCAATCAGTTACTTCTTTAACTTGCTTCATCAAGTAGGAGACACAGATGATATCGACCACTTAGGTAACCGTCGTCTGCGTTCTGTAGGTGAATTGTTACAAAACCAATTCCGTATCGGTTTATCTCGTATGGAACGTGTTGTTCGTGAAAGAATGTCAATTCAAGACACGAATACAATCACACCTCAACAATTAATTAATATTCGTCCAGTTATTGCGGCGATTAAAGAGTTCTTTGGAAGTTCTCAATTATCACAGTTCATGGATCAAACGAATCCATTAGGCGAATTGACGCACAAACGTCGTCTTTCAGCTCTAGGACCTGGTGGTTTAACGCGTGAGCGCGCTGGTTTCGAAGTGCGTGACGTTCATTACTCCCACTATGGCCGTATGTGTCCGATTGAAACGCCAGAGGGTCCGAATATCGGGTTAATCAACTCACTTTCTTCTTATGCAAAAGTAAACAAATTCGGTTTCATCGAAACACCTTACCGTCGTATCGATCCTGAAACAGGTAAAGTGACAGAGCGAATTGACTACTTAACAGCTGATGAAGAAGATAACTATGTTGTAGCCCAAGCGAACGCTCGTCTAGGTGATGATGGTTCATTCTTAGATGAAAATGTCGTTGCACGTTTCCGTGGAGAAAACACGGTTATCCGTCGCGATCGTTTAGACTATATGGATGTATCACCAAAACAAGTTGTATCTGCCGCTACAGCATGTATCCCATTCTTAGAGAACGATGACTCTAACCGTGCATTAATGGGTGCGAACATGCAACGTCAAGCAGTACCTTTATTAAATCCTGAAGCACCAATCGTAGGTACAGGTATGGAATATGTATCTGGTAAAGACTCTGGTGCAGCCGTGATTTGTAAATACCCTGGCGTTGTAGAGCGCGTAGAAGCAAAACAAATTTTTGTTCGCCGCTATGAAGAAGTAGACGGACAAAAAGTTAAAGGTAACTTAGATCAATACAAATTATTAAAATTCGTTCGTTCTAACCAAGGTACTTGTTACAACCAGCGTCCAATTGTTTCAGTTGGTGACGAAGTAGTAAAAGGTGAGATCTTAGCCGATGGTCCTTCAATGGAAAAAGGTGAGCTTGCTTTAGGACGAAACGTAATGGTTGGTTTCATGACATGGGATGGTTACAACTATGAGGATGCCATCATCATGAGTGAACGCCTTGTGAAAGACGATGTATATACGTCTGTTCATATTGAAGAATATGAATCTGAGTCTCGTGATACGAAACTTGGACCTGAAGAAATTACGCGTGACATTCCAAACGTAGGTGAAGATGCGCTTCGCAACTTAGATGAGCGTGGAATCATCCGCATTGGTGCAGAAGTAAAAGATGGAGATCTTTTAGTTGGTAAAGTAACGCCAAAAGGTGTAACAGAACTAACAGCTGAAGAACGTCTTCTACACGCTATTTTCGGTGAAAAAGCGCGTGAGGTTCGTGATACTTCTCTTCGTGTACCGCACGGCGGCGGTGGAATTATTCTTGATGTTAAAGTCTTCAATCGTGAAGATGGCGACGAATTACCACCAGGTGTAAACCAATTAGTCCGTGTATACATTGTTCAGAAGCGTAAAATTTCTGAAGGTGACAAAATGGCCGGTCGTCACGGTAACAAAGGTGTAATTTCACGTATTTTACCGGAAGAAGATATGCCTTATCTACCAGACGGTACGCCAATTGACATCATGTTAAACCCATTAGGGGTACCATCTCGTATGAACATCGGTCAGGTGCTAGAGCTTCATTTAGGTATGGCTGCTCGTAAGCTTGGCATTCACGTTGCGTCTCCAGTATTTGATGGTGCGCGTGAGGAAGATGTTTGGGCAACAATCGAAGAAGCTGGCATGTCTCGTGATGCTAAAACAGTTCTATATGATGGTCGAACAGGTGAACCATTCGATAACCGTGTATCAGTAGGAATCATGTACATGATCAAACTTGCTCACATGGTAGACGATAAACTTCACGCTCGTTCTACTGGACCATACTCACTTGTTACACAACAACCACTTGGTGGTAAAGCGCAGTTCGGTGGACAGCGTTTTGGTGAGATGGAGGTATGGGCACTTGAAGCATACGGTGCTGCTTACACATTACAAGAGATCTTAACAGTGAAATCAGACGACGTAGTAGGTCGTGTGAAAACATACGAAGCAATTGTTAAAGGTGAAAACATTCCAGAACCTGGCATACCTGAATCGTTCAAAGTATTAATTAAAGAACTACAAAGTTTAGGTATGGATGTGAAGATGCTTTCTGCTGACGAGCAAGAAATTGATATCATGGACTCAGAAGAGGACCATGAGCAACCAACAGAATCAATTATTGCAGATAACGAAGAAAGCCTTTCTGAAGGACAAAAAGATCCTGTCACAAAAGAGTAAGGAATTACTTTCATATAAACGTTAAGGGAAAAAACCTGTAGATTAAAAGGGAGGTAGGCTCCTTGCTAGATGTAAATAACTTTGAGTATATGAAAATCGGTCTAGCTTCGCCAGATAAAATTCGTTCTTGGTCGTACGGTGAGGTAAAAAAACCTGAAACGATCAACTATCGTACGTTAAAACCTGAAAAAGACGGCTTATTCTGTGAGCGTATTTTTGGTCCGCAAAAGGACTGGGAATGTCACTGCGGAAAATATAAGCGCGTTCGTTATAAAGGTGTTGTATGTGATCGTTGTGGCGTAGAAGTTACGCGCGCAAAAGTTCGTCGTGAACGCATGGGTCACATCGAACTAGCTGCACCTGTTTCACATATTTGGTACTTCAAAGGTATTCCTAGCCGCATGGGACTTGTCTTAGACATGTCCCCTCGTGCGCTAGAGGAAATCATTTATTTTGCTTCTTATGTAGTAACAGATGCTGGTGATACACCACTTGAAAAGAAACAGCTCTTATCAGAGAAAGAATACCGTGCATATCGTGAGAAGTACGGACAAACTTTCCATGCAGCAATGGGTGCTGAAGCTGTTAAAAAATTATTGCATGACATCGATCTTGATAAAGAAGTAGATGCTTTGAAAGAAGAATTGAAAACTGCTCAAGGTCAACGTCGTACACGTGCTATTAAACGTTTAGAAGTACTAGAGGCTTTCCGTCATTCTGGTAACGAACCTTCTTGGATGATTTTAGACGTTCTACCGGTTATTCCGCCAGAACTTCGTCCAATGGTTCAATTAGATGGTGGACGCTTTGCTACGTCTGATCTAAATGATTTATATCGCCGTGTAATTAACCGTAACAACCGCTTAAAGCGTTTATTAGACCTTGGAGCTCCTAGCATTATCGTTCAAAACGAAAAGCGTATGCTTCAAGAAGCTGTAGATGCATTAATCGATAATGGTCGTCGCGGCCGTCCGGTAACAGGACCAGGTAACCGTCCATTAAAATCTCTTTCTCACATGTTAAAAGGTAAGCAAGGTCGCTTCCGTCAAAACTTATTAGGTAAACGTGTTGACTACTCTGGACGTTCGGTAATCGTTGTAGGTCCGAACTTAAAGATGTATCAATGTGGTCTTCCAAAAGAAATGGCGTTAGAACTTTTCAAACCTTTCGTAATGAAAGAGCTTGTTGAACGCGGTTTAGCTCATAACATCAAGAGTGCAAAGCGTAAAATTGAACGTGTGCAACCTGAAGTATGGGACGTATTAGAATCGGTTATTAAAGAGCATCCAGTTCTTTTAAACCGTGCACCAACGCTACACAGACTAGGTATTCAAGCATTTGAACCTACGCTTGTAGAAGGTCGCGCTATCCGTCTTCACCCGCTTGTATGTACAGCATATAACGCTGACTTTGACGGTGACCAAATGGCGGTTCACGTTCCATTATCTGCGGAAGCACAAGCAGAAGCACGTATCTTAATGCTTGCTGCTCAAAATATCTTGAACCCTAAAGACGGTAAACCAGTTGTTACACCTTCACAGGATATGGTATTAGGTAACTACTACTTAACACTTGAGCGTGAAGAGGCAGTTGGAGAAGGTATGGTGTTCAAAGATACGAACGAAGCACTATTAGCGTACCAAAACGGTTATGTGCATCTTCATACACGTGTAGCTGTGTATGCAGGTTCTTTAAACAACGAAACGTTTACAGAAGCACAAAATCAACAATTGCTTGTTACAACGGTTGGTAAATTAGTTTTCAACGAAATTTTACCAAAATCGTTCCCATACATTAACGAACCAACAAGAGAAAACTTAGAAGTGAAAACTCCTGAGAAGTACTTTGTTGAAAAAGGTGCAGATGTGAAGGAATTCATCAAGAATCAACCGGCTATCGCACCGTTCAAGAAAAAAATCTTAGGAAATATCATCGCTGAAGTATTTAAACGTTTCAAAATTACTGAAACATCTAAAATGCTTGACCGCATGAAAGACCTAGGTTTCAAATATTCTACTAAAGCTGGTATTACAGTTGGTGTAGCTGATATCGTTGTTTTAGGAGAAAAAGAAGTTATCTTAACAGAAGCGCAAGCTAAAGTAGATAATGTACTAAAACAATTCCGTCGTGGTTTAATTACTGAAGATGAGCGTTATGACCGTGTTATCTCTGTATGGAGCAGCGCGAAAGACGTTATCCAAGGTAAATTAATGGCGTCATTAGACAAACGCAACCCAATCTTCATGATGAGTGACTCTGGTGCCCGTGGTAACGCATCTAACTTCACTCAGCTTGCAGGTATGCGTGGACTAATGGCCAACCCGTCTGGTCGTATCATTGAGTTACCAATCAAATCTAGTTTCCGTGAAGGTTTAACAGTATTAGAGTACTTTATCTCTACCCATGGTGCACGTAAAGGTCTTGCCGATACGGCTCTTAAAACAGCTGACTCTGGTTACCTTACTCGTCGTCTGGTTGACGTGGCACAAGACGTTATCGTACGTGATGACGACTGTGGTACAGATCGCGGTATTCTGGCTGTTGCAATCAAAGAAGGAACAGAAGAAATTGAAAAACTTGATGAGCGTCTAATTGGACGTTATGCAAGAAAAACAGTACTTCACCCAGGAACAAACGAAGTGTTAGTGAAAGAAAACGAACTAATTACAGAAGACTTAGCTGAAACAATTGTGGATGCTGGTGTTGAAGAAGTATGGATTCGTTCTGCATTCACATGTAACACTCGCCACGGTGTATGTAAAAAATGTTACGGTCGTAACCTTGCAACTGGTTCAGAAGTTGAAGTGGGTGAGGCAGTTGGTATCATCGCTGCTCAATCTATCGGTGAGCCAGGTACACAGTTAACGATGCGTACATTCCATACAGGTGGGGTTGCTGGAGACGATATCACTCAAGGTTTACCGCGTATCCAAGAGATCTTCGAAGCGCGTAACCCTAAAGGTCAAGCCGTTATTTCTGAAATTGAAGGTACAATTGCCGGCATTTCTGAAGGACGCGATCGTCAGCACGAAATTACTGTTCAAGGAGAGATTGAAACTCGTTCTTACACAGCTCCGTACAGTGCACGTCTGAAAGTTATTGAAGGACAGCGCATTGCACGTGGTCAAGAATTAACGGAAGGTTCAATTGATCCTAAAGAATTACTAAAAGTAAAAGACATCACGGCTGTACAAGAGTACTTGCTTCGTGAGGTGCAAAAAGTATACCGTATGCAAGGGGTAGAAATTGGAGATAAGCACGTAGAGGTAATGGTTCGCCAAATGCTTCGTAAAGTGCGCGTAATGGATTCAGGAGATACAGATGTATTACCAGGTTCATTACTTGATATTCACCAATTCACTGATGCTAATGAAAAAGTATTACTTGAAGGCAATCGTCCAGCGACAGGCCGTCCTGTATTACTTGGTATTACAAAAGCATCTCTTGAAACTGATTCCTTCTTATCTGCTGCATCATTCCAAGAAACAACTCGTGTTCTTACAGATGCTGCAATCAAAGGAAAACGTGATGAGTTGCTTGGACTTAAAGAGAATGTTATCATTGGTAAGCTAGTTCCGGCTGGTACAGGTATGACGAGATATCGTAATGCTGAACCGATCAAAAACCAAGCTGAAGAAACGGTAACAATCGACTAATTATAAAATCATTACTCTAGAATGGATGTTTTTTAAAAAAACTACGAAACGTTAGTTGACATCCATTCTAGGGAATGATACTATATCAAAGGTGCTCCTATAAACTACCTGTTACTTTGGAGGATATGATAATGTCTTATGAAAAAGTATTACAGGCTGATCATATTATTGTAGGAACAAAGCAGACGGTGAAAGCATTAAAAAAAGGTACAGTAAAGGAAATCATCATTGCTGAAGACGCTGATTTTTATGTCACATCCATTGTGGCAAAAACGGCACAGCAAGAAAACGTTCCGTATACGTATGTCCCTTCTATGCGAAAGCTTGGTCAAGCTTGTAGGATAGAAGTTAACGCTGCAACTGTTGCAATTATTAGTTAACACGTTTTTGAACTTTTAGTTTCAAAGACTTTGTTTTTTGCTAAAAAATGAACCACCTGGATGTGTGGTCTTACAAAAGGCGAAAGGAGGAAAAATTAAATGCCTACTATTAACCAATTAATCCGTAATGGTCGTGTGAGTAAAGGTAAAAAATCTGACTCACCTGCTTTAAACAGAGGTTACAACAGCTTCAAAAAAGCTCAAACTAACCAATCTTCTCCACAAAAACGTGGTGTATGTACACGTGTGGGTACTATGACACCGAAGAAACCGAACTCGGCTCTTCGTAAATATGCTCGTGTACGTTTAACAAACGGTATCGAGGTAACAGCTTATATCCCAGGTATTGGTCACAACTTACAAGAACACAGCGTGGTACTTATCCGCGGTGGACGTGTAAAAGATTTACCAGGGGTACGTTACCATATCGTACGTGGTGCACTTGATACTGCTGGTGTGGATGGCCGTATGCAAGGTCGTTCTAAATATGGTACTAAGCGACCAAAAGCAGCTAAAAAATAATAGCTTAACAATTAATAGATAAACTTTTAAAAGTGAAAGGAGGAAGTAGAATGCCACGTAAGGGACCTGTTGCAAAAAGAGACGTATTACCAGATCCGATTTACAATTCTAAGCTTGTATCTCGCTTAATCAACAAAATGATGCTTGATGGAAAGCGCGGTAAGTCACAAGCTATTCTTTATAGAGCATTCGATTTAGTACAAGAGCGCAGTGGTAAAGAAGCTATGGAAGTATTCGACCAAGCTCTTAAAAACATCATGCCTGTACTAGAAGTTAGAGCACGCCGTGTAGGGGGTTCTAACTACCAAGTTCCTGTAGAAGTACGCCCAGAGCGTCGTACTACTTTAGGTCTTCGTTGGTTAGTAAACTATGCTCGTCTTCGTGGAGAAAAAACGATGGAAGAGCGTTTAGCTAACGAAATCCTTGATGCAGCTAACAACACTGGTGCTGCAGTTAAGAAACGTGAAGATACTCACAAAATGGCAGAAGCTAATAAAGCATTTGCTCATTACCGTTGGTAATCTTTTAACGAAACTTTTTAAAAAACAAATTATAATATGGAAGGAGAAATACCTAAGATGGCAAGAGAGTTCTCCTTAGAAAACACTCGTAATATTGGGATCATGGCTCACATTGATGCTGGTAAAACAACAACAACTGAGCGTGTTCTTTATTATACTGGCCGTATCCATAAAATTGGTGAAACTCATGAAGGAGCTTCACAAATGGACTGGATGGAGCAAGAGCAAGAACGTGGTATCACTATCACGTCTGCTGCGACAACTGCTTCTTGGAAAGGTCACCGCGTTAACATCATCGATACTCCTGGACACGTAGACTTCACTGTTGAAGTTGAGCGTTCATTACGTGTACTTGATGGCGCTGTGGCAGTTCTTGATGCTCAATCTGGTGTTGAGCCTCAAACAGAAACAGTATGGCGTCAAGCGACTACGTACGGTGTTCCCCGTGTCGTATTCGTTAACAAAATGGACAAAATTGGTGCTGACTTCTTGTACTCTGTAAAAACGATCCACGATCGTTTAGGTGCAAATGCTCACCCAATTCAGTTGCCAATCGGTGCTGAAGATGACTTCGAAGCAATCATTGACCTTGTGGAAATGAAAGCATACTTCTACGAAGATGACTTAGGTACTCGTTCAGAATCTCGTGAAATTCCTGAGGAATACAAAGAGCAAGCTGAAGAATACCGTGCAAGCCTAGTAGAAGCTGTTGCAGAACTTGACGAAGAATTAATGATGAAGTACTTAGACGAAGGCGAGCTTACAGTTGAAGAACTAAAAGCTGGTATCCGTAAAGGTACTTGTGACGTTGAATTCTACCCAGTTATCTGTGGTTCAGCATTCAAAAACAAAGGTGTACAATTAATGCTAGATGCGGTAATTGATTACCTACCATCTCCAGTTGATGTACCAGCAATCCAAGGTATCGTACCTGACACAGAAGAAGAAGTTACGCGTGAGTCTAGCGACAACGCTCCTTTCTCAGCATTAGCGTTCAAAGTTATGACGGACCCTTATGTTGGTAAATTAACATTCTTCCGTGTGTATTCTGGTGTACTAAGCTCTGGTTCATACATCAAAAACTCTACAAAAGGTAAGCGTGAGCGTGTAGGTCGTATCCTACAAATGCATGCTAACTCTCGTGAAGAGATTTCTGAAGTATACGCTGGAGATATCGCGGCAGCTGTAGGATTAAAAGATACTTCTACTGGTGATACTCTATGTGACGAAAAGAGTCTTGTAATTCTTGAGTCTATGGAATTCCCAGAGCCAGTTATCTCTTTATCTGTTGAGCCAAAATCAAAAGCTGACCAAGATAAAATGACTACAGCTCTTCAAAAGTTACAAGAAGAAGATCCAACTTTCCGTGCGGAAACTAATACAGAGACTGGTCAAATCATCATCTCTGGTATGGGTGAACTTCACCTTGATATCATCGTTGACCGTATGCGTCGCGAATTCAAAGTAGAAGCAAACGTTGGTGCTCCTCAAGTAGCTTACCGTGAAACTTTCCGCGCTGGTGCGAAAGTTGAAGGTAAATTCGCTCGTCAATCTGGTGGTCGTGGACAATTCGGTCACGTTTGGATTGAGTTCGAACCTAACGAAGAAGGAAAAGGCTTTGAATTTGAGAACAAAATCGTTGGTGGTGTAGTTCCACGTGAATACATCCCTGCAGTTCAAGCTGGTCTTGAAGATGCATTACAAAACGGTGTTCTTGCTGGTTATCCATTAATCGATATCAAAGCTGCTTTAGTTGATGGATCTTACCATGACGTTGACTCAAGTGAGATGGCGTTTAAAATTGCCGCTTCTATGGCTCTTAAAAACGCAGTATCAAAATGTAACCCAGCTATCCTTGAACCAATGATGAAGGTTGAAGTTGTTATCCCTGACGAATACTTAGGAGATATCATGGGTGACGTTACGTCTCGTCGTGGACGTGTAGAAGGTATGGAAGCACGCGGTAACGCTCAAGTTGTACGTGCATTCGTTCCACTTTCTGAAATGTTTGGTTATGCAACTGCATTACGTTCAAACACTCAAGGTCGCGGAACATATTCTATGCACTTCGATCACTACGAAGAAGTTCCTAAATCAATTTCAGAAGAAATTATTAAAAAAAATAAAGGTGAATAATTGATTTTCACTCTTTATTGAAGTATAACTACTTATGTACGCTGTGAAAGAGGAGCTCATTCCCTTTCACGGCCTCATAAAACATAAACTACATGAATTTTAAGGAGGATTTTCGAATGGCTAAGGAAAAATTCGACCGTTCAAAAACACATGCCAATATCGGTACAATTGGTCACGTTGACCATGGTAAAACAACTTTAACAGCTGCTATCACTACTGTTCTTGCTAAGAAAAGTGGTAAAGGTGCAGCAATGGCTTACGACATGATCGACGCTGCTCCAGAAGAGCGCGAGCGTGGAATCACAATCTCAACTGCACACGTTGAGTATGAAACTGACACTCGTCACTATGCACACGTTGACTGCCCAGGACATGCTGACTATGTTAAAAACATGATCACTGGTGCTGCTCAAATGGATGGCGGTATCTTAGTAGTATCTGCTGCTGATGGTCCAATGCCACAAACTCGTGAGCACATCCTTCTTTCTCGTCAAGTAGGTGTACCTTACCTAGTTGTATTCTTAAACAAATGTGACATGGTAGACGACGAAGAGCTACTTGAATTAGTAGAAATGGAAGTACGTGACCTTCTTTCTGAATACGACTTCCCTGGTGACGATGTACCAGTAATCAAAGGTTCTGCTCTTAAAGCTCTTGAAGGCGAAGCTGATTGGGAGGCTAAAATCATCGAGCTTATGGACGCTGTTGATGAGTACATCCCAACTCCAGAACGTGACACTGAAAAACCATTCATGATGCCAGTTGAGGACGTATTCTCAATCACTGGTCGTGGTACAGTTGCTACAGGTCGTGTAGAGCGTGGACAAGTTAAAGTTGGTGACGTTATCGACATCATCGGTTTAACTGAAGAGCCAAAATCTACTACTGTAACAGGTGTAGAAATGTTCCGTAAGCTTCTTGACTATGCTGAAGCTGGCGACAACATCGGTGCTTTACTTCGTGGTGTAGCACGTGAAGAAATCCAACGTGGACAAGTATTAGCTAAACCAGGCTCAATCACTCCACACACTAAATTTACTGCTGAAGTATACGTTCTTTCTAAAGACGAAGGTGGACGTCACACTCCATTCTTCACAAACTACCGTCCACAGTTCTACTTCCGTACAACTGATGTAACTGGTATTTGTAACTTACCTGAAGGCGTAGAAATGGTAATGCCTGGCGACAACATCGAAATGACTGTTGAACTTATCGCTCCAATCGCGATTGAAGAAGGTACTAAATTCTCAATCCGTGAAGGTGGACGTACAGTAGGCGCTGGCGTTGTAGCTAAAATCAGCGAGTAATTTCTCGTTTCAGTAAAGGGAGTAGGGTAACCTACTCCCTTTTTTATTTGGTGATAAAAGGTAAAGATAGTTTTTACTATTACACTTGCAAAATGATCTCCTTTTATATATAATGAAAAAAGTGTGCGACACATAAAAAAGTTTTTTAACTTTATTGTTGCAATATGAACCCATTTTTAGTATAATAAAAATGTTGGTCTTTGACTGCGATGATGCGGAAGGTTGCCGACACACCCGGCCGCTTTGCCATGGCGAGTGTGGGGAAATTTCCGCGGAGAATGTCTATTGTAAAATAGGCGAAAAAGGAGGGAAAATAATGGCAAAAGAAAAAATTCGCATTCGTTTAAAAGCATATGATCACAGAATTCTTGATCAATCTGCTGAGAAAATCGTAGAAACTGCAAAACGTTCTGGTGCGGCTGTATCTGGTCCGATTCCATTACCGACTGAAAAATCAATTTATACAATTCTACGTGCAGTACACAAATATAAAGATTCTCGTGAGCAGTTCGAAATGCGCACGCATAAACGCTTAATTGATATCGTGAATCCAACACCACAAACTGTTGATTCATTAATGCGTTTAGACTTACCATCTGGTGTAGATATCGAAATTAAACTTTAATTTAAAATAAAGAATGAAAAGATACTTAGGAGGTGTGACTAATGGCCAAAGGAATCTTAGGAAGAAAGATCGGTATGACTCAAGTATTTGCTGAAAATGGTGACTTGATCCCAGTAACAGTAATTGAAGCTTCTGCTAACGTAGTACTTCAAGTTAAAAACGCTGAGACAGACGGTTACGAAGCAATCCAATTAGGTTTCGAAGATATCCGTGAAAAACTATCTAACAAACCTGCAAAAGGACATGCTACTAAAGCTAATACTGCTCCTAAGCGCTTCATCCGTGAGTTACGCGGTGTGGACGCTTCAGCATATGAAGTTGGTCAAGAAGTCAAGGTTGATATTTTCGCAGAAGGCGATGTAATTGATGTAACAGGAATCTCAAAAGGTAAAGGTTTCCAAGGTGCTATTAAACGCCACGGACAATCTCGCGGACCTATGTCTCATGGTTCTCGCTACCACCGTCGCCCAGGTTCAATGGGTCCTGTAGCTCCAAACCGCGTATTCAAAGGTAAATTATTACCAGGACGCATGGGTGGAGAGCGCATCACTGTGCAAAACTTATCAATCGTTAAAGTTGACGCAGAACGCAATCTTTTATTAGTAAAAGGTAACGTGCCAGGAGCTAGAAAATCTCTAGTTACTGTTAAATCTGCAGTTAAATCTAAATAATAATTCTTCGAGAAAGGAGGAATAACCAATGCCAAAAGTAGCATTGTTTAACCAAAACGGTGAAAACGTTGGAGAGATCGAACTTCAAGATGCCGTTTTCGGTATCGAACCAAACAATAAAGTACTTTTCGACGCGATCGTAATGCAACGCGCATCTCAACGTCAAGGTACTTCTAAAGTTAAAAATCGTTCTGAAGTAAGAGGCGGTGGCCGTAAGCCATGGCGTCAAAAAGGTACTGGTCGTGCTCGTCAAGGATCTATCCGTTCTCCACAATGGCGTGGTGGTGGCGTAGTATTTGGTCCAGTTCCAAGAAGCTATAGCTACAAATTACCTAAAAAAGTTCGTCGTTTAGCAATTAAGTCTGCATTATCAACTAAAGCTCAAGATAACAGCATCGTTGTTCTTGAAGCTCTTTCTTTTGACGCTCCAAAAACAAAAGAAATGGTAGCAGTTCTTAAAAACCTAACAGTAGAACGCAAAGCATTAGTAGTAACTGCTGATCTTAACGAAAATGTTGCACTTTCAGCACGTAATATTCCTGGTGTAACAGTTGTTGCAGCTAATGGTTTAAGCGTATTAGACGTTATGAACCATGATAAGCTTGTAATCACTAAAGACGCAGTTGAAAAAGTAGAGGAGGTGCTTGCATAATGAAAGATCCTCGTGATATTATTAAGCGCCCCGTAATTACAGAACGTTCAACAGACTTAATGGCTGAGAAAAAATATACGTTTGATGTTGATGTAAGAGCTAATAAAACTGAGGTTAAAGATGCTATCGAAAAAATCTTTGACGTAAAAGTTGAAAAAGTAAACATCATGAACTACAAAGGTAAATTCAAGCGTGTAGGTCGCTACAGTGGTCTTACTAACCGTCGTCGTAAAGCGGTAGTAACACTAACTCAAGAGAGCAACGAAATCGAATTCTTCGAAGCTTAAGATTACTAGAGAAGGAGGGAAATTGAGATGGCGATTAAAAAGTATAAACCAACCTCAAATGGTCGTCGTGGTATGTCAGTTTCTGATTTCGCTGAAATTACTACTGACAAACCAGAAAAATCGTTACTTGCACCTGTCAAGAGAAAAGGTGGTCGTAACAACCAAGGTAAATTGACTGTTCGTCACCAAGGTGGTGGGCACAAGCGTCAATACCGTATCATCGATTTTAAACGCGATAAAGATGGAATACCTGGACGCGTTGCTACAATCGAATATGATCCAAACCGTTCAGCTAACATCGCATTAATTCATTATGCTGATGGTGAAAAACGTTACATCCTTGCTCCTAAAAACCTAAAAGTAGGTTTAGAAGTTATGTCAGGTCCTGAAGCTGACATTAAAGTAGGTAACGCGCTTCCTTTAGCTAACATTCCTGTTGGTACAGTAGTACACAACATCGAATTGAAACCTGGTAAAGGTGGACAATTAGTTCGTTCTGCAGGTACATCTGCTCAAGTACTTGGTAAAGAAGGTAAATACGTATTAGTACGTTTAACTTCTGGTGAAGTACGCATGATCCTTGCAACTTGTCGTGCAACTGTAGGTCAAGTTGGTAACGAACAACACGAGTTAATCAACATCGGTAAAGCCGGTCGTTCTCGTTGGTTAGGTATCCGTCCAACTGTACGTGGTTCTGTAATGAACCCTAACGATCACCCACACGGTGGTGGTGAAGGACGTTCTCCAATCGGACGTAAGTCTCCAATGAGTCCATGGGGCAAACCAACACTTGGTTACAAAACTCGTAAGAAGAAAAACAAATCCGATAAATTTATCGTTCGTCGTCGTAAAAAATAACGGGATTGAGCTACGGTTCAAACGAACCGTAGGACAATCACGAAGGGAGGTTCATTTATGGGTCGCAGCTTAAAGAAAGGACCTTTTGTAGATGACCATTTAATCAACAAAATTGAGAAGTTAAACGAAACTGACAGCAAGCAAGTAGTAAAAACTTGGTCTCGTCGTTCAACTATCTTCCCTCAGTTCATTGGTCATACAATTGCTGTATATGACGGTCGTAAACATGTACCAGTTTATGTTACTGAAGACATGGTAGGTCACAAACTTGGTGAATTCGCACCATCTCGTACTTACAAAGGTCACGCAAGTGATGATAAGAAAACAAGACGCTAATATGAGAGGAGGCTTTTAAATGCAAGCTAAAGCTGTCGCGAGAACAGTACGTATTGCTCCTCGTAAAGTTCGTTTAGTTGTAGATTTAATTCGAGGTAAGCAAGTGGGTGAAGCGCTAGCAGTGCTACTTCACACGCCAAAGGCTGCTTCTCCAGTCGTTGAGAAAGTATTAAAATCTGCTATTGCCAATGCAGAACACAATTATGAAATGGACGCTAACAATTTAGTTATTACTGACGCTTTTGTTAACGAAGGTCCAACTTTAAAACGTTTCCGTCCACGCGCTATGGGACGTGCAAGCCAAATTAACAAGCGCACAAGCCACATCACAATCGTGGTATCAGAAAAGAAGGAGGGATAATTCATGGGTCAAAAGGTAAATCCGGTCGGTCTTCGCGTCGGTGTCATCCGTGATTGGGAATCAAGATGGTTCGCTGGCAAAGACTACGCTGACTTATTACATGAAGACTTAAAAGTACGTGAATATATCGCTAAACGTTTAAACGATGCAGCTGTTTCTAAAGTTGAAATCGAACGCGCTGCTAACCGCTTAAACGTAACGATCCACACTGCAAAACCTGGTATGGTAATTGGTAAAGGTGGTACTGAAGTAGAATCACTTCGTAAAGCTCTTAACCAATTAACAGGCAAGCGTGTACACATTAACATCCTTGAAATTAAACGAGCTGATTTAGATGCTAAACTAGTAGCTGAAAACATCGCTCGCCAACTTGAGAACCGTGTATCATTCCGTCGTGCTCAAAAGCAAGCTATCCAACGTAGTATGCGTGCTGGCGCACAAGGTATCAAAACAATGGTATCTGGTCGTTTAGGCGGAGCTGATATTGCTCGTTCTGAATATTACAGTGAAGGTACAGTTCCACTTCATACACTTCGCGCTGATATTGACTATGCTCACGCTGAAGCAGATACTACTTATGGTAAACTTGGTGTGAAAGTATGGATCTATCGTGGAGAGGTTCTTCCTACTAAAAAGAAAACTGAGGAAGGAGGAAAATAATTATGTTATTACCAAAACGCGTTAAATATCGTCGCGAACACCGCGGAAAAATGCGTGGACGCGCTAAAGGTGGTACGGAAGTACATTTCGGTGAATTCGGTTTACAAGCTACTGAAGCTTCTTGGATTACAAACCGTCAAATCGAAGCTGCTCGTATCGCAATGACTCGTTACATGAAACGTGGCGGTAAAGTATGGATTAAAATTTTCCCTTCTAAACCTTATACTGCTAAGCCTCTAGAAGTCCGAATGGGTTCTGGTAAAGGTGCTCCTGAAGGTTGGGTAGCAGTTGTTAAACCTGGAAAAGTAATGTTTGAAATTTCAGGTGTATCTGAAGAGGTTGCACGTGAAGCTTTACGTTTAGCTGCACACAAGCTACCTGTAAAATGTAAGTTTGTAAAACGTGAAGAAATTGGTGGTGATTCTAATGAAAGCTAATGAAATTCGTGACCTTACCACTGCTGAAATTGAACAAAAAGTTAAGGCTTTAAAAGAAGAGTTGTTTAACCTTCGTTTCCAATTAGCGACTGGACAATTAGAGAATACTACTCGTATTCGCGAAGTGCGCAAATCGATCGCTCGTATGAAAACTGTAGTTCGTGAAAGAGAGATTGCTGCTAATAAATAATTAAGTCTGAGAGGAGGCTTTCAGAATGAGTGAACGCAACCAACGTAAAGTTTACACTGGCCGCGTAGTTTCTGACAAAATGGATAAGACTGTTACTGTTCTTGTTGAAACTTACAAAAAGCATTCGCTTTATGGCAAGCGTGTAAAATACTCAAAGAAATTCAAAGCTCACGATGAAAACAATACAGCTCAACTAGGCGATATCGTGAAGATCATGGAAACTCGTCCGTTATCAGCTACTAAACGTTTCCGTCTAGTAGAAGTTGTAGAAAAAGCTGTTATCATCTAATAGTTAAGATAGATCGGATAAGAATGATTCATCCGAAGGGAGGTTTCGTACATGATTCAACAAGAATCTCGTTTAAAAGTTGCAGACAACTCTGGTGCACGTGAGGTACTTACTATTAAAGTACTTGGTGGTTCAGGTCGCAAGACAGCAAACATTGGTGATGTTATCGTTTGTACGGTGAAACAAGCAACACCAGGAGGCGTTGTTAAAAAAGGTGACGTTGTTAAAGCTGTTGTTGTACGTACAAAAAGTGGTGTTCGCCGTACTGACGGTTCTTACATCCGTTTCGACGAAAATGCTTGCGTAATCATCCGTGACGACAAAGGACCACGTGGTACTCGTATCTTCGGACCAGTTGCTCGTGAATTACGTGATAACAACTTCATGAAGATCGTATCATTAGCTCCAGAAGTTATCTAATTGATATATAGAACAAATACAAAATGCCTTTTAAGGAGGTGCGAATAGGATGCATGTTAAAAAGGGCGACAAAGTAGTGGTTATCTCTGGTAAAGACAAAGGTAAGCAAGGTGAAGTACTTGCAGCTTTCCCAAAGAAAGACCGTGTACTTGTTGAAGGCGTGAACGTTGTTAAAAAACACTCTAAACCTTCTCAAGTAAATCCACAAGGTGGAATCGTTAGCCAAGAGGCACCTATCCACGTATCAAACGTAATGCCGTTGGATCCTAAATCTGGTGAGCCAACTCGTGTTGGGTACCAAGTTATCGATGGCAAAAAGGTACGTGTAGCAAAAAAATCTGGTGAAACTTTAGATAAATAATTAATGAAATGTGAAGGGAGGTTTAGTTCACATGAACCGTCTTAAAGAGAAATTTACAAAAGAGATTACTCCTGCTCTAGTTAGCAAGTTTAATTATGAATCTGTAATGCAAGTGCCAAAAATCGACAAGATCGTAATCAACATGGGTATCGGTGATGCTGTTTCTAACTCAAAAGCTTTAGATAACGCTGTTGAAGAACTAGCTGAAATCACTGGTCAAAAACCTGTTGTAACTCGTGCGAAAAAATCTATCGCTGGTTTCCGTCTTCGTGAAGGTATGCCAATCGGTGCGAAAGTTACTTTACGCGGCGAGCGTATGTACGAATTCTTCGATAAACTAGTATCAGTATCACTTCCACGTGTGCGTGATTTCCGTGGGGTATCTAAAAAAGCATTTGATGGTCGTGGAAACTACACGTTAGGTGTTAAAGAACAATTGATCTTCCCAGAGATCGATTATGATAAAGTAACTAAAGTTCGTGGTATGGATATCGTTATTGTTACAACAGCAAACACTGATGAAGAAGCTCGTGAGCTTTTAACTCAGTTCGGTATGCCATTCCAGAAGTAATAACTGCCAACGTTAAGCAGAGGAGGCGAAAATGTGGCTAAAAAATCAATGATTGCGAAGCAAAAACGCCAGCAAAAATTCCAAGTACAAGAGTATACACGTTGCGAACGTTGTGGACGTCCACACTCAGTACTACGTAAATTCAAGCTTTGCCGTATTTGTTTCCGTGAGCTTGCTTATAAAGGTCAAATTCCTGGTGTTAAAAAAGCTAGTTGGTAAAACCCAAGTTTGGGAAGGAGGTAAATTAATATGGTAATGACTGATCCTATTGCAGATTTACTAACTCGTATCCGCAATGCGAACATGGTTCGTCATGAGAAAATTGAAGTTCCTGCTTCTAACATTAAGAAGCAAATTGCAGAAATCCTTAAGCGTGAGGGTTTCGTACGTGATGTAGAATACATCGAAGACAACAAACAAGGTATTATCCGTATCTTCTTAAAATACGGTTCAAATAACGAACGTGTAATTACAGGCTTAAAACGTATCAGTAAACCTGGTCTACGTGTTTATGCAAAAACTAACGAAGTACCACGTGTACTTAACGGTTTAGGTATCGCAATCGTTTCTACTTCTCAAGGTGTTTTAACTGACAAAGAAGCTCGTCAAAAGCAAACTGGTGGAGAAGTATTAGCGTACGTTTGGTAATAAGTTTTAAATGTGAATGGAGGTGTAACTATGTCACGTGTTGGTAAAAAGCCTTTAGAACTTCCAGCAGGTGTTACAGTTACGAACGAGAGCAACACTGTAACTGTAAAAGGACCAAAGGGTGAATTAACTCGTACATTCCACCCTGAAATCGAAATTAAAGTTGAAGACAACGTATTAGTTGTTAATCGTCCTAGCGACAATAAAGAGCACCGCGCTCTTCACGGAACTACTCGTAGCCTTTTAGGTAACATGGTTGAAGGTGTTACTAAAGGATTCGAACGTGGTTTAGAATTAGTCGGTGTAGGTTACCGTGCACAAAAATCTGGTAGCAAATTAGTATTGAGCGTTGGATACTCTCACCCAGTTGAGATTACTCCTGAAACAGGAATCGAAATCGAAGTTCCTTCTCAAACTAAGATCGTTATTAAAGGTATTGATAAAGAACGCGTAGGTGCATTAGCTGCAAATATTCGTGACGTTCGTCCACCAGAGCCTTACAAAGGTAAAGGTATTCGTTACGAAGGCGAATATGTACGTCGTAAAGAAGGTAAAACTGCTAAGAAGTAATGCCGGTTAGGTAAAAGAAAGGAGTGCCCGAAATGATCACGAAGCTTGATAAAAACAAAGTTCGTAAAAAAAGACATGCTCGTGTTCGTGCGAAGTTATCTGGAACTGCAACTCGTCCGCGTTTAAACGTGTTCCGTTCTAATCAACATATTTACGCACAAGTTATCGACGATTTAAATTCAGTAACAATCGCAAGTGCTTCAACGTTAGATAAAGACCTGACTTTAGAAAGCACTGGTAACACTGAAGCTGCTATCAAAGTTGGCGAATTAGTCGCTAAACGCGCAGTAGAAAAAGGTGTAAACGAAGTAGTATTCGACCGTGGCGGTTATTTATATCATGGCCGTGTTAAAGCATTAGCTGACGCTGCTCGTGAAGCTGGATTACAATTCTAATTGTAAAAGGAGGGAAAATCATGCGTCGTATTGATCCAAATAAATTAGAGCTTGAAGAACGTGTTGTTACCGTTAACCGCGTAGCTAAAGTTGTGAAAGGTGGACGTCGTTTCCGCTTCGCTGCATTAGTTGTAGTTGGTGACAAAAACGGTCACGTTGGATTCGGTACTGGTAAAGCACAAGAGGTACCAGATGCAATCCGTAAAGCAATTGAAGATGCGAAGAAAAACTTAATTACTGTACCTATGGTTGGTACAACTATTCCACACGAAATCCTTGGACAATTTGGTGCAGGTCAAATTTTCTTAAAACCTGCTTCTGAAGGTACAGGAGTTATCGCTGGTGGCCCAGTTCGTGCGGTACTAGAATTGGGTGGAGTAAGTGATATTCTATCTAAATCTTTAGGTTCAAACACTCCAATCAACATGGTACGTGCAACTCTTAACGGTTTAGCTAATCTAAAACGTGCTGAAGATGTTGCAAAACTACGTGGCAAGACTGTAGAAGAACTGTTAGGATAAGGGAGGGATATAGAATGGCAAACAAACTAGCAATTACCCTTACTCGTAGCGTAATTGGTCGTCCAGAAGATCAACGTGTAACTGTTCGTACACTTGGCCTACGTAAGTTAAATCAAACTGTCGTTCAAGACGATAATCCTGCAATTCGCGGAATGATTAACAAAGTAGCTCACCTTGTTACAGTAAAAGAGCAATAAGTATAAATTGTCACTCTAAGGAGGTGCTCCGGAATGAAACTTCATGAATTGAAACCAGCTGAAGGTTCACGTAAAGTACGTAACCGTGTAGGTCGTGGTACTGGTTCAGGTAACGGAAAGACTTCAGGTAAAGGTCACAAAGGGCAAAACGCTCGCTCTGGCGGTGGCGTAAGACCTGGCTTCGAAGGTGGTCAAACTCCTTTATTCCGTCGTCTTCCAAAACGTGGGTTCACTAATATCAATCGCAAAGAATACGCGATCGTTAATTTAGAAGCTCTTAACCGTTTTGAAGATGGAACTGAAGTAACACCAGAATTATTAATCGAAACTGGTTTAGTAAGCAAAGCAAAAGCTGGCGTTAAAGTACTAGGAAACGGTACATTAAACTCTAAGCTAACTGTTAAAGCTGCTAAATTCTCTTCAACTGCTAAAGAAGCTATCGAAGCTGCTGGCGGTACAGTTGAGGTGATCTAATGTTTCAAACAATCTCCAATTTAATGCGCGTGCGTGAAATAAGACAAAAAATCTTTTTCACTTTGTTAATGTTAATTGTCTTCCGAATTGGTACATTTATTCCTGTACCAAGTGTTAATACGGATGTACTAAAATTGCAAGATGGGTTAAATGTATTCGGAGTTCTGAATACATTTGGCGGCGGCGCGTTAAAAAACTTCTCCATTCTTGCTATGGGCATTATGCCTTATATTACAGCATCCATCATCGTCCAATTATTGCAGATGGATGTTGTACCTAAGTTTACAGAATGGTCAAAGCAGGGAGATGTTGGGCGCCGTAAATTAGCTCAAGTAACTCGTTATGGAACAATTGTGCTTGGATTTATCCAGGCTTTAGGTATGTCTATAGGATTCAACAATATTTCGGGCGGACAATTGATCGCTAATCCAGGAATTTCTACGTATCTTCTAATTGCTACAGTGTTAACGGCAGGTACTGCCTTCTTAATGTGGTTAGGAGAACAGATTACTGCAAAAGGCGTAGGTAATGGTATTTCTATCATTATCTTTGCTGGGATTGCAGCTGGTATTCCGACAACATTAAATCAAATTTATGCACAGCAATTTGAAGACGTTGGGGATCAATTATTCATTCGTATCGTAACGGTAGTTTTAATTGCGATTGCAGTTTTAGCTATTATTGTTGGGGTTATTTACTTCCAACAAGCGCTACGAAAAATTCCTATTCAATATGCAAAGGGTTCAGCTGGTCGTAATCCTGTTGGAGGTCAATCCACTCATTTACCGTTAAAAGTAAATGCTGCTGGGGTTATTCCTGTTATCTTTGCAGTTTCATTTATTATCACACCACCAACAATTGCATCATTTTTCGGTCCAAATGATGTAACGACGTGGATTCAGAATACATTTGACTATACTAAGCCAATTGGTATGATAGTGTATGTAGCGTTAATCATTGCTTTTTGTTACTTCTATACATTTGTTCAAGTTAACCCTGAACAAGTAGCAGAGAACTTGAAAAAGCAAGGTGGCTACATCCCAGGCATTCGTCCTGGTAAAAGCACACAAGCTTATTTAACGAAAGTGTTATATCGTCTGACATTAATCGGTTCGATATTCCTTGCGTTAATTGCTGTGTTGCCGGTTCTGTTCATCAAAATTGCGAACCTACCATCATCTGCTCAGATCGGCGGTACTAGTTTGTTAATTGTTGTCGGTGTAGCTCTTGAGACAATGAAACAGCTTGAGAGTCAATTAGTGAAACGCCATTATAAGGGATTTATTAAGTAAAGCTGTTTAGTGGGGGGCAGGCTGCTTTCCCATTAAACGGATAAGATACTGAGGGGGAAGCAAGAAATGAATTTAGTGTTAATGGGCCTTCCTGGTGCTGGGAAAGGTACTCAAGCAGAAAAAATCGTTGAGCATTACGATATCCCTCATATCTCAACAGGAGATATGTTCCGAGCTGCAATTAAAGAAGGAACGCAACTAGGTTTAAAAGCTAAATCATTTATGGACCAAGGTAACCTTGTTCCTGATGAAGTAACAATTGGAATTGTGCGCGAGCGTTTAAACAAACAAGATTGTGAAAACGGCTTTTTACTTGATGGCTTCCCAAGAACAGTAGCCCAAGCAGAAGCTCTTGAAACAATTACAAAAGAACTAAACAAGCAAATTGATTATGTGATTAATATTGATGTAGATCAAAGCATTTTAATGGAGCGTCTTACTGGACGCCGCATTTGTAAAGATTGCGGAGCTACTTACCACTTAGTATTCAATCCTCCTGCGAAAGAAGGAGTTTGTGACAAATGTGGCGGAGAGCTTTACCAACGTGCAGATGACAATGCTGAGACGGTTTCAACTAGACTTTCAGTTAATGTTAAACAATCTCAACCTCTACTTGATTTCTATCAAGAAAAAGGTTATCTACGCAATATTAATGGTAATCAAGATATTAACATTGTGTTTGAGGATGTTCGTCAATTACTTGCTGGGGTTAAGCAATGATCATTTGCAAGACACCAGAGGAAATTGAGGTCATGCGTGAAGCTGGACGAATCGTGGCTTTAACTCATCAAGAGTTAAAAAAACATATCGCTCCAGGTATTACGACTATAGAATTGGATGCAATTGCTGAAAATTTTATTCGTCAACATGATGCAATTCCGTCTTTTAAAGGGTATAATGGTTTTCGCGGCAGTGTATGTGCTTCTGTGAATGAAGAATTAGTTCATGGTATTCCGGGAGAACGCAAGCTTAATGAAGGAGATATCATCAGTTTAGACATCGGAGCTAAATTCGGTGGCTATCACGGTGACTCAGCTTGGACATATGGAGTAGGAAAGATTTCATTAGAAAATCAAGAGCTGCTTGATGTGACTGAGCAATCTCTCTACAAAGGATTAGCAGAAGCGAAGCCGGGTGAGCGTTTGTCGAATATTTCACATGCTATTCAACAGTACGCAGAATCACGTAACTTTTCGATTGTAAGAGAATATGTTGGCCATGGCGTCGGCAAAGACTTACATGAAGATCCGCAAGTACCTCATTATGGTCCACCGAATAAAGGACCGCGTCTACGTCCAGGCATGGTATTGGCAGTTGAGCCAATGGTGAATGCTGGTATGCGATATGTAAAAACATTACCTGATAACTGGACAGTTGTGACAGTGGATGGTAAAATGTGTGCGCACTTCGAACATACTATTGCAATTACTGAGACGGGATATGAAATTCTGACAGCATTGTAATGTTAAAGGATGTTATCTCTATCCATTCCTCGCTAGATGCACTGGACAGTAAACAGTAATTATCTAAATTCACGATGATCGTTTTTCGTCTGAATTGCTGTTAAAATGGTAAAGATGTATATTAGCGTCAATCATCTTGAATTTAATGATTACGATCTCCGGATGTTCAGAACAGGTTCTTTTTAAGTCGTTTAATGATAGCTTGTTACTGTTTCAAAGAAAGGAGAGCACTTTAATGGCAAAAGACGATGTAATTGAAGTTGAAGGTACAGTTGCTGAGACTTTACCTAACGCTATGTTCAAGGTAGAATTAGAAAATGGTCATACAGTACTTGCTCACGTATCAGGGAAAATTCGCATGCATTTCATTCGAATCTTACCTGGTGATAAAGTAACTGTAGAATTGTCACCATACGATTTAACTCGCGGTAGAATTACGTACCGTTTCAAATAAAACCTATGCACTCCGTACTATCAAGGAGGTATGAAACATGAAAGTCAGACCATCAGTTAAACCAATCTGCGAAAAATGTAAAGTTATCCGTAGAAAAGGTAAAGTAATGGTAATTTGTGAAAACCCTAAGCATAAACAAAAACAAGGTTAATCAATAAGGAGGTGCACTATTCATATGGCACGTATTGCTGGTGTTGATATTCCTCGTGACAAGCGTGTAGTAATTTCATTAACATACATTTTCGGTATTGGTCGTCCAACTGCTGAAAAAGTTCTAGCTGAAGCTGGAGTTTCTGAAGATACTCGCGTTCGTGACTTAACAGAAGAAGAATTAGGTAAAATTCGTGATATTTTAGATAGCTATAAAGTAGAAGGCGATCTTCGTCGTGAAGTTTCTTTAAACATCAAACGTTTAATTGAGATTGGTTCATACCGTGGTATCCGCCACCGTCGTAGTTTACCAGTTCGTGGTCAAAACAGTAAAAACAATGCTCGTACACGTAAAGGCCCACGCCGTACTGTAGCGAACAAGAAGAAATAATTAGTAAGGGAGGTCATTAACAGATGGCACGTAAAACTAATACACGTAAACGTCGCGTGAAAAAGAATATTGAAGCTGGTGTAGCTCATATTCGCTCAACGTTTAACAACACTATTGTAACAATTACAGATGTTCACGGTAATGCGATTGCTTGGTCTAGTGCAGGCGCACTTGGCTTCAGAGGTTCTCGTAAATCTACTCCATTTGCTGCGCAAATGGCTGCTGAAACTGCTGCAAAAGTTTCTATGGATAACGGAATGAAAACTCTTGAAGTTACAGTTAAAGGCCCTGGTGCTGGTCGTGAAGCAGCTATCCGTGCTCTTCAAGCTGCAGGTTTAGAAGTAACAGCTATTAAAGATGTTACTCCTGTACCTCACAACGGATGCCGCCCACCAAAACGTCGTCGTGTATAATTAATATGTATAGATTCTATTTCGTTGTCTATAATGATGATGGTGTAGAATTTATTCATGCAACGAAATGTTTTCCATTTGTTGTGCACATTCGGGAACTGTCTAATAGGGAATTTCGGTTAGGCATTTGAGAAATCAGCCGTCTAGCCGAGGTTTCGACGTTTTGAAGGAGGGTTTATATTGATAGAGATTGAAAAGCCAAAAATCGAAACGGTAGAAATCAGCGATGATAGAAAGTACGGTAAATTCGTCGTCGAACCACTTGAGCGTGGATATGGTACTACTTTGGGTAACTCCTTACGTCGTATCCTATTATCCTCACTCCCTGGTGCAGCTGTAACATCTATTCAAATTGAAGGTGTATTACATGAATTTTCAACAGTTCCTGGAGTTGTTGAAGATGTAACAAACATCATTTTAAACGTTAAAAAGTTAGCGTTAAAGATTTACTCTGATGAAGAGAAAACACTTGAGATCGATGTTAAAGGTCCTGGTACAGTAACGGCTGCTGACATTCAAGCAGACAGCGATATCGAAGTTCTAAATCCAGATCTTCATATTGCAACACTTGAGTCAGATGCTCATTTCCGTATGAGACTTACTGCTCGCACAGGTCGAGGTTATAATCCTGCCGATGCTAACAAGCGTGAAGACCAACCAATTGGTGTACTTCCAATTGACTCAATCTATACGCCTGTTACTCGCGTATCGTATTATGTAGAAAATACTCGTGTTGGTCAAATGACAAATTACGATAAGTTAACGTTGGATGTTTGGACTGACGGTAGCATCGAGCCAGAAAAAGCTGTTGCTTTAGGTGCAAAGATTCTAACGGAACACTTAAATATCTTCGTTAACTTAACAGATGAAGCTCAAAAAGCAGAGATCATGGTAGAAAAAGAAGAAGACCAGAAAGAAAAAGTTCTAGAGATGACGATCGAGGAACTGGATTTATCTGTTCGTTCTTACAACTGCTTAAAACGAGCAGGCATCAATACTGTACAAGAGCTTGCTAATAAAACAGAAGAAGATATGATGAAAGTTCGTAACTTAGGCCGTAAATCTTTAGAAGAAGTTAAAGCTAAACTTGAAGAATTAGGTTTGGGTCTACGTAAGGACGACTGATTATATCTACCTGTTTAACTACTTAACAAAGGAGGGGACCTCACATGTCTTACCGTAAATTAGGTCGTACAAGCGCACAACGCAAGGCGCTTCTTCGTGATTTAACAACTGATTTAATCATCAGTGAACGCATTGAGACAACTGAAGCTCGTGCAAAAGAATTACGTTCAACTGTTGAAAAAATGATTACTTTAGGTAAACGTGGAGATCTACACGCTCGTCGTCAAGCTGCATCTTACATCCGTAATGAAGTAGCTAACGAAGAAGCTGGTCAAAGCGCTTTACAAAAACTATTCAGCGATATCGCTACTCGCTACGAAGATCGCCAAGGCGGTTACACTCGTATCTTAAAAGTTGGACCTCGCCGTGGTGACGGTGCTCCAATGGTTATCATTGAATTAGTTTAATATTTTTAATACAGATAGAAAAGGGCGAGACAGTGTGTAACTAGTCGTTGCCCTTTTTTTATACCTTAAACCGGGTAAATAGCGTAAAAAACCAATGTAGGCAATGCTGCAATAGAAAAAGCTGAGAGGAAGATAGCGTTGAAAGAAATGTCTTTAGAGGTAAAAGATTTATGCTTTCGATACGATCCTGAAGCAGACCTAACATTAGATCACCTTTCTCTCTCTGCTTATAAAGGTGAATGGTTAGCGATAGCTGGACATAATGGATCTGGTAAATCGACGCTGGCACGAATTCTAAACGGCCTTTTGCTACCTGAAAAAGGAACGGTTCGAGTGGGCGATACTCTTTTATCTGAAGAAACAATATGGGATGTGCGCAAGCAGATTGGAATGGTGTTTCAAAATCCAGATAATCAATTTGTTGGCTCAACCGTTCAAGATGATATTGCGTTTGGGCTTGAAAACAACGGGATTCCATTTGAGATTATGGAAAAACGTATACCTGAAGCAATCGAAATGGTCAATATGAGTGCTTTTCTGGATCAAGAGCCTCATCAGCTATCAGGTGGACAAAAACAGCGTGTGGCCATTGCGGGTATAATTGCCGTACAGCCATCTGTCATCATTCTAGATGAAGCAACATCTATGTTAGATCCTATTGGACGAACTGAAGTACTTGAAACTGTTAGAAAATTAAAAGAAGAAAAACAACTGACGGTTATTTCAATTACCCACGATTTAGATGAAGTAGCAATGGCTGACAGAGTCGTTGTGATGAACAAAGGGAAGATCTATGCAACAGGTACTCCACGCGAAGTATTTGCATTAGGTTCCAAGTTAACGGATATTGGACTAGACTTGCCGTTTTCCGTTAAACTAAGCCATCGTTTTGCTTCCGTAGGAATTCCTTTATCAAAAATTCATTTAACAGATGAGGACTTGGTGGACGAACTATGGACATTATATTCAAAGAAGTAGAGCATCGTTATCAAGTTAATACACCATTTGAACGAATTGCTCTACATGACTTAAATTTAAGCATTCAATCAGGTACATTTTTGGCTGTTATTGGCCATACTGGTTCTGGGAAATCAACAATCATACAGCATCTGAATGCTTTATTGAAGCCAACTGCTGGTGAAATTCAAATCGGTGAGCGCACAATTAAAGCCAATCGAAAAGAAAAGAATTTGAAAGCTATTCGTCAGCAAGTAGGCGTAGTGTTTCAATTTCCAGAACATCAGCTTTTTGAAGAAACGGTGGAAAAAGATATAGCTTTTGGGCCAATGAATTATGGCGTTTTGGAAGAAGAAGCAAGGCAAAAAGCAAGAGAGCTTATCAAGTTAGTGGGGTTGCCAGAAGACCTTCTCACCAGATCTCCTTTTGATTTGAGTGGTGGACAAATGCGTCGTGTAGCGATAGCAGGTATTCTAGCGATGAATCCTAATGTGCTAATTTTAGATGAGCCAACTGCTGGATTGGACCCTAGAGGCCGTCAAGAAATTATGAATATGATTTATCGTCTTCATAAAGAAAAAGGCTTGACGACGATTCTCGTGACTCACAGCATGGAAGATGCAGCTATGTACGCTGATGAGCTAATTGTGATGAATAAGGGAACGATTGCGATGAAAGGGTCACCTAGAGAAGTGTTTGGTCAGCATACGCAGCTAAAAGAATATGGATTGGATGTTCCAGAATCGCTTCGCTTTATGCTGAAGCTACAAGAGAAATTTCAGCTTGAAGCATCGGATACGGTTATTACCTTTTCTGAAGTGGTAGAGAAAGTGCAGCACCTTATGCAGCAAGGTGAACGATTATGATGAACTCAATCATTATTGGTAAGTATGTGCCGGGGCATTCTGTTGTCCATCGAATGGATCCTCGGGCCAAGCTGCTTCTCGTATTTGCATATGTATTAATTGTGTTTTTAGCAAATAACCCTATCGGCTATGCTTTTTTAGGTGTGTATACCCTTGCCATAGTGGCCATGAGTAAAGTGCCCGTTTCATTTATTTTAAGAGGGTTAAAGCCCGTTCTATTTATTATTATCATCACGTTTCTTTTGCACATTTTTATGACAAAGGAAGGGCCTCTCTTGTTTGAATGGGGATGGTTTTCTGTCTATAAAGGCGGCCTTATTCAAGGTATTTTAATTTCCTTACGCTTCTTGTTTTTAATTTTAATTACGACGATGCTAACGTTAACGACTACGCCCATTGAAGTAACAGATGGAATGGAAAGCTTGTTGAATCCATTTAAAAAGCTCAAGCTTCCTGTCCATGAATTAGCTTTAATGATGTCCATTTCTCTTCGCTTTATTCCTACATTGATGGAAGAGACAGATAAAATTATTAAAGCACAGACAGCACGAGGAGTGGACTTTAGCAGCGGTCCTGTTACGGATCGGTTGAAAGCTGTCGTTCCTTTGCTTGTTCCTTTATTTATAGGTTCATTTAAGCGTGCTGAAGAGCTAGCTATTGCCATGGAGGCAAGGGGTTATAAAGGCGGAGAAGGGCGTACAAAGTATCGTCAATTGAAATGGGGAAGCATAGATACAATTATGCTTTTACTTCTACTGGCAGTAGCAGTTGTTTTAGTGCTGATTAGAACGTAAAGATTGTTTGGTGAAAAGATGAAACGTTTAAAATGTATAGTTGCATACGACGGCACACACTTTTCGGGTTATCAAGTTCAGCCCAATAAGCGAACTGTTCAACTCGAGATTGAATCCGTTTTAGAGAAAATGCATAACAAAAAAGTTCCGATTTACGCCTCTGGACGAACGGACACAAATGTTCATGCACAGGGGCAAGTCATTCATTTTGACACAAACCTAAATATTCCATGTGATAAGTGGAAAAAAGCATTGAATTCAATGCTACCAGATGATATTGTAATGAAGAATGTATGTGAAGTTGATGCACATTTTCACGCCCGGTATGACGTTACTTCAAAAGAGTATCGCTATCATATTTTGCGCGGCGAAGATCGAAATCCTTTCACTCGTTCTTATGCATACCATTACCCTTATCCATTAGACTACTCGAAAATGAAAAAAGCCATCACATATTTACTCGGTACACACGACTTTACAAGCTTTTGTTCAGCGAGGACAGAAGTGGAAGATAAGATCCGTACGATTTATAAGATTGATATGTATGAAGAGAATAGTCAGCTTGTGTTTAGATTCGTTGGAAGTGGCTTTCTGTATAATATGGTTCGTATTCTTGTTGGAACGCTTTTAGAAGTAGGACAAGGCAGTATTGAACCAGATGCTATAAAAGATATTCTAGAAAGCAAATCACGTCCTCGTGCAGGGAAAACTGCGCCTTCGCAAGGACTATATTTATGGCGCGTTTTCTATGACAACTAAACCTGGTGTAACATTTTCTTGACATTAGTAGCTTAAAGATATAATATATCATATGGTATGTATTTTAACCCCACGGTTAGCCCCGGAAATTAATCGTGTTGAAATAGAAGGTTGAAATAATTTTATAATTGATGATGAAAATTAGGAGGGAAACTCATGCGTACAACTTTCATGGCGAAAGCAAACGAAGTAGAGCGTAAATGGTATGTTGTCGATGCTGAAGGTAAAACTTTAGGTCGTTTAGCAAGTGAAGTAGCATCAATCTTACGCGGTAAACATAAACCAACTTTTACACCACATGTTGATACTGGTGATCACGTGATCCTTATCAATGCGTCAAAAATCGAACTAACAGGTAAAAAATTAACTGATAAAATTTATTACCGTCACAGCATGCACCCAGGTGGTTTGAAACAACGTACAGCATTAGAAATGCGTACTAACTACTCTGAGAAAATGCTTGAATTAGGAATCAAAGGCATGCTTCCAAAAGGTAGCCTAGGCCGTCAAATGTTCAAAAAATTACATGTGTATGCTGGTGAAACACATCCACATGAAGCACAAAAACCAGAAGTTTACGAACTTCGCGGATAATTAATAAGAGGAGGTTATTATCTTGGCACAGGTACAATATTACGGAACTGGTCGTCGTAAAAGCTCTGTTGCTCGTGTACGTTTAGTACCAGGTAACGGTCGCGTAACAATCAACGGTCGTGAAATCGAAGAATACATTCCATTTGCTGCACTACGTGAAGTAGTAAAACAACCACTTGCTTTAACTGAAACTGTAGGTAACTATGACGTATTTGTAAACGTTAATGGTGGAGGTTATGCAGGTCAAGCTGGCGCTATTCGTCACGGAATCTCTCGTGCTTTATTAGAAGCAGACCCTGAATACCGTGGAACATTAAAACGTGCTGGTCTATTAACTCGTGACGCTCGTGCGAAAGAACGTAAAAAATACGGTCTTAAAGGCGCTCGTCGTGCACCACAATTCTCAAAACGTTAATTTTATATTACGTTTCAAGCCTTGGTCTTTGGACCAAGGCTTTTTTTATTTATTGTTTGCGTATGAGACGAAGGCTTGTGCAGACAATATGTAAAAAAGGGAGGCGTTATCATGAACGAGGTTACATATTTAAAAGAAAAACGTTATGAAAAAGAAATGAAATATGAACGCAAAGTCCTAAGGGAATTATCGTTTGATTTGCTTCAAGAGAGGCTGCGCCGTTATTTTCACCCAATGTTTCAGTGGAATATGCTAGGAGACGAACATGTGGAGGAGTACTGTCTTGACATTGCTATCGAATCATTTTTATTAGGTGCCCGGGTGAGTAAACGTGGTAAAGGCTACGAAGATTTTCAGAAGCACAGTAAGCAAGAAGAGTCTCTTTTAATTGATACATTGTACGGAGCCGTCAGCATGTCTGTAACAGACCTTTATCAAGATGGTCTGTATTATTTGTGTCAAGGATATGTGCAAGACTGGTGGAAAGAAGGTTATCGAACCGCAGAAAAAAGACGTCGGTTACGTTTGCATTAAAAAGTACTCATAATTCCCGTTCTTGTCCCATATAGAAATAAATAGGTGAGGCAAGAAGGGAAGGGATAAAATGTCTAAAGTAAAAATAATGAGCACAATTATAGCGCTTCTCGTTCTTTTTGTCATTGTACAATATCAGATAGATCATAGAACATCATCCGGTTCGCTTTCACTTCCTCTTAGCGGGAAAGTTATTGTACTAGATCCTGGACACGGCGGTGTTGATGGAGGAGCGGTAGGAGAGGATGAAGTGCTTGAAAAAGAAATAACTCTTAAAATTTCGTTAATGCTTCGGGACTATCTGCAAGAGCAAGGGGCACTTGTTATTATGACGAGAGAAAAAGACGAAGACCTAGCGGCCAAAGATACAAGAGGATACAGTCGGAGAAAAGTAGAAGACTTAAAAAATCGCTTAACGATGATTAATAAATCCAATGCCGATTTGTACTTAAGTATTCACTTGAATGCTATTCCATCCTCTGCGTGGAGAGGGGCTCAAACTTTCTATTACGGATCCCTAAAAGAAAACGAGCAAGTGGCCAAACTCATTCAACAAGAGCTAAGAAATAACCTAGACAATACGACCCGTGAAGCAAAAGCTATTCAAACTCTTTACCTTCTTAAGCATTCTAAGCCACCCGGTGCTTTGGTTGAAGTAGGATTCTTATCAAATCCTACAGAACGTAAAATGCTTCAATCGAAACGCTATCAAAAAAAGTTAGCTGAATCCATTTATGAAGGAGTCAGCCGGTATTTTACTGGAGAAAAGCCTAAATAAAAAGCATAGCATCCTTCTATTCAGAAAAATCTAATATGTATGATATACTTGATAGTATAAATAGATTTTAACATGGTGGTGGGAGTATGCTAACGGAAAAGCAAGTAAAAGAAGTAGTAGGGGAAATTACAGATCCATTTTTAAATAAAAAACTATCAGAAACAGATGCGATTAAAGAAATAACAATCAAAGCTGAAAAACAGCATATAAGCCTGAAGATTGCTGTTGCAAAAACAGGTACTAGTGAACAGCTGAGCCTTCAAGGCACAATTGTAGAAGAATTAAAAAAAGCAGGTGTACAGTCGGTGGGACTGCGATTTGTTGAGTTTACGCCTGAGGAACTTCAGCAGTACCGCGCTGAGCAGCCGAATACTGGCAACTTACTAACTAGTCCGAATGCACCTGAATTTATTGCTATTGCCAGCGGTAAAGGAGGCGTTGGTAAATCAACAGTCTCTGTGAACTTAGCCGTTTCTCTAGCTCGTTTAGGAAAGAAAATTGGTTTAATTGATGCTGACATTTATGGATTCAGCGTCCCAGATATGATGGGAATCATACAGCGTCCTGTAGTAGAAGGTGAAAAGATTATTCCAGTTGACCGTTTCGGAGTAAAAGTTATTTCCATGGGCTTCTTTGTAGAAGATAATTCACCTGTTATCTGGCGAGGACCTATGCTTGGAAAAATGTTGACGAGCTTTTTTACAGAAGTTGAATGGGGAGAATTAGATTATCTTTTACTAGACTTACCTCCTGGAACAGGTGATGTCGCATTAGACGTTCACTCCATGCTTCCTGCTTGTAAAGAAGTGATTATTACAACACCACATCCTACAGCGGCATTTGTTGCAGCTAGAGCGGGTGCTATGGCTTTGAAAACAGATCATGAGGTAATTGGAGTTGTAGAAAATATGGCCTACTTTGAAAGCCAGCTAACAGGCGAAAAAGAGTACGTATTTGGTAAAGGCGGGGGTCCAAAACTTGCTGAGGAACTTCAGACAGAGCTTTTAGGACAGCTTCCGTTAAGTCAGCCCGACTGGAATGAAGAAGATTTTGCACCTTCCATTTACGACGAATCCCATCGTTTAGGTCAAATATATGGAGAGATTGCAAGCAAGATTGCATTTATTTGCGAAAATGAAAAAGCAGCAACAGGGAAATAACAAAAAGCACGCGCTCGAACAG
>NZ_JYOO01000029.1 GCF_000956595.1 Priestia aryabhattai B8W22 | reverse complement strand
TTGATGCTTCGTACCATTTTCGGTGTATTCCACATAGTACTGCGAGGTTTGGCTATCCCATTTTTTAGTTAACTTTTTAGAAGAGATAACTGCTTCCGCTTCTTTCATCGTTAAGTCTTTTGTGACAACTTTTTTGGTTGATAAGTCCGTTTTCCATTCTCGCGTATAAAAAGGAACTCCTAGCAGGATTTTATGTGGAGGTACATCTTTCATAAGAAGTTGTGTTCCTTCTTTCACCCAAGGCAGCGAAGCAACAGATCCTGGAACCTGACTTCCTCCCCAGTGTTCTTCATATCCCATCATAATGACATAGTCTGCCACTTGACCAATCTGTTTTCTATCAAAGCTTCCCGACCAAAACGGATCATTATTTTCTCTTGTTACGTCTACTGAAACAGTCATACCATGAGGCTTTAACGCTGCTTTTAATTCTTTAATAAATAAAACAAAATCTTGTTTGTTTTTGATATTAATATTTTCAAAGTCAACGTTAATACCGTCACTCTTTGTTTTCACTAGCGAACTTTCTACTGACGATACAAGTTTTTGCCGCTTTGCTTTGTTACTTAGCACATCACTTGTAAGCACATCATCAAAATTGTTACCAATAAGCGGCCAGACTTTTTTGCCGTTTTTATGAGCCGTTTGAACATATGATTCATTTATAGAAGATGAAACAACTTTGTCATTTGACGTTAGCGTAAACCAACGAGGTGAAACAACGTCTAAATTTTTTTGCTTCATCGATTCTGTGTAGCCTGCTGCTTTTTCATTAAAGCTCCAACCCATAACTACGGGCTGATGCTTCTTTTGCGCTAAATCAGATTTTTTGATCCAGCCCTTTTTCCCTTCCAAAAGCTGTACTTGTACATAGTAATCAGGGATAATAAGCATTTGTCCAGGCTTAATATTTGTTGATGATAGCTGATTTAACTTTGTTAATTCATTCGCTTTTACACCGTACTTTACGGAGATTTTCCAAAGCGTATCTCCTGATACTACTTTATGTAACAAGCCTTTTGCTGGTATTTTTAACGTTTGCCCTGGAATCAGCTCCGTCTTTTTTAGCTGATTTTGTTTTATCAGATCACTGACTGTTATACCGTATTGCTTAGCTAATAGCCATAGTGTATTTCCCGGCACTACCGTATGAGTAGTAACTTGAGCTGCATCTCCAGCTTCAGATGAAATGACAGGAAATTCTTCTCCTTTTTTCACTGTCTGCATAACAGAAGAATGTAAGGAAGGAGAACGATATACGTTTACGTTGTCACCTTTGACAGTGCCCACTGAAGAAGCAGCGGCTCCTTTACTCATCGGGGCCAATCCTCCACTGAAAAGACAGAGAATAATCAGGCTCATACATATTTTTTTCATTTTATAATTTCGCCTCCCCACTTTTTGACATCACCTGTCTAGTTTACTACTCCTATAAGATAGAATCCTAGAGGTACATTGTGGTAAAGAAACGTCTGGGTATACGTAAAACTCAAATAAAAAAGCTTACCGTCCGATAACGATAAGCTTTCGTTTCTTATGCATTTCCCACTACATTTTGATCCTTAATATCCATATCAATTGTATTAGCGGTACTGGCACTGCTTGTAATATTCATAAAATTCCCTGTATTCCCGCTACCAGAACCGACTGTCGTAAAAGCTGTACTCTTTGGCTTAATAGCCAGACAATCACCAAACTCCACTGAAGATGAAACCAATACATTCGAGATATTTACGGCTCCTACTACCGATGGCATCTGCCTCTCCTCCTGTTCACTATCTATCTGCTATATGATATGAGCAGAAGGCCAAAAAGTAGCTTTTTCATCTTTTTAATTTTATTAAGGATCAATTCGTTTATACCTTGATTCTGCAAACATATATACTCCGTATGCCATAAGCCCGATTGATACGATGGCCAGCAGTACAGACCCAAAAGGACGCTGTGCTACTTCAGCAAGGGCTCCATCTAACCCTTTCGTTTCGTCTGGATCCGCTTGAAGAGCCGTGCGAATAAGAAAGAAGCCAATAATGCCAAAGACGATACTTCGAGCAATAATACCCGCTTTTCCAATATGCCCGCTCCATCGCCACTCTTCTTTTGACATTTCATTTTTCTTTAGTTTTTTTAGGAAGCGTCCTGAAAGAGCCCAATATACTTGTCCAATCCCAAAGATAATAACGCCGATGCCTGTAAGCGCAATGATGGTTTGCCCAAAGGGGTAAGATAACAACTTGGCTGATACCGTTTGATAATGCTTACCTGACGTATGAACGTGAGCATGAAGCAAAATTTTTACCGAACTCACACAAAGACTAATATAAAACGTGGCTACAACTAAATAGCCTAAACGAGTAAAAACGCCTTTTACACCATGCCCAACGTGGTGAGGATCAAAAATAGCAGAAATGATTTGCCAAAACGCATATCCACTTAAACCTACTGCCAAAATAATTAAAATTAAAAATCCAAACGGCTGCTTTGCAATTGTGTGCAGGGCTCCTTGAGAAGTAACTAAATCGCCTTTTAATCCGAAAGCTGTCTGAATCGCTAATATACCGATGATAAAATAGACCACACCTTGAGCCACATGACCAAACCGTGAAAAACGCACGACAAATGGCTTAGTACGTTCTTTTAAGCGATGTAACTTTCGACCAAACGTATCTTTTTTAACAAATGGAGATTCACCCATACGTTTCCTCCTGCTTTTTGAAAACAAACTTTATTTTATAAAACACCTGAAAATAAGCGAGCAAATGACTCTTTCGAACGTTCTACTAAGCTTCGCTTGTAAAATGCTACCGGTTTGATCAAATGACTGTCTTCCATATCTTCTTCGTAATTTTTGATGAGCGTTTGAATCGTCTCTCCCTCAATTAAAAATGCATTAACTTCAAAGTTCAGATGAAAACTTCTCATATCCATATTTGCAGTACCGACCGAAGCCATATCTCCGTCTATAATCACAATTTTTTGATGCAAAAACCCTTTTCTATACGAATATACTTCAATTCCACATCGAAGAAGTTCGGCAAAATATGACCTTGTTCCATATTGAGTCAGAAAGCCATCATTAATTTCTGGTACCATAATTCGTACCTCTACACCTTTTCTAGCCGCAATACGAAGGGCTGTTCTTATGGCTTCATTTGGAACAAAATAAGGAGTTGAAATCCAGATTGATTTCGTCGCGCTTGTAATCATAGTATAGTAATAATCACTCATATTTTCCTGCGTATCTGGCCCCGTCGCCACCACTTGCACAAAGCCTTCTCCTTCGACAGGATGAGGTTTTGTATAGGCTTCATTGTTAATTAAGCATTCCCCAGAAACGTATTCCCAATCGAACATAAAGATCGAATGCAAGGTTTGAACGGATTCACCTTTTAGCATCAGGTGAGTATCTCTCCAAAAGCCAATTTTTTTGTTTTTCCCTAGATACTCATCCCCAACATTCAATCCCCCTACAAAACCTACTTCCCCGTCAATTACGACTATTTTACGGTGGTTTCGAAAGTTGAATTTTTGATTAAAAAATCCATACTTAATAGGTAGGAAAGGATACACTTTAATATTCGCTTTCTTCATTCGTTTAATATCTGAACCCGATAGTGTAAAGCTTCCCATTGTATCGAATGTAAAGCGCACTTCTATACCTTCGCTTGCTTTTTTTATTAAAATATCAATGATTTCTTTTCCTAGAGAATCTGAGTGAAACATATAGTATTCCATATGAATAAAATGTTTTGCTGATTGCAAATGCTTTTTGATTTCATTAAACGTTTCTTGCCCGTTCTTAAGGACGTAGGTTTTTGTATGAACATTCATCTTTGTCAAAGATACACATTGAAGATACTGAGCAAAGTAACGCTGATGAGATTGAAGCGTAGATAGATCAGGCGTCGTTTCTTTATCTGCCATCTTTCTAAGCATCTCTCGGTTATGCATACGCTTTTTTTTGAACATATGCCCCTTTAAATAGAGCTGTCCTGAATACAAATAAAAGAAAAAACCTGCAACAGGGAAGAAAAAGAGGACATACATCCAAACCAACGTACTTTCAGGCGTTCGATTTTCAAGCATAAGTGAATACATACAAATGAAAATGATGACACCATATAATCCAACTAAGGCATACTTCCAATGAATATCAATAGAGGTAAAAAAGAAAGCATAAATTGAAAGTAAAATAATAAATAAAAAAATAAAGTCCAACCGGCGTTTTTTCATAAAAGCTCTCCTAAAAACAAACTGTATTGTATCACTTGTCTATCTTTCATATGAGGTAGTATATGGAATACACAGAATTCTTATCATGCATGCCACATAAAATGTACATATATTTGCACAAAAAGCAGTTTAGCCGCTTAAGCAACTAAACTGAACTACCTCAGACAAGCATCATTTATATACCTATACCCTGGACGGTAAAAGAAAAAACCTCTTTACGAAGAGGTTTTTTCACTGGTTTTTCACGCATGATGATGCCTTTTTATAAGTTGGTATAACCGGACTCTTTTTCTTTTTTAGGCCAAACAAAATTAGAAAGAGATAATAAGAAATCAATTCCTACAATAACTGTCCAAAATTCCACTACATTTTGCAGCACGTTGGTTTTTCCATTTGGTACTATATACATCATCGCCCCTAAAAGAGTTGCCCCAATAGCGTAAGCAACAAGATGCTGTATCCATGACTTAAAATAATGCTTTGCATATTCTTTTCCATAGCGCCTACGAGGTTTTTCACCGCTTTTCATCACATAATATTGAAAGCGTTCGTCTGCCCATTGAATCATACTTTTTCCAAAAGCGATCGAAATTCCAATATACACGGCTGCAATAGCGTGAGCGTAAGTCGCTTTAGCACCTACGTAAAGGTCTACGCTCGTCACAATCAGAAGAAAAAAATCAACAACGGGTGTTAGAGCTAAAATAAAAAAACTGAGCTTTTGTTTCTTAAACATATACCTTGTTGCTAATCCTAAAATGATGACTATCCAAAAAGCGATTTCACATGCAATAATCATCCAGGCTATTAAATTCAAATAATCCCCTCTCTTCCTCTTGTTCAACGAATAGACAATAGGTTTTAAATAAAAAGTTTTATGCATAAGTTTATTTTTATGTATATACATCCTGCTTCATAACCCTAAGGCTTATTCCATCCTCAGCTTAGTTCTAAGATTCATTGAACCGTATTTGCTAGGCGGATCTTTTAAATCGATATCTATAGTACTCGCAGCTCATTCCTGCCGCGACTCCAATCGAATAGGCTAGTATATCGCTCCATAAGAAGCCATACCCCAGAATGAGCCCTCCTAACGCAGTCTTTCTTATGTCATCAATCCACGGGGCGTGATACAGCTGTGTAAATTCAATGAAGTAACAAAACACTATAGCAAACGTACCAATCATTTTTGTCTTCCATGTAGGAAACAAAAAACCCGCGCTGACAAAAATCATTAAGGCCCATAACGAATCTCCCGCATATATATTTACGATGTGAGGAAGATACGCAGTAAGTTTTCTTGATAAAAGGCCTGCTCCCATGATAATAATAGCTAGAAGCAAATATACCCATCTATTTCTTTTATTCATTTCAAACTCCTTTTTCTCCTTAAATGCTCCGTAACACTAAGCCTTCACTGTATAATTTTATCAGAACCGCAGACTGTTAAATACCGCTTTTTTTCATTTTTTACAGCTTCCCCCTACGTATATATGACAAGTGTCATAGTTTCTATATGACACGTATGTCTTAAATAGTCAGAAAAATCCCTTTATACTGAGGATAATATACGGTGATGAAAGGAATTTCATATGACTATACAAAAACAAAAGAATTTACGAAAACAAGTTGCACCTTTTGAAAAAGCAGTAATGAAAGACAGCATAAGACAATTGATTAATACTTTTTTACCTTTTTTCACACTATGGTTTCTCGCTTATGAGAGCCTTTCAATTTCTTATTTTTTAGCATTTCCGCTAACTGTTATCGCAGCAGGGTTTTTAGTAAGAATATTCATTATTTTTCATGACTGTTGTCACTACTCTTTCTTTAAGAATAGACAACACAATAAAATTCTCGGAACAATTACCGGTGTCTTAACGATGTTTCCTTACAGTCAATGGGGACATAGCCATGCAATTCACCATGCAACAAGCAGCAACTTAGATAAAAGAGGTACAGGTGACATTTGGGTGTTAACCGTAACAGAATATAAAGAAGCTTCTATTTGGAAAAAAATCGCTTACCGTATCTATCGCAACCCGTTCGTTATGTTCGGCGTGGGACCTATATATGTATTTTTGATTACAAACCGATTCAATCGAAAAAATGCGAAGAAAAAAGAGAGAATGAACACGTATCTTACAAATGTATTGATTGTTGCATTAGCAGCAGCGACCTGCTGGTTGGTAGGTTGGCAGGCGTTTGTATTAATTCAAGGACCGATTTTCTTCATTTCAGGTTCAATTGGAATTTGGCTGTTTTATGTACAGCATCAATTTGAAGATTCTTATTTTGAAGAAGATGAGCACTGGGATTATGTAAAAGCAGCCGTTGAAGGAAGTTCATTTTACAAGCTTCCAAAACTATTGCAATGGCTAACAGGCAATATCGGGTTTCACCACGTACATCATTTAAGCCCAAGAGTGCCTAACTATAAGCTTGAAGCTGTTCATCAACACACACAGCCTCTTCAAAATGTACCAACCATTACACTCGCAACAAGCCTTCGCTCTCTTCGATTCCGTTTATGGGATGAAGAAAACAAAATGTTTGTGAGCTTTAAAGAAATAAAAAAACGCTCAGCTGGACCAAAAGCAAGCAGAATTTCATCTCAAACAAAAGCAGAACTTTAATAAAACAGTCAAGCTTTCAAAAGCTTGACTGTTTTATCTATCCGCCTAAACTTATTTCATTCTACTTTGTGGTAAACTAATAGTGTATTTTAACAAGCAAATGAGGTTCTTTATGAAAAAATATACGTTTTTCCAAAAAATCACTGGGCTATCTCCTTACATATGGACGGTATTTGCCATTTTACCATTTTATTTTATCTTACAGTCTTCATCCATGAATCACATTATTCTTGGCTCTTTACTCACCATCTTATTTTTTATTTTCTATCGTTTTGCATTTGTTTCAACAGACAAGTCCGTTTACGTCTGGACGGCTTTATTAATCGTCATTTCCTTAGCCCTAACAACGATTTTTAATTATATTTACTTTGCTTTTTACTTCGCTTTTTTTATCGCTTATTTTATTGGAAATATCCACAAGCGGCTCGCTTTCTTCACTTTGTATGCTGTTCATTTGATCAGCACCGTTATTTCGGTAAACTTTAACGTTGTTATGCAAGAAGAGATCTTTTTAAAACAGCTGCCTTTCATTTTTGTAATTTCCATCAGTGTGATTGTACTGCCATTTAGCATTTATAACCGGAAGAAGCGAGACCGACTGGAAGAACAGCTGGAAGATGCAAATAAACGTATTTCTGAGCTTGTAAAACAGGAAGAGCGCCAGCGTATAGCTCGCGACCTGCACGATACGTTAGGGCAAAAGCTGTCTCTTATCGGTCTAAAAAGTGATTTAGCAAGAAAACTTATTGCAAAAGATCCTGAAAAAGCAAAATCAGAATTAAAAGATGTCCAGCAAACAGCGCGCACGGCTCTTAATGAAGTGAGAAAAATGGTTTCCCAAATGCGTGGAATCCGCCTTAGCGAAGAACTAAAACGCGTTCAAGAGCTTTTAGAAGCTGCCGAAATTACGTTTGTAGGAGAAAAGGCTATTTCACTAGAGAATGTGTCTTTGCTAATTGAAAATATTCTTAGCATGTGCTTAAAAGAAGCAGTAACCAATGTGGTCAAACATAGTCAAGCCACCGTTTGCACGATTACTTTACATCAGTCTGCAAAAGAAGTAGGCATAACGGTAGAAGACAATGGAGTGGGTATTAATACGAAAAAAACCTGCTGGGAAGGAAACGGTCTTTTAGGAATGAAAGAGCGGTTGGAGTTTGTAAACGGCCATCTTGATATCTCCAGTCAAGGGGGGACGATTATTCATATTACAGTTCCAAACATCGTCAAACATATTAAGGAGGAACAATTATGATTCGAATTGTCATTGCCGAAGATCAGCAAATGATGTTAGGAGCTTTAGGCTCTTTGTTAAATTTAGAAGATGACATGGAAGTTGTCGGAAAAGCTTCAAATGGGGAACAAGCGGTATCACTTGCTAAGCAGCATCAGCCAGATATATGCGTAATGGATATCGAGATGCCTCTTAAAACTGGGCTTGAAGCTGCAGAGGAACTGAAAGATTTAAACTGCAAAGTCATCATTTTGACAACGTTCGCTCGCTCCGGCTATTTTCAAAGAGCTTTGAAAGCAGGCGTGAGTGGATACTTGCTAAAAGATAGTCCAAGTGAAGAACTCGCAAATTCAATTCGAAGCGTGATGGCAGGCAGGCGCCTCTATGCTCCAGAATTAGTGGATGACTTATATAGTGAATCTACCAGTCCTCTTACAGCAAGAGAGAAAGAAGTATTAGCTCTAGTAGCTGATGGAAAAAACACAAAAGAAATTGCTGATGAACTATCTATTAAGACTGGAACAGTGCGCAACTATATTTCTACCATTCTGGACAAACTCGAAGTAAAGAACCGCATTGAAGCCATTACTCGCTTTAAGGAAAAAGGCTGGTTCAAATGAAAAAAGCATGCATCAAACCGAGATGCATGCTTTTTAATCATTTGGCAATTTATCGTACCCTAATTTGTCGATGATCACGACATGCTCGGGGAATTCATCAAGCAGCTGCTGTTTTGTGAATAATTCAAAGTCACGGAAATCAAAGCCTGGTGCGACCATACATCCTACCAGGGAAAACGTATTCTCATTTGCGACAGAGGAACCGAAAATGGTATCTCTTGGAACTAAAAATTGAGGAACTTCTCCATTTTCTAAGTTTGTACCTAGTTTTACTTCTTGATAAGTTCCGTCGCGGTAGATAATATGAATGGTTAAAGGACTTCCCCCATGATAGTACCATAATTCATCTGATTGCAGCCGGTGGAAATGTGATACATCTTGAGACCTTAATAAAAAATAAATACTTGTATATAGAAATCGTTTATCATTAAACTGCGATGACACTTCTTTATCAGAAATTTCATCATTGGAGCGATAGGTTTGCTTATAAAACCCTCCTTCTGGATGAGGCTGCAGCTCGAGCTTTGAAATCCAATATTCCCACTTATGTACGTCCATTACGTTCCTTCCCTTCCTCTTTCTTTTATCATTAACTACATCATAGTAAATCATTCTTTCTAACACAACAAACGGCTTCATTATTCCATGAGGAAAAATGAAGCCGCTTACCACTGGTATCTTATCATTACATCCTACCCTTTCTGTTAGCACGGCTATATCTATACCTGCTAGAATGGCAGCAATGAAATAAATATGTCATATACAAATCTAACTGAAATCGATCTCCCTCAATGAAACATTGAAACGGCTGTTCTCTACCTTGATAAATTTCCACAGATGAACGCTGCTTAAACGGGACAATATTCATCTCTTTTCCCCCTCAGAAAGATGTACTTTTTAGTGTAAATGCTGATGACAAACGTAATATTTTTTGATAAAAGTGAGGGCTGCGTTTGCATCTTGAATGCCAAGCTTTTTACAAACGCCAGCTAACATTAGCAGTTTGTACATAACCAGCTTTTGATTATTTGTTGCCAGGACGTAATAAACAATCGTATTAGCAACTGCCCGCGGTAATCTTATTTTTTTCAACTCATATAACGCAGCAGATGAAGACATGCCTGCTTCGTTTAAAATCTGCTCGGTTGTGTACGTCTCCAAATAGCGAGCAAGCTTTCTTTCTTTATTGTTAAATATACCTTTAGAATCGTTCATTTTCTCTCCCTCTGTTATTTTAATAATCCATTAAATGCTGCATTAATTAGCCATAATGCGATAGCTCCCCCTGATAAATAAGTGCTGAGATAGAATAATAGTTCCATATACCTCCCTCCCATTTCTATCTTACCTCTTCATTCCCCTAGCTGCAGTGATATTCATCACAGTAAAAAGTATATTGTTGAGCTGCTGAATAGCTCCGCAAAAGAGCTCGTGAGAAAGGTCTCACGAGCTGCTTAGTTAGCTTTTTTATTTTCGGATAATGCGTTTAAAAATCATAATAATTAATAATACAACCACAATAACAAGCAAAAATTTCAACATGAGTTGTCCATCCCTTCAAATGAGTAAATCATCTTTCATTAGTAAGTAGTTACCCTGTTTCGTTTTTTATAAACTGCATACTGCTTATTTCATGCCAAAAATTATATAATAGTAGAAAATGAGCTTACATTAGCCCTACATATAAAACATAAACGGGAGTATAACATGGCTGACTACCTTCAAACATTTCTGGTTGAACACTTAGAAGCAGCAGAGCTTATTAGTGTTCTCTTGAACATCCTTATTAGCATTACGGGCGTATTTCCTAGCGCGCCCCTTACGTTCGTAAATGTAAAATTATTTGGTTTTTGGAACGGATTTTTGCTTTCTTTTATTGGAGAAGTTTTAGGTGTAGCTCTCTCTTTTTGGCTGTACCGAAAAGGTTTCCGTACACTTGTTCATACAAAAACACCTTCTCACTCCAAGTGGCTAAAGCTGCTGCGCGTACAAGGGAAAGAGAGTTTTATATTCATTCTTTCTTTGCGATTACTTCCCTTTGTTCCATCAGGCCTCATTACATTCTTCAGCGCTGTAGGACAAGGCTCCTTTGCGGTATTCATTTCTGCTAGCGCACTTGGAAAAATTCCAGCGCTTTTTATTGAAGTTTATTCGGTTTATCATATTTCCCAAGGATCTATGCAAGGCAAAATCATCTTAGTGGTTTTATCCATTATTTTACTTTTTTACATAAGTAAAAAATGGAAGAAAAAAGCTTAACAGACCATAAAAAGGGAAGACTATCTAAAAATAAGTAAAAACATTATCTTATGTAACTGTAATAAGATAACGTACTGGAGATGGTCTATTGATTTTCCTGTTGGTTTCTGGAAGTATTATTGTTCCTGTTATCATGCTCTTTTTCTCACTCAAATGGAAAGGAGCAGAGCTAGTTTTTAATACGCTAGCCCTTCTTTCAGCGCTGGTATTTGGAAATATAGCTGCTGCTTCTATCTACCGTATCTTAAAAAACCATACTGTTTTTATGACGAGCATTCATGCAATCTTTTTAAATTCAGCTTTTTTATTAACCGGTGCATATCTTGGAATCTATGTATTGTATAAACTGTTAGCTCTGATCTTAAATGTAAAACAGCGTACTATGTAAAAATAGTACGCTGTTTTAAAACGCAGTTTATTTTATAATTCCAGTTGGTATGCATAAAGGTGAACCATCAACCGGATTTTGAATAATAGTTGAGGATAAATTAAACACATCTCTTATCATTTCTTCTGTAAATACTTGAGCAGAAGAACCTTCTTTGTAAATCTGACCGTTTGAAATACTGATTAAATGGTCTGCATAGCGAGCTGCTTGGTTTAAATCGTGTAAGACCATCACAATTGTACAATTTCTCTTTTGGTTTAAGGAACGAAGAAGTTCAAGCACTTCAATCTGATGAGCTAAATCTAAATATGTGGTAGGCTCATCCAAAAGCAGAAGCTCCGTACCCTGTGCCAATGCCATTGCAATCCATGCTCTCTGACGCTGTCCTCCAGAGAGAGCATCCAGTGTACGATGACTTAAATTAGACAGTTTGGTTGCCTGTAAAGCCTCCTCTACAACTTGATGATCTTCAGCAGAATAGCGAGCAAATAAGCCCTTATGAGGGTGACGACCGTAATAGCACAGCTCTTTTACTGTTAAATCTTCAGGAGCTTCAGGAGCTTGAGGCAAAATAGCCAGTTTTTTTGCTACTTCTTTTGATGAATGACGATGAATATCTTTTCCATTTAAATATATACTTCCTTCTGTAGGCTTTAATAAACGGGCCAATGAACGAAGGATTGTTGATTTTCCGCAGCCATTTGATCCAATGATTATGCTTACCTTTCCTTCTGGAATGTGAAGGTCAATATTACGAATAACAGAAGTTGAATCATATGATAGTGAAAGTTTTTCAGCAGTTAATTTTGTCATTACTGTGTTCCTCCTTTCCTCTATTTTTTCTGCTCACGGCGCAGTAAATATAGAAAATAAGGGGCGCCAATAACAGCTGTTACGATTCCAGCTGGAATCTCAACGGGCGGCATAACCCCTCTTCCTAAACTATCAGCAATTAGCAGGAATAAAGCACCTACTGCTGCCGAAACTGGTAACAAGAATTTCGAACGGCTTCCTACTAACCTCCTGCCAATATGAGGAGCAATTAAACCAATAAAACCAATTGACCCAACCACTGCTACAGATAACCCTGTCAATATCACAGCCATACTCAATAGTGTATAACGAACGTATTTCGTTCGCTCTCCTAAGCCAACTGCAATCTCATCTCCTAAGTTTAAAATGTCGAGCTTAGATGCAAATATAATAATAAAAGGCACGAGTGCAACACAAGGAATTAACATCCAAAGCTCACTCCAGCCTCTTCCCCATAAACTTCCTGTGAGCCAAAGAAGAGTTGTATTCACGTCATCTGGAAACTTAATCATAAAATACTGAATTCCAGCCTGACAAATAGCTCCTAACGCTACGCCAACTAAAGCCAGCGTATGAGGTTTAGCTCCTTGAGAGTAGGAAAACACCATAAGTATAACGGCTATGGCTGCTGCTCCTAAAAAAGCTGAAAGCGGCAGCAGAAGCATAGAAGCAGTTGGACATACAATTAAGATGAAAACGGCGAATAGCCCCGCTCCTTTTGTTACACCGATAACATCGGGAGAAGCCAGTGGATTTTTTAATATCCCTTGTAAAATAGCTCCTGCTACTGCTAAAGCCGCACCTACAACAATAGCAATGAGAGTGCGTGGAATACGATAATTCGTTAAAATAAATGAACTTCCTGGAGAACTTCCAATTATTTGCTGAAAGATTTCTCCAGGGGAAATATAAACGGCTCCTACCCCTAAGCTAATTACAATCGTGATTATTAAACATAAAAATAAGATACTTAACATTTGATAAGGGTGCTTTCTTTTCATTGCTTAATATTCCTCCCTTTTCTAGCAAGGTATAAAAAGAAAGGCGCTCCAATAAGAGCTGTTACAATCCCTACTGGTGACTCAAAAGGATATGCAATGAAACGAGACAGTACATCAGCATAAACAAGCAAAATGGCTCCTAGTAGTGCTGAAAATGGCAGAATTCGCTGGTAGTCTCCCCCTACTAATTTTCTAGCTATATGAGGTACAATGAGACCTACAAACCCAATTGGCCCCGCAACAGCAACAGATGCACCGGCGAGCATAATGACTAGTATACCTGCAAAAAAGCGAATCCATTTTACCTTTTCTCCTAACCCTGTTGCCATATTTTCTCCTAGTACTAGAATCGATATAGAGCGAGAAGATCCAAAAGCTAGGAGAAGACCTAAAAACGACCAAGGTAAAAGAATTTTTACATGAGTCCAGTCTTTCCCGTTAATAGAACCTACAAGCCAATACAAAACGTCCGTAGCTTGTTCATTTAGCACAATTACTCCTTGAGTAAGTGACGATAAAAATAAATGCACAGCCATTCCGGCAAGTGCTAGCTTCACATGAGTTGTCTTTCCTCCCGATGCGAACAAATAAACAGTCATTCCTCCTAAAGCTGCTCCTAAAAAGGCAATATACACAGTTGATTGAGAGGTAAGGTCAGGAAATAAAATAAAAGCTATTACAATCGCTAATGAAGCACCAGCATTTACCCCAAACACTTGGGGTGAGGCAAGCGAATTTCGTGTAATAGCTTGCATCAATGCTCCAGCAGCTGCCAAGCTGGCTCCAATAAGAGCTGCCAGCACAGCTCTTGGCAGTCTAAGCGTCTGTACGATTGTTGTCTGCTTAGAGTCATCAGGCGCAAAAATTGCCTTAATTACCTCTGTAAAGCTGACAGCAGAAGATCCGACAGCCACATGCAAAATCATTCCGATGATTAACAAACAAACGCTAGCTAGCAACACAATATATTTATTCATTTTTTGCTTTTGGACAAGATTTGTCATTTCCAACACACTTTCTACAGTTTTCTTTTCTAAACAAATAGAAGCAAGAATAGAATAACTATTCTCGCCTCTTTGTCAGACTCTGTTATGTTACTGCTGCTTATTGTTTAGTAACTTAACCGTATCTTTTCCAATCGCCTCAGCTGAAATCACTCCTCGGAATCTTGTCCATAAATCACGGTCTACTACAAAAACTTTATCATTTTTAACAGCTTTTAAATTTTCCCAAAGAGGATTTGTTTTCCATTCATCCGTTACAAGTTTACCTTCGTTATTTGCTAGGATTAAAATATCTGGATTAATGTCTGACAACTGTTCTAAATTCATCTCAGCATATGCTTCTTTGTTTTTCACAGCGTTCTTCAACCCTAGCTTTTCAAGGAACTCTCCGTCATAAGAAGAAGACGTATGCGCTTGGAAAGAAGTATCTCTGACAACTGCTGGTAAGACTGTCTGACCACTTTCTTCTTTTAACTCATTTTTTAATTTTGAAATTGTTTCTTCATGCTCATTTAAGCGCTGTTCTGCTTTTTTTTCTTTTCCTACTGCTTTCGCAATTGTTTTAAATGAATCTATATTTTCTTCATATGTAGATTCACGGCTTTTCAATTCAATTGTAGGCGCAATTTTGTTTAATTCTTTATAAATTGCTTTATGACGCTGCACATCGGCAATAATTAAGTCCGGCTGCAGGGAACTAATTACTTCTAAATTTGGCTGTTGACGTGTTCCTACTGAAGTATAATTGATTTTCCCACCTACGAGTTTTTCAATCATATCTTTTTTGTTGTCGTCTGCAATTCCTACTGGCTTCATTCCTAAACCTTGCAAAGCATCTACAAAAGATAGTTCAAGGACAACGACTTTTTTTGGATTTTTAGGAACTTTTGTTTTCCCAAGCTCATGCTGAACAGATACCTTTTGACTATTATCTGAATTTTCTTTTGATGAATTTTGAGTTGACCCACACCCTGCTAGAACAAATAAAATAGAAACAATAGCAGCTATACTGGCCAGTCTGAACTTTTTAACTTGCTTCATTTTAACGCTTCCTCCTATGTATATACTCTTTTTGACGCTGATAATCATTATCATCAATGTTATCTGTTAATTAAAGTTGCGTCAATAGTTTTATCGTAATATGGGACATTTTTTGAATAAATAACAGAAAAATCCTTTTAATCCCTTTCTTGAAAAAGCTTTATTCCCTTCCTTTTTTACGATACACTATCTGTAAGTTGACCAAATTCAACTTTATTGTACTAATGCACTTTTAAATAATCTTAATTTGGAGTGAAGATAGTGAATTCGTCTCTATTACAAATGAATACTATATTTATTAGTATTCTCATCGAAGCCCTTCCTTTTGTATTACTAGGCGTAATCATTTCAGGAATTATTCAAATTTTTGTAACTGATGAAATGATGGCTCGAGTTATTCCTAAAAATAAAATAGGTGCTGTCCTATTAGCTAGTGTGATTGGAGCTCTTTTTCCAGCCTGCGAATGTGGAATTGTTCCTATTACTAGACGTTTAATGGCAAAAGGAGTTCCTCTTTACGCTGCTATTCCTTTTATGCTAACAGGTCCTATTATTAATCCAGTTGTTTTATTTTCTACCTTTGTAGCTTTCGGGAATGATTGGAAGATAGTATTGTATCGTGCAGGAGTAGCTTTTATTGTTTCCTTACTTGTAGGTCTCATTTTAAGTTTTCAGTTTAAAACACCTCAGACGAAACGTGAGGTTCATCTGCGTACTTCCCCCAAAAAAATGAGTGCGAAGCTTTCAGAAGCTACCCGTCATACGATTGATGAGTTTTTTTCTGTTGGGAAATTTCTGATTATCGGAGGATTAATTGCAGCCGGGATGCAGACGTTTGTTAAGACATCTACCCTATTTTCGTTAGGACAAGGCGATGTTTCATCAAACGCGGTAATGATGGGACTTGCATACGTATTATCGCTTTGTTCTTCTGCAGATGCGTTTATCGCTTCCTCGTTTCGCAGTACGTTTACAGACAGTGCTATTGTTTCATTCTTGGTATTTGGTCCAATGTTTGACATTAAGAATACGCTGATGATGCTAAGCCAGTTTAAGACTAAATTTGTCTTTACACTTTTAGCTTATGTTTTTATTTTAGTACTTATTGTTTCGATTTTAATTGTTCATTAATAAGGAGGGATTTAGCATGATTCGTATTTTAATTTTAATAGGGTTTACGTTCATCTTCATGCACCTTCATGCAACTGGGGATATCTCAAAATATATTAATATGAAATATTCTTGGATTTCATTTTGTACTATCTTTGTACTTTGGTTTTTAACTATCGCAGAATTAATCTTTTACATGATAGGTCCTAAAAAACATGATGATGATTGTAGCTGTGGATGTGCCCATAACCATCAAGAAAGCAAATGGAAACGAAGAGCATGGTACCCAATTTATATTTTACCTGTACTCACTGTCTTATTTTTACCTGTCGCAACCCTGGATTCTAACATTGTTGAAGCTAAAGGATTTCATTTTCCAATTTATGATAAAAAAGATCCTTATTCTTCTCATCAATTTTTACAGCCGGACACAAGTTCTTTTTACGGCGAAGAAGCCTATGACCAAATGATTCATCGTGACCTTAAAAAATTTTCTAAAGGAGATAATATCAACTTAGAAGATGAGGAATTTTTAAATGCAATGGAAACTATTTACCGATATCCTGGTGAATTCAGTGGCAAAACCATTTCTTTTAAAGGATTTATGTATCAAACAAAGGAGCTAAAAAAGAATCAGTATTTTCTTTTTCGTTTTGGTATTATTCATTGTATTGCAGATTCAGGGGTATTTGGAATGCTCATTGAGTTTCCAGATGACGCTGATTTTAAAAATGATGACTGGGCAACTGTTACAGGCGAAGTTAGTACAATGTACTATCAGCCGTTCAAAAAAACCATTCCTGTTTTGAAAGTAACAAAAATGAAGCGTGAGCAGACTCCAAAGGATCCTTATGTATATCGAAATAACCAATAATTAAAAGCCGTTCTTTTAAATAAGAACGGCTTTTTACATTAATGAACAAATTCCATTTTTTCTTCGATTTTGTGAAATTTCTCATAAAATTCTTCCGCTGAAATCGGTTTGGAGAAATAGTATCCCTGCACTTCATCACATTTTTCTTTATGAAGAAGTTCTACTTGTTCAACTTCTTCTACACCTTCTGCTACGACGGATAGCTGCAAACTTTTGGCTAGTGTAATAATGGCTCTGACAATCGATACTTCCGTTGTATTAGGATCTAAATCTTTAATAAAAGACCGGTCAATTTTCAGCGTATGAATAGGCAGCTTCTGAATATAGCTGAATGAGGAATATCCTGAGCCAAAATCATCAATCGAAATAAATACTCCTGCATCTTTTAAAATTTGTAGCTTTTCGATTGTTTGCTCAACATGCTTCATCGTTACACTTTCCGTAATTTCAAGTTCCAAATATCGTGGTTCTAACTCTACTTCACGCAAGACATCTAACACATAATCAACAAAATCCGTTGTACCAAAATCCACACTTGATATGTTCACACTCATTTTTAAGGGAGGTAGTCCTTGAAGCTGCCAATACTTATTTTGATGGCACGCTTTTTTTAATACCCACTTCGTCAGTGTAACAATAACGCCTGTTTCTTCAGCAATCGGAATAAATTCTGCAGGAGAAATGACGCCCATCTCGGCATGAGTCCACCGGATCAAAGCCTCCACTCCAACAATATGGCCACTTTGAATATTGACTTTGGGCTGATAGTGAAGCTCCATTTCGCCCAGCTCAAAAGCCTTGCGTAAACCATCTTCAATTCTCATTCGTCGCGTAGTATGAACCTGCATTTGTTTTTGATAAAACAGATAATGATTACGCCCTTGTTTTTTGACTTCGTACATCGCTAAATCAGCATGGCGAACTAGCACTTCAAGTGAACTTCCATCTTTAGGAAATAAACTAACTCCGATGCTTACCCCTAAATAAACATCTCTCGATAGCACTACAAAAGGAGTGGATAAGCAGTCATTTAATGATTGACAGATTTTTTTCACTTCTTCATCTGTCCTATCATGCAGTAAAACTAAAAACTCATCTCCTCCAAAACGCGAAAGCACATCTTGGTTTCTTAGGCAGCTCTTCATTCGATCGACAACCTGAAGCATAAGCTGATCTCCAGCATGATGACCAAGCGTGTCATTTACCTGTTTGAAACGATCGAGGTCTAAAAATAAGAAATGAAGCTTTTTTCCTGAAGCAGCTGCTGAATCAATGGATTTCTCTACAATGTTTGAAAACATACTTCTATTTGGTAAATCTGTTAGCATATCGTGAAAAGCCATATATTGAAGCGATTCTTGAGCTTTTTTCTGCTCCGTTACATCTCTAGTTACTGTCTGAAAAAGCGTCTCTCCATTAATTTGAATGAGCGTAGATTTTACTTCTAAAAAGAGTTCCTTACCTAACGCATTAAACATTTTCAACTGAGCTAATGGAGGTCTTGGCTCATCTTTTCTATCTTTTACTGCCTTCAATCCTTTTTTAATATCAGGAACTTGTTCAGATGAAAAGAAATCGTATAACGATTTACCAACGAGCTGGTCTTCACTTACTCCTAAAAGCTGAATCATAGCATCATTAACGGACACGACCTCTTTTTCTCGATGGACCATAATTGCCAATGGAGAGGAGTAAAACAAGTTTTCATAGCGATTTTTTGCTTCAATCAACGTTTTTTCCGCTTCACGCTCTTGTGTCATATTGCGGATATACAGCATATACTCAACCGTCTCTTCAATCGCTACCGCCATAACCGTTATCTCAACCGTAACTTCTCTATTACTTATCAAAAGAGAGTGCTCAGTTCGTCCGTCTTGTAGAGAAGAAAATTTATAGAATGGCAGCAGCTTAACAACATCACTCCCGATTACATCTGATGCTTTAAGAGAGAAAAGCGTTTCTGCCGCATAATTGAGCGATAAAACATGTCTTTTTTCATCAATCACCAAAATAGCATCCAGGGCCGATTCAAAAAAAGCCCATTTTAACACTTCTTGTTTTTGTACGCGTCGATCCATAAAAATGGTTAAAAACACAGCCGTAAATAGGCAGGCAATAAAAAAAATAATAACAGCGGATAAATATATTGGATTTAAAGCAAAACCGTTTGATTGTTCAGACATTGACATTCCTGAAAAAGAAGCTGCCTGCATGCCCGTATAGTGCATACCAGCAATTGCAATGCCCATAATAGTAGAACAAATAAGCTTAGCAAAAACGGTAAGCTTCCCTTCATTTAGCTTTGAGTAAAAACCAAGCCACAAAGCTGTATTAGAAGCAGCAACAGCAATAAGAATAGAGAGAAAAACGATAAATGGATCATATGAAATCATAATTGGCTCCATTGCCATCATACCGGAATAGTGCATAAAAACAATTCCAGCTCCCATAAAGCTCCCCGCAATGGTGAGTGCCTTCATGCCTTTCTTTTGTTTGTGAATGAGGTAAAGGCCTATATAACATCCTGTTATCGCTCCCAAGATTGAGAGAAGAACAAACCATAAATTGTATGAAACATCTACGGGTAAGTGAAAAGCAAGCATTGCGATAAAATGCATGGACCAAATTCCTACTCCCAATGTAAATGCCCCGCTGATTAACCAAAACTGAATAAATTTTGCCCGGGAAATTTTCACACGATTAGCTAACCCAAAAGAAGCGTACGCCGCAGTAATAGCGATAAGGAAAGAGAGTGTAACGAGTAATTCATTGTACGTTCCTTCTAGTAAATGTGTATGATGATTCATTCATGACCTTCCTTCAATTCGTTCTTTTCTTTGTTATCGGTTAAGGCCCAAAAATATTTACTATTTCAAAAGAACTTCTGTTTGATTTACTTATTGCCTTTTGAACATCCTGACAATATCGTGCTCACTTTTTCCTTGTTGACGGTGTATAAACACGTACAGTCATCTGACTCATACGCCTCTTCTAGTTGAAACGAGAATTTTTTTAAAAGAGTAATTGAATCTTTATTATTAGGATCAACTTTTGCTTCAATCTCCTGTATATGAAACTCTTCAAAAGCTTTTTCTAGCAAAAGGCAGAGCGCTTCTGTCATGAGGCCTTTTTTCCAAAAAGGTCTGCCTAAATCATACCCTATCTCTGCTTGCTTTTTACCATAATCAATACGGTTTAGACCGCAGGTTCCAATAATCTCATCGGAAGTCTTTAATCGAATAGCATAGCGTGTTGCTTTTCCTTCTTTCATCAGACTTTGTAGAAGTGCAATCATGCTTTCCGCCTGATAAAGCGTCGTAAAGGGCTCAATATTCATATATCTAGTAACCTCTTCATCCGACCAATATGCAAAAACTTTAGAAGCGTCTTTTTTTTGAAGAGGAGATAAATATACCCTCATCAATGTTCTCCCTCCTTTTGATGAATGATGGAGCAAGACATTTTCATCTGCGCCTCTTTCACCTCTTAAAAAATCTCACATGGTGCACGGAACATGTGAGATTTGACATTTAACTATTTTTTGATTGTGCATCGCGCAGCTGGGTATATAAACGATTAATTGCTACAGTCATTGACTGTTCATAGGAATGGTGATCATAATAAACCGCTATATTTTTTAACATTTCATATGTTTGATGATCAAGCTGCACCTCAAGCGTAATTTTTTCATCAATTGTTGCTGTTTGCAAATGATGAGGCAAGTCCTCTTTTGTAGATACTTGCTCTGCAATATGAATTGCTTCTTCTACTGTTTCAATTCGGCCGTACTGATGCACCCATCTTCTGCCCATTTCAATCGTATCTTTTACAAACTGACGATTGGTAATGGTATCTTTAATATTAAATTGATGATCTGCCACATATACAGATTGATACAAGATTACACTGATCACTTCGTCTTTTAAATTTAATTTTCTCAACTCATCAATTAAGTCCGCTATATATTTAGGTAGCGGACTAAATGTCCCTCTCACTTCCTTAATTAAATCCATGGCAATGGATTCAGTTGAATTGCGTTTAAATGCTTTTATAATATCTATCATTACATGTTCGTTTGCCATACATACACCACCATTTATGAATCGAATAATTTCATGTTCCTTGCTGATTGGCATAGACATTCACTATTCGTTTAAAATATATACTATTATTCTATTATATAAAAAATATGAATAAGTTGGTATAGGATGAATGATTTATCATTATTTTTTCATGAATTTTTATGAAACAGAACATGTTTATTTATTACTAGCACAAATCCAGCACAGCAAACAATAGTCTCGCCAAAATTTAAGAAGACAAGCATTTATTATTAGTAAATGTGAGTTTCTCTTTAATAGAAGGCATTAAATAAAGAGGGACCAAACCAATCTGGCTTATTGAAGTAGATGGTCCAAAGATTTTTAAATGTTAGATGACAGAAGATATCCAATATCAGCAATCAATCTCCTTCCCTGTTCATTGTCACTTAGTCCATCTATCAAAACAACAGCATAATACGTTTCGTTACCTCGCATGAGAATAGCACTATCATGTTCTGCTCCCTGTAGTTCTCCAGTCTTATTCGCAGCTTGAAACGCTGATCCTATACGTGCTGGAAGCTTATGCTGAAACTGCTGCATTTCTAGCATTCTCATTATTTTTTCGCGGCTGGATTTTTTCAAAAGGTTTCCTTCATATATTTCCCTTAGGCACTCTACTACGTCAGAGGCGCACGTATAATTATCAACCCCTTGTTTAACAGCGGTTTCGTCCATCATATAGCGGTTTAAAACCGTTTTCTTTAACCCTATATTCCTAGCACATTCGTTAATTTTTTCAAATCCTACTAAAGAAATGAGCTCATTTGTAGCTGTGTTGTCAGAAACAATTATCATAAGGGTAAGCAGCTCTTCCACTTTAATATGTGTTAACTGCGGAAGAGCTCCAAGTACGCCTGCTCCGCCAACCGTGTTTTTTTCCGTTCTTTGAATGACAGATGTTAAAGTCAAGAGGCCCTCATCAACTTGACGAAACGCTTCTATTACAAGCAGCAGCTTGATTGTACTTGCTGCTCGTTGTTGGATAAAAGAATTAATCTGTATGGATTCTTTTCCTTCAATATGAATGCGTATAAGTCCATTATTACTCCGCTTCCATTTAGTAATGGTATCTTCTATTTTCATCCTTGCTTTTTCCATCATTTTGTCGCAGCTGTTTCAATATAGTTGTTACTCATTATCTTTTGATTGTATAAATGACAGGCCACAAAATGATTTTCTTCAACTTCCTGCCACTCTGGTTTTTGAATCTTACAAGCTGCTACTGCAAGAGGACAGCGCGTATTAAACACGCAGCCCGAGGGCGGGTTCATTGGGCTTGGCAATTCTCCTTTAAGAACAATTCGCTTGCGATTATCCTCAACGTCAGGATCAGGAATAGGAATAGCTGACAGTAGAGCTTGAGTGTAAGGGTGAAGCGGTTTTTGATACAGCTCCGAACTTGTTGTTAATTCTACTAAATGCCCTAAATACATAACTCCAATCCGACTGCTTATATGCTTTACCATCGACAAGTCATGTGCAATAAATAAATAAGTTAACCCTTTTTCTTTTTGGAGTTTTTTTAATAAATTAACTACTTGGGCCTGTACAGATACATCTAAAGCAGAAATAGGTTCGTCTGCAATAATGCATTCTGGATTTAACGCTAAAGCTCTCGCAATCCCTATGCGCTGGCGCTGCCCGCCGCTGAACTCATGAGGATAGCGGTTGGCATGATCACGATTTAACCCCACATCTTCTAGCAGCTCATACACCCGGTTCAGCATTTCTTTTTTATTCGAATAAAGTCCGTGAACCTCCATTGGTTCTGAGATAATCTCCTTTACGGTAGAACGAGGATTTAGTGAAGCATATGGATCTTGAAAAATCATTTGCATATTACGATGAAAAGCAAATTTCTCTTTCTCTGATAGCTCATGCACGTTTTTTCCTTTATAAAGCACCTCTCCCGATGTACGGTTATACAACCCAATGATTGTTCGCCCGGCAGTTGATTTTCCGCAGCCGGATTCACCAACAAGTCCAAATGTTTCTCCTTTTGAAATATGAAAAGACACGCCGTCTACTGCTTTCAAAACCTGCTTATTCGTAATCGAAAAATACTTGCTCAGCTGCTTTACTTCTAACAAATGCTTTGTTGTCATAACTGCCACCTCCTAATAATAGCGCCGGGCTGCGCACAGCTCTTCTTCATAAAGCGTTCCTTTTAATTCAATTAGTTCGACGGTTTTACCCGTTTTAGGTGAATGAAGCATTTTTCCGTTACCATAACAAATACCAACATGGTGGATAGACCCCCTCCCTTTTTTATAAGCGAAAAACAATAAATCTCCAGGTTGAATAGATTCTAATCCTACTTCTTTGCCTTGCCTTGCTTGATCGGTGGCATCTCTTGGAATAAGATAGCCGTTTGCTTTATGAGTAGCATAGGCAAACCCGGAACAATCATATCCCCAAGCACTCATGCCACCCCATAAATATGGAAGATTCAAAAACTGTTCTCCTGCTGCAATAATCATATCTCCAGTTCCTTTTGTTGCTTTACGGTTTCTATCCTCTATTACAACAGCATCTTGACGTTTTATTTTCCCACTGCCAACCGGCGTTTGAACCTCTAGCCATTCTTTATCTTCTTTTAAAAGAGGCAGCTGCGTTTGATAACTAATTTGCAAGGTTTCTTCCGCTAGATGCAGTGTTGCAATCGCTGCTGTTACCACTGCCGTTGGTTTATTTAATGGAGAATATTCAGCTTGGGAAATCAGTTGGTGGAAAGGAACCCACCCGGGATATCCTCTTTCATCCTTAGAAGAAAACTGAGAAGGAATAACGATTTTTGCCCATTTACCTTTCAGTTCCGTTACATATACTTCTTCTCCTAGCAACAGCTGCGTTTGAATCAAATTTTTCTCACAAAGCTCCAACCGACGTGTATACGTTAATTGCTCTAGCCATTTATCTAGTTTTACTGGGACACTTGTTGCATTGTCATCTATTTCTCTGCAAGAGTCATAGGAAGTCCACACGGTCGCCACAGCCACACAAACGTAATACGTTTTTTTATCCACCACTTATTTCTCCTCCCTGCAGGTTTAACCTTCAGCGTTCGACTTTATCTTTTGGGAATGTAATACCGGATTCAAATTCCACCATTCGTTCATACGTCGACATCGTGGCATAACTTCCAATCGCCACAGCTGTTTGAGGAGAGCAATGTCCGATGCGAAACCCTCTCATAACAGGCTTTTTTAAAGAAGTTAGGTAACTTGTTAATGCCTCTTCCAATGAAAGCGACTCTGTACGTTTTTTAGGATAGCAGTTATGAAAATCTCCGATAATAATTCCCGCTGCATCCTGCAGTTTATTGGCCATATACAGCTGTGTCATCATGCGGTCAATTTCATACGGCTCTTCGTCAATATCTTCAATAAATAAAATTTTATTTTTCGTATCTAGTTCAAATGGTGTGCCAAGCGTGCTTACCAGCAAAGTAAGATTTCCTCCTATCAGCTGACCAGTTGCTTCTCCTTCACAAATAGTGTCGAGCGAACTAATTTGATCCGTATAGCAAAAAGAACGGTGAGAAAATAATTGATAAAAAGCTTGCTTCGTCTCTATATGAACATCTTCTTTTCCGATATCCGACGAAAGCATTGGGCCGTGAAAGGTAACCAAACCTGTGCGCTGATGAATAGCCGTATGTAAAAACGTAATATCGCTATATCCCCAAAAAATCTTTGGGTTTCGCTTGATTAAATCGTAGTTTAATTGCGAGGCAAGCCTAGCAGTCCCGTACCCTCCGCATGCACAGATAATTGCCTTTACTTCCTTATTGGCAAACATCGCATGTATATCGGCTGCTCGCTGTTCATCGGTCCCTGCCAAGTACCCGTTTTTTTTATATAAATGCGCACCCGTTACGACGTTTAATCCTATTTCCTTTAAATATTCTAGTCCTTTTTTTAGATTGTGCTGATTAGGCGGACTAGCAGGTGCAATAACAGCTACTGTATCACCTTTTTGTAATCGTTTTGGTTTGATCATTTGTTACACTCCTTTTGTGTAAAGAAATGAAGAAAGTGAAACTTGGGTCAGAGGGGAATTGCAATCCCCTCTGACGAAAAGTTCCACTTTACTGTTTATCTGCCCACTTCAAATCTAAATAGCCAACAGGATGACGAACAATTCCAGATACGTTATCTTTTATTAAAAACACATAGTTGTAGAAATGGATAGGAATGATCGGCATCTCATCAAATAAAATACCTTCTGCTTTATACATAAGCTCAAAACGTTTTTTATTATCCGTTTCGTTCATAGCTTGTTTAATTAACTCATCATATTCTTTATTGCTCCAAGCTGTACGATTCATTGAATGACCCGTCTGGAAGCTCTCTAAAAAGTTAATTGGATCTGCATAATCAGCTAAAAATGAACTTCGTGACAGCTGAAACTTTAACGCTTTTTGTTCTTCTTGGAAAACATTCCATTCCATATTGGCAAGCTTTACATCTACACCTAGATTTTCTTTGAACATTTGCTGCAGTGCTTCTGCTATCTTTTTATGCGTATCGTCTGTACTGTATGTTAGCGTAACAGCTGGCAGCTTTTTATATCCTTCTTCTTTCATTCCTTTTTTCAGAAGTGCTTTTGCTTCTTTGCCGTCTGTTTTTAATAAGTCGCCGCCCGTTTTACGGAAATCCTTTCCATCTGCATCTTTAAATCCGTATGATACGAACCCGCGAGCTGGTTTTTCTTTATTTTTTGTAACAAAATTAACAATTTGATTTTGATCTACAGCCATTGCAAATGCTTTACGGATATTTTTGTTTTGAAAGGGCTCTTTATCTAAGTTAAAGCGGTAGAAGTAAGTTCCCGCTTGGTCTTCGATATGAACATCTCCATCTTTCAACAGCTTTTCACTTAAATCCGATGGAATTTCAGAAACATCTAGTTCTCCATTTTGATACATTTGATATTCTGTGTTTGTATTTTCAACAATTGCCCATTTTACCTTGTCGAGCTTTACCTTTTCAGCATCCCAATACTGATCGTTTCTTTCCATTACTAGATTACTGTTATGCTTCCATTGAGTTAATTTGAAAGGACCATTAGCAACAAACGAATCTGCTTCTGCAAACCATTTCGGGTTTTTGGTCGCTACTTTTTCATTAATCGGGAAAAACGCTGGATTGGAAACTACGCTTAAGAAGTAGGCTTGAGGACTTTTAAGCGTAACTTCAAAAGTTTTGTCATCTAGCGCTTTTACCCCTACTTGATCAGCAGTGCCTTTACCCGTATTAAATTCTTCTCCACCTTGAATAAAATAACCTAAAAACGCCGCTGGAGAACCAGTCTTAGGATCTAACAGCCTCTTCCAAGCAAATACAAAATCACTTGCTTTCACGTCATCTCCATTTGACCATTTAGCATCTTTTCGTAAATGAAACGTATAGACCTTTTTGTCCTCAGAGATATCCCATTTCTCGGCCATTGCTCCTTCAGGCTCATCGCTTTTTCCTAAACGAGTCAGCCCTTCCATTAAGTTATTAAGCATATTCCATGAATATGAATCAAACCCGATAGGCGGATCAAAAGACGTAGGTTCTGCGCCATTATTCATATAAAGGACCTTACCGTCTTCTTTTGCTGTACCGCTCTTCTTTTCTGGCTCCGCGCCTGAATCTTTTGTGGCCGTACAGGCAGCAAGTGTAAATATAAGTACACACATCATTAGTAAAGACCCTATTTTTTTCATCATTTCCCCCTCTTTCATAAGTTCTCTATTCATCTATAAATCTAGCTTATAGTTGTTACAAATTTTTGGGCTCTCTCATCTTGAAGCCAGCAGTGCACTTGGTGACTTTCTTTCAGCTTTGTCGATACAGGATAAATGCGATCACATACTTCCATTACGTAAGGACAGCGAGGTGCGAACGAACATCCGGATGGAGGTGCAAATAAATCAGGAGGTGATCCTGCAATAGGCACAAGCTCACTTTCGTATAAATCTAACCGAGGAACTGAACGCAGCAACCCTTTTGTATACGGGTGCTGCGGCGTATAAAAGATGTCTCTTCTTGTTCCAATTTCTACAATCTTTCCTGCATACATTACGGCAATACGGTCAGCTACCTGAGCAACTACACCTAAATCATGGGTAATTAAGACAATGGATACATCCGTTTTCTGCTGAATATCCTTAAATAATTCTAAAATCTGCGCTTGTATCGTGACGTCCAGAGCTGTGGTAGGTTCATCAGCAATTAGCACTTCGGGATTGCATACAAGGGCCATTGCAATGACAATACGCTGTCTCATTCCCCCGCTAAATTCATGAGGATATTGCTTTAGGCGTTCTTTAGGATTTGGAATTCCGACTAGCTCCAGCATTTCAAATGCTTTTTCTTTAGCTTTTTCTTTTGAGATGTTTTCATGTTGCATAATATTTTCTGCAATTTGCTCACCTACGCGAAGAGTTGGGTTAAGCGCAGTCATAGGATCCTGGAAAATCATCGAAATATCAGCGCCTCGAATGTCTCGCATTTTCTTTTCTGATAGTTTCGTTAAATCCTGGCCTTTAAATAAAATAGAGCCGCTTGTGATCCTGCCCGGAGGTGTCGGGATTAACCTCATAATACTTTGAGATGTTACGCTTTTTCCGCACCCTGACTCTCCTACAATCGCTAGTGTTTCTCCTTTATGTAAATCAAAACTAACGCCTCTTACAGCTTGAACTTGCCCTCCGTAAGTTGAAAACTGTACGTGTAAGTTTTTGATTTGAATCATTTTTTCCATTTTCTTACCTCCTTAATTTCGGATCAAGTGCATCTTGCAGTCCGTCTCCAAGGACATTAAAAGCAAACATGGTAAGAGAAATAAAAAAAGCAGGAAAAAACAAACGCCACCAATAGCCTGATAGAATCGTTGATAAACCATCGTTTGCCATTACTCCCCAGCTGGCATAAGGAGCCTGTACACCCAGTCCTAAAAAGCTTAAAAAAGCTTCAGCAAAAATGGCAGTGGGTACGGTTAGTGTCATTTGAACGATAATCGGTCCCATCGTATTTGGAAGCAGGTTCCGCTTAATGATACGGCTAGTTTTTGTTCCAAACGTTTTGGATGCAAGCACGTATTCATAGTTTTTTATTTGCAACACTTGCCCCCGTACAATTCTCGCCATCCCGATCCAACCTGTAACGGAAAGTGCCACAATGATCGTAGAAAGCCCCGGGCCCATGACTACCATCAGTAAAATCACAACTAATAAATAAGGAAGACCGTATAAAATTTCAATGACGCGCATCATGACATTATCTGTTTTTCCGCCTTTATAGCCTGAGAACCCTCCGTAAATGACACCGATGATAAAATCAATAAGCGCTGCCATCAGTCCTACAAATAAAGAGATTCTAGCTCCGTACCATGTCCGAGTGTACATATCTCTGCCTAAGTCATCCGTTCCAAACCAATGACTAGCTGAAGGAGGAAGGTTTTGCTCTGTAAAAGAAGCTTTCGTTACGCTGTGCGGTGAAAACATAGGACCGAATATAGCCATCACAACAAGAATGACTAAAAAAAAGAGACCCAGCATAGCCAACTTGTTTTTTACAAGCCTGCGCCATGCATCATGCCAATAAGAAAGGCTCGGCCTTACAACTGCCTCGGCTTCAGATTTCTTTTTTTCTTTGGCGTAAACCACTCATCAGGAATTTGCTTATACTCCTGTTTTTCCAGCACGTTATCCCTCCTTCTTATACAGTTTGATTCGTGGATCAAGTATTCCGTAAGCAATGTCTACTAAAAAAAGCATAATGATGAGAATCGAACTGTAAAAGACCGTAGTGCCCATAATTACGGGGTAGTCTCTCGTATTAATACTGTCCACAAAATATTTTCCCATCCCAGGAATAGCAAAGACTTGTTCAATAACAAATGTGCCGGTTAATACGCTGGCTGCAATCGTTCCAAGAACTGTTATGACAGGCATTAAAGCATTTCTAAGCGCATGCTTAAAGATAATTTTTACTGGCGAAAGCCCTTTTGCACGCGCTGTTCGAATATAATCTTGAGTTAGTACTTCTATCATGCTTGAGCGAGTCAAACGTGCAATAATAGCCATAGGACCTGTAGCAAGAGCTAGAGTGGGAAGAATCATATGTAAAGGGCTCGTCCACGTAGCGGCCGGTAAAATTTTCAAGTTAACAGAAAGCTGTTGAATTAATAACGTGGCCATAACAAAATTTGGAACCGACAATCCGATAACTGCTACGCTCATCGCAATGTAATCAATTATTCCATTTCTTCTAAGAGCAGCGATAATCCCTAGTGTAATACCGGAAATCACCGCAAAAATTAACGTCACCATTCCAAGTTCAAATGACACGGGAAACCCTCTTCCTAAAAGGTCGTTAACCGTTTGAGACGGCTGTTTAATGGAAGGACCAAAATCAAAGGTAACAATGGATTTTAAATAAAGAATATATTGCACAGCTAGCGGCTCATCTAAGTGATAAAATGATTCCAGGTTTTTTTGAACTGCATCGCTTGTCGCTCGTTCTTCATTAAATGGAGATCCGGGAATCGAATGCATTAAAAAGAAGGTTAAGGTCACAATTACCCACAGCGTAACAAGCATGGATAAAAATCGTTTCAAAATATAACTTTTCACCTTTATCCCACCTTCTAACAGAATGTTGTGCGCGTAGCTAATTCAGTCATAACAAGCATGGCCTGATAAGCTTCTAAAATATCTTTTGCTTGAAACCGAACGGCCGTCGTTCCAGATTCAATTTCTGTGCCTGGCATTAAATGAGCCCACTCTGCTTGACCGTAATTTGCAAATTCTATTCGTAAGGTTGGATGTTTAGGTGGAATTAAAGGTTTAACAAGGTGTTTGTGCTGAATAGCTGCGGCTGTTTTTTCTTGAAGTAATTGTTCTGCTTTCTTAGGGGTTAATGTTTTGGCTGCAGAACGTGAAATGGCTTGTTTGACGATAGCAGTCGTCACGTTTGGAATAAGCTGCTGTGCTTCCAGCGCCGTTTGGTCATCACCGGCTACCATTAAAACTGGCACGCCGTAATAGCCTGCGACGTATGCGTTGAAGCCTAACTCTCCAATATTCATATCGTCTATGTACATATTGCGAGCACCAAATATCATCGAATGAGACATGACACCGGGCATGGACGCTTTAGCATGATACCCTAGAAACATAGCACCATCAAAAGTCTGATCTAATCCCTGTACCATTGAATATGGTTTTACGCTTCCTGAAATAAGCTGAGTTTCTGGATGAAGCCGTTCAACAAGGAGATTATTCATACTCGAATGACTGTCATTTACCACAACTTCTGAGCACTTTTCTCTAAATCCTGCATAAATTACTGCATTTGCTTCATCCGTCATTATTTTGCGGCTTCTTTCATAATTTTCTTTCTCTCTCAGGACATTTGTGTGATCGACGAGTCCCGTAATTCCTTCCATATCAACCGACAGGTATAGTTTCATTTTTCTTATTCCTCCTCCTTCCTTGACTGTTAGTCAGTTCATTATAAATTATTCTTATGTTTATAATTTATAATTGTAAGAAAATTATAAATTATCTTTCTTCCTTTTACAACAATATATTGAATTTTTTGACACTTTACTCATTGTCCTTTTAACAAGATATCGCTTACAAATTGGAAATCCCATGGTAAAATAATAGAGCAACCCGTTGGTTCATTCAGCCGCTCGCCGGCATTAATTGAGGTGTTAAGAATGTTTCGAGTTTCCATTGCTTCGCTACAATGGTTTTTATTTATGATTTCTAATAGTATGATTGTTCCTATTGTAATTGCTTCTCAGTTTCATTTAAACGCAGCGGATTCTATTCAATTTTTACAGCGAACGTTATTTATTTTGGCTTTATCCGGGCTCTTGCAGGTGTTTATAGGGCATAGATATCCAATCATGGAAGGGCCGGCTGGCGTTTGGTGGGGCGTCTTTTCTCTGTATGCGAGTCTTGGAACCGTTCTGTTTGGTTCTCATTCTGAAACGCTCCGCGTGCTGCAGTTCACTCTCCTTATAAGCGGGATAATTGCTATTTTGATGAGCCTGTTTGGTCTCATTGATAAACTAGCAAAATACTTTACTCCGACAGTTACCGGTACATATTTAATTTTATTAGTGACGCAGCTCAGCGGTTCCTTTTTAAAAGGAATGTTTGGCATTACAGAAACGAATTCAGCTATCAACCTTCCAATTGCGCTGGCTTCAGCTGCGATTTTGCTGCTGACTTTTTATTTATTATCGCACCGGACGTTAAATAAGCTCAGCATTATTATTAGTATTGGTGTAGGCTGGGGAGTATTTGCAATGCTAGGGTTAGCTAAACCTATCGAATTTCAGGCGCAGTTATTTTATATACCTAAAGTGTTTGTATTCGGAGCTCCTCGCGTTGAATGGAATATGGTTGTTACTGCTTTTTTTGTGACGCTCATTTTAATTACAAACATGCTCGCTTCTATTCGTGTTGTTGAGTCTGTTTATAAACACAAAGGAGAAAAAATTGAAAAAGACAATATTAAGCGTTCCGGGATGGTTTCGGGTATAAGTCAGCTGCTTGGAGGATTGTTTTCAGGTGTCGGTGCCGTTCCTATTTCAGGTTCCGGTGGATTTATTTCAGCTACAAATCTTTATAGCCGAGTTCCTTTTATTGTAGCATCATGCTTTTTGCTTTTTCTGAGTATCTTTACTCCTTTAACGTCCATTATGTCCGCTCTTCCTCCTCCAGTCGGATACGCGGCAATCTTTCCTGTTTTTACAGGTATGATGGCTCTTGGAATTGGAGAATTCAAGCATGCCAAACAGCCTGAAAAAGCGATGAAAAAAGCCGGTATTGCGTTGCTGTCGGGGATAGGGGTTATGTTTTTGCCTTCCCAAGCTTTTTCAACGCTGCCACCTTTAGTTACTACGTTTTTAAGCAACGGATTAGTTCTTGGCACCATTATCATTCTTGTACTGGAAATTTCCGAATCACTTTCTTTGAAAAGACAAGGTGCAAAAGAGGGATAAAAAAAGAGCTGAAACTCAGCTTCTTTTTTTATCTTCTTACCGTTAATCCTTTTAGTTCATCGTCTTCCATAGCCATTTCATAAAATTCTCCCGTTTCATCGTGCGCTAAAACATAATCCAACTCTTCCTGAGCAGAAGCAGTTTTTCCAAGAACAGCTAGATAGCATGCCAAGTTATAGCGAATAAAAAGGTCTTCGTCTCCACTTTCTACTCTGGTTATCATAAGCGAAGCTGCTGCTTCTGTTTCACCTTCTAAATGATACGCGATACCTAAATCGGTATACATCCCTTCATACTCTTGACGCTGTTCAATTGCTTTTTGAAGAAGCTGAACAGTTTCATGATAACGTTCTGTTTTATTATACAGTTTTGCTAGTCCTGCATATATGTCAGGCTGATAAATCTCCTGCTGAAGTAATTCTTGAAAAGCTGCCTCGGCTTTTTCTACTTCTTCAAGGTTACTCAAAATAAATGCTCGGTATATCTGCAAATCTATATGATATGGCTGCTGTTTGAGAAGTTTTTGAACTAAGTTTAGCGCTTCATGTGCAACCTGTTCATTTTCATGGATATTAACGAGTATATTGGCTAAATGATAGGCAACATCAAAATCCCAGCTTTGATGCAGCGATTTTTTCAGCACGGTGATGCTATCTTCAATTAATCCTTTCTCTTCGTAAAAAGCCGCAAATGCATGTACAGCCTCTTTATTATTCCTATCCGTTTTTATAGCAAGTTCATACAGTTCAATCGTTAAGCCAAGCAGCGTAATCGTTTTTGCTTTTGCTTTGAATTTGGCTAAGCTTCGTTTGAAGATAGATCCTTGCTGCTCTTCTACGATCGAATCAGCATACTCATTTAAAGCCTCGGCTGCATTTTTAAATAACAAGCTTTTGCTTTGTTTTTCCATTTTTATCTTTTTTAAATCTTCCGTAAGCCCGGACAGTTTTTTTCCATTTGGAAAGCTAGACATGAATGTTTGAAATAGAGCGTAATCTTCCGGATCCCCACTTAGCAACTCTGTAAGAATTTTTCTAGCTTCTTCATATCTCTGCTCCATGATGAGCCATTTTGCCTGATGATGGCGAATAGCAGAATTCTGTGAATCCAGTTCAAGGGCCTTCTCTAGATACGTTTCAGCCTGTGAAATGTCTCCTTTTAAGCGATACACATGAGCCTGGCTGTCAGCGAGCCATTGAGGCAGCACAATTTCCTCTACGCTCTTTAATACCTCTAACAGCTCTTCATACTCTTTCTCTGTTTCACAAAGTGAAGCTGCGTGCTCAACGTTTACTTCCATAGGATTCAGCTGTATCCATTGCAGCAGCCAATTTCTTTCAGCCGTACGATTTTGTTCTTCACAAGCCATTTCAGCAAGCTTCATACAAGCGGCTTCAAATGTTTTATCAAGAGTTAAGCATTTTTGAAAGGCTTGTTTTGCTTCAGTAATGCGATTCATTGATTGATATATTTCACCTAACCGATAATATGGCAAAGCATCTTGCTTGATACGAAGCGCTTGATGATAAAGTTTCTCACTTTTGGTTAGCTGCTTGGCTTGTTCGTATAATATGCCTAAATAGCACATGTACAAAATCTCATCAGGGTGCTCTTGATGTTCTGCGGTTAAAAACTTAATTCCACGAGTCAGTAAAGCCGTCTCTTCTAAATAACCCGTATATGCTTCTAACACTTCATCTAACGCTGTTTGAGCAAAATGAATTCCTTCTTCATAAAGAGCAAATCCAAACTCTATCGTTTGATTGTCTAGCTCCTTTTGTTTTGCTGCATCCAAAAGCATGCTGCCTGCATCCAACATGACGTCGCTGTTCGATGAAAACTTCTGCGCAATAAGCGTGAGCGTATCAACGGCCGTTAAATGTTCACCTGTTTCTAAATACGCATAAGATAAGCCCAAATACATAAGGGCATCTTCCTCTATTTTTAAGCCTTCTTTATACAGAGCAATAGCTTCTTCGTACCTTTGATTCGCGACGTATAAATCGCCTAGTCTTCCTCGAATTGTCATGTCGCTCGGGAGATGCTTCATGCCTTCTTTGAGATAGCTTTCAGCTTCGTCTGTTTTTTCTAGTTGATATTGTAGCAAATCAGCTATCGAAAGATATGGATAAGGAACAGTCGGCAAAAGCTGTTTAGCTATTTGAAATCCCCGGTAAGCTTTACGAAACTTTTTTAACTGTTCATCACAACGGGCTCTTTCAAACCAGCTGTGCGCATCTTTTTGGTTTTCTTTTAATAACGCGTCGAAAAGATTTCTGGCTTCTGCGTATCTTTCTTTCTCCATTAAAATAAGTCCGTGATTGATTTGTGTATAAGATTCATCGCCATACATATTTAAGGAAATAGTCGAGCATTCAAAAGCCTTTTCGAGGTTTCCTTGGTACATGTATGCAAGTGCTAAATAGCTCCAGTTCAAATGCTGCTCTACGTCTAATTGCAGCGAGCTGCGCAGTGCTTCAACAGCCTCATCATATCTCTCTTCATCCAGCGCAATTCTCCCTTTAAGATAGTGATAAAAAGAGCTATGCTTTTTGTTATCTATGTGGTGTAACAAGGAAGATGCTCCCTTACTGTCGTCAAGTTTAAAATAGGCATATGCGGCGTGAAGCTTAAGATAATCATGATTGCTATATTTCTCTAACACATAATTAATACACGTACGAATATAAGCTTCGTGCTCTTTTCTGTACAAATGCTTCATACTGTAAATAGCGGCAAATGGAACATGCTCATTTGCTTTTAATAAAGAAACAAGATCGTTAATGTGCGCTTCTTCATCCGCTTCAACTAGTTCGATTAAGTCATACAGCTGACGAATAAACTCATCTTGCTCTTTAGAAAATGAAGCGAGGTCCGCTGCCTCTTGAGAAGCAACAATTGATAAAAACCCCGAATTAGCGTAATGCTGATCAAAATTTTTATATTCTACATACGTTGGACTTAGAAAATTAGCATCTTGTACATGGAAAAGTTCAAGTTCATCATCATAGCCAAATACAACTTGAACGTGGGAAGCTTGTTCAAATTCAAGACTGACCAAAATAGGCAGCCCTTTGTCTAATAGTTCTTTAAACTGTTCAACTGTGCCCGTGAAAAACATCGCTGCAAAGCCAAGAGATTCAAAGTAGCTCACCGCAGTTGATAATTTAGATCCTAAGCCCCCGTAAATACGCGTTCCAATCTCATCCTGTGTTTTTTCGGTATGTAAAAGCCTTAACATCATACTCATACTGGCTGGCACGCAATAATTATCTTTTTGAACGATGGGCACAATAGGGAGCTTGATTGTACTGAATTTGTCGTCTGTATGCTTTCCGATTAATTTTTGATAAGGTGAATCTTTTAAACATCGCTTGGTCGAGAGCAGATGAGTAAGCTGAGATGTCTGCTGCTGTTCAAAATAAATGTCGGCGCGCAGCAGCGTAAAAAAATCTTGATAATCGTGATAAGGTAACTTTGAGTCGATAAATTCAATCGTTTCAAGCAAGAGAGAATACTCTTTTAAATCTTTTAATCGCATCACTTTATCCATATATAAAGACGGAAGCTGTGGATAGCGAATAATAGCCTCGTTAATTGTTTCAAGCGATTGTTCATGCTTCCCTTCGTACGCATATAAGTCCGCGAGCATTGCATAGCAAAAATCTCCATTCTCCTTATATGCCGTTCCTTCTTTTAAGCAGGCTTCAGCTTTCATTCTGTCGTTGAGCTGCAAATAAAAATATCCCCATCTGTCAGCCATACCCTTTTGGTTATGTGACGTTACTTGTTTCATCCACTTAGAAGCTTCATCCACTTGTTTCATTTCTAAAAGAATTCTTACCTTTAAGAAATAGATTTTCTCAAGCTGTTCCTTTTTAACTGATTCCGTATCCAGCTGAGAAATTACTAAAGAAAGTCTATCATCAGCGTCGAGTATCTTGCCTTCGCGCAGGAGATCATCGCAATAAAGAGTCACCATTCGAATCGAGCCAAACCGACGATAGCCATATGTCGTTAACATTCGGCTTAAACGATTTAATAAAGCCTCATCACAAAAGCGGATAAGCTCGTACAGCTCTTCTTCCGTTTGTAAGTGTGTTAACCATTCTTTCACAATCCCCGCAAGGCTCTTTGGTTGAAGGCTTTGTACTTCTTCTGTTATATACGCTACAAGATCAAATATTTGATAATGATCTACCATGCTTTTTAATTTCTGATAATTTATACTCAATTCAAAACCACCTTATTCAATAAAATAAGAACTATTGCATATGCTGTCTATAAATTGAAGTATAAGAAATTTCAAGGATTTTTTCTAGACACAATATAAATTTAAGCATATTGACGGGTCTTTAAATAGCAAAGAGCTGTCTTTTATCATAAGACAGCCCCGTAAAATCACACTTCAGCTTTCTTCAGTTTTACGCCGCCTTCAGGTTTTGGTTTGATAGCTTTTAAAACTAAAATTGCTCCTACTGCACTAATTCCTAGAGACGTCTGGAACACAGCCATGTCCGACCACTTCATAAGCAATGTATAGAGAGGAGGTCCAGCTGCTACTCCGACAAAGCGCATCGAACTGTAAAGAGACGTAATGGTTCCTCTCTCTTCCTTTTCAATTCCTTCTGTAATAAGGGCATCAAGACTGGGCAGAGCTGCTCCAATTCCAATTCCACCAAGCACTAAAGTGAATAAAATACTAAAAAGAGACGTATTAAAAAATAAAATGATGAAAGAACATGTTAACAATAAAAAGCCAAAAAAAACAGACCACTTCATAACGATTTTATTATTTCCTACTTTTTTCCCTGCCACAAAAGAAGAAATAGATAAAGCTAGCAAAGGAATAGCCATCACTAAACCTTTTTTCGTATTCACAATATGATAACGCTCCTCTAATATGGTGGATAGGTAAAATAAAACACCGAATAATACAAGCATAATAATGGCGCCTAAAATAAAAATAGCCATAAGCCATCCAATATTTTCTTTGAGCGTCTTCTTCAAATCCTTTAAAAACTGCGTAATATTTTTCTTTTTTTGTTCAGATTCAGAAGAGCTATCATTTTTCGGAACTTTTACTAAAAAGATAACCAAAAGAATCGAAATAAGGCAAAGAATAGGAATGAACCAAAAAGGCAGAAACCAAATCATAGCCGCTAAAAAAGCTCCCAGTATTGGGCTTAGTACTTTCCCAAACGTATTAGCTGTTTCAATTAAACCTAGTCCTTTTGTAATTTCTTGCTCGTCTTTGAACATATCTCCTACACAAGGCATCACAACAGGCATAGCTCCTGCTGAACCTATTCCTTGAATCGCTCGGCCAATTAAGATAACCCAGAAAGGATTGGCCATTTGCCATGAAGCCCAGCCTGTTAAAGCCCCTCCTACTGCAGCAAGCAGCAAACTAGGAATAATAATTTTCTTGCGGCCGAATCGATCTGATAAATAACCAGCAATCGGGATTAAAAAAATAGCGAAAATTGAGTAGACCGTGATAATCATGGATACCTGCAGCGAGCTTATCTGTAGACGTTTTTCAATCACCGGCAATACCGGAATTAACATTGAATTTCCGAGGGTCATGATAAGTGGTACAGAAGCAAGAGCAAGTAAATCCAATTTTTTTCTACTTTCCATAGCGTCCTCCAAACCTTACTTCTAATTAACGTCACAATCACACGTTTTTCAATTTAATCTTTATAAAACTTCTCGTGTTCATTGATTTTAAAGCTTAACTATCTCATTACATAAGATGATGTGTATCTATATTTTTTAGCTAAAAAGGTGATTGCTATTCATGGTTTCACGGTTCTTCTTTAATTTATTGAACTTTAGTATTTATTCCTGTTAATACTTGTAAAAACACATATTTTTAATCCTATATATGAAGAAGCGTACGAGTATCTCCGTACGCTTCTTCATATATAGGCGTCATCTTGTTACACTACTTCACCTCGATGACCATCTCCATCATACATAAACTGTTTATCAATGATATGTTCGATATATATGGTTGTCAAATCACTTTTTTTCACTTGAGCTACAATTAATCCTAACGGATCACCAATGGTGAAGCTTGTTCCATTTTGAAACATTAGCAGCTGCTCATTTAAATGCAATACTCGCTTATAAATTTGCTCTTTCTCTAGGTTGCTGCGGCTCTTTGCTGCTTCGAGCGTTGAAAATAACAAAATAATTTCTTTTCCATTTACTTGTGTACGATACATACACGACCCACTCCTTATCACCGCGTTAAAATTATGCTGACTATACTTTTATTATAAACTAAATTTTCAGTTATTTTTCATCTCATAAGAAATTTTTTTAGTTATACTTATACTACGTTTACGTTAAATAAAATTCAATTTTCAGAAAAATTAAATTTTAATATTGAAATTTTATTTCTTCTTATTATATAATATAAACAATCATTTACCTCTATTGGAAATGATAATTCGAGTTTCAGCAGCATGAGGCTGCACAGTACTAGGGGGATTCAAGTTATGCAAAATGGTAAAGTAAAATGGTTCAACAATGAAAAAGGCTATGGCTTTATTGAAGTTGAAGGCGGCAGCGACGTATTTGTACATTTTTCTGCCATCCAAAGCGAAGGTTATAAATCCTTGGAAGAAGGACAAGAGGTATCTTTTGAAATTGTAGAAGGCAATAGAGGCCCGCAAGCCGCTAATGTCACTAAGCTATCATAAATAGATCTTTTTATTTTATAGTAAAAGAGACTCTTTTCCGAGTCTCTTTTTTGTTATACTTAGCGTTTGGCCTCAGTAAGCTGTTGTTCACATGTTTGAATAGACTGCATGCACTGCTGAAGAAATTGCTCGTCTACTCCTGTGCCATGGGCTTTGGCAGATTGAAGCTGTGCTTTTGCATCGTTAAGCGCATTCGTTGCCTCTTCAAGCTGCTGAGGACTCATACTCATCGTAGCTGTTCCAATCATCTTTTGAGCAGATTGAATAGACACTTCTACTTGCTTTAAATCATTATATCCTGTTGTTACTTCTTCATTTGAAAACTTATCCATTGAAAGAACACCTCCATATGGATAGAATGAAGCTGCTGCCGGCAAATTATACACGCTTACTTTTTAGTCAGCAAATCTCCATACTGCTTAATTTTTTCTCCTACGGTACACTCTTTGATACAAAACGTCTGAGCATATGTTTTGCCCTTTTCTTTATTAAACGTTTTTTTCACAAAACAATCACTACAGTAGTAATCCAATAACTCCGTTACTTCTTCTAATAATTGTTTACGTTCCACTCTCGTTCATCTCCATTTCGTTCTGTGTGTTACACTTGCTTCCTGCTAGCAATTGGTATCCCTTGAAGAGCTTGAGTAGCAAGCTGGTCAGCCTCTTCATTTTCCTTTCTTGAAATAGGCTCATATACCGGTCGGATACCAAGTTCCTGCATTTTATCTTCTATTCGATCTAAGTACCGATTAAACTCTTCTTCGAAACAGGGCCACTCCCCAGCCAGCTGATTTAATACAACCTGAGAGTCACCTCTAAACGTTACCGGTATATGATGAACACCAAGTTCCTCAAGCTCTTGTATTAAATAATAAAAAGCAGCATACTCCGCCTCATTATTTGATTCAATCTCTTGCAGTCTTGAGTTGCGTCGTATTCGGTAAGACTGGTTGTTCTGTTTAAAATAAATCACAACCCCAAGCCCCGCTAAAAGCGTATCGTGCTCATAACCTCCGTCAAAATATGCCACAATATCGTGAGGCTCTGTCTGTACTTCCTGTAAGAGCTTTTTCGCTTCTTTTACAGTCCATTTTTGCTGCTGCTCATCAAGTAGAAAAATTTCCTTCGTTCGACCTGTTTTTTCTAAATCACCCACAATCATTAGCGCCTCATTCGCATCTGTGAAATCGGACGTGAAAACTAACTGTTTATGTTTCGAGGATTTATAATGCCATTCAATTTGGAAATTCATAACGAGCATTCCTTTCATCAGCAATTTTGAATTCAACACTTTTTTCTGCTTTTTTGTATTTTATCTTCTATTATGTCTTTTCATGACAGTTTTCTTACCTAATAAGCGGATTTTAGCGTTTATACGTGCTAATATAAAATAGCTGAAGTACTTATGATACAATACTATTGATGAAAAAACATGGTTTAAGCTTATATTGTTTTAACAAGGAGGCTGTATGATGATTGAAGTTTATATAGATGGAGCCACTGCTGGCAACCCTGGTCCTTCTGGAGCTGGTATTTTAATTAAAGGAAATGGTGAACATCATCGTTACGCTATTGCTCTTGGGACAATGACGAATCATGAAGCAGAGTACCATGCACTTCTTCATGCATTAAAAATTTGTTTAGAAAAAAAGTATACGAGCGTATCTTTTCGAACGGACTCTCAGCTAGTAGACCGCGCGATGAACCAAGAATACGTTAAAAATAAAGCGTTTGCTCCTTTACTGGAAGAAGCCCTCAAATTGTCCAGTCAATTTGATTTATTTTTTATAAAGTGGATTCCTAGTTCTCAAAATGCAGGTGCTGATCAGCTGGCCAGACAAGCCATTAATCAAAAAGAAGCAGGAATGTAATCCTGCTTAAATCATACCTGATGACTTTAAATATTGAATGGCTTGTTTTTGATTACTAATACGATTTGATGTCAAATTCTCGAGGAGCGATACAAAAAAACTGCCGTCAAATTCTTTTTGTACTTTTAGTGTCCATTCAATTGTAAATATGACCATCTCGTCAGCTGCACGCGTATACTGCTGACCAAATGAAATAAATCCACGTGCATCTTCTGCTAAATAAAAGCCTTTTTCTTCAAGATAAAGAAGATACTCTTCAACGGTTTGAGCTGTTTTTGTCACTTTTTCGTCCCATCCTTTTGCAAAGGTTCTTCTTTATCTTAGCTTACTTTTGGCTATTTGACTATGATTTCCCTTCTAAAAAATAGCCGATTGCTCCAAGTGCTACTCCTAGAATGGCTCCGCCAATCACTTCTTCGGGCTGATGCCCAAGCATTTCTTTCAAGCGCTGTTCCGTCAAATCGTGAAAGCCTCCGTCCGGAAGACCCGCAAGCTTTTCAATTTCTTCATCTAACGTATTCACTTTAATAGTAATTTCGCCAGTCTGCCTTCGAATTCCTTGTGCATCGTACATTACAATAATTCCAAAAACAGATGCTAACGCAAAGTCAATCGTAGAAACACCTCTTTTTAACGCTACATAGGTAGCTAAAGAAGATACGCCGGCTGAATGAGAGCTTGGCATTCCACCCGAAGCAGCAATCATCCGCATATCCCATTTTCCTGTTTGATACTTTTTAATTGGGATTTTTAAGGCTTGGGCTAAACCGATTGATGAAAGAGCAATGACAATTCCTTTATTCATATTGCTTCACCTCATCTATAGTTTGCGATGGATTGACACCTCGTACCCCAGCAAATATTGCCCAACAAAAAACGCCGGGCTAATCTGCTGATAGAGCAGACTAATCCCAGCGCTTTTGGAAACAGTTCTGTTATTTTTTACGCTTTTTTTGTGCAGCATTATTCATTTTGGCAGATTCAACTTCAGCATAAGAGCCGAATTCTTGTCCATATTGATTATTTGCACTTTTATTAGCTTCTAACTTCTTGTTAACAGAATTGTTTTGGTTTTGTTGCACGTTGAACTCAGAAGCAAACTCCCCAGCATAAGTGTCATTTGCACTTTTTGCACGCTTTGCTTTTTGAGCCTGATTTGCTTTAAACTCAGAAGAGAACTCTTGGTTATAATTATGCTTTGCATTGTTATTCGCTTGCGCATTTTTATTACCTAATTTTTGACGACCCATCGCTATCTCCTCCTATTTGTACCTCGTTGGTACACTATTAGTATGGATCAAGCGGCTCGTCATATCCTGTTCAAATTAAGGTAAAAACACCAGAGCTTAGCACGTTTATATTCTTGCTACGTACTCTTTAACCATTTCTTCTGTCACTACTTTACGACCTGGAATGATGGTGTATTTTTGAGACAGCTCATTAATTTCTGCTGTTACAGCATTAATACCGTCTACAGAAAATGGCTTTCCTTCTTTACACAAAAGCACAGCTGCTTCAATAGCTTGCTCGCGTCGAGCTTCCAAGCTGGCAAAAGCACGTACTAATTCGTGTTGTTTTTTAGAATGGGCTGAAATTTCTTTATGTACACTCATGTTCTTTCCTCCATTATATGATGCTGAGTTAGTAAAAATAAGTTAATGTCCTCATAACTGATTTGTTTTTCCGGTAATTCTTTTAAGCTTTTTTCTATCGCTGCAGCTTCTTTCTTAATGCTATCCAAAAAGTTTTTCATCTTTTCATTAAAAGCAACTTTTCCGCTTATCTTGCATTGTACAAACTGCTCAATAATGGATTGCTCTCTATCGTCAAGGTTTGCCTGCTTACATAAATCGGCAAATAAAATGACAGGTAAACTGCGCTGTTTTACTACTACTTTCAGTGATAAAAATGCACGAATCAGTTGAAGCATCACTTTTATATCCTCTATTGTAACAGAAGATGTCAGATTTCTTTTACTATTTATCGTTAAAATTTTAAAATAATGATATCCCAATGCTTTTAAGGAATATGATTGAGCCATCATTTGCCGAAGTGGCTCAGCAAACGATGGCTTCTGATAATAAACAAAAGGCGACCATAGCCACTCATAAAGCGAAGGGTTTGATTTTGTAAACAAATAAATGGTTTTGTACAAATCCCACCCTTGCATATCATAATTGCCTTCTGCTACATTAATGACCTCTTGAGGTCTATTGAGATGAAGATAGCGTGATGCTTTATATTTGTATATAAAGCGGACGTCAAAATCACTTGCTAACGTGTCGAGTCCATAAGCACGGCTGCCTGATTCACATGCAAACAAAATTTCTATGTTATATTCTTTTTCAATTTCCTGTAAACGTTTATTTATGTGTATAGACATAAAAATTAATGACCCTTTCTTTCCTCCAATACGTGTTCTAGCACTGTCATTGTACTTACCAATTCTTGAATTGGAAATTCTTCAGACACGGCCGCTTGCAGCTGTTTGTAATAATCATACCATTCTTCAGATACAGACTGTTTATGCGCTAAAACGTACTGATTCACTAAATGGGTATAGTGTGAATGAAGAGCGGCTTCTTCCTTCGCAATGTAGTGATTAACATCCGGCTTAATACGTTCTAATAAAGCAGCGTGAAGCTTTGTTTTCTCATTTTTTTCAAAAAAGCTTTTATTGTTTTTATACAGTGAAAGCTCTTTTTGATAAGATTCATTCTCATCAAATTGATGACTTGTCACAACTTCACTGCCATTTGGAGGCTCTAACGCGTTCAACGTTGGAGTAAACGTCGCTTCATAGCGCTGTAGCTTTGTAATGATCATTCGATGCCAGTCTTCGATTAATTTTACGATGTATTTTTCGATTCGCAAAGTGGTCGCACGCACTTCTTGAGTTGCGTCGAAGGAAATAGACGTTAACAACTCCTGCAAACACAGGCGCAGCTGCTTTTGCTTTTCACCTCGATCGTCCCTTAAGTTTGCCGGACTGAATGCTTCTTTAAAGAAGTCATCGTACCTCACAAACAGACGTTTTTTTACATAAAATAGGAGCTCTTCTAATTCTCGGTCAAACTGCTGCTGTTCATATTCAAAATGAATTTCATGCAGTTTTGCTGCTACCTGCTCATTTTTTATGTGAAGAGATTGAATGTATCGCTTTTTATCCACTTCTGATTTTGTTTGTACCTGTTTCATTTCATTAGCAACTGCTAAAATTTGTTCGAAATCTGCATAGACACTTTGGATAGCAAGCTCTGGTAATTCATAATTTATGAAGCGGTAAAACGCATTTTTAAATGGCAAAAACATTTTATCCTCGTGGTTTTGCAAAGCCTTCAGGCTTGATACTGGATATAAGCGCGGAAAGCGTATACCATACTGTTCAAGCTGCTCTTTTACGTACGTCTGAACTAACTGCAGCTCCGTATCCGAGCTGGCTAGGTCCGCTGCGTTTACTAAGAAAAACATTTTATCAAGCGCAAATACATCTTTTACACGGCCAAGCTGAATAAGAAATTCTCGGTCAGCTTTTGAAAACGCATGATTATAATACGTTACAAATAAAATGGCATCTGCATTTTTGATATACTCAAACGCTACTCCCGTATGTCTCGCATTGATTGAATCAGCTCCAGGTGTATCAACAAGCGTAATGCCTAAACGAGTAAATTCACAGTCATAATACAGGTTAATAAATTGAACAAAACACGCTTTTTCTTCCTTGGCTACATAATCATGAAATCCTTCTGTATCCACTACTACTTCTGAACCGATATGCTGCTTGACTTCGCCGTAGCCTTTTTCTACTGCCTGTAAAAAAGACAAATGCAGCTGCAGCTCTTCTGTTGCCTGCAGGGTTGGAATAATCGTTAGCGCTTCGTCAATTGATTCTACTTCATGATGAAACAGCTTAAGTGCACCATTTAAATCTTGGATCATCTGCTCGTTTGTTTTCATTTGCACAACAGCTGTTTTATGCGGCCGTTTTTCTGTTGGAGGCATAATTTTATTGATGGTTGCTGTTGTTGGGTTCGGAGATACAGGAAGTAATCTTTCTCCAATCAACGCATTAGCGAAAGATGACTTGCCGGCACTGAATGCTCCGAATAAAGCTACGGTAAACGTTTGATTGGATAGCTTTTTACGTTTTTCTTGAAGCCTGTTAATAAAGCGGTCTAACTTTCCAAATGAACGGAGCTGTTCGAGAACAGCTGATATATCTTGAAGAATCTTTTCTGTGCCTGTTTCATGCACAGCTTCCTCAGGCTGTGAAACTAACTGCTGCTCATTCGCAGCTTCCTGCTTTTCTTCAGCTTTCATGATGCCCGTTTCATATTCTTCTTGTAACATATATGACAACTCGTTTGTATCTTCTGCCGTTAGGTCGTCATCAGTTTGCTGTAAAGATTGAAGCAACGCTTTTGTACGTGCCAATTTTGCTTTCATTTCCTGAAAGGATGTATACGCTTCTTCGAATGCCTCACATTCCTGCAAATGTTGAGAAATGTTCTCACGCTTTACTTCATCTTGCTCGATTTTGCTCTGTTCGATTTGCGCATAGAGCTCGTATAATAATCGCGTGGCTTTTTTCTTAATGTGATCGGCCACATCTTTTGCGTACGTTAAAACATAATCACCATTAATCGTAGCCCCTGCCTTTACCGTTTCAATTAAATCATGCGGTTCTAACGGGATTTCAAACTGCTGAACCTGGCGTATAAGATCCGGGTCGGTAAGATTTTGATTTTTCACCAGCTCTTGTACATATTGCTGCAAGTGCCACTGCAGCTGAGAAGCTGTTCGTTCTTTCATATCATCAAAAAATAACGTCAGCCGCTCTTTTTTTACTTCCTCGGTCTTTTTCTTAGCAAATAAAAGACCTACTTTAAAATCAGGCTTTGTCGTTTCTAAAAACAGCCTAGCTTTTTCTCTCATTTCATATGGTGTTAAATTGGCGTTGCTTAGTATTCTACCTGTTTCTTGTTGGTACGTTTCTGCTAGCTGCTTTTCAGCACGCCTCATTTCAGCTTCTTTTTCGAGAAGCTGCTCTTTTTGCTGCTGATTCATTTCATGGTTCTCAAGCGTCAGCTTATGGCGCAGCTCGTCATGAATCGTTAACTTTTCTTCTTCTTGGTCTTCAATAAAGGTAAGGTGATCGTCAATTAACATTTGCATCGCATGTTGAATATGCTGATGGCGGTTTTCTTTTTCCGTCATCATAGCAAGTAATAGAGATTTTACATACGAAAGGTCATTATGACGGTTGGCTGGCTCTTTTAACGACGTATAGAAGATTCCTTCTGGTCTCACATTCCACTTTAAAAATGACGTTTCTACAGATTCTTTAAATGCTTGAAATGTTAGCTGATCTTCTTGATGTTTATCAATTTGATTTACAATTAAATAAAGCGTTTTATTAGCTTCTTGCAGCTGTTTTGCAAATTGAAGATTTAATTCTGCCTGCACATGATTATAATCCATCACGTAGAAAATAACGTCCGCTAAGTGAAGAGCTGACTCGGTTGATACACGATGCGCATCATCTGTTGAATCAATTCCCGGTGTGTCCATCACCACAACATTTTTAGGAATAGCATCTGTATCTATCGATAAATGAATGGACTCTACTTCATCTCCATCGACAGCAAACTGCTTAATTTGCTCATACTCATAAGGCGCTTCATAACGCACCGGCGGCTGCTTGCGGTAATAAACGGTTGCATGCTCATCCCCAGCTTTTACTGATACTAAGTTTGCGCTTGTTGGAATAGGACTTGCAGGCAAAATGGCTTGCCCCATTAATTCGTTAATCATGCTCGATTTTCCAGCCGAAAAATGTCCGCAAAATGCTACAACAAATTCGCCGTTCACCCACTTTTTTAACAGCTGTATTGCTTTTGCTGCCTGCTGTTCATCTCCAGCTGCTTGAAATTGCTTATGTAAATGAAAAAGAGATGCTTCCAAACGGAGATTTTCTTGATGTTTCACACTCACTTTACCCATTATTACTCTACCCCTTTTGCCTCATTCAAGACTGTATTTAAATGTTCTCTATCCATCTTTATTTCTGCTTATTCTTTCTCTATTTTACTTGATTCCCATGCGTTTTCCCATAAGAAACTGAATTTTTAGTTACAAAAACAATAAAAAAAGCTGTCAATAATTTGACAGCTTTGCATCGTACTTTTTATTCATCGCATGTATGTTACGCCTTTTGGGCTTTTTCAATATTTTTCATTACATACGTTGTGACGCCAACATATGTAGCAAGTGCTCCGATCACAAAAAGACTAACCATTACGTCCACCACCGTTTCTACTTGATGAAATTGATAATCTTTATCATTTGTTTTATCTTATCATGAAAGATAATCATTTTCAATTAGTTTTAAGATTTTTTTACAGGAAAGAAACGTCCCCTGTTTTGCATGACTTCGCCGTAATTTGTTTCATTCGTTAACGCTTGCTCTTCTAAGGGAATTCTGACGGCTAATATGCACAAATTGAAAACAGAAAAGATAGCTAACGTCCAGTATGCCTGAAACATAAGCGGAACTAACACCAATTCTGCCGCTACTACTGTATAGTTAGGGTGCTTCATAAAACGATAAGGACCTCTTAGCACAACCTTCGCATTAGGCAAGACGATAATTTTTGTATTCCAATACTTTCCTAACGAAGAAATAGCCCATATTCGTGCAAGTTGCACAAGCACAAAAAAGCTAAACAACAAAAAAGAAAGGTGATACATTCCATCGTTTAACACATACACTTCCGTAAAAAGAGCAGCAAAAAAAGCGGCGTGCATGCTTACCATCCATTTGTAGTGACTTTGACCAGCTTCATATGCTCCCTGCTTCTTCATCCAAGCTTCATTTCTTTTGGCAATAGCCAATTCACATAGACGCTGTAAGATAATAAATACAAAAAAGCTATAAAAAAACAATCGCTTTACCTCCACTCTAATAGAAGCATTTCAGAACTAAATCCAGGGCCAAGGGCTGTTAATAAACCGTATTCTTTACTCGAAATTTCTTTTTTCATAAAGCGGTCCAATACATACAAAACGGTTGCCGAAGACATGTTTCCATGGTTTTTAAGTACATCTAGGGAATCAGCAATCATATTTTCGTTTAGCGACAGCGTTGATACATATGCTTCGAGCACTTTTTTCCCTCCAGGATGAGCAACAAAATGCTTTAAATCCCTACTGGTCAAATGCTGTGTTTGTAAAAATGACTCAACTTCTCCGCCTAACCACGAATCGATAATCGTGGGAATATCTTTTGAAAAGACAACAAATAGTCCATCATTTTTAATCTCCCATCCCATTACATCTTCTGAATTAGGCATGAGCGTGGATTGCGTATGTAAAATGTAAGGATAGCTTTTTGCAAGCGCAAAAGTAGTATCTGCTTCGTCACCTGCGACTAAAGCAGCCGCTACTCCATCTGCAAATAAAGATGTACCGATTAAGTTGCTTTTTGAACGATCATTTCGCTGAAAAGTTAAGCTGCACAGCTCAATGGATAAAACAAGGACTTTAGCACGTGGAAAGGCTTTGCAATACTCATAAGCTCTTGAAAGCCCAGACGCTCCTCCAGCACACCCTAATCCCCAAATAGGAATTCTTTTTGTATGGTCTGAAAACGCAAGCTTATTCATAATTCGCGCTTCAATGCTAGGCGTAGCTAAACCGCTTGTTGAAACATAAAAAATAGCCTCAATTTCTCCACATGGCAAAGGGGTACTTACATAGTTCTTATTTGTTAAACAGTCTTCAATTGCTTTTGTACCTAATTCAACAGCAGATTCTATAAAAGCATCATTTTTTTCTTCAAATGTATGATCTTCTTGAAACCAAGATAAGTCTTTGGCAAAATTACGTTTCTCAATTTGACCATTTTGAAAAACGGTTAGCAGACGATTAATATCTTTAAACGATTCGGAAAAAAGTTCTTTTGCAAATAGCAGCGTGTCTTGCTGAGTTAATTCATAGGGGGGGACTCCAAATCCAACTGAGATAATCTTTGGCATACACTTCACCTCTTTGATTGCGTTACATTTAACATTTGTAATAGCTGGGGATTTATTCAATTCTTTTTTAGTGGAATGGAGGCGAAACACAAAAAAACTTTCCTATAACTCAGGAAAGTCTACGTTTTGAAGAAGTGTATGTTTGTTGTGCACTTTTATTATAGCGCAAATAATCTGAATGTACAGATACAATTTATGGATTGACGAAAATAAGTGCTTATTTTTTATGAAAAGAAAATGGACATGTAGATTTCATCTACATATTCATTGTTGAAATAAGCTTGTTCTTTCATAACGCCTTCTTGTTCAAAACCTACTTTTTTATACAATTCGTATGCCACTTTATTAGAAGCAAACACAGTTAAAGAAAGTTTATGAAGATTATTTTCTTTGCACCAGTTTAGCGTATAATTCATAAATTGTTTTCCTATCCCCATTCCCTGTGCTTTTGAAATAAGCCATGTACGGAAGAGCCCCGTGTGGCGCTTCATGTTAATTTCTCCTCTAAGAACACGTGCAATTCCAAGCACTTCACCCTCGACTTCAGCTACAACGTACATGTGATTGTTCTTTTCTACTGATGCAATAAAATCTTGCTCTTCTTGGACTGTGCGCGGCTCATCTTTTTGAATAAATTCTCCAGCCTCAATAATTTCTCTTACCGCTGTTGTAATATGCTCTGCATCACTTGCCTGTGCAGGGCGTATGGTGACTTCACGTCCGTCTTTCGCTTTAAATTTCACTATGTTTTTCTCTGCTGTAATCATCTATATCAACTCCTATATTTTTCACCATTCAGTACTACTATTTTGGTTCTAGCTTGCGTAATTTATCAGTGGTAAAGTTCTGCTTTTCATTTCATCTAACAAGCAATCATGTGCATTTGTTGTATTACCCACGCTTTAAACAAAGCTAAACCATTTTTGAAGTATTTATTCTTGCACAGACACCCTAGAAATGCAATTAATTGCGTTAAAGAACTATTATTTCAAATTTTCTTTACAAAAGTACATAAAAAAGAGGCTGGGACACAACGAAATCAATCCAACCTAAAGACGAACTAATGGGATTAATGAGCTAGAAGCAACGAAACACATGAAAGCGACGTCGATCTTAACAACAAAAAAATACGAACTAGCAACCAATAATTTTGATTATTAGTTGCTAGTTCGTATTTCACTTCCACTAAAATATTTTTGTCCTACTTTTTATTAAAGTCCCATTGAGATATATTTTACTTCTAAATAATCTTCAATACCGTAATGACTTCCTTCACGTCCAAGACCACTTTCTTTAAAGCCGCCGAATGGAGCTTGAGCTGCAGATGGAGAGCCATCATTTACTCCTACAATGCCGTATTCTAATTCTTCAGATACAAACGTTGCTTCTTTAATGTTTTCTGTAAATACGTAAGCCGCTAAACCATAAGGGCTATTGTTTGCTCGTTCTACGGCTTCTTCTACTGTTTTGAATGTTGCTACAGGTGCCAATGGTCCAAACGTTTCTTCAAACATGCAATTCATGTCATCAGTTACATTTGTAATAATTGTCGGCTCCATAAAGAAACCATTTTTAGTTGTTATAGCTTGTCCGCCAACTACAACTTTAGCTCCTTTATTTTTTGCATCCGCAATTTGTGCTTTTACTTTCTCAACCGCTTTGTCGTTAATTAACGGCCCAACTTGTGTGCCTTCTTCTAATCCATTTCCTACTGTTAATTCCGCCGCTTTTGCTGCAAATTTTTCAACGAAAGCATCTGCAATGGATTCTTGTACATATACGCGGTTTGTGCAGATACATGTTTGACCTGCGTTGACAAACTTAGAAGCAATTACGCCGTTTACAGCAGCATCTAAATCTGCATTTTCTGTTACGATAAACGGTGCGTGACCGCCTAATTCCAGCGATAATTTTTTCACAGTATCAGCAGCACCGCGCATTAAATGTTTACCAACCGCTGTTGAACCAGTAAATGTTAATTTTCGGATACGTCCGTCTTTTTGCCATGTGTCGCCAATAGCTGCTGCATCTCCAGTAACAACATTGATCACACCTTTTGGAACGCCAGCTTCTTCTGCGAGCTCTACTAAACGAAATGCTGTAAATGGTGTTTCTTCAGATGGTTTTAAAACAATTGTACATCCTGCTGCAAGGGCTGGGGCCACTTTACGCGTAATCATGGCTGCCGGGAAGTTCCATGGTGTAATAGCTGCTACAACACCAACGGGCTGTTTTTTAACCGTGATACGTTTATGCGTATGATGAGCTGGAATCGTTTCACCATATACACGCTTTCCTTCTTCAGCAAACCAAGCAATATAATCATTGCCATACTGAATTTCACCTTTTGCTTCTGCAAATGGTTTTCCTTGTTCCGTTGTCATAATTTCTGCTAGTTCATCTTTATGATTTTCAATTAGTTGATGCCATCTCATTAAAATAGCACTGCGCTCTTGAGCGGTTCTTTTCGACCATGTTTTAAAAGCTGTCGCAGCTGCATCAGCTGCAGAAGCTGCTTCCTTTGCGCCTGCCTTTGGAATTTGTCCTATAACTTCTTTTGTTGCTGGATTAATCACATCAATTTTCTCTTCTGTTGTTGTCCATTCACCGTTAATATAAAGTTTGTTTGGATACATCGTTCATCCTCCTAGTTGTGTGAATTTCTTTGTGCTGTGTTAACTACACTATATACACTAGCATCTTCGTTGATTTATGAGAACTTCCCTTCTATACTATGGGTATAACAAAAGGTTATAGGTGATAAATATGAAAACAGAATGGCTTGAGTCTTTTATTGAAACAGCCAAAACAAAAAGCTTAAGCAAAGCAAGCGAACAGCTGCATATGACGCAGCCTGCACTTAGTAAGCAAATGAGAAAACTAGAAGAAGATTTAGGAGTAACATTATTTATTCGCTCCGCTACAGGAGTAGAATTAACCTCAGCGGGTGAAATTCTTTTACAAGAAGGTGAATCCATACTATCAAGCGTTCATGCTCTTCAAAAAAAATTAGTGTCTACGCAAGAAGCTTGTGATTTAACTATCGGAACGTGGCAAAGTATGGCTGCTTTTTACTTACCTTATCAACTGGCTTCTGCTAAAGACCACAATCGCCATATTGATATAAAAACCTCGCATCACTATTATGATTTGTTAGAGCAGTTAGAAAGTAATAAAATTGACGGGGCTTTATTTGATGATCGAGAGGTTCAACATACTTACTGGTCAAAACTATTATTCAAAGAAGACTTTTATTTATTTGTGAATGATCAGCACCCGTTAGCTGAAAAAGAAAACGTATCATTTGAAGATTTCAAAGAAGAACCCATCGTAGTTCTTCCCCCAGGGTGCGATGTTCGGACACTAGTAGAAAAAGCATACAATCGTCATAACTTAAAAATCCCCATTGCCAATGAAATTGAATTTGCTCAAAGTATTATGGGATTTATTTCAGCTAATTTAGGTATTTCAATTCTCCCTGAAATTTTTATGCGCCATTTACTAAGCTCAAACATTAAAGCTTTACCCATTACAGACTTCAAATTCAAAAGAGAAATTTCATTAGTGGCAAAAAACCCTGACGTGGGGAAAATGCTTTATACACTGTTTTTCAAAACACGATCTTAATAAGAAAGACGAACAAATTGGACAAATGTTCTACTATGGACCGCTTATTACAGCTGTTGATTTCCGTACAAGGCTCCGCTTTCCGCGGGTGGCCGGTGAGCCTCCTTGTCGCTTACGATCCTGCAGAGTCTCACCTATACCGCTTTTCCCGCAGGAGTCTTCGTCTTGCCCTCCAATCAACAATAAGAAACAACTAAATAATTTAACGCTATGTTCCCTAGACAATGAAAAGATCCGAACGATTAATCGTTCGGATCTTCTTCCACTAAAATACTTTTGTGCCAGCCTCTTTTTATTTCGATATTACTTCATTTGCTAATTTTTTTTCCACAACTTGCGTACGTGGTGATTTCATCATATTAAAGACAATATTTAAAAAGATTGCTGTAAAACTCCCCATTACAATACCGCTTCCAGTAAGAACTTGAAGACTCTCTGGTAAGTTTTTGAAGAGTTCAGGTACAACCGTCACCCCTAGGCCCATGCCAACCGAACATGCAATCACAAGAAGGTTTTCTTGTTTTGCTAAATCAACTTGACTAAGGATTTTAATACCTGAAGAGATTACCATTCCAAACATAGCTACCATTGCTCCACCAAGGACAGAGCTCGGGATAACTGTCGTCACGGCTGCGATTTTAGGTAGAAAACCCAAAACGATTAAAATTCCACTCGCTGCAAATACAACATTTCTTGTGCGAACACCTGACAATTGTAAAAGTCCTACATTTTGAGAATACGCTGTATAAGGAAATGCGTTAAAAAATCCGCCTAATAAAATCGCCAATCCTTCTGCCCGATAGCCTTTAGATAAATCTTTTTCATCCACTTCTTTTTTACAAATATCACTAACGGCAAAATAAACGCCTGTTGACTCGACAATGCCAACAAGTAAAACAAGGAACATTGTCAGAATGGCCATAATGTTAAACGTTGGTATCCCAAAGTAAAACACATGCGGCATATGAACCCACGCTTCTTCTTTTACGCCGGAAAAATCGACTTTCCCCATAAAAGACGCTGCAATTGTTCCAACAACTAATCCTAATAACACAGAGACAGAGCGCATAAATCCTTTTGTAAATCGATACAGAACAATAATTAATAGCAAAACCCCAAAACCTAAACCTAAATTGCTCAAGCTGCCAAAATCTTTACTTCCTTCTCCTCCGGCTAAATCTTTAATCGCCACAGGAATTAACGTAATTCCAATAATCGTTACAACCGAACCCGTAACTAAAGGAGGGAAAAACTTAACCAATTTACCTAGAAAAGCAGAAAGAAGGACAATGAGTAAACCAGCGACGATAATAGAACCATATATGGAGGAAACGCCGTAAGAACCTCCAATTGAAATCATAGGTCCTACGGCAGTAAACGTACACCCTAATACAACTGGAAGACCAATTCCAAAAAAACGATTTTTCCATACTTGCAGTAGCGTTGCCACACCGCACATAAATAAGTCAATCGCCACTAAATACGTAAGCTGCTGTTGAGTCAAGCCAATGGCTCCTCCAACAATAAGCGGAACAACAATCGCACCTCCGTACATAGCTAAAACATGCTGTAAACCAAGTGAAAAGACTTTTCCTTTATTCATATTAAACCTCCACTGTTGGTTTATCTTCAACAAATGTAACTTTACCATTTGATAAAGACTGAATGCGCGCTAATGATTCTACTTTAACGCCTGATTTACGAATTTGTTTCCCTCCATCTTGGAACGCTTTTTCAATAACAATACCAATGCCGCCTACTTTAGCACCTGCTTTTTGCACGATATCCATCAAGCCGAATGCTGCTTGGCCGTTTGCTAAAAAGTCATCAATAATTAAAATCACGTCATCTTCTCCAATAAATTTATCAGCAACTGAAATTTCATTTTCTTCTTTTTTTGTAAATGAATATACTTTTGATGTAATAAGTCCGTCTTGAAGTGTTAAAGATTTTCTTTTTCTAGCAAACACCATCTCAACGTTTAGCTTCAATGCGGTCATAATCGCTGGAGCAATTCCTGATGATTCAATCGTTAAAATCTTCGTAATTCCTGCATTTTCAAAGCGCGAAGCAAATTCTTCTCCAATTTCTTTCATCAGTACAGGATCCATTTGGTGGTTTAAAAATGTGTCTACTTTTAAAACCGTGTCCGATAATACGATACCATCTGTTAAAATTTTGTTTTGCAAAGCTTTCATAGTTTGTTCCTCCAACGTTTGTATTAAAAAAAGCTCAAAAACATAGCTGCACTCGTATATGAGTAGAGCAATGTTTTTGAGCTTTTACGCACAAATGTGAAAAACAAACTTCATCGCTCACCCATAGTCAAACTATTTACGGTAGTTTGGTAGATACTTACGAGCCTTATTCTCGTCATTATATGAGTGCGTTATTGAGTTAATTGTATTATATCAGCAAATCTTTTATTTGAAAATATCTAAAAACGATATTTTCGAACATTTACCTGTGATATAAAACATAATATTCGTTTATAGCACTTTTTATACGTGATAAATCTGTCCGTATTTCTCTTCTAGATATTGAATTAAATAATCTACATTTAACCCTTCGCCCGTTACATCGTTTAAAATTTCAAGAGGCTTTTTCATTTTTCCGTACTGATGAATATGTTCTGTTAACCATTTTGTAATCGGCGAAATTTCTCCTTTTTCCAATAGTTCATCATAATTAGGCAAGTCTTTTAACATGGTATGCTTAAACTGTGCTGCGTACATATAGCCCAGAGCATAGGAAGGGAAGTACCCGAAGCTTCCTCCGGCCCAGTGTACGTCCTGAAGCACGCCTTCTCCATCGTGACTTGGACGAACCCCTAAATATTCTTCGTATTTCTCATTCCAAATTTCCGGTAAATCCTCAACTTTATACTCCCCGTTTATTAATCCTTTTTCAATTTCGTAACGAATCATAATATGAAGAGAATACGTTAACTCATCTGCTTCAATACGAATAAGCGACGGTTTTGCTTCATTTACTCCTCGGTAAAAATCTTCTAAACCTACATCGTCAAATTGTTCCGGCGCATGCTTTTTTAGTACGTCGTAATGATGCTGCCAAAATGCTTTATTTTTCCCGACAAACTGCTCAAAAAACAGTGACTGTGATTCATGAATTCCCATTGAAGTACCTTCACATAGAACCGTACCAACAAGATCCTTTGAAATATTCTGCTCATATAAAGCATGGCCGCATTCGTGAATCGTTCCAAAAATAGCCGTTCGGAAATCGTTTTCGGCATATTTAGTTGTGATGCGCACATCTCCCGGATTTAAGCCAGTAGCAAAAGGATGGACTGTTTCATCAAGTCGCCCCGCTTCAAAATCATAGCCAAGTGTTTTTAACACGTCTAGACTAAATTGCTTTTGCGCTTCTTTTGGGAAAGTACGGAATAAAAATTCCGTGTTCGGCTTTGTATTTGACCCGGCGATTCGCTGAACAAGAGGCACAATATGCTCCCGTAGCTTTCCAAATACTTCGTCTAAGATTTCAACCGTCATCCCCGGTTCAAAAAGGTCCAATAAACGGTTATATTTGTTTCCTTCATACCCCCAATACTCCACAAACTTCTGATTGAACGCTACAATTTTTTCGAGGTACGGTTGAAATAAAGCAAAATCTGCTTTTTCTTTTGCGTCTTCCCAAACCGACTCAGCTTTTGAAGTTAATGTAACGTATTCTTTATATTCATGCGGAGGAATCTTTTTATTTAAGTCATATTCTTTTTTACATTCTTCCACTGCTTTTTTCGTAATATCGTTTATGTAAGGCTGTGACTCAGGATCCGTTAATTTCTCAATAAAACCTGCCATTTCATCAGAAACAGAAAGATTGAACGCTTCTGATGACATCATGCCAATAACTTCAGAACGCTGATCCGCCCCTTTTTTGGGAGCACCCGTCCTCAAATCCCAGTACATCACTCCGATTGCCTCGTGATAACTTTTGATTTTATTCATGTATTCATAAAACTGTTTCTCAATTTTCTGTATGTCTTCTCTCATTGTTTTTCCTCCTTATTTTCCTTATTTCACCATAAATTATTTTATCATAATAGTAACGGTGTGTATATAACTGAATATTCAATCTATTTTACGTATAAAAAAAGCGCGGCTGCCACCGCGCT
>NZ_JYOO01000028.1 GCF_000956595.1 Priestia aryabhattai B8W22 | reverse complement strand
GAGGCATTTTTTTTAGATGAATGTTCACAAAATGTTCACTTACGAAGAAGGAAGATAAAAAGCTATACTAAGCCAAGTAAAAAACATGAAAAGGATGAGGAATGTGCCAACAACTAAAAAAGAAAGTATGTATTTTGGAATGATGATGTGCGGAGGGATGGTGCTTGTGATGACGATGTATAACATGTTCATAAATGATGTCATCGGGCATATCACACTTGCAGAAGGTATTTTGAATTTGGTTATCACATTTGTAGTTGCCATGATTATCGAAACTTTCTTAGTAGGACCCGTAGCAAAAAAAGTAGCATTTTCACTGCCATTTGATAAGTCTAAACAGTTAAAAGTCGTGTTGATTTTATCATCATGTATGGTGATTGGAATGGTGCTTTCTATGTCTGTATACGGATTAATTACGATGTCACTTGCGAAAGGTTTAGACGGAGAGCCGATTCTTTCAAGCTATGCGTTGATTGTTATGAAAAACTTTATCGTAGCCTATCCGCTTCAGCTCCTCATTATGGGACCTTTAGTTCGCGGATTGTTTATGAAATTTGTTAAGAAGAATCCCGCCGCTGCTTAAGTCAAAACCCTAAGAACGCCTATTTTCTTAGGGTTTTGTTGTGCAAAGCTGTTCAGTCAGAAGAGAAGAAAATTCACGTAAAGCCGCCGATACAAAGGCATCTTTTCGCGTAATAAAAAAAGTAGGAACCTTTCTATACGGCTCTGGCAGCGGAGTTAACGTTAATGAATTATAGTTAGATACAATGGATTTCATCATTACAGCTACGCCCATACCTGCTTTTACACACCCAATAATGGCTTCAATCGTACCAAATTCTAATATGCGTTTTGGAAACACCCCTTCTTTTGTCAGCAGCATTTCTAACGTATGTCGATATGCGCATCCGCTGCTGAAAGCTAATAGGTTCATATCGTTTAGGCTGTAAAGAGAAGGAAGAGGATGCCGGCTCACAAGTACAAGCTCTTCATCTCGAGTAAATAAAGAGTTTAGATCGGGATGGTCACAGCTGTCTGCCACAAATGCGCCTTCAAGTTTTCGTTCTAAAACCAGTTGAATAAGAACATCGGTTGTATGTGTTTCTAAGATGAAGTCTACATCAGGATAGGCAGTGCAATAAGTAGAAAGCAAAGGCGGCAGCCGAAGAGCCGCGGTGGATTCAGTTGCACCTATTTTTAAAGGTCCTATCGGCGTGTGCGAGCTGCTTTGCACAGCTGCCGTGGCTTCATTGGTTAAACGAAGAATTTGTTCAGCATAACGATGCAACAGCTCTCCGCTGGAAGTTAACGTTACCCCTTTACCGCTTCGTTGGAAGAGCTGTATACCCAGCTCCGCTTCTAATTGCTGAATTCGCATCGTCACATTCGACTGCACGTAGCTTAAGCTTTTGGCAGCTTTTGAAATGTTTTTTTCTTCTGCTACCGTTGTAAAAACAAGCAAATCTTTTATATCCATCAAATCTCCTCCTGCAGCTATCATTTTTATTGATGACTTTTATCTTTATTGCTTATTTTACATGATATCACCGCTATTCTACACTGAAAGTAAAGGTGGAGGAGAGAAAATGAGCAGACAAAAAGCTTCTTATAAGTGGATGATTTTATTTATTGCCACGCTTTCTCAGGCGTGTGCAACGTTTGTCACGTATGGGGTAGGACCATTGGCAGCGCTTTGGCAAAGAATATATGATTTATCGCAGTTTCAAACAGGACTGCTCGTATCAGCCGTTCAAATTGGTCCAATTTTTTCCATGCTGTTCTTTGGAAACTGGATGGATCGCTATGGAGAAAGATGGCTTGTAGGAGGAGGATCTATTTTGCTGGGGGTAAGCATGCTTTTTGCCTATAGAGCCGATCATTATTTGTATCTAACAGGCGTACTTCTTGCAGCGGGCGTGTGGTATGGAACAGCACAGCCAGGAGGAAGTAAAGCCGTAGTGAAGTGGTTTCCTTCTCATCATAGAGGCCTTGCCATGGGGATTCGGCAAACGGGAATTCCCATTGGAGGCGCTGTTGCTTCCGCGGCATTACCGCTGTTATTTTATCAATACGGGTGGCATGGGGCTGTTCTCGTACAGGCTGCGGCAGCTATTGGGGGCGGTCTTCTTTTTTTAGTATTCTATCGAGAATACCCATCATCGCCAGAAAAAAAAGAAACATTTACGCTTCGTCAAAAAATCATGCGTATTTCTCAAGATAAAACGCTCTATTCCTTATTCTTTGTAGGTATTTCAATGATTTCCCTTCAAATGATCATTGTGGCGCACTTTATAAGCTATTTAACGAAAGCCATAAAGATGGATTTTGCTTCAGCGGGCATGTTGCTGAGCGTCACGCTGTTAGGGGGAATGATTGGAAGAATTGCTTTAGCCTGGCTAAGCGATCATGTGTATAACGGAAATCGAAGAACACCTTTGCAAGCGACGGTTTGGGTGACTGTAGGACTAATCATAGCTATTTCTTATATTGGATTTACTTTGCCTTTTTGGCTACTAGCTGCAGTTTGTTTCAGCCTTGGCTTTTTTGCAATTGGCTGGTTTAGTTTGTTTATCGTGTTAATAGCAGAAAAAGCCGATGATCGTTTTATTGGTTTAACGGTAAGCATTGCGTTAACGCTCAATCAATTTGCCATCGTGCTCGCACCGATTTGGTTTGGGCTCCTTGTGGATTGGTTCCGGAGCTACGCGTTGGCTTTTAGTACGGTTGCATGCTTCATTGCTTGTGGAGGGATATGGTTAAAAAAAGAGCGAGTTCATTCATTTTTAAATAAAAACGTCACTAAATGAAAAGTGATTTGGCGTTATTTATTTAGGAATACTTACTCTGTAAAACGTTTCAAAGTAATGCTCTCGGGTACACACAACATTAATGAGGAGGAGATAGTATGGAAGCAAAAGCTAAGAATGTTGTGGGAGTATATGAAACGGAACAAGAAGCAATTCATGCTGTAGAGAGTTTAAAAAAAGAAGGATACGCATCAGAAGAAATATCTATCATAGGTAAACATAAAAAGACTAAAAAAGTTCAGAAAGAAACGCATACAAAAGCAGAAGGCGCAGCAACTGGAGCGCTTACCGGAGGTACGCTAGGGAGCTTGACCGGAATATTAGCAGGTGCCGGCGCTCTTGCAATCCCGGGAATAGGTCCAATTGTAGCGGCTGGTCCGATTGTAGCTACATTAACAGGTGCAGCAGCTGGTGCGAGTGTAGGAGGTCTGTCAGGTATTTTAGTCGGTATGGGAATTCCAAAACAGCAGGCCGAGCACTATAATGATTCTGTTAAAGAAGGCAGCCTGCTTGTTTTAGTAGACAAAGAAGACTGGGATCATGATGGAAACCCGAAAGCGCCTTTAACCGGAATGATTTTATAGAACGTATGATATGTAGGAGAAAGCTGTTGCAGTGCGGCAGCTTTTTTTATGCGCTGATTTTGTTTAGGTGAAATTGACGTACAATAATATTCCATAATAGTTAAAAATATCAAAATATGTCATGGTGTATCGAGTAATAATATGCCTTAAATTATAATGTAATATTATTGTAACAATAATGTATTTATTGTTTTATTTTGGAATTTGAAATTCAATAAAAGCTTTAACAACGGGATTTATGCGCAAAATACATCCATAAATTAACTGTAAACTATTATACGAAGTAGAATAATTTTCTAATTTATTTTCAAGAATTAATTTTTAGCAAATTATTCATGTTTGAAAGATGGTTAAAAAGTATATTTCAAAAGTATGTTTACTTAAAAAGTTAAGCAGGTTGATTAGTAGCATCATTCATTTAGCTAAATTTCGAAAGGAGCTGCTAAAAATGAGTATTCAAAAAAGTACAGATAGTTCTAGTTTAGCAGAAGTGATTGATCGAATTCTCGACAAAGGAATTGTCATCGATGCTTTTGCCCGAGTATCACTCGTAGGAATTGAAATTTTAACGATTGAAGCGCGAGTCGTTATTGCAAGTGTCGATACGTGGCTTCGCTACGCAGAAGCGGTCGGGTTATTAACCGACAAAGTAGAAGAAGAAGGGCTGCCTGGCCGAACAGAAGAGCGAGGTGCAGGGCTTAGCTTTTAAGTCTTTTAATCGTAAGAAAATTCATTAAATAAATAATAATAAGAGAAAAGAGGATGAAACATGTCAACAACTGATAATAATGTGCAAAATGAAAAACAAGAAAATCAGCAGCAGGAAGAAAAAACGCAAAACTCTTTAAATCTTGCTATTTTAGGAGGCGTAGTAGGAGCGGGAATTGGCCTTCTTTCAAGTCCTCAAACGAGTAAAAAAGTACTCAGCCGCTTAGGACAATCAGAAATTGTACGTGCGACAGGACAAGAGTTAAGAAGAAACGCACAGGATATTCTAACGCAGCAAGCGATGGGAGCGTTAAGACAGACGGCTACAGGCTATCTTGAAAAAGACAATTTAAGCAAGCTGCTGGCACCTAAAAAGAAAAAAGAAGATGCATCAAATGAACAGGGAGATTCGCAGGAAGAAGTCAGCCAAAGCGCAGAAATGGAAACGTCTCAGTACGAAGAGCTAAAAGAAGAAAATAAAAATATGAACGACCAGCTGCAGCGCATTGAAGAGATGCTAAACAAACTCATGGACGCGAAGAAGTAAGATATCCGTCCTTAAGGGGAATTTCATGGATAAAAAAGATGTGGAGAAAGCAGCCTTAAAAGCAGGAAAAAAGATCATCGATCATACGCCTGAACCTGTTAAGGAAAAGGTAGAAGAAAAGGTTAAAGAAAAAGCGAAAGAAAAATTTGTCGAAAAAAACTGAAGGGAAACTGCAGGAAAAAGCAAATGAAGCGTCAGAAAAACTGCAGGAAACAAAAGAAAAAAATGCCCAAAAGGTACACGGCAAAGGGGAAGACGCAAAAGAAAAGCTTCAAGACGTCTTACTATCAGTAAAAGATAAGCTTAGCGATGTGAAAGAAGCTGGAGAAAACTTTCAAGAAAAAGTTTCTTCTTCAGACGATAAAGAGAAGTCAAAAAATAAGTGGAAAATAAAAGGCGCAAATCAGATTAAAAAAGCAACGGATATTAAAAGCTCTACTAAGATTAAAAGTTCCAATGATATTAAATCATCTACAGATTTAAAAACAATGGGATCATAAGCGAAAGGAGAAATGAGATATGTCTATTCAAAAAAGTACTAATAGTTCAAGTTTAGCAGAAGTCATTGACCGTATTTTAGATAAAGGGATTGTTATTGATGCTTTTGCAAGAGTGTCTGTTGTAGGGATTGAAATTTTAACAATTGAAGCACGAGTGGTTATTGCCAGTGTTGATACATGGTTACGCTATGCAGAAGCAGTAGGGCTTCTTCGTGACGACGTAGAAGAAAACGGTCTTCCTGAACGTTCAAATTCAAGTGAAGGACAGCCGCGTTTTAGTATTTAGTATTTAGTATGAAATGATACGGAACCTCCTTTTTTAAGGGTGGTTCCAGCTTTTAGATTTAACTATTGGAGGCTAATAAAGATGGAAATTAAAAAAATTATGCAAGCCGTGAACGACTTTTTTGCTGAAAACGTAGCTCCTCCTCATAAAATTACCTCGGTGGAAACTACTGAAGATGAAGGCTGGAGAGTTATTGTTGAAGTCATTGAAGAACGAGAATATATGAAAAAGTACGCAAAAGATGAAATGCTCGGAACATATGAGTGCTTTTTAAATAAAGAAAAAGAAGTCATTTCATTCAAACGACTCGACGTCAGATATAGAAGCGCCATTGGCATTGAAGCATAAACGATAAGATGGCAGGAGGAACGTAAAAATGACCGTCTTAACAGACAAAAGGAAAAAAGGCAGTGGAGCTTTTATACAAGATGACGAGACAAAAGAGGTTCTTTCAAGAGCGCTGAGCTATTTAAAATCCGGCTATTCCATTCATTTTACAGGTCCTGCCGGCGGAGGCAAAACCTCCTTAGCGCGAGCGCTTGCTAAAAAGAGAAAGCGTCCTGTGATGCTGATGCACGGGAATCACGAGCTCAACAACAAAGATTTAATTGGCGATTTTACGGGCTATACGAGTAAAAAAGTGATCGACCAGTACGTTCGTTCAGTCTATAAAAAAGATGAACAAGTGAGTGAAAACTGGCAGGATGGCCGTTTACTTGAAGCTGTAAAAAATGGCTATACGCTGATTTATGATGAATTTACTCGGTCCAAGCCGGCAACGAATAATATCTTTCTATCAATATTAGAAGAAGGCGTGCTGCCGCTGTACGGAGTAAAAATGACTGATCCTTTTGTACGCGTGCATCCCGATTTTCGCGTCATCTTCACAAGCAACCCAGCTGAGTATGCCGGCGTATATGATACGCAAGATGCGCTTCTTGATCGACTAATTACCATGTTTATTGATTATAAAGATATCGAGAGAGAGACAGCGATTTTAACGGAGAAAACGGACGTAGAAGAAGACGAAGCGCGCGCCATTGTAACGCTCGTAACAAACGTTCGAAACCGCTCTGGAGACGAAAACAGCAGCGGACTTAGCCTGCGGGCTTCGCTCATGATCGCTACTCTTGCCACGCAGCAAGACATTGCTATCGATGGAAATGACGAAGATTTTCAAACGTTATGTATGGATATTCTGCATCATCCGCTTACCAAATGTTTAGACGAGAAAAATGCAAAAAGCAAAGCCGAAAAAAACATTTTAGAAGAGTGTAAGAATATAGACACTGAAGAAAAGTAAAGGAGCTTGAAAACATGAGTGAAACAAACGAAACAGGCATTTATATTTTTAGCGCCATTCAAACGGATAAAGACGAAGATTTTGGATCGGTAGAAGTAGAAGGAACAAAAGCTGAAACGTTTTTGATTCGCTACAAAGACGCGGCGATGGTAGCAGCTGAAGTACCGATGAAAATTTATCATCCTAATCGTCAAAATTTATTAATGCATCAACACGCGGTAGCAGCGATCATGGACAAAAATGATACGGTTATTCCGATCAGTTTTGGAAATGTATTCAAATCAAAAGAAGATGTAAAAGTTCTTTTAGAAAACCTTTATCCGCAGTTTGAAAAGCTGTTTCCAGCCATCAAAGGAAAAATTGAAGTCGGTTTAAAAGTAATTGGAAAAAAAGAATGGCTCGAGAAAAAAGTAAACGAAAATCCTGAGCTTGAAAAAGTATCAGCATCCGTAAAAGGAAAATCAGAAGCAGCCGGTTATTATGAGCGTATTCAGCTTGGAGGAATGGCTCAAAAAATGTTTACTTCCCTGCAAAAAGAAGTCAAGACAGATGTGTTCTCTCCGCTTGAAGAAGCAGCGGAAGCAGCAAAAGCAAATGAGCCAACGGGCGAAACAATGCTTTTAAACGCATCTTTCTTAATTAACCGAGAAGATGAAGCGACGTTTGATGAAAAAGTGAATGAAGCGCATGAAAACTGGAAAGATAAAGCCGATTTTCATTACAGCGGTCCTTGGCCTGCTTATAATTTTGTAAACATTCGCCTAAAAGTAGAAGAGAAATAACGTGCTTCACAAATTAGTAACCGCACCTATTAATCTTGTAGTGAAAATCGGCGAAAAAGTACAGGAAGAAGCTGATAAACAGCTATATGACCTTCCGACGATTCAGCAAAAACTCATTCAGCTTCAAATGATGTTTGAGCTTGGTGAAATTCCGGAAGAAGCGTTTCAAGAAAAAGAAGATGAGCTGTTAATGAGGTACGAAATCGCGAAACGCAGAGAAATTGAACAATGGGAAGAGCTGACAAAAAAAAGAAATGAGGAATCCTAGATGGGAGAATTACTGTATTTATACGGTTTAATTCCAACAAAAGAAGCAGCAGCCATAGAGTCGTTTCCATCTTATAAAGGGTTTGACGGAGAACATTCACTGTACCCAATAACGATTGATCAGGTGACGGCTGTCGTTTCTGAGCTGGATGCTGACGCCTATTCAGAAGAAGTGATTAAGAAAAAATGGAGCAGGACATGAGCTGGCTGCAGGAAAAAGCATTTCATCATCACGAAACGGTAGCCGCTTTGTACGAAGAATTTACGATCATTCCATTAAAATTTTGCACCATTTATAAAAGTAAAGAAAGTCTGCAGGCAGCTATTGAGATTAACAAAGAAAAGCTAGAGAATTCACTGACCCTGCTTCAAGGAAATGAAGAGTGGAACGTGAAGATTTACTGTGATGATAAAGAGCTTAAAAAAGGAATCAGCGAAACGAATGAAAGCGTGAAAGCGAAAAAACAAGAAATTAGTGAATTATCACCAGGGAGACAGTTTTTTGAAAAGAAAAAATAGATCAGCTGATTGAAAGAGAACTAGAGCTTCACAAAAATAAAGTGTGTGAAGAGATACATGACAAGCTCAAAGAACTGTCGCTTTATGACTCTGTTAAAAAGAATTGGAGCAAGGACGTAACGGGTGCAGCTGAACAGATGGCGTGGAACAGCGTGTTTCTTCTCCCGTCTCTGCAGATCACTAAGTTTGTAAACGAAATAGAAGAGCTTCAGCAAAAGCTTGAAAATAAAGGCTGGAAATTTGAAGTGACGGGACCATGGCCGCCCTATCATTTCTCGAGCTTTGCGTAAAGTGAGGAATTAACAGTATGTCTCTTAAACAATCCATGGAGAATAAAGATATTGCTCTTATTGATATTTTAGATGTCATTTTAGATAAAGGAGTCGCCATTAAAGGAGACTTAATCATTTCCATAGCCGGCGTCGATTTAGTGTATTTGGATTTGCGGGTGCTTATTTCTTCGGTTGAAACGCTGGTGCAAGCAAAAGAAGGAAATCGCAAACCGATCACTTCTGAACAATTTGATAAACAAAAGGAGGAATTAATGGATGCAACCGGTCAGCCAAGCAAATGGACGAATCCACTTGGATCCTGATCAAGCTGAACAAGGCTTAGCGCAGCTTGTGATGACAGTTATTGAGCTATTGAGGCAAATCGTTGAACGTCATGCCATGAGGCGGGTGGAGGGTGGAACGTTGACGGACGAACAAATTGAAAACTTAGGAATTGCACTAATGAACTTAGAAGAAAAAATGGACGAGTTGAAAGAGGTGTTCGGTCTGGACGCAGAAGATTTAAATATTGATCTTGGACCGCTAGGCAGCCTGCTTTAAGCGGTCGGTAGGAGGAACAGTATGGCAGTCGAACATAATATGCAGTCAAGTACGATTGTAGATGTGCTCGAAAAGATTTTGGATAAAGGAGTCGTTATAGCGGGGGACATCACCGTAGGGATTGCAGATGTCGAGCTATTAACGATAAAGATCCGCTTGATTGTGGCTTCGGTTGATAAAGCAAAAGAAATCGGCATGGACTGGTGGGAAAATGATCCTTATCTCAGTTCAAAAGGAGCCAATAGTAAAGCGCTCGAAGAAGAAAATAAAATGCTGCATGAGCGGTTAAAAACGCTTGAGGAAAAAATAGAAACGAAACGTTAAAAACTGTACGCTACTTAAAAAATGGAGGGATTTACAATGGCAACTGAAACAAAATTAGATAATACACAGGCAGAAAACAAGGAAAATAAAAATACGGAAAACGGTTCAAAAGAAAAGAACGGTTCAAAAGCAAGCAAAACAACAAGCAGCGGGCCAATCAAACGAGCGGTAGCAGGAGGCATCATCGGTGCAACGATTGGATATGTATCCACTCCTGAAAATCGAAAAAGTCTTCTTGACCGCATTGATACGGACGAATTAAAAAGCAAAGCATCCGATTTAGGAACAAAGGTAAAAGAAAAATCAAAAAGCAGCGTGGCCAGCCTGAAAACATCTGCGGGAAGCTTGTTTAAAAAAGATAAAGATAAATCAAAAGATGATGATGAAAACGTAAATTCTTCTAATAGCGAAACAGAAGACGATAACGTTCAAGAGTACGACGAGTTAAAAGAAGAAAATCAAACTCTTCAAGACCGTTTATCACAGCTTGAAGAAAAAATGAACATGCTTGTTGAGCTTAGCCTCAATAAAAACCAAGACGAAGAAACAGAAGATACAGATTCCGACGAAGAAGAGAATGATGAGAACGAAGAAAACGAGCAGGACGATGAAAACGAAGAAGAAACATCTAAGCCTCGTAAAAAGAATAAAAAAGAAGCTGAGCAAGAAGAGGAAGAAGAAAGTGAAAGTGACGAAGACAGCGAGGAAGAAGAGGAAGATTCTCGTTCAAACAAAAAAAATAAAAAACTAAAGACAGAAGACGAAGACGAAGAAGAGGAAAGCGAAGAAGAAAAAAAGGAAGCGAAACCAAAAAAGTCAACAGCTAAAAAATCAAAAAATACAAAAGCAAAGAAAAACACGGATGAAGAAGATGATGACGCAACATCTCTTTCTAGTGAAGACGACACAACAGCCTAAGGCGTAAAGGAGGAAAGAAAGATATGAGTACAGGCCCTTCTTTTTCAACTAAAGACAATACGCTTGAATACTTTGTGAAAGCTTCTAATAAACACGGCTTTTCACTTGATATTTCATTAAATGTAAACGGCGCTGTGATTTCCGGTACCATGATTTCAGCAAAAGAATACTTTGATTACTTAAGCGAAACGTTTGAAGAAGGCAGTGAAGTGGCTCAGGCGCTAAGCGAACAATTCTCTTTAGCAAGCGAAGCGAGCGAATCAAACGGAGAAGCAGAAGCCCATTTTATTCATTTGAAAAATACAAAGATCTACTGTGGAGACAGTAAGTCTACTCCTTCAAAAGGAAAGATCTTTTGGAGAGGGAAAATAGCAGAAGTAGACGGGTTTTTCTTAGGAAAGATTTCTGATGCAAAATCAACGAGTAAAAAGAGTTCATAAAAAACGGCGGGGTGATTGCCCCGCCGTTTTTAGTGATGTGATGACATGTGCAGCTTCTTTCTTCGATACATGAGCGGAGTCATCTTCATTTCTTTTCGAAACTGGTTAATAAAATAGCTTGTACTATTAAATCCTACTTGATAGGCAACGTCCGTCACATTTGCTTCTGCTTGCTGCAACATAACTAAGCTTTGCTGAATTCGATAGTTTAATACATAGGTCAAAGGCGATTTTTTTAACGTTTTCTTAAAATATCGACAGCATTCAGAACGGCTCAATTGACCGGCTTTGGCAATATCATCGAGCGTGATCTTTTCAGCAAAGTGCAAATGAATCCAATTCAGCATTTGCTTCATCCGCTGATTTTTGATCATTTCTTTTTCATTATATTTCAGCTGCAAACCGTTAAGAATTACATTTTTCCACAGTATGCTGAGTTCAGAGGCAATCTCTATTTCATAGTGATGCGGCTGCTTATGAATCCATGTGTATATCTTATGTATAGACTCTAACACATTATTCCCCCACGCTTGCTTTGGACTGATGAATAAATGTGGTAGATTCGTTGCATGAATGTAGGGATAAACGTAATTTGTAAAAAGCTCTTGCGGCACAAGAAAATGAGGAGAAACATTTAAACAAATGTACACGCAGCCGGATTTGTTTATGTCCTCAGTCATATGAAGACATCCGCTGTTAATAAACAGTCCGTAGCCTTGTTTGACAGTCACTGTTTTTTCATTTATTTGAAAAGACGCATCACCTTTTATAACCAGCACAAACTGAAGCTCATCATGCCAGTGAAGAGGGATGTAGCCGTTTATGTGATCGCCGACCCTCGTTTGATAACATGCTACTGGCAGCTCAACGGTGCGATGGGTCGTTAGCTCTTTTAAGTTTTTATCAATTTTAAAATGGGCTGCCGGCATACACAGTCACCTCAATATATTTATATTTTTAAATGCAATATGCGTATTTTCCGCCCCGTTTTTCACTTATTATAACACTATTCTTATAATAAAAGTGAGGGATAAAAGATGAACAATCTCAGTAGAAAAAAAGGGTTCTTCTTTGTAACAACTGGAGCTATATGTTGGGGGATGGGAGGAACGGTTGCTCAAAAACTTTTTCAAGAATTTGAAATCAGCGTGGACTGGCTTGTTTCAGTAAGGCTGCTCATTGCGGGTGTTTTGCTGCTAATGATTTCATGTATAAAAAGGAATCGTTCTCACGTATTTGGAGTATGGAAGAACCGAAAGTCAGCTTTTCAGCTCGTCGTTTTTGGGGTATTTGGTATGCTTGCCGTTCAGTATACGTATATGGCTTCTATTAAGTATGGAAATGCAGCAGTAGCTACGCTGCTGCAGTATTTATCACCGGTGATGATTATCATTTATTTGCTTTTGCGCAAGCAGTCCATATTTACGCGACAAGACGTCATCGCTGTTCTGCTGGCACTGGGAGGCTGCTTTTTTTTATTAACAAACGGCTCTATTTCGCAGCTGTCTGTTCCTGTATCTGCCGTTGTTTGGGGAGTGCTGTCCGGTGTAGCGGCAGCTTTTTATACGCTGTATGCGGTGCCGTTGATCAAAAAGTACAGTTCGCTTGTCATCGTTGGCTGGTCAATGGTAATTGGGGGAAGCGTAATGAGCTTTATTCATCCTCCTTGGGAAGCGTCAAGCTTATCACCAATAACCTGCGTATATATTTTATTTGTCATTATTTTTGGCACGATGCTTGCTTTTTGGTTTTATGTAGAAAGCCTGCAAAGTCTTTTACCTAAAGAAACGAGTTTGCTTGGGAGTTTAGAGCCTTTAGCCGCTGTTATTACAACCGTTGTTTGGCTGAAAGAGCCTTTTGGTTTTTATCAATGGATTGGCACAGCTTGTATTATTGGATTAGTTCTATTACTCACACGAACGAAACAAGCATCTTCTGAAACGACGCTTTCAGCATAAATAGGGGCTTGCTAAAAGAAGAAGCAAACCAATGTCACTTTGCCGCCGAATCTGTAGAAACTCGTTTGACTTTTAAAATCTTTACATATTGAATAAACACTCTTTCTTTTGTAGAGACATTTAATTTAGCAAGTCTTGATGCGTCATCTCGGTTTTTAGCAGATTCTATCACAAAAGTTCCTTTGATTTTGGCTTCATCTTTTAGAACGGAATACTGTATTTCAAATCGTTTTGCTTTCGTTTTCTGCATAGTGATTGATAAGCTCCTTTGCCTGATAGATTAATGTATTGCTATGAAATAAGCTTCGATAAAAAGGAAAAAAAGAACGTAACATATACTACTAAATGAAATGCAGAGCGGCAGTGACTTTTATCACACCACAACCTAGTATTTCATCTTTTTACCAAAAAAGATAGGGTGTTTTCCCGTCGCTGCTTATAAAATCTTTGATTCTTTCTGCTTGACCTAGAGTTAACTCTATGGTTTATCTTGTAGTAGTATCATTTCAAGGAGGGGCTTTATATGAAGTATCATACAATTGCTAATACTGACTTACACGTATCAAATTTAATTATGGGAAATATGCGTTTAACAGAACTTTCTTTACAAGAAGCAGAGAAGCTAATCCGCACAGCGATGGAAGAAGAAATTAACTTTTTTGACCATGCTGATATTTACGGTCCTGATTATGTAGGACAATGCGAAGAATATTTTGCAAACGCTATACAAATGAATTCAAGTCTTCGTGAGAAAATGGTGATTCAAAGTAAATGCGGCATTAACTCAGCGAAAAATTACTATGACTTTTCAAAGAAGCATATCATAGACTCTGTTAACGGCAGCTTGGAGCGTTTAAAAACAGATTACTTAGATCTTTTATTACTTCATCGTCCAGATCCGCTAATGGACCCTGAAGAAGTAGCAGAAGCGTTTAATGAACTTCAAAGCAGCGGAAAGGTACGTCACTTTGGTGTGTCGAACCACAACCCAGCGCAAATTGAGCTGCTTGAAAAATACATCAACCAAAAGCTTGTCGTAAACCAAGTGCAGTTCAGCATCGCACATACGCCAATCATAGACTCTGGTATTTCTTTAAATATGGGCATTGACCAAGCTGTGAACCGCGACAGCAGCGTGCTTGAATATTGCCGTTTAAATGATATAACGCTTCAAGCATGGTCGCCATTCCAAAACGGATTTTTTGAAGGACCTTTCCTCGGCGATAAAGAGAAATTTGGAAAGCTAAACGAAGTGATTGATCGCATCGCAAATAAATATAGCGTGACGAATACAGCGATTGCCGTTGCGTGGATCACAACTCATCCTGCAAACATCCAAGTAGTGCTTGGTACTACAAATATTCAACGTATGAAAGATGCAAGTAAAGGTTCAGAAATCAAGTTAACGCGCGAAGAGTGGTACGATATTTATAAAGCCGCTGGCAACATGGTGCCTTAAGCGCTTTAGTTCTTAAAATAAAACAGGTAACTCCGTTCGGATATGGAACGGAGTTACCTGCGTTTTACGATAAGTAACTACTGGTTAAGCTAGAAAAAGATTTAGCAGCAGCTCAATTATTTTGGTGACGCCGAGACCTAATAAAAAGGCAATAAAACCGCCAATTACAATGGTAAGCATCATGTGAGCAGTATTCATCGTATCATCCTTTCTGATTTGAATGTATGTTGCTGCTTGTACAAGAAGTTTGCAGCATAAAGAGCGCAGTGAAGAAGACTATAAAAGAATAAATCCTCGAGATAACTGGAGGTCAAGGCAAAGTCATCATGTTTTTCTGAGAAGGTTAAAATGTAGGAGGAAGCAATATGACGTATACCATTTCACAAGTTGCAAAGAAATTGAACGTGACAATTTATACCATTCGCTATTATGATAAAGAAGGGCTTTTTCCATTTTTAGATCGTACAGCGTCAGGGAATCGTATTTTTAAAGAACAAGATATTGAATGGATTGATTTAATTTGCTGCTTAAAAAGCACGGGTATGCAAATCAAGGATATTCGGACGCTTATTGAAAACTGTACGCTTGAAAATGCCGTGCTTGATAAAAGTCTGCAAATGCTGATGGATCATAAAAAAGCAGTGCAAAAAGAAATCGAAGAAATCCATCACAAGCTTGAGACGATTGATTACAAGATTAAGCACCTGCCGGAAATGTACGAGCGAATTGTTAATAAGCCTTCAAACTAAACAAAAAAGGAAGCGTAAAAATGATCGAAAAAGTAGTACCTTTTACTGCAGAGAATATGCAGCAGTGCATTGACTTGTATCTAGATGTATTTACAAGAAAGCCATGGAATGAACAATGGACGGAAGAATCAGCTAAAGAAAGGCTGACTGATTTACTGAACACACCTAAATTTATCGGCTATTTATTTTATGACCAAGGCGATTTGATTGGCATGATTGCAGGTCACGCGAAAAAATCATACAGCGGTATGACCTTTTACGTGGCCGAGCTTTGCGTCAGCGCAAGCGTGCAGGGAAAAGGATATGGTTCAGCTATCTTAAGCCGGTTTGAGAACGAACTTCAAAGACACGATATCAACAGCTTGTATCTCTTGACGGCGACTGGAGGAGCTGCACAGGCTTTTTATGAAAGAAACGGCTATACTGTAAACAATCAGCGGGTCGTCTTGAAAAAATCGTTTGGTTAATGTGTAGCATCTACATAGAGCAGGAAGAGAGTTGCACAGTGACTCTCTTTTTAATTACTCTTTTTATCTATTAATATGTAGAAGAAAAGGAAGTATGAACAAGAAAAATAAGGTAATGAGAAGGCGTAAAACAAGGAATGATAGATTAAAAAGCCAGCGGTTTTTTCTCAGTAGTGAGTCTCATAATGAGTACACTTAAAAACAGTGCCCATTATGTGGACACTGCTTTTTCATAATAAAGTGGAAAGCTAGCTTTTGGTAAAAAAATTAGTGAAAATGAAGCGGTTCATCATTATTTCTAATGATTAGCAACCGCCAAATCCTCCCCAGCAAGCACAGCCGATGATGATTAATAAAATGAATAATACGATGATTAAAGCAAAGCCACTGCCAAACCCGCAGCCGCCGCCGTAACCGTAACCGCCATAACCACAGCCACCATAGAAGCCCATATATTTCACCTCCAAGTTCTGAGTACATTTTTAACATATGCCCGAAATACAAAAGTGCTCCAAAAATATCCAATGATTTCAATGAAAATAAAAAAGATAAGAAAATAAGATGGACACGGTACTTTTTTTCACTTTCTACATAGGATGAATCATCCCAAGATCTCATATATGAGCCCCCATGTTATAACGAAGCAGGCTAATAGCACTTCCTCCTTAGCCTGCGTACATAATGAAGTAGAAGCCGAAGAATTTTTTCTTCGGCTTCTTATTTTTTACTATGAAATCAACACGTTAGTACTTTCCATATACATTCTAAGTCAGGATCCGCTTCTTTTTGTATGTATTAGGTACTAAAGAGAAATCGAGCTCATTTTCATATAAACCTAGTAATTTGCTTTTTTTCGTAATTCTTTTCCCTTATTTTCAGCATAACCAAGATATTTGCCCAAGACAGCGAATAGGTAAATGCATATTCTTGGGTGAAAGCAAAAAACAAAAAAACGGAGGTTTCTCTTATGAATTCAGAAATGCATTTTTTACCTACTATGTATTCTCAAGATCATCATCAACTTCAACACGCGGATGAAAGGTTTATTGGCAGACCGTTTGGCTTTGGCAGACCGTTTGGTTTTGGACGCCCGTTTGGCTTTGGCAGACCATTCGGCTTTGGCTTTGGCGGTCCATTTTTAGGAGGATTAGCAGGAGGGCTAGTAGCAGGCTCACTGTTATCACCATATGGCTATGGCGGTTACGGCTACGGTTACGGTGGTTATCCGTATGGCGGCTACGGCGGTTATGGCTTTGGCTGCGGCTGTTAAACGCAAGTAAAAGAAAAAATCCCAGAAGAAGTATTTTTCACCTTATTCTTTTCTATAAAGAAGTCTGTTTTGGAGCGTAAGGCTTTATATCCATCCATAGTTAATCAGAGCGTGCACCCCACTTAATATAAAAAACCATCTGGTGATTTTCCAGGTGGTTTTTGCGTGGAATTTTTTATGTAGTGAAGAAGTTATATATTTACGCACTTACTGGGGGTCTGTGTCTAAAGCAGAAGATCACGACATGATGTTTATCAATACTTTAGTCGTGCACTTTAGATGCTCATGGTATTAAGAGTCATGATTAATTCTATTGTATAGAAGATTCGTTTAATGACTGGCTTCTTTAATTACCTGCTTACTATCCTCGAAAAGCTTAACCCACATACTTTCACACTGCTGCATGCAAAAATTAGCTTATATTGGGCATAATAGAGAGAAGAAAGGAGGCGTTTGCATGGATTTATTATCTGGAAACCCTTATTGGCAAACAACTGTAGCGAAGCCGCCTGTATACCCATCTCTAGAGGAAGATATTGAGTGTGATGTTCTTATTATTGGAGGAGGAAGTTCAGGTGCACAGTGTGCTTACTATTTATGTGAGCAGGGGCTTGATGTTGTGGTTGTTGATAAACGTAAAGCAGGGCATGGAAGTACAATTGTAAATACCTCTCTTATTCAATATTTAGGAGATAAATTGTTTTACGAATTAGTCAACACGTTTGGAGAAGAAAAAACAGTCCGTCATTATAAGCTGTGCGAACAGGCTATTACAGATATTGAGGAAGCAGCTAAAAAGCTTCCGATTAATGCAGAATTTATAAGAAGAGACAGCTTGTATTACGCAAGTTATGAAGAAGATGTCACGAAGATAAATAAAGACTACTTTTATATGCAAAAGCATGGATTTGAAGCTGAAATTTTATCAGAAGAACAAATTGAAAAAGACTATGGATTTAAAAAACGAATGGCAATGCTTATTAAAAATGATGCAGAGCTGAACCCTTACAGCTTTACACTCGGTCTATTAGAGTACGGAAAACAGCATGGGGTTCGGATGTTTCAAGAAACAGAGATTGTCGGTCAAAAGTTAGAAAAAGATGAAGCTGTATTTTTCACTAAAAATAAATCACAAATCAAAGCTAAACATGTCATTATGGCAGGAGGCTATGAAAATCAAGAATTTAAGAGAGAGAAAAAAGCTGTACTCACAAGTTCCTATGCTATCGTTACGACTCCTGTAAAGGAGTTTACAGGATGGAAAAATCGAAATTTAATTTGGGAAACCGCTCGACCGTATATTTACATGAGAACAACTTCCGATAATCGAGTCATTATAGGCGGTCTTGATGAAAGCACGATTGTGCCGCAAGAACGTGATGCTAAACTCGTTCATAAAAGAGACAAACTTTTAAAAGAGTTCAATAAGCTTTTTCCTCATCTTCAAGTCGAAGCTGATTATTACATAAGTGCTTATTACGGAGGCACTCATGACGGCCTTCCCCTCATCGGAATATATGACGAAATGCCTAACTGTTACTTTCTAAGCGGATATGGAGATAACGGAACGGTGTATAATATGGTGCTAGCTAAAATCATAGCAGAACATATCATAACGAAGAAAAGCAGTGATTTAGAACTTTACATTCAAACAAGAAAAGTTTAATATGTGAGAAAATGGAAGGTTTTTAAAAAAGCCTTCTTTTTTTTACATACATTTCTTGAAGTAGAGGAGAGACATAGTATGATAGAGGGTCAGACTATTTATTTACGCCCGTTAACTGTCAGCGATGCGTACGACAGCCTTCGGTTGCAAAATGACAATCGCGGCTTTTTTGAACAGTTTTCTATGATTCGAGAGGATTCCTTTTATACGTTGGAAGGCCAAGTAGAAAAAATTAAGCGCCATGAACAGAACAGAAAAAACGATCAAGAATACTATTTTGGTCTTTTTCAAAAAGAGAATAATAAGTTAATTGGCACCATTAGTCTTTTTCAAGTGATGCGAGGATCTTTACAAAGCGCGCTTATCGGCTATTTTCTAGATCAGCATCATGGTGGAAAAGGATATGCAACAGAAGCGGTAATAGCGCTTGTTGACTATGCGTTTGAAGAACTGCATCTTCACCGCATTGAAGCCGGCGTCATGCCTCGTAATATGCCTTCTCAGCGAGTACTTGAAAAAGCAGGGTTTCATAGGGAAGGAATAGCTAGAAAAAATGTACATATTAACGGCATATGGGAAGACCATCAAGTCTTGGCTATCCTTAACCCTAACGATGAAATAGAAGAAATAAACGAGTTCTTAAAATTTTGATATACGTTTTCAGATTTAAAATTTATAATGAGAATAAGAGAATAGAACAGTCTATATTTAAATAGTAGGTGACTAAGGTAATGAAAGAGAGGAACATCAATGAAAAAGCCGTTTGGGATGTACTGCAGATGGCTAGCGAAGTAGTCGGAAGCAGGACGCTGTTTGTAGGGATTTTCGACGAACAATTTTCAGTTATGAAAGCCTTTAATAAAGAAGGGGGAAGCCTTGTAGAGGATGGACTGACGCTGCCGTTAGAGCTTGCGGTATGCAATTTAGTCACGTGTGATGAACCCCTTGTTATTCCCAATACAAAAAGCGATGTTAGAACGTCTAATTTAGCCATCATTGATGGTGCCCGGGTAGGTTCTTATTTAGGAACACCTATTGTGCTAGAAGACGGGAGAATGTTTGGTACCTTATGTGCGGTCGATCCGGATCCTTATCAGTTTAGTGAAAGTGAAATTCAAAAGCTAAACCGACTGGCTGGTATTTTGTCTCATATTATTTATAAAAATCAAGCGGCTGTTTTGCCGAAAATTGAAGAGAAAATTCTGCAGCTTGATAAACTGGCACTTGTAGGGCAGCTAGCAGCAGGGTTAGCGCATGAGATTCGAAACCCGATGCAGTCGGTGCGCGGCTTTATTCAATTTTTATTTAATGAAAATGAGCAGGCAGAGCCTTTTCAAAAAATTGTTCTTGATGAGCTGGATCGTATGAATGAACTTATTAACAACTTCTTGCTTGTCACACAGCCAACAGCGCCTAAAAAAGAAATCGTATCGATTGTAGAAGTTATTCATGATACCGTTGCTTTCTTGAAAAGTGAAGCTGCGCTGTACAATGTTGAAATGAACGTAAGAATAGAAGGAGCCATTCCACTTGTATCAATCGATCCTGCTCAAATGAGACAAGTATTTATGAACCTTTTGAAAAACGCCATTGAAGCAATGGAGAAAAAGAAACGGGGCGAAGTAAATCTTATTATCAAAGAATGGGAAGGTTGGGCTCTTATTGATATTCAAGATACCGGTTCTGGCATTCCGCTGTCTATTATTAACAAAGTAGGAAATCCGTTTTTCTCAACAAAAGATGGAACAGGCATGGGATTAGGGCTTTCTATTTGTAAAACCATCATCAACGAGCATAACGGTACGCTTGCGATTGAAAGTGATGAGAACGGGACAGTAGTGAAGGTTAAGCTGCCTTTGACGCTTTAAGATAAAACAAAAAAGAAAGGAGAGCAAGCACTCATCCTTTCTTTTTTGCTGACTTTTTTAATATGCTGAACTGTCTTCAATCCAGTATTCATAGTCTTCCGCATCTTTTTTATTTAACTTTTTGCCGTCGATGTAAATTTTGTCCCACTCGTAAATTTGTTTATCCAAATAAACGTTAAACACAATGCGCACATGCTCTTTTTCTGTATAATCGTAGCCGGTAAATTGTACAACGTGATGACGGCCTTCTTTTTTTATATAGGTCCATTTTGGATGATCGTTGTACGTTTCAAGCGTAATTGCTTCGTCGCCGTAGCGAACTACATCTTTAATATTCGTTTTTGTTGGTAAAAATGATAATCCCGCTCCGACTCCAAAAGTAATCACAAGCGCTAAGATGCTTAAACCGATAGCAATTCCGATGTGAGTGCCGCCTTTTATTTGCAAATAAGCTTCTTTCCGCTGCTCCGGCTGAGCTTCGGCTCGAGCTAACACGTTTTTAACGTGCTTATAATACCAGCGGTTGGCACATAGCCCTGTAATAAGTGAAGCACCGCCGAATACAATTGCATCGGACCAATCTGGTATGTCTACAAAGCACAAAAGGGAAAACCAAATTACCTCAATAAGCGTTAAAATAAAAAAGTGCTTATACATTTTTCGGTATGCAAACCAAGCGCTTGTCAGAAAAAAGGCTGCCCAGTTCCACGTGTTGCTTTTAGCTGGATTGGCTGTCTTTCCCCATTTTAAATCATAATAAGACGTATTCGTTCGAACTACTTTATGCTCTTCTTCAAAAGAAACGAGTTCATTTACTGCTTGTTCTTCCATTTAAAACACCTTTCATTGGTTATAATATATCATCTAAAATGACTCTATTATTATACATTATTTCTAGTATTTTTCTATTCTTCCTTAAATTATTTTTAAAGTAAGAATATTTGCGCTGTTGATTTTTTAATGGGAACTTTCATAAAAAAGAAGAATATGGTAGATTTGAAGAAAAAGGAGCTGCCCAACGTGAATCGTTTAAAGAGAGCCCTGCATCAATCGTGGTCAATTCATTCAAGCACGAAGTGGACGGCTGACAATCCTGCCAAAGGACAGTGCGGAGTGACAGCTCTTGTCGTTCAAGATATCAAAGGAGGAGCTATTTTAAAAACTCCTTGTAAAGAAGGCTGGCATTTTTATAATCAGCTTGATGAACAGCGCTATGATTTTACACAAGAACAATTTCGTGAGCCTCTCCATTACGCAGACATTTTATCCAGTCGGGAAGAAGCGTTTATGGATACGAATGAGGAGCAATATGAGGCTTTAAAGAAAAATGTAATGACCTATTTTATACATGAAAATTTGCTTTAGAAAGGAACACATAAATGAAAAGTATTCAGTATTCCATTGTTGATGTATTTGCACAGAGAAAATATACGGGAAATCAGCTCGCTGTTTTTAAAGACGCAGGAAGACTTTCAGATAAAGAGATGCAGCAAATGGCTAAAGAAATTAATTTCTCTGAAACGACGTTTATTACGTCGGCTTCTCCGCAAAAAGGAGAATATGACGTGCGGATTTTTACACCTAATGAAGAAGTGCCATTTGCAGGCCATCCGACGCTCGGTACCGCTTATGTTATCCGAGAAGAACTAGAAGAAAGAGATACAGAGGAGCTTACTCTTCATTATAAAGCAGGTCCTACGCCTGTTACATACGATGAACAAAAAGATGTACTGTGGATGACACAAGGTCAGCCGACGTTTGGGAAAGTGTTAGATAAAAAGCAGGTGGCGGACGTGTTAAACCTTGATGAAACTTATATTGATATGCGTTTTCCCGTTCAAGAAGTATCCACCGGTCTGCCGGTCATTCTTGTCCCTTTAACATCATTAGAAGCTGCTAAAGAGATACATGTAGACAAAGAAAAATATTTCAAACTGATAGAAAACATGGAAGCAAAAGCAATTATGGTCTTTTCGCCGGAAACCTATCACCAAGACCATCACGTAAATGTGCGAGATTTTGCCGATTACTACGGCGTTCCAGAAGATGCGGCAACCGGCAGCGCCAACGGCTGTTTGGCAGCATATTTAGTTAAATACGGTTATTTTAATCAGCAAGCTATTGACATATGTGTAGAACAAGGATACGAAATAGGAAGACCTTCACTACTGTATGTAAAAGCTAGTTATGATGGAGAGGCTTTTCACATTAAAGTAGGCGGAAAAGTCGAGATGATTGCGCGCGGTGAATGGATTTTGTAACAAGATGTTCATCTACTGTTCACAATAAGCCCTTATCCTAATAAAAACGCAATATGACCACGGCGTTTGGTTACACTAGTAAACAGATAGATACTGAAAGAATAAATGATGGCGGCCAAAAGGCCGCCATTTTAAATGCTTGATAAAAGGAGTGGCAGAAAAAATGATTCACATTTTACTGGCGGATGATGATGCCCATATGCGGCAGCTGGTTCGTCACTATTTGCAGCTTGAAGGCTATATGGTGCATGAAGCAAAAGACGGGGAAGAAGCTTCGGGTCTGCTTGCTAAGCAGCACATTCATTTAGCGGTTGTCGATATTATGATGCCTCATAAAGATGGATATCAAGTGTGCGAAGAAATACGCAGCTATTATGATTTTCCCATTATTTTATTAACGGCAAAAGATCAGCTCGAAGACAAAGAAAAAGGCTTTTTAGCAGGAACGGATGACTATGTGACAAAGCCGTTTGAACCAAAAGAATTGATTTTCCGAATTAAAGCACTGCTTCGCCGGTACGAAGTGGTAAATGAAAAAATGATTGTGCTGAACAGCACCTCTATCGACCGAAAAAGCTATGAAGTGCACTGCAACGGACGACTGTTCATTCTTCCAATGAAAGAATTTGAATTATTAGCTCAGCTTGCGAGCTATCCAGGAAGAATTTTCACAAGAGAAGAATTAATCCATCTCATATGGGGAGCGGATTTTAATGGAGATAACCGCACAATCGATGTACACGTAAAAAGGCTGCGCGAGCGGTTTGAACATACCGATGATTTTGTCATTACGACGGTTCGAGGAGTCGGCTATAAGCTTGAGGTGAGGACAAAATGAAGACGCTCTATTTGCGGATTGTGCTGACGACCATTGCTGTAATGGTATTTAGCAGTCTCCTCGCGTTTATTCTAGCAAACGTTTATTATCAGTACAGCTTAAAACCGTATAACGACCAAAAGCTTACCCGTATGGCAAAAGACATTGCGAGCTTTTACGAAAGCAATAGAGGCGTGGATCAACAAGCTTATTTACAGCATATTAGTAAATTGGGCTATCAAATATATGTAGTGGATAGCACCGGACATAAGACGTTTTACGGACGGGAGTTTAGAAACCAGCGCTTAGAAAAGAGTGCTGTCAAACAAGTGTTAGATGGCAAAATGTATCACGGAATTGCAAACTTTCCTTCACAGGTGTTTGTGACGGGGTTTTTTGATAATGTGTTAGCCAATACCATCGGCGTGCCGTTAAAAGGAGAAAGTAATAAGCAGCAAGCGCTGTTTATTCGCCCAGATATTCAGCTGCAGTTCGGGGAAATGCGCATTTTTTTCTCAGTTATTCTACTGCTGATGATTGTATTAAGTATTTTATTTGTACTTATTAGCACGCGTTATTTAGTAAAACCAATCGTCAAGCTAACGGAAGCGACAAAGCAAGTGGCAAAAGGAAAATACAACGTCGAGCTGTACGTAAAGCGCCGAGACGAAATCGGCGCGCTTGCTTCACATTTTTCTGAAATGGCTAAAAGTTTAGAGCAGCTTGAAGAGATGCGCCAAGAATTTGTATCGAACGTGTCACATGAAATTCAGTCTCCGCTGGCGTCCATTCAAGGGTTTTCGAAAACGCTCCGTTCTGCTGATCTTTCTGATGAACAAAGAAATGAGTATCTGTCTATTATTGAAGAAGAAAGCCGGCGCATGTCGTCGCTCAGCAAACAGCTGCTTACGCTTGCTTCACTTGATAAAGAAAGTGAGCATATTGACAAAAGCACGTTTGACGTTGCAGCTCAAATCAAGCAAGTGCTGTTTATGACGGAGTGGAGCTGGCGTGAAAAAGAGCTGGCCATTGAAATGGACCTGCCTTCAACGATGATTTCAGGCGATCAAAAACTGCTTCATCAAGTGTGGACAAACTTAATTACAAACAGCGTAAAGTTCACGGGAGAAGGAGGAACGCTGTCTCTTCGCGTTGGCATGGAAGACACGCATTGCCACGTTGAATTTCAAGATACGGGAATCGGCATGTCAAAAGAAAGCCTCCCGCATATTTTTAATCGTTTTTATAAAGAAGATCAAGCAAGAAGCCGGACGGAAGGAAGCAGCGGTCTTGGTTTAGCGATTGTAAAGCAAATTGTCGAGATGCACGGAGGTTCCATTCACGTTGAAAGCGAAAAAGGAAAAGGCAGCATTTTTCACGTCTATCTTCCGAAAATGTAATGAGCCGTTCATCTTCCATTCATTTTCTATTTTTATACTTTAAATAGAATTAAAAAAGGAGATGAAAGAAACATGTTTTTGGCTTTACGTGAATTAAAACATGCGAAGCTGCGCTACTTACTCATTGGCGTGATTATGGTGTTAATTGTATGGCTTGTACTTTTTGTATCGGGCTTAGCAAAGGGGCTCTCTTCTGACAATGCTTCAGCTGTTCAAGAAATGAAAGGAAAGTACGTTGTGCTTCAAAAAGAAGCGGATCAGCGCCTGACGCGCTCTGTTTTATCAGCAAACAAAACAGAAGATATTCAACAACTAAGCGGAAAGAAAAAAGCTGAGCCGCTTGGTGTAATGATGACAGCCGTTATAAATGAAGGAAAAGAGAAAAAAATAGACGCCTCATTTTTTGCTGTAAGCACGAGCGGCTTTTTAGCTCCGAATGTAACAGAAGGGAAGATGATTACGGAGGACGGGAAGCATGAAGCCGTAGCGGACTCTTCGCTAAAAGAAGAAGGAGTAAAGCTCGGTGATACGATAAAAGACACGGCTTCAGGAAAAAGCTTTAGGATTGTTGGTTTTACAAAAAATCAGTCGTTTAGTCACGCGCCTGTTATTCATATTAATCTTACAGAGTGGAAGACAATTGAAAGCACAGGTGCCTTTAACGCAGTGGTATTAAACATGAACGATAAAAAAGCACATGCTCTTCAAAAAAAGGAGTCTAACATTAACGTGATTAGTAAAGACGAAGCGTTAAAAGGAATTCCTGGCTATCAAGAAGAACAAGGCTCACTTTTAATGATGGTCGCGTTTCTGTTTATCATTGGAGCTTTTGTCTTAGCCGTTTTCTTCTACGTAATGACGCTTCAAAAAATGAATCAGTTTGGCGTGTTAAAAGCGATAGGAGCAAAAACAAGCTATTTAGCGCGAACGATTTTATCTCAAGTGGTTGTGTTAACATTATGCAGTCTTGCTATTAGTATTGGACTGACGTACGGAGTAGCTGCTATTTTACCGGATTCGATGCCGTTTCACTTGGACGTGTCCCTGATCGCAGGATGTTCGGCGCTGTTTGTAGCTGTTTCTGTACTGAGTTCATTATTATCGCTGTATCGCGTAGCAAAAGTAGATGCGGTTGAAGCGATTGGGAGGGCTGTTTAATGAGTGAAGAAAAATTAGTTTTAGAGAGTGTTAGCAAGTCGTTTGGAGAAGGAGAAAACGCTGTAGTCGTGTTAGATGACCTATCGCTGCGTGTAAAAGCAGGAGAGCTTGTGGCGATTGTCGGTCCTTCTGGTTCTGGGAAAAGTACCTTTTTATCCATTGCAGGCGCACTGCTTTCACCGTCTAGCGGACGCGTGATGATTGATGGAGACGAGATTAATAACATGTCTTCAGCGCAAATGAACAGCATCCGTCTGAAAAAAATCGGCTTTATCTTTCAATCAGCTAATTTAATTCCGTATTTAACGGTTCGCGATCAGCTGCTTCTTGTCACGGAACTAGAAGGAAATCGAGACAAAGAAGCCAAAAAGAGAGCGGATGATTTGCTTGAAAAGCTAGGGCTTGCTCATCGCAAGCATCACTATCCTGAAAATCTATCGGGCGGAGAACGCCAGCGGGTAGCGATTGCAAGAGCGTGGATGAATAACCCTGAAATTATCTTCGCAGACGAGCCGACGGCAAGCCTGGATTCAGAGCGAGGAAGAGCAGTCGTGCAAATGCTCGCAGATGAAGTAAAGCTGAGAGGCAAATCAGCTGTAATGGTTACGCATGACCAAAGAATGCTGGATTTATGCGACCGCGTTGTGTGGATGGAAGATGGGAAATTAGTGGAATCAACTAGCATGCAAGTTTAAAAAAGAGGCTGGGACAAAAGTATGTTAGACGAAGTGAAAAACGAACCATTCATCAACATGTTTGATGAGCGGTTCGTTTTTTTTTGTGATAGTGCCTATCGTTTTATCTGTTTTGTTCCTTCTAGCAGTTGATTGGAGGGAAAGACGAAGACTCCTGCGGGAAAAAGACCCCACAGGAGTGTAAGCGACGAGGAGGCTCAGCGGCCGCCCGCGGAAAGCGAAGTCTTGCACGGAAATCAACGGCGGTGTCTAAAGCAGTTCAGCTCATAAGACAATGCTATTTAGGAAAGAAGAAAATAAGACACAGGAAATGAAAAAGCCATGAAGAAATAATAAAAAGGTGATGAAATGATGAGAAAAAGGAGTGAAAGCAATGATTAAAAAAGTCGGTCAAATTATGGTATATGTAAACGATCAAGATCAAGCGGTAAAGTTTTGGACAGAAAAAATGGGATTTCAGGTTATGTCCGAACAAAAGAATGAACAAGGCATGAAGTGGATCGAGCTAGCACCTGTAGCTGGTGCCGAAACAACCATTATCCTTCATAACAAACAGCTAATAGCAAAAATGCAGCCAGAATTAAATGTCGGGACTCCTTCACTGCTGTTTTTTACAGAAAATGTGGATGAATTATATAGTGATTTAACAGCTAAAGGCGTAACGGTGGGAGAAATCGTATCTATGCCTTCAGGGCGAGTCTTTAACTTTTCAGACAGTGAATGTAACTATTTTGCAGTTATGGAAAACGCGACTATGAAATAAAAGAAAAACAAAAAACACCGGGAGCATATATATTCTTCTCGGTGTTTTACACGTAGTACAGGATGAATTACTCTTCATTATCATTAGTAAAATTAAATTCAATTAGCTTATTTCGCCCGCACTTTCCTGCGATTTGTCCTTCTTGATTCGCATTTTGCCCGCCATTTTTGGCAATTTGTCCACCTTGAGATGCATTTTGCCCGCCGTTTATAGCAATTTGTCCGCCTTCATATGCAATATTTGTATAATAATTAATAGTTACACAGCATGTTTTTTTCTTGTGGGGACGCTTTTTAAAGGAATAATCGCTTTCTACATAATATTTGTCATCTGCTGAATTGTAGTAGCAATAATATTTTTTTATAGGATTCACTCCTTTCGTCATAGTTGTTATATTTTATTCGTTATTTAAAGGTATGCTTGTACACCTGTGTATTCATATTCGTTTTAATTTCCTAGAATTTAATAAATCAAGGAGTGAGATCTTTGATGGTGAAACTAATAGGAGAAAAAGTGTTGCTAAGAGAAGCGACAGAGGAAGATATTAATGAACTTTATTATTGGAAATACGAAGAAAAAAAACAAGAAGCAAAAAAGTGGAACGCTCCTTATATAACAGAAGAAAAGCTTACGAAAAAAGAATATATGAATTTACTGGACAAAGAGCATGAGCTTTTTCCAGGCGTTCCTCGACTCCTTGCGGTCATCATTGATAAAAAAGCGGTGGGAACCGTAAGCTGTTACTGGTTGGACAAGCAAACAAACTGGCTGGAAACTGGAATTGTCATTTACGACTCAAATTATTGGAGCGGAGGATACGGAACGGAAGCTTACCGCATGTGGATTGATTTTTTATTTGAGTCTACACATTTACATAGACTCGGTATGTCCACGTGGTCAGGAAACATCAGAATGATAAAAACAGCTGCAAAAATAGGCATGAAAGAAGAGGCGAGAATCAGAGAAGCACGTATCGTAAACAGTGAACGTTTTGACAGCATCAAAATGGGAATGCTGCGAAGGGAATGGGAAAGTCATCGCAGTAAAAGATTTTATTATGAAAGAACACAGAGATAAATTAGAGCGCTAATATACATTGTCTAATTATTTAAAGCTTCTTCCTTTTTGAATGGAAGAAGCTTTTCTTATGTTCAATCATGTCATTTGTGAGATCTAGCGTGTATAAAATTAAAAGAAGGAACGTTTATATAGATCTTCTCCAAACAGTTACTGTGTTAAAAACATCAGGGGGGAAATACATGCGGCTAAACTTTAAAGAATCTACAAAAAGAAGCGTGAAAAAGGAGAGAACGCTGCGATTTACGCTAAATGTAATCGGAATATTTATGTTTATAGGGGTTTTAATCAGATGGTGGACTGTTCCGTTCGCTATTAGTAATAATCTCGAAATTTATTATAATCCAGATTTTCAAATGAAGCCCAGTGAGTGCAAGGAATTTCTTGCATTTACACTAGGCGCAGCAGGCGTGTATTTTAGTTTAATAAACATCTACTTTTTAGGCAAAACAGGTAAAAAACTAGTCTATACCGTTCTTGTTTTACTGGCTGTCTTTAACCTCTATATGATGCTTACACTTCTTGCTGTAGCTACGTATTAAAGGCGTGTGTGCAGCTTAAAAGAAAGAGGTCAAACTTCCTTTCTCCCTTAAATGGTTTTACGTTTTTTCTATGTAAAAAAACAGATAAGTCTTCAAACGTCTTCATTAGCTGAGCTTCCATATTACTTCCATCTTTTGATATTTTCACTGACACATATGTAAACATTATGTACATTTTTACTTTCATACAATTCTATCAAATTTATCATTTGTTCGATGTAAATAAACCATCTGGTAACATCAATCTTACACATAAAGAATTAACAGAAAAAGAAAGTAAACATTTAAAGAAAGCTTTTGCATAAGTAATATATACCTTGAACTTCTTGTACCAAATACTTACTAACGCTACCGGAGCAGATAGCGATTTTCTAAGGTTTGGGTGCATTACAAGAATGTTCAAACCATTCCATATCAATGAAGGTTGGTGTACTTGCTACAAGCGCTTGCTTACATAGAAAGAGCTGTATGTGTGGTTGTCCCGAAAGGATACTTCTGTAATTTGTATGGCTAACCGACTCCGTTGAACGGGAAGGGTTCCTAAGTCTTTGGAGATTTTAGGAATCTCCTACTTTAAGCTTGCTAAGTGGGGGTAGTTCAATAAAAGAACACAGATATTACGAGTACGAAGAAAACTATTTTTGGCTTGCAGCAAGCGAAGATTTTAGTAAGCTAATTATTCAAGAACCTGATATGGAGAGCTTATTTGGAGCTAAAAGCGAAGACGAAAAACCGGCAACAAAAGAGCTGTTAAGTCAGTGGCTCATTCATACCGAGGCTTATAAAAAGCAATTAAACCAGCATATTAATGACTGCAAAAAAAGTAATGAAACAAATGAGGGCATAACGGCTGTTTTAGAAAAGTTGCTGACTATATCAGCAGCAGACATTGAACAAGTCCCAATTGAGAAATTAGCTGCCTCACGAGCAGTTTAACTTGAAAAATAGGTAACTATTCATAGCTCTAATAGGTAAAAGATGCTTCGTTTAAAACCCGAAGCATCTTTTTTCATTCTTTATAAAGAGGGGGTTATCTTTAGAATGCTCTTTCAGGAGGCGGTTTCTCAATGATTAAAGACATCTATGTCACGTTTTTGGACTTAAGACAAGCAAATTCAACTATGTAACTTTACGAAAAGAGCCTTAGGAAAATAAAGGATAGTAACAAAAACGACAATATTGTCGTTTTTTTATTGACGAATTAACCTGAGAAGGGTACATTATATTAAAACGACATAGTTGTCGTTTTAATATAAGGAGGCTGAAATGATGCTTATTACGATGTTAACAACAGGAACTCGAGGAGACACCCAGCCTTTTATGGCTTTAGGATTAGAGCTAAAAAAGAAAGGATACCATGTACGGATTGCCGCTTCAGAAGCTTACCAAAACTTCATAGAATCGTACGGGTTTGAATATGCCATGCTTCGAGGAGATGTTTCTAAAATTATAGAGAGCGGAGCAGCAGACGACGCAATTAATGCAGACAATCCTCTCAAATTTTTTTCAAGCTTAAAAAATGAAAAGATGATGGGTATGATGATTAATATACAAGAAGATTTGCACAAAGCATGCAAAGGAGCCGATGCAATTGTATATCATCCAGGTGCGGCAATTGGTTACTTTGCTGCTAAAGAGATGAATATACCAAGTATCTTAGCCAGCCCTTTTCCAATGACACCAACAAAAGACTATCCAGCTTTAATTTTTTATGATCGACCACGATTTGGAAAAATATACAATAAGCTGACGCATCGCATTTTTGAATGGGGATTTTGGAAAGTAGTAAGTGGTCCTTTAAAAAAATATTGGGTTCAGCAGCATGGAGAAGGACCTGAAGATTTTTTATGTCCGTACCCAAAGCAGCGTACAGCAGCTAACCCAACTATTATTTCATCAAGTCCCGCCGTATTTTCCGTATCTAAAGATTGGCCTGAACACGTTCATTCCTACGGAAATTGGTTTATGGACAGTGACCATAGCTATGAGCCGGAAGAGAAGCTGGAAAGATTTTTAAAGGATGGAGAACCGCCGGTTTATATTGGATTTGGAAGTATTGGGGATAAAAAAAACGCAGACGAAACGACTGCTTTAGTGATTAAAGCCTTAAAACTTGCCGGGAAACGAGGTATCATCAATATAGGAGGAAGTGGAATGAATCACACGAGGGAGATAACAGAAGACATTTTATTTGTAAAAGATATCCCTCATGAGTGGCTGTTTCCTAAAATGTCTGCCGTTGTTCATCATGGAGGAGCGGGAACAATAGCCGAAGGCCTTCGAGCTGGGGTTCCAAGTGTTATTATTCCTTATGGAAATGACCAATTCGCTTGGGGAAGAAAAATTTATGAGCTGGGAGCTGGAGCAAAAGCCATTCCTAGAAAAGAATTGACGGCTGAAAAATTATCCGCAGCTATTTCCTATACGCAAGTTAATGAAATTCAATCCAAAGCACAAGAAATCGGAAAACAAATCCGAGCTGAACAAGGAGCCGAAAAAGCAGCTCAGGTGATTATTAATACACTCGAGACATTCGGGAATAAATAAAAAGTAAGCGAGCGTGAAAAAAATGCCAAAAGTAAGGGAAGGATACGCTGAAAAAAAGAAGCAAGAGATTTTAGAAGCAGCCAAAAGAGTATGCAAGAGCAAACCGGTGCATGATGTAGCCATGCGAGATATCGTTTTGGAAGCTGGAATGAGTCAAGGAGGCGTGTACAAATATTTTTCAAACCTTGATGAAGTATTTGTCGGACTTCTTAATCAAGAAAGCGTCAGCTATAAAGTAAAAGATAAAATTGAAGCCCTGCTTCAGACAAAGAAAGATCCTTTTGAAATGTTACATGATTTCATTATGTATATTGGAGAGCATATCCAAGAATCGATGACAGCAGGAGGAGAAATTTACTTTGAAATAGTAGCGTTGTATTCAAAAGACCCTCAGCGTTTTATGAAAATTGAAGATCAGCTAGTTGAAGTATCAAACCTTAAATATATTCAAAAAAAGCTTCACGACTTTATTACGGAACAAATAGAAGTAAAGAATTTTTCTCCGGCTGTACCAGCAGATGACCTGCTAGCTTTTATGGCTACAACCGTCAACGGAATTACACAAAATCCAGCGCCGGTTTACAACGTCGATGAACAGAAACAAGTTGCAGAAGAGGCAAACGTAGAACGTCATATCAATACGCTGTCAATAGCTGTCCGAAAGCTGTTAGGTGAATAAGTCACATCTGCAATCTTGAAATGTTCCCTATCGTATTGCTAGCAGCGTTAAGTATAGTGAGAAAAAAGGTACTCACTTCTTCGTCTCCTTTGAATAGTTTTGCAAAAATTAAGCATAATACGACTGCAAACTATATTTAAGGAGATGGAAAAAATGAAAAAAGGGCTTATCATTGCTTCTTCAGTTCTTTTTCTTTCAGGCTTAGCTGCATGTGGAGGAAATAAAGACAATAACGCAATGGACAATACTCAAAATGACTTACGCAACACTTCTACAAACGACGGGGTTGATAACAATATCCCAATGGATAACACTGATCAGCCGACCAAGTCAGTTGAAGCAGCGCAAAATGTAGAAGATATGAAGGAAGTTGACGATGCATATGTGCTTCGCGATAATAATAACGCCTATGTAACGGTAGACTTAGCTGGAAATGACGCAGCGGACAACAATGATAACGGCAAGGTAAACACCGTAACGTATAACGGGGATACTTATCATGAAGTTTCAACTGATTTTGAACAAAAAATTGCGGACCGCGTAAGAGAAGCAGATAGTAAAATCGACAAAGTATACGTGGCGTTTGTAAACACGGGCTTAGACAATATGAACAACAACAATAACGTACCTGGCGTAGATAAAAATGACAAGATGTATCGAGATGATGAAAAAGACAACAACCGTGATCCAGAAGATATTGTAGAAGATCCAAAAGATATGATGGACCGTAACAACAAAGATCAATAACATCAAAAAGGCCTCTGAATCACCAGAGGCCTTTGGTTCATTAACTAAGTTCAAGTAAAGAAATAAAAATCGGAAGAACACAGCAAGAAACGGCTGAAATAAAATCAAGCTCGTTCTGTTTTTTTGCAGAAAGCGTGAACTCCATCAAAATAATTGTCAGGATACTCATGAAAAGCGTTGCATAAAAAAGAAAATCGCGCTGACTTTCCACTAAAAACAACACCGCATTTAAAATCAAAATAACGGCATAAAGAAACTTAAGCAGCACGTGAAGCTGCATGCTGAATTTATTCTCTTGTTTGCAGCGCAAGATATAGACAAAAAAGAAAATAAATAAAGTTAATTGCCATGAGGCAGGAAGTAACTGCTGCCATAGATTGTCCAAGAAACTCATTCCTCCTATAAAACGATGATGCATATATGTAACACACACGTTTTTATTTTAAAAGTGAAGAGTATCTTTAGGCAAGAGCAATTTTTCTTTTTTTATTCTTTTTCTTATACAGGCTCTCAACATAAAAAAAAGAACGGTCGCGATGACCATTCTTTTTACTTCACTTCAATTAAAACCTTCGTGCCGTCTGGAAACTCATCCACTTGATGTGAGATCCAAGACCCGGCGCCTCGGTTGTCTGAAGGCTTTACATATTCAATATCTGCACCGTTTCCGCCTTCTTCACAAAAGGCCATCGGAAACTCATCTCGATCGTAGCCGCTTTTAGTCGGAATGCCTTTTAAAGATTCACGGCGGTTTTCTTCAGCACCGTCTCGGTCGATTGTACAAACAGCCGATTTTCCTTTATCGATTGCATGTTGAATGTGCGCTGCAGTTTCAGGGTAACGATCAGCAGGGAAGGTAATTACTTCATCGTAGGAGGTATTCGTTGAAGAGTTCTGCTCTAACGGATTTCCTTCAATCATAACAATAACGGCTAATACTAAAATTAAAATACCAGAAACAATTTTTTTCAATCTGTAAAACTCCTTTATAAAACGTTTATCACTTTTATTTTAAAGTAATAAGAAAAAAATGTAAAAACATATAATGGAACTAGCTAGAATTCATAAGAGAAATATAAGCTCACGTTCAGCCGCTAAACGTGAGCTTATGTCTAATGATGAGAGTGATGATGATGCGTTTCATTTTCAGCTGGCTGCAGTGAACGTAACTCTTCTTTCGATAATTTGCCTACTGCGACTTGCTGAGTAGGAAGGATGTGCTCACCGCGGGCATTAATATCGGTTTTAATATAGTAAATACCATCCTCTTTAAAGGTTGCTTTTGCTTTATACATACTGCCGTCATAATGTGCCTTTGCTGTTTCAACTTTACCGGGAGCATCTTTTTTCCACACTTTAAACTGAACGATTTTGGCATCATCCACCGTTTTATTTTCTTGCATTACGTGCACTTCTAGTACCTGTGTGCTCTGTGGCTCTATATTTTCAGGAAGCATCACATGCGCAGACAGAGGCTTTGGCTGCTTGTAGAGCTGGTCTGCGTTACTGTTTACAGAGCACGCGGAAAGTACAAGCGTACTGAGTATGACCAATCCGGGTATTTTCCATTTGTTCATTGTTACTGCACCTCACATCGTTTCATAAATCATGCGTTTAAAAACCGCTTCAATGCTGGAATTCGTTTGATAACAAAGAAATCTAAAAGCCACACGATAACTAAGGACAGTCCGACTAAAGGAAAGAGGATACCAAACACGACGATTATACACGTCACAATTCGCATTGCATTTCCTTCAGGAACTTTTGGAGCCCCCATATTTTTAGCAGGCTTCCGTTTCCACCACAGTAAGGCCCCGCTGATAGCGATACCAGCAATTCCGATACAAATAATAAGCCCTATAAGCTGATTGATAAATCCAAACTGTGTGCCTTTATGAAGCGTAATACCAAGCGCAATCAATTTGCCCATAAATCCATAGTTGTCGTACCGATAATCGGCTACCACAGCTCCGGTGTATTGATCAAGGTGAATAGTTGCTTCATCCTGAGCTCTTGGTGAAAAAACAGAAAGCGTATACACGCCTTGAGGCTCTTGTGGAATGGAAATGGTGTAGCCGTCGTGAATATGCTGTTCTCTTGCAATCGTGACAATGTCATCAAGCGATACTTTTGTATAGTGCGAAGCTGTGGAGCTTGGCACTTCTAACGTTTCAGCTCCCCAAGGTACGTCCGCTACATCTTTTGTTTGCACGGTTGAAGTAGGAGCACTGCCTACCCAAATAGACGGAGGGTATCCAACGCCTGCGTTTGTGGCGATTTGCTGAAACGCATTGCCCCATAGTCCTGACCACGGAAGTCCCGTTAGTACAAGAACAAGCATCCCGGCTGAAATCCAGAAGGCCGGTACTGCATGAAGGTCGCGCATCAGTACGTTTTTACCTTTTGAAAAACGAGGAATCAGCACGCCTTTTATTTTGTCTTTTTTACGCGGCCACCATAAAAAAGCACCGGTTACAATTAAGACAATTGCCCAGCAGGCCGCAAGTTCTACGATACGATCACCGGCTGTTCCTGCCATCAGCTCTCCGTGGAACTCTTCAATTTGATTCATCAAGCGACTCGAATCATCTAATTTCCCTATGATGTGACCATTGTGAGGGTTAACAAAAATCGTATATGTACTGTCTTTTAATGAAATTCCTACTTCTGAAGAACAAGTAGAGCGCTCACTGGGCTTATAAGTCATCACATCAGCGTCTGGATATTTTTCCTTTACAGCCTGTACTTGTGCTGAAGGGGATACGGACTGTGACTGAGCTTGTACATGATACAAGTCGTGATACAGTCTTTCTTCAATTTGAGGCTTGAATAAATACATCCCGCCAGTAACAGCTAATATAAGAAGAAACGGAGTAAACACTAAACCTGCATAAAAATGCCAGCGCCATATGGCTTTGTATAGACCTTGAGAACGCGCCGTGCTTTTTTTAGCTGTACTCGCTGATTCTTCGCGCTTTTCCTGCATCATTTTTCTCTTTTCCTCCTTTTTACTAACTAACGTGCTTTTATTATAGAAGGAAAGGGAGAATTAGCCATCACCCCTGAGAGTGATTGTTGGGGCTTATAAGAGGAAGGGGCTAATAAAAAAACAGCTCGTGAAAGCTGTTAGTTCATTAAGCCATTTTGAAACGCATAGCTTGTCAGCTGCACGCGATTTTCTAAATGAAGCTTGCTTAAAATGTTTTTTAAATGGCTTTTTACCGTGTGTTCAGAAATAAATAACTGCGCGGAGATATCGCGGTTCGACAGTCCTTTAGCCACTAATTGAAGTACTTCAAGCTCTCGTGCAGAAAGGGGAGTATCGGGTTTTGTAATAGACGTTTCCTGAGGAAACTCTTTTAAAATTTGAAACGCAATTTCTTTTGACATAGGAACTTCGTCTAAAGCGAATGCACGCAAATAGTCGTACCACACTTCAGACTGCAGGTTTTTTAACAAATAGCCCTGTGCGCCTTTTTTCAGCGCATCAAATAAATCCGTAATATCGTCTGAAACCGTGATGACAACAATTTTAACGTATGGAAACTGAAGCTTAATTTGTTTTGTTGCCTCTAAACCGTCCATCACAGGCATTCCTATATCCATTAAAACGATATCGGGCATTAATTTTCCGGTCAGTTCAATGGCTTCTTGCCCGTTGGTTCCTTCGCCAACAATAATAAAATCTTCATATTCTTCTAAAATATCGCGAATGCCTTCTCTTGCGTGAGCGTGATCATCTACAATCAAAATACGAAACGGCTGCATTTACGTAACCTCCTTTTTAATACTAACAATGGTCTGGTTCTGTTTTCGCTGAATGGAAAAGTCCCAGTTCATATCTTTAGCACGATCTTTCATAATTTGCAGGCCAAGGCCAGCCTTGAGAGATTCAGAGGTGAAACCTATACCGAAATCTGTAATTTCACAAATCCATCCGCCTGCTGTTTCACTGGCTCTAATCCAGATTTTATTTGTTTTTGCATGTTTAATGACGTTCATAGCAGCTTCTTTCACACAGGCAAACAGCTCATTTTTTTCTTTTCTCGACAGCGTTGTTTCTGACAGTCTCCAATCTAAATTTACATCTAGTAAATGAGTATGTGTTAAATCATCGACGTATTGATGGATGCTTTCAGTCCAGCTTTCTGAAGAGTCTGAAGGAGAATGCTTTAAATTTGTAATCGCTTGGCGCGTATCGTCGTGAACATGCTGCAGGGTTTGCTTCATTCGGATAAAATCGGGATCCTGCTCTAAGCTGTTTTTTCTTCCGAACTTGTTCATTTTAACAGACAGGAGAAACAGCGACTGCGCAATGCCGTCATGCAGTTCACGAGCTAATTTTTCACGTTCAATAAGCGCTGCTTTGTTTTCTTTTTCTTGCCTTAGTTCTTCTTGTATTTTTTCTAAAATAGAAAATAAATAGCGGACAAACACAAGCGTGACAAAAAAGACAAGCAGTGGAGAAAGAACATTTCCCATATCCATTGAGATGTAAGGGAGCAAAAAGGCATGGCGAACATACTCCCAAAGCGCGATGGTCAGAGTTGGAAGAAGCAAAATCAGCCATTTAATTTGTCTATATTTCACGGTACCCCTTCTTTCGTCCATAAAATGTGTCTATATTTTATCATTTGAGCGGAAAATTACTAGAGGAAAGAAGAGAAATCACTCTTAAGAGTGATTAGTACCACCCGTAGCTAAACGGATAAAAATAATGGAAAAAAGTCTCATCTGCAATATCATACAAGAAAAATGTTCGAGTGAATGGTATGGTTAAAAAGCTTAGTATGTGACAAGGAGGGGTCGATTGATGACAAAAGAAATTCGCACGGCGCACGTTGACGCCGATTTACATATTGAAGCTTATCGTTTTAAAGGAATTATGCAAAAGTTTCCTGCTCATTTTCACGAGTATTATGTGATTGGATTTATTGAAGAAGGCCAGCGTCATTTAATTTGCCAAGGCAAAGAATACATTATTAATCCAGGAGATTTGCTGCTGTTTAATCCGTATGATGTCCATAGCTGTGAACAAATAGACGGCAAAACGCTTGATTATCGCTGTATTAATGTGATGTCAGAAGTGATGAAAAAAGCTGTTTTTGACATTAACGGCAGTGAAAGTCTTCCGCATTTTAACAGCAGCGTGGTGCAAAGAAGTGATGCTGTCTCTAGTTTAAAAGAGCTTCATTTGCAAATTTTAAATGGTGAACGTGAGTTTAAGAAAGAAGAGTTATTTTTATATTTGCTAGAAGAACTCATGCAGGATCATTCAAATCTTTCTTTTCTTTCGTCAGCCGTTGACACGTCCCATGAAATCACAACAATCTGCAGCTATTTGGAAGACAACTATACAAACAAGATCACGCTGGATGAGTTAAGTCAGCTAATTGGATGGAGCAAATACCGGCTGCTGCGCTCTTTTACAAAGCAAAAAGGAATTTCTCCATATAGCTACTTGGAAACAATTCGAATCAATCAGGCTAAAAAGCTGCTAGAACAAGGAAAAAAACCGATTGACGTATCTTTTTTAACGGGATTTAGTGATCAAAGTCATTTGACTCGATTTTTTAAAAGTCAGGTTGGGCTAACACCAAAACAATACATGAAAATCTTTGAAAGTGAAAAGAAAACAGGATGCTAGTAATAGCTTAAAAGGGAGAGAAGAGCTGTGGATCATTTAGCTGCTTACATGCTGATGGCATTGGTCATGTCCATGATACCTGGTGCTGATACAATTCTTATCATGAAAAATACGCTTCATCACGGAGCAAAAGCAGGACGTTTTACCATACTCGGCATGGCTACAGGCCTCACGTTTTGGACGTTCATTGCTGTGCTTGGCTTGTCTGTTGCTATTGCGCAGTCGGTGTATCTGTTTAACACGATTAAATACATAGGGGCAGCGTACTTATTTTACTTAGGTATCAGAATATTTCTGACCAAAAATACGCTCTCATTAGAGGCCATTTCAGAAGAAACAAAAACTGTAAAGTCTTCATCTAATCGCTGCTATAGAGAATCATATATGCAAGGGGCTCTTAGTAATTTTCTTAATCCTAAAACGGTATTAGTTTATATTACGTTTATGCCACAGTTTATTAACTTGGATGCACACACAAATCAACAGCTGCTGATACTCGGTTTTATTCTGACGCTTATAGCAGTAGGATGGTTTTTAATCTTGGTGTATGTAATAGATTACGTGAAAAGGTGGCTTAAAAAACCGGTGTTTCAAAAAGCCTTTCAACGATGCAGCGGAGTGCTGCTGATTGGTTTTGGGATAAAAACAATCGTGTAATCGCAGTTAGTAAGTAAAAACACGTAAACGAAACAATTTGTCGTGTATCCACACCGAAAATGGTCCAGAAACGTCCATTCCATCTAAATCCTGCAACCGATCGCGGGCCTACAAAAATAGGAAAATACCAGAAGCTAGAGCCGTTTCTAAGCCATATGAACGTGTTGCGGAATAGACATAGAGAAATGGCTCCTGGGTCAACAGCAAATGGAGTTGCTGTTTGTTGAGCTGGAATAAATGCCGGCGGAGGAGAAGTTGGAGCTTGCTGCGGGTTAGGTGTAGGTAAACCGCCTGGTGGCCTAGGTGGACCGGGCGGGAGCTGAAGTCCAGGAAATCTTGCGGGGTAAGAATAAAAATCCATGTAATTAATGTCCAATTTTTAATCACCTCTATTTTTTTATCACTATTTTATAAAGTATGAGAAAGCTGCCTAAAGGGATTGGGCAACTATCACGTTTTTTACATAGGTCTTTTTTATGAAGAAAAGTTTGGTTCCTAAGTCGGAAATAAATTCCTTCATGAACTCGATAACAGCTGAATAGGATAAAACAGAGTGTGTTTTTAGAGGAGGACTTCTCATGGATAACAATCCAAAAAAGATGTTTACACCGGTTAAGACCTATCAACCTTTCCACGGTATCTATGATCCGTGCCGGCGGATAGGAGTTAAATATTATTCTACGCCGCCTCAATTATACATGGGATTTCAGCCCCCGAATCTGCAGCAGTTTACACCGAAAGAAGCGCTAAAAAAAGGAACGCTGTGGCCGGCTTTTTGGGACTACTATGAAAATCCATACAAAGATAAGAAGAGGGATGAAGAATGAAAAAACTACCTCCGGAGTACTATCAGGATTTAGAAGAAATACAGGCGATCGATTTTGCATTAGTAGAATTAACGCTGTATTTAGATACCCATCCGAATGACCAGCAGGCTATGCAGCAGTTTAACGAATACGCGCAGCAGGCTATGCAGTTAAAAAGAAACTTTGAAACAAAGTACGGGCCGCTCCAGCAATATGGAAACAGCTATACCGACGGAAAGTGGAGCTGGGGAACAAGCCCTTGGCCATGGCAAATATAAGCAGATAAAGGCGGGAACTATATGTGGGTGTATGAAAAGAAATTGCAGTATCCAGTGAAAGTAAGCACGTGTAATCCAACGCTTGCCAAATATTTAATGGAACAGTACGGGGGAGCGGACGGAGAGCTGGCAGCAGCACTTCGGTATTTGAATCAGCGCTATACAATTCCCGATAAAGTTGTTGGACTGTTAAACGATATTGGTACAGAAGAGTTTGCACATCTTGAAATGATTGCGACGATGATTTATAAGCTAACAAAAGATGCTACGCCGGAGCAGCTGAAGGCAGCGGGATTGACAGAACACTATGTAAACCATGATAGTGCACTTTATTATAATAATGCTGCTGGCGTTCCGTTTACAGCTACGTATATACAGGCAAAAGGAGATCCGATTGCAGATCTTTATGAAGACATAGCGGCAGAAGAAAAAGCAAGAGCTACATATCAATGGTTAATTGATATATCAGATGATCCCGATTTAAACGACAGCTTACGATTTTTACGAGAAAGAGAGATTGTTCATTCACAGCGGTTCCGTGAAGCCGTTGAGATTTTAAAAGATGACAGAGACAGTAAAAAAATCTTTTAACTAGCCAAAAAACATCCCCCTTGGCAAATGAGAATAAAAGGAGGGATGTTTTTTGTTGTGGCAGCGTTGATTATACGCTAGAGCTGCAGTGACAAGAAACAACCTTTAATTTTCCTCCAACATCTTTCCAAATTCGCGTATAGCTGTATTCGCCTCCAAGGGCTTCACCGGTTGCCAGCGATCCATTTACCGCTACCTTTGTAACCGTAACGGCAAGTTCTTGAAACAGTTTAATTTCTTGTTCCAACACTTCGATGCCTGTTATATCAAGACCTTTAGAACGATACGTATCTATATCTTCCTCTTTTGAAAGCCGTTGCCCCAGATGATTCACAAAAATAAGCTCGTTTGAAAGCAATTCTTCTAACAGCTCTACGTTACTAGAAAGTATGGCTGAACGAAGCATTTCCTCGTATTCTATCACTTTGGCTTGATTCATTTTTTTTCCTCCTTTACGCCTTATGTAACACTTTTCTATTTCCACCTTACTTTTCCCTTAAACGTCTGTCTTTGAGGTTTGTGTTAATTTATGTTAATAGAGGGGATAAGTGGACTAATTTTCTGTAAGCACAAAAGATTCTGAAAGACTCTGTTAATTACCTTTAAATGGTATAAAATTAGAATAAAAGAACCTTTTATTTCCACTTTTCTAGTTATCTTTTTACTATTAAGATGCAGTTTTTTATACTTGTAATTGTAACGGAATGAACGTTCATTCCGTTTTTGGAAAGAGGTGATAAAGTGGAATCTACTCCAACAAAACAAAAAGCGATTTTTTCTGCTTCGCTTCTGCTGTTTGCAGAAAGAGGGTTTGATGCAACAACGATGCCAATGATTGCAGAAAATGCCAAAGTAGGAGCAGGAACAATTTATCGCTACTTTAAAAATAAAGAAAGCCTTGTAAACGAACTGTTTCAACAGCATGTAAACGAGTTTTTACAGTGCATTGAAAGCGGTCTGGCAAACGAGAGAGATGGATACCGAGATGGATTTCATCATATCTTTGAAGGTATGGTGACATTCACTAAAAATCATCCTCGTGCTCTTGGTTTTATTAAAACTCATAGCCAAGGAGCTTTTTTAACAGAAGAGAGCCGCTTAGCATATCAAAAGCTGGTGGAATTTGTTTGCACATTCTTTAGAGAAGGACAAAAGCAAGGCATTATTAGAAACCTTCCTGAAAATGCGCTAATTGCTATTTTATTTGGAAGCTTTATGGAAGTATATGAAATGATTGAAAATGACTATTTATCTTTAACTGATGAACTTCTTGCCGGCGTAGAAGAGAGTCTGTGGGCAGCACTTAGCAGACAATCATGAAACTTAACAAGTGAAAGAGGGATATGATGACAATTAAAGAAATGCCTCAGCCAAAAACGTTTGGAGAGCTTAAAAATTTACCGCTATTAAACACAGATAAACCAGTTCAAGCTTTGATGAAAATTGCGGATGAACTAGGAGAAATCTTTAAATTTGAAGCGCCTGGCCGTGTAACGCGCTACTTATCAAGTCAGCGTCTAATTAAAGAAGCATGCGATGAATCACGCTTTGATAAAAACTTAAGTCAAGCGCTTAAATTTGTACGTGATTTTGCAGGAGACGGATTATTTACAAGCTGGACGCATGAAAAAAATTGGAAAAAAGCGCATAATATCTTACTTCCAAGCTTCAGTCAGCAAGCAATGAAAGGCTACCACGCGATGATGGTCGATATCGCCGTGCAGCTTATTCAAAAATGGGAGCGTCTAAATGCAGATGAGCATATTGAAGTACCGGAAGATATGACGCGCTTAACGCTTGATACAATCGGTCTTTGCGGCTTTAATTACCGCTTTAACAGCTTTTACCGCGATCAGCCGCACCCGTTTATTACAAGCATGGTCCGTGCACTGGATGAAGCGATGAACAAGCTGCAGCGAGCAAATCCGGATGACCCGGCTTACGATGAAAATAAGCGTCAGTTTCAAGACGACATTAAGGTGATGAACGATCTTGTGGATAAAATTATTGCAGATCGCAAAGCAAGCGGTGAACAAAGCGATGATTTGTTAACGCATATGCTAAACGGGAAAGATCCAGAAACAGGTGAGCTGCTTGATGACGAGAACATTCGCTATCAAATTATTACCTTCTTAATTGCGGGACACGAAACAACAAGTGGTCTTTTATCATTTGCGCTGTATTTCTTAGTGAAAAATCCACATGTATTACAAAAAGCAGCAGCAGAAGCAGCGCGAGTTCTAGTAGATCCTGTTCCAAGCTACAAACAAGTCAAACAGCTTAAATATGTGGGCATGGTCTTAAATGAAGCGCTGCGCTTGTGGCCAACGGCTCCTGCGTTTTCTCTATATGCAAAAGAGGATACGGTGCTTGGAGGAGAATATCCGTTAGAAAAAGGGGATGAACTGATGGTACTGATTCCTCAGCTTCACCGTGATAAAACAATTTGGGGAGACGATGTAGAAGAGTTCCGCCCAGAGCGTTTTGAAAACCCAAGCGCGATTCCGCAGCATGCGTTTAAACCATTTGGAAACGGTCAGCGCGCGTGTATCGGTCAGCAGTTCGCTCTTCATGAAGCAACGCTTGTACTTGGTATGATGCTAAAACACTTTGATTTTGAAGATCACACAAACTACGAGCTAGATATTAAAGAAACGTTAACGTTAAAACCTGAGGGCTTTGTGGTAAAAGCAAAATCGAAACAAATTCCGCTTGGCGGCATTCCTTCACCAAGCCGAGAGCAGTCAGCTAAAAAAGAGCGCAAAACCGTAGAAAACGCTCATAATACGCCGCTGCTTGTGCTATACGGTTCAAATATGGGAACAGCCGAAGGAACGGCGCGGGATTTAGCGGATATTGCGATGAGCAAAGGATTCGCACCGCAAGTCGCAACGCTTGATTCCCACGCAGGAAATCTTCCGCGTGAAGGAGCTGTGTTAATTGTAACGGCTTCGTATAACGGACATCCGCCTGATAACGCAAAGCAGTTTGTCGAGTGGTTAGACCAAGCGTCCGCTGATGAAGTCAAAGGCGTTCGCTACTCCGTATTTGGATGCGGCGATAAAAACTGGGCTACTACGTATCAAAAAGTGCCTGCTTTTATTGATGAAACGCTTGCGGCTAAAGGGGCAGAAAACATCGCTGAACGCGGCGAAGCAGATGCAAGCGACGACTTTGAAGGCACATACGAAGAATGGCGTGAACACATGTGGAGTGACGTAGCAGCCTACTTTAACCTCGACATTGAAAATAGTGAAGATAATCAATCTACGCTTTCACTTCAATTTGTCGACAGCGCTGCGGACATGCCGCTTGCGAAAATGCACGGTGCGTTTTCAGCAAACGTCGTAGCAAGCAAAGAACTTCAACAGCCAGGCAGTGCACGAAGCACGCGACACCTTGAAATTGAACTTCCAAAAGAAGCTTCTTATCAAGAAGGAGATCATTTAGGTATTATTCCTCGCAACTATGAAGGAATAGTAAACCGTGTAACAGCAAGGTTCGGTCTAGATGCATCACAGCAAATCCGCCTGGAAGCTGAAGAAGAAAAATTAGCGCATTTGCCACTCGGCAAAACAGTATCAGTAGAAGAGCTTCTGCAATATGTAGAGCTTCAAGATCCTGTTACGCGCACGCAGCTTCGCGCAATGGCTGCTAAAACGGTCTGCCCGCCGCATAAAGTGGAGCTTGAAGCCTTGCTTGAAAAGCAAGCGTACAAAGAACAAGTACTGGCAAAACGCTTAACAATGCTTGAACTGCTTGAAAAATACCCGGCGTGTGAAATGGAATTCAGCGAATTTATCGCTCTTCTTCCAAGCATGCGTCCGCGCTATTACTCAATTTCTTCATCACCTCGTGTCGATGAAAAACAAGCAAGCATCACGGTCAGCGTTGTTTCAGGAGAAGCGTGGAGCGGATATGGAGAATATAAAGGAATTGCGTCGAACTATCTTGCCGAGCTGCAAGAAGGAGATACGATTACGTGCTTTGTTTCCACACCGCAATCAGGCTTTACGCTGCCAAAAGACTCTGAAATACCGATTATCATGGTCGGACCGGGAACAGGCGTCGCGCCGTTTAGAGGCTTTGTGCAGGCTCGCAAGCAGTTAAAAGAACAAGGACAGTCGCTTGGAGAAGCGCATTTATACTTTGGCTGCCGTTCACCTCATGAAGACTATCTGTATCAAGAAGAGCTTGAAAACGCACAAAATGAAGGTGTCGTTACGCTTCATACCGCTTTTTCACGCGTACCAAATCAGCCGAAAACATACGTTCAGCACCTGATGGAACAAGACGGTACGAAATTGATTGAACTTCTTGGTCAAGGAGCGCACTTCTATATTTGCGGAGACGGAAGCCAAATGGCGCCTGACGTTGAAGCAACGCTTATTAAAAGCTATGCTGATGTTCATAAAGTAAGTGAAGCAGACGCTCGCTTATGGCTGCAGCAGCTAGAAGAAAAGGGCCGATACGCAAAAGACGTGTGGGCTGGGTAAATAAAAAATAACCTCCGCTATTTAGCGGAGGTTATTTTTTATAGCGAGAGTGAGACATAACTAAAGCCATATCATCTAAAGACGAACAAAATCGAGAAATGAACTCGTATGGATCTCTTGTGACACCGCCGTTGATTTCCGTGCAAGACTTCGCTTTCCGCGGGCGGCCGGTGAGCCTCCTCGTCGCTTGCGCTCCTGTGGGGTCTCACCTGTTCCGCTTTTCCCGCAGGAGTCTTCGTCTTGCCCTCCAATCACCTGCTAGAAGTAGCCATATACATGAAACCTACATAATGAAAAAATCGGGACGAATTTCATTTTCTATCAAGAGTCTCAGTTCACCGTTCCTTCCCTAAAAAACTACTTTTGTCTCCACCTCATTTATATCGCCTCAGCGTTTCTTCTGCGTGAGAGCAAATCTTTTCAATTAGCTCCTGAGGTTCTTCAATAAGGGCATGAGCCCCTAAGGTATAGAAAAAAGAAGCCATGTAGTTTAATTCATTACCATCAGTTATCGTATCAATATAGCCACCGCCATCCCGCGCCGCCTTCACATGATTTTCAAGCCATGGAACACCCTTACACTGACGAACGCCTTCGTGCGTCAAGGTTACTTTTAACGAAATCGGCTGTGAGTTTACAGGTTCTGTTTCAAGCCATTCCTTTAACGTAAGAGACATCTTTTCGTCTTTTTCTAAAACCTTTAACGAGTGAATACGATCTGCTCGAAACAATAATACTTTTTGCTTATCGTAGGAATAGGCAGGGCAGTACCATAAACCGTTATGAGCATAAATTCCAAGGGGTTTGACTTCTTTTCTTGTTTGACCCGCCTTTGAATCATAAAGAAATTCAATATATTTTCCTGCAAGGCTTGCTTCTAACAGCTCTTTTAAATAAGGAGTGTCTAGTTTTCTTTTAGGATTCCAAAACGCAATATGAGCACTCATTTTATCTACTTTTTTCTTTGTTTCCTCAGACAGGTACACATAAAATTTTTGAAGAGCCGCATGAATTTCTGCATCAAACGGAAGGTCATGATAATACTGCAGAGCTTGATAAGCAAAAAAGATAGAAATAGCTTCTTCTTCCGTAAATAAAATAGGAGGAAGAATACGATTTTTTAATACTTTGTAGCCGCCGCCCCGTCCTTTTTCACTGTAAAGAGGCAGTCCTAATTCACTTAAGTCCAGTAAATAGCGCTGAACGGTCCGCACGGAAAGACCAAATTCCTCTGCTAGTTCTTTTGCCGTAAACGTTCTTTTTGTATTAATAAACATGAGCATATCAACAAGTCGTGTAGACTTAGCCACTTATTTTCACCTTTTTCTTTTAATATGACAAAAAGTGTCGTATTAAAATGATATCATACAGAAACAGTAAAGTTGAAAGGAGAAAAGGGAATGAAGAAAAAAATCGTCGTATATATTGCAAGAGAAAACGGAGAGATTGACTGGCTAGAAAGCGTAGAAGGAGAGGGAGACAATGGCTACGAAGCGTTTTATCAAACGTGTGATGCGGTCGTTATGGGAAAGGCTACGTACGACCACGTGCTGAAGCTCACACCAGATTTTCCTTATCACGATAAAAAGTGCTACGTGTTTAGCCGCTCAGCTCAAGGAAAAGGTCCGTATGCAGAGTTTATAAACGAAAGCGTGGCGTCATTTCTCAACAACCTCAGTCAAGATACGAAAAAAATATGGCTGGTGGGAGGCGCTGATATTCTCGCTGATTTCTTAACAGCAGAGAGGGTGGATGAATTTATTATATCTGTCATTCCCGTTTTGCTTGGGGCTGGTATTCCGCTGTTTAAGCAAGGGATTCCAGAAATGCACTTGAAGCTTACCGATATGAAGCAGTACGGGCAAATCGCTCAGCTGTATTATGAAAAATAATAAGCTCTTCGTAATTGAAACTCTTTCTGTAGTGTCGGTGTGCTTAGCGTGTATTTAACATCCAGCTACTGTTATTTTAGGGACAGTGACATCAAGACCAGCTTTTTCTCATAGTATATTTTTGGGGTGAAAAAATGCCAAGAGTAAATTATCGAGATTCAGACGTTGCTTTAATGGCAAGGATGATGAGAGCAGAGGCTGAAGGCGAAGGAAAACAAGGCATGCTGTATGTTGGAAATGTCATTGTAAATCGCCTTAAAGCAAACTGTTTAGATTTCAAGAATTTAAGATCCGTTCCGCAAGTTATTTATCAGGTGCAGGGAGGCAACTATTCGTTCGAGGCTGTTCAAAAAGGAAACGTATTTTATCAAAGAGCAAGAGGTGTTGAAAAAAGGTTAGCCAAAAAGAATTTGGATTATTGGAGAGAACATCCCGGGAAATATGCACTGTGGTACTTTAATCCATCCGCTCCATGCCCTCCAACCTGGTACGGTCAACCCGCTTCTGGTCAATACAAAAATCATTGCTACTATGAGCCAAAGCCTGGAACATGCGCTAGCGTTTATAACGGGTAGATAGCTTAGAAGATATGCTGCACTCTGAAAGTCTGGCCTCAAATCCAAACATTGAGCTGCAGGTGACAAGGTAATCGTTTTTCATATAATAAGAGAAAGCCCTCTTTTAATAAAGGGGGCTTTTGCTAATTGGGGCATTTCTCATTTTGCTTCAAATTTTATGTTTTTACCAGCAGGAAATTCCGATTGATCTTTCGCTTTTGTATCCTTTACCACCCAGGACGTCTTTACCTTAGCTGCTGCTAAAATATCTTTGATTTGCTTGTCGTTTAAGCCTTTCGTATAAAGGACAAATTCCCTTGTATAGATGTTTTTGTTTTCTTGCTCTTCATCTGAACCGCTGCCAAACCAATATCTTGTTTGCTGATCGTCTTTCATGTTATTAAAAGCTTCTTTATAGTTAGGTAGCTTAACTTGAATATCCGACAGGTAGTCCGTACCGTGTAAAGTAAGAGTCATATGTACTTTGTGAAAATCTTTTTTAGAAGGGCTTGTTAACCCTGATGTTCCAACTTCACTAAATTCTTTTTTCGTCAGTGGTTTAACTGTAGTAAAAACAGAAACTTTTGGATTTGAATGATTTGTCACAACGTCTTCGGTACTGCAGGCACCTAAAATGAACACCGTTAAAAGAGCATAAACTGCTCCCATCACTTTTTTCTTCATGCTCGTTCTCCTTTGTCATTAATAGATAATGGTACTCATTCGCCATGTTCATTATATTTACCTTTATTTGTCTCAACGTCATGATTAATGAAGAAAAGTATAGAAACATTAAAAAGAGAAATACCGAGGCATTTCTCTTTTTGTTCTATGAGTCTGGATTAAGTGACGTATGCGTATACTCCGGCATACGCTCTTCTTTTTCCGTTAGCTGAGTATCGGGGATTTGCTGCTCTTGTGAAACAGGAGACAGCGTAGATTTTTGTTCAGGATTCATGTTTGTTATTCCTCCTTCTATTAAGTGAGCTGTTAATCAAGCGAAAGCAAATCATCTTGAATTCGTTGCGTTAAAGATGCCACTTGCTGTGTTAAACTGTCATTTTCCGCCTGGAGTTTTTGATAAGACTGATTTGCTTTTGAACATAGGTAAGGGTCTGTTTCCCACCAGTCCATGCCAATTTCTCTTGCTTTATCAATAGAAGCGACAAGCAGCCGGATTTTTATTGTTAAGAGTTCAACATCAGCAATTTGGACTTTAATATCTCCAGCAATGACAAGACCTTTATCTAATACTTTTTCCAATACTTCTACAATGGTGCCCAGCTGCCCGTTATGTTCCGCCGCCATTTTTCCACTCCTTGTTATAACACTTTTCCTAGGGGACCTAGATCAATATTTAAATCTTCATTTGTAAAGTTAAACACTGTTTTTAGCTCCTCCATTTTGTTCTCTAACTTCATCAACGCCACGCCCAGATCTTCGATTTGAGCGTCCGTCAGGTTTCCGCTGTCCACTCGGCGAATCGCATGTTTTTCAATGAGCTGCCGCAGTAATTCAATGACGGTTAATACAAGCTGCGCTAGGCCTTGTTCAGCATTTTCCGCACTCAGCTCAATGCGACCGTTTCGTTTGAGGTTATTTTCCATTTCGCAACGCCTCCGTTTCCTGTTCAAACTGCTGAGAAGAAATGATTTGACGATCATGCGAGCCTATCAGCGTTTCTACAGAAGAAATCAATACGCGCAGATCAAGATAGACTAAATCAATTCCGGCAATTGAAATCAATAAATCACCTTTAATGGCAATTCCTTTATCGAGGATCACATCTAATATATCAATGAGGGCAATGTCTTTTTGCTCGAGCATTTGTTTTCGCAGCGATGTCATCCCGCATCTTTCTCCGAGCGCAGGGTGTCGATATGATAAGCAGGCCATGGTCCTGTTACTTCAATGTTTAGTCCCATGTTTTTGTAAAGCGTTTGCTTGTTGCTAATGGCTTTTAGAAACGATTCCACATTGCTCTGGGACAAAAGGTAGATGCTGTTCCAGCACATGCTATAGCTGTCGCCGGTTATTTTTTGACTCCAGTTATTTTTGATTTTATGATAAGCGGCGTAGGGACTTATCTCACTGTGCAGGTGATCACAAAGTGAAAGCTGTTCTTTTTCTGTTTCTTCTTCAATCAGCCTTTCTATCTTTTTACGTTCAAAAAACTGTCTGCCTGGAGGCATCGTATTTATTTCTTCTTTTTTCTTTTGGATCGTTTCATTGTATGTTAAGAGGTAGCTCTTTAAATGATTCGTATGGGCATACACTTTTATATTCCATTCTTCAGATTTTTTTAAAAGCTGAAGAGAAGAGAGGGTTTTTTCTTTGTTATCGACAATACTTTTTTGGCAGCTGTCCTTGCTTTTATAGACAGTACAGAATTTCATTGGAAGAAGCGTGTAGTGCTTCTGTAAGAAAAGAAGGGTCTCATGGTGATGCACAGCTTTGGCCTGCAGCCATTTCATATCGTGCTCGATCTTTTCTTTCAGCATTTCTTCTGAATACTCATCGCTTGGCAAGTCGCATACAAATGCGGTAATATCATCAAAGCAAAGAGTATAGATAGGGTTGTTCTTGTCCATGCCTTCAAGGGCGGGGAAGGAAATTTGCTTAGCTTCTTCGGTTGGAACTAGACCATATAAATAAATGAGCTTTTCCATCATTTAACCTCACTTTTGTTTCTTCGTCATTGATTCCCATCTTTTTAATTCATATTCTTTTGCTGCTTCATACCTCAGCAGCAGTTCTTTTTCTTTTTCCATATATGCATCTTCTGGTATCTCTCCAAGCTCATACATCATTTGAAGATGAACGATTTTTTGCTGAATAAAAGAGACATCGTAAAGTTCTTTATCCGCTTCTTCCTTGATTTTCTGGCCGACTTTTACAATGAGTGTGACAGGAGACAGCAGCAGTTTATGAATCATACATTCTCTTCTACTTTTAATTGAATATTGATAAAGTTATAAGCAGCCCACGGTCCGGAATATTTAAAATCCGCTTTGTGCTTCCATTTTTCATACAGGTCATTTACACGTTCATCAAACGCTGCTTCTTTTTCTCGGTCAATTAAAAAAGAAGCATTCAAAAGCATCGTTTCGACAATAGGGGGATTGAGTCTCGACGCTTCAGCCATCGGTTCTAAATGTTGATACAGCTCTTTTTTACAGTCGTGCTGAAGCTTTAAAAAGAATTTCTGAGCTGTTTCTCCGTGCGCAATTTGTTTATAAAAATCAGCACTGGCAGAACGCGGGTTTCGTACTTGCTGCAAAGAAGAGTCTTGATTCACTTTTTGTTTCAGCCAGTCCGCTTTCCCAATTACTTTTAGTCCGACTTCTATTTTTCCTTTTAACTGTGGGAAAAGGGAAGCGAACTGTGGATATAAGTTTTCTAACAGCATTTCAACATCTTGTTGACTATGAAACACATTGCCAAAGCTGATTGGAATAACCGAATCATGCTCATTCATTACTTTGGAAATCACCTGCTGGTGCGCTGTGACATTCTCTTTTGTAGGGTGATAAATTTTAAGAGGAAAGGCAGCAGCCACTATAGCTGCATCTCGGTAATGAATGGTAAAAGTAGCTCTTTCTTGATGATCAATCGTGACGCTGCCAAACGTATGCGCCTCGGTGGCGGGAATGCTGCAAAAAATATAAATGCCCGTTGCTTCACTCATCGATTTCTGTTTCATTCCTTTCCATTAAAATAATAGGATTACTTCTCTGCTGGAGAGCTTCGATAGCGCAGGCTGGTGCGTGAAAAAGACGTGATGTTATGCTGCTTATTGACCAGCACTTCATAGATACCAAGCAGTTCATCTTTTGCATAGCGCCTCATATACTCCTGTTCTTCAAATGCTTCAAGTGTTATTTTCCATCCTCCATTTTGAATCGATTCATACGAAATAATTCGATGAGGAGGAGCGACGTGTTCTTTAAAAAAATCAGTCACGGCTTCCATGATTTCGGCTACTTTCACTTCTCTAATCCACCTTTATAAGTTTATAAATCTAAATCTTGCAAAAGGTTTAACTGTTCAAGTTTGTTTCCGCTGTTATTGGAAGAAAGGAAATCTTCTCTTTCGTTATGAAGCAATCGAATGGCCTCAGCGTACCTCAGCCATGTGTCCACGCTCGCAATCACGATTCTAGCTTCAATGGTGATTAATTCAATACCAATCACAGAAATACGAGCGAATACGTCAATTACTACACCTTTATCTAAAATTCGGTCAACTACTTCAGCTAGACTAGAACAATCGTTTGATTTGTTAATCGTCATGATGAAAATCCTCTCATGTTGCGTAGTGAAATATATACGTTTGCTAATCTTGCTATTAATGTGCGTGATGTTGTAAAAAATATACAAATAAAACGTACATAAATTAAAAAATAGTATAAAATACCATGATTATTTTTGTTTAGATACGGGTAGAGTTAAGTACATTACTTTTATCCATTGATGAATGAAAACACATACATAAAAAAACAAAAGGAGTGGAGAAAGATGAGAAAAGAAGAGCAGCCGGTATTATCTGATTTTATTGAAAAGGACCAATTTGAGTTAAATTCATATTTAACCTCTTTACTTGAAACGACAAGCGAAAAGAAAGAAAACCAAAGTTGATGAGTTGAAAACATATAGGACTACTTTCCATCAGGAAAGTAGTTTTTTCATTTATAAGCTTGATATAATTTTTGAACAAAGAGGTGATAAAGATGAACGAAAAAGACGTCATTTCGAAAAGTATTTTAACAAAAGCGACCGGCTTTTTGGCATCGGGTTATACTCATAGTTTAAATCCGTATGCCGGATGTGCATTTTCCTGCAAATTTTGCTACGTGCGAGAGCTGCCAATTCAGCGTTTTAAAGAGATGGAGTGGGGGACATGGCTAGAGTTGAAAGCCAACGCAGCCGAAGTCTATCAAAAAGAAATACAAAAGCTGCGAAAAAAAGAGCAGCCGGTGCGCATTTTTATGTCTTCAGCGACAGATCCCTATCAGCCGGCTGAGCGTAACGCAGGCATCACTCGGGCTCTTTTAGAAACGATGATCAATCATCCGCCTGATTTTTTACTGATTCAAACAAGATCGCCGCTTGTGACGAGAGATATTGATTTGCTTTTACAGCTTCAAAACGTATGTGATCTTCGCGTATCGATGACTGTTGAAACAGATCGAGAAGATGTAAAACAAATTTTTTCTCCTTATGCTCCGGGGATGAAACTTCGTATGAACGCGTTAAAAAAAGTAAAAGAAAGCGGAATTTCAACGCAAGTAACCATTGCTCCAATGCTTCCTTTCACGCCTGAATTTCCTCGGAAAATAGAAGGAATGATGGACCGAATTTGTATTGATACCTTGTACTTAGGAGACGGTTCCTTAGGGAAAACCTCAAAAAGGCTAGGGATGCCGGAACTATTTGAGCAGCACGGTTTCCTAGACTGGTATGACAAAGACATTCATATCAAAGCCATTCGTTATTTTGAAAAATTTTATCCTTCTTCGATGATTTACCTTTCTCAAGAGGGGTTTGCTCCGTAAAAAAAGAAGAGCCCATACAGCCCTTCTTTTCTCCATCTTAATTTTTATACGTATCAAACATGTTTGTGTCATCAGGTACGTTTTCTAAATAACTGATCTTCCCGTTTTTATCTAACTTAGCAATATCTTTTCCCGTTTGAGTAAATACGCTGCCAGATGCACGTTTTCTGCATACTGCCCAAGGCGTTTCAAACATGTCCGTACCTTCAACTGCTTTCCAGCCTTCGAACATATGCTTAATATCAGCATTTTCTTTAAAAACCATTTTCACAAACAGCTTCCAGTTTTCAATGCCTTGCTTTTCGTGGCCGTTTAAGACAAATACGATATCGTCTGAAAAAAGGCTCACCAATTCTTCGAACGCTTGTTCGCTTGTACGTGATTGATCGAATAAATCAAAATATCTATTTAAGTTTTCCATGATAATCTCCTTTGGGTGCTACAGTACCATTTTTTCTTCTACTGTTGCTTTTAGCTTATCCAGGTTTTCTTTTGGACATTTTTTGTGAATTTCATTTGTGAGCGTGGCAATGGTTTGCCGTTTTAAAATGGACTGCCATGAAGATTCGGCTTCTTCCATTAAATCGGATAGTAAGCAAATATCTTTGTCTTTTAAATTAAGCATATCGTGAAAAATACCGCTTGATGAATAAAGAGACTGCTTGCCTTCAATGGCTACGTATACGTCATAGATTCGAATTTCTTCCGGCGTTTTCTTTAAGCGAAATCCACCTTTGCTCCCAGGAACTGAAGCGAGTAAATCAGCGCTAACCAGCTTGCGAAGAAGCTTTTGAAAATACGTAGGCGACCCCCCGAGCTGAGTGCTGATAACATCTCCTGGCAGCACAGCTTTTTCAGGTAAAAACGTAAGCAGCAAAATGGCATATACCGATTGCTCAACGCCTGTTTTCATATGCAAAAACATCATCTCCTGCTATATGTGTACAACATGGATAAAGATTATCCACATTTAGGTTATCATACCGCTTATGAAGCAAAAAGTAAAGCAGTTACTTAATATACACGCGATATTCGTGTATACTGGGAAAGAAGAGCAGCAACAAAATACGGAGATGAGAGAATGACAACTATTGCAGATATCGCTCGACTTGCAGGAGTAGCAAAAAGCACTGTATCCCGCTACCTTAACGGAGGGTCTGTGAGCGATGCGACGAAACGAAAAATTGAAGGAATTATTAAAGAAACAAACTATAGCCCAAATGCTTTTGCTCAAAGCTTAAAAGCAAAAAAAACAAATATCATCGGTGTCATTGTTCCGCGCATGGGTTCTTTTGCGACTTCCCGCACATTAGATGGTATTGACCAAGAACTTAGAGACCACCACTATCAAATGATTGTTTCCAATTCTAATCAAGATTTAGAAAGAGAAATTGAAAATATTTATACGCTGGCTAAGCAGAAGGTAGCCGGTATTATTTTGCTTGCCGTTCAGATCACAAAAGCTCATTTGGAAGCGTTCCGTACGATTTCAATTCCCGTTTTGCTGATTGGACAGGAGCATAAAGAAGTCCACAGTTTAATTCATCAAGATTACGAGGCTGCATGCGACATTGGAAGGTACATAGGGGAAAAAGGGCATAAAAAAATCGCTTTTTTAGGCGTAACCGAAAAAGACATAGCTGTAGGTGTAAAAAGAAAAGAAGGTGTAAAGCAAGGTCTTAAAGACAGCGATTGCGAGATTCGCTATTATCAAACAAGCTTTAACATGAGCGATGCAATTGGAGCAGCTACGGCAGTGATGAACGAATTTAACCCGTCCATGATTGTATGTGCGACCGATAACATTGCGCTTGGTACATTAAAGGCAGCTTATTTAAACGGACTGCGCGTTCCTGAAGATGTATCCATTACCGGCTTTGGCGGCTATGAAATTACAGGTGTGATTCATCCGAGCTTAACGACCATAAAATATTACTATAAAGAAGCGGGACAAATGGGGGCACAGCGAATTATTAAGCTGGTTAACGGTGAAGAAGTCGAAAAGCTTACACTTTCGAACTATGAATTGATTGAAAGAGAAAGCGTTGACAATCGTTTTACATAAAAAACGATTGACAGAATGTAGGAGATGCTATAGTATAAATGGTGTAAATACAAACAAATAATTGAACGTATCTCCTAAAGGGGAGTAGCTTTAACAGCAAAGTCGTCATTACAGAGATTATCTCTCGGCTTTGTTGGCGACATTATGTTGTTAGCAAGACCTTTACCGCTTATTTGGTAAGGGTCTTTTTTGTATTCAATTATAAAAAAGGAGGAAAAGGTTCGGACATTTAGAGGAGAAACGTTACATAAAAAGAGAAGGTGGAGGTAACTATGGAGGAACTAATTGGTGTATCAGTGCAAGGTTTGCTGCAAATTATTTTTCTTGATTTAATTTTAAGCGGGGATAACGCGATTGTGATTGCAATGGCAGCTCGCAACGTACCAAAGGACTTACAAAAAAGAGCGATTTTAATTGGAACAGGCGGCGCGATTGGTCTTCGATTATTATTTGCGGCTATTATTGTCCCATTATTAAAAATCCCATTAATCGGAGCGGTCGGCGGCTTGATGCTAGTCTGGATTGCATATAAATTACTAGCGGATAATCACGATCACGGTGACAATCCTCAAGGTGGAGCAACGGTATGGAGTGCGGTTAAAACGATTATTATCGCAGATGCGGTCATGTCATTAGATAACGTATTAGCTCTAGCTGGTGTAGCTCATGAATTTGTTCCAATTATGATTGGTGTATTAATTTCAATTCCGATTATTATTTGGGGAAGCAGCTTTATTATGAAAGCAATGGAAAAATTTCCGATTATCATTTATGCCGGAGCGGCGATGCTCGCATGGTCTGCTGGAAAAATGATTGTTGAAGATAAAATCATCGGCGGATTTGTTCCAAGTACAGCTTTACATCTTGCTGTGCAAGTTATCTTAACCATTGCAGTTGTAGGCATTGGATACATGAAAAACAAAAAAATGAAAAAAGAACAAGCCCACGCAGCTTAATAAAAAAAGAGCGTACGGATCATCCGTACGCTCTTTTTTTTATGATTCGGGGTAGTGCATAAGCAAAAAAAAGCTTGCTTCTTTTTCAGAAGAATTGATATAGCTGTGAGAGGTATTGCCTGAAAAATGCAGAGCGTCTCCTGAGACTAATTCATGTTCTTCATTTTCAAAACGAACCGTTAATTCTCCTTCTTTAATAAGTAAGTATTCATCTCCTAAGTGAGTTTTCGCTTCATGCACGCATCCGGGCTTTAATGTAACAATGTAAATTTCAAACTTTTTTTCCGGATGATAAGGGAAAAAAGAATACACTAAGTAATCACCTTTGTTGTCCGTGATGGGCTCTAGCTGTTTTATGCTTACTTTCTGTACACCCGGAGTGTCTTCTTTCATAAATACGGAAAAAGAGACTTGAAGGCCGTTTGCGATTTTCCAAAGAGTGGTAACCGTCGGACTGGATTTGCCTTTTTCAATTTGTGCAAGCATTGCTTTGCTCACACCCGTTAATTCGGAAACTTGATCAAGCGTCAAATTTCGATTTTTTCGTAATTTAACAAGATTTTTAGCAATAATATCTTGAATTGCGTCCATTGTTGTACTCCTTTAATTATTATAAAGATAGTATAACATACCGTTGTTTAATATAACGTATAGATGTATAATATAGCAGAAAAGGAGGGAGTACGGTGATCGCAGAAAAAGCAGTACAGCAGAGAGAAAAAGTGGATTTAACGTTCAGACAAGGGGCTAAGGACTGTGTCCCCACGCTACTCGGTTACATAAGCATAGGGCTTGCCGCCGGGATTGTCGGAGTGTCCTCGCATCTTTCCGTTATGGAAGTTACTTTATTATCAGCACTCGTGTATGCCGGGGCTGCTCAGTTTATTATTTGTGCACTGATGGTTGCTAACAGTTCGATTTCAGCTATTATTCTCACAACATTCATCGTTAACTTACGACATTTTCTTTTGAGTGCTACGGTCGCGCCTAAATTTACAAAATATTCGTTATTAAAAAACGTTGGAATTGGAGCACTTCTGACGGATGAATCATTTGGAGTGTCTTCAAGTAAAATTGCAAAAGGGGAGCCAATTAATGACCGCTGGATGAATGGATTAAATATAACGGCTTACGTCAGCTGGATTATCGCCTGTACGATAGGAGCTATTTTTGGTCATTTGCTATCTGACCCGGAAGCCTTTGGGTTTGATTTTGCCTTAACGGCTATGTTTTTAGCTCTGCTTGTTTTACAAATCGAAAGCGTGTTACCTTCAAAGTTTAATCATTATTTACGTTTGATTCTTTATATGGCGATTATTATGATTGTGCTGTCTTTTTTGGTACCTTCACATGTGGCTGTATTAATTTCAACGATTATTGTAGCGACAATTGGGGTGGTGACGGATAAATGAGTATCCACTATTCAACACTTATCGTTATTTTAGGGTGTGCCCTTGTTACCTTAGTTCCTCGTATTGTTCCGTTTTTAGTTGTGCGTAACATCGCACTGCCACAACCCGTATTAAAATGGCTATCCTATATTCCTATTTGTATTTTAACAGCACTTGTTGTACAGAACTTTATCATTCAAGCAAATGACAGCGTAAAGATTAACTGGCCCGTCATTATCGTAGTTATTCCAACCTTACTGATTGCGCTGAAAACCAAAAGCTTATCCATCACCGTTATTAGCGGAGTTGGAATGATGGCGCTCCTTCGTTTTTTTCTTTTGTCATGAAAGCTCAAGTTATGTCTTGAGCTTTTTACTGTCTCCTTTACGCACGCTTTTTCATATAGTATGATAAGAGTGTAAATTAGAAGCCAATGAAAACTAAAATATAGATGAGGTGCTTTTATGAGCGGAGTAGTATCTAAATAGGAACAATTGAATGAAATAAATTAAATAAGCAAAACGGGTATTTTTTGGAGAGTGAAGGTACCCTTTATTTGCTTATGGATTTATTTCACTGCCTATGAAGATACCTACAATGCTTTATAAAGGGTTCGGCATTTGTCGCGAAAGAGGCGTCTGTTTTTACAGAGCTTTCTTTCGTGATATGTGTTTAGACACCTTATGAACGCAAAAGCTGTGGGATCACCACAGCTTTTTTTGTTTACCTTTTTCATTGCCTTCTAATAAATAGGTATCTTCATATGTGATGACAAATCATAGTGAGGAGAAAAACCATGAATACGATGACATTTGAAAAATTGCAGTATCAGGAATTAAAAGAAATCGTAAAATCTCACTGCGTAAGTGAGCTGGGAAAACAATTAATGGATAAACTTCAGCCGAGCACATCTCTTAAAACAGTAAAAAACCGACTTAAAGAAACAACGGAAGCACGAAGACTTCTAGATGCTGAGAAATCACTTCCGCTATCAGGTGTCTCAGGTATAGGAAGAGTCATCGGAAAGCTTGAAAAAGGCATGATTTTAGAGCCCGAAGAGCTAATGCGAGTATCCGATTTTTTAAAAGGCTGCAGAAAAGTAAAACAATATATGGTGGATAAAGAATTTTTTGCTTCGCTCTTAAGTTCCTATGCTCATTCGATGAAAGAACTGACAAGTATAGAAGAGGAAATTAATTTTGCGATCAAAGCCGGAAAAGTAGACGCTGCGGCAAGCAAAGAGCTCAAGCGTATCAGAAGACATATAGAAGGAACGGAAGCTAAAATTTCAGAGCAGCTTGCGAAATTTTTACGAAACGGTAAAAACAAAGAGTATATTCAAGACTTCTTCATCAGTAAAAAAGGAGACCGCTATACGATTCCGATCAAGGCATCCTATAAAAATCATGTTGGAGGAACGATTGTTGAAACATCTTCTAAAGGGTCAACAGTGTTTATAGAGCCGGCATCTATTACAAAGCTGAATGCGGAACTAGCGATTTTGAAAGCAGAAGAAGAGGTAGAAGAATATCAAATTTTAGCATCTTTAACAGGTTTAGTGTTAGAGAAGCTAGCTGATATTCATATTAATTTAGAGCTAATTAGCCAATACGACATGGTGTTTGCCAAAGCAAAATACAGTAAACAGGCAGATGGAATCGAACCTAAAATTAATGATTATGGATATATTCATTTAAAAGGCGCATATCACCCGCTGTTAACTGGTAAAATTGTTCCGCTTCACTTCGAAATTGGCGAGAATTATCGAAGCTTAATTATTACGGGACCTAACGCAGGAGGAAAAACCGTTGTCTTAAAAACGATTGGGCTACTGACACTGGCTACAATGTTAGGATTTCATATTACAGCTGATGAAGGAACAGAAATTTCATTGTTTGAACATATTTTTGTCGATATCGGCGACAACCAAAGTATTGAAAATGCGCTGAGTACCTTTTCCTCACACATGAAAAATATATCGACTATTTTGCAAAAAGCAACGAACAATACACTGCTCCTATTCGATGAAATTGGCAGCGGCACCGAACCGAATGAAGGAGCTGCACTTGCGATTGCGATCTTAGAAAAGTTTTATCATATGGGCTGCATAACGGTCGCGACTACGCATTACGGAGAAATTAAGCGTTTCTCAGAAATTCATCCTGACTTTATGAATGCCGCGATGCAGTTCAACAGTAAAACATTAGAACCGCTGTATCAGCTGTTAATTGGCACATCTGGAGAAAGCAATGCGCTTTGGATTTCAAAGAAGATGAAGGTAGAAGAAGAGATTTTACAAAAAGCAAAGTTCTATATGGAAAGCAAATCGTATGATACGGAAGTCGTCAGAGAAAATAAAATAAAAAAACCAACTATTTTGAAGGAAAAGAAAAAAGACCGTGTTGAATACCAAATAGGAGATCGAGTAAAACTGTTAGATTATGAGAATCATGCGATTGTGTATAAGTCTAAAGACAACACAAATAATATAGTCGTACTCTATCAGAATGAGTTAATTGAAATAAACGTTAAGCGAGTAGCTCTTGAAATCAAAGCTGCTGAATTATATCCCGAAGGCTATGACCTCGATTCGTTATTTATTAGCTATAAAGACCGAAAAGAGCAGCATGATCTGCAGCGAGGATCAAAAAAAGCATTGCGAAAAATTGAAAAAGATATACGTGAAAATAGATAAAGCAGAAACCCAGTACTTATAAGAAAGTGCTGGGTTTTGTTTTTATGTAGCTTCTCAAAAATACATAGCGCCCTTTTGTTAATGACTTAAAAGGTAAGGAGGTTTCCTTTAGCTATATTAGTAATCTATAGGTATAAAAAACATCTCTCACCTCTCTAATGTACCTGAGAGATACGTTTAATAAATTATTCGTTGGTCGGAACGGGAAGGCTCTTGAGCGTTGTAAAACAAAAAGCCATTTTTTTCGCAAAATGTAAAGGAGGCTCTACAGATTGAATATGAAGATACATAAGGACCGGTTCTGTAAAAAGCCAATGGTTATGCAAAGCGCTTACGATAAGACCTTGCCGCGCAGCAGCTTCTGTAAAACGAGGGATTTCTTCTTGTAAAATAGCAATCTCAGCCAAGTTCAACGCGTTTCCCTGTGTGTCTATCGCCTCAAATGATACACCAACAGGAACGACAGAGCTGCTTTTCCGCCCTTGAACATGAGCTTGAAAACTTCTTTTAAGCGACACTGAGCATCCTGTTGGACTAACTTTGCTTTTAGCGTTTAAAATCTGGCCGAACTGCTGACAAATTTCACTTGTAGTATACATATAAGCTCCTGCCTTTCTTCTATACTCTTAGTAAGCTTTATGACATAAGAGCTTCACTTATGCAAACCGTGCTCTTATAAAAAAATCCCCTTCACGATGAAGAGGATTTTTTTATTATTCAGCATGCGATGAGCGTTCGTTTAACAAATTTTCATAAAAACGAGCAAGTGAAGCAGAAAGGTATGGAATAGACCATAAAAAGCCGATTCCTAGTGTAATAATACTTAATAAAAACCAGCCAAGAAAGCTTAGCAGCAGCAGGAAGTACTGTCCTTTATAACCATTCATCAACCTGCGGCTTTCTGTAATCGCTTGATTCATCGAGTAAGCAGGATTGTCTTTACAAATATAGTACGTTTGTGAATATGCCAGTGCTTTAATAATTCCAGGAATCAGTAAAAGCAGTGACCACAGCATCACATAAAGAGTCATAAGTACATAAATTCCTAATGACTTTACATAAAGACCGAAGTCTTGGAATGTTTTAAACAAGTGCCTCAATTGAACAGATTCACCTCGTGCTAAACCTAAAAATGCCCAGTAGTTCGCCATAAGAAGAGGTGAAAAGACGATAGCAAAGGCAGTTGAAATCCATGAGGACGAGTTAGATTCATCTTTCATCCAATTTTCATAGCCGCCGCTTGCCACAATTTCAAATGGAATAGGCAGAAGCGTATATACTCCGTACGTCACCACCGTCAGTAGAATCGCAAGTCCCCAGCGATTCTTTAAAGAAGCTTTAGCTTCTCTTTTAATCGTACCGATGTTCATGTTGTTCCTCCTTTAATGTTGCAAAACAGTATCTTTTTGCTCGTATTAACATGTAAACCATGCACAATTGTTAATTTTGTATGAAATGAAAATAATAGTCAATAGGTTCTGAGATGAAAAGCAAAGCTCCTGCGAAAAAATTTTACTAGACAGATAGAAATCGCTAAATAGGTACAATCTGCTTTTGAGCTGCTTTTGAAGAAGGAGGAGGTGCAAAAGCACTGTGTGCGATACTTTATTTTAATATGAAGTGAAACTTTTATGGAAAAACTTTCTAAAATAGGAGGGGTTTCTATGTTTGAAATGATCAAAATGATGCAACAAGTCTTAAGTGAAAACGGCAGTATTCCTTTATAATGAATGTAAGAAAGAATGAGAGGAGGCTGTGAAAGTGGAAATAGCGAATATCACCCAAATATTTTATGAGTTAGAATCCATGCACTTAAAATCAGAAGTACGAACCTCTGCTAAAGAGCTTTCAAACATTCTTGCAGATGATTACGTGGAGTTTGGCAGTTCGGGCACGGTATGGAAACGAAAAGATTACAATAACAATCATGTGCTTTCGCCAGATGTATTTGAAATCTCTCATTTTCATGTAGACGTATTGTCTCCTGACTGCGTATTAACTACCTATCATCTTATGAACCATACGGCAGAAAAAAGACGCTTCGCAGTTCTATTTGGCGAAAAAGAGAAGAAAAGTGGCGCTTGTTTTTCCATCAAGGCACAGTGACAAATGGTGATCAATAAATAAGATTATTCGGTTATTATTATACTTTCCCTTTATTTGATGCTATGATGAAAGTATATTTTGACGTAAGGGATGTTTTGAAATGAGCAAAAATAACGTAAAAAAAGAAGTGTTTTCATGGATTAAGTCCATTGTTATTGCATTGGTTATTGTAGTGGGAGTTCGTCATTTTTTATTTGCGCCAACTACGGTTCACGGTGAATCGATGTATCCAACGTTTGAAGATTCAAACCGCGTTATTTTAAATAAAATCAGTGATGTTGATCGCTTTGATATGATTGTATTTCATGCACCGGATGCAGATGAAAATTATATTAAACGTGTAATTGGACTGCCAGGAGATACGGTAGAAATGAAAAACGACGTTCTGTATATTAACGGCAAAGCTTATAAAGAGCCGTATTTAAAAGAATCTAAAAAATCTCTTGCACCTAATGAAAAATTCACGGAAGATTTTACGCTTCAAACGCTGCCTGCAACTGATGGCAAAGTGAAGGTACCGAAAAATTCACTGTTTGTAATGGGGGACAACCGTCCTGTAAGTCATGATGGACGAGCATTTGGCTTCATTCCACAAAAATCAGTTATCGGAAAAGTGCAGTTTCGCTACTATCCGTTAAATGAAGTAGGCGAACCGAAATAAAAAAAGGGAAAAAGGCTGGCGGAATTTAATTCGCCAGTCTTTTTTATTGGGTTAAAAGAACTGATTTTAAAAAAACGATTTGCTTTATACAAGTTAAACATCTTCTAAGGAATTAGTAAATTAGACCTTGTGTTTTTCTTTGTTTAGGAAATCATAAGGGTGTTTAAAAAGGGACTTCTAGGTACCTATGTTACTTCAAAGTAAGAGTAGATACTGATAGATAAGCAGTTTTTATGGGTATACAGATATATGAAGATAAAGAAGTAAGGATTTTGGAAAGGAGCAGGTCAGCATGAAAAACGTATTAATCATTAATGGACACGAGTATTATAAAAAGTCAAAAGGAGAGTTAAATCAGACGATTTTTAACGAAATGCAGCATTTACTCACTGATCAATTTAACATTAAAACAACGGTGGTTGATAAAGGCTACGAAGTAGAAGAAGAAATTGAAAAGTGGCTATGGGCTGATGTTGTGATTATGCAGACGCCTATTTACTGGTTCAGCATTCCCGGAAAGTTTAAGCAATATATTGATCGCGTGTATATGGATGATATTTTCTTTAAAGGCTCAAATCAATACGGGCGAGGCGGCTTATTAAAGAGGAAAAAATACATGTTTTCTCTTACATGGAATGCGCCAGAAGCTATTTTTAACAATGACGAAGCTTTCTATGAAGGAAAAAGTTTAGACGAAGCCATTATGCATTTGCATAAAATGAATCAGTACGTCGGTATGAGTCCACTTCCAACATACTCTATTCACGATGTAGTTAAACATCCAAACGTTGATCACTATAAGCATAAATTAGAAAATCATGTAGCAGAAGTATTTGGAATAGGAGAGCGTCAATAAAAGTATAGCCATTCGTTTTCTGAGAGTATCCTTGGATTTTACAGCTAGTAAAAGAAAAAAATAATAAAAAAGCTGCTTTCTATCCATGTAATGGATAGAAGCAGCTTTTTTTACGTG
>NZ_JYOO01000027.1 GCF_000956595.1 Priestia aryabhattai B8W22 | reverse complement strand
TGTAGTGGCGCTTTTTTTTATGTGAATGAATGGAAAATATCCGCTTCTTTATCTAGTAAATTCTAAACGCCTCATGTAAAATTAAGAGAATGAGACCGATTAGGAAAGATGCTAGTGAGGGGTAGGTAAATATGAACGATGAACGAAAATAAAAAAATAGTCCGATTACATGCAGAAAATCATTCAGCTGAGGCTCTAGGAATCATATTTGCTTACAAACAAAAAGGCGACCATCTTGTTTACAGTATGTATCAAGGAGAAAGCGTTTCTGAGCAAAAAATACCTCTAGAAGAATGGGTCTCGTATGAGCATTTTTTCGAAGCGCTAAATAAAAAGAAAAAGCTTATGTACGAGCTTCAAATAAATGATAAACGCTATGTAGTAAACTTAACCCCTTTATCTTACACAGAAAAGCCTGAAATTATGGGACATTGCGTGAATATAACTAGTTATCAGGAGAAAAAAGAACAGATTCAGCCTTTTATTTATCATAACGCAGATGCTGTTGCTATCGTTGACTTAGAGGGTAAAACGCTTCAAGTGAACCCTGCGTTTGAGAATACATTTGGCTGGACGTTTGAAGAAATTTATCAAAAGCCTCTTCCGATTATACCTTTGTTTTTAAAGGAGCCAGTGTGCGAACTTCATAAGACTATTCAATCAGGTGAATCGAAAACGGAATTTGAGACGGTCAGACAGCATAAAGACGGTCATTTAATTAATGTAAGCGTCACACTATTCCGCGTTGAAAATATGAATGATTGGCCGTTATGCATTGCTTTTGTCTATCGAGATATAACATCGCGCAAGCAGGATGAGACGGCTTTAAAAGAAAGCGAACAGCGCTACCGAAGTTTGATTGAGTTATCCCCGGAAGCGATTATCGTTCATAGTGAAGGGAAAATTGATTATATCAACCCTGCAGGAGCCAAAGCGCTAGGGTACAAGAATCCTCATGACGTATTAGGAGCTTGTGTTTATCAGTTTGTTCACCCTGATTACTATGATGTTGTAAAACAGCGAATTTATCGAATGAAAACAGAAAATAAATCTGTAGACCTACAGGAAGAAAAATTTATTCATAAAGACGGTCATACGATTGATGCCGAAACCATTGCCTTTCCTATTCCCTATATGGGAAAGCAGGCCATTCAAGTTTTGTTTCGTGATATTACAGAACGTAAAAAAACTGAAAAATTGCTGCGTGAATCCGCGCAGCTTTCCTTAGTCGGACAGTTAGCAGCGGGTATCGCTCACGAAATTCGAAATCCTCTGACGGCGGTAAAAGGATTTATGCAGTTATTAAAAGAAACGAGCGGTCAGCCTTACTATGTAGAAATGATAAATCATGAGTTAGATAGAATTGAATTGATTGCCGATGAGTTCTTGAGCCTTGCAAAGCCTCAGGCGAAAACCTACAAAGACAAACACGTCCAAGATATTTTAGAGAATACGTTAAAGCTAGCTGAGGTGCAGGGGATTACAGAGAAAATTCACGTAAAAAAAGAGATTGATCTTCATCTTCCTCTCGTATTATGCGAAGAAAACCAGTTAAAACAGGTGTTTAGCAATATATTTAAAAATGCAGTCGAATCTATGCCGAGTGGAGGAACTGTAACGATTCAACTAAAAAGATTTAATCAGGAGAACCTTGTTGTCCGGTTTAGCGACGAGGGGCCAGGCATCACGCAGGAACGAATGCAGCATTTAGGAAAACCTTTTTATAGTACCAAAGAGAAAGGAACGGGGCTTGGACTGATGGTGTGCTATAAGATCATTCGAGAACATAGAGGAGAAATTAACTTTGTAAGTGAACTTGGAAAAGGAACTACCGTAGACATTCTTTTGCCTTTTAAAAAGTAGATTCTACTTTTGTAAGCATGAAACCTTTTCTAAAGGGGAATACATGTTAGTGAACAAATAATGAGGTTAAAATAGGAGGGAATAAGATGGAACGCATTGAAACGGGAGAGATTTTTACAGTTTTAGATGAAAATGATCAAGAGCAAGATATTGAAGTGCTTGGAAAAATGACGATTGAAGGGCACGATTATATTGCCGTTGCATTTGTGGAAGAAGTTTTAATTGAAACAGAAGAAGAAATTGATGTTTTCTTTTTAAAAATTGAAGATAATGGTGAATGGTCTTCAATTGAAGATGATGATGAGTTCGAAAAGGTATCAGCCGTATTTGAGGAAATGACATCCGCGTAAAAAGAGAGGTTTTAACCTCTCTTTTTTTAATTCTAAATAATATAATAATTAGAATTTTTCTAAAAATATCTTGCTGAATTATTTTCCTTCATTTATGATGAATATGTAACATACCAACCGGTTAGTAAGTAAATGAAAGCGAGGGACTACCGTGTATTTTTCTTACTCTGACAAAGTAGTGAAGCTGCAAAAAGAATTGAACTCTTTTATAGAAGAGCATATTTACCCAAATGAACGGCTATACGAACAACAGCTGAATGAACAGCCATCTAGATGGTCAGCTGTTCCTCCAATCATGGAAGAGTTAAAAGAAAAAGCAAAGCAAGCTGGGTTATGGAACTTATTTTTGCCAGAAAGCGAATACGGAGCAGGCCTAACAAATGTAGAATACGCTCCTCTTTGCGAAATTATGGGCCGTTCTATTATTGGGCCAGAAGCTTTTAACTGCGGAGCTCCTGACACCGGCAATATGGAAGTGCTGGTTCGATACGGAACGCCTGAACAGAAAGAAAAATGGTTAAAGCCTCTGTTAAATGGAGACATTCGCTCCTGCTTTTCTATGACAGAACCGGATGTAGGTTCTTCTGATGCCACAAACATTCAGTGCAGTATTGTAAGAGAAGGCGATGAATATATAATCAACGGAAGAAAATGGTGGTCTTCAGGTGCGGGAGATCCTCGCTGCAAAATTGCTATTGTGATGGGAAAAAGTGATTTTAACGCATCTAAATATGAGCAGCAGTCTATGATTCTAGTTCCATTAAATACTCCGGGAGTTAAAATTGAACGGATGCTTCCAGTCTTTGGATACGATCACGCTCCTCATGGACACGCTGAAATTCATTATGACAATGTGCGTGTGCCAGCATCTAATATGCTTTTAGGAGAAGGAAAAGGGTTTGCTATTGCTCAAGGCAGATTAGGGCCTGGACGTATTCATCACTGCATGCGTCTAATAGGAGCAGCTGAAAGAGCGCTTGAAGAATTATGTAAGCGTATTCAAAGTCGTTCTACATTTAATAAGTTGCTTTCCCAGCAAGGGGTTATTCAAGAATGGGTGGCAGAATCGCGTATTGAAATTGAGCAAGCTCGCTTATTAACATTAAAAGCTGCGTATATGATGGACACAGTTGGGAACAAAAAAGCGCGGAAAGAAATTGCCATGATTAAAGTAATAGCTCCTGCTATGGCTTTAAAAGTCATTGATCGCGCCATTCAAGCATTTGGAGGAGCAGGTGTTTCAGAAGACACGCCGCTTGCGGCACTTTGGGCAAATGCTCGAACTTTGCGCCTTGCTGATGGTCCAGACGAAGTGCACAAAGCGCAGCTTGCAAGACTTGAGCTAAAATCCTATCAAGAACAGGAGGCAACCTATGCACATAAAGGATTTGTTTGATTTAACTGGAAAAACAGCTATTATTACCGGAGGAGGCAGAGGATTAGGAGAACAAATGGCAGAAGGGCTTGCAGAGGCAGGGGCAAATATTGTTCTATGTTCAAGAAAAAAAGAAGCGTGTCAGCAAGTGGCTGATCGATTGGCCACCATGGGCGTAAAAACTCTCGCCTTAACTTGCGACATCAGTCAGCCTGAAGATATTAAAAATGTCGTGCACCAAACGATTGAAACATTTGGACGCATCGATATTTTAATTAACAACAGCGGAGCTACATGGGGAGCTCCGGCTGAAGAAATGCCTCTTGAAGCATGGCAAAAAGTGATGAATATTAATGTGACGGGCACGTTTTTAATGTCCCAAGAAGCTGGAAAAGAAATGATTAAACAAAAAGCTGGCAAGATTATTAACATTGCTTCAATTGCGGGTCTTGGAGGAACGGATCCTCAGTATATGGATACAATCGGGTACAACACGAGTAAAGGGGCAGTCATTACGTTCACGAAAGATTTAGCTGTCAAATGGGGACAGCATAATATTCAAGTTAATGCGATTGCGCCGGGATTTTTTCCTACTAAAATGTCAGGTGCGATTATGGAACAAGGAAAAGATTATTTTCTAAGTCAAACCCCTTTAAAACGCTTTGGCGCCGAAGCTGATTTAAAAGGAGCGGCTGTTTTTCTTGCTTCTGCAGCATCTAATTATATTACGGGCGATATTCTGACGGTAGACGGTGGAGTTCATGCTATGTGAATAAGAAAGGAGTAACTTGATGGAAGACGTTAAAAAATGGTTTACACCTTATCCAGAAGCCTACACTCATGAGATTCACATCGAAGATATTTCACTATTTGATATGCTGAAAGAAACAGCCGAACGTTATCCTGCTCACACGGCCACGCGCATGTATCAGCATACGTTAACGTACCAGGAGCTGTACCACTCAGTTCGCGTATTTGCAGGAGCACTGCAGAAAAAAGGAATTAAAAAAGGAGATCGTGTAGCAATTATGCTACCAAACTGTCCGCAATATATAATAAGCTATTTCAGCATCGTAGCAGCGGGCGGCATTGTTACTCAGGTCAACCCTATGCTTGTCGAACAAGAGCTAGAGCATATTTTAAACGATTCCGGGGCAAAAAAAATAATTATACTCGATGATTTTTATACGAGACTTCAAGAGATAAGAAACCGCGTTGATATAGAAGAAGCGATAACTGTCAGCTTGCAAAAACCTTTTGTTCCTACATCACCAGACCTTTCCTTCCTAGATTTTTTAACCATAAAACATGAATTTAATCAGCCGGTTATCCATCCATCACACGATATTGCTGTTCTTCAGTATACGGGAGGAACGACCGGACCATCTAAAGGTGCGATGCTTACACATACAAACATTTACACAAACGCAGTTCAATCATACGAAATATTTAAGCATGATATTGAATTAGGAAAAGAAAAATGCTTAACCGTTATTCCATTGTTTCACGTATTTGGCATGACTTCCTGCATGCATTTATCAATTCTTTGTGGAAATGAAATATTGCTATTGCCGCGTTTTGATTTAGAAGAAGTACTAAATACAATAAAAAAAGAGCAGCCTAGTATTTTTCCTGGCGTGCCCACTATGTATGTCGCGATTACCAATCATCCGCGGGCAGAAGAATACAACATCGAAAGTATTCGCATCTGCAACAGCGGTAGTGCGCCGATGCCTGTTGAGCTGATGAAAGAGTTCGAACGAAAAACGAGCGCTAAAGTGTTAGAAGGGTACGGCTTATCAGAAGCATCCCCCGTGACCCATTGCAACCTGCCGTTTTGTGAACGAAAGCCAGGTACAGTCGGACTTGGCGTGCCGCAAACCGCTTATAAAATTGTAGACGTGGCTACCGGAACAAAAGAACTGCCAAGAGGAGAGCTTGGAGAAATAGTGATTAAAGGCCCTCAAGTTATGAAGGGCTATTGGAATCAGCCTGAAGAAACAGCTCACGCGCTTAGAAACGGCTGGCTGTACACAGGAGATATTGGACAGATAGATGAAGATGGGTATTTATCCATTGTTGATCGCAAAAAAGATATGATTATTGCAAGTGGTTTTAATGTGTATCCTCGAGATATTGAAGAAGTTTTATATGAACACAGCCATATTAAAGAAGCCGTCGTAATTGGCGTGCCGCATCCTTACAGAGGAGAAACAATTAAAGCGATTTTGGTAGTAAAAGAAGGGAAATCTCTTTCCGAAGAAGAGCTTACTTCTTATTGTCGACATCATCTTGCAGCATACAAAATTCCGCGAATCTTTGAGTTTCGCGCTGAGCTTCCTAAGACCAATGTAGGAAAAATTTTGCGACGGGCACTGCGAGAAGAAGTGGTGAAAGAAACGATGTAAATAAGCTGAACATAAACAAACTTTTTCAAAAGCTCCCTCTAAGCCATGGTATAATTTGTGAAAATGAGAAAAGACAGAGAGGGTTTGACGATGAAAGATTTGATGATGGAACGAAGCATTCAGCTTTTTGCTCAAAAAGGTTTCAAAGAAACGTCTATTCAAGATATTGTAAATGAATTAAACGTCACAAAAGGAACGTTTTATTATTATTTTAAAAGCAAACAAGAGCTTTTAATGGATATTCACCTTCAATATATTGAAAGGTTAATAGAAAACCAAGAGACGATTCTTGCAGATAAGACGACATCTTATCCAGAAAAGCTGCACAGCATTATTTTTAAACTTGTTCATGATATTGAAAAAGAAGGGCTTCGAGCTAAAGTGTTTTTTCGAGAGATGCGTCATTTGAGTGAAGAACACTTAGAACAAATCATTCCAAAGCGCGATCGTTTTAAAGAAAACGTACAGGAAATTATTGAAAAAGGAATGGAAGCAGGGCAGTTCCGTTCAGATTTGCCTTCAGATATCGTGACGCTAGGCATATTAGGAATGACAAATTGGAGCTATTTCTGGTTTCAGCCGGATGGTGAAAAGTCAGATCGAGAAGTTGCGGCTATTTTTTATAAGATGTTGATGAAAGGTATTCAGTCACAGTAGCTGCTAGGTTAGACAGTGCTCGTAAAAGGCGGGAAAGTATAAGCTCTTTCTCTCCTTTTATATTAAAAGGAGGCTATAACATGAATAGTAAAGATATACAGCGTATTGCTGTTATTGGAGCAGGACAAATGGGACATCAAATCGGTATGCTTTGTGCACTTGGAGGATATGAAACAATTATTCAAGATATGAATGAACAATCACTCATTGAGGCGAAAAATAAGCTGGAAGCAATTATAGGCAAATGGGTTCATAAAGGCAAAATCTCTTCTGATGCTAAAGAAGCCGCATTTCGAAGGTTGTCTTTTACAAATACATTAAAAGAAGCGGTTTCAAATGCTGATTTTGTGATTGAAGCCGTTGTAGAAAAGTTAGATGTAAAACAAAGCGTTTTTAAAGAAATAGATGAGTACGCACCAAGTCACGCCATTTTAGCATCGAATAGTTCAACAATTGTTAATTCGCTTATTGCAAGTGCAACAAACCGTCCAGAGCAAATCGTTAACATGCATTTCTTTTTTCCTCCTCTTGTAATGGACTGCGTAGAAGTTGTGATGAGTGAAAAGACAAGTGAAAAAACAGCTCAAACGACCATGGAAGTTTGTAAGCAAATTAATCGCACAGCAGTCCTTCTGAAAAAAGAAATCTCAGGTTTTATCGCCAATCGAATTTTAGGAGCGTTGCAAAAAGAAGCCGTTTTCCTTTACGAAAATGGATACGCAGATTTTGAAGACATTGATACGATTTGCAAAAAAGCGCTCAATCACCCGATCGGTCCTTTTGAATTGATGGATCTCTCGGGAATTGACGTCGGATATTTTGTGATGCAGCAGCGCTATAGTGAAACGGGGGATCCAGAGGACAAGCCAGCTGCGTGCATTGAAGAAAAAGTTCAAAAAGGCGAGCTTGGACGTAAAACAGGAAAAGGTTTTTACACATACCACACACAGGGAGTGAAGCAATGATGAAAAAATTTGTACGTATTGAAAAAGAAGAAAAAATGGCTATTGTAACCATTGATAACCCTCCTTTAAATGTAATGAGTCAGGCTGTTGTGCAGCAGCTTGAAGAAACGTATGAAGAGCTTAGTAAAGATCCTGATGTCATTACAATTATTTTAACAGGAGCGGGCGACCGGGCGTTTATGGCTGGAGCTGATATTAAAGAATTTCCTCAGTTAATGGGACAAAGCGGCATTAAAGAAGAGTTTATGAAAACCCATCGCGTTTTGCAAAAGCTTGAAAATGTTGAGAAACCAACAATTGTCGTGTTAAACGGTTTAACGTTTGGGGGGGGATGCGAACTTGCGCTAACTGCTGATATACGCATTGCCGAAGAACATGCTCAAATCGGTCTTCCGGAAGTGAAGCTCGGATTGTTTCCTGGAGGAGGCGGAACTCAGCGCCTTCCACGCGTAATCGGCGTATCTAAAGCTAAAGAATGGATGTTTGCCGGAAGTCCTGTTTCTGCAGAAGAAGCGCTTCATGCAAGATTTGCCAATCATGTCACGCCTAAAGGAAAAGGGCTCGAAAAAGCAAAAGAGCTGGCTAAGAAATTTAACCGTCACTCTCTTCCGTCACTTTCTCGAATTAAGACAGCGGTAAACGAAGGAATGAATCGTACATTATCTGAAGGTCTTGAACTTGAGGCAGAGCTGTTTGAAGAAATCTTTCAAACAGAAGATATTAAAGAAGGAGTATCAGCATTTATTGAAAAGCGTCCCGCTGTTTTTTCACATAAGTAAAGGAGGAGAAGATCATGTATGAAACACAGGTCAAAGTGCGCTTTTGCGAAACAGACGCACTGGGTCACATTAACAATACGAGCTATTTCATTTATTTAGAAGAGGCCCGGATTGCTTTTTTTGAAGAAATGGGAGCATCTATGCATACAAAAAAGTGGGAGTATATTTTAGCCTCTACTAAATGTGATTTTGTTGCGCAAGGATATTTTAATCAAGTGCTAATGATTAAAACCTTTGTATCTAATGTCGGCAATAAAAGCTTTACAATTGGCCATGAAATTACCGACAGCAAGACGGGATCGCTGATTGCTAAAGGAGAAGCTGTCATCGTGTACTTTGATTTTGATGCACAAAAAAGCATTTCTATTCCAGCGGATATTAAGCAGTTTTTGATGAATTATAAAGTAGCTGTTTAACTACAAAAAAGCAGGTGGTAAAAGAATGGCACAAATCATTCCTGTACGAAAAGGAGAGGAATTAAACACGGAAAAACTGCATCAGTTTCTCCGTGTTTCGATTCCTGATTTACCTAAAGAGCCTCTTTTAATCAAGCAATTTGGATCTGGTGCGTCCAATTTAACCTACGCTCTTTCAGTCGGAGAGTGGGAGGCTGTGTTGAGACGTCCTCCCTTTGGGCCAGTTGCCCCAAAAGCGCATGACATGCAAAGAGAATACAAGATTTTATCTGTTTTATCGAAGTCGTTCCCTCTCGCTCCTAGGCCGTATGTGTTTTGTGAAGATGAGACGGTGGTCGGAAAATCCTTTTTTTTAATGGAACGAAAGCACGGTGTTCTCATCGACACAGCGTTTCCAAAAGAAGTGAAAGAAACGAGCGAACTTTGCCGTCGTATTTCAGAACAAATGGTGGATGTCCTTGTTCAACTTCATGATGTTCCTTATAAAGGCACGCTCCTTGAAGAAATCAGCAAGCCTGAAGGTTTTTTAGAACGTCAAGTACACGGCTGGATTCATCGTTATGAAAAATCAAAAACAAGTCACATACCGGAAGTAGAAGCACTAAAGAAATGGTTGACCACACACTTCCCAACTTCACAGCATTCAACCATTATTCACTATGATTATAAGCTTAACAATACGTTATTTTCACCGGATGGAAAGAAAATTGTAGGATTATTCGACTGGGAAATGACAACCGTTGGAGACCCGCTTGCTGATTTGGGAGTTGCGGTGAGCTATTGGATGGAAGACGGCGACCCTGAACTTTTAAAAAGAGGATTGGGGAACCCCCCTGTTACTGTGCAAAAAAGCTTTTATTCCCGTCGAGATTTTGTAGAAGCGTATGCTAAAAAAAGCGGACGAGATGTTTCACACATTGACTTTTACCTGAAGTTTGCGTACTTCAAACTTGCTGTCATTTGTCAGCAAATTTATTACCGTTATCAAAAAGGCCAAACAAATGATGAACGGTTTTCACAATTTGGAGATTACGTAAAAACACTGATTATTCATGCTCTGCATACAGAACGCGGGCATATATGAAAAGAAAAGTTCACGTAATACTACAAAAAAGAAGAGCTTCTTGCCAAAAAGCTAGAAGGAAAAACGGTCGTTATATTTGACGTCTTATTGGCTACGTCAACAATTGCGGCTGCTTTACAGCAAGGAGCAACGGAAGTTATCCCGGTAAGAAATGAAGAAGAAGCGCGTAATAAAGCAAAAACGTATAAACCTGACGAAATTGCGCTTGTAGGCGAATATAGAGGGAAAACGATTGAAGGCTTTTTTGATCCAAACCCCAGCACATTAAAGCATATTCAACATAAAACAGTTATTTTATCCACCACTAATGGGACGGTGGCCATTCATAACGCTGAAAAAGCAAAACATGTCTATGCAGCTTCACTGTTAAACGGAGAAGCGGTTGCCGGTGCTGTTTGTCAACCAAGTCAAGATGAAACTGTTTTATTGGTTTGTTCAGGTTCATCCGATCGCTTCTGTCTAGAAGATTTATATGGAGCGGGGTACTTTATAAGCTGTCTTCTGCAACTAAAAACATTTTATTTAACGGATGCTGCAAAAGCTGCACTGCTTTTGTATGAGGCTTATGAGCATTCACCTGTTGAAATATTGAAACACTCAGCCGTAGGAGAAATGCTCACTCAGTATGGTTTTCTAGACGAAATTGGCTTTGTAACCCGGAAAAACGTCTATTCCGTAGTTCCTAAGGTAGTGAAAAAAAAGCTAGTAAACGGGGAGGAAACGATATGTCTGAAATGAAAACCGAAGCAAAAGGCGGATCATTTTTACTAAAAAAAACATCTACGCATCACGTTTATACACCCGAAGACTTGACGGATGAGCATCGTATGATCGCTCAGACAGCAAAGCAGTTTATTGAAAAAGAAGTCGACCCTTACCACAGTGACATTGAGCAGCAAGATTTTAATAAAGTAGTAGAATTAATGCATAAAGCAGGCGAGCTTGGACTTCTTGCTCACAGTATTCCAGAAGCATATGGAGGATTAGGTCTTGATAAAGTAAGCAAAGGACTCGTCGGTGAAATCATTGGCCGGACAAGCGGATATGGGGTGGCCCATTCTAACCATACATGTATTGCGACACTTCCTATTACGTATTTTGGCACCAAAAAGCAAAAAGAAAAATACTTGCCTAAATTGGCAAGCGGTGAATATATTGGCGCCTACTGTTTGACAGAGCCAGAAGCAGGTTCTGATGCTCTTGCAGCCCAAACAAAAGCCCTATTAAATCCTGAAAAAACGCATTATGTATTAAATGGAACGAAGCAGTATATTACCAATGCTGCTTTTTCAGATACATTTATTACGTATGCAAAAGTAGACGGTGAACATTTTACCGCTTTTATCGTAGAAAAAGGTTTTGAAGGGCTGTCTCTCGGGCCAGAAGAAAAGAAAATGGGGATTAAAGGGTCGTCTACTCGCCCGGTTATTTATGAAGATTGTTTAGTACCCGTAGAAAACGTACTTGGAGAAGTAGGAAAAGGTCACTTGATTGCCTTGAACGTCTTAAATCTCGGGCGTTTTAACTTAGGTTCTGCGTGTATGGGCGCAGCGAAATATGCGTTTGAACTTGCTTTGACTTATACAAAAGAACGCAAGCAGTTTAAAACAGCTATTGCAGAATTTAATGCTTCAAAAGAAAAAATAGCTAAAATGGCAGCGCGTATTTTTGCCTCTGAATCTATGCAATACCGGACAGCTGGTTTACTAGAAGAAGCGCTTGGTGGTTTATATGAAAGTGAAAATCATAAGTTAGTAGCTAAACAGCTGGCTGAATTTGCAATGGAATGTTCAGTATGTAAAGTGTATGGATCGGAAACTCTTGATTTAATTGCCGATGAATCGCTGCAGCTTCATGGCGGCGCAGGGTTTATTCAAGAATATAAAATAGAGCAAGTATATCGTGACTCACGCATCAATCGTATTTTTGAAGGTACAAATGAAATCAACCGCCTTTTGCTTCCAACTCAGCTTCTAAAAAAAGCGGGCAAAGGTGAAATAGAGCTGAGCAAACAAGTAGAGCATGCCCTCAGTGAATTGATGAGCGGTCAGTGGGAAACACCTTCAAATGAACTTCTAGCACGAGAAAAGCAGGCTGTTATTACCACAAGACATTTGTTTCTTGCTTTGTTAGGAACAGCATTCCAAACGTTTCAAGCCAATCTAGCGCAAGAACAAGAAACGCTGATGAAACTAGCAGAAATTGCTGTTGGGCTATTTGCTATGGAGTCATCTGTGCTACGCGTGGAAAAAGCCGTAACCAGAAATGGAGAAGAAAAAGAAACGTTAAAAAGCAAGCTCACAGCAACAGTTGTTAGTGAAACGCTCTTTGAAATTGAAAAGCAGGCTCGACAATTAATAAACGGGATGTTAACGGGTGAAAAACACCGACAGTACCGTACAATTCTTGGAAAATGGATGAATGATTTGCAAAGTGAAGGAGAGTTCACGCGCAATCGAGACATCGCCCGGGAATTTATCGACAGCGGGCGATATGTTGTATAAGGAGGGGTAATATGCGTTTTGAAGGGCAAATAGCTGTTATTACAGGAGCTGGAAGCGGCATTGGAGAAGCGACTGCTCAGAAAATGGCACAAGAAGGCGCTCGCGTCATTCTTGTCGGGCGAACGAAAGAAAAACTAGTACAGGCTGCATCCGCTATTGACACACGGTGTGAACGAAAATGCACGGATATTTTCCCCGCTGATGTAACGAAAGAAAGAGACGTCAAAGAGCTGGCTGAATTTATAAAAGAAAAGTACGGACAATTTCATTTATTAATTAATAACGCAGGCGGATCTGTGAATTCAACCATCAAAGAAACAACTCTTGGACAGTGGAAACACGTGCAGGACGTCAATTTAACAAGCGTATTTCTTGTAACAAAACATTTGATTCCTTTGTTAACTGAAGAGGTAGGAGGAAATCGATCTATTGTTAACATCGCTTCTCTTTCAGGACATAAAGCAGGTGCACAAATTCCCCACTACAGCGCTGCTAAAGCTGCTTTAATTAACTTTACAAAAGCAATGGCATTTGAATTAGCACCTCACGGAGTCAGAGTAAACTCTGTGTCTCCTGGATTCGTAGAAACACCTTTAACACAGCCTGGACTTGAAAATGAGCGCTTCACTAAGGCAATCGAAAAAAATACGGCTTTAAAGCGTATTGGTAAACCAGAAGAAATTGCAAACGTTATTGCTTTTGCAGCGTCTAAAGAGGCATCGTATATGACTGGAAGTGATTTGTTAGTAGACGGCGGGTGGCTTATCGTTTAATACAAAGTAAAGAGGAGGGAATTCGAATTATGAGTGATTTAGTAGTAGAAAAGCAGGGGACTATTTTATCTTTAACGTTAAATCGGCCGGATCGCTTAAATGCATTCAGTGAGGAAATGATTGAAAAGTTAACAGCTGAAATAAAACAGGCACAAAGCGATGAGTCTATTAAAGTGGTTATATTAAATGGAGCAGGGCGTTCGTTTTCTGCCGGAGGCGATGTGAAAACAATGGGCCAAGCATCCGGAGTGGATGTTTATGAACATATCGGCCGTTTAAATGAATGTATCCTAACGATGCAAAATTTAGAGAAGCCAATTATTTCAGCAGTTCATGGATTTGCAGCAGGAGCAGCTTTTAATTTAGCTCTCGCTTCTGACTTTATCATTGCGTCAGAAGAAAGTCGGTTCGTATTAAGCTTTGCTCAAGTTGGCTTGATTTCAGACGGAGGAGGTCTTTACTTTCTTACAAAGGTCGTCGGCCCTCACAGAGCTAAGGAACTGTTATTTTTAGGAGAGCCTATGGATGCCGACACAGCTTACAAAGCTGGTTTTTTAAACCGTGTAGTGCCGTTAAATCAGCTGAAAGATGAGGTTACATCCTTTGCAAGCCGCTTATCACAAGGACCGACTAAAGCGTATGGGAAAATGAAAAAAATTGTGAATGATTCATTCCATTTAACGTTAGAACAAGTTCTCGAACAGGAAAGGCTAACGCAAGTTCTTATGGTAGAAACGAGGGATCACCAGGAAGGAATATCTGCGTTTAAAGAAAAAAGAAAGCCACTATTTCAAGGGAAATAAAAGGGGGATCTATGATGAAAGCCATTCAATTTACGCAGTACGGAGGACCTGATGTTCTGCAAGTTATCGATATTGCACGCCCTGTACCGAAAAAGAAAGATGTGCTCATTAAAGTTGCGGCAATTGGCGTTAATTACGCCGACGCTGCGCGGCGTGAAGGAGCATATGTAGTCGAAACGCCGCTGCCTTTTATTCCAGGCTCTGAAGTTGCGGGAGAAGTGGTCGAAGTAGGTGAAGATGTAAAAGGAATAAAAGTAGGGACAAAAGTGGTGACGCTGCTAGGATCTAATCGTGCAACAGGCTACGCTGAGTACACGCTGGCAGATTCAAGAGGCCTCATTCCTTTGCCGGACGATGTGGATTTAACACAAGCGGTTGCTTTGCCTCTTCAAGGACTAACGGCTTATCATATTTTAAAAACAATGGGTCGCCTTGAAAAAGGAGAAACCGTCATCGTTCATGCGGCAGCAGGCGGTGTCGGAACCTTAGCTGTTCAGCTTGCGAAAATTTTTGGAGCTGGAAAAGTTATTGCTACAGCGAGCTCTAAAGAAAAGCTTGAGCTTGCAAAAAATCTTGGAGCCGACGAAGTGATTAACTATACAGAAACAGGCTGGGAAAAACGGATTTTAGAAGTAACAGAAGGAAAAGGAGCCGATATTATTTTAGAAATGGTAGGAGGGCATATATTCTATGAATCTCTTCAATGTCTTGCACCATTTGGGCGCCTCGTTTTTTACGGAATGGCTAGCGGAAAATCTGTAAAGTTTAACCCTGCTCGCCTCATGGAAAAAAATCAGGCAGTTCTCGGCTTTTTCTTACCTCAAATGATGGCAAAACCAGCACTTTATCAGCAAAGCCTGCATGAGCTATTAAACTACGTGAATTCCGGTCAGTTAAAATTAATGCTGGGCGGTACATTTTCACTTGAAGAAGCAGCAGATGTACATCGTCTGCTTCAAGGAAGAAAAACGACCGGAAAATTAGTGTTAGTTCCTTAACAAAACAGCTTCCGTCTCTAATAGGGATGGAAGCTGTTTTAGTTTAAAAAATTGGCTTTCGCCTGCCAAATTTTTAAAAACCGCTTAATAATTTGGCATAAAAATTAGTGCTTTTCACTAATTTCTTCTATATTTTAACACTGGCATGGAAGTTGCATAATAAGTGTTTGAACATATAAAGGAGGAATTGAATATGGTGAGAAATGGAACGGACCGCGTGAAGCGGGGAATGGCGGAAATGCAAAAAGGCGGCGTTATCATGGACGTGATCAATGCAGAACAGGCAAAAATTGCAGAAGCAGCAGGCGCTGTTGCCGTTATGGCGTTAGAGCGTGTTCCAGCTGATATTCGTGCAGCAGGCGGCGTGTCTCGTATGGCAGACCCAACAATTGTTGAAGAAGTGATGGACGCTGTATCCATTCCAGTTATGGCAAAAGCTCGTATCGGCCATATTGTTGAAGCACGCGTGCTAGAAGCAATGGGTGTAGACTACATTGACGAAAGTGAAGTGCTGACTCCAGCTGATGAGGAATATCACCTTAACAAAAGTACATTTATGGTTCCATTTGTATGCGGATGCCGTGATTTAGGAGAAGCAGCAAGACGAATTGGTGAAGGTGCTTCCATGCTTCGTACAAAAGGCGAACCAGGAACAGGAAATATCGTGGAAGCCGTGCGTCATATGCGCCAAGTTAACGCTCAAGTACGTAAAGTGGTAGGCATGGATGAAGACGAGTTAATGACAGAAGCCAAACTATTAGGTGCCCCTTATGAGCTATTACTGCAAATTAAACGTGAAGGGCGCTTACCGGTTGTAAACTTTGCAGCAGGCGGCGTAGCAACACCAGCGGACGCAGCGTTAATGATGCAGCTCGGAGCAGACGGTGTGTTCGTTGGTTCAGGAATCTTCAAATCAGATAACCCTGAAAAATTTGCGCGTGCAATCGTCGAAGCAACAACACATTATCAAGACTATGAACTGATTGCAAGCTTGTCAAAAGGATTAGGAAGTGCAATGAAAGGAATTGAAATTTCATCATTATTACCAGAAAATCGCATGCAAGAGCGCGGCTGGTAATGAGTAATAACTTTTAAATTTAGTCAGGAGAATGATAATGGGGAAATATACGATAGTCGATAAAGAAACGTGTATTGCGTGCGGTGCATGCGGAGCTGCGGCACCTGATATTTATGATTATGATGATGAAGGAATTGCGTTTGTTATACTTGACGATAATCAAGGCACGGTTGAAGTGCCCCAAGAGTTAGAAGACGATTTAATAGATGCGTTTGAAGGCTGTCCAACAGAGTCCATCCGTATAGCAGATGAAAAGTTTAACGGAGACTCGAATAAATTTCAATGAAGAAGAATAAATAAAAAAATAGAAAGTTTTTTTAAAAGAAAAGAAGGATTTTGTCTAGAAAAGGCGAAATGTTAGTTGTGTAAGAACATATCTTTTTAAAAATGAAAGCACTTACATAACTAAAAGCATATGAGATGATCTCATTTGATCTTTCAGAATTATTACTGTAAAAGTGCGAAGTAATCAAATAGTTTTTAAAAGGAGATTAAGGGGCATGCAAATACTGAATACAGTCATTGTGACAGGATATGCAAAAGCTCCACAGGGAACTTCCATGTATGAAATGTATAAGCATGCGGGAATTGTACTAGAAGTGGATCTGACAGAGCATAAAATTGTAAATGCTGAGTTTACGTTTATTACGGAGCTGACGCAAAATTTTTTCCGGAAGCTGCTTATTGGTTACTGCCTTGCAGATGGAATTGAACCTCTTATTGAACGTATTCAAAATTATTATTTTGCTCCATCTCAACAGGCGATTATCGTAGCGCTTCAGGCTGCAATCCAACGTTACTGGGATAATGTAAATCAAAAAATTACATAGCGTTTGGTTAGAATAAAGTGAGAAGACAACCTCTTTTCATGGTCTTATTAAAACCAAGCAGACACACACGCTTTGCAAAGAGTGGGGACATCCCTGTTTCTTTGGGGAGTCATTGTGTCCTGCTTGGTTTTTTTCGTGTAAAGCGCTGTGAAATATAAAAAGAAAAGGAGGAAATAAAATGAACAAAATCATCACGCGCGAAGAAGCAGTGGGAAAAATAACAGATGGCGCACGCATTATGGTAGGTGGATTTGGTCTTGTTGGAAGCCCGCTTAGTCTGATTGAAGCGATTGCCAAATCAAACCTTAAAGATTTAGAGATTATTAGTAATAACCTCGGTGAACCTGGAAAAGGATTAGGTGTATTGGTTCAAAAAAAACAAGTAAAAAAAGCCATAGGGTCTTATTTTACTTCTAATCCTGAAGTTGTACACGCTTATCAAAAACGAGAACTTCAAGTGGAGCTCATCCCGCAAGGAACAATGTCCGAGGCTATTAGAGCAGGAGGAGCAGGCATAGGCGGGTTTTACACGCCTGTGAGCGTAGGGACTCAGCTCGCTGAAGGAAAAGAAGAACGAGTGTTAAAAGGAAAAAAATATGTTTTGCAAGAATCGCTGCACGCAGATGTAGCTCTTATAAAAGCTAAAAAAGCAGATCGACTCGGAAATCTTATTTACAGCAAATCAGCAAGAAACTTTAATCCAATGATGGCAACGGCCGCTGATATCGTGATTGCGGAAGTAGAAGAAGTGGTTGAAGTTGGACAAATTTCTCCTGAAGAAATTGTAACTCCTCATTTATACGTTACTTATATCGTAGTGAAAGGAGAAAAATAAGATGAACGTCAAAGAATATATTGCTGCGCGTGCTGCAAAAGAGCTTTGTCACGGAGATGTAGTGAACTTAGGAATAGGGATTCCTACTCTGGTTGCTAATTATATTGCACCCGATGTTCACGTGTTTTTACATTCAGAAAACGGGATTCTCGGCGTTGGCCCTACTCCTGAAGAAGATTATATAGATCCAGAACTTGTGAATGCTGGAAAGCTGCCCGTCACGGTTTTGGAAGGTTCCTCGTTTTTTAACAGCGCCGATTCTTTTGCCATGATACGCGGAGGCCATGTGAATGTATCGATTCTTGGAGTGCTTCAAGTAGATGAAGCAGGCCGAATTGCGAACTGGGCTGTTCCTGGTAAAAGTGTTCTTGGTGTAGGGGGAGCCATGGATTTATTAGAAGGCTCAAAAAAAGTGATTGTTACGACTCTTCATACGAATAGTCAAGGAGAGTCAAAGCTAGTTGGGAAGTTAACCTACCCGCTTACTTCAGAGCGACGAGTCGATATGATTATTACGGAATTAGCCGTCTTTTCGGTAACGGATTTTGGTCTTGAACTTCTTGAAACAGCTCCAGGTGTTTCTTTAGAGGAAGTAAAACAAAAAACACAGGCTTCTTTTCACATTTCTAAATTGTTTAGTAAAGACAATGAGGTGACGGCATAATGGCAGTGATTGTAAATGCATTTCGAACTCCTATTGGAAAGTTTGGCGGTTCGCTTGCAGATACGCTTCCGGAAGAACTAGTCTCTCTTGTGATGAAAAACAATTTGTCTTCAGCCGGATACACGTCAGAGGTTGTTGATGAAATTATCGTCGGACAAACGAAACAAAGCGCTCATGCTCCTAATATAGCAAGAGTAGCTGGGCTGAAAGCTCAATTCTCTGAACGTATTCCAGCTTATACGGTGCATCGCCAGTGCGGCTCAGGCATGCAGGCTGTAATGAATGGAGCCATGTCCATTTTATCGGGTCAAGCCGAAGCGGTATTAGCCGGAGGAGTGGAAAGCATGTCTCAAGCACCGCACTATACGGTAGGCACTCGTTTCGGTTTTCACGTTGGTGATTTAACACTCTATGACTCTAATACAGAAAGTCAGCCAAAATCACAGCCTGAAACGTTATACGGAACTTTTACGATGGGACAGACAGCCGAGTGGCTCGCTGAAAAGTATAGTATTAGCCGCGCGGAACAAGATGAGTTTGCTTTTTATAGTCAGGAAAAAGCTAGGCGGGCTATAGAACTTGGTTTGTTTGAAGAAGAAATTATCCCTGTGCCTGTAAAAGAAGGAAAAAAAGGAATGGGGCACTTTGCAACAGATGAATTTCCTCGTCTTACTAGCAAAGAAAAGCTTGGTGCGCTTAATGCAGTTTTTCAAAGGAATGGAACGGTGACGGCTGGAAATTCATCCGGCAGAAACGATGGGGCTTCGATGCTGCTGCTGATGTCGGAAGAAAAAGCTGAGCACCTCGGATTAACACCTATGGCAAAGATTGTGTCGTTTGCCGCAGCTGGCGTCTCACCAAAGGAAATGGGGATTGGCCCCGTTTCGGCTACACAAATTGCTTTAAATAAAGCCGGTTTAAGCTTAGATGATATGGACTTAATTGAATTAAACGAAGCTTTTGCCGCCCAAAGTATTGCTTGCTTAAGAGAATGGAACATCACATCAGAGAAAGTGAATGTAAACGGAGGAGCAATTGCGCTTGGACATCCTTTAGGCTGCTCCGGGGCAAGAATCATCACAACTCTGTGTCATGAGCTCCAAAAGCAAAAAAGACGATACGGCCTCGCAACTATTTGCGTTGCAGGAGGCTTAGGAATGGCGATGGTGGTGGAAAGATGGACAAAATAAAAAGAGATTATGTGTTTCATAGAGATTTAACAAAAAAGTATCCAATGATCACGTACGGTGAAGGAAGCTACTTAATAGATGAGCAAGGAAAAAAGTATTTAGACGGCTGCTCCGGGGCCGTGGCGGCAAATTTAGGGCACGGCATTGGACAAATAGCCGAGGCGATGGCTGAGCAGGCAAAAAACGCGGCGTTTGTTCATACATTGCGTTTTGAAACGGATGTTTTGCATAAACTTGCAGGTGTCATTGGTAAAATGGCGCCCCCTCATTTAAACAAAGTCTATTTTACATCAGGAGGATCAGAAGCAAATGAAAGTGCATTAAAATTAGCAAGGCAATATCACAGAGATGCCGGAAAGACGCAAAAACACATCGTAATCGGAAGGTGGCAGTCTTATCACGGAAATACGATAGGCGCACTATCAGCTGGAGGAGACGTAAAAAGACGATATCCGTATACACCTAATCTTTTACATTTTGCGCACGTTTATTCTCCTTATTGTCATCGCTGTCCGTATAATCGCAATCAAGAAGACTGCGTGGCAAATCAAAACTGGAGCTGCGTCACCGATATTGAACGAACCATTTTAGAGCTCGGTCCAGAAAATATTTCAGCTTTTATCGCAGAACCCATTGTAGGAAGTCAGCAAGGAGCTGTTGTACCTCCGCTTGACTATTTCAAAAAAGTACGTGAGCTCTGCAGCCGCTATGACATTCTTTTAATTATTGATGAAGTTATGACAGGCTTTGGGAGAACAGGAACTGATTTTGCAGTGGAACAATTCGCAATCGAACCGGATATTCTAACTTTTGGTAAAGGAGTTTCAGCAGGGTACGCTCCTTTAGGAGGAATGATTGTCCATGACCGTCTGATTCAAGGGCTGTTAGAAAATAGCAGCGGGAAATTCCTCCACGGCTATACGTACAGTGGACATCCTGTTTCGATAGCGGCAGGACTTGCTGCTTTGGATATATATGAAGAAATGAATATTCTTCAAAACGTAGAAACTCAAGGCGCGTATTTAATGGAATGTTTAGTAGCTCTGCAACGCAAGCATCCTTATATTTCAGATATTCGAGGCCGCGGGCTTTTAATCGGATTAGAACTAATGAAAGATGCTAGTCAACAAGTATTTTTCAATCCAAGTGAAGCAGCCAGCGAAAAGCTCAATGAAATTTGTATGGAGCTTGGAGGTGTGTTTTATCCAGGATCTGGATCTATAGATGGACATAAAGGAGAACATATGATTATCAGTCCTCCTTTAAATATAACGAAAGCAGAAGTTGATGAAATAGTGAGATTGCTAGATCATGCATTTTCTATTTTTCATCAGCACATAAGAAAGGATGAGTCATATGAAAGTGCAAAATAAAACAGAAGAGCTTCAAATCAAAGGAAAAAAACATTTATCACCGGTGATGACAAGAGTAACAGAGCTTGTTATTGAAAAAGCTCACGGTGCTAAATTCTGGACAGCTGATGGAACGGAATATATTGATTTTGTATCAGGAGTAGCCGTTAATGCAGTGGGCCATACACATGAAAAGATGGTAGAAGCGATTAAAAAACAAGCAGATCAGCTGCTTCACCTCGGCTTAAATTACGGATACTACGAAACAGCTGTGAATTTGGCAGAAAAACTTGCGCAAATTACGCCAGGAAACTTAGATACGGTTTTCTTTTCAAACTCAGGCGCAGAAGCCATTGATGGAGCACTTAAGTTAGCAAAAGCGGCCACTGGCAGACCAGCGATTATTGCTTTCGAAGGTTCTTTTCATGGCCGTACATTAGGAGCTACAGCTATTACGGCTTCAAGCTCCAAGTACCGAAGCTACTACGAGCCGATTTTAGGAGAAGTGTATCACGCGCCTTATCCGTATCCAAGTCAGCTTCCTAATATTGACGAGGAAGAAGCGGAAGCATATTGCTTAAATCAACTGCAAAAGCTGTTTGAACTGCGAGTGGATCCTTCACGCGTAGCGGCGATTGTAATTGAGCCAGTCATGGGCGAAGGAGGCTATTACCCTGCTCCTTCTAGCTTTTTACGCGCACTGAGAGACATAGCGAATGATTATGGCATTCTGCTTATCTTTGATGAAGTGCAAACAGGATTTGGGCGCACTGGAAAAATGTTTGCCGCGGAACATGCTGGAGTCACACCAGATATTTTAGTTTTAGCAAAAGCTCTTTCCGGTGGTATGCCACTAGGAGCAATTGTAGCAAGCCGAGAACTGCATGAGAAATGGCCAACAGCTGGACATGGTTCTACTTTTGGTGGAAATCCAGTATCGTGCGCAGCTGCTTTAGCTAATATTTCAATCATCGAAGAAGAAAAGCTTGTAGAGCGCAGTGAAAAAGTAGGTGCCGATATTGTTAAACGTCTTCAGCATTCTATCGGACATTTACCGGCTATTAAAGAGGTTAGAGGAATTGGTATGATGATTGGCATTGAATTTCATGTTGAAACAGCGGCTGCTTATGTCCCTGTTATTAAATCAAAAGCGCTGGAAAGAAGACTGCTTATCATGAACTGTGGAGTCAAAGGGCAAACCATTCGCTTAATGCTGCCCCTAAATATTGATAAAGACGTGCTGGATCAAGGGCTGTCTTTATTAGAAGAAGTCATCACAGAAGCAGTTTCAATCAACTAGCTTTTTAAATGAAAAGGAGGATAACAATATGAGTCAAACTAAAACCGAACTGCTGCAAGGAAATTTATACATTAACGGCGAGTGGGTAAGTGAAGAGAAGCAAACCTATTTTGAAAGTATAAACCCTGCAACACAAGAGCTCGTCGGAACGTGCGCAGCCGCTACGGCTAGTCAAGTCGATGCTGCGGTAAACGCGGCTAGTACAGCTTACAGCCACTGGAAAAATACATCTATTCCTGAACGTGCAGCATTTTTAACAAAAGCAGCTTCGCTTTTTGAAGACAGAAAAGAAGAGCTAGCTCAAGTGATGACAAAAGAAATGGGAAAACCACTGACAGAATCCATAGGAGAAGTTGGTGTCGTCATTGCAACAGCTCAGTATATGGCGGGAGAAGGAAGACGTTTGTTTGGCGAAATAGTGCCCGCTGGCTTTCCTGACCGAGATATAAAAATGGTTCGCGAACCGCTTGGAGTTGTGGCATGTATTACACCTTGGAACTTTCCTGTTTCTCTCGCTTCTTATAAAATGTTTGCTGCTTTAATCGCTGGCAATACGGTTGTTTGGAAGCCGGCTTCAGAAGTGGCGCTCTCAGCGAAGATTTTTATGGAAGTATTGCACGCTGCGGGGCTTCCAAAAGGAACAATTAACTTGCTTACAGGATCGGGCAGAATCGTTGGACAAAGACTTGCTATACACTCTGAAGTGAAAATCATCTCATTTACAGGTTCTACGGAAGTTGGTCAGCAATTAGCAGAAATGAGCAGCAAAACCTTAAAGCGTATTTCTTTAGAGCTAGGAGGAAAAAACGCGGTTATCGTATTAAAAGATGCCGATCTGGATAAAGCAGCAGAAGGAATTGTTAAATCAGCATTTACGACAACGGGGCAGCGCTGTACCGCAGCTAGCAGAGTCATCGTGGATCGTTCAGTAAAAGAAGAGCTGTTGAAAAAAGTAATAGCTCTTACAGAAGAAATGAAGATTGGAAATGGTCTTGAACAAGGAGTTGTGATAGGACCGCTTGTCAATGAACAGCAGTGTCGTTTAGTAGAAGGTTACGTACAAAAAGCGGTAGAAGAAGGCGGGAATATTGCGCTTGGAGGTCGTGCTTTATCAGAATTAGGGGCTTGTTATTACATGCCTACCATCATCGATAACGTCCATTCGAATCACACAATTGCTCAAGAAGAGATTTTTGGCCCCGTGCTTGCTTTTATTGAAGTAAATGGCTATGAAGAAGCAATGAGCGTCAATAATGGAACGATGTACGGACTTTCCACTTCTATTTATACAAGCAGCTTACATTATGCCAGCCGAGCGGCGAAAGACGCTGTTAGCGGATTAGTCTATATCAATAACGGAACATCTAATGCTGAAATGGGAGTAGCATTCGGAGGAATGAAAATGTCTGGCAACGGCCACAGAGAAGTTTCTCATCATGCATTTGATGTAATGACAGAATGGAAGTCTGTCTACACCAACTATTAATCTCGCACCTTAGCGAAAAGGAGGAGCACATGTCTTCATATCGCATTGGCATTGCCTTTTTTTATCATGAATCTCACAGCTTTAGTCCATTAAAAACAGAAATAGAACAGTTTGTACAAGAAGGGTATTTTGTTGGAACGGAAATATATAAAGCATACTCAGGAACCAAAACAGAAGTAGGGGGATTTTTGGATGTATTAAAGCAAGAAGAACAAGTAGAAATCGTTCCCCTTGTTTGTGCAGCTGCAGTTCCGTCTGGGGTTGTATCTTCGGCGGCTTATTACACAATTGAAAAGCAAATGCTGCATGCGCTTACTCACGCCGGCCCGCTAGATGGCTTGCTAATCGCTTTGCACGGCGCAATGGTAGTAGAGCATCATTTCGATCCTGAAGCTCATTTGTTAGGTCAAATAAGAAGTTGTATAGGAAATAACGTTCCTATTGCTACTACGCTCGATATGCATGCAAATGTCAGTGAAGATATGCTTACGTACACGCCGCTTCACTTTGGTTTTAAAACATATCCTCATGTTGATATGTACGAACAAGGAGTCAACGCTGCGCGAGCGCTTTTAACCCAAATAAAAGAAAGCGCTATCTATTATGCATCTTTAAAAAAATTGCCTATGCTGTTGCCCTCAATTAATATGCGAACAGCAAAAGGCCCTATGAAAAAAATGATTGACCTTGCTAAGCAAGTTGAGCAAGAAGAAGACGTATATAGTGTTTCCGTTTTTGGAGGCTTTCCATATTCCGATATTCCAATCGCCGGAGCAAGCGTGCTCGTAGTTGCTTTGAATCCTGAAAAAGCAGAAAAAACAGCAAATACACTAGCTTCTCAGTTTTGGAGTATAAAAGAAGAATTTATAGTCGATTTGCCTACCGTTAAAGAAGGTCTGCAAACAGCGTTAAAACTATCCAACACAAAGCCGATAGTGCTCGCTGATATAGCAGATAATCCTTTAAGCTGCGGAAGCGGCGATACAACAGAGCTTTTGGAATACATGATGAAGCTAAATATGACGGGAACTTTGTTTGGAGGTCTTTATGACCCTGACTCTATCAAACACTGCGTGCAGGCGGGAATAGGAAATTACGTCTCTCTTTCTTTAGGAGGAAAAGTTTCTCCTGAGTTCGGAAAGCCCGTTGAAGTTGAGGCCAAGGTCGTTGCTTTGTCGGAAGGTGAGTTTTACAATTCAGGACCGTTTAATCAGCATTTAAAAGTAAATGTAAAAGGTGCAGCTCACATTCAAGTAGGAGAATTGGACATTTTGCTGATTGGAAGGCCGGTATCAGCAAATGATCCTGAACTTTTTCGCCATATTGGCATTGAGCCAGCGACGAAAAAAATCATTGGTTTAAAAGCTAAAAATCATTTCAGAGCCGCTTTTGAACCGCTTGTAGGATCTATCATCTATGTTGATGGTCCAGGCGTAGCGTCAAATCGCTTAACGACCTTTAATTATCAGCACCTTCCAAGTCCAATATGGCCGCTGCAAGATGCAAAATATGAAAGTGAAAAAAGGAGGAAAGAAAAATGGATGCATTAAAAGAGCAGTATTATATCGAAATCCCACAGTCGTTAAGTCCCGCGCAGCAAAAAATGATGATTGAACTTGAAAAAGATGCGTTTCCGGGCATGGGAGCCGTTGATGAACAGACGCTTGTGCCTTTAGCGCGCTACGGCAAGCTCATTCAATATTTCCAGGAAAATGACGCAAGGCCAATTGCCATTTGCGAGCTGCTTCGAGATTACAAAGATGTCACAAAAGCTTATATCTTTGGGTTCTACGTCCGCTCTGATAAACAAGGAAGCGGAATTGGACAGCTGTTCTTAGAAGAAATATTTTCGATTCTACAAAAAGATAGTTTTGAAAGCGTTTGTTTGACTGTGAATGTAAAAAATGAAGGCGCTGTTAAGCTGTATAAAAAAATGGGCTTTACGATTAAAGAAACGCGAGCAGGAGAGTTTGGCGAAGGAGAAGACCGCTATTACATGGTGCGGTCAATTTCTTAGTAGAACATCTATTCAAAAAATGAACTTTGGAGGGAATATAAAATGAAAAATACATTATATAAAGCAAGCAGACACTGGAAAGAAATCGAGCTTTGGAAAGATGTAACGGACGAGCAGTGGAACGACTGGGTATGGCAGCTGACAAACACGATTAAAACATTGGAAGATTTAAAGAAAATCATAAATTTAACACCTCAAGAAGAAGAAGGTGTTAAAATTGCAACCAAAACGATTCCGTTAAACATTACTCCTTATTACGCATGGTTAATGGATGTGAACGATCCGAAATGTCCAATCAGAATGCAGTCCGTTCCTATTTCAGAAGAACTGCATAAAACAAGATATGATTTAGAAGATCCGCTTCACGAAGATGAAGATTCACCGGTTCCTGGCTTAACGCACCGTTATCCCGACCGCGTGCTGTTTTTAGTTACAAATCAATGCTCTATGTACTGCCGCTACTGTACAAGAAGACGTTTTTCAGGACAAATCGGCATGGGCGTTCCAAAAAAACAGCTGGATACAGCTATTAATTACATTGCAGCCAACCCTCAAATTCGTGATGTATTAATTTCCGGAGGAGACGGCCTATTAATCAATGACAATATTTTAGAATATATTTTGAAAAATTTGCGCGATATTCCGCACGTAGAAATTATTCGTATCGGTACAAGAGCGCCGGTGGTGTTCCCTCAGCGCATTACAGAAAATCTGTGCAACATCTTAAAGAAATATCATCCGGTTTGGCTAAATACGCACTTTAACACATCAATTGAAATTACAGAAGAATCCAAACGTGCTTGTGAAATGCTTTCGAACGCAGGAGTTCCAGTTGGAAACCAAGCGGTTATTTTAGCTGGAATTAACGACAGCGTGCCAATCATGAAGCAGCTTATGCATGATTTAGTAAAGATCCGCGTGCGTCCTTATTATATTTATCAATGTGATTTATCAGAAGGAATCGGCCATTTCCGTGCGCCAATCAGCAAAGGGCTAGAAATTATGGAAGGACTTCGCGGTCATACGTCCGGCTATGCAGTTCCTACGTTTATCGTGGATGCTCCTGGAGGAGGCGGTAAAATTCCGCTGCAGCCAAACTACATTATTTCTCAAAGCTCAAATAAAGTGGTGCTTCGAAACTTTGAAGGTGTTATTACGTCTTATCCGGAGCCGCAAAATTATCAAAGTGGCAGCGCAGAAGAATTTTATAAAAAAGTATATCCTGAAGTGTTTGAAAAATTTGAAAGCAACGGTGTTCTTTCAATTATTGATGATACAAAGTTCAACTTAACGCCGGAAGGTCTAAACCGTCTTGACCGCCGAAAAACGTATGACCAAAATCCAGAGCATAGCTCTTTGAAAGACAAGCGTGAAAAGCGCGATCAATTAAAAGAGAAAAAATTTGAAACACAAATGAAAAAATACGAAACGGCGGGAGCGAAGGAGGAATAATATTGAAGTGCCAATGGTGCGAATCATATGAAGCGAAAGAGACGGATGCAACGGTTTATTGGGAGCTTCCTGACGGTACAAAAGCCATAGAAATTAAAGAGACGCCTTCCATTACATGTTCAGAATGCGGGATTACGTATCAAACAGATGAAACGGTTGGGCACATTGAAGATCAACTGTTTTTAATCAACACCTCTGCCTTAGAAAAAAGTGTAACGTACGAACAGCTTATGGGCTTGCCTCGTCTATTAAAACGAAACTATTTTGATTTTTCAAAGTAAGCAATGAAGGATCCATCTCCTGCTTTTTATAGGAGATGGATATTCTTATACGCTTTACGTTAAACATGTTCGCATAGTTCATTTATAAAGGTGGGATAAGTATGGAAGCGGTCGATATAAATCGTAATGAAGAAGAAAAAAAGCAGGACGATAAGCATGTAAAACGCCATTTAAAAGCGCGTCATATGACCATGATTGCCATTGGAGGTTCAATAGGAACTGGTTTATTTCTAGCCACGGGATCTTCCATCCAAACTGCTGGACCGGGAGGAGCGCTGATTGCTTACGGGGCCATTGGAATTATGGTTTATTTTCTCATGACTAGTCTTGGAGAAATGGCCACGTTTATGCCGGTATCAGGTTCTTTTTCAACGTACGCCAGTCACTATGTAGACCCAGCTCTAGGCTTTGCGCTCGGTTGGAACTACTGGTTTAACTGGGCTGTTACACTTGCCGTAGAAATAGCTGCTTCTGCTATTATTATGAAATTTTGGTTCCCTGATGTGCCGAGTATTATCTGGAGCGCTTTGTTTTTAGGCTTAATTTTTTTACTTAATTTCCTATCTGTAAAAAGCTATGGAGAATCTGAATATTGGTTTGCTCTCGTAAAAGTAGTAACCATTATTGTATTTATCGGTGTGGGTCTTCTGACGATCTTTGGTATTTTCGGCGGTGAATATATCGGCTTTAAAAACTTTACATTAGAAGAAGCGCCGGTTAACGGCGGATTTATGTCCGTACTAAGCATTTTCTTTATCGCAGGATTTTCTTTTCAAGGCACAGAGCTAGTCGGTATTGCTGCAGGGGAAAGTGAAAACCCTCAAAAAAACATACCAAAAGCCATTCGCCAAGTCTTTTGGCGCATTCTTCTATTTTATATTGCAGCCATTGCTGTGATTGGACTTATCATTCCTTACACAAGTCCATTTCTTTTAGGAGGAGACGTGGATAACATTGCTGTTAGTCCATTTACGCTTGTTTTTGAAAAAGCAGGAATCGCTGCAGCTGCTTCAGTGATGAATGCTGTTATTCTTACCTCGGTTTTATCAGCCGGAACTTCTGGCTTATATGCTTCTACGCGAATGTTATGGTCAATGGCCAATGAAGGACAAGCGCCTAAAGCGCTTCGAAAAATTAATCGTCGAGGAATTCCAGTAAACGCGCTTGTTTTAACTACGATCATTGGCGGTCTTGCCTTTTTAACATCAATTTTTGGCGATCAAATGTATATGTGGCTTTTAAACGCTTCAGGAATGAGCGGATTTATTGCGTGGATTGGTATTGCCGTCAGCCACTATCGTTTCCGAAAAGCATATGTTGCTTCAGGAAGAGAGATAGATGAACTGGCGTATAAAGCAAAATGGTTTCCTTTAGGCCCTGTTCTTGCATTTGGAATGTGCCTCATCGTTATTTTAGGACAGAATTATCAAGCGGTACTTTCTGACAAAATTGATTGGTACGGCTTGACAGTCTCATATATCGGTCTGCCTCTCTTTTTAGCGACGTGGTGGGGGTATAAAATAGCAAAGAAAACTAAGGTTGTACCTTTGCATGAGTGTATCCAAAGAGAAGATAAGAAATAAAAAAGCTATAGCGGCTAGCGATAAGTAAAAAAGGTGAACCTTGTTGTCCAAGGTTCACCTTTTCATTTATAAAAATCTATCATCGTAAGCTTTATTTTATAGATATCATAGCATGAAATGTGATTTTTTTCCAGTCTGGTTTTTATTTTGTTTATTGATAAAATTCAAGAATAGCACTGTAAGCTACGCAATTACAGAAGGTTAAAGTTTTTGTAATTTTAATAAGAAAAGGGGTTTGTGATGAGAATTTCAGAAGGTGTTGAAATGCTACAGTTGACTGCCAGAGCTTTTGACCAAGATATAATATTAAATCCTACGCTAGTTTGGAATAACGATGAAGCTATTCTAATTGACACAGGAATGCCTGGACAAATCGATCAACTTAAAAAAGTGTTAAACGAATTAAATATGTCTATCGAAGACCTAAAAGCAATTTTTTTAACACATCAAGACCTAGATCATATAGGGAGTGCTGCTGATATACGAAAAAAATCAAATGAAAATATCATCGTATATGCTCATGAATTTGATAAGCCGTATATTGAAGGGAAACTTCCGCTTATCAAAACGAATGCGAGTCAAATGAGTAACGAAGAACTAGCAGCTATACCTGATGACATAAAATATTTGTATAAAAACCTTCCAAAAGTTGACGTGGATAGAGTATTAAAAGGAAGTCAACTGCTTCCATACTGCGGAGGTATTGAAGTTATTTTCACTCCCGGACATACGCTTGGGCACGTTAGTTTTTATTTAAAAAAATCAAAAACGCTGGTTGCCGGAGATGCTTTAGTATTAGCGAATGGACAACTAATGGGGCCTGTTAAACAAACGACCTTAAATATGGACGAAGCAGTTCAATCACTCGAAAACTTCTTACACTACGACATTGAGCATGTTATTTGTTATCACGGAGGCTATTTTCAAGGCTGTCCGAAAGAAGCGATTTTAAGGATAAAAGAACACGTTGCAGAGAGACAAAGTTAAGATTAATAGAAACCAAAGGGGATGGATAAAATGTTTACACCAACTATTAGCGTTCAAAAAATAAATGATAGCCTCATTATAAAATGGCAGCTTGCACACTTTACGATTCCGTTAGAAGACATTCTTGAAGTAACGGAAGATGACACGTACGGAGGCAAAGAAGCAAACGCCATTCGAATCGGCCCTCCGTACGGAACGACTGACCGCATCTTTATAAAAACGAACAGTAAAAACTATTTGTTATTCACCTCAAACGCACCCGCTATATTAAACGAAATACATTCATAACGACCATTACTAAATACGAGATATATAGGAGAGAAAAAATTGAAGATTAGCCGTACTTTCGATGCTGATACAATTGCCAAGCTTAATCAGTCTGTTCATCAACTGCATGTAGAATTATACCCCGAGCGCTTTCAAACATATGATTTTCAGAAGATACATGAATTTTTTAAGAAAGTGATGGAAAACGATAGGTTTATCTTTCTTTTAGCAGAAGATGAAGGACAGCATGTAGGATTCGCTTGGGTTGAAATAAAGCAGTATTCAGAAACAGTGTTTAAAAAGACTTACAAGTCAATTTACGTTCATCAACTAAATATCGCAGAACTCCACAAAAACAAAGGGTTTGGTTCAAGTTTGATGAAAGAAATTTATAGCATTGCTCGTGCAAAAGACATAAATACAATTGAGTTAGACTATTGGAGTGACAATACAATTGCAGAGAGTTTTTATGAAAAAGAAGGCTTTGTTACGTATCGAAAAATGGTTTACAAAGAACTTTAAAGAGAGCATAGAGGTGCTCTCTTTTCTATGTCTCAGAACTTATTTTCTATATTTTAATCAGTCAATAAAATAAAGTGCGCGATTTGAGTACTTAACTCTTGAAAAAATTTTATTTTACGATTATACTTACATTCTTGTTCGCGAAATGCGACAACTTAATTTACATTCAACTAGGAGGTATACAGATAGTATGGAAAATTTCATTTATCATAATCCCACAAAATTAATCTTCGGAAAAGATCAGCTTCAAGCGTTATCAGAAGAACTCCCGAAATACGGAAAAAATATTTTGCTTGTTTACGGCGGCGGAAGCATTAAGAAAAACGGTTTATACGATCAAGTTCTTACGCTGTTAAACGAGTTAAACGTAAATATACATGAGTTAGCGGGAGTAGAGCCTAATCCTCGACTCTCTACAGTGCGAAAAGGAATTGAAATTTGCCGAAATGAAAACATTGACTTCATGTTAGCAGTTGGCGGAGGAAGCGTTATTGATTGCACAAAAGCAATCGCTGCCGGAGCTGAGTATGAAGGTGACGTCTGGGATATTATTAACAAAAAAGTAACGGCTACAAAAGCACTGCCGTTTGGAACGGTATTAACATTGGCAGCAACAGGTTCTGAAATGAATCCGGATTCGGTTATTACGAATTGGGAAACAAATGAAAAATACGTTTGGGGCAGCTCTGTTACACACCCTGTATTTTCTATACTAGATCCTGTGAACACGATGTCTGTTCCTAGAGATCAAACTATCTACGGCATGGTAGACATGATGAGCCACGTGTTTGAACAATATTTCCATAACGTAAAAAACACGCCTTTACAAGATCGCATGTGCTATTCCGTATTACAAACAGTAATTGAAACAGCACCGAAGTTACTAGAAGATCTGCAAAGCTACGAACACCGCGAAACAATTTTATATTCCGGAACAATCGCATTAAACGGAACACTTCAAATGGGCTACTTTGGCGATTGGGCTTCACATACAATTGAACACGCAGTATCAGCGGTATACGATATCCCTCATGCGGGAGGTTTAGCAATCCTATTCCCAAATTGGATGCGACACGTTGTAGATCAAGACGTAACGCGTATGAAGCGTGTCATGACAAGCATGTTCAATATTGAAACTGCAGGCAAAAGCGACAAAGAAATTGCGTTAGAAGGAATTGATAAGCTAAGCGCTTTTTGGTCAAGTCTTGGTGCACCTTCTCGCTTAGCTGATTACGATATCGGAGAAGAGCGACTAGACGAAATTGCTGGAATTGCTGCTCGTGAAATGGAGCACGGAGGTTTCGGTAACTTTAAAAAACTAAATAAAGATGATATCTTAGCTATTTTAAAAGCGTCACTATAAAGTGAAAAACAAAAAAGAAGGAGACATACGTCTTCTTCTTTTTTGTTTTATCTTATAAATGACTAGAAATTAAGTAGAGTAGAAAGAAAAGTGTTTTTCTCAAATTTCAGTTAACAACCAAAGAAAAATCTTTATAATTAAGTACAGAAAGAAAGCTTTAGAGAATGTAAGGGAGTGGGAAGATGAAAAAGTTTGCGTTAGCTTCATATGCGCTTTATTTGTTGGGCGGATTAGTCATTACAGCCGTAGGGTCCGTCTTACCGCAATTGTTAACACATTATCATGTGTCATATACAGTTGGCGGACAGCTTGTATTATTAGGTTCTTTAGGATTTTTGATAGGAGTTCCCCTATCTTCTTTTTTATTAGGACGTTTCAGAGAAATGAATTTACTTACAATTGCCGCACTAATAATAGCGCTATCACAAATAGGTATGCTTTTATTGCCTCCATTTGAGTGGATTATTGCATTCAATTTTTTAAACGGTATTGGCGTAGCCGCATTGGAAGTAGTTGTAGCTACTTTAATGATGGAAGTATTTATCGGTAGAAGAGCTATTGTTATGAGCTATTTAGAAGTATCATTTGGTCTAGGTGCGCTGTTGATGCCGTTAGTAGCTAGCTTATTGATTTCGCAGAACAGCTGGAGGTTTTCATTTTTTATAACGAGTGTACTAGCTTTACTAATGGTTGTAGTGTGTAAAATGATTCCTTTTAAAAAAGAGACTGTTTCAACTTCAGAAAGCGATGCTTCAGACGCCAGCTCAGAACCTGCGCCTGTGCTTGCTAAAAATCAAAGATGGAAAATACTTGCTCTTTTTAGTGTGATGATTTTTATGTACGCCGGAGTAGAAAGCAGCATGAATAATTTTCTTTCGTCCATTTTTATCGCGTATCTAGACGTAATTCCGTCACAGGCTACTTTGAGCATAAGCGTTTTTTGGGTGGCTATGCTAATAGGACGAGTGGCTACTGGATGGATTATTCGAATCGTTACATACGAACGTTATCTTTTTGGCAGCATTGGAGGAACAATTGTGAGTTTAGTGCTGTTTATCGTATTAAAAGAAGCTGTCGCAGGCTATATTTTATTAGGTTTTTTAGGGCTTGCAATGTCAGGTATCTATTCGATAACGATGGTATATGCTAACCATACGTTTACCGGATCTGCTCGTATTGTCACCAGTTTAATTACTGGTTTTTCAGGGCTTGGAGGCGCTATTTTCCCTGCACTTATTGGCTTTACCATGGACGCAAGCGGAATTGCCTCAGCACTTTGGTACATAACAGCTTTTGCATGTTTATATCTACTGGCGCTTTGCATTATTTTTTCAGTGCAGCGTAATGCAAAACAAAAATCTAACGACTCTGTACAGGCTATGAAATAAATGTTACGTCGAAAAGAGACTGGAGCAAAAATAGTTTAGTTGAAGGAAGACCTGAACGATGAATTGAGATTCTTGATGGAGAATCAAATGCGTCCAGGTTTTTTTTTAGCAGGGTGAAGGTAGATTTCATGCATGTAGGTGCTTCTAGCGGTTGATTGGAGGGCAAGGCGAAAAAGCGCAAGCGACGAGGAGGCTCATCGTCCGCCCGCGGAAAGCGAAGTATTGCACGGAAATCAACCGTGGTATCAAGTGATCCATATTAGATTATTCATCCAATTTGTTCATCTAATGCTTTATTTATGTCTCAATCTCTTTTTTATAAAAATTCTCATTAAATTTTTTCTAACAATATCTTTATAATCAAATAGCAAAATTCCTGCTTTTAATTTCGCTTTAGTATTAACCCTATAAACCATTCTTTTCTTTACTTTTTACTAATATATCAAATATTCTATATATTCCTAATATTATATAAAATTAAATTGACAAATATATGAAGCGGTCATTAGAATTTAGTCATTGAATAGTGAAGAGCTGTTTAAAAGTAGGGGGGAAGTAAATGCCGTTACAAAATAAGCATCTAGCAGTTGTGTTACAAAATACATATTTACCGTTTATTTTTGAAGAAGCAGAAGCTCTCGGAATTAAAGTGACGTTTTTTTATAACCAAGAAGAAGTAGAACCTAAGCATCTTAAAAACGTGCAACATTTCATACCCATTGATTTATTTCACACCCCAGACAAAGCTCTTGAGATGATTAAAGCAGAGCATCACAAAAATCCTTTTGACGGCATTATGACATTATATGAGCCTGCATTAGAGTTTGTATCTCAGTTGACAGAAGAGTTAAACTTACCGGGCTTATCACCGTTTGTGATTAGTAACTGTCGCAACAAGCAGAAGATGAGAGAGGTTTTAAAAGATAATGATCTTAACACTCCGTATTTTAAAGAGGTTGAAAATACGGAGGAATTAACGAATCTTTCAATGCCTTATCCTGTCGTAGTAAAACCTTCTAACGGATTTTCCAGTCAAGGTGTATCACGAGCGAATAATAAAAAGGAACTGATTGACAGCATAGAAAAAGTAAGACTCGTAAATGAAGAAGACCTAAGTAAATTCACAAAAAATAAAACGAGCATGGTAATTGAACAATTTATAGACGGCCCAGAGTTTGCTATTGAGACGTTTTCTGTAGAAGGAGAAGTTTATGTACTTTCTATAGGTTATAAAGGAAATTCCAAAGGACCTTTCTTTGAAGAAGGTGTTTATATAGCTCCAGCTCAGCTAGAAGAAAACGTTTGGCAATCTATTGCACGAGAAGCAGCTAGAGCAGCAAATGCTTTAGGGATTGAGGATGGACCGGCTCATATTGAATTACGCCTGGATCCAGCGGGAAAACCTTATGTAATTGAAATAGGAGCGCGCATTGGAGGATCTGGGATTTCTCACTATATCGTAAAGGAAAGTACAGGTATTAACTATATGGAGCTAGTTTTTTACTATGTATTAGGATTAAAACCGCCTGCATTAAAAAATGAAAGAAAACGAAAGAAAGTGGTGGGCAACTACATTATCCCTGTGCAAGGCCATGGGATTTTCAAAGAAATTCGAGGCTTAGAAGACGTGCGTAGAGATACTGAAGTAAAAAGAGTTATTCAATTTATAACTAAAGATACAGACATTTTACCATATCCGCACTTTTCAGGCTACCCTGGATTTATTTTAACCACGCATGATTCGTATTCCGACTGTGAGCAGTATTACAGCTATTTAGACAACAAAGTAAAAATCGTTTATAAAAATAAAGTAAACGTATAGGGAGGTATCAAAGGCTATGATAGTTGCAGAGTCGTCTAGTAAGAAAAATAAGCAGCTTCAAAAAATTAGCATTATCCATACCTTAGGTCCTGAAGGAACAAATTGTGAAAAAGCAGGCTATCTTTGGTTTGAACGTCAAGGCATACAAGGTCAGGTCTTTTTGCACCAAACTTTGGAAGAAGCTTTAGTTCATGTAAAAGAAACGGAGAGTTCTGCTCTTTTAGGCTGCGCGGTATATCCTTACTTACATGATATTGTGTTTAAAAATTTAACTAGTTTAGAGCTAGTAGATAGCTTCATTATGCCAACGTATAACATGGTGCTTGCCTCAAAAGAAGAGGTGGTAGCGAACAACAGTTTATTAATCGCTTCACATCCTGCCCCTGTAGATTTAGCTCATTCCATCAGTACCAATGTTCAGTTAGTAAATAGTAATGCTCAAGCGGCGATTGATTGCTTAGAAAGGAAAGTAGACGCTTGTATCACAACAAGTAAAGCTGCTAACGAGCAGGGGTTAACAGTTGTAAAAGATTTTGGAGAAGTGCCGATGTGTTTTACGCTCCACGGAAGAAAATAGGTTCAACTTTAAAAAAGAAATAAGGTGAAACAGTGATTTCTAAATTAAACCGTATTCATGTACATCTTTTGTTTTGTCTATTAGCCGTCATTGGGGGAACGACATGGGCTTTTCAAAAGACTGGATTAAAAGATAGCTTGCCTCTATGGTCAGCAGGTATGAGGTTTTTAATTGCTAGTTTAATAATCGCCCTTTACCTCTTATTCACAAAAAAAATAGCGGTTTCAAAAGAAGTAATAATCATTTCGGCATTAAACGGAATTTTGTATTTTGCACTACCGTTTGGTTCTGTTTATTGGGCATCTGTCTATTTACCAAGCGGGCTTGTCTCCGTTTTAGCTGCCAGCATTTCAGTGTTTGCCCTTTTATTTAATCGCTTGTTTAAAGGAACACCAGCTACAAAAGGACAAAAGATAGGTGTAGTCATGTGCTTAATTGGTATGAGTGTTGTATTTGGAAATCAGCTGCTTATACAGGGAAATGGTATTCAAATAGTAGCAATGATCGTCATTTTAACTGCTATGCTAGGTTCTGCTTTTATAACTGTTCAAGTACAATCTCGGATAAAATCCTTGCCTATTATGACCTTTAATTCTTTTTCGATGCTAAGTGGAGGCGCTTGTTTACTGATTGTTAGTTTGTTTGTAGAGAATGGAAACCGCACTTTCTCTGGGGTTAGTCTTATCTCGTTATTATATTTGGCTATTATAGGGTCGGTCTTGGGGTTTTCTATTAATATTTATTTATTAAAAAAATGGCATATATCAAAAGCAACGGCGCATTTATTTATTTCACCGGTTATTGCCTTATATGTAGGATTTGTCTTTTTAGGTGAAACATTAAACAAACAGGTCTATATAGGTACAGCGTTTGTCATAGCGGGGGTTATATTTATTAACTTGAAAAAGCAAATAGAGAAAAACACACATAACTCTACTCTTACATCATCTGAAAATATTTCTGCTAAATAGCTGTTCTAAAAAAGGAGGGTTTTAATCATGTTAACAAAAAATCATACTCAAAGTTTAGTCGAGTTATTAAACGATAAAATAGTACCTGCTCTATATGAGATAAGAAAATATCAGGGCCCAAATGGAGAGGTCAAACGAAATTATGAAAAAGCTAGAGAACTCTTATTAAAAGTAGTTGCTGAAGCCGAAACAGTATATAACTCTTTAAATTTACCTGCAGTGTGGAATGCGTTAAAAAATGACGTATATGATTGGATTGAAAGAGGACTCGATCAGGTTCCTTATTTTGATCAAACATTAATTGCTTATAGCCCACCTGCAAACGGGGAAGCGACGTTCTTTTTAGGACCGACTGTAACGCCAAATGGCCCTACAAAAAGAGGGTTTTATTTAGAAGCCTTTATCGCCGTTCGCGATGAGCCTGAAATTATGAAATCCATTGAAGCGGACCTTCCTCATCCTAAAAATGGATGTCAATCGTTAAAGCTGTTGGCTGGTACTCAAGGATTTATGGAAGGGAAGTGTATTGTATTTTTCCCTGAGAATGTAAAAACAAAAGAAAAGATAACAAGTCAAAACTTCGCAATATTTTTCTTCAATAAATTTCACAGCATATACAATGATGATACATTAAAAAGAGCGTATTCTATCTTTCCTGATTTTAACTTTAAATCTCGCGCTATGAATAGAGAAGATACTTATCAGGCAAGGGTAATCTGGGGATATCTACACGACTATTATCATCACTGCGGAAATAAACCTTTTGATCAACATATACAGGCGAAAATGAATTTTTTTGCAGGCATACTGGAAGAAGTTAAAGTAGACTGCCAGACGGTGCTGACTCTTCATAAAAGAAAATATTCTTTTTGGGAAGAGATAACGGAATTTGTTCTCTTTGAACGCCTGTTAAGATACCCTAGTCAGCACAATGCACCTCGAAACTTTGATTCTGGAACGGGATTTTTTCTTTTTAGCTGGCTCGTTGCAAATGGTCGTTCAATTTCCCGAAAAGGAGAACATGCTTGTTTAGATTTAGATATGTGTTTGAAAGAACTAGACCTTTTAGTAAAAGAAATTGAAGAACTTGAAACGATTCAAAGTGACTCTGGCTATAAAGAAAAAGCTGAACGCTATGTTCGAAAATACTTACTGCCTAGTGAGAACGGTGATAAATTTGTTATCCCGGACAATTACTTTATTAATCAGCAAAATAAAAAGATTGAAGTTCCATACTTACTATTCAATGACCATAATCTTTAAGGAGAAGGTGCACTAGTGACTGCTTTGCATTTAAGTAAAATAGGAAACAAAATGACTAATAAAGTAGGCGTTCGCGCGATTATGCATGACATCCAAGAAGTGCTCAATTCTGATCTCAATCAATATGTGAATTTAAGCGCTGGCAACCCTGCCATACTCCCTCAAGTTTATGAAATGTGGGAAGAAGCTTTAAAAGATATTGTGAACGATAAACAACTAAAGAATTTGATTAGCCAATATGGTTCTAGTTACGGTACGCATGAATTAATTGATTGCATAAGAGAATACTTCTTGACGAAGTATCGTATTAAACTGGACAGAGAACAAGTCTTGATCACGTCGGGAAGTCAAAATCTCTTTTTTTTAGCTTTAAATTCGTTTTGCGGTACAAGTAAAGAAGGAAGAGTTAAAAAAGCTTTAATACCTATGCTGCCAGATTACGCTGGGTACAGCGGAGTGGCACTAGAGGAAGGTGTAATAGAAGGAATTCCTCCGATCGTCTCAAAGCTTGATCATCATACGTTTCGTTATGAATTTAACAAACAGGCATTCAAAGATAAAATAGCCCATGACCCAGATATCGGAGCTATCGTATTATCAAGACCTAATAATCCAAGCGGCAATATTCTTTCAAAAGAAGCCGTACACTTTATATCCAAAGTATGCAAGGACTATCACATTCCATTGCTAATTGATTCAGCGTACGCACCTCCTTTTCCGGCTATGAACTTTGTTGAAATGAATCCAATTATACATGACAACATCATTCACTGCATGAGTCTTTCTAAAGCCGGCTTGCCTGGGGAGAGAATAGGAATTGCTATAGGAAAAAGTGATTTTATAAAAGTAATGGAAGCTTTTCAATCAAATATTTTGATTCACTCTTCTAGGCTAGGTCAACGAATGGTGGTTAACACCTTGAAGAGCGGAAAGTTAGCTGGAATTTCAGCTAACTATATAAGAACTCATTATAAACAAAAACATGACTATTTAAAAAACCTTTTAACTACATGTATGCCGGATGATATTCCTTGGTATCTGCACAAAGCGGAAGGTTCGTTATTTGGTTGGCTTTGGTTGGAAGCTTTGCCTTTCAGTGACAACGATCTATACAATAAATTAAAAGCAGAAAACTTGATTGTAGTACCAGGCGGATCATTCTTTCACGGCAGCCAATCTTCTCCTCACAACCGGGAGTGCATTCGTATAAGTCTTACCGCTACAGATGAGGAGTTAAAGAAAGGAATCCACATTCTTTCATCAGTAGTTAAGAAAATATACAGTTCAAATTCCATATTTGAAACAGAGAAAATATAATTTCTTAGATATTTAAAGATGACAAGAGCCGCCCTGTTCACCAGAAGCGGCTTTTCGTGTTTAGATTAAGTAACAGGTGAATCAGAGAGAACAAACAGACATTTTTAATGATGTTTCTCTGTTCGTTGTTTAATCTTACAAGGGCTATGTTCTCGCTGTTGTAAATTAAAGTTTTTTAGATACTTTGATGACGGTTTCTTTTTCTTTTGAGATACCTTTCACAGTACCTTCTGTTCGCTGAAAACCGTCTTCGCAAAAAGTATGGCTTATTTTTCCCAAAAAAGGCTGATCCTTCTTTAATGAGTTAATAAGCTCTCGTGCATCCTGAGGTTTCACATCTTTATACCAAATACCGTCTGGATAGGAAATGACGACGCATTTATCGTGGCATCTGCCATTACACCGAGTGCGAGTAGTGTGTATGTATGGATCTAATCCTTGATTGGCTATCTCACTTCGAATCGCTTGGGTAACTTCTTCGGCTCCAACCCGATTGCAGCTGCTTCCATTGCAAATGAGAACGTGATGTTTCGTTGTATCTAAGTTCCATGTAGCCATATTAATTCCTCCTAATAAAAGTAATGATTACGATTTACAGGGCGTGTTCATTCTTTTTTCAGCCAAAAAGGCTGCCTTTACTTAATTAGAAATTTACCAGCTTGATTTTTTCACTCCAGGAAGCTGTCCCTTGTGAGCTAACTCTCTAAAAGCAATTCGAGAAAGTTTAAACTTACGCAAATATCCGCGAGGCCTTCCCGTTACCTCACAGCGGTTATGCAGGCGAGTAGGCGAAGAATCTCTCGGGAGTTTTTGTAGTTCATCATAATTTCCTTGTTCCTTTAATTGTTTTCTTAACTCAGCGTATTTTTTGACAACTGCTTGTCGTTTCTTTTCTTTTGCTATTTTTGATTTTTTAGCCAAATCATCCATCCTTTCTTAAAACACTCTCCTAAATCGTAGTCATTACTATTTGTATTTTTACATCATAAACCACTAATGAAGTAAATGCAACTAATACTTATAATCCAGACCGTCGTTTTATACTGTTAAAAACAGCTGAAGAAGAACAGCAACATCCAGTTTCTTTTGGAATTGGATAATTTTTTGCAATGAAAGACCCCTATATTTTTGCTAGCATATGAACCACGTAAAGAAATAGCAAGGAGGCTTTTATTTTTATGATGAAGAAATTAGTGATTGCTATCGCAATGCTTATCCCAAGTTTTGGTGCAGGTTACTCAGCATTTGCTGCAGCGCCCGCACATGAACAGCACATTCAAGTAAATAAAAATGATAAAGAATTATTAGCTCGTCTTGTATCAGCTGAAGCCAAAGGAGAGCCGTACGCAGGTAAAGTAGCCGTGGCAACAGTTGTATTAAATAGAGTCGACAGCAGCAAATTCCCGGATACTGTAAAAGGCGTTATTTATCAAAAAGGTCAGTACAGCCCGGTCAGCAACGGTGAAATTAATAAACCTGCAGACAAAGGTTCAAAAAAAGCTGTAGAAGAAGCAATTAACTTCCAAGGTCAAGGAAAAGGTTCATTATTCTTCTTTAATCCTGATAAAACGGGAGATCAATGGCTGCGCCAAAAACAAGAAACAATTAAAATAGGAAATCATGTATTTGCAAAATAATGAAAAAGCTAATGGCTAGCTACGCGCTGTCATTAGCTTTTTTAGTTTATGTACATAAAATAAGCAGTAGAACAACCTTTAGAATTAGAATTTTATGGTAAAATAAAAGAAGTCATTCATAATTAAAAATATAAGGTGATAACTTGAAAGAGAATATGATGTTTGCTTGGATAACTTCATGGTTAGCTCTTGTTGTTCAGCTCGTTTTTTTATGGGAGTAGCGCTACATGATGTGGAGTTTTGTGATAAGCATAATTGTATAATTGTACGTATATCTAGTATAATTGTTACCTATAAACGAACTCAGCAGCTAAAAGCATACAAAAAATAAGGAATATCGTATTGAAACGAGTTATGAAAGACTTAGAGAAATCCTCCAAGTCTTTTTTTGTTTGGGTATAAAAAGACATGAACCGTACTCCGTTCTTCTAAAAAAAGTCCTTTTTACGTAGTTTATCAATACAGAAAATTTGATAAACACGCGGAGAAGTAAACATGAAGGAGCAGCCTAATTTTTTGTTAATTATGGTGGACGAAGAACGATTTCCACCCATATATGAAAGTAAAGAAGTAAAAAAGTGGCGAAAAAACCATTTAAAAGCACGTGAATTTTTAAAACAGCACGGGATGTCATTCACTCGTCACTACGTCGGTTCTACAGCCTGTTCACCGAGTCGAGCTACATTGTTTACAGGGCAGTACCCTTCCGTGCACGGAGTTACGCAAACGCAAGGTATCGCAAAGAAGTCACAAGATCCTGATATGTTTTGGCTGCAGCCTAATACCGTCCCAACGATGGGAGATTATTTTAAGCAGGCTGGGTATCAAACCTTTTATAAAGGAAAATGGCATATTTCTGATGAGAACATCTTAATTCCAGGAACGCATAACGTTTTTTCTAGCTACCAGATGCAAACAGGAATACCGGATCCAGAAAAAGAGTTCCTCTATCAACGGGCTAATAAGCTTGAAAAGTTTGGTTTTTCAGGGTGGATTGGTCCAGAGCCAGAGGGGAGAAACCCGCACAATTCTGGTTCATCTGCGGCCATTGGAGTGAGCGGACGAGACGAAATATATGCAGAGGAAATCATAGAGCTTATTCAACGATTAGAATATCAAAAGACTTCGCAGCCTTGGCTCATGGTAGCTTCGTTTGTGAACCCGCATGACATTGCGCTGTTCGGAGCGATTACCAAATACCTCCCCATGTTTCAGTTTTCTATTGACGAAACAATTCCGAACATCGAGCCGCCACCTACCATTCGAGAATCTTTACAAACAAAGCCCAGCGCTCAAAGCAGCTATAAATACATCTATCCAAAAGCGCTGCAGCCGACGCCAAATTCTAGTTTCTACCGGCGCTTATATTACCAGCTTCAAAAAAATGTTGATAAACAAATTTTGAAAGTTCTTCGGACTATAGAACAATCTTCGTTCTATGAAAATACAATTATTATTTTTACGTCGGATCACGGTGATTTGCTTGGAGCTCACGGAGGGCTGCATCAAAAATGGTACAACATGTATGAAGAGTCTATTCACGTGCCCCTTCTCATTCACAACAAGCATTTGTTTCCGAGTTATCAACGTACAGACCTGCTGACTAGTCACGTTGACTTGATCCCGACAATGCTTAGTTTGGCTAATATCGATGCTTCCGCTGTTCAAAAGCAATTGCAAAAAAGTCATACGGAAGTACATCCATTTGTTGGGAGAGACCTCTCAGGAACGTTGCGAGGAGAAACATCGCTTCATGAAGAAAAAATACCGATTTTCTTTATGACGGATGATGACCCGACAAAAGGACTTCACCAAACAAATTTTTTAGGAGAAAGCTACCCATCAGTTGTTCAGCCTAATCACATTCAAGCGGTCATTGTAGAGTTTCCGTCAGCTGCAGGAAAGGAAATTTGGAAATACGCTCGCTACCATGATAATCCGCAATTTCGGTCAGCATCTGACGAACCAGATGAAGTCATTCACCGAGGGCAATATGAAGGTTACCTAGTAAGTCTTACTACCCCAAAAACAACAGGGGTTCCCGATCAAATTGAAACGTACAACTTGACCAAGGATCCGTTAGAAACAGTAAATCTGGCTCATCCGTATTTTTCGACAAATGAAACAAGGAAAATTCAGCGGCAGCTTGATGTTATTCTTAAAGAACAAATCAGGAAAAAACGGATTTTTCCGCAAAGTGGAAGCATGAATGATGAGCTTTCGGATAAAGATAGATAAAAAATAGTTTCGACGGATTCAAGCCAAATATTTTCGCAAGTAGAAAAAGGTATATTTAATATTTTAGTATACAAATAAAAAACCTCATGATACTTGTGCTATGTTACTTATTCTGTTTTGGGTAGTACTGGATTTCACCTCGTTAATAATACTTAGGTAAAACAAATACGTGCTTGTACTATCTTTCTTTTCCGCCTTTGTTTTCACACAATAAAGGAAAAAACAAGAATAAAATGTAGCCGTTAATATTATAATAAAAAACTTTCTAAGCCCGTGTATTCCTAAGTAACTTTTCGGTAATTCAAGCATAAAGTAATTCTATACCATTAAAAAATAAAAAATTACTTCTTGACTTTTGTTAAATTTATACACTATAATCGCTTTTAACAACTAACAAACATTATTTGGCAATGAAAAGGACACGAATTAGATGCTGTTTTCTTCGCAGAGAATAGGGCCACTGGCTGAGAGCCCTTAAGAAATCATCTAGTTTACCACCTTAGAGCTATTGCAGGGAACGTGCATAACTAACTGAAACTGCAATCGGTAAAACCGTTATCTTTTTTGAGCGTAAAATGCGTATAGGTATTTTACGGAATTAGGGTGGTACCACGGCCGCATTCGTCCCTTCACTAGGGATGAGTGCGGTTTTTTATGTGGAAAAAAAGAATATACAAGCAATGAAAAGGACATGAATCATTTTTAAATTTTCTTTACAGAGAGTAGGGTCACTGGCTGAGAACCCTTAGAAAACGAAATGAATTTACCACCTTGAAGCTGCGGCGGGGAATGTGTATACACTGAAACCGCAACCGGTAAAACCGTTATCTTTTTAAGCGTAAAATCCATATGGATATTTTACGGAATTAGGGTGGTACCACGGCCGCATTCGTCCCTTTACTAGGGATGAGTGCGGTTTTTTTGTTGAATAAAAACATATTGGAGGAATGAACATGTCAAAACAAATGGAAGCTGAAAAACGAAATCATCAAAAATTAGGTCAAGAACTGGAGCTGTTTATGTCGATGGAAGAAGCTCCTGGTATGCCGTTTTTCTTACCTAACGGAATGATTGTTCGAAATGAGTTAGAAAACTACTGGAAACAAAAGCATTACAAAGCAGGCTATCAAGAAATAAAAACACCTATCATGATGAAACAGGAGCTCTGGGAACAATCAGGGCACTGGGAGCACTATCATGAGAATATGTATTTTTCAAATGTTGACAAACAAAACTATGCGATTAAACCGATGAATTGTCCGGGAGCCATTTTATTGTTTAACAGCAAGCGAAGAAGCTACCGAGAACTTCCGACTCGATACGCAGAGCTTGGATTAGTTCACCGCCACGAGCTTTCTGGGTCTTTAAACGGATTGCTAAGAGTCCGTTCATTCACACAGGACGATGCTCATTTATTCGTAGAACTCAGTCAGATCAAAGCTGAGATTAGCCGCATTCTAGCATTTATCCATGACTTTTATTCACATTTTGGCTTTGATTACAAAGTGGAGCTATCCACACGTCCTGAAAAATTTATGGGAGATATTGAAACATGGAATCAAGCAGAAAAATCGCTTCAATCGGTGTTAATTGAAAAAGGCTTAGACTATCAGGTAAATGAAGGAGACGGAGCTTTTTACGGGCCGAAAATTGATTTTCATATTTTAGATTCCCTAGGCCGCAGCTGGCAGTGCGGAACAGTTCAGCTTGATTTCTTAATGCCAGAGAAGTTTGACTGCATGTATATTGGAGAGGACAATAAACCGCACCGTCCCGTAATGATTCACCGGGCTATATACGGTTCCGTTGAACGATTTATGGCCATCTTGATTGAACATTATGAAGGTCAATTTCCTCTTTGGCTGGCTCCTGTTCAATTTAAGCTTTTGCCTATTGCACCGCCGCATGTGGAATATGCATACAAGGTGAAACACGAGCTGGAGTCACAAGGATATCGTGTTGAAGTAGATGATCGTATTGAAAAAATAGGTCTAAAAATTAGAGAAGCAGAAATGCTCAAAGTTCCTTATATGGCCGTAATAGGAGATAAAGAAGTAGAAAATGAATCGCTTGCTATGCGAAAGCACGGGAAGAAAAATATTGGAACAGTAAGTGTGAAAGAGGCAGCTGTACACTTGAATGAAGAAATGAATTCAAACAGAGTTGATTGAAGCCATTTACCTTGCTAAATAGAAAAATCCGATTTTTTTAGTCGGATAGTGATTCCCTTCATCTTGTCTTACATCAAAATGAAGGGAATATTGAACTAGAAGGGTATAAGATAATATATATCATCAGTATAACTTTTGCCTTAGACAAACGCCGGTATTTATAAAAAAATTATCTTGTTCCATTCGAATCGTTTGTACGGGGTGAAGCTGAATCTTCATTTGACAATTTGTTCATAGGTTGCTGACCTCGCTTCTTTTTAGAAGGAGAATAAAAAAGAAATTTAAACATAAAGTACACTCCTAATGCTAGTAAAATACAGCCAATAAGTAAGTTAAGCATCTCTCTCCGCCCTTCATACACTGCAGTTTTCATCATTATAACACCTGTTAAGGTAAAACATTCATCGTTCTATAAATAATCCCTATGTCAGGAATTTATACTTGAAGATAGGTAGCGAAAAAACTATCTGAAAATGAATCATTTTATTTTTTAGAATATTAATTTTATTCAAACTTATTATACATAATCACAATGATGATTTCTTTATTTAGTTGATAAATCCAAAACAGAGAGAGATTAAGAAATCGCTTACAAAAACTCTTGAAATATATATAATGATATTAGTATACTAATAGACAAGTTAGTAATTATTTCTATATAATTACTTCTGTATCTGAAGTAAAAACGCGCAGTCAAATAGGAAAAGACGTCATTTTTAAGTTTTTTAATGGATGAGTGGCAACAGAGAGGAGAGAGTGCAATGGGAAAGCTATTTAAAAAGAAGTCAATCGAGCAATTATTAGAACAAAGTCAAAACAAATCTCTAGTCAAAACATTAGGGGCATTCGATTTGACTCTTCTTGGTATTGGAGCCGTAATAGGAACGGGGGTTTTAGTGTTAACAGGATTAGTAGCTGCTAACGATGCGGGGCCAGCCGTTATTTTTTCTTTTATACTGGCTTCTATTGTATGCGGTTTTGCAGCGCTGTGCTATGCGGAGTTTGCTTCAACTATACCTGTATCTGGGAGCGTTTACACCTATACATATGCAACCATCGGCGAAGTGGTAGCACACTTAATGGGATGGACATTGCTTTCCGTCTATTTATTAACGATGTCAGCAGTAGCAAATGGATGGTCTTCTTATTTTAATAATTTTTTAGAAGGCTTTGGTTTTTCACTGCCAAAAGAATTGATTACCATCCCTGCAAATGGAGGCCTGGTGAACCTTCCTGCTATTTGTATTACACTTCTTATTACATGGCTGCTTTCAAGGGGAACTAAAGAAAGTAAAAAAGTGAATAATTTTATGGTGCTTGTTAAATTATTTATTATCCTTCTCTTTATTATTGTAGGGGCTTTTTATGTGAAGCCATCTAATTGGACTCCTTTTATGCCTTATGGAATTGAAGGTGTTGTGACAGGGGGAGCGGCCGTATTTTTTGCTTTCTTAGGTTTTGATGCCTTATCTACATCAGCAGAAGAAGTAAAGAACCCGCAGCGCAATTTGCCAATTGGAATTATTAGTTCACTTGTGATCTGCACGATTATTTATGTAGCAGTATGCCTTGTTATGACAGGAGTTGTTTCTTATAAGGAACTGAATGTTCCAGAAGCAATGGCCTATGTTCTTCATTCAGTAGGACAAAATGCAGTGGCAGGAATTATTGCTGCAGGAGCTGTCATTGGAATTATGGCTGTTATTTTCGCTTACATTTATGCAGCAACACGCATTTTATTCTCAATGAGCCGCGACGGCTTGCTGCCAAAAGCATTTGCTAAAACAAATGAGAAAACGGGAGTTCCGACTCTTTCCACTTGGCTAGTAGGAATTATTGGAGCGTTAATTTCAGGGTTTATTGATCTAAAAGAACTTGCGAATTTAGCAAATATCGGAGCTCTTTTAACTTTCGGCATGGTGGGCGTCAGCATTATCATCTTACGCAAAACGCACCCAACTTTAAAACGTGGATTTACAATGCCGTTTGTCCCGGTTTTACCAATTTTATCTGTATTATCTTGTTTATTTTTAATGATTAATCTTCCTAAAACAACATGGCTGTATTTTAGCATATGGATTGTGCTTGGTATATTTGTGTATATAGGTTACTCTCGTAAACACAGTCGATTAACAAGTAAAGAAATGAAAAAAGCGAGCTAGAAGCAAAAAAGAGCCTTTCATCAAAGAAAGGCTCTTTTTTTGCTTTTTGTTCAGTTGTTAGACAGTTAGGACGATTGTTCACTATGTTTTTTGCGTGTTTCCACAATAAAAAGACAAGTGCTAATAACAAAAGCCGTTCCTACAAAAATGGCGCCAACCCAAGGAAGTGAAGTAAGTCCCATATGGTTAATAATTACGCCTCCGAAAAAGGCGCCAAAAGCATTTCCTAAGTTAGCAAATGAGTGATTCGAAGTAGAAGCTAAAGCAGGTGCTTCCTGTGCTAAGTTCATAATTTTCACTTGAATACCAGGCATTACAGCAAACGCTGCTGCTCCCCAGAAAAACAGCGTGATAATAGCTGCTGTTGGGCTTTTAACAGTAAACGTAAAAATAGTCAGCACAATACAAAGAAAAGCAAATATCCCTACAACCGAAGGCATTAGCTTCCAGTCTGCAAGCTTGCCCCCAACAACGTTTCCAAGCGTAACGCCGCATCCGTATAATACAAGTATCCACGTAACGCTGTGTTCACTTACTCCTGTAACGTCTTCAAGAAGCGGTGTAATATACGTAAAAACAGTAAATAAACTACCGCATCCTATTGCGCTTAAAAGAAGCATCACAAGAAGTTTTGGTTGGGTAAAAGCAGCAAACTGCTGTTTTAGACCCGTTAATTTGTCTTGACCAAGTTTTGGGATAAACAGAATAATACCGATAAATGCAATAATCCCCATAATCGTAATAGCCCCAAACGAAGCTCTCCAGCCTAAGTGTTGGCCAATGAATGTTCCCACAGGAACGCCAATGATATTTGCAATAGTTAAACCTGCCATCATCGTTGCGACAGCACTTGCACGTTTATGAGGTTGTACAAGCCGTGAAGCAATAACAGCGCCTACTCCAAAGAACGTACCGTGACATAATGCCGTAACTAAACGAGCTCCCATTAAAATTCCATAGCTAGGTGCAATAATAGCAATCGCATTTCCGAGAATAAATAAAAGCATAAGTAAACAAAGCAGAAGCTTTTGAGGAAGTCGATGAGTAAAAATAGTTAAAATTGGCGCGCCGATTGCTACTCCTAAAGCATAGCTTGTAATTAACTGACCAGCAGTCGAAATGCTAACGTGAAGGTCTTCTGCAACGTTAGGCAGTATCCCCATAATAACAAATTCCGTCATTCCAATAGCAAAAGCTCCAAGAGTTAACGAGATGAGAGCAATTGGAAAGGAATCTTTCTTACTGACCTGCTCATTAGCATGCATTGTATTCATGTGTGATCACCCTTTCTGTGTATAAAATTTATATCTCCTTGAAAAGAAGTCAATTACTAATAATACTTAAGTGATTGAGCTTTGACAACCAAAAAAGCTGATGTAAGCGGTATCTTTCAGATTTCTATTTATCTTTATCATATATGAAGACAGTCAGACATAAATTTATTGACAGAATAAAGTTTAGTCCTATAAACTATTTTTAAAGTTAAATAGTTTACATCTATAAACTAAATAATCAAAGGAGGGAAATAAGTGACGAAAAGCAAGTTATATCAAGCGGTAGAACTTTTTGAAGAAGTGCTGTTTGTAGGAACAGAAGTCATTCACAGAGAGATAAGCCATAACCTCTTTGAACATGTATCAAGACAGCAGTTTGATTTGTTAGATAGTTTAATGATTAAAGGTCCATCTTCACCTGGCAGTCTTGCTGTCTTGCAAGGTGTTCATAAAAGTGCCATTTCGAATCGAATCAAAAAACTGCTCGAAAAAGGGCTCGTGGAGTGGGACACGAACGAACTAGAAAGTGATAAACGTTCTAAGCTTATAAAGATTACGGCTGAAGGAGAAAAGGTAATAAATGACGGAAATGCTGCCTGTTTTAGCATTATTGAGAATTTGTTTGATGATGTAGAAGAAGAAAAAATAGATACATTTATTGAAATTCTTACAATGGCAAAAGAAAAGTTAAATACAAAAGGGGAAAGCAAAGAATGAAATTTATCGTGAAATTTAAGTGGGTGATTGCCGCCTTTATTTTAGCTTTAACGGTTATATTGATGCTAATGGCACCGAATTTAACAAAGCTCGCAAGTGAAAAAGGGCAGTCTCAGCTTCCCGACGATGCTGTTTCATCTAGAGCCAGCCAAATTTTAAAAGACGCCGGGGAAGACAGCAACACCATCAGCATGGTTATCAAGTTAGATAACGCATTAGATAAAGATAGTGAGAAACAAATACAGAAAATCATTGATAAGACAGAGAAAATTAAAGGTGTAAAAGACGTCACAACTCCTTTGACAGATGATCAAGATGTTCGCAATCAATTAATGTCTAAAGACAAAAAAACGGTTTTAGTTCCGGTTACTGTCAGAGGATCGGATGAAAAAGTTGAAAAAATAGCGGATCAAATTTATGACAACGTGCCAAAAGACGTTACCGCCTATGTAACAGGTGCATCTCTTATTAATCAGGATTTTGCACACAGTTCAGAAGAAGGGTTAAAGAAAACCGAGTTTATTACCATCTTTTTGATTTTAGGTTTGCTTTTACTCGTTTTCCGTTCAGTCGTGACGCCGTTCATTCCTATTTTAATTGTGGGAATCACATACTTAATCAGTCAATCGTTATTAGGTATTTTAGTTAAAAATGTCGATTTTCCAATTTCAACGTTTACCCAAACGTTCTTAGTAGCTATTTTGTTTGGGATTGGGACGGATTACTGCATTCTTTTACTTAATCGTTTCCGTGAAGAATTGGCAAATGGACATGATAAAGTAGAAGCCACTATCACAGCTTACCGTACAGCAGGAAGAACGTTATTCATCAGCGGAATTGCCGTATTTATTGGTTTTGCAGCCATTGGATTTGCTAAGTTTGCTATTTTCCAATCGGCTGTTGGCGTAGCAGTGGGAGTCGGTGTGCTGCTAGTGATTTTATTTACCTTGCTGCCACTTTTTATGGTTACGCTTGGAGAAAAATTATTTTGGCCGTCTAAAAAAGTGGCTTCTCATAGCGACAATAAGCTGTGGGGTTTTTTAGGAAGAAAGGCAGTGGCGAGACCGTTCGTATTTTTAGTTATTACAGCGATTATTACCGTGCCTTTTATTGTAACGTATGACTCTAAAGTGTCGTTTGATTCTACTGCTGAGATCAGCAGTGATTATAAATCTATAAAAGGACTAAACGCTATCAGCGACGCACTGGGAGAAGGAAAAGCGTTTCCTGTCAATGTTATTATTAAAGGAGATAAAGAGTTAACAAAGGCAGATGTTATTCCTTATTTAGGAAATATAAGCAAAGCAATTGAAAAAGTGGAGCACGTGGATTCTGTCATGACGATTACACAGCCTACCGGAGAAAAGATTGATGATTTATATGTTAATTCACAGCTGGGCTCTGTATCAGACGGAATCAAAGATGCTGTTAAAGGAATCGGAGATGTACAAAAAGGATTAAATGATATTGAAAAAGGGCTAAATCAAATAGCTGACAAAACCGGTTCTGCTTCTAAAGAATCTGGCGGATCACTTGCACCTGCTGCAGACGGATTAGCTCAAATTAATCAACAGCTGAAGCTTATCAGCACTCAGCTCTCTACAACAGGAAATGTGGAGCAAGCGGTTCCTCAGCTTGCAGCAATCAGCAAACAGCTTACTGCCATTCAAACCGGTCTTCAACAAGCAAATGAGAATCTTTCAGTTCAGCAAAGTCAAGTAGGAACGCTATCAGACAGTATCAATCAGTTAGCAAAAGGTGTTAACAGCGCGAATGATGGACTGACGAAAATCTCAGATGGCTTAACAAAAGCAACGGATATGCTTGATAATATGAGTGACAGCTCAACAGTTAGCGATACGGGGATTTATCTTCCAGAAGAAGTGATGAAAGATAAAGGGTTTAAACAATCCATCGATAACTATTCCTTTGCAGATGGAAAAGGAGTTAAGCTAAGTGTAGTGCTTGATCAAAATCCATATTCTGAAGAAGCCATTTCAACCGTAAAAAATATTGAAAAAGCGGTGGCAAATGAAGTTGTCAATACGCCGTTTGACCATACAGAAATTGTGTACGGAGGCGTATCGAGCTCAAATGCGGATTTAAAAGATTTATCCACAACGGATCTTTCACGCACAATGGTCATTATGATGATTGGACTGTTTATTGTTTTGACCATTTTATTTCGTTCAATGATCATGCCTGTATATATGATTGCTTCACTGCTGCTTACGTATTATACGGCAATGGGAATCTCAGAGCTTCTATTCGTGGATATAATGGGGAATGACGGAATCAGCTGGGCAGTGCCGTTCTTTAGTTTTGTTATTTTGGTTGCCCTGGGAATTGACTATTCTATTTTCTTGTTAGACCGTTTTAACGAAGAAGTGAAAAGCGGCGTAGCAGAAGGAATGGTTACGTCCATGAGTAAGATGGGGTCGGTTATTATCACTGCTGCTATTATCCTAGCTGGAACGTTTGGGGCTATGATCCCATCAGGTGTATTAACACTTGTACATGTAGCAACGGTTGTCATTATCGGTCTTTTACTTTATGGCCTTGTTATTCTTCCGCTTCTTATGCCAGCGATTGTCGTGACGCTTGGAGAAGGAAACTGGTGGCCGTTTCTTCGAAAAAAAGAAAAATACAAAGTAGAAGAATAACTTGATAGCTGTATCAAAAATCAGCTATTTGTTAGGAAATAGTGATAGACGCTTGGATAGCGTTAAACACTATATACGATAAAATGAAGGATAGATGAGCGTCATAAGACTGCTCTATCTATCCTTTTTGTATTATTGGAAAACTCGATTATAGTTTAAAAACACAATCAAGCAGGTGCTTTTATAAATACATCTAGGCGAATAAAAGGCCGCCTCTCTGGAAAACCTATAGTCAAAAACATGAGGGAGGTTTTTTATGAAATTTGTAAATTTTTTCGCTAGTCAGCGAGACAAACGACGGGAACAAATCCGCGAAGCAGGAACATGTCCAGATTGCTTAGGGAAACGATTTCACCATATTGGGCTTTATTTTGTGCACGTTTATGAGTGTCCGAGCTGTCAAGGCAAAGAAGATATGTAATAAAATCTTCAGAAGTAAGGCAAAGGCAGTCTCTATGCAGATCATGATGTGAAACCTTCTTATTTTAGAGAAGGTTTTTATTTTTTTGGAGGAAATAAGAAAAAAGAGATTTGTAACTTGCCGTACTGTATTTCTACAAATATAGATAAAAAGTTAAATATTCTGATAAATATATTGACTAGTTAACGTTTACAGTTTAATATAACAATATATAACATTACATAATGTTGTATATCATATTTTATTTGAGGAGTGGGGAAAATGAGCAAAACAGTAGTGCATGTAAAAAGTGATGTGCAAGCCGTATTAAACGAATTAAAAAGCAAGCAAATTCGTAATGTGTTTTTCGTCGCATGTGGAGGATCTTCTGCGATCATGTATCCAGCTAAGTATGTACTAGATCGAGAAGCTCAACATATTACATCCGATTTGTATAGCTCGAACGAATTTATCCACCGCAATCCGCAGCAACTAGGAAAAAACTCCTTGGTTATTTTATGTTCCATGTCAGGAACAACTCCTGAGACTACAGAAGCAGCTAAGTTCGCTAAAAGCAAAGGCGCTTATGCTGTAGCCTTAACAAATGAACCTACTTCACCTTTAGCACACAGCGCAGATATTTTTATTAAGTATGAGTGGGGGAATGATATCGATGCTTTTGAAACAAACTTAGGCGTTTTATATCAGCTTGTATTTGGTCTTTTATACGTAGCAGAAAATAACGACAAATTTGGAAAGTTAGTTACTAGCTTAGAAAATTTACAGTCTGTTTATGAAAAAGCTCTCGAATACGAAGCGAGCAATGCGAGAAAATTCGCCGAATCACATAAGTCTGAACCGGTTATTTATACAATGGCCAGCGGTTCAAACTATGGAGCAGCATATTCATTCAGCATCTGTATCTTGATGGAAATGCAGTGGATTCATTCTCACGCTATTCACGCCGGAGAGTATTTCCACGGTCCATTTGAAATTATTGATGAAAACGTACCTTTTATCATCCTAGCTGGACTAGATGAAACAAGACCTTTAGAAGAACGTGCTTTATCATTCTCTAAACGATACGGCAAGAAGTTAACTGTTCTAGATGCAAAAGCATATGACTTCAAAGGAATTGATAAAGACGTGCAAGGGTATATTGCTCCTCTTGTATTAAACCGTGTACTGCGTCAATATGCCGAAGAATTAGCTGAAGCACGCAATCATCCTTTAAGTAAAAGACGCTATATGTGGAAAGTAGAATATTAATAATCACCTAATAAAGATAGAAATCTGTATATTTTCCTTACGAGTTATACTATAATGTTATAAAACATTATAGTATAACTTGAATATGAAAGCACTTACAATAAGGGGGTTTCTATATGAAAAAGACAAATTTAATCTTAGCCTCACTTTTAAGTTGTTCTTTAATGCTCGGGGGGTGTGCTGGAAAACAAACGTCTTCAGACTCAGACACAGGAAAGACAACATTAACATTCTTTCACAGATGGCCAAAAGAACCTGAAAAAAGCTACTTTGAAGAAGTTGTAAAAGAATTTGAGAAAAAGCACCCTGATATTGATATCAAAACAGAAGCGGTCTTAAACGATTCGTATAAAGACAAAATTAAAGTTATGACAGGCACCAATACCCCTCCTGATGTTTACTTTTCTTGGAGCGATGAGTTTGCTAGACAATTTGTCAGAGGAAACAAAGCCTTAGATTTAACCTCTTATTATAAGAAGGATTCAGCGTGGTCTTCCACTCTTGTTCAATCACAAATTAAACCATATACCGTTAATAATAAAATTTATGGTGTTCCTGTTACAATGGATGGAAAAATGTTTTTTTACAACAAAGATATCTTCAATAAATTAGGATTAAAAGCACCTACAAATTGGAACGAGCTACTAAATGTTTTAAGCGTGTTAAAAAAGAAGCATTATACAGCTTTAGAGTTTGGAAGCCAGGATACGTGGACCATTTCTCACTACGTAGGAACCTTAAACCAGCGCATGGTAAAGCATGACGTTCTTTTAAAAGACTATAACTCAAAAACTGGGACATTCACGGATAAAGGTTATGTAAAATCTCTAGAAAAATTAGAAGAATTAGTTCCTTACTTTAATAAAAACACAAATTCGATTGATCATGAATATGCAAGACAACAATTTTCAAATGGAAAAGCAGCTATGTTTTATGCTGAAACCGCTGAAATTAAGCTTTTTGGTCCAACGAAATTTAAGATTGGCATGTTTAATTTTCCTAAAGTGGAGGACGGAAAAGGAAACGCTACTAATTTAACTGGATCACCTGAAGGGTTTATGATTTCTTCTAAAACAAAGCATCCAAAAGAAGCGATGGAATTTCTTGAATTTTTAACATCAAAACAAATGGGTGAAAAGCTAGTAAAAGAAGTAGGGAAATACAGTGCAGTAAATGATACGGCTAACAGCATTAATTCAACCCCGGAGCAATTAGAAGCAGTAGATAATATTTTACAAGCCAAAGAGATGGCTCCATGGTTTGATATGGCAATCGATGCTCGAATTGCAGATGCTTATTTAACAGGCGCTCAGCTTATGCTAAATGGTGATAAAACACCTAAAGAAGTAATGAAAGATGTACAAAAAGCGGCAGCGAGTGTTCGTGCTGAATCTAAAAAGTAAGGAAGTGAAAAAGCAATGTTAAAACGCAATAAGCTAACCCCTTATTTATATCTTCTTCCTGCATTTGCTTTTTTGCTACTTGTGTACCTCCCTATTTTTCAGAATATTTGGGATAGTCTTTATGAGTGGAGTACATTTTCACCAGACAAGGTTTTTGTAGGAATAGATAATTATGTTCACTTATTTAAAGACCCTGTCTTTTATCAAGCACTGAAAAATAATATTCTTTATGCGGTCATTTCAATTATTTTTCAAGTGGGTGGAGGTCTGATTGTGGCTGCCGTTTTAGAAGATAAACTTATTCGAAAGTTTTCTCCTTTTTTTCGAACGGTTTATTTTTTACCAGTAGTCGTTTCGATGACCGTTATCGCTTTGTTGTTTACTTTTTTTTACAACCCTGAAGTAGGGCTTTTAAATCAAGTACTCAAAATGATTGGATTAGATTCGTTGGCAAAACCTTGGCTAGGAGACAGTGATACGGCTATTTATGCAGTAATTGCTGTATCTCAGTGGCAGTCTATCGGCTATATTGCCATGCTATATATTGTAGCGATACAAAAAATCTCACCTGAACTGTATGAAGCAGCTGAAATAGACGGCGCTAATAAGTTTAAAATGTTCTTTCATATTACTGTACCGCAAACAAAAGAAATGACATTTGTAGCTGTTATTTTAACACTCACTGGTGCTTTTACAGTATTTAATGAACCTTATATTTTAACTGGAGGCGGACCGGGTACATCATCTGAAGTCCTAAGTACGTATTTATACAAAACAGCCTTTTCGAAAGATATGATGGGCTACGCTTCTTCAATTGCTACTGTCATTTTAATTATTACGCTGTTGATTTCTCTTGTTCAAATGAAAGCATTTAAAACAGGAAAGGAAGACGCTTGATGCAGATGCCTAAAACAAATGTCACCTTACCTAATGTTGTCAATACAGCCGCTGAAGAAAGAAAAAAGAAGAGGTACACAGGTGTAACGATAGTATATGTCGGACTGATCGTCTATTTTATCGTCATTGCGTATCCTTTGCTTTGGATGATTATAAGTTCTTTTAAAAGCACGGATGAAATCTTTACTCACAGCTGGTCTATGCCGCATACTTGGCTAATTGAAAATTACGTGACCGCGTGGAAAAGCGGAATATCTTCTTACTTTTTAAACAGTGTGATCGTCACGGGCGCGTCTTGTTTTTTGACGGTTCTGGTCAGTGCCTTAGGAGCTTATGGACTATCACGCTTTGAGTTTCAAGGAAAAGCTATTGTCCTTATTATATGTCTGGGAGGGCTTATGCTTTCTCCTCAGGTAAGTTTAATTCCTTTGTATAGCATTATTCAAAAACTTGGAATCTATAATACACACTTGGCGCTGATTCTGCCTTATGTTGCTTATCGAATTCCTTTAACCATTTTGTTAATTCGAGCTTATTTTCTTTCGATTCCAAAAGAACTGGAGGAAGCAGCTCGGTTAGATGGATGTACAAGCTTGGGGATTTTATTTCGGATTTTTATTCCAATGAGCACGCCCATTTTATTAACAACGACAATTTTGACAGCTTACTACACATGGAATGAATTTATGTTTGCCATTATCTTTATTGACGACGACAGTTTGCGTACAATCCCAGCAGGATTAATGCAATTTAGAGACGCTTTGCAAACAGATTGGGGGGTATTACTAGCTGGACTGACCATTTCAGCAGCACCGATTGTTATGTTGTTTTTATTTATGCAAAAATATTTTATCCGTGGCATTGCTAACGGAAGTGTTAAATAATAGGAGGATAAGCAGATGAAACTAATTGGAGTAGGGGATAATGTAGTAGATTACTATAAAGATCAAGGAAAGATCTATCCAGGCGGCAACGCGCTAAATGTGGCCGTATTTTATAATAGATTGAGCAATCATCAGTCTTCCTATATGGGAATCGTGGGGAATGACGAATCGGCAGAGCATGTAGTAAATACTCTGCAGCAAGAAAAGATGGATATTAGCAGAGTAAGAAGAGCTGTAGGCGAGAATGGAATGGCGGTTGTAACACTTGACGAACAAGGTGATCGAATTTTTGTAGGATCAAATAAAGGGGGCGTTCAATCTAGATTAAAACTAATGCTGAACGAATCGGATTTAGCCTATATTCGTCAGCACGATCTTCTTCATACGAGCGTTTTTAGTCATTTAGAATCTGACCTTCCGTTGCTACATAAAATCATTGATATTTCCTTTGATTTTTCTACGAGATACGATGAGGAATATTTACAGCAAGTATGTCCATATATCAGCTATGCATTCTTCTCAGGAAGCAGCCTGCCAGAAGAAGAGTGTATGAATTTAATAAAGCGAGTACACTTGTTAGGAACCAGTGTCGTATGCGTGACAAGAGGAGAAGAGGGAGCTTTATTATCAGTCGGAAATCAGTTATTTAAACAGCCTATAATTCCTACAAATGTAGTGGATACGCTTGGGGCTGGAGATTCTTTTATAGCTGGTTTTCTTTCTTCTTATCTACCAGAAAAAAATATAGCCAAAGCCCTCCATAATGGATCATTGGTGGCATCACAAACTTGTCAAAATTACGGAGCATTTGGATATGGAAAAGAATATCATACAGACTGTGAAATGGTTTTAAAGTGAATAAAATAGCGCCTTTGCTTCTAAAGCAAGGCGCTATTTTATTAAGCATTAGAACTGTCTATAGTGAACGTAACGCGATTCGCAGGGTAGTGTAGAAAGGATGAATGAATCGGTCTTTTTTGTGAATCATACGCTACTTTTTCCACTTTAAACAGAGGCTCTCCGACTTCACACTCTAAATGTTTTGCTTCATCCACATTTGCAAATACCATGTTCAATAATTTTTTATTATGAACCGGAGCAATATTGTACTTATTTTTTATAATATCGTACATTGAAACTGAATTATGGACGTGCTGATCTAAATGTGGTAACAATTCTAAGGAGTAGTGAGAAATTTCTAAGGTAAGAGGCTGGTCGTCATAATACAGGATGCGCTGCAGTTCAAGGACTTCACTTTCTGGAGGGATTGATAACATCTTTGCCACAGGAGCTTTTACAGGTTTTATACCAAAAGACAAAATTTTAGTCTGCGGTACTTTCCCTAATTCCGACATATACTCTGTATGCCCATTAACGGCAAACAGCTCTCTCTTAGCTTTTGGATATTGAACAAAGGTTCCTTTTCCTTGCTGACGTATCAGAAGGCCTTCTTCTACTAAATCTAATACGGCTTTTCTTACCGTAATTCGACTTACTCCGTATATATCGCACAAATCCGTTTCAATTGGAAGTTTTTCACCCGGAGTATAAACTCCTTTATTAATATCTTCTGTAATAGCCTGTTTTAACTGCATATATAAAGGCGTAGAGCTATGAGTATTTAACTTCATCTTTTTCCTCCTCTTTCCTAAAGACTTTTTTTTGAATATAATTATATTATAACGTAATGTGATGTTATATTACAATTTGCTTTTCTCCCTTTTTATCATGTATGTTTGATACAAAAGAAAGAAAGGTTGGCGAATTCAAAGTTCTATAGCATTCACCTTTCTTTTTCATTAATTGAAAACATGGGTAATGGTTAGACAAGCAATAGAAAATATGCAACAATTTTTATTACCAGCTTCTTCAATATAAGATAAAATATAAAGAAGGTAAGAACTTTATAAAAAGGAGATTCCGCCATGGGTGAAAAAAAGAATATTGATATAGGTGGTCTTAGTTTTGCTTGGGATTTAGAAAAAGGACAATTTAGCTTTGAAGGAGAAGATGCGATCCTTTTTTGGATTTCTTCTGCGATGAAAACATTGTTTGATACAATCGAAGAAATATCTGGAGAAGAGGCAGCTTCGGTAGTACTGGAAACCACTGGTTTCCGACAAGGATTAGTAGTAGGAGAGTACTTTCAAAATATGAAAGGCGTAACGGTTTTTGAAGCGGCTGAGTTAATTACCAATACATACGCTTCGGCTGGATGGGGAAAAACAACCATCAAATATTTAAATCCTGAAAGTAAAACTCTATCTGCTGAATTAAAAGACAGTTGGGAACATAAAATTAACGTGGCGCAAAAAAAAACAAAGGGAGGAAATTTTCTTCCGGCCCATTATGCAGGGATTTTTACAGGACTATTCGGAACAAATATTTGGTACAAGGTGATTCAACATCAAATAGAAGGGCATGAATGCACCACAGTAGAATACTTCCCTTCCAACATTGATATCACTCAAAATATTCATCAATTAGCCAGAAGAAAAGAAGCGCAGAAAATAGAACATTTGGAAAACATTGTAGCAGAAAAAACAGCAGAGTTAAAAGATCTTATTAAAAAGCTGTCTTCTCCTATTATTCCGGTTTTGGAAGGCATAGTCGTCGTTCCTTTGATTGGCAAATACGACGAGGATCGAACGGAAGATTTGATTGTTAATACACTAAATAACCTCCCAAAACATCAGGCTAATTATCTTGTGCTGGATTTAACCGGATTGGATAAAGAACTTACTGAATATACGGCAAGCCTTATCGAAAAATTAGGTGCAGCAGCGTCCCTGATTGGTACAAAAACCATTTTAGTAGGAATTTCTGCTGACTTAGGCTTAGTTATATCAGAGACTCATATTGATTTATCAAAATATGATTGTTTTCAAACACTGCAGCATGGCATTCATTATGCATTGGCACAAAGCGGACGAAGCATCGTTTAAAAGATATATTTTAAATATAACAAAATGCACTCATTCAACATCATAACAAAGTTCTTTATCAAAGAACGGAGATATATTGAAGGATTTCATTTTTTAAAAGAGGAATTGACATGAAACCAAAAGGTGTTATATTGTTTATATATAAAACCTTTTGGTGTTATTTTTTAAAAAAGGAGAATGAAGATAACGATGAATGATAAAAGTGTATTAGAAGATGTAAAACAAACGATAATGTTTAACGCGCCAATTCAAAAAGTTTGGGATAAAGTCGCAACGGCAGAAGGGCTCCAACAATGGTTCATGCCTAATGATTTCCAGCCTCAGGTAGGATATGAATTTCATTTACAATCGCCTTTTGGGCCATCTCCGTGTAAAGTATTAGAAATAGATGCACCAAACTACCTTTCTTTCTCTTGGGATACGGATGGATGGATCGTTTCGTTTACCTTAAAAGAAATGGGTAATCAAACTGAATTTACGCTTGTTCATAGCGGATGGAAAGAAGCTGAAACACTTCTTGAAAAAGCAAACGAAAAGAGTTCAGTGGTACGAAATAGAATGAGTTACGGGTGGATTAGTCTCGTGAATGAAAAACTTCGAAAGGTTGTTGAAAACTAAATGACTTCACCAGCTGCCAAGCATGATATCTTTCAAGCCATTGCTGATCCTACTCGAAGAAAAGTACTTGAGCTGCTTTCTGAAAAAGAATTGCCTATTTCAGAAATAACGTCTCATTTTTCAATAAGCCGTACCGCTATTGTCAAGCATCTTCATATACTTTCAGAAGCAGACTTAGTTCATGGACAGAAAAAAGGAAGAGAAAAAGTGTATCATCTTCAGCCAGAGCCTTTGAAAGAAATAAAAGATTGGCTTTCTTATTACGAACAATTTTGGACAAACAAATTATCTATTCTTCAGCATATTGTTGAAAGAGATGAAGAAAGAAAGCAATAGAAAACGCACAAAAAAATGCTTTTATAGTGATTACCGCAAAGCCAGTCGTTAAAAAGACTGGCTGTTTTATATAAAAGCTCATTTTACGCTAAAACGACAAATAAAAAATAGTTAATAAAAGAACAGAAAAACATAGGGCATGTCTTTGATTACAGAGATAGACCTTGAGGGGGAAACAGAATATGAACAAGCTTTTATTTTACGGGACGAGCGATGCTCAAGGGGTGCCTCGATTATTATGTGACTGTAAAGTATGCACGGAAAAAGATCCATTAAATCAACGCACAAGACCTAGCGCACAGTTTACACTGGACGGTAACGTGTTTTTGATTGATGTATCACCTGATTTTAAATATCAATTTCATTTATACAATAACAAAAAAATCCCTTCTACCGTCTTGATTACTCACCCTCACAACGACCATGTTTCTGGGTTAGGAGATTTAGCCGACTTATGCTACTGGAATAATGTAAATACAGAAGTCGTAGGAGCGCCTGAAGTCATCAATGAGTTAATCGAAAGATTTCCTTATCTCGCAAAAAGAAAAGGGCTTACCTTTAATGGCACGTTAAAATGGGAAAGAGGAGAAACGATCATTACGTTTCATAAAGTAAATCACGGATTTAACGGTTATTCCTACGGCATTGTAGTCCATCAAAAACAAGGCGAACGCTGGGCGTATGTATCCGATTCTTTTAATGTGACAAATGAACAGTGGAAGCCTTTTTACCACTTAGATTTACTGATATTCGGTACATCTTTCTGGAAAGAATATCTTCAAAAAGAAAAAAGATCCGTATATGATGTGACAGAGGCAATGGAGATTAAAGCGAAGCTGCAGGCAAAAAACGTGGTGTTTACTCATTTATCACATGATATCGATATCAGAAAGCACGCTGAGATGCTTTTAGATAAAAACGTAAGCTTTGCCTATGACGGACGCGAGGTTTTCTTACCTTAAGCATAGTGATACATAAACGCATAGAAGGTTTCATTTAAAGAAGCAGCGGAGGTAAAGCGCTGCTTCTTTAAATTTGTAAATTAGATATGCTCGATAAAATCACTTACAACTTTGTTAAATCGGTCGCCTTCTTCTAGAAAAGGGCAGTGGCAGCTGTTTTCAAATACTTCAAGTACAGAACCTGAAATCAGCTTTTGAATATGTCTTCCAGCCGCTACAGGAATGAGCTTTTCTTCTTTTCCAAAGCACAGTAAAGTAGGAGTTGTAATAAACGGGAGAAACTCTCGATAGTCCACAATGGATTGATCAAACAAAATAGCACTGGCTATCGACTCGGGCATTTTCGTTACTTCTTTCATGATCCAATGTTTATTTTCTTCGGTTAACTCATCCTTAAACATAAGCGGAATAAAACTTTCTAACGTACTTGTTCGATTAAGTTGAATACCTTGCATGAGCGAAATAAGCGCAGGTAAATCAAATGCACCGATTGGGAAGTCCGGCCACTTAAAGTCTGAAGCCATTTCATCTACAATAACATTACCTTTTACATTTTCTTCACCAAATTGTTTTAAATATTCCCACACAACAAAAGCACCCATCGACCAGCCTACTAATATGACGTCTTTTAATCGATGAGAGTTTATAAACTCATGCACATCACGAGCATAAGTAGAAATTGTGTGACCGTATGGAGTATGACTTGAATTTCCGTGTCCTCTTAAATCCAACAGAACAGTCTGATACTGTTTCGAAAAAAAAGAAAGCTGGCTATGAAAAAAACGACTGCTCATCCATACTCCGTGAATGAAAATAACAGGTGTTCCTTCTCCTTGTTGTTCATAGTACAAAGTTGCACCGTCTTTTAATGTGTAAAAAGGCATCATTTTCGCCCCCGATCTCAAAGATTCATATCTCATCATGTATGCACGAGAACATTCATATAGAACGTATCACGGCAGTAAAACTTTATTTAAAAACAAATCCTAGAAGTGAGAGCTTTGATATGTTATACTATTACAGGCTTAAATACTGTATGTTTTTGAAACAATCATTCACTATACTACTTTTTAGATAGAAGCATCCTTATAGAAAGGATGTTGTTTTTGTCGTAATGTACCTTTAAGTAATGAATTGTTACCATTAATTCGGTTCGCAATAACCGACCTACATGCATTATATCTTGCAAATATAAACAGATAGGTGGAAGAAGCAACATGACTGAAAGAAAACCATATCAAGTACTACTATATTATTTGTACACTCCAATTGAAAATCCTGAAGAGTTTACAGCTCAGCACTTGGCATTTTGTAACGAGCTTGAATTAAAAGGACGCATTTTAATTGCGGCTGAAGGGATCAATGGAACGGTATCAGGAACAGTTGAACAAACAGATAAATACATGGAAACGATGAAAAATGATCCTCGTTTTGAAGGTATTGTATTTAAAATAGACGAAGCAGATGAACATGCGTTCAAAAAAATGCACGTACGTCACCGCAAAGAATTAGTCACTCTTCGTTTAGAAGAAGATGTGAATCCTCTTCGTGTAACGGGTAATTACTTAAGCCCAAAAGAATTTTATCAAGCAATGCAAGATGAGAATACGGTCGTAATTGATGCACGAAACGATTATGAATACGATCTAGGTCACTTCCGAGGAGCTGTTCGTCCGGATATTCGAAACTTCCGTGAGCTTCCTGAATGGATTCGCGACAACAAAGATCAGTTTGAAGATAAAAAAATCTTAACGTACTGCACAGGCGGTATTCGCTGTGAAAAATTCTCTGGATGGCTTCTTGAAGAAGGTTTTGAGGATGTAAGCCAGCTTCACGGAGGTATCGTAACATACGGAAAAGATGCGGAAGTACAAGGTGAACTATGGGACGGCCAGTGCTATGTATTTGATGAGCGCATCAGCGTACCAGTTAATCAAAAAGAACATGTGATTGTCGGGAAGGATCATTTTACCGGCGAGCCTTGTGAACGCTATGTTAACTGTGCAAACCCAGAATGCAATAAGAAAATCTTAGCTTCTGAAGAAAACGAACACAAATATTTACGCGCTTGCTCACATGAATGCCGAGTAAGTCCTCGTAACCGCTATGTAAAAGAACATGGTTTAACAGAAGAAGAATTTGCAGCACGTGTTAAAGAGTTAGAAAAAGAACACGTAACTTTATAATAAAAAA